>NZ_JAPZTZ010000020.1 GCF_027532945.1 Phreatobacter sp.
GAGGAAGCTGATCGTGCCGGCCGACGCGTTCGCCGTGAAGGCGAGGCTCTCACCCTTCCAGGACTTGTCCTGACGGGCCTGGCGGACAGCCGACTGCAGCGACTCGACAGCCTTGGTGATCGACTTCAGGCCGTTGTCGGCGGCTTCGAGGGTCTTGATGCCGTTCGACATGCCGTCGAGCAGGGCGCCGAGATCGTTCGAACGCGAGTTGAGCGAGGCGGCCGTGAAGAAGTTGGTCGGGTTGTCGAGGGCCGAGTTGACCTTCTTGCCCGAGGCCAGGCGGCCCTGGATCGTCTCGCGACCGGAGGCGATGTTCTGGAGAGCGAGGAGGTTCGAACGAACGCCGCGCGAGATGGTGATGTCAGACATTTCAGATCCCTTTCCTAGGGTCCCCTGCTTCTGAGGGGAGGACGATGACGCCTCCCGATCCTGGGAGGGCCTTCAGTTCTCGAAGGCATGGCGACTGTCCTCGACGCGACTTAAGGAATGCTTTTTTCTGGTCTGAACTTTGACAAACCGGAATTAATGGTAAACAGAACCAAAATACTACTATATTAACTGAACATTAACCTTGACAAATTACTTACAAAACCAATTCGAGCCCTCAGGTGATTCATGGCCGACATCGTCGCAGACACCGCCCTCCCCGCCCTGGCCGATGGCCCCGGGGCGCAGGAACTTGGCGTCCTCCTGCAGCTCGAGGACGTAGACACGGTGGGCAAGAGCATCGCCTGGCTGGTCCAGGAAATGCTGCTGAAGGGTTTTGACGCCATCAGCCATGCCGATCTTGCTGCGCGGGTGGAGCTGATCCTCGCCGCCATGCCGAGCGCGCGACCGCTGATCCTTGGCATGCAGTTCGCGATCATGGAGGAGGATTTCGCCCTCGCCTTCGATCACGCGGCGCTGCTGGTTGAGCGGGAAAGCGAGCTGATGGCCAGGGCCCTCGCGGCCAAGGCCGGCGGCGGCACCCGCACCTGAGCCCGGTCCATCGGGCGGGGCACCGTCCGGCTCCGGCATCCCTCATTTACCATGCGTTTACCATGTCCGCCCATCCTCCGCCCCATGCGGACCAGGGGCCATTCATGCGGGTTGTGATTCTCGCGGGCGGACGGGGCACGCGGATCTCGGAAGAGACCGACGTGAAGCCCAAGCCCATGGTCGATGTCGGCGGCCGGCCGATCCTGTGGCACATCATGCGCCACTACGCGGCCCAGGGTTTCGACGACTTCGTTATCGCCGCCGGCTACAAGGCCGACGTCATCAAGCGCTTCTTCCTCGACGAGATGCGCCTCGCCGGTGACCTGCTGGTCGATACACGTCACGGCCAGGTCACCCGCACTGGCCCGGTCTTCGACAACTGGCGCGTCCGCATCGTCAATACCGGCCTCGACACCAATACCGGCGGACGCATCCTGCGCCTGAAGCCCCACCTCGACGGCGCGCCCTTCCTCGTCACCTATGGCGACGGCGTCAGCGACGTGCCCGTTCAGGCGGTGGTCGCACAGCACCAGGCCCAGGGCCATCTCGCCACCATCACCGCCGTCCATCCGCCCGCTCGCTTCGGTGGCATCCGCTTCGAGGGCGAGGACGTCTCCGGCTTCGTCGAGAAGCCGCAGATCGGCGAGGGCTGGATCAATGGCGGTTTCGCCGTCTTCGAGCCCGGCGTCTTCGACTATCTCGCCCTCGACGGCGACGACGGCTCGCTGGAGGTGGCGCTCTATGAGCGGCTCGCCCGCGACGGCAAGCTCGGCGCCTATCGCCACGACGGCTTCTGGCAGTGCGTCGACACGCTGCGTGAGCTCCGCCTGCTGCAGGGCCTGTGGGACTCCGGCAAGGCGCCCTGGAAAACCTGGATCGACGAGCCCCGCCGCTCCGTCGCCGCAGCGTGAGGCAAGCCATGAAGATCCTGCTCACGGGCCATGCCGGCTATGTCGGCACCGTCGCCACCGCCGTTCTGACGGAAGCTGGCCATGAGGTGATCGGCCTCGACACCGGCTATTTCGTCCCCTGCCACACCGAGGGCCTGGAGCCCGTGGACCCGGTGCGCACCATCGCCAAGGACGTGCGCGACATCACGGCCGAGGATCTCGCCGGCTTCGATGCAGTGGTCCATCTCGCCGCCCTCTCCAACGACCCGATGGGCGACCTCGCTCCCGAACTCACCGCCGCCATCAACCGCGACGCCACCATTGCCCTTGCCCGCATCGCCAAGGCCGCCGGTGTCACGCGCTTCGTCTTCGCCTCCTCCTGCTCCATCTATGGCGCCGGCAACCCGGACCTGCTCCTCGACGAGAGCGCGCCGGTCAATCCGCTCACCGCCTATGCCGCGAGCAAAGTGGAGAGCGAGGCGGGGCTGCTTGCCCTCGCCGACGACAGCTTCACCCCCACTTTCATGCGCAACGCCACCTGCTACGGCCTGTCGCCGCGGCTGCGCACCGACCTCGTCCTCAACAACCTCGTCGTCTCGGCTCTCTCAACCGGCGAGGTGAAACTGCTCTCCAGCGGCCTGTCCTGGCGCCCGCTCCTCCATGTGCGCGACCTTGCCCGCGCCGCGGCTGCCATCCTCGCCGCCGATGCCGACACGGTCCGGGGCGAGGCCTTCAACATCGGCCAGAACAGCGAGAACCACCTCGTCCGCGACATCGCGACCATCGTCGCCGAGGCAGTGCCGGGTTCGCGCGTCACCTTCGCCGAGGGCAATACGATCGATCCGCGATCCTATCGCGTCGATTTCGGCAGGTTCGCCGCCGCCTTCCCCGACTTCCGCTTCCTCCACACCGCGGCCTCCGGCGCCAAGGAGCTGGTGGCCGCCCTCGCCGGCCGCACCACCGCAGACGACCTCAGTGGCCAGCGCTATGTGCGCCTCGCCCGGCTGAAGAGCCTCATGGCGGCAGAAAAGCTCGCCGAGGACCTCACATGGCGCACGGCGCGCGAGACCACCCCGCTCGGCGTCAAGCGCGAGCGCGTGCCGGTGGCTGGGCCCTCCATCACACAGCGCGAGGTCGACCTGACGGCCGAGGCGGCGCGTCACGCATGGTTCGAGAACCACGCCAAGTACAACCAGCGCTTCGAGGCGATGGTCGCCGCACAGACCGGCCGCAAGCACGCCATCTCGCTCGCCCACTGCACTTCGGCCATCCACCTCGCCCTGGTCGGTCTTGGCATCGGTCCGGGCGACGAGGTCATCGTGCCCGAATGCACCTGGGTCGCAACCGCCTCGCCGGTGGTGCAGATCGGCGCCAACCCGGTTTTCGTCGACATCGATCCGGTCTCCTGGTGCATGTCGCCGGCGAGCCTTGCCGCCGCCATCACGCCGAAGACCAAGGCCGCCATCGTCGTCGATCTCTACGGCGGCATGCCGGACTGGGCGCGCCTTGAGACCATCGCCCGCGATGCCGGGATCATCCTCATCGAGGACGCGGCGGAAGCCATCGGCTCGCGCTTCCGCGACAAGCCCGCCGGCGCCTTCGGCCGCGCCTCGGTCTTCTCCTTCCACGGCTCCAAGACGGTCACCACCGGCGAGGGCGGCATGCTCGTCACCGACGACGACGCGCTGGCCGAGCGGGTGAACATCCTGCGCGACCAGGGCCGCCATCCCACATCCCGCGCCCTCGTCACCGAGGAGGTCGGCTTCAAGTACCGGATGTCGGCCATGCAGGCCGCCATGGGCATCGCCCAGATGGAGCGCCTCGACGAGCTCATCGCCATGAAGCGCGACATCTTCCGCTTCTATGCCGAGGCCCTCGACGGCACGCCGGGTCTGACGCTCAACGCCGAGCCGCCACACGTCTTCAACACCTACTGGATGGTCACGGCCGTCCTTGATCCGAAGCTCGGCCTCCTCAAGCAGCAGGTCGCGGCCGAACTCGGCGCTGAAGGCATCGACACCCGGCCTTTCTTCTATCCGCTGAGCTGGCAGCCGGCCTTCCGGAGCCAGCCATCGGCGGCGGGCGCGAGCGCCCGCAATACCAACGCCTATGGGATCTCGCCGACGGGCATCAACCTGCCGAGCGGCTACAACGTCACCCGTGACGTCGCCGCCCGCGTCGCCCGCGGCCTCAAGTCCATCCTCGCGCGCCACGCCCGCCGCGTCGCCTGATCCGGAGCCGCTTCATGGCCGCCAGCGCCGTCGCCTCGACCACGATCGCCCCCGCAGAAGCGCGGCGGCCGCTGGTCACCATCGCGCTGCCGACCTACAACCGCGCGCAATATCTCGACCGCTTCTTCACCCACCACATCCAGGCCTTCGAGGCCCGCGGGATCGATTTCGAGATCCTCGTCTCGGACAACCGGTCGACCGATGACACGCCTGCCATCGTCGCGCGCTGGGCCGCGGCCGACCCGCGCATCCGTTCCGTGCGGCAGGTCGAGAATATCGGCGCCTACGGCAACTTCCTCTACACCTGGCGCCAGTCGCGCGGCGAGTTCGCCATATGGGTCGGTGACGACGACCTGCTCGTGCCGGACGTCGTCATCTCCTATCTCGGCCGCCTCGCTGCCGATCCCGACCTCGTCATGGTCCAGGCGCCGTGGATGCTCATCGACGAGACCCGCGACAATGCGGAGATGGGCACCTTCTACCGCATCGCCGGGGAGCGCCTCTTCCGGCAGGGCGAGCACGCGGCCTGCCTCGACTACATGCTGACCCACCACATCTTCCCCGAATGGTTCATCATCCGGACGAGCGTGGTTCACGACGTCATCGAGCCGGTCACCCCTTACGCCTTCCACTATTTCGCCCATCTCGCCCGCGCGCTCACCGTCGGCTCGGTGCTCTTCGCGCCGGAGCCCTTCGCCCGCGTCACGGCCATCTCCAAGGGCGGCGTGAACCATTCCGGCAACAGCGAGACGATGGACGGCTGGGACCGCTTCCGCGGCGGCGTCGAGTTCTTCGCCTCCTTCATCGAGCCGGCCCCGCTCGCGGACCCCGTGGCCTCGGGGCCCCTGCTCCGCCGTTTCCAGGATTTCACCATTCAGCGGATGCAGGTGGCCATCAAGCTGCACATCTTCGCCGGCAACTGGAGCCACGCCTATCATCTCGACCGCCGCGTCCGCGCCTATGGCCAGCCCGGCTGTCACCCCGACATGCGTCCGGTCGTGGCCGGCCTCTGCGCCCTGGAGACGCTGGTGGCGGAAGCCCGCGCCCAGGCCCGCCATCTCGTCGTGCTGGACGACCTCATCGCCGATGACACGCTGGAGAGCCTGACGCCCAAGGTTCGCGAGGCCTTCATCCGCCGCCGGGACCCGCGTGCCGCCTCGCCGACGCCCAAGGCCTTCGCGCTGATGTCGCCGCCCTCCGCCGACCTCCTCGGGCCGGACGACATCGTCATCGACCTCCACGCCGCCTTCCGGCGCACGCCCGCCTGACATGAGCTGGACGCTCGCGGGCAATTCCGGCGCGCGGCTCGTCATCCGGCCGACGCCCTGGGACGCTCGCGCCCTCGGCCGGCCGACCCTCGACATCACGGAGGCTGCGCTGGCAGGCGATGAAGGCATCACCGACGATGCCGATGTCATCACCGCCTTCCACCGCCTCTGCGGCGAAGAGCAGGCGGGGCTGGTGACCTGCCGCCTGCCCGCCGAGCGCCGCGCCGCCATCGCCCGGCTCCAGGCCATCGGCTTCCGCTATGTCGAGACGGTCCAGACCCTGCGCTTTCCCAACCTCGCCCGCTTCGCGCCGTCCTGCCGGCCGGCGCCGTTGCGGACACCCACCGCCGAGGATCACCCCGCTTTGATCGCGCAGGCCGCCGAGACCTTCCATTTCGGCCGCTTCGCCGAGGACCCGGCCATCCCGGCGGAGGTGAACCAGCTCCGGCAGGTCGACTGGATGGAAGGGCTGCTCGCCGGCCGCGCGACGGTGCTCGTCACCGGCGCCGCGCAGCGCCCTGGCGCCTTCATGGCCTTTACGACCGCGGACGGCTCGGCCGACCTCGTGCTCGGCGGAACGCAGCCCGACCAGGCCGTGCTCGCCCTGCCCTTCTGGACGGCGGTTCTGTTGCACCTTAAGGACCAGGGCGTCCGCCGCATCGACACGGTCGTCTCCGCCGCCAATATCGGTGTCGCCAACCTCTATGCCCGCCTCGGCTTCCAGCTGACCGGCACGCTGGTCGGCCTGCACCTGCACCGCCCCTGACACCGGCGCCGAAACGAAACGGGCGCCTACAGGCGCCCGCTCCCCTGTCTCAGCCAGGTCGCCTCACTGCGGCGCCTGGGTGTTCTGCTGATTGAGCAGGTCGGTGATCCGGCGCAGCGTCACGCGCCGGTTCTCCGCCGAGGGCCCCTGCGTCTGCACCTTAAGGTTCTGCTCGCCATAGCCCTGGGTGGTCAGGTTCTCCGGCGGGATGTTGTAGGTCTGGGTCAGGGCCGTCGCGATGGACTGGGCGCGCCGGTCCGACAGCGACAGGTTGTCGACATCGTTGCCCACCGCATCCGTGTGGCCCTCGACGAGGAAGACCTCGTTCGGATTGGCGGTGATGGCCCGGCCGAGCGCCGCCGCGATCGTGTCGAGGCGCCGGACCTGGTCGGGCTTGATTTCCCACGACCCGGTATCGAAGGTGATCGTGTTGACGTCGACGCTGCGGGTATAGGCGCGCACCGTCGGGCTGTAGCGCACCTCGTCGAGCGTGTAGCGGCGCGGCGGACGCTGCACCAGCGGCGCACTCAGCGTCTCGTAGATCACCTCCGGCGTCGCCTCCTCGGCATCGACGATGTAGCGGTTGCGCGGGAACGAATATTCCGGAGGCGGCAGCTCGATGATCTGTTCCTCGAAGGTGCGGGGACGCGGCCGGAACGAGTTGTCGATCAGGATCACCTCGCGCCCGTCGGGATAGCGGCGGATGCGGCGCACCAGCTCGCCACTCTCGTCGGTGACGGTGATGACACGCACGCCGTCCGGCCGGTCGAAGACCGACACCATCTCATTGCCGCGGCGCTCGGAGCGGAAATTGCCGCCGAGCTCGCGGAAGCGCGCGGTCTCGTCGTGACGGATGAAGGTGCCCTCGCCGTCCCGGATGATGGTGCGGCCGGGCTCGTGAATGACCGTGACGCCGTCCTGGGTGAACTCGCGGCGACTGTCGCGGATCTCATCGACACGCTCGGCGCGCGCGCCCCGGCTCAGCATGAAGCCGCCGACAAGGCCGGCGCCGATGCCGATGGCGGCGGCACCCGCCGGGCCGATGCGCGAACCGCGCCGCTGCTCGGGCGGCCCCTGGCGCGGCGGCAAGCCGGTAAAGCCTCCGGGCACGCCCGTACCGGGCTGGCCGGGCTGGCCCTGGAAGCCGCCGGGAGCCCCGGGTCCACCGGGCCGCTGCTGGCCAAAGCCCTGGCCCGGAATGGCGGGAGACGGAGCCGGACCACCGGTCTGCGGCTGGTTGGGAAGACCGGGCGGCTGGGCCGGACCGCCGATCTGCGGCTGACCGGGCTGGCCGGGCGGCCGGGCGGGACCACCGACCTGCGGCTGGCCGGGCTGGCCGGGCGGCTGGGCGGGACCACCGATCTGCGGCTGACCGGGCTGGCTGGGCGGCTGGGCGGGACCACCGACCTGCGGCTGGCCCGGCTGGCTGGGCGGCTGGGCGGGACCACCGACCTGCGGCTGGCCCGGCTGGCCAGGAACGACGCCAGGCGGGCGCTGTCCGATCGGCGGCTGGCCGGGCGGCAGGGCCGGACCACCGGTCTGCGGCTGACCGGGCTGGCCGGGCGGCTGGGCGGTGCCACCGACCTGCGGCTGGCCCGGCTGGCCGGGAACGACGCCGGGCGGGCGCTGGCCGATCGGCGGCTGGCCGGTCGGCGGCTGCTGCGCGCCACCGGTCTGCGGCTGGCCCGGCTGGCCGGGAACCACGCCCGGAGGGCGCTGTCCGATCGGCGGCTGGCCGGGCGGCTGGGCCGGACCACCGGTCTGCGGCTGGCCCGGCTGTCCTGGAACCACGCCCGGCGGGCGCTGTCCGATCGGCGACTGCCCCGTCGGCGGCTGCTGGGCGCCACCGGTCTGCGGCTGAGCGGACTGGCCGGGGACCACGCCCGGCGGGCGCTGCCCGATCGGCGGCTGGCCGGTCGGCGGCTGCTGCGCGCCACCCGTCTGCGGCTGACCGGGCTGGCCGGGGACCACGCCAGGCGGGCGCTGGCCGATGGGAGGCTGGCCGGCAGGCGGCTGCTGCGCGCCACCGGTCTGGGGAACGGCGCCCGGACGCTGCACAGGCGGCTGTGCCGACTGGCCGGGCGAATTGCCGCCGAAAGGCGGGCGGCCGTCCTGCGGCCGGATGGCACCCGGCGTTGGGCGCTGGCTCTCGCCTGAGGTGGCGGGCGGGACGGGACGGCCCTGCTGCGGCTGCCCCAGGCCCGGGCGCGGCGGCTGGCCGGCGCCGGGCTGCTGACCCTGGCCTGGCGGCTGGCCGGTGAAGCCGGGGCTGCGCGGCGGCTGCGCACCGGCCGGGGGGTTCACCCGCGGCGCCGTCGGCTGGGTCGGCTGGGCGATCGGTGGTGCGGTCCGTTGGGGCTGCTGAGACTGGACCGGGGGCGCAAGCCGCTGCTGCTGCGGCGGCTGGGCCTGGACGGGCGGACGCTGCTGAATGGGCGGACGCTGCTGGATGGGCGGCGCCTGCCGCTCCGGCTGCACCTGACGCTGCGGCTGCTGCATCGGGGCGACGGGCGGGCGCGGCTGCTGAACCTGACCGCCACCGCCCATGCCGCCCTGGGGCGGGCGCGGTTGCTGGACCTGACCGCCGCCACCGGGCGCGCGGCCCTCCGGCGGACGGCCCGGCTGGCCCTGTCCTCCCGGCCGCTGCTGGCGCGGATCGCGCTCCTGCTGCGGGTTGAGCTGAGCGACCTCAAGGCGCCCCGACGGCAGGGTCTCGGCGAGGCCGGGAGCCATGGCGAGAACCGGCAGGAACGTGCCGGCCAGCAGGGCGCGCTTCAGGGCGTTCATCAGTCACTCCACGGAATCAGCGACGGCCCGAAAGCCGCTCGGCCCCCATGGCAACCGCAAATGACGGCACAATCGCGACGCTCGCAAGGGAACGGCGCGGCATTTGGCTTAAACGCCGTTCATCTGCCGCCGTTCCGCAGGACCGCCGTCAGGCCGTCAAAGCGGTTTCTTCAGCCACTTGCCGATGACGCCGACAATGCCTTCGCGGAAAACGAGCACGCAGATCACGAAGATCACGCCCTGGACGATGGTCACCCAGGCGCCGAGGCCGGCGAGGAAGTTCTGCATGGAGATGATGACCGCGGCCCCGACAATGGGACCGAAGACGGTGCCCATGCCGCCAACCAGGGTCATCAGCACGACCTCGCCGGACATGCTCCAGTGCACATCGGTGAGGGAGGCAAGCTGAACCGCCACCGCC
Source organism: Phreatobacter sp. (assembly GCF_027532945.1). Lineage (GTDB taxonomy): Bacteria > Pseudomonadota > Alphaproteobacteria > Rhizobiales > Phreatobacteraceae > Phreatobacter. The sequence continues at coordinate 9,342 of NZ_JAPZTZ010000020.1, forward strand.
TTGGTGGCGCCCGCAAGGCCCGCCAGCGACGCCGAGAGCACGAAGACCGCCAGCTTGTACTGGTTGACCCGGTAGCCGAGCGACACCGCACGGGCCTCGTTGTCACGGATCGCCTTCAGCACCTGCCCGAAAGGCGAGTGGATGATGCGGTAGATGAGCAGGATACCGGCCATGAAGATGGCGGCGACCAGATAGTAGGTCACCGTGTCATTCGACAGCGGCAGGACGCCCAGCAGCGCGTTGCGCGGCACGGCCTGGATACCGTCTTCGCCGCCGGTGAAGCGCGGCGTTTGCAGCGAGAAGAAATAGACCATCTGGGCGAGCGCCAGGGTGATCATGGCGAAGTAGATGCCCTGGCGACGGATGGCGAGCGAGCCGAAGGCGAGGCCAAGGATGGCGCCCGAGGCGGTGCCGAGGAGGATCGAGGCCTCGGGGGTCAGGCCCCAGTGCTTGGCGGTGTAGGCCGAGACATAGGAGGCGAAGCCGAAATAGGCGGCATGGCCGAAGGACAGGAGGCCGCCATAGCCGAGCATCAGGTTGAAGGCACAGGCGAAGAGCGCGAAGCACAGCACCTTCATCAGGAAGAACGGATAGCCGATCACCGGGATGAAGGGCAGCACCACCAGCAGCGCCGCGAGCGCGATGAACAGCGTCCGGTGCAGTGCGGCGTGATCGGCGGCCTCGGTGGGGCTGGCGGGGGGAGCGGCGATGGAGATCTCGGCCATCAGGCGGCCCTCCCGAACAGGCCGGCCGGCTTCACGAGAAGCACGATGGCCATGATAATGAAGATGACGGTGGCGGAGGCTTCCGGATAGAAGACCTTGGTCAGGCCCTCGATCAGCCCGAGGCCGAAGCCGGTGACGATGGCGCCGAGGATCGAGCCCATGCCGCCGATGACCACCACCGCGAAGACGACGATGATGAGGTCGGCGCCCATGTTCGGGTTGACCGAATAGATCGGTGCGGCGAGCACGCCAGCGAAGGCGGCAAGGCCGACGCCGAAGCCATAGGTCAGCGTGATCAGCAGCGGAACATTGATGCCGAAGGCCTGGGTCAGGGTCGGGTTCTCGGTGGCGGCGCGCAGATAGGCGCCGAGCCGCGTCTTCTCGATGACGAACCAGGTGGCGAGGCAGACGACCAGCGAGGCGACGACCACCCAGGCGCGGTAGTTCGGCAGGAACATGAAGCCGAGGTTCTGGCCGCCGCGCAGCTCCGCCGGGATCTGATAGGGCAGGCCGGAGGAGCCGAACTGGTTGCGGAAAAGACCCTGGATGATGAGGGCGAGGCCGAAGGTCAGCAGCAGGCCATAGAGATGGTCGAGATGGTAGAGCCGTTTGAGCAGCGTCCGCTCGATGATGACGCCGGAGATGCCGGCGATGATCGGGGCGAGAAGCAGGGCCGGCCAATAGCCGACGCCCGCCCAGTTGAGCAGCATCCAGGCGATGAAGGCGCCCATCATGTACTGGGCGCCGTGGGTGAAGTTGATGATGTTCAAGAGGCCGAAGATCACCGCGAGCCCGAGGCTCAGGATGGCGTAGAATGAGCCGTTGATCAGGCCGAGCAGGAGCTGGCCGAACAGGGCTTGCGGCGGAATGCCGAGAAGCTCGAACATCGATGCGGACCTGGCTGAGGCGGACCTGGCTAAGGGAGGTGGGAAGCGCCGCGGACGGCGCTTCCCGGATCAGGCTTTAGGCGCGGACCAGCGGGCAAACGCCAGCGTTCAGCGGCCGGAAGGCCTCCTCGCCCGGAATGGTGGCGAGCAGCTTGTAGTAGTCCCAGGGGCCCTTCGACTCCGAGGGCTTCTTGACCTCGAAGAGATAGGCCGGATGGATCTTGCGGCCGTCCTGGCGGATGGTGCCCTGGCCGAACAGCGGATCGTCGGTGCCATTGGCCTTCATCCAGGCCATGACCTGCGCCGGGTCCTTGCTCTTCGTGGCGGCGACGGCCTTCAGGTAGTGCAGCGTCGAGGAATAGACGCCAGCCTGCACCATGGTGGGCATGAAGCCGTTGCGCTGCGCGCCGAAGCGACGCGACCAGGCGCGGGTGTTGTCGTTGAGATCCCAGTAGAAGGTCTCGGTCAGCACCAGGCCCTGGGCCGTCTGCAGGCCGAGGGCGTGCACGTCAACGACGAAGACCAGGAGGCCGGCGAGCTTCTGGCCGCCCGCAGTGATGCCGAACTCGGCCGCCTGCTTGATCGAGTTGACGGTGTCGCCGCCGGCATTGGCGAGGCCGATGACCTTGGCGCGCGAGGCCTGGGCCTGCAGCAGGAAGGACGAGAAGTCGGTGCCGGGGAAGGGCGTGCGCACGCCGCCGAGGACGCGGCCGCCGGCGCGCTGCACCACGGCGGTGGTGTCACGCTCCAGCGCATGGCCGAAGGCATAGTCGGCGGTGAGGAAGAACCAGGTGTCGCCACCGGCCTTCACCATGGCGCCACCGGTGCCCTGCGACAGCATGTAGGTGTCGTAGGTCCAGTGGATGGTGTTCGGCGAGCACTGCGCGCCGGTGAGGTCGGAGGTGGCCGAGCCGGAGTTAAGGTGGATGCGGTTCTTCTCGCGGGTGATCTGGTTGACCGCGAGGCCGACCGAGGAGGTCGGCACGTCGGTGATCACGTCCACGGCGTCGTTGTCGTACCACTGGCGGGCGATGTTGGCGCCAACGTCAGGCTTGTTCTGGTGGTCGGCCGAGACGATCTGCACGTTGATGCCGTTGGCGGCGGCGCGGAAATCCTCGACCGCCATGCGGGCGGCGATGACCGAACCCTCGCCGGTAAGGTCGGCATAGAGACCGGAGCGGTCGTTCAGCACGCCGATCTTGACGTTGATGGGCTGCTGGGCCTGGGCCATCGAGCGGGCCGAGAAGGCGGTGGCGGCGGCACCCGCCATGAGCGAGCGGCGATTCATGCGGAAGGTCATGGTCGTCTCCTCCAGAGAGAACAGATGGGTCGGTTGTTCTTGTTGTTGCGGGCTTACACGCCGAGATGGGCGTGCAGCTTGTCGATGTTCTGGTCGAGTTCGGCATTGAGGATCATGTCGACGACACGCCCCTGCTCGACCAGATAGTGGCGGTCGGCGACCGTCTGGGCAAAGCGGAAGTTCTGCTCCACCAGGATGATGGTGTAGCCCTCGCGCTTCAGCCGGGCGATCGTCCGGCCGATCTGCTCGATGATGACGGGGGCGAGGCCCTCGGTCGGCTCGTCGAGCAGCAGGAACTTGGCGCCGGTGCGCAGGATGCGGGCGATCGACAGCATCTGCTGTTCGCCACCCGAGAGCTTCGTGCCCTGGCTGGTCAGCCGCTCCTTGATGTTGGGGAAGAGCTCGAAGATCTGCTCGACGCTCATGCCGCCGGGCCTGACCTGCGGCGGCAGCATCAGGTTCTCCTCCACCGACAGCGAGGAGAAGATGCCGCGCTCCTCCGGCACATAGCCGATGCCGAGCTTGGCAATGGCGCGCGACGACATGCCGATGGTCTCGCCACCCTCGAAGGTGATGGAGCCCGTCCGCTTGCCGATGATGCCGATGATCGACTTCAGCGTCGTCGTCTTGCCGGCACCATTGCGGCCGAGAAGCGTGACGACCTCGCCCTCGCCGACGTCGAGATTCATGCCGTGCAGCACGTGGGATTCGCCGTACCACGCGTTGAGGTCGCGGACGGCGAGCATCGGCCGGGGGGCCGTGGTGGCGGCGGGCGTTGCGAGGGCGGCGTCAGCCATGACCGGCTCCGATATAGGCTTCGATCACCCGCGGGTCCTTCGACACGGTGGCGTAATCGCCTTCCGCGAGCACCTTGCCGCGGGCGAGCACCGTGATGCGGTCGGACAACGAGGCGACGACCGAGAGATTGTGCTCCACCATGAGGATGGTGCGGTTGGCCGAGACGCGGCGGATGAGCTCGGCGATGCGGTCGACGTCCTCGTGGCCCATGCCGGCCATGGGCTCGTCGAGGAGCATCATTTCGGGATCGAGGGCGAGCGTCGTGGCGATCTCGAGGGCGCGCTTACGGCCATAGGAGAGCTCGACCGCCTGGTGGCGCACGAAGTCCTTGAGGCCCACCGCCTCGACCAGGCGCTCGGCCTCGGCATCCAGCGCGGAAAGAACCGCTTCCGAGGTCCAGAAGTCGAAATTGTCGCCGCGCTTGCGCTGCAGCGCGATGCGCACATTCTCCAGCACCGTCAGATGCGGGAAGACGGCGGAGATCTGGAAGGACCGCACGAGGCCGAGCCGGGCAATGTCCGCCGGCTTGGCTTGGGTGATGTCCTGCCCCTTGTAGGTGATCGTTCCCCGGGTCGGGATGAGGAACTTGGTCAGCAGGTTGAAGCAGGTCGTCTTGCCGGCGCCGTTCGGGCCGATAAGCGCGTGGATGGAGCCCCGGCGCACGTCCAGGTCCACCTCGCTGACAGCCGTAAAGCCTTTGAAATCCTTCGTCAGACCACGGGTCTGGAGGATGATCTCGTCCGACGTTCCCACCATGCACTCTGTTCTTTTGCCGTGCGTTGGCGGCATTGCTGCATGGTGCAGTCAGCATAGTCAATCGAAAACCTGACTGGCACGTCATGTCCTAAGGACAGAGGGTGCGGCCTCTCCGCGCAGCTGGGGCGTCACGGCGAAGCGCGGGCCGCGCACCGGGCGCGCGGTGCAGATCATCGCTCAGGCCATGCGCTGACGGCCAATGGAAAGGGCGTCCCGCCGGGGCGCCCTTTTCGCATGGGCTGTCGCCGCCGCCCGTCCTTGCGCCGGCCCGGACCGCGTCCGACACTTGATCGCCCGCCGGAAGAGCGGATGCGAGGAGGTGCGCATGTGGGAGCCAAGCCCGATCTATCCCGACCCGTCCATCGAGATCCTCGATCCGCGGTTCCTGAAGTACCGTCTGTTCAATGCCGCCGTCGAACGCCTCGCCACCGGACTGCGCTGGGGCGAGGGTCCGGTCTGGCTCGGCGACCAGCGCTGCCTTCTCGTCAGCGACATCCCCAATGACCGCATCCTGCGCTGGGACGAGGAGACCGGCGCCGTCACGGTCTTCCGAAAGCCCAGCCACAAGGCCAATGGCAATACCCGGGACCGGCAGGGCCGCCTCGTCACCTGCGAACATGGCGGACGGCGGGTCATCCGCACCGAATATGACGGGTCCATCACTGTGCTGGCGAGCCATCACGAGGGCCGCCGCCTCAACTCCCCCAACGACGTCGTGGTGAAGTCGGACGGTTCCATCTGGTTCACCGATCCGCATTTCGGCCTGCTCAGCCATTACGAGGGTGAGCCGGCTGAGCAGGAACTGCCGCAGAACGTCTATCGCATCGACCCGGACGGCCTCGGTATCGCCGCCGTTGCCGAGAACGTCACAGGCCCCAACGGTCTGTGCTTCTCACCCGACGAGCGCACCCTCTACCTCGTCGAGTCACGTGCCACGCCCCATCGCCTCATCGTCGCCTATGACGTCACGCCGGACGGCCGTGGCCTCGCCAATCGCCGCGTCTTCGTCGATGCCGGCCCCGGCGGCACGCCGGACGGCATCCGTTGCGACGTCGACGGCAATCTGTGGTGCGGCTGGGGCATGGGCACGCCGGACCTCGACGGCGTCATGGTCTTCGCGCCCGACGGCACCGCCATCGGCCGCATCCGCCTGCCTGAGCGCTGCGCCAATGTCTGTTTCGGCGGCCGCCACCGCAACCGCCTGTTCATGGCCACCGGCCGCGGGCTCTATGCGGTCTATGTGAACACCCAAGGGGCGCCCGGCGGCTGAGCCCCTGAAACGGAAACCGCCGCGCCCCTTGCGGAGCGCGGCGGCTGAACCGGTCCTGCGGCCTGCGTCAGAGGACGCGGCGCGGATCGAACGTGTCGCGCAGGCCATCACCGATGAAGTTGATGGTCAGCACGGTGATGAAGATCGCCGCGCCCGGGAACAGCGCCCAGTGCGGCGCATAATCCAGGAAGTCCTTGGCATCGAAGAGCAGGCGACCCCAGGTCGGGATATCCGGCGGGAAGCCGAGGCCGAGGAAGGACAGCGTCGATTCCGCGATGATGGCGGCAGCGACGTCGATGGTCGCCGCGACGATCACCGGCCCCATGGCATTGGGCAGGATGTGCCGCACCACCTGGCGCATCCGCGAGGCGCCGAGGGCGTGGGCCGCCTCGACGAACTCCTTCTCGCGCAGCGACAGGAACTGGGCGCGCACAAGCCGGGCGACGGGCATCCACCTCAGGCCGCCGATGACGACGACAATGAGGATGAAGACGCCCATCTCCACGCCGAAGGCATCCTTCAGCACGTCGCGGAACAGGTAGATGATGAGCAGCAGCAGCGGCAGCTGCGGCAGCGACAGGAACAGGTCCGTCACCCACATGAGCGCCGCGTCCACCGGACCGCGCGAGATGCCGGCGATGGCGCCGACCACCACGCCGACGATGATGGCCACCAGCATGGCGGCAAGGCCCACCGCGAGCGAGATGCGCCCGCCATAGATCATGCGCGCCAGCAGGTCCTGCCCCAGGTCATCCGTGCCGAAGGGGTGCTTCGGCGACGGCGGCGCGAGGCGCGCGGTGAAGTCGATCTCGTTGATCGGCACCGGCCAAAGCCACGGGCCGACGATCACCGCGAGGATGATCGTCCCGAGAATGACGCTGCTTGTCACCGCCAGCTTGTGGCGGCGGAACTTGCGCCAGGCGTCGAGCCAAGGTGGGACGTGTTCGGACCGAATGACGGCTCCGATCTCGGCCACCGGATCAACGGAAGGCGATGCGGGGGTCGAGCCAGCCATAGAGGACATCTGCAAGGAGGTTGAAGAACACGACGAGGCACGCGAACACGAAGGTCACGGCCATGATGACGGGAGTATCATTGGACAGGATGGCGCTGATCAGCAGCGAGCCGATGCCCGGCACGCGGAAGATCTGCTCGGTGACGATGGCACCGCCGAAGACGGTGGGCATCTGCAGCGCGACCAGCGTCACCACCGGGATGAGCGCGTTGCGCACCACGTGCTTGACGATGACGCGCTTCTCGCCGAGGCCCTTGGCGCGGGCCGTTGTGACGAAGTCAAGCCGGATGACGTCGAGCACCGCCGACCTGACATAGCGGGTGTAGGACGCCGCCTGGAACAGGCCGAGCACCATGACCGGCATGATCGCCTGCCGCACCTGTTCCCAGTACCAGCGCCAGCCGGTCGCATCGATGTCGGACCGGTAGACGAAGGGCAGCCAGTCCAGCCAGATCGAGAAGACCAGGATGAAAAGCAGGCCGGTGAAGAAGGTCGGCAGCGAGAAGCCGATGAAGGCGAAGGTGTTGGCGATCTGGTCGAACACCGAATACGGCCGCGTCGCCGCATAGATGCCGACGGGAAGCGCGATGGCGAGCGCCAGAACCTGCGACGAGCCGATCACGAAGATCGTCGCCGGCAGGCGCTGCAGGATGAGATCGTCGACATTGACGCGGCTGGCGAAGGAGAAGCCCCAATCGCCCTGCAGCATCGCCGTCAACCAGCGGATGTAGCGGATGTAGACGGGATCATCGATGCCGAACTTCTCCCGAAGCGCGAGGCGCACTTCGGGAGGAATGTTCGGGTTCGTGGCCATCTCCTCGAAGGGATCGCCGGGAGCCAGCGCCAGCACCGTGAAGAGCACGATGCTGATGCCGAACAGGCTCGGAATGGCGATCAGCAATCGCCGGAGGAGGTATGTACCCATAAGTGAACTGCCTGGTTCCTCTTGAGCGGGACCTGAGGTGTTCCGGCCTTAGGAGGGCCGGAACCACGCATTCAGGAGCCACAGGTCGAGGTCCCAGCCCGAAAGGGTGGGCGTGAGCCGGTTGCTGCAGGCAGCCATGCGGGTGCGGGCGAGGACGGGCAGCAGGATGTTCTCACCGCAGAAGATGTCGTTCATGCGGATGAACAGCGCGGCGCGACGGGCCGGATCCAGGGAGTTCTGGGCCTCCTTGAACGCGTCATCGGCTTCCTTGCTGACGAAGCGCGAGATGTTCCGCCCCTGCCACTTGTTGTCCTTGTTTGCGATCTCCCACGAGACCAGCTGGAGCATGAACCGCTCGGGGTCCGGCTGCAGCATGGTGGTCGTGTACATCTGGATGTCGCAGTAGAACTTCGAATAGGTATCCGGATTCGCGACATCGGAGGAGAAGAAGACCGAGGCCGTCACCGACTTCAGCTCCAGGTCGATGCCGGCGCGCTGGGCGGCCTGCTTGATGATCGCCTGGGTCTTCTGGCGCGGCGCGTTGATGGACGTCTGATAGACGAACTTCAGCTTCTTGCCGTCCTTCGCGCGGATGCCGTCGGAGCCGCGGACCCAGCCGGCGTCGTCGAGGATCTTGTTCGCCTTGTCGACGCTGAACTCGTACTTCATGTTCGGCGAGGTGAACTTCGCCGGAGCGTTGACGAAGTTCGCCGTCGCCCTGCCGCCGCGGCCGTAGATGAACTTCTCCACGGAATCACGGTCGATCAGCAGGTTGAGCGCCTGGCGCACGGCCGGTTCGGTCAGCGTCGGGTGCTTGGTCTTCATGCTCGAACGCTCGCCGTCGACCTCGGTCCACGGATCGGTCACGTTGAGCATGATGAATTCGATGTTGCCGCTGGCGACCGGGATCGCCTTGCCGCGACCGCCGCGCTCCATGCGAAGGAGGATCTCGTCCTCCACCTGCATGTTCCAGGCATAGTCGAATTCGCCGGTCTGGATGACCGCGCGCGCCGCCGACACTGCGTCACCGCCGCCCTTGACCTCGAGCGTGTCGAAGAAGGGCTGGTTGGCGATGTGGTACTCGGTGTTGCGCTCGCCGCGCAGCATGTCGCCCGGCTTGAAGTCGACGAACTTGTAGGGGCCGGTGCCGACCGGCCTGAGGTTGGCCGGCGCGTCGCGCGAGGCGGCGCCCTTGAACGGCTCGAAGATGTGCTTCGGCAGGATCATGCCGGCGGCGCCGACATAGGCGTCGGCCCAGAACGGGGTCGGCTGCGCGAAGGTGATCTTGACCGTGAAGTCGTTGACCTTCTCGACCTTGATGTTCTGGTAGGTGCCGATCGTCGTGGCGGCCGTGGCAGGGTCGCCGGCATACTGCCAGGTGAACAGCAGGTCGTCCGCTGTCAGGGGCTTGCCGTCATGCCACTTCACGCCCTGCTTGAGCTTCCAGGTGACGGACAGACCATCGGCGGACACGGAGCCGTTCTCGCGGCTCGGAATCTCGGCGGCGAGGATCGGCACGAGGTTGCCGTCGGTGTCCCAGCCGGCGAGCGGCTCGTAGAACACGCGCGAGGCTTCCTGGTCCTTGGTGCCGATGGCGAAATGGGGGTTCAGAAGGGTCGGCGCCTGCCACAGCAGGATCTTCAGCGGGCCACCGCCGCCGGCCCTGGTCGGGGTGTAGCGCGGCAGCGACTGGGCGCGGGCGACACCGTGGAAGTCGAGGATGTGCCACGACATCGGCGCGGCGACACCGACGGCGAGCATCCGGTTGACGAAGTCGCGGCGGGAGAGCTTGCCCTCCTTCACCTCGGCGACCATGCCGCGAATCTCTTTTTCCTTCATTGCCCTCACTCCTCGCGCGCCTATGGCGAACCACTCTGTCGGGCCGACTTCGCAGGGGTCGGCTCACGAAGCGGGGATCGGAGCGTTTTCGGTTGCGGAAGTCAACGCGGATTCGCGTGATCTCCACGGCAACGGCACAGTCTGACCGCAATCACGGCAAGCTGCACAAAGGCTGCGGGTATTCTGCCGAAGGGGCGGGCACAGGTGGTGCGACGCGCTGTCTCATGCCGCTACGGCACGTGGATACCGGCCCCATCGAGCCTATTCCGCCGCCTCCGTGAGGTCGGCGAGGAAGCTTCCGGACTGTCGCGCCCAGAGCTGGGCATAGAGGCCGCGGCGGGCGATGAGGGCGTCATGGGTCCCCTCCTCGACGATCCGTCCGCCGTCGATCACGACCAGCCGGTCCATGATCTTCAGGGTCGACAGCCGATGGGCGATGGCAAGCACGGTCTTGCCCTCCATGAGGTCACCGAGGCTCTCCTGAATCGCCGCCTCCACTTCGCTGTCGAGGGCCGCCGTCGCCTCGTCGAGGACCAGGATCGGCGCGTCCTTGAGGATGACGCGGGCGATGGCGATGCGCTGGCGCTGGCCGCCGGACAGCTTGACGCCGCGCTCGCCGACATGGGCCTCGTAGCCGCTGCGCCCGGCACTATCGCGCAGGCCGGGGATGAAGCTGTCGGCATGGGCCTGGCCCGCCGCCGCCTCCAGCTCCGCCTCGCTCGCATCGGGCCGCCCGTAGAGAATGTTGTCGCGGATCGAGCGGTGCAGCAGCGATGTGTCCTGCGTCACCACCGACACGGCCTGCCGGAGACTCTCCTGCGTCACCTCCCGCACGTCCTGGCCGTCGATGCGGATGGCGCCGGCCTCGACGTCGTGGAAGCGCAGCATGAGGTTGACCAGCGTCGACTTGCCCGCGCCGGACCGGCCGACAAGGCCGACCTTCTCGCCGGGCCGGATCGACAGCGACAGGGTGTCGATCACCGGCCGGTCCTTGCGGCCATAGCCGAAGGTGACGCGGTCGAAGACGATGCCGCCGCCGGTGACCGCGAGGGGGCGCGCCTCCGGCGCGTCGCGCATGGTGATGGGGCGCGCGATGGAGCCCATGCTTTCCTGCACCACGCCGACATTCTCGAAGATGCCCTGGATCTCCGCCGCGACCCAGCCGGACATGCTGATGAGCTGGATAGTCAGCGGCAGCACCATGGCGACCGCGCCGATCTCGACGCGGCCGGCCTGCCACTGCACCACGGCAAGCGTGCCGACCGCCGCCAGGAGCGCAGCGTTGAGCAGGTTCAGGAGCACCGTGAACAGGGTGTTCACCCGGTGCTGGGCGAGGAACGCCGTGTTCATCTCCAGCATGGCGTCGCGGATGTAGCGATCCTCGTCCGCCGTGCGGGCGAAGAGCTTCACTGTCTGGATGTTGGTGTAGCCGTCCACGACCTTGCCGGTGACGGCCGAGCGCTTGGCGGAGGCCTCGCGCGAGCGGTCGCGCAGCTTCGGCACCATGGCGGTGAGCAGCGTCACATAGAGCACGACCCAGACGAGGATCGGCATGGCGAGGCGCCAGTCCTGCGCCAGCATCAGGGCGGTGGCGGCGACGCCATAGAACAGGATGTGCAGCACCGACCGCATGGTGGCGAGCGCCGTCTCGCGCACGCCGCCGCCCGCCTGCATCACATGGTTGGCGATGCGGCCGGCAAAGTCGTTCTGGAAAAAGCCGAGCGACTGGCGGATGACGTGATGGTGGCTCTGCCAGCGCGTCAGCGTGTTGAGGGGCCCCGAAATACCGTGGTTGGAGATGGCGCGCTGGACGAAGAGGATGGCGGGACGCGCCACCAGCACGACGAACAGCATGGTCGCGAAGGTCGGCCAGGTCGTGTCGAAGAGCTGATCGCGCGGCGTTTCCGTGAGGATCGCGACGAGCCGGCCGATGAAATAGGGAATCGCCGTCTCGACCAGCGCCGCCGCGATGCCGACGACGAACAGCGCCGCGAAAAGCCATTTCGCCTGCGAAATGAAATACCAGAAGAAGGCGATGAGTCCCGGGGGCGGGCCCTCGCCGGGCGGCGCGGCGACAGGATCGACGCGGGTTTCGAGATAGCGGAGCATGAACACCTTGGGAAAAACGGCGGCTGCCCCTGCGGCCGGGCCGGCGGGACGAAGAATCGGACGCGTGTGATGAGCTTCCAATGTGGTGCGGCAAGGGTGCGGCGTCGACCCCTTTGCGGCCTTCGCTCACGGATTGCTGACATGCCCCGGCAGCACCCCGAACGCCGAAAGCCCCGGCCGTGTGGCCGGGGCTCCGAGGCATCTGCACTGAAGGGGACGGATCAGTGGCAGACGCGGATGGTGCGGCGCTCCGGACCGTAGGGGCCGTCGACCCAGCGGCGGGTCAGGTAGCAGTCCGAGGCGTAGCCGTAGCCGGCATGGGCGCGGGACGATGCGAGCGCGCCGCCGATGATGAGGCCGGTGGCGAGGCCACCGACGCCCCAGGCGAGGTGGCGGCGATGCCAGGGGCCGGCCTCGGCCTGGGAGGAGATGCCGACCGTCAGGGTGGCGGCGGCGGCGGCGGCGAGAGCGAGGGTCTTGAAGCGGTTCATGGCGGTGGTCCTTCTGGAAGGGGGCTCCTGTCGCCCCGGATATCCATGGGTTGCGCTGACCGCCGAAAAGGTTCGGGCCCGCCGCGATTTTTTTCGCAGGCGGGCCCAGGAGGCTGAAACGAGGGAAAAGCGAGATCAGGCCGCGGCGACGAGCCGGCCGAAATCGGCGACCTCGCTGATATGGTGGTCGGCATCGCCGAACAGGGTGTCGATCATGGTCAGCCGCTTGAAATAGTGCCCGGCCTTGTACTCCATGGTCATGCCGATGCCGCCATGCAGCTGGATGCCCTGCTGGCCGATGAACTTGGCGGAGCGGCCGATCTGCACCTTGGCGGCGGAGGCCAGCGCCCGGCGCTCGCGGGCATCCTCGGTCGCGGCGGTCATGGCCGCGAACATGGCCATGGAGCGCGCCTGCTCCAGCGCCACGAACATCTCGGCGGCGCGGTGCTGCAGCGCCTGGAACTGGCCGATATTGATGCCGAACTGCTTGCGCTGCTGGAGGTAGTCGACGGTGACGTCGGTGAGTTCGCTCATTGCCCCGACCGCCTCGGCGCAAAGCGCCGCGATGGCCTCGTCGGCCACGGCCTCCAGCACGGGCAGGCCGCCCTCCGGATCACCCAGCACATGCACCGCATCGACGCGCACGCCGGACAGGGTGACCTCGGCGGCATGGGTGCCGTCCTGCGTCGGCGAGGAGCGGCGCGACAGGCCCGCCGCATCCGCCGGCACGAGGAAGAGGCCGATGCCGCCCTTGTCGCGCCGGGCGCCGGCCGTCCGTGCCGAAACGACCAGATGATCGGCCGTGCCACCATGGACGACGACGGCCTTCTCGCCGTCGAGCACCCAGGAGCCGCCGTCCTTCTTCGCCGTGGTGGTCACGTCGAAGAGGTCGTAGCGCGAATGGCGCTCGGTGGTGGCCAGCGCATAGGTGCTGGACCCGCCCGCGATGGCGGCGATGTGGGCGGCCTTCTGCTCGGCCGAACCGGCGCGCTTCAGCACGCCGCCGGCGAGCACCACCGTTGCGAGATAGGGCTCGAGCACCAGGTGCTTTCCGAAGCTCTCGAAGACCAGCATGGTCTCGACAGCGCCGCCGCCGAAGCCGCCATCCTCCTCGGCAAAGGGCAGGCCGAGAATGCCCAGCTCGGCGAACGTGCCCCAGACCTCGGGGCTCCAGCCGCCGGGCAGCGCGGCGATCTTCTTGCGCTCCTCGAAGCCGTAGGTGTCGGAGAGGAAGCCCTCCACCGAGTCCTTCAGGAGCTGCTGTTCTTCGGAGAGATCGAAATCCATGGCGGGAGCCTGTTGATGGCGGTTCGGGATGGAGGCAGTGCGTCGCGGCTCTTCGGAATTGCGTCCTTCGAGGCTCGCTTCGCTCGCACCTCAGGATGAGGAGGGAGGCGTCTGGCCCCGGCGGCAGCGCCGAGGCCCTTTGTCATCGTCCGTCGTGCCAGGCACCACCCGACCTCATCCTGAGGTGCGAGCCTTGGCGAGATGCGGACGCATCTCGCGTCCGCTCGATGCTAGGGCGAGCCTCGAAGGACGCACTACCGGAGTGCAATCTCGAGCTCAGAGACCCAGCACCGCCTTGGCGATGATGTTCTTCTGGATCTCGTTGGAACCGCCATAGATCGAGACCTTGCGCACGTTGAAATAGGTCGGCGCGATGGTCTGGGCCCATTCCGGCCCGATCGGCGGCTCGTTGGAGCCCGGCTCCTCCGGCGCGTAAGGCGCCGAATGGGGGCCGATCACCTCCATGAGCAGCTCGGTCGTCGCCTGCTGCAGCTCCGAGCCCTTGATCTTCAGCACGGAGGAGGCCGGATCCGGCTTGCCCTTCTCGCGCTTTTTCTCACCGGCGATGACGCGCAGCTGGGTGATCTCCAGCGCCTTCAGCTCGACCTCCACCTCGGCGATCTTCTCGCGGAAGCGCTGGTCCTCGATCAGCGGACGACCGGCGCGCTGCTCGATCGCCGCCATCTCCTTGATGCGGCGGATGCGCTGCTTGGAGATGCCGACGCGGGCGATGCCGGTGCGCTCGTTGCCGAGCAGGAACTTGGCATAGTCCCAGCCCTTGTTCTCCTGGCCGACGAGGTTCTCCAGCGGCACCTTGACGTCGTCGAAGAACACCTCGTTGACCTCATGGCCGCCGTCGATCGTCTGGATCGGCTTCACGGTGATGCCCGGCGTCTTCATGTCGACGAGGATGAAGGAGATGCCCTCCTGCTTCTTCACGCTCGCGTCGGTGCGGGCGAGGACGAAGATCCAGTCGGCATATTGGCCGAGCGTGGTCCAGGTCTTCTGGCCGTTGATGACCCAGTGGTCGCCGACCTTCTCGGCGCGGGTCTTGAGACCCGCGAGGTCGGACCCGGCGCCGGGCTCGGAGAAGCCCTGGCACCACCAGTCGTCGAGATTGGCGATGCCCGGCAGGAAGCGCTTCTTCTGCGCGTCCGAGCCGAAGGTGTAGATGACCGGGCCGACCATCGAGGTGCCGAAGGCGAGCGGCGGCGGGGCCGGCGCCATCATCATCTCCTCGAGGAAGATGTACTGCTTCACCGCGTCCCAGCCGGTGCCGCCATACTCGACCGGCCAATGCGCGACGCCCCAGCCCTTCTCGTTCAGCGTCCGCTGCCAGAAGACGATGTCGTCGCGGGTCGGGTGATGACCGGCGGCGAGCTTCTCGCGCAGCGCGCGCGGCAGTTTCGCGTCGATGAAGGCCTGGACCTCCTTGCGGAAAGCGACCTCCTCGTCGGTGAACCTCAGTTCCATCTGAGCCTCCTCAGCGCCGGGACGATACCCGGCATCAGCATTTCCTCGTCGCCCGAAAACATACCGGTGCGAATGTTTCTTGGGCGCATTCAATCGCTGCCCGGGACGGAAGGCAACAGGAACCTGCGGGCCAGCGCTTCCGTCGAAGGACGGGCGGCGCATGGCAGGGTCGGTGCCCCGGCGGGAGCGGGGGCCACGGCCCCGTGCGATGCTACGGGCCTCGGCAAGCGGCCGGATCATGAGGGATCGACCATGGCATTCGACTTCAAGGGCAAGCGCGTCGTCGTCTGCGGCGGCAGCCGCGGCATCGGCCGCTCCATCGCGCTCGGCTTCGCCGCGGCGGGGGCCGGGGTGTCCATCTGCGCCCGCGGCGAGGAGGCCCTGAAGGCCACAGCCGCCGAGATCGCCGCCCATGGTGTCACGGCGCATTATGCGCCCTGCGACCTCGCCGACGGCGACGCGATCGCCGCCTATGTGCCCGCCGCGGCCAAGGCCCTCGGCGGCATCGACATCCTCATCAACAACGCCTCGGGCTTCGGCCTCGGCGACACCGAGGAGGGCTGGCAGAAGGGTCTCAATGTCGACGTCATGGCGACGGTGCGGGCGAGCCACGCCGCCATGACCTATCTGGAAGCCTCGAGCGGTGCTTCCATCGTCAACGTCGCCTCGATTTCCGGCTACCGCCCGTCCATCCGCACGGCCGCCTATGCGGCGGTGAAGGCGGCGGTGATCCAGTACACGACCAGCCAGGCGGCGGCGCTGGCCCCCAAGGGCATCCGCGCCAATTGCGTCGCCCCCGGCTCGATCGAGTTTCCCGGCGGCAGCTGGGAGCAGCGCAAGACGTCGGACCCCGCCCTCTACAACCGCATCCTCGGCTCGATCCCCTTCAAGCGGCTCGGCACGCCGCAGGAAGTGGCGAATGTCGTGCTCTTCCTCGCCTCGCCCTATGCCGGCTGGGTGACGGGCCAGACCGTGGTGGTGGATGGCGGGCAGTTGCTGGGCTGAGGTCAGCGGGGCCGCGGATGATCCGCGGCCCCCTCCCCGTCAGGCCAGCGTGTAGGCGGTCTTCACCGTGGTGTAGAACTCGCGGGCATAGGCACCCTGCTCGCGCGGACCATAGCTCGAGCCCTTCCGGCCGCCGAACGGCACGTGATAGTCGACGCCAGCCGTCGGCAGGTTGACCATCACCATGCCGGCCTCGGCATTGCGCTTGAAGTGCGAGGAGTACTTCAGCGAGGTCGTGCAGATGCCCGCCGACAGACCGAACTCGGTGTCGTTGGCGATCGCCAGCGCCTCGTCATAGCCCTTGGCGCGGATCACCGCCGCGACCGGCCCGAAAATCTCCTCGCGGGCGATGCGCATGGTGTTGGCGACGCCGGTGAACAGAGCCGGCTGCAGGAAGAAGCCGGGATTGTCGCGGTTCAGCCGCTCGCCGCCCCAGTGGAGCTTGGCGCCCTCGTCGCGGCCGATGGCGATGTACTTCTCGTCCTGGTCGAGCTGGCTCTGGTCAACGACCGGGCCGATATGGGTGCCGGACTTCAGCGCATCGTCGACGACGAGGCCCTTCAGCCGCTCGGTCAGCGCATCGACGAACTTGTCGTGGATGCCATCGGTGACGATGAGGCGCGAGGAGGCGGTGCAGCGCTGGCCGGTGGAGAAGAAGGCGCCGTTGGCGGCGCATTCCACCGCCACCGCAAGGTCGGCGTCATCCAGCACCACGAGCGGGTTCTTGCCACCCATCTCCAACTGGACCTTCTTCATCGGGTTGGCAGCGACGCAGGCCGCGGCGATGCGCCGGCCGGTCGAGACCGAGCCGGTGAAGGAGATGGCGTGGACGTCCGGATGCTCCAGCATGGCCTGACCGACCACCGAGCCGCGGCCCATGACGAGGTTGAGCACGCCCTTCGGCAGGCCGGCGCGGTTGAGGATGTCGACCAGCGCCCAGGTCGAGCCCGGCACGAGGTCGGCCGGCTTGATGACGACGGTGTTGCCGTAGGCGAGCGCCGGGGCGATTTTCCAGCAGGGAATGGCGATGGGGAAGTTCCACGGCGTGATCATGCCGATGACGCCCACCGCCTCGCGGGTGATCTCGATGCCGACGCCCGGGCGAATCGAATTCACCAGCTCGCCGTTGAGCCGCAGAGCCTCCGCGGCGAAGAAGGACAGGATCTGGCCGGCGCGGGCGACCTCGCCGATGCCCTCGGGCAGGGTCTTGCCCTCCTCGCGGGAGAGCAGCGCGCCGAGCTCTTCCTTGCGCGCCATGACCTCGTTCGAGGCCTTCATCAGCACATCGTAGCGCAGCTGAGGGTTCGAGCGGCTCCAGGCCGGGAAGGCTTCCTTGGCGGCGGCGACGGCGGCGTTCAGGTCCTCGACCGTGCCCTGGGCGTACTCGCCGACCACCTCGGTGGTGTTGGACGGGTTGAGGTTCGGCGCCGCCTTGGCGGGGGAGACGAACTCGCCGGCGATGAAGTTGCGGAAGACGGTGGTCATGGGCGGGGCCTCCTCGGATCGGCATGGCGGATGGTGCGGCGCGGGCCGCCCGTCCGTTCGGGGGCGGCACAGAACCACACTCGCCGCGTGCCGACCAGCCGCCCCGTCGCATAACGGGAGGGCGGGCTTTGCAGGCGCTTCAGGCCCCTGACGCACCCAGCGTGCGGAAACGGGTCTCAAGCCTCGCCACGCCCTCGGTTCCAAGCCCGTCGACTCCGCCGATGACCGTGTCGCGGATGGGTCCGACGCCAATGAAGCCGAGGATGTTGCGCTTGAGGGCCTTCAGGCTGTGGGCCCCGTAGAACCAGCGATAGACGAAGCCGGGCATGCCCATGGTGACGACGACATGGGCGCTGCGGCCAGCCATCAGCTTCTCGGGAAATCCCTTGTCGCGGTAGCGGAACGCGAAGCCGGGGCGGCCGACCTGCTCGAAGAAGCCCTTGAGAAGGGCGGGCATGGAGCCGAGCCAGAGCGGATAGAGGATGAGCCAGTGCTCGGCCCAGGCCAGCGTCTCCTGCGCGGCGCGGGCCGCATCCGGGGCGGTACCGGTCTCGAAATCGGTCTTGGTGGCGAGCAGCGGCAGGTGCAGCGTCGCGACCTCGATGACGCGGACCTCATGGCCCGCCTCCGCCGCGCCGGCCGCATAGGCCGCACCCAACCGGCGGCACAGACGCTCCGGCGCAGGGTCCGGATGCCCCTGGATGATGGCGATACGCCGTCCCATGGCCGGCCCTCACCCGCGCGATGGCGGGGCGGCGACCTCGGCGGCGGTGCGGGCGACGTCCTGCAGGTGCATCGCCTCGTCGGCATAGGCGCCGAGGGTCTCGGCGGCGAAGCGCAGCTCGATGTCGATGAAGTCGAGCGGCGAGCGGATCGAGGACCAGGCGCGGATGCGCTCGCCCTGGGCCTTCAGCCGCTCGGCGGCAAAATCGCGCAGTTCGGCGCCAACGGCCGTCGCGACCGCCGGCAGGGCGGCGGCATAGGCCGCGAGATCGGCGGGGCCGGGAGCGGATGCGGGCGAGGGAGTCCGTGCGAGCATGGGAACCTCCTGTGTGACCATGTAGCGAGAATGAACGTTTCCGACCTGCCGGTCGCTGCGCTGGATCAACTGGCCGACGGCCTGTCATGCCGGCTGTCCCCTTTCCGTCGGCGGCGGAACCGCCCTAGTCTGCGGACCCTTCTGCACCCGGCCCCGGACAGGACATGCCCAGACCGCGCCCCTCGACAGCGCTCGACCACATCCGCGTCCTCGATCTCACGCGCGTGCGCGCAGGGCCAACATGCTGCCGCGTGCTCGCCGATTTCGGCGCCGACGTCATCAAGATCGAGGCCCCGCCCGGCGTCGATCCGAACGAGAACATGTCGGGCGACCGCCACGGCTTCGACATGCAGAACCTGCATCGCAACAAGCGGTCGCTGGCCCTCAACCTCAAGACGCCCGAGGGCCGCGCGGTGTTCCTCAAGCTGGTCGAGACCGCCGACGTGGTCGTCGAGAACTACCGGCCGGACGTGAAGGACCGCCTCGGCATCGGCTACGAGGCCCTCAGGTCTGTGAACCCGCGCATCATCCTCGCCTCGGTCTCCGGCTTCGGCCAGACCGGCCCCTACCGCACCCGTGCCGGCTTCGACCAGATCGCGCAGGGGATGGGTGGCCTCATGGCCATCACCGGACATCCCGGCGAGGGGCCGATGCGCGCCGGCATCGCCGTCGCCGACTCAGCCGCCGGGGTCTATGCCGCCACCGGCATCCTCGTGGCGCTGGCAGAGCGTGAGAAGTCCGGCGAGGGCCAGTGGGTGCAGACCTCGCTGCTCCAGGCCATGATCGCCATGTGCGACTTCCAGGCAGCCGTCTACACGGTCGAGGGCAAGGTGCCGCCGCAGAACGGCAACGACCACCCCCATTCCACGCCCATGGGCGTCCTGCCCACCGCCGACGGCTACATCAATGTCGGCGTCGGCGGCGAGGGCCAGTGGAAGAGCTTCTGCAAGGCCATCGGCCGCGACGACCTCGCCGACCATCCCGACTATGCCGACGCCAAGCTGCGCTTCACGAACCGCCCGGCCCTGATGGGCCTGCTCGGCGACCTGTTCCGGACCCAGTCCACGGCCCATTGGCTGGACCTGCTGGAGAGCGAGCGCGTCCCGGCAGGGCCGATCTACACGATGGACGAGGTCTTCGCCGATCCGCAGGTCGAGCATCTCGGCATGGCCGTGCCGATCCATCACCATGCCCGCGGCGACATCCGCCTCATCGCCCAGCCGCTGGTCATGTCGCGCACGCCCTGGTCCATCGAGACGCCCGTCGCCGAGCCCGGCGAACATACCGACGAGGTGCTGGCCGAGGCCGGCTTCTCACCCGACGAGATCGCCGGCCTGCGCGCCGCACGCGTCGTCTGACCCCACGCCCTTTTCGAGACCGAAGGACTCATCCGTGACCGAAACCGCCCACACCCCCTCCGTCCGCTATGCCGTCGCCAATGGCGTCGCGACGCTGACCATCAACCAGCCGGCGAAGATGAACGCCATGACCTTCGACATGTGGTCGAGCGTGCCGGGCCTGGTGAAGCGCGCCGAGGAGGACCGTTCGGTCCGCGTGATCGTCGTCACCGGTGCGGGCGACAAGGCCTTCTGCGCCGGCGCCGACATCTCGCAGTTTGGCGAGAAGCGCACCGGCGAGGAGGCCGTGCGGGCCTATGACATCGCGGTGGCGGACGGCATGGCGGCGATCCACGATGCGGCGAAGCCCACCATCGCCGTCATCCGCGGCATCTGCTTCGGCGGCGGCTGCGCCCTGGCGCTCACCTGCGACCTGCGCTTCGCCACGGCGGATTCGCGATTCCGCGTGCCGGCGGCACGCCTGGGCCTCGGCTACGGCTTCTCCAGCGTGAAGATGATGGTGAAGAAGCTCGGCGTCGCGGCTGTGGCCGACATCCTCATCTCCGCCCGCATCCTCGATTCCACCGATGCCGAGCGCGCCCGTGTGGTCCACCGCGCCTGGCCGCGCGAGAGCTTCGATGCCGAGGTGAAGGCCTATCTCGACACGGTCGCCGCCAATGCGCCGCTGACGCTCGCCGCCATCAAGCGCTCGCTGGTCGAACTGTCGAAGCCCGAGGCCGAACAGGATGCCGACGCCGTCGACGCGCTCGTCGCCCGCTGCTTCGCCTCCGCCGACTACAAGGAGGGCCAGAAGGCCTTCCTCGAAAAGCGCCTGCCCGACTTCAAGGGCGAATGAGGAGAAAGGTCATGGATCTCGGCCTCGCGGGCAAGAAGGTCATCGTCACGGGCGCCTCGAAGGGGATCGGGCGCGCCTGCGCTGAGGTCTTCGCCGCCGAGGGCGCCCATGTGGTCATGGTGGCGCGCGATGCGGCGCGGCTGAAAGCGGCTGCGGCGGAGATCCAGGCCCGCCACCAGGGGCCGGTCGAGATCACCACGGCCGACCTCTCTCGCCCCGCCGACCGCGAGGCGCTCTGGGCGAACCACACCGACGCCAACATCCTCATCAACAATGCCGGCGCCATCCCCGCAGGCGGCCTCCTCGACATCTCCATGGAGACCTGGGAGGAGGCCTGGGCGCTCAAGGTGATGGGCTACATCCACCTCACCAAGCTTGCCCTCGGCGGCATGAAGGAACGGGGTGGTGGCGTCATCGTCAACATAATCGGCATGGCCGGCCGCCTGCCGCGCTACAGCTATGTCTGCGGCGGCGCCGGCAATGCCGCACTCATGGCCTTCACCGGTGCCGCCGGTGGCAAGTCGCAGGAATGGGGCGTGCGCATCTTCGGCATCAACCCCGCCGGCACGCGCACCGACCGCATCATCTCGCTGTCCAAGAAACGGGCACTCGATGCCTTCGGCGACGAGAGCCGCTGGGAAGAGATGCTGACCGACCTGCCGCTCGGCCGCCTCATCGACCCGAAGGAAATCGCCAACGCGGCGGCATTTCTCGCCTCTCCCGCCTGCGGATACGTCTCGGGCGCGACCCTCGACATCGACGGCGGCCTCGCCTTCAAGGGCTGAGCCGAGGCGCGACAAGGCGCCTCGCTCACCCTTGCCGACTTGGCTCATGTCTTGCTTATGATACAAGCCTCTCCGGAGGCACCCCTTCGCCGCGCGCGGCAAGGGCCTGGAAGGAAGACCCCAGCATGGCTCGTTTCACCACCCGGCCGGAGATCGACGGCACGTTCGGCGTCGTCGCCACGACGCACTGGATCGCCTCGGCCGTCGCCATGGGCATCCTGGAGCGCGGCGGCAACGCTTTCGATGCCGGCTGTGCGGCAGCCTTCACCCTCCAGGTGGTCGAGCCGCACCTGAACGGCCCCGGCGGCGACGTGCCGGTAATCCTCTATGACGTCAGGAAGGGCGAGGTGGAGGTCATCTGCGGCCAGGGCCCTGCCCCCGCCGGCGCCACCATCGACCATTACCACTCGCTTGGCCTCGACCTCGTGCCCGGCACCGGACTCCTCGCCACCTGCATTCCCGGCGCCTTCGACACCTGGATGCTGATGCTGCGCGACTACGGCACGATGCGCCCGCGCGACGTGCTGGAGGCCGCCATCGGCTATGCCCGCCATGGCTATCCGCTGGTCGAGCGCATCACCGACACGATCAAGACCGTGGAGAGCCTATTCCGCGAGCACTGGGCCTCCTCGGCCGCCGTCTATCTGCCGGGCGGCGCCGTGCCAAAGCCCGGCGACCTCTTCACCAACGTCAAGCTCGCCGAGACCTATGAGCGCATCCTCCGGGAATGCGAGGGCGGCACGCGCGAGCAGGAGATCGAGCGCGCCCGCAAGGCCTGGTCCCAGGGCTTCGTCGCCGAGGCCATCGACCGCTACTGCCGCACCGAGGCCGTCTTCGACGTCACCGGCCAGCACAATCGCGGCGTCCTCACCGGCCAGGACATGGCGACGTGGGAGGCCAGTGTCGAGGCGCCCATCCACTACGATTACGGCCGCTACCGCGTCTTCAAGCCGAGCACCTGGAGCCAGGGCCTCGCCTGCCTGCAGCAGCTCGCCCTCCTCAAGGGCTTCGATCTCGATGGCATCGACGTGGCCGGCCCCGACTTCGTCCACCTCGTCACCGAGGCCGCCAAGCTCGCCTTCGCCGACCGCGAGGCCTTCTATGGCGATCCGGCCTTCGTCGACGTGCCCATCGAGACGCTGCTCTCCGAGGCCTACAATGCCGAGCGCCGCAAGCTGATCGGCGACACCGCCTCGCTGGAGCTGCGCCCTGGGACCATTGCCGGCGCAGGCGGCAAGGTCGATGCCCGCGTCGCCTCCGGCAAGCGCGTGGCGGTCGGCGCGACGGGCGCCGGCGAGCCGACCGTCGGCGATATCGACACCGATCCGAACGGCGTCACCCGCGGCGACACAGTCCATTTCGACATCATCGACCGCTGGGGCAACATGGTCTCCTCGACCCCCTCGGGCGGCTGGCTGCAATCCTCGCCGGTCATCCCCGAGCTCGGCTTCTGCCTCGGCTCGCGAGCCCAGATGTTCTGGCTTGACGAGACCCACCCGGCCGCCCTCGTCCCCGGCAAGCGTCCGCGCTCGACGCTCACCCCGACCATCGCCTTCCGCGATGGAGCGCCCTATCTCGCCTGGGGGTCGCCCGGCGGCGACCAGCAGGACCAGTGGATCCCGCAGATGTTCCTTCGCCACGTCCATGCCGGCATGAACATCCAAGAGGCCATCGATGCGCCCGCCTGGCACACCGAGCATTTCCCCGGCTCGTTCTGGCCGCGCACCTCGCGCCCGGGCGTCATCGTGGTGGAGAGCCGCTTTCCGCAGGCGACCATCGACGAGCTGCGCCGTCGCGGCCACGAGGTCGAGGTCGGCGGCGCCTGGTCGGAGGGCCGCCTCACCGGCGCCCGCAAGGATGGCCTGCGCCTCAAGGCCGGCGCCAATCCCAGGGGCATGCAGGGCTACGCGGTGGGCCGATGAGCGACGCGCGCGCAAAGGTGTCGGCATGACCTGGTCGCTCATCGCCCGGGACGAGGCCACGGGGGCCATCGGCATCGCCGTGGCGACGCGGTTCTTCGCCGTCGGCGCGCTGCTGCCGCATATCGACCCGGCGGGCGGCGCCGTCGCCACCCAGGCGCTGCTCAACCCGACCTATGGCCCGCGCGGCCTGCGCCTCCTGCGCGAGGGCGTGCCGGCCGACGAGGTCCTGCGGTTCCTGATCGCCGCCGATGCCGGGGCAGACCATCGCCAGCTCCATGTCATGGATCGCGCCGGGCGCTTTGCCGCCCATACGGGCGGGGCCTGCGTCGACTGGTGCGGGCATGCCATCCACGACGGCTTCTCGGTCGCCGGCAACATGCTGGCGGGCCCGGAGGTCATCGCCGAGACCGCCCGCGCCTTCCGCGACGGGGCCGGAACCCCCTTCGCCTGCCGGCTCATCGCGGCGCTCAAGGCCGGCGAGGCGGCCGGCGGCGACAAGCGCGGCAAGCAATCCGCCGCCATCCTCATCCACGAGGGCCAGGAATACCCGGCCCTGTCGCTGCGCGTCGACGACCATGCCGATCCGCTCGCCGAGCTCGAGCGGCTGGAAAAGGTCTCGCGCGAGCGCTTCGTCCATTTCGCCCGCTTCTTCGCCACGGCGGAGGACCCGAGCGGCACTTTCGACCGCGACGTGATCAACGCCGCCATCGAGGCCGCCGTGGCCCGAGAGGCCGGCGGCTGATCCCCTTCACCCCCAACCACCAGAAGCGCCCCAGGCGCCGACATCACCAGAGGACGACACGGATGACCAAGTTGAAACTCCTGACCGCCGCCCTCCTCGCGGCCGGTGCCCTGACCGCCGCAGCGCCCGCCTCCCATGCCCAGCAATCCGTTCTGCGCATCGGCCTGGCCGAGGACCCGGACGTGCTCGACCCCTCGCGCGGGCGCACCTATGTCGGCCGCATCGTCTTCGCGTCGATCTGCGACAAGCTCTTCGACATCGACGACAAGCTGAACATCGTGCCGCAGCTCGCCCTGTCGCACGAGACCTCGGCCGACGGCCTGACGGTCACCATCAAGCTGCGCCCCGGCGTCAAGTTCCACGACGGCGAGCCCATGGACGCCGAGGCGGTGAAGTTCAGCCTCGACCGCCACCTGACCATGCAGGGCTCCTTCCGCCGCCCCGAGATCTCCGCCATCGACAAGGTCGAGGTCGTCGATCCGCTGACGGTGAAGCTGACCCTCAAGCAGCCTTTCTCGCCGCTCCTCGCCCAGCTCACCGACCGGGCCGGCATGATGGTCAGCCCCAAGGCGGCGCGTGAGGCCGGCGAGCGCTTCGGCTCGGCCCCGGTTTGCGCGGGCCCTTACCGCTTTGTCGAGCGCGTCCAGCAGGACCGCATCATCGTCGAGCGCTTCGCCGACTACTGGGACAAGGACAAGGTCACCATCCAGCGGATCGAGTATCGGCCGATCACCGATGCCACCGTGCGCCTCGCCAACCTGCGCTCCGGCCAGCTTGACCTGATCGAGCGCGCGCTCGCCACCGACATCCCGCAGATCCGCACCAATGCGCAGCTGCGCATGGCGGTCGGCGTGGACCTCGGCTATCAGGGCATCACCCTCAACATCGCCAAGTCCGATGCCGGCCGGCAGGCCTTTGGCCGGGACCCCCGGATCATCCAGGCCTTCTCGCTCGCCATCGATCGGCAGGCGCTCAATCAGGTGGTCTTCAACGGCTCGGCCATGCCGGGCAACCAGTGGGTGAACCCCGAGAACCCCTACTTCCAGTCGCGCCATCCCGTGCCGCAGCGTGACGTCGCCAAGGCCCGCCAGCTGATGCAGGCGGCCGGCGTGCGCGGGCCGCTCGCCATCGACTTCATGGTGCCGAACAACCCTGAGGTCCGTCAGGTCGCCGAGGTGCTGCAGGCCATGACGGCGGAAGCCGGCTTCGACCTGAAGATCCGCGTCACCGAATTCGCGACCTCCCTCCAGGAGGCCGAGCAGGGCCGCTACCAGGCCTATATGCTGAACTGGTCGGGCCGCACGGATCCGGACGGCAACTCCTACTCGTTCCACGCCTGCAACCAGCCGCTGAATTATTCCGGCTATTGCAGCCAGGCCGCCGATGCCCTGCTCAACGAGGCGCGGACCAAGACGAGCCAGGCCGAGCGCAAGGCCATCTACGAGAAGCTCAGCGACATCCTGCTGGCCGAGGGCGGCATCGTTTACCTGTACCACCGCCCGGTCGTCATCGTGCACTCGGTCCGCCTGGAGGGCTTCAAGGCCCTGCCGGATGGCCTTGTCCGCGTCGTCGGCCTGCGCTTCCGCGGCAACTGATCCTGTAGCGACCCATGTTCACGCTCATCGCCCGGCGCCTGATCCAGCTCATCCCGACCATCTTCTTCGTGTCGGTGATGATCTTCCTCCTGCAGCAATTGCTGCCGGGAGACCCCGCCCTCGTCATGGCGGGTGAGGAGAAGGACCCGGCGGTGATCGAACAGATCCGCCAGCGCTACCGCCTCGACCAGCCGCTCCCCGTCCAGTATCTCGCCTGGATCGGGGGCGTGCTGCGCGGCGATCTCGGCGAGAGCATGCGCCTCGCCGAGCCCGTCTCCACCCTCGTCGCCCAGAAGCTTCCCGTGACGGTGCAGCTCGCCATCATGGCGATGATCTTCACCCTCGGCATCGGCATCCCCGCCGGCATCATCTCGGCGGTGAAGAAGGACACGGCCTGGGACTACGTGGTCAACGTCGTCGCGCTGTGGGGCATTTCAACGCCGAACTTCTGGCTCGGCATCATGCTGATCTTCCTGTTCTCGGTGCAGCTCGGATGGCTGCCCGCCTCGGGCTATGTCTCGCCCTTCGAGGATTTCTGGGCCTCCATGGCGGCGACCATCATGCCGGCCTTCGTGCTCGGCAATTCCTTCGCCGGCGTCATCATGCGCCACACCCGCGCCGCCATGCTCCAAGTGATGGAGAGCGACTATGTGCGCACGGCGCGGGCCAAGGGCCTCGATTCCCGCACCGTCATCCTCAAACACGCCCTGCGCAACGCGCTCACCCCGGTCATCACGCTGGGCGCGCTGGAATTCGGCACGCTGCTGTCGGGCGCGGTGCTGACCGAGCAGATCTTCTCCATACCCGGCTTCGGCAAGCTCATCGTCGATGCGGTGTTCAACCGCGACTACGCGGTGGTGCAGGGCGTCGTGCTGATCACCGCGACGACCTATATCGTGCTGAACCTCCTCGCCGATATCGGCTACATCCTCGCCAATCCGCGGCTGAGGAGCTGACCCATGGCCGCAACCTCCACCCTCGCCGCGCCTGCCGCGGATGTGCCCCACGAGAGCCCCGGCGCCCGCGCCTGGCGGCGGCTGAAGAAGCGCCGCACCGCCATGGTGGCGCTCGGCATCCTCGTCGTGCTGACGTTGCTCGCGGTCTTCGCGCCGCTCATCGCCACCCATGACCCGACCCAGCAGAGCTGGCGGGCGGTCCGCCAGGCCCCCTCCTGGATGCACTGGTTCGGCACCGACGAGGTCGGACGCGACATCTTCTCCCGCATCGTCTACGGCACCCGCGCCTCGCTCTCGGCCGGCGTCATCTCGGTCGCCATCGCCATTGCCGCCGGCGTGCCGCTGGGCCTGCTCGCCGGCTATGCCGGCGGCTGGGTGGATGCGCTGATCTCGCGCATCACCGACGCCATGCTGGCGAGCCCCTTCCTCATCCTCGCCATCGCGCTCGCCGCCTTCCTCGGGCCCTCGCTGCAGAACGCCATGATCGCCATCGGCATCACCGCGACGCCGGTCTTCGTGCGGCTCACCCGCGGCCAGGTCCTGTCGATCAAGATGGAGGACTATGTCGAGGCGGCGCGGGCCGTGGGCAACACGAAGCTGCGCATCGCCTTCACCCACATCCTGCCGAACGTCATGCCGCAGCTGCTCGTCCAGGGCACGCTGACCATCGCCACCGCCATCATCGCCGAGGCCTCGCTGTCCTTCCTCGGCCTTGGCCAGCAGCCGCCCGCGCCCTCCTGGGGATCGATGCTGAACGTCGCCCAGCGCTTCCTGTCGAACGCGCCGTGGATGGCGGTCTTCCCCGGCATCGCGATCTTCCTGACGGTGCTGAGCTTCAACCTGCTCGGCGATGGTCTGAGGGACGCGCTCGATCCCAAGGCGAAGTAGTCACCCCGGCAGGAAGGCCGTCCGCCCGCCGGGCTCCACGACCGTCTCCACCGGGGCGCCGTAGAGCGCCGCGAGCCGCTCCTGCGACAGCACCTCGCCGACCGGCCCGAGGGCCATGACCCCGCCGTCGCGCAAGAGCGCCACGCGGTCGGCATGGCCCAGCGCCTGGTTCGGATCATGGGTCGTGAACAGCACGCCGAGCCCGTCGGCTGCGAGGCTGCGGATCTGCCGCATGACCTTGCCCTGGTTGCCGAAGTCGAGGCTCGCGGTCGGCTCGTCCAGCACGATGAAGCGCGGTTCCTGCGCGAGCGCGCGCGCCACCAGCACCAGCTGCCGCTCACCACCGGAGATCATCGTCACCGGCCGCTCGGACAGATGCGCGATGCCGAGCCGCTCCAGCATGGCCGCCGCCACGGCGCGATCCTTCGCTCCCGGCCGGGCGAAAAGCCCGCCATGGGCGGTGCGGCCCATCAGCACCACGTCGAAGGCGGTGAAGGCGAAAGTGCCGTGATGGCTCTGCGGCACATAGGCGACAAGGCGGGCGCGCTCGCGCACCGGGATCACCGCGAGGTCACGCCCGTCGAACACGACGCTGCCCGCCTGCGGCGGAAGGAGGCCCAGCAGCGTCTTGAGAAGCGTCGTCTTGCCCCCGCCATTCGGCCCGAGCAGGGCCAGCACCTCGCCGGCTGCGACGGCAAGGCTGACGCCCTGCCCGACCGGATGGCCGCGATAGCCGAAGGCGAGATCCTGGGCGCCGAGCGTCACGACCAGCCCCCGCGCGAGGAGGCGAGCAGCCAGATGAAGAAGGGCGTGCCGATCACCGCCGTGAGGATGCCGAGCGGCACCTCCACCGGCCCGAGCGTGCGGGCGAGCGTGTCGATGAGCAGGAGATAGCCGCCGCCGAGCAGGGCCGAGGCCGGAATGAGCCGGCCGAAATCCGGCCCGACGAGAAAGCGGGCGAGATGCGGCACGACGAGCCCGACCCAGCCGATGATGCCCGCCGCCGCGACGCTCGCGGCCGTGGTGAGCGTCGCCGCCACGACGATGACGATGCGCAACAGGCCGGTCGGCAGACCGAGGGCGCGGGCCTCCTCTTCGGGCAGCGACAGGGCGTTCATCCGCCAGCGCAGCGCCACCAGCACGGCCGCACCAATGACCACGGGACCAGCGAGCGGAAGGAGGTCGGCGGGGCTTGCCGCCGACAGGCTGCCGAGCAGCCAGAAGGTCATGGCCGGCAGCTGGTTATAGGGATCGGCCAGCACCTTCACGAGGCCGACCCCGGCCCCGAGCAGCGCTCCCATGACCACGCCGGTCAGCACCAGCGTCAGGATCGGATCGCCGGAGCGGATGGTGGAGCCGACCGCATAGACGGCGGCAACCGCGACCAGCCCGCCGACGAAGGCGGCCGCCTGGATGCCGAAGATCCCGAAGGAGAAGAGGATGGCGATGACCGCGCCGAGCGCTGCCCCCGACGACGCCCCGAGGATGTCGGGGGAGACCAGCGGATTGCGGAACAGGCCCTGGAAGGCGGCGCCGGCAATGGCCAGCGCCGCGCCGCAGGCAAGCGCTGCGAGGACCCGCGGCCCGCGGATCTGGAAGATCACCGCCTCCACCGCCGGCGACAGGCCGGACGGCGTGCCCGTCAGCCGCGACCAAAGCGCCACGGCGATATCCGTGAGGCTGACGGGAAAGCGCCCCACGGCGAAGGCGACGCCAAGGCCGAGGACAAGCACCGCCACCGCGACGGCCCCGCCGCTGAAGGATCGCACCGGGCTCATGGTCAGTCGCGGCCGGCGAGGACGCGGTCGATCTGCGCCTCGGTGGGAGTGACGTGGTAGAACAGCGTGTGGAAGTCGCGCGTCAGCGTCCGGATGTCCTCGCTGACAAGCGCGGGATAGAGGATCTTGGCGAGCCACCAGAGGCCGGCGAGACGGTTCACCGAGGGCGGGAAATCCACCCAGCCGAAAGGGATCTTCGGCGAGAGATGCACCCGCCCATCCGCCACAGCCCTCACCCCGCGCCAGGCCGGATCGGAGCGCACATTGGCGGCAAAGGTCTGGTCGATGGTGACGATGACCTCGGGGTTCCAGGCCAGCACCTGTTCGAGCGAAACCTGCGCGAGCCCGCCGCCCATGCCGTCGCGGGCGACATTGACCGCGCCGAGGAACTCCACCGTCTCGACATTGATGGAGCCGGCAAGGCCCGTCTCCAGGCCGCGCGGCCCGCGGGCATAGTAGACGCGGGGGCGGCGCTCCCGCGGCACGGTCTCGGTGCGCGAGAGCAGCGTCTTCATCGTCTCCTCGGCCCAGTCCGACAGGAGCTTCGCCCGCCGTTCAAAACCGGTGAGCTGGCCGAGCGTGATGTAGCTGCCGGGAATGGCGTCGAAGCGACCGTCGAGCAGGGCATAGGGAATGCCGGTCTGGCCCTGCACGCGGTCCGCGAGTTCGGCGAAGGTGCGCCGCGTCGAGCCGGAATCGAGGATCAGGTCGGGGCGGAGCGCCAGCACCAGTTCGAGATTGGCGGTGTTGCCGCGGCCGGTGATGCGGCCGACCTCGGGACGGGCGCCGACCTCGGGCAGCAGGAATTCGCGCTCTTCCGGGCGGTTGGCGCGCGGCCAGCCGATGAGGAGGTCGGGGGCGAGCGTGTAGAGGAGGATCGCCGCGGGGGGACCTGCCGGGAAGACACGGCCGACGCTCGCCGGGATCGGCACCTGCCGGCCCGCCCCGTCGATGACGAAGGGCGTGCGCGCGAGCGCCGGCGCGGCGAGGCCTGCCGCCAGCGTGCCGAGAGCCAGCCGCCTGTCGATCCGCAGGCTCATGCCGAGGCCACCCTTGAGATCATGCCGCATCCCGCGACCTTCATGACGCGTCTCCTTCGGTGTAGAGGTCGGCGCGACCATGCCTCGTCGTCCCATCGGCGTCGAGGGCCAGCAGGACGCATCCCCCATGACCCTCCTGAACCTCGACGGCTATACGGACCTGCCGGCCGGCAAGATCGCCGCGGTGGTGACCTATCTGGAGATGCTCGAGCGGCCGGCCAGCCCGCCTGCGGACCTCTTGCCGCTCCGCGCCGTGACGTCTCCCGACCTCGCCTGGTATCGCCGCCTTTACGCCGCCATCGGCCTCGACTGGCTGTGGACCTCGCGCCTCTTGATGGAGGATGCGGCACTCGCCGCGATCCTCCACCATCCCGCCAATGCGCTCTTCGTCGCCGAGGGCACAGGCGGCGAGATCGGCATCGTCGAGCTTGACCGTCGAAACCCCGCAGATGTCGAGATCAGCTTCTTCGGTCTCGTGCCAGGAGCCACCGGCCAGGGCCTCGGCCCCCGGATGATGGCCGCAGCCCTTGCCGAGGCCTGGCAGCCTGAGACGCGGCGCGTCTGGCTGCACACTTGCACCCTCGACCATCCCGGCGCCGTGACCTTCTACCGGCGTTGCGGCTTCACGCCCTACAAGCGCGCCATCGAGGTGATGGACGACCCGCGGCTCACCGGCGCCATCCCGCGCGAGGCGGCGCCGCGCGTGCCCCTCATCTGACGGCGTCCGGGACGGGTGTCCAGACCACATCCTCGATGTGGCGGGCGCCGGCGGCGAGCATCACGAGACGCTCGAAGCCGAGCGCGATGCCGGCAGTCGGCGGCATGAGGGCGAGGGCTGCGAGAAGCTCCTCGTCGATCGGATAGGCCTCGCCATAGACGCGCTGCTTCTCCGCCATCTCCGCCTCGAAGCGGCGGCGCTGCTCGGCAGGGTCGGTCAGTTCGCCGAAGGCATTGGCGAGTTCGACGCCGCAGGCATAGAGCTCGAAGCGCTCGGCGACCCGCGGATCGGCCGCCTTCGGGCGGGCCAAGGCCGCCTCCGACACAGGGTATTCGCACAGGATCGTCGCGCGGCCGAAGCCGAGATGCGGCTCGATTCGCTCCACCAGCACCTTCGAGAAAATGTCGGCCCACGTGTCGTCCTCGGACACGCGGATGCCGGAGACCTTCGCCTGCGTCGCGAGGCCATCGCGGTCGGTCGCACCGGAGGCAGCGACGGACGCCAACAGGTCGATGCCGGCATGGCGGCGGAAGGCTTCGGCGAGGGTCAGGCGCTCGGGCTCCAGCGCCGGATCGCAGTCGCGCCCGCGCCAGGTCAGGCTATCGCGGCCGGCGGTGGCGCAGGCAAGGCGCAGGAGGTCGACGCAGTCCGCCATCAGCTGCTCGTAAGCCTCACCCACCCGGTACCACTCGACCATGGTGAACTCGGGATGGTGCAAAGGCCCGCGCTCGCGGTTGCGGAAGACCCGGGCGAAATCGACGATCCGCGTCTCGCCGGCGGCGATGAGCTTCTTCGCCGCGAACTCGGGCGAGGTGTGGAGGTAGAGCGGCTGCGCACGCCCCTCAATGGTCAGCGCCTCGGTCGCGAAGCCGTGGAGATGCGCCTCGTTGCCGGGCGAGACCTGCAGGATGCCGGCCTCGACCTCGGTGAAGGCGCGGTCCGCAAACCAGCCGCGCAGCGCCGCCTTGATGCGGTTGCGAGCCAGCAGGAAGGGGCGGCGGTCAGCGTGGCGGTCGCGGTCCCACCAGGGCGAAGCGGTCATCGTTCGGCACCCATGACCTTCGGCATCATTGCCGAAGCACGGCCCCCCTCATAGGCTCCGCCGCCTCACGAGAAAACCTCCCCCCGAGTGCCCCATGCCCGATGCCCTCCACCCGCTCGACGCCGCCCTTGCCTTCACGCCGGCCGCCGACGGGGCCCTCGAAGGCCGGACCTCGCCGGCCTACTGGAATATGGTCGGGCCCTTCGGCGGCATCACCGCGGCGCAGCTTCTGAAGGCGGCGCTCGACCATCCCGCCCGCATCGGCGAGCCGGTCGCGCAGACGGTCAACTTCTGCGCCCCAATCGCCGAGGGTGACTTCACCATCCGGGTGAAGGAGGTGCGCTCCGGCCGCTCGGTCCAGCATTTCTATGCCGAGTTGGTGCAGGGCGAGACCATCGCCGCCAGCGCCACCATGGTCTTTGCCAGGCGCAGCGAAACCTGGGGCCACCACACGGTCCCTATGCCCGAGGCCCCACCCGCGTCGCAGGTGCCGGTGCTCACAAAGAAGCCGCCACTCGCCTGGCTCGGCGCCTATGAGTTCCGCTATGTCTCGGGCCTGCCGATCATGGCGAGCGAGGCCTTCCCGGAGCCGCAGAGCGCGAAGTCGCTCATCTGGGTCGCCGACCAACCGCCGCGGCCGCTCGACCACGTGGCGCTCGCATCCCTCTGCGATGTCTTCATCGTCCGGGTCTTCCAGGTCCGCGGTCTCAGGACCCCCGCCGGCACCGTGTCGATGACGTCCTACTTTCACGCCAGCGCCGAGGAGCTGGCACGGCAGGGCACGCGCCCCCTTCTCGCAAGGGTCGATTCGACCCGCTTCGGCGACCAGTTCCACGACCAGCAGGCCGAGCTCTGGTCCGACGAGGGCAAGCTCCTCGCCACCACCACGCAGGTGGTCTGGTTCCGCGAGTAAGTCGCGGGGGTGGCGCTTTCGGCCAACTTCGTCTATGCGACGGCGCGACAGATCACGCGGGTCAAACCCGCCAATCCCCAAGGACCCATCCCGTGCCGAAGGTCATCGCCTCCTCCGTCCGCAAGGGCAACATCCTCGAAGTCGACGGCAAGCTCTACCTGATCGTCTCCGCCCAGAACATTCATCCGGGCAAGGGCACGCCGGTCACCCAGGTCGACATGCGCCGCCTCTCCGACGGCGTGAAGGTGTCCGAGCGCTGGCGCACCACCGAGATGGTCGAGCGCGCTTATGTCGAGGACCGTCCCTACACCTACCTCTACACGGATGGTGACGGGAACCACTTCATGAACAAGGAGACCTACGAGCAGATCGCGGTCCCGGACGACATCCTCGGCGACGCCAAGCCCTATCTCCAGAACGAGATGGAAGTGAAGCTGTCGGTCTACGAGGGCAATGCCGTGGGCATCGAGCTGCCGCAGCGCGTCACCCTCGAGGTCGTCGAGACCGAGCCGGTGACCAAGGGCCAGACCGCCTCCTCCTCCTACAAGCCCGCCATCCTCTCCAACGGCGTGCGCACGCTGGTTCCGCCGCATATCGGCGTCGGCACCCGCATCGTCGTCATGACCGAGGACGGTTCCTATTCCGAGCGCGCCAAGGACTGAGCGGTCCTTCTCGCGATCGACGCCTTGAAGGCCGGGCCCGCGCCCGGCCTTTTGCTTTATTGCACGCCGGACCAACCCGTTCCGGACGCCCACCGGAACCACTCACCGTCATGCCCGGGCGTGGCCCGGGCATCGACGAATTCTCATGGGGCGGTGGTCAAGTCGTGGAAGCCCGCCACAAGGGCGGGCATGACGGACAGTGCGGTGCTCTTCCTTGAGAACGGCCTAGGCCTTCGCCATCGCCGTGGCGAAGCTCCAGCTGTCCGGATAGACCTCATAGGCCGCGACGCGGTCGCCCTCGAAGCGGAAGAGGTTCGCCGCGCGAACCTTCAGCTCCTCGCCGGTGGCGCGCACACGCCAGTGGCCCTCCAGCACGATGCAGACACCGCCCTCGCCCTCGATGCGATGCACCGTGTCGATGGCGAGGATCTCCAGATGCTCGGCGACCCGCTTGAAGAAGGTCAGCACCTTCGGCCGCCCCTCCCAGACACCGGCCCAGGGCACGATGCCCACAGGCCCGTTCCAGCGCACCACCACATCGTCGGTGGTCACGGCGGCGAGGGCGCCGGCGTCCCCCGCGCGCAGCGCAGCATACCAGCGGTCGAGAATGGCCTGGGTCATGCCGCCTTCATGCCGGCCACTCGGCCTCAGCGCAAGATGCGGATGAGGCGGGTCAGGTCGAGCAGCGTCACCAGCGCCGAGGCGACATAGGTCAACGCCGCCGCACGCAGCACCGAGCGCGCCGCCGGCACGTCCGTCTCGTGGAGATAGCCGCCGCCTTCGAGCACCGGCAGCGCCTTGCCGAAGCTGGCGTCGAACTCCATCGGCAGCGTCACCACATGGATGGCGAGGCGTGAGCCGAGCAGCAGCAGACCGACCGCGACCTGCACCACCAGGATCACCGGCGAGCGGACGAAGGCCAACACCAGCGGCGCGGTGGCGAAGAGGATGGCGGCGCCGACCTCAAGCCGCTGCGCGATCTGCGCCATGCGGATACGGGCGAGGAACAGCCGGTCGCCATCGCGGTGCTGGATGGCATGGCCTACCTCATGGGCGGCCACCGCCACCGCGGTTACCGACCGGCCGCCATGAATCTCCGGCGACAAGCGGATGACGCGGTCGATGGGGTCGTAATGGTCGCCTTGATCAGTGACCTCGACCGTCACGTCGGTGAGCCCTGCCTGTTCCAGCAGATGCTCGGCGAGCTCGCCGCCGGTGCCGGGGAAATCCTCGCGCTCGACGCCATGGCGGCGCATCTCCCGCTTCACCCACCATTGCGGGCCGAAGATCAGGGCGAGCAGGGCGACGACGCCGAGGACAATGAGAAAGGGCATGACGGGGGTTAAGTCGTCATGACCCGTGCTGGAGTTCAAGAGCCGCGTCGACGCGCCGCGGCCGGCCTGCCGGCATCACGCCAGCCAGCGCTTGCGGCGCTTGTAGCTTTTCACGTTCCGGAAGCTCTTCTTGTCGCCCTCGGCGACGCCCAGATAGAACTCCTTGACGTCCTCGTTCTCGCGCAGCGCCTTGGCATCGCCGTCCATGACGATGCGCCCCGTCTCCATGATGTAGCCGAAGGTGGCGTAGCGCAGCGCCATGTTGGTGTTCTGCTCGGCGACGAGGAAGGAGACGCCCTCGCGGGAATTGATGTCGCGGACGATCTCGAAGATCTGCTCGACGATCTGCGGCGCGAGACCCATGGAGGGCTCGTCGAGGAGGATCATCTTCGGCCGGCTCATCAGCGCCCGGCCGATGGCGCACATCTGCTGCTCGCCGCCCGAGGTGTAGCCGGACATGGAATTCCGCCGCTCCTTGAGCCGCGGGAAATAGGCGTAGATCTTCTCGAGGTCGTCGCGGATGGCCGCCTTGCCGTCGCGCCGGGTGAAGGCGCCGGTGAGCAGGTTCTCCTCGATGGTCAGGTGGCCGAAGCAGTGCCGGCCCTCCATGACCTGGATGCAGCCGCGGCGCACGAGGTCGTTAGGCGAGAGCGCCTGCACCTCCTCGCCCTCGAACAGGATGGAGCCCTTGGTCACCTCGCCGCGCTCGGCGTGGAGGAGGTTCGAGATGGCTTTCAGCGTGGTCGTCTTGCCGGCGCCATTGGCCCCGAGAATGGCGACGATGCCGCCGCGCGGCACGACCAGCGACACGCCCTTCAGAACGAGGATCACGTGGTCGTAGATGACCTCGATGTTGTTCACGGCGAGGATCAGGTCCGCAGCGGCCTCGGGCGCTGGCGTCACGTGGGTCGGCGCGGATGTCGTGCTCATGGGGTCGGGTCCGTTCGCAAGCGGGCCGGAGGGGAGCCGCCGATGGCGACTCCCCCGTTGTCAGGCGGTCAGGACCGCTGGTCGCAGCTCTCGCTGCGCGCCGGCCAGCCGGCATTGGACGTCGCGAAGGCGCGGGCCGCATCTTCCAGCAAGGGCCGGATACGGGCGCGATCCGGACGGATCCAGTCCGAGGCACGGTTCCACTTGGTGCCGTCCCACTGGATGACGAAGGCCGCGTGATGGCCGTTGTGATCCTCGCAGGACAGGGCCACCGGCGCCGCGAAATCGGGGGCGCCGAGCTCGGTCCAGCGGGCGGCCGTGATGTTCAGCGCCTCGAAGCCGCGGCGCACGTCCTCGCCGGTGACGACGCGCTTGCCGCTGAGGCGCTGGGCGTTGCGGATCGCCTCGGCGATCAGCATGCCCTGGTAGACACCACGGTTGTAGAGGTTCTCGCCGATCTTCTCGCGGGCCGAGTTGGACTGGCCACGGTCGACCACATGGCGAAGGATGTCCTGGATCACGGGGAAGTTGGTTCCCACCTGGTGCCAGGACAGGGCGAGATAGCCGCGGGCGTCGGGACCGGCCGGACGGGCGTCGTCGTCACCGCCAGCCCACCAGATGCCGATGACCTTGTCGCGCGGGAAGCCGGTGCGGCCGGCCTCGCGCACGGCGGTCGGGTTCATCGCGCCCCAGCCCTGGACGAGGACCCAGTCAGTGCGGTCGCGCCGGATGGCGAGCCAGGTCGAGGACTGGTTCTGCATTTCCGCAGGCGGGATCGGATAGGTCTTGAGCGTGAAGCCGTGCTCGCGGGCGAGAGCCTCGAGCACCGGGATCGGCTCGCGGCCGAACGGCGCGTCGAGCAGGACAAGGCCGATGGTCTTGCCGCGGAGGTTGGCGAGGCCGCCCTCGCGCTGGGCGATGTACTGGATCCACACCGAAGCGCCGTCCCAGTAGGTCAGCGGCGGGTTGAACACCCAGGGGAACGTGCCGCCCACAGCCGAGGCCGAGAGACCGTAGGCCATCGAGAAGATCGGCATCTTGTCGATATGGGCCCGCGGGATGGTGGCGAGCGCCGCGCCGGTGGACCAGGGCACGTAGACGACCGAGTTCTTCGCCTTGGCCTGCTCCCAGCACTCGACGGAGCGACGGGTGTCATATTGCGTCTCGCACTCCTCGAAGTTGATGCGAACGCCGCCGATGCCGCCGTCGCGGTTGTTCAGCATGGTGAAATAGTCGCGGACGCCATCGGCGACCGGAATGCCGGAGCCGGAGAAGGCGCCGGTCCGGTAGGTGTTGTGCACGAAGTTGATCGATTCCTGTGCGCCGACCGGCGACACCGCGGCGAACCCGGCAACGAGGCCGAGCCCGAGCCCGAGGGCCAAACTGGTGGTCTTCATGGCGTTCTCCCTTTGGAACGTTCCCCTGGAACGGGTTTTCTTCAAGGCTGCCGGGCGTATGGCGCCCGATCGTTCTGGATGGATGTCAGTATGGGAAGGGCCAGACCCGGAGCTTCTGTTTGGCGATTTGCCAGAGCCGGGCCAGCCCATGCGGTTCGACGATCAGCAGGAAGATGGTGAGCGCGCCGATCACCATGACGACGATCTTCTCGGCGATCGCGCCGGTGATGGCGATGCCGATGGCGGGAAGACCGAATTTCAGGATGGTCGGAAGGGCGACGATGAAACCGGCGCCGAAGAACGAGCCGATCATCGAGCCGAGCCCGCCGATGATCACCGCAAAGAGGATGATGAAGGAGAGGCGGATGCCGAATTCGGTGCCCGCCTCGGCGCCGCCGAGATAGATGAACACGAAGAGCGCGCCGGAGACGCCGCAGTAGAAGGACGACACGGCGAAGGCGAGGAGCTTGGTCTCCAGCAGCTTGATGCCCATCAGCTGCGCGGCGATGTCCATGTCGCGCACCGCCATCCACGAGCGGCCGATGCGGCCGTGGACGATGTTCGAGGCGACCCAGGTCAACACCACGACGAAGGTGAGGGCAATCAGGTACTTGACCTCGATGGCCGCAGTTGGCCCGGTGACGGGCACGCCGAACACGGTGCGCAGCGGCACCTCGATGGCCCCCGAGGGGTTGTAATTGTAGAGCCAGGGAATGCGCACGAAGGCCCATTGCAGGAAGAACTGCGCGGCGAGCGTCGCCACCGCGAGATAGAGGCCCTTGATGCGCAGGCTGGGAAGGCCGAACACCACGCCGATGGCCGCCGAGAAGAAGCCGGAGACGAGGATCCAGACGAGGATGTTCACCTCGGGAAACAGCGTCGTCAGCTTGTAGCAGGCATAGGCGCCGACCCCCATGAAGCCGGCGGTTCCCAGTGAGATAAGGCCGGTATAGCCGGTGAGGATGTTGAGCCCGACCACCGCCAGCACCAGCGCCAGGAAGGGCAGCATGATGGTCTTGAGGATGAAGTCGCTCGCCATCAGCGGCACGGCCACATAGGCCAAGGCCAGGATGACGAGGATGCCGATGCGATCCTGCCGCAGCGGGAAGATCGCCATATCGGACTGGTAGGTCGTCTTGTACTGGCCGGCATCGCGATAGAACATGAGACGCTCCGGTCAGATCCGCTCGATGATCTTCTCACCGAACAGGCCTTGCGGCCTGAACATGAGGAACATCAGCGCGATGATGTAGGCGAGCCAGCTCTCGATGCCGCCGCCGAGCAACGGCCCCCAATAGAACTCGCCGAGCTTCTCGCCGACACCGATGATGAGGCCGCCGACGATCGCACCGGGGATGGACGTGAAGCCGCCGACGATCAGCACCGGCAAGGCCTTCAGGGCGATGATTTCCAGCGCGAAGGAGACGTCGGAGCGGGCGCCCCACATGATGCCGGTGAGCAGCGCCACGATGCCGGCGGTGAACCAGACGATCACCCAGATCTGGTTGAGCGAGATGCCGACCGACAGGGCGGCCTTGTGGCTGTCGGCCACGGCCCGCAGCGCCCGCCCGATGCGGGTGTACTGGAAGAAGAAGCCGAGCACGCCGATCATCACCGCGGCGATGACCGCCGCAGCCACGTCGAGATGCTGGATGTTGATCCGGCCGCCGGCGAAATCCAGCATGGTCGAGCCGGTGGGCAGGCCCAGCTGGGACGTGATCATCACCTTCGGGCTGCCGCCGAAGATGTACTCGCCGAAGCCGATGAGGAAATAGGTCAGGCCGACGGTCGCCATCAGCATGATGATGTCGGGCTGGTTGACCAGGGGGCGCAGCACGATGCGCTCCACCGCGACGGCGAGGACGAACATGATGCCGAGTGCGCCGGCCATTGCCACGATGGCCGCGACGAAACCCGGCGGCAATCCCATCGTGAGCGTCAGGAACTCGTAGAACCCGACGAGGGACAGGGCGGCGAAGACCACCATGATGCCCTGGGCGAAATTGAAGACGCCCGAGGCCTTGAAGATCAGCACGAAGCCCAGTGCGATCAGCGAATAGAGCACGCCGGCGACGAAGCCCTCCCAGACGGTCTGGACGAGGAGATCCGGCATGTCGACCATCGACACGAAGGGGTCGACGAAGATCTTGTAGATCCAGTCGTTGCGCGTGATCGTCCCGGTCTGCGTGGCCACGACCAGCGCGGCGATGAAGAGCGCGAGCACGCCGCCGGCGATCAGGCCATTGCGCTGGCCCTCGCTCAGGAACGGCTTGCGTGTCGCCAGGGTGGCATCCGTCATGACACGTCCCTCAATGCCCGACGCCGAGATAGGCGTCGATGACCCGCTGGTCGCGCTTCACCTCGTCCGGCGTACCGTCGGCGATCTTCCGGCCGTATTCCAGCACCACGACGCGGTCCGACAGGTCCATGACCACGCCCATGTCGTGCTCGATCAGCGCGATGGTCGTGCCGTACTGGTTCGACACGTCGAGAATGAAGCGGCACATGTCCTCCTTCTCCTCGAGGTTCATGCCGGCCATGGGCTCGTCGAGCAGCAGCACATCCGGCTCCATCGCCAGCGCCCGGCCAAGCTCGACCCGCTTCTGCAGGCCGTAGGGCAGCTTGCCGACCGGCACCTTGCGGATGTGCTGGATCTCCAGGAAGTCGATGATCTCCTCAACGGAGCGACGATGCGCGATCTCCTCGTCCATCGCCGGGCCGTAGCGCAGGACGTGCCAGAAGAAACCGCGCTTCATCTTCAGCGTGCGGCCGGCCATGATGTTGTCGAGCGTCGACATGCCCTTGAACAGCGCGACGTTCTGGAACGTGCGGGCGATGCCGCCGGCCGCGGCCTCGTGCGGGCGCATCTTCGGCCGCGTCTTGCCCTTGAAGGTGATGCGGCCTTCGGTGGGGTGATAGAAGCCATTGATGCAGTTCAGCATCGATGTCTTGCCGGCGCCATTGGGGCCGATGATGGCGCGCACCTCGCCCTTCCTGATGTCGAAGGAGACGTCGGTCAGCGCCTTCACGCCGCCGAAGCCCAGCGAGACGTTCTCGACGGCGAGGATCACCTCGCCCGCAGCGATGTCGGTCGGGGACGGCGCCCTCATTCCGCGGCCTCCCGGAAAGCGGTTCCGGTGGCTTGGTGCACCGGCATGTCGATAATCTCCACATCACCCTCGATGACGCCCTTGCGGCCGTCCTCGAAGGTGACCTCGGTGCGAATGCGCCCACGCGGCGAACCGTCGTAAAGCGCGGCCACCAGCGGCCCGTAGCGGTCGGCGATGAAGCCGCGGCGGACCTTCTGGGTGCGGGTGAGTTCGCCGTCGTCGGCGTCGAGTTCCTTGTGCAGGATGAGGAAGCGACGGATCTGCGAGCCAGCCATCATCGGCTCGTCGGCCAGCGACCGGTTCACCGCGTCCACATGGGCGGTGATCATCTTCAGCACCTCGGGATGCCCGGCCAGCTCCTGGTAGGAGCTGTAGGAGACGGTGTTCCGCTCGGCCCATGAGCCGACGGCGGTCAGATCGATGTTGAGGAAGCAGGTGACGAAGTCGTGGTCCTGGCCGAAGGCCACCGCTTCCTTGATGTTGGGGTAGAACTTCAGCTTGTTCTCGATGTATTTCGGCGCAAACAGCGCGCCCGAGCGCAGCTTTCCGACGTCCTTGGCCCGGTCGATGATCTTGAGGTGCCCGGTCTTCGGGTCGAAGAAGCCGGCATCGCCCGAGCGCACCCAGCCGTCCGGCGTCTTGGTCTCGGCGGTCTTTTCGGGGTCCTTGTAATAGCCGACGAAGACGCCGGGCGAGCGGTAGAGCACCTCGCCATTGTCGTCGATCTTCACCTCGACATCGATATTGGGCTTGCCGACCGTGTCGGCATAGATCTCGCCGTCCGGCTGCGCCGTGATGTAGACGCTGGCTTCCGTCTGGCCGTAGAGCTGCTTCAGATTGATGCCGAGCGAGCGGAAGAAGCGGAAGATCTCCGGCCCGATGGCCTCGCCCGCGGTGTAGCCGACGCGGATATTGGTGAAGCCGAAGCGGTTCTTCAGCGGCCCATAGACCAGCACCTCGCCGAGCGCATATTGCAGCCGCGCGGTCAGCGGCACAGGCTCCTTGTTGAGGATCTTCTCGCCCCACTGCCGCGCGACGCCGAGGAAGTGGTGGAACATCCTCTTCTTCAGCGGGCCGGCATCCTCCATCCGCACCATGGTCTGGGTGAGAAGGGTCTCGTAGACCCTGGGCGGCGCGAAGGCATAGGACATGCCGATCTCGCGCCGGTCTTCCATGGTGGTCTCGGCGCTTTCCGGGCAGTTCACGCAGAAGCCGAGCACATAGGACTGGGCATAGGAGAAGATGTTGTCGCCGACCCAGGCCAGCGGCAGGTAGGCGATGGTCTCCTCGGTCTCGGTCAGGTGGTCGAAGAGGCCGCCATTGCGGGCGGAGATGATGACATTGTCATTCGACAGCATCACGCCCTTGGGCCGACCGGTCGTGCCGGAGGTGTAGAGGATGATGGCGAGGTCGGCGCCCTTGCCCTCGGCGATGGCCGCCTCGAGCGCCGCCGCCTTGGCGGCGTCCTCGCCCGCCTTGCGGCCCATCGCCTGCACATCCTCGAAGGCATGGAGGCGGGAATGATCGTAGTCCCTGAGGCCCCTCGGCTCGTCATAGATGAGGTGGGTCAGGTGCGGCAGGCGATCGGAGACGGAGAGGATCTTGTCGACCTGCTCCTGATCCTCGACCACCGCCATGCTGGCCCCGGCATGTTCGAGCACATAGGCCATCTCGTCGGCGACGGAATCCGAATAGACCGGCACGGGAATGCCGCCCCAGGCCTGGATGGCGGCCATGGACCAGTAGAGCTTCGGCCGGTTGCGGCCGACGATGGCGACGCGGTCGCCGCGCTTCAGGCCGAGCTCGCCGAGGCCGAGGGCGAAGGCGCGCACCGCCACCGCCACGTCGCGCCAGGTCCAGGTGCGCCAGATCCCCAGATCCTTGTGGCGCATGGCGGGACGGTCGGCGAAACGCGTCGCGTTCAGCGCCAGAAATTTCGGAAACGTGTCCTGCGCGGCAGACGCGCCGCGCGGCTCGGCGTGGGTGTCCACGACCGGCATCCTCCCTGGTCCTCGTCCGGGCGATGCGCCCGTTATCTCGTCCACCCCTCGTGTCGGGGGCTTTTGTCCCTTCGGGCGGGTTTGTACCGCCTCTCGGGACGGCGGAGTGTTCATGGACGGAGGCGCGAAATCAAGGGGACCAAAGGCTATGATCGCTTAGGCCGGACGGCGGATGGCACGTCGCGAGGCCGAAAGCCGCCCAAACAGGGCGATTTTGTTCAAGAGGCCCTCGCCACCCGTGCTAAGAGGTCGCGGATGACCGGCGCGACCGACCCCAGCGACGCGATGAGCCTCGGGCCGCTCTCGGCTGGCGAGACGGCGCGCTTCTTCGCGGCCCACCGGCTCGACGGCATCGACTGCCTCAGCGCCACCTTCCGCACCCATGTCTATCCGCCGCACATGCACGAGACCTACGTCAT
Organism: Phreatobacter sp.; assembly: GCF_027532945.1. GTDB lineage: Bacteria > Pseudomonadota > Alphaproteobacteria > Rhizobiales > Phreatobacteraceae > Phreatobacter. Next base: position 52,170 of record NZ_JAPZTZ010000020.1, read on the forward strand.
CGGCACGATCGAGAGCGGCCGCGAGAAGGTCTCGGCCCTCGGCATGAAGGGCCATGCCGGCCCCGGTGACCTCGTCTTCGTCATGCCGCAGGACGTCCACGACGGCGCTCCGGCCGATGGCGGCTATTCCTACCGCATGACCTATCCGGGCGAGGCGTTCCTGCGCGACCTCGCCGAGGCCGTGAGTCGCCGACCGGCAGCGGCAGCCCCCTTCTTCCGCGATCCGGTGGTGCACGATCCCGAGGGTGCGCGCCTCTTCTCCGCCGCGCACCATGCGCTGGAAGCAGGCCGCGACGGCCTCGCCGGCGAGGAACTGCTGCTGCGCGCCTATGCCCGCACCCTCGTGCTCCATGCAGGTGTACGCCCGGCCGGCGAGGGCTGTGAGGTCGGTCCGGTGCGCCGCGTCCGCGACCTGATCGAGGCGCGCCACCAGGAGGATCTCTGCCTCGCCGATCTCGCCGCCGAGGCCGGCTGGTCGCGCCACCATCTCATCCGCGCCTTCCGCCGCGAGGTCGGCATGACGCCCCATGCCTATCTGGTCGATGTGCGCGTGCGCCGCGCGCAGGAGCGGCTGCGCACCGGTCTTCCCCTGGCGGCGGTGGCGGCCGAGACCGGCTTTGCCGACCAGGCCCATCTGACGCGCGCCTTCAAGGCGCGGATCGGGGTCCCGCCCGGCGCCTATCGCCGCGCGATCATCGGCGACCGCGCCGCCGCCTGACGACACCGGACCGGGTCCATTTCGTTCAAGAGAACGATCGCCGCCTCTGGCATTGAGGACCCATGACCGAGGCACCCCCCGATTCCGCCGCGAGCCCCCTCTCCGAATGGCGCGACGGCGTTGCCGAGCTCGCACCCGCCATGATCGCGGCCATGCCTCTCGCGCTGCTCTATGGCGCAGTTGCCGCGGGCAAGGGTCTGTCGCCCTTCGCGGTGGCGCTCTCCTCCGGCCTCGTCTTCGCCGGCGGGGCGCAACTCGCCGCCATCGAGATGTGGACGAGCCCGGTGCCGATCGCCGGCATCATCCTCTCGACCGTGCTCATCAATGCCCGCTACGTGCTGATGGCCGCCTCGCTCGCCCCGAAGGTCGGCCACATGCCGCTCTGGGCGCGGCTCCTCGGCTTCCATGTCCTCGCCGATGAGAACTGGGCGCTGGCCGAACGCCGCGCCGCGGCGCGCCGGCTGACCCTTGCCTATTTCCTCGGCGCCGGCGCGGTCTTCTGGGTCAACTGGGTCTTCTGGTCTTGGCTTGGCGCCATTGTCGGCCCGTTGATCGGCGACCCACGCCGCTTCGGCGCGGATTTCGCCTTCACCGCCATCTTCATCGGCCTCGTCGCCGGCTTCGTGACGACGCGCCGCCATGTCGCCGTGGTCGTCGCCAGCGCTGCGGCGGCAACCCTTGTCCATCAGACGTTCGGCTCTCCCTGGCATGTGCTGGCCGGGGCCTTCGCCGGCATGGCCATGGCGGTCATCGTCTGGCGCCCCGAGCCGGAGACCGCCGCATGACGATGGATGCGACCACCCTCCTCGCCATTCTCGGCATGGCGATCGGCACCTATGCCTGCCGCCTCACCGGCCTCATGGTCGGTGCGCGGCTGGCCCTCACCGGCCGGGCCAAGGCGGCGCTCGACGCCATTCCTCCGGCCGTGCTCACGGCCGTCATCGCACCGACCCTCTTCGCCACTGGCTGGCCGGAAACGATCGCCGGCGCGATCACCATCCTGGCAGCGATGCGCCTGCCGCTGCTCGGCGTCATCCTGACCGGCGTCGTCAGCGTCGTGGTGCTGCGGGCGCTCGCCGGCTAGGCGCCTCGCCCTCGGCGACCGCCTCCGCCACCCATCCGATGACGCGGCGGTGCAGCGCGCCGATCTTGTCGATGTTCAGGTGATTGATGCCGGAAGCATCGCGCAGGTCCTCGTTGGCGAAGCGGCCGGCGAAACTGGCGCTCCGGTTCACCGGCACCGCCCAGCCATTGTTGGACTGGTAGAGGTTCACGACCCGCCGCGCCCCGCCGCGCAATTCCTGGCGCGAGGTCGGATCGAAGGTGACGACGAGGGCGAGCGGGGCCGCGCCGGCCGCCGCGACGCGATTGGCGGTGCGGATGGCCGCATCCGCCCCGAGCGAATGGCCGATGACGACGACGGTCTCCTCCGGCATCGCCTGCCGGCGGCGGATGATCTCGGCAGTGAGGGCGTCGGCGCTGGCGACGCCGAGAACGGTCGCCCTGTGGCCCTCACGGCGCAGGTGGCTCGCGAGCCGGTCCATGCCGAGGGAGAAGACATCGAAGAGGCCGCGCATGAGATAGATGCGGGCAGGTGCCGCGGCCTCGGCCGGGCGTATGGCTGCCAGCCAGGGGAGGGCGGCGAGGAGGGCGCGGCGATGGATCGGCGTCATCGGGGGGCTCCGGCGGCACTGGGCCCCTCCCCTGCCGCGGCCAGCCTGAACCGGTGCTGAACTCAGGCCCTGGGACGACCGAGCCCCGCGGCGATGGCGATGCCGGACAGGACGACGAGGCCGATACCGGCCGCGGTGATGAGGTCCGGCCGCTCGCCGAAGAAGATGATGCCGATGACCACGGCGAAGGCGGTCTTGGTATAGTTGAACGGCCCGACCTGCGAGACCGGCGCCATGCGCAGCGCAGTGATGATCGCCGCCTGGCCGGCCGCGAGCAGAAGCCCCGCGAGGCCCAGCATCCCCGTCTGCTTCACGCCCATGGGGCCGAGGCCTTGGATGGTCGCGAGCGCCAGTGCTGCCGCCATGACGACGCTGACCGTCGAGAAGGTGACCGTGGCCGAGGTGATGTGCGGCGGGATGAACTTCACCGTCACGTCGCGCAGCACGAAACAGATGGTCGTGCCGATGACGAGGCCGATGGCCGGGTCGAAGCCCGCCGAGGCGGGCTTGGCGATCAGCACGATGCCGAGGAAGCCGAGGATGACGAGCGCCCATTGCACCGGCGTCACCTTCTCGCCGAGCACCAGAACGGCGATGGGCAGGAGGAACAGCGGCATGGACTGCGAGACCGCCGTGACATCGCCGATCGGCATGCGCCACAACGCCTGGAACAGGAAGAACACGGCGAGCCCCTCGGCGAGCGAGCGCCCGACCACCAGCGGATGCCAGTAGCCGGCAAGCGTCAGGCGCGTGCCCGAGGCCATGAGGAAGGCCGCAACGCCGATGGTTGCGAAGATGCCGCGCACCCCCAGCGCCTGCGCCACCGAGAGGGCCTCCATATGGGCCTTCACCAGCGCATCGTTGGTGGCGAAGAGCAGCATGCCGAGCGTCATAAGCCCCATGCCGCGCCGGATGTCGCGCGGATCGGCTGACGCGCTCACGCCACGCCTGCCCGCAGGAGGTCGTGGAGGTGCAGGATGCCGACGGGGCGGCCACCCTCCACCGCGAAGAGCGCGGTGATCTTGCTGCGGTTCATGAGATCGAGGATCTCGCTGGCGAGCTGATCGGGCCGCGCCGTCTTCGGTGCGCGCGTCATCACCGTCTCGACGGGAAGAGCCAGAAGATCGCCCTTCATGTGACGCCGGAGGTCGCCATCGGTGACGATGCCGGCGAGCAGCCCCGCCGCATCGACGACGCCGCAGCAGCCGAAGCCCTTGGCTGTCATCTCGATGAGCACCTCGCTCATTGCCGTGCCGACCGGCTTCAGGGGCAGGGCTGCGGCGCTGTGCATGACGTCGCGAACCTGCGCGAGGACGGCGCCGAGCTTGCCGCCGGGATGGTAGGTACGGAAATCGGCCGCCGTGAAGCCACGCTCCTCGAGCAGGGCGATGGCGAGAGCGTCGCCGACCGCGAGCTGCATCAGCGTCGAGGTGGTGGGCGCGAGGCCGTTCGGGCAGGCCTCCTCCGCCCGCGGCAGGGCGAGCACGACGTCGGCCGCCTTGCCGAGCGCCGATTCGGCGTCCGAGGTAATGGCGACGAGGCCGACGGCAAAGCGGCGCGAGAAGGCCACGAGGTCGCGCAGCTCCACCGTCTCGCCGGACCAGGACAGCGCGAGGATGGCATCGTCGCCTGTCACCATGCCGAGGTCGCCATGGCTCGCCTCGCCGGGATGGACGAAGAAGGCCGGCGTGCCGGTCGACGCAAGCGTCGCGGCAATCTTCCGGCCGACATGGCCGGACTTGCCCATGCCGGTGACGATGACGCGGCCCTGCACCCGCTTCAGCAGCGCGACCGCCGCCGCAAAGGGTTCGCCGAGCCCGTTCGACAGGGCGGCGTTGAGCGCGGCGAGGCCGGCAGCCTCGACGGACAGGGTGCGGAGCGCCGAGTCGATGGCGGGAGAGGATGTGGAGCGGTCTGCCATGGTCACGTCGGATGGGCCGGCATCGGCCGGCCTTGGGTCGCGCTGGAAGCACGGTGGTGGCGGTGCTTAGCACGGTGAGACCGGAGAGGCGACCTCCGCAGGCGCAGGGCCCGTCAACGCCTCGTTAACCATGGTTCTTTACCTCTGGTTGATGAAATTGCGGGGGATACGCGCGTCTTGGGTCGAACCGCCCGTCTCATCTGGGGTGCCAGCCTGATGGCGCTCGTCCTTGGCTGGACGGGCGTGAGCGCGCATGCCCAGCGCCTGCGGACGACTCAGCCGCCCGGCGGCAGCGACACGGCAGGTGAGACGGGCTGGCAGGGACTCGCACCCGTGGAGCCTCCCGAAGCTGATGCGGGCGCGGTCCCGCGCACCGATGCCGAGGCCGCCGGCCTCAGGACCGACGCGCCGCCGCCCGCTCCCGGCGAGTCGCGCACCGTCGCAGCGCAACGGGAGCGCGCCCGTGGCGACGCCCGCCGCGCGCCCTGGGCGATCCGGCCGGCACGCCCCTCACCGCTCGCCGCCGAGGCAGGTGTCGCAGGCCCCGCGCCGGTGACCCGACCCGCGCCCCGTCCGACCTCGCGCCCCGCTCCCGTCGCCAATCCCCGCACCGGACGCCTGCCGCGCCGACCGCCGGAGCCTGCCGCCAATGCCCGCAACCTCGGCCTGAGGACCTTGCCGGCCCCGACCACCGGCGCCAGCGCCGCCAGCACGCTCAGCCCGTCGCGACAGGATTCGCTGGCCCTGTCCTCCGGCCGGCGCGGCGTCGCGCCGCCGTTGCAGCCGCGCCGCCCCGTCGACGTGCCAATCGTCTCCGACCGTGTGCAGCAGCCCTCCGGCCGCGTCCTGCCCAATGCCAACCCGCTCGGCCGCAACGTCGTCATCGACCCGCGCACCGGCGAGGTGATCTCCTTCGACCGGCGGTCGTCGGCCGAGGCCGACCCCTTCGCGCCCACCGGCATCCGCGTCGGCTCGTTCATCGTCACGCCGACAGCAGATGCCACGCTCGGCTATGATTCCAACCCGCGGCGCCTGACGGCTGGAAGCCCCGGCTCGCTGTTCACCCAGTCCTACGGCGAATTGCAGGCCCGCTCCGACTGGTCGCGGCATGAGGTGACGGCGCGGCTGCGCGGCACTTACTCCGCCTATTTCTCCGATCCCGGCGTCAACCGGCCGGAGGTCAATGCCGTCGTCACCGGCCGCCTGGACGTGACACGCGACACGCGGGTGGAGACGGAGGGCCGCTACACGCTCAACACCAATTCACCGGGCTCGTCGAACCTGCCCTCCTCGCCCACCGGCCTGCGCAACCTGCCGCTGATCCATCAGGTCGGCGGCAGTGCCGGCCTGGTGCAGGACATCGGCCGCGTGCAGGTGACGCTGCGCGGCACCTTCGACCGCTTCATCTACGATGACGCCATCACCAATGCCGGAACCGTGCTCACCCAGAGCGGGCGCGACTACAACGCCATCGGTGGCCGCCTGAGGACCTCCTACGAGCTGACGCCCGGCCTGCGCCCCTTCGTCGAGGCGGCGCTGGAGCAGCGGCGTTTCGACCAGCGCCTGTCGAGCGGCGGCACGCTGCAGGGGTCGTCCACCATGACCTTCCGCATCGGAACCACCTTCGAGCTGACGCGGCTGCTAACCGGCGAAATCTCGGCCGGCTATCTCCGGCGTGACAATCTCGACCCGACCTTCGGCGACGTCGCCGTACCGGTGCTCGATGCCTCGCTCGTCTGGGCGGCGACGGCGCTCACCACGGTGCGTTTCACAGCGCGGTCGACCATCGACGAGAGCTTCACGACGGGCGCCTCCGGCATCGAGAAGCGCGACGCGTCGGTGGAACTGGAACATGCCTTCCGCCGCTGGCTGGTGGGCACGGCACGCTTTGCCTATGGCCACGACACCTATCGCGGCACGAGCCGCGTCGACCAGCGCACCGTGGCCTCCCTCGGCCTCGTCTACCGGGCCTCGCGTGCCCTGCAGATCCGCGGCGAGATCCGCCGCGAGACCCTGCAGTCGAACACCGCCGATGCCAGCTATTCCGCCAACGTCTTCCTGCTCGGCCTGAGGCTCCAGCGCTAGAGCATCATCCCATCAAGTGGGCACCGGTTGATGGATGAGATGATGCGATAAAACAACGAGATAGAGCGGCCGATCTGATGCAGTCAGATCGGAAACCGCTCTAGAGCGCCGGGTCAGACCTTGAGACGGGCGATCTCGGCTTTGAGCGGGCCAGACAGGTCGTCGCGGCGCAGCGCATAGGCGAGATTAGCTGTGAGGAAGCCGAGCTTGGTGCCGGTGTCGTGAATCTCGCCATCGAAGGTGAAGCCAAAGAAGGGCTGGCGGTCCTTCAGCTTCAGCATGCCATCGGTCAGCTGGATCTCGCCGCCGGCGCCGCGCTCCTGCGTCTCGAGGATCTTGAAGATCTCGGGCTGGAGGATGTAGCGGCCGGAAATGGCGACATTGGAGGGCGCGGTGCCCTTCGGCGGCTTCTCCACCATGGCGGCGATCTCATAGGCGCCGGCAGCGGCCGCCTTGCCCTTGCCGATGATGCCGTACTGGTGGGTTTCGCTGTCCGGCACCTCGTAGCCGGCGACATAATTGCCGCCGGTGGCGTTGTAGGCCTCGATCATCGCGGCGATGCAGCCCTTCGAGCCAGACTTGGCGAGGTGGAGCATATCCGGCAGAAGCAGCGCGAAAGGCTCATCGCCGACGATGTCGCGGGCGCACCAGACGGCGTGGCCAAGGCCGAGCGGCTCCTGCTGGCGGGTGAAGGAGGTGGCGCCGGCAGCCGGCAGATCGCGCTTGAGCTCCTCGAGTTGCGCCGTCTTGTTGCGCCCGGCGAGCGTCGTATCGAGTTCGAAAGCCTTGTCGAAATGATCCTCGATCACCTGTTTGTTGCGACCGGTGACGAAAACGAAATGCTCGATGCCCGCCTCGCGCGCCTCATCGACGACATGCTGGATCACCGGCCGGTCCACGACCGTCAGCATCTCCTTCGGAATGGCCTTGGTGGCGGGCAGGAAACGCGTGCCGAGACCGGCGACCGGGAACACGGCCTTGCGGATGCGACGGTGCATGAAGTCAAACCTTGAGGAAGGATCAAGAAGGACGGGTAATCTAGTCCGACAAACCTGAACACCCGGTGAGCGGCGGCGTTCCCGTGGATGCCGCCTCCCGAAGTACGCTGCGTCAACGCTCGATCCGCGGCTCCGAGGCCTTCGGCGGCTCGGCCCGGAAGGCGTTGAACACCATGTCGGGCGCGGAGGTGTTGTGGCGCGAGGCCGAGAGCCGGCCCGCCCAGAGGTCGGTGGCATTCGCCCGGCGGAACCCCATGATCGGCTCCTCGCGCCAGCCCGGCGCATCTTTCTCACGCACTGCGATGCGGGCGACATCGGCGTTGAACTCGGTGATGTACATCGAGCGCAGCGCCGCGAAAGGCCCGCCACTGATCGGCCGGGCAAAGGTGACATCGAGGCCGAGCAGCTCCTGGTTCAGCGTCGAGAGCTGCACCGTCGCGACATTGCCGTCGGGATAGGTCAGCGTGAAGGTCTTGGTCGCGGGATCAAAGGTGACGTCGCGGATCTTCACGATGGGCCGGCCCTCCACCACGACCGGGCCGATGAGGAACGACGAGCCATAGGCCGTCCAGCGCAGGTTCGAGGGCGGCAGCGGCCTGGCGCGCCAATAGCCATCGGTCGGATAGAGGACGAGGACCTCCTCGGCACGGTCGCGGAACCGGTACCAGATCTGCAGCAGGTGGATGTCCTTCTCCACCCGGTCGCCGACCCTGACGGTCGTGTCGGCATTGCGCCAGAAGCGCTGCTCGCGATAGCCGATGACCTGCCACTCCACCGTCTCGTAGAGGGTGATGCGCTGCGGCATGGGCTGGGCCAGCGCCTCCTCCTTCATCGGGCAGGCGGTCCAGTCCGGCGCGAAGCGGTCGACGGCCAGCGAGCCGATATAGGCGGGATGGGCGGCCTCGATGCGGAAGGCGCGAACCGCGCCGCTGGCGAGGTTCAGCGTGACATTGTCCTTCTCGGCGCAGAGCACCGGCTCGGAGGCATTGGTGATCTCCACCGGCAGCCCGTCGAGGCTCGCCGCCCGGGCGGCGGTGGCGAGGAGAAGCGCGGCAGCGGCGAGGACGAGACGCATAGGATCAACCCTTGGCGAGAACCGCATAGACGTCGCCGGAATTGGCCTCGTGCGGCAAGTCGGCGATATGGGCGGCCATGGCGTCCCTGTCGACGGCAGAGCCGAAGGTCATCTGCTGGCTCTCGCCGAGCGCCACGTCGAAGCGATAGGGGCCAAGCGCCGCGAGGCGGTCGAGGCAGGCAAAGGCCACGTCGCGCTGGATCGTGGTGAACTCGAAGGACAGCGCCGGGATGGGCCGCGACAGCCCCGCCAGCACATCGGCCTCGAAGCCCTCGACATCGATCTTCACGAAGTCCGGCACGCCATGGTCGGCGATCAGCCCGTCGAGGGTGAGGCAGGGCACGGTGATCTCGCGGTCCCAGACCTGGCCCTCCCAGCCGCCGGCCCCCGCCGCCGAGGCGACGAAGGCTGCCGAAGCGGTGGTGACGGTGGGATTGGCGGTGTTGACCTTCAGCGTGATCTCGCCGGCCGTGGCGCCGCAGGCAGCCTGCCGGAGCGTGACCGCAGCATCGTCCGCGAAGAGCCGCGCGATGACGCCCGCAGGCCCCGGCTGGGGCTCCAGCGCCACCACCCGCGCGCCGAGGCGGCGGAAGCTTGCGACCCGGTCGCCGACATGGCTGCCGATGTCGAAGGCAAGGCCCCCCGGCCGGATGAACCGGCCGTAGAGCGCGTCCATGGCGGCCCGCTTTGCGGGGTCGCCGTGATAGGTGACGACGGAGCGGGCGACCGCCACCATCTCGGCAATGCGCTGGTCGAGGTCACTCATGCTGCGCGCGCCTTGGCGATTTCGTCAGGCGTTTCGAACTCCTCCGGAATGCCGCAGAAGCGCGTCGAGACGAAGAGCCGGCCGAGGGCCGGCGAGGCGGTGAGCACCGCGAAGGGCACGGCGATGAGGAAGCCGGCGGTGAGCGGCAGCGACCAGAGCGCAGCCGTGGGCGAAGCCATCCAGAGAAGACCGAAGATCACCCAGCCGAAGGCCATCTGCGGCCAGAACGCGTCCCAGGCCTCGCGCCAGGACAGCGCCATGGCGTCGCGCTGCTGGCCGCCCCAGGTCACCGACTTGCCGAAGGCGAGGCCGATCATGAACACCGTGATGCGGAACGAGGTGAGCGCGCCGAGCAGGAAGGAGAAGACCAGCTCGGTGGCGGCGGCGGCAATGAAACGGCCGCGCCCGCCATAGCGTTCCGTTCCGTCCTCGGTCATCAGGATATCGGCGAAGCCGGCGATCTTCGGCATCAGGTACATGGCGAAGAACAGCACATAGACGACAGCGGCGAAGGTCGTCGGGAAGGCGGCGCTGCTCGGCCCGTGCCAGGCGAGGAAGGGCGAGAGCGTGATCATCAGCGTCCAGGCCGGGACGCCAACGAACATCAGGATGGCCCAGACCAGCTGGAAGCGGCTGATGGGCTTCAGCCCCTTCTCGTCCAGAAGCTTCACATATTGCATGTTGCCCTGGCACCAGCGCACGTCGCGGCGCGAGAATTCGAGGATGGTCGGCGGGTTCTCCTCCCAGGAGCCCTCCTCGACGGGCAGCACGCGCACCTCATAGCCGGCGCGGCGCATGAAGGTCGCCTCGACCTGGTCATGCGAGAGGATGTGGCCGCCAAGCGGCGGCTCGCCCGACAGCATCGGCAGGTGGCACTGCTCCATGAACGGGCGGATGCGCACGAGGGCGTTGTGGCCCCAGAACGGCCCGCAATCGCCGACCCACCAGGCCTGGCCCATCGTGTAGGAGCGCATGCCCTGGCGCATGCCGAACTGGAAGATGCGGGCGAAGGCCGAGGACGAGGGCATGCCGACGACGAGGCTCTGCAGGATGCCGAGCCGCGGATAGGCCTGCATCATCCGGACATGCTTCACGATGGTGGCGCCCGACATGAGGCTGTCGGCATCGAGCGGCAGCATCAGCTCGTAGCGGGCACCCCAACGGTCGAGGAAGTCGCGGACATTGCCGGCCTTGAAGCCGGTATTGACGGTGCGGCGGCGATAGACCACCCGCCCCTCGCCAGCCTCCGCGGCGAAGGCGGCGGCGGCCACCGCCTCGCGCTCGCCGATATCGTCGCGGTTGGTGTCGGAGAGGATGAAATAGTCGAACTGCGAACCCTCGCCGGTGGCATCGATGCTCGCCTTGACGATCTTGAGCCGCGCGATGGCCCGCTCCGGGTCCTCGTTGCGCAGCGTCATGAATACGGCGGTGCGGATGCCGAGCGGCGTCGGCAGGTCGCCAGCCCCAGCGAAGGGGGCAACCTCCTCCATCGCATCCTTGTCGCCATGGAGAAGCCAAAGGCCGATCAGCGCGTTCCAGAAGCCGAGGACGGTCCAGGGGGTGGCGATGGCGAAGGCGAGCGCGAGGACGATGTCGACAATCGTCCAGCCGCCGGAGCCGAGGATCGACCAGGCCGCCGCGTTCAGGACGAACCACGTCGCGACGTTCAGACCGAGGACGATCAGCCGGCGGCGGCGCAATTCTGCCGTGGACTGGATACCCGCCGGCGTCGTAGAGCCCTCGGGCGGCCGGCTCTCACCGGTCGCGGCCGGAAACGGCGATAGATCGTTCATCGATGAGCCTCCGTCGCCCGGTCCGGGCGGCGATGCGGGAGAATGCGACATGGCGGCGACCGCCCGAGCCCTCTGGTACGCCTCGCGCCGCACCGTAGACCTGCGCGAGACAACGCTGGATGAACGCCGTCCGGCCGACGCCGAGATCCGCATGCTCTATAGCGGTGTCAGCCGCGGCACGGAAAGGCTCGTCTTCAACGGACTTGTTGCCGCACCCGAGCGCGAGCGGATGCGCTGCCCGCTGCAGGAGGGCGAGTTCCCGTTCCCCGTCAAATACGGCTACTGCGCCGTCGGCGTCGTCGAGGCCGGGCCGGAGGCCCTGGTCGGCCGCACCGTCTTCACCCTTGGCCCCCACCAGACGCGCTTCATCGCCCCGACCGACAAGGTCTCGGTCATCCCGGTGCCGGAGGGCGTGCCGGCCCGCCGCGCCATCCTCGCCGCCAACATGGAAACGGCGCTCAACGCCGTCTGGGATTCCGGCGCCGGCCCGGGCGACCGCATCGTCGTGGTCGGCGGCGGCGTCCTCGGCCTTCTCGTCACCGCCATCGTCTCGGAGATCCCCGGCACGGAGGTGACTCTGGTCGATCCCGAGCCGTCGCGGCGCGATTTCGCCAAGCTGTTCGGCGTGAAGTTCTCGAAGCCGCTGGACGGGCCCGCCGACTGCGACGTCGCCTTCCATGCCTCGGCGACCTCGGGCGGCCTTGCCTGCGCCCTCGCCTGCTGCGGCGACGAGGCGACCGTCGTCGAGCTCTCGTGGTTCGGCGACCAGGACCCGGCCGTGCCGCTCGGCGCCGGCTTTCACTCCAAGCGCCTGAAGCTCATCTCCTCGCAGGTCGGCATGGTCGCCACATCCAGGCGCGCCCGCTGGTCGTATGCGAGACGTCTCGCCAAGGCGCTCGAGCTCCTCGCCGACGACCGCCTTGACCAGCTCATCACCGCCGAGGTCGCCTTCGACGATCTCCCCGCCGCCCTGCCCCGTATCCTCGAGCCCGGCGCGCATGGTCTCATGACCGCCGTCACCTACTGATCCGAGAGGTCCCATGTATTCCGTCGAAGTCCGCGACCGCATCATGATCGCCCATTCCCTGCCCGATCCCTTCTTCGGGCCGGCCCAGGGCAAGCACGGCGCGAGCTTCGTCATCGACGTCGCCTTCTTCCGCGAGACGCTGACCGCCCAGAACGTCGTGGTGGATATCGGCGCGGCCCTCGACGTGCTCGGGAAGACGCTGAAGCGCCTCGCCTACCAGGACCTCGACACGCTGCCGGAATTCGCCGGCAAGCTCACCACCACCGAGTTCCTCTGCAAATATGTCTTCGACCGCATGGCAGACGCGGCCCGTTCCGGCGCGCTCGGCGCCGATGCCAATGGCCTCGCCAAGATCCGCGTGACGCTGCACGAGCATGATCTCGCCCGCGCCACCTACGAGGCGCCGCTGCCGGCGGCGGCCTGACCCAGCGGTCCGGGCGTCGATGATCACCGCGACCTTCGCCATTCCCGGTGACCTCGCCACCCCGACGGGGGGCTATCGCTATGACCGCGAGGTGCTGGCGCGCGCCAGCGCCCATGGCGTCGAGTTCGACCATCTCCCCCTGCCGGGCTCGTTCCCGTTTCCCCCGCAGGATGATCTGCTGCGCACGGCAGGGCTTCTGGTCTCGCAGCCCGCCGACCGTGTCGTCCTCGTTGATGGTCTCGCCTATGGAGCCCTGCCGGAGAGCATCTGCCTGTCGGTGAAGAGCCCCATCGTCGCGCTCGTCCATCATCCGCTGGCGCTGGAGAGCGGCCTTGCCGCCGACACGGCCGCGCGGCTGAAGGCGAGCGAGGCCGCCGCCCTCGTCCATGCCCGCCGCATCGTCGTGACGAGCCGGATCACCGGCCGCATCCTCACCGAGGATTATGCGGTCCCGGCGGACCGTATCACCGTCGCCGAGCCCGGTACCGCCCCGGCGCCGCGCGCGACCGGCTCCGGGCGGCCGGAGCCGACCATCCTCACCGTCGGCGCCATCTCCGCCCGCAAGGGCTATGACGTCCTGGTCGCGGCGCTGGCGCGGCTCCAGGGCGAGGCCTGGCGGCTCATCATCGCCGGGGCGACCGACCGCGCCCCGGAGGTCCATGCCGCGCTGCGCGAGGCGATCCGCCACCACGGCCTCGAGGCGCGCGTCACTCTCACCGGCGCCATCTCCGATGCGGAGATCGACGCCCTCTACGCACAGGCCGACCTCTTCGTCATGCCCTCGCGCTACGAGGGCTATGGCATGGTGCTGGCCGAGGCCATGGCCCGCGGCCTGCCCATCATCACCACCACCGGCGGTGCGGCGGCCGAGACCGTGCCGGACGGCGCGGCGGTGAAGGTGCCGCCTGACGATGCGCTGGCCCTGTCGGCCGCCCTGTCGCGCCTCATCCAGAGCCCGCGCATGCGCGCCGACCTCGCCGCCCGCTCCTTCGAGGCCGGCCGCACCCTGCCGGGCTGGGACGACACCGCCCGCATCGTCGCCACCGTCGTCGCGGAACTCGCGACGGGCACCCACTCCCATTCCCAGCACCCGGGGCCCCCGCGATGAGCTTCTCACCCGACTGGCTGGCCCTGCGCGAACCGGCCGACCATGCCGCCCGCTCCGCCCATCTCCTGTCGCGGCTCGCCACCCAGTTCGGTGACCGCGACCAGGTGAGCGTGGTCGATCTCGGCTGCGGCGCCGGCTCGAACCTGCGCGGCACCTGGCGCGCCCTGCCCGACCGGCAGTCCTGGCGCCTCGTCGACTACGATCCGGTGCTGCTCGCCGCCGCGCGCCAGCGCCTCGCCGCCTGGGCCGACCGCGCCGAGGAGGCGGGCACCGCCCTCGTCCTCACCAAGGGCGCGAAGATCCTCACCGTCTCCTTCCACCAGGCCGACCTCAACGGCGACCTCGACGCCGTCTTCCCCGCCGATACCGACCTCGTCACCGCCGCCGCCCTTTTCGACCTCGTCTCCGAGGCCTGGATCGCCCGCTTCGTCGCGGTTCTCGCGGCGCGGGCGCTGCCGCTCTACACGGTGCTGACCTATGACGGCACCGAGCGCTGGGACCCGACGCATCCCGCCGACACCGCGATGCTTGCCGCCTTCCATGCCCATCAGGGCACCGACAAGGGTTTCGGCCCGGCCGCCGGCCCGCGCGCCACCGCCGCCATGGCCGAGGCCTTCTCGGCCAAGGGCTATGCGGTGGAGCGGGCGCCGAGCCCCTGGCGGCTAGACGAAACCTTCAGCGACCTTGCGCGCGAGCTCGTCACCGGCTTTGCCGGCGCTGTCAGCGAGACCGGCCGCGTGCCGCAAGCCGACATCGCCGCCTGGCTCGCCGCGCGGCAGGCCGGCGTCACCTGCCATGTCGGCCACGAGGATCTTCTCGCCCTGCCGCGCTGAGCTCTGAACGGCGAAAAGCCCCGGTGCATGGCCGGGGCTTCCGCAGACATCGCGGGATTGGAGGTCGGGGCGCTGTCGGCGTTTCGCTGGCTGCGATCACTCGCAGACGCGGACCGTGCGGCGCTCCATGCCGTAGGGGGTGTCGACCCAGCGGCGGGTCAGGTAGCACTCGGAAGCGTAGGCCCGGGAGTTGGCTGCGGCGATGGCGCCGCCGACGATCACGCCCGTGGCGAGGGCGCCGACACCCCAGGCGAGGTGGCGGCGATGCCAGGGGCCGGCCTCGGCCTGGGATGAGATGCCGACCGACAGGGTGGCGACGGCGGCGGCGGCGAGAGCGAAGGTCTTGAAGCGGTTCATGGCGGTTCCCCTTTTGGATCTGAGGGGCTCAAGTGCCCCTGATATCCATGGGTCTCGTTGACCGCGAAAAAGGTTCGAGCCCGCTGCGATTTTTTTTCGCAGGCGGGCTCGCAATGTCTCACGGACTGGTGGAGGGGCCTTACTCGGCGGCCTCGCCGGCGCGGCGACCGGCCGCGTCCTCCACCGCCTGCTCCGCCGCATCCAGCGTCTTCAGCGCGTCAGGACGGGGCATGGAGATGATGTTGTAGCCGGAATCGACGTGGTGGACCTCGCCGGTGACGCCGCCCGACAGATCCGACAGCAGGTAGAGCGCCGAGCCGCCGATATCGTCGAGCGACACGGTCCGGCGCAGCGGCGCATGGCGCTTCTGGAAGTTGAACATCAGCCGCGCGTCGGAAATGCCGGCGCCGGCCAGCGTGCGCACCGGACCGGGCGACAGCGCGTTGACGCGGATGCCGAGCGGGCCGAAATCGGCGGCGAGGTAGCGCACCGAGGCCTCGAGCCCCGCCTTGGCGACGCCCATGACGTTGTAATTCGGCATGACGCGGGTCGAGCCGCCATAGGTCAGCGTCAGGAGTGTGCCGCCCGGCTGCATCAGCGGCACGGCCCGCTTGGCGACTTCCGTGAAGGAGAAGCAGGAAATGACCATGGTCCGCGAGAAGTTATCGCGGGTCGTGTCGGCATAGCGGCCCTTCAGCTCGCTCTTGTCGGAGAAGCCGATGGCATGGACGACGAAGTCGAGCCCGCCCCAGGTCTCGCCGATGCGGGCGAAGGTGGCATCCAACGTCGCCACGTCCTCGACGTCGCAGGGCAGGACCAGCGTCGAGCCGATGCTGTCGGCAAGCGGCTTCACGCGCTTGCCCAGCGCATCGCCCTGATAGGTGAAGGCGAGTTCGGCGCCGTGGGCGGCCAGCGTGCGGGCAATGCCCCAGGCGATGGAATGGTCGTTCGCCACTCCCATGATCAGGCCGCGACGGCCCTTCATCAATCCGCTCACGCGCGAGCTCCTGGATTCGGGGTCAGCCTCCGGGCCGCGACCGACGACCCTAAGGCGGGGATGCGCAAACCGGTCAGTCCACATGGGCGTTCACGAGTCAGGGGACGATCTATCCCCTGTGCCACGCCACTGCGACCGTCCGGTGACAGCTTGTATGACGGCGAGGCCGTCCTCAAGCGTCGACGTTCTTCAGCACGATCGTGGCGTTGGTGCCGCCGAAACCGAAGGAATTCGACACGACCACGCCGAGCTTGGCATTGTCGATTCGCTTGCGGACGATCGGCATGTCGGCGACCTCCGGATCGAGCTCCTCGATATGGGCGCTCTCGCAGATGAAGCCGTTGTTCATCATCAGCAGCGAATAGATCGCCTCCTGCACGCCCGTCGCGCCAAGCGAATGGCCGGTCAGCGACTTGGTGGCGGAGATTGGCGGGCTCTTGTCGGCGCCGCCGAAGACCTCGCGGATGGCCTCGATCTCCTTGATATCGCCCACCGGCGTCGAGGTGCCGTGCGGATTGATATAGTCGACCTTCGGACCCACGCCCTGCAGCGCCATGCGCATGCAGCGCACCGCGCCCTCGCCCGAGGGGGCGACCATGTCGTAACCGTCGGAGGTCGCGCCATAGCCGGCGATCTCGGCATAGATCTTCGCGCCGCGCGCCTTGGCGTGCTCATACTCCTCCAGCACCACCACGCCGGCGCCGCCGGCGATGACGAAGCCGTCGCGGTTGGCGTCATAGGCGCGCGAGGCGGTGGACGGCCGGTCATTGTACTTGGTGGACATGGCGCCCATGGCGTCGAAGAGAACCGAGAGGGTCCAGTCCAGCTCCTCGCAACCGCCGGCGAAGACGATGTCCTGCTTGCCCCACTGGATCATCTCGTAGGCGTTGCCGATGCAGTGATTCGACGTCGCGCAGGCCGAGGAGATCGAATAGTTGACGCCCTTGATCTTGAACCAGGTGGCGAGCGTCGCCGAAGCGGTGGACGACATCCCCTTCGGCACGGCGAAGGGGCCGACGCGCTTGGAATTGCCGCTCTCCTTGGCCTTTTCATAGGCATCGATCAGCGCGCGGGTGGACGGGCCACCCGAGCCCATGATGATGCCGGTGCGCTCGTTGGAGATCTCGCCGGCCTCCAGGCCCGCATCGAGGATCGCCTGATCCATCGCGACATGGTTCCAGGCAGTGCCGCCGCCGTGGAAACGCATGGCGCGGCGATCGAGCATGGTGGTCGGATCGAGGGTGGGCGCGCCGGAAATCTGCGATCGGAAGCCGTGCTCGATGAACGACGGATCAATCGCGATTCCGCTCTTGGCCTCCCGCAGCGAGGCGAGCACCTCGTTGGTGTTGTTGCCGATGGAGGAGACGATGCCCATTCCGGTGACGACGACGCGGCGCATGAGGGCCTCTTGATGTTGCGGGGCCTCAGGGGCCCACGGACCTAGGTGGGGACGTCAGGCGGCGGTGAAAAGGCCGACCCGCATGTCCTTGACCTCGTAGATGCGCTTTCCGTCCGCTTCCAGCCAGCCGTCGGCAATGCCGAGGACCAGCTTGGACTTGAAGATGCGCTTGAAATCGACGCCATAGACGACCTTCTTGGTCGTCGGCAGCACCTGCTCGGAAAATTTCACCTCGCCGACGCCCAGCGCCCGGCCGCGGCCCGGCAGGCCGAGCCAGCCGAGATGGAAGCCGGTGAGCTGCCAGAGGGCATCGAGGCCAAGGCAGCCCGGCATGACCGGGTCGCCCTGGAAATGGCAGGGGAAGAACCAGAGGTCGGGCTTGATGTCGAATTCGGCGACCACGTGGCCCTTGTTGTTGGCGCCGCCATCCTCGCCGATCGAGGTGATGCGGTCGAACATCAGCATGGGCGGAAGGGGGAGCTGCGCATTTCCGGGCCCGAAGAGCTCGCCACGCCCGCAGGCCAGAAGCTCTTCATAGGTGAAACTCGACTTGCGCTCGCTCATCGCTTGGACTGTCCGCATTCCTCTGGGGGCCGCGCATGGCGGCCGGGGTGGGGGTGCTGTCTAACACAGGGGTACGGGAGGGGCAAAAGGCCGTTGATGTGTATCCGTCACCGGGAGTTTCCGGCGGGAAACACCGCCCCATGGTTGCAGGCCGGTTCCGTACGGGTTGCGAACGCCTTGCAAAGTCGCCGCGGCGATCATAAAAGAGGACCATGACGATCCGCACGCTCATCGACGTGACCTATCAGGATGCGCCGCAAACCGAGGGCGCCAAGCTCTCGGCGCAGGAGCGCGTGACACTGCTGCAGAAGACCGGCTGCCCGATCCACGACGTGCGCACCATGCTGCGCGAGGTGGGCCTGCGCCCGACGCGCCAGCGCATGGCGCTCGGCTGGATCCTCTTCGCCAAGGGCGACCGGCACGTCACCGCCGAGATGCTCTACGACGAGGCCACCAAGGCCCGCGTGCCCGTGTCGCTCGCCACCGTCTACAACACGCTGCACCAGTTCACCGAGGCTGGCCTGCTGCGCGAGATCGCGGTTGACGGCTCGAAGGCCTATTTCGACACCAACCTGTCGGATCACCACCATTTCATCGTCGAGGGCGAGACCACCGTCTTCGACATTCCCGGCCCGCATATCGGCGTGGACAAGCTCCCCGCAGCGCCGGAGGGCTACGAAGTGGCCCGTGTCGACGTCGTCGTCCGCCTGCGCCGCAAGGAAGGCCAGGCCTGACGCTTCTCCCGATCTGAGGGAATCATCGAAGGGTCGTCGCTGAAGCGCCGGCCCTTTTTCATGTCTGCTCACTCCTCGGCGAGAAGCGCCGCCCCCGCCCCGAGCGGCACGATCATGGCGAGGAAGCCGACGGCCTTGGCGAGTGCCGCGGCGATGATCGGCGGACCCGCATCGATCGTGATGCTCAGCCGGGTCGCCAGGATGGCGAGGACCGTCGCAGCGAGGATGGCCGTGCAGATCACGGCGGTTGTCCGCTCGGACAGCGTGAACAGGCGGCGACCCGCATCCGCGAGGCCAACGACGGCACCGAACGTCGAACCCGCCAGGGCCGTTCCCCCCGCGAGCATCACCAGCAGCGCCGCCAGACCCGACAGCGTGGCGATGGCGCGCAGGGCCGCCTGCGGCCAGACCGCACCCTCCGCGGGCGGGGCCGCGGCGATGACGAGGTCGAGCACGCCGACCAGCGCGAGCGCGGCGATGGCGCCGACCAGCCCGATCGTGGCGCTCTCGACGCCGATGCGCCAGGCCCTGCGGAAGAGATGGCGGATCGGCGCGGGCTCCCGCCCGGCCCGCACGGCGAGCCGCAGGCTCGCGACATGGGCCGCGAGCAGCACGGCGATGAAGAGGCTGGCGAGGACCAGCGCCACCATCGGCAGCTTCCACGGCAGCGTCAGCCGAAGGCTCAGTGTCCCCTCGGTGATCACCCCGCAGGCGACCGCATAGGGCAGCACGTGCAGAACCGTGCGCCAGCCCGCCTCCCCCATCAGCGAGAGGAAGCGACGCGCGAAACCGGGCGTGGCGGAGGCTCCCGTCACGCGTCGGCAACCGGCCTTGCGAGGGACGGACGGCTCAGAGCAGCACCTCGATGAGGAAGGGCCCCTTGCGGCGGTTGGCGGCGGCGAAGGCGTCGGCGAAGGCCTCCGCCGTCTCGACCCGCGTGCCCTCGACGCCCATGCCGGCGGCGAGTTTCACCCAGTCGAGGTCGGGATCACCAAGCGAGAGCATGTCATGCGCCTTCCGGCCCGGGTTCTCCGCGCCGACATTGGCGAGCTCGCCCTTGAGGATCGCATAGGCGCGATTCGCCCAGATGCAGACGGTCACGTCGAGCTTCTCGCGCGCCATGGTCCACAGCGCCTGCAACGAATACATGCCAGAGCCATCGGCCTGTAGCGCCACCACCTTGCGGTCGGGGCAGGCGACAGCCGCGCCGACGGCGAGCGGCAGGCCCTCGCCGATGGCGCCGCCGGTCAGCGACAGCCAGTCATGCGGCGCAGCGCCATGGGTGTCCTTGAAGAAGTTGCGCCCCGTGGTGACCGATTCGTCGGTGACGATGGCGTTCTCCGGGAGGAGATGGCCGATGACGGCAGCCACCGAATCCTGCGTGAGTGCGCCCTTCGGCAGGTCAGGCCGCTTCGGCTGGTTGAGCACCGGCACGGCCTTGTCCGCGCCGAGGCGCTCGGCGAGGCGGGCGAGCGCGTCCTCGGCATCCTCGTGGAAGTGCGCCAGCGTCACGACCTCGGCCTCTGGCGGATAGAGGATGGAGGGCTTGCCGGGATAGGCGAAGAAGGCGACCGGCGCCTTGGCGCCGACGAGAATGAGATGCGTCACGCCCTTGGTGGCGGCGAGCGCCACGTCCACCGGATAGGGCACGCGCTCCAGCGCCATGCGGCCGACGCCGCGCTCGATGCGGCCGTTGGAGCCCTCGGCGCGGATCTGCGCGCCGGTCTTGGCGACGATCTTCGCGGCATGGAGCATCGGCGCCTCGCGCACGGCGCGGGTGCCCATGACGATGAGCGGCCGGCCGCCGGCCTCGATGGCGCGGGCGGCGGCTTCCACCGCATCCTCCGCGACCTTCGCGGGGACTGCCGGAGCGGCGATGGCGGCCGGACCGGTGCCATCGGTCCAGGCCGTGTCGGCGGGAAGGATCAGGGTTGCGATCTTGCCCGGCGGGTCCATCGCCACGCGGATCGCCTCGGCGCCATCGGCGGCGACCTCCTTGGCGGAGGTCGAGGTCTTCACCCAGTGGGACATGGTGCCGGCAATGCCCTCGATGTCCGAGGTGAGCGGCGCATCGAACTCCCGGTGATAGGTCGCGTGCTCGCCGACAATGTTCACGACGCCGGAGCGGGCACGCTTGAGGTTGTGGAGGTTCGCGAGCGCATTGCCGAGGCCGGGGCCAAGATGCAGCAGGGTCGAGGCCGGCTTGCCGGTCATGCGGTAATAGCCGTCTGCGGCGCCGGTGGTGACCGTCTCATGCAGGCACAGCACGCAGCGCATCCCGTCGACCCGGTCGAGGGCGGCGACGAAATGCATCTCCGACGTGCCGGGATTGGTGAAGGCCACCGTCACGTCGCCGGCAACGAGGGTCCGCACGAGGCTCTCGGCCCCGTTCATGGGCTTGGTCATGATGTCAGGTCACTTCATCGGGGAGAAGGCGGTGGGAACCAGGATGCGGTTTTCCATTGTCACCAGGAACGGCGTCGCCGCGTCGAGATAGGCGCCCCAGCCGGCTGCGGTGGCAAGCTTCGCACGGCGCTGCTCGCGGTCGGCCATGCTGTCGTAGCGCCACATGTGCACGACCTGGTTCAGCGTTCCGATATCGCTGACGAAGAAGCCGATGGGGTCGCCGAGGATCGGCCACTGGATCGGCTTGGCGAGGCGCTCATAGACCTCCAGGAAGGACTTCACCTTGCCGGGGTGGCACGTATAGGTGCGTTCATCGATGATCATGGCGTTCGTCCGGTTGGGGATGGAGATCAGGAGCCGCGCAGGCCGATGCGCTGTCCGCCGTCGACCGTCACGGTCGTGCCGGTCATGAAGGCGCCCGCATTCGACAGGAGCAGCAGCAAAGCACCGTCGAGGTCCTCCTCGCGGCCGAAGCGGCCGACGGGGATCTCCCGCGTCATCTCCGCGCCCTTGCCGCTGGTGAGGTAGTCGCGGTTGATGTCGGTTACGACATAGCCGGGGGCGATGGCATTCACCCGGATGTTCTTGAAGGACCACTCGATCGCCAGCGCCTGCGTCATCTGGATGACGGCGGCCTTGGAGACGGCATAGGAGGCGTTGCCCTTGCCGACGCCATAGCCAAGGATCGAGGCGATGTTGACGATGGAACCGGGCTTGCCGGCCTTCAGGAGACGCTGAGCCGCCTCGCGCGCCGTGTAGAAGACGCCGTCGAGGTTGGTCGCCATGGTCTTGCGCCAGTCCTCGTCGGAAATCTCGACGGCCCGTCCGGGCACGGCAATGCCGGCATTGGCGACGACCGCGTCCACCGTGCCGAAGGCATGTTCCGCCGCATCGAAGGCTTGTCTGATCGAGGCGCTGTCGGTGACGTCGCCGGAGACGGCGATGGCCCGGCCGCCAGCCTTGACGATAGCCTCCGCCACGGCCTCAACCTTCTCCGCCCGCCGCGCCACGGCGGCGACCGCCGCGCCCTGTTCGGCCAGCGCCATGCAGAACCTCGCGCCAAGACCGGTCCCTGCTCCGGTCACCAGCGCCACGCGGCCCGTCATGTCCAGGATGTTCTTCGGCGCCATCCGCGCTTCTCCTTCTGTGCCGCCGGCACACTGGCAAGGCGCTCCGGGCGCCGCAACCCAGCCGGGCGGAGGACAGCGATGCGCGACCTGCGTCCGCACGCTGCGGCGCGGCGGACCGTCACGGCCCCTTGACGGCGCGCGCCGGAAGGTCGCATGTCGCCGGGGCTGCCGGTGGCAGCGCGTACCAGGTATCCGAGGCCTCATGCGACTGCCGTCCTTCGCCCGCCGCGACGCCCTGAAGCTTATCGCCGCAGCCGGCCTGTCCTGGCCCGCCCTCGCCCAGGCGCAGCAGCCCGGCGCCCAGCCGCCCCCCGCCTCGCCGCAGCCGCAGTCCCGCTTCGTCTATGACGATGTCGTCCGCCGCGCGCGCGATCTGGCCGCCCTGCCCTACGAGGCGCTGCGCAACGACCTGCCGGCCACCCTTACGGGCATGAACTTCGACCAGTACCGCGACCTGCGCTTCCGGCCCGACCGCTCGCTGCTGCAGCAGGGTGGCGGCCCGTTCCGGATGCAGATGTTCCACCTCGGCTTCATCTACCGCACGCCGGTGGTGGTGAATATCATCCGCGACGGCATCGCGACGCCCATCCCCTATGCCGCCGCTCTCTTCGACTATGGCCGCAATCGCTTCGAGCGCCCGCTGCCCGTCGATCTCGGCTTTGCCGGCTTCCGCATCCACCATCCGCTGAACGACCCGCGGGTGCACGACGAGCTGATTTCCTTCCTCGGCGCGAGCTATTTCCGCTTCCTCGGGCGCGGTCAGAAATATGGCCTGTCGGCGCGCGGCATCGCCATCAACACCGCCGGCCCCGGCCAGGAGGAATTCCCTGTCTTCCGCGAATTCTGGGTCGAGACGCCCTCGGCCGAGGCGCAGTCCTGCCAGATCTACGCGCTGCTCGACGGCGAGAGCCTCACCGGCGCCTTCCGCTTCACGGTCTTCCCCGCGCAGGAGACGGTGCTCGACATCCACTGCACCCTCTTCCCGCGTCGCGCGATCCCGAAGCTCGGCGTGGCGCCTCTCACGTCGATGTTCTTCTACGCCGAGAATGATCGTCGCTTCTTCGACGACTACCGCCCCGAGCTGCATGATTCCGACGGCCTTCTGATCCATTCGGACACCGGCGAATGGCTGTGGCGCCCGCTGCGCAACCCGCGCCAGGTCGAGGTCTCGCAATTTGCCGACCGCCAGGTGCGCGGCTTCGGCCTGATGCAGCGCGACCGCATTTTCGAGCACTACCAGGACCTCGACCTCAACTACGAGCTGCGCCCGAGCTACTGGGTGGAGCCGCGCGAGGGTTTCACCGATGGCCGGGTGGAGCTGGTGGAGATCCCGACCACGGACGAGACCAACGACAACATCGTCGCCTATTGGGTCCCCAATCGCGCCGTCGACCAGGGCCAGACGCTCACCTTCGCCTATCGCGTCGTCTCGACCATGACGGAGAGCCGGCTGCATCCGGGCGGCTTCGCGCTGAACACGTTCCGCACCAAGCCGATCGCCCTCGGCTCCGGCGAGCAGGCGCCGGCCAATGCCACCCGCTTCATCGTCGATTTCGTCGGTGGCGATCTCGAATATCACCTGAACCATCCAGACTCGGTGCAGGTCGTGCCCTCTGCCACGAATGCCCGCATCACCCGGACGTTCCTGATCCCGAACCCGCAGAGCCGCGGCTTCCGCGCCGGCATCGACGTGGTGAGCGATGCCGGCCAGACCGCCGACCTGCGGGCCTTCCTGCGCACCGGCAACCGCGCCCTCACCGAGACCTGGACTTTCCCCTGGAAGGTGGAGTGAGGCGCGGACGCGGGGGAAACCGGCCCCTGACCAGCATGTCCCGGCGGGACGCCTGACGATTCAGGACGCGCCCGGTCGCTCCGGCGGCGCCACGAAGCGCTGGTAGATCTGCCCGCCGATGATCGCGACGAGGATCAGCACGATATAGCCGCGGACCATGGTGCTCTGCCAGGCGGCGAGTACGACGCGCTGGTCGGGGCTGGTCGGCATGCCAGCTGGCATCAACGCGGTTGCCTCGGCCACCATACGATGGAAACCAAAGGCCGCCAGGGCCGGCAAGGCGATGACGGCCGCCACGAGCCCGTGCCGGAAGCGGCGTGCCCAGGCCTGACGCCGCAGCGTGATCCACAGGCCGAGGCAGCCGTGCACCCAGCCGGGGGCGAGGAGCGCGAGCTGCCAGCCTTCGGCGCCTGCGGCGGCCAGATTGGCGACGGTGCGGCCATAGGATTGCGGGATGTCGAAGAGGACCTGCGTCATGCGCGTCGCCATGACATGGCCGATCAGCAGCAGGGGCAACGAAAGCCCGGAGGCGAGGCGCACCACCTCGATCAGCGGCAGGCGCCAGTGGCGGCGAAGCGCGAGCGTGCGCAGCGCCAGCATGAAGTGAACCGCCGCAGCGCCGTAAAGCACCACGGTCCCCGGCAGGCTGTGCCAGACCCTCACGGCGAGGCGTAGCCCCGCCTCGGCATGATCCAGCGAGATGATGCCGAGGCTGTGGTTGATGAGGTGGCTGAGGATATAGGCGAAGAGGACGAGGCCGGAGGCGAATCTCAGGCGCCTGATCGCCCCGTCGCTCACGCCGTCACGCCCTCGAAGCCCTTGCGGATCTTGTCGATCGGCAGGTCACGACCGATGAAGACGAGGCGGCTCTCCCGCTTCTCGTCCTCTTTCCAGGCACGCTGGTGGTCGCCGTCGAGGATCATGTGGACGCCCTGGAAGACGAAGCGCTCGGGATCGTCCTTGAAGGCGACGATGCCCTTGCAGCGCAGGATCTTCGGGCCCTCGACCTGGGTGAGGTCCTGGATCCAGGGGAAGAACTTGTCGGGGTCGAGCGGCGTGTCGGTCCGCAGCGACACCGACTGCATGTGCTCGTCGTGATAGTGCTTAAGGCCGCCATGGCTCGGATGATCGCAGTCCGGGCCGCAGGCATGGTCGTGATCATGGTGATGATGGTCGTGGTCATGCCCGTGGTGATGGTCATGACCGTGATCGTGATGATGGCCGTGATCGTGATGATGATCATGGCCGTGATCATGCCCGTGGTGGTGGCCGTCCCCGCGGTCGAGGAAGGCCGGCTCGATCTCGAGAATGCGCTCGAGGTCGAAGGCGCCGCGCGCCAGCACGGCGTCCAGCGGAACGGCACATTTCTGCGTCCGGTGCAGCACGGCATAGGGGTTGATGGCGCGGATGCGGGCCTCCACCTCTCGCAACTGCGCAGGGGTGACGAGGTCGGTCTTGTTCAGCAGGATCACGTCGGCGAAGGCGATCTGGTTCTTCGCCTCCGGCGCATCCTTGAGGCGGTCCAGCAGCCACTTGGAATCGGCCACCGTCACCACTGCGTCGAGGAACGACTTGGCGCCGACTTCCTCGTCGACGAAGAAGGTCTGCGCCACCGGCGCCGGGTCGGCAAGGCCGGTGGTTTCGACGATGATCGCGTCGAACTTGCCCTTGCGCCGCATCAACCCCTCGATGATGCGGATGAGATCGCCGCGCACGGTGCAGCAGATGCAGCCGTTGTTCATCTCGAAGACTTCCTCGTCGACGCCGACGACGAGGTCGTTGTCGATGCCGATCTCGCCGAACTCGTTGACGATGACGGCGAAGCGCTTGCCGTGGTTCTCGCTGAGGATGCGGTTGAGCAGCGTCGTCTTGCCGGCGCCGAGATAGCCGGTCAGCACGGTGACCGGGATTTTCTGCAGCTGGCTGGTCGTGGGCGAGGCGTCGGTCATGATCGTTCCATCGGCCGGAAGGGACTGGGCTTCATATAGGCGAGGTCGCGCCGCTCCGGAATGGGCTCTCAGCCCTGCACAAGGGCACCAGCGATCTGACCGGCATTGTGCCGCATCATCGCGGCATAGGTGGCGGCGGGGCCATCGGCCGGGGACAGGGCATCGGAATAGAGCTTGCCGCCGATCCGCGCCCCGGTTTCCGCCGCGATCCGCTGCATGGCGCGCGGGTCGGAGATGTTCTCCATGAACAGCGCGCGCACCTTGCGGTCCCGGATCTGGCGGATGACCGCGCCGATCTCGCGCGGCGAGGGCTCGGCCTCGGAGGAGACGCCGCGCAGGGCGAGGAAATCGAGGTCGTAGGCCCGGGCGAAATAGGCGAAGGCATCGTGGGTGGTCAGGATGCGGCGCTGGTCGCGCGGCACCGCGCCGATGCGCGCGCGGATCTCCTTGTCGAGCACATCAAGTTCTGCGGTGTAGGCCTGGGCGCGTGCGGCATAGGCATTGGCATTGGCGGCATCGGCGGCCGAGAGGCTATCGGCGATCGCCTTCACGTAGAGCTTCGCATTGGCGACGTCCTGCCAGGCGTGGGGGTCGTTCGCGCCATGCGAATGGCCATGGCTGTGACCGTGGCTGTGGCCACCTTCGGCCTTGAGCGGCGTGACGCCGGCACTCGCCGTGACCAGCGGTGCGCGGCTGCCGGAGGAGCGCACAAGGCGGGTCATCCAGCCCTCGAAGCCAAGTCCGTTGGCAAAAACAACCCGCGCCGCCGCAAGCGCCCGGGCATCGGCCGGCGTCGGCGAATAGGAATGGGCATCGCCATCGGGCCCGACGAGGCTGGTGACCGTTACGCGGTCACCACCGACCTGGCGGACGAGGTCGGCCAGGATCGAGAAAGTGGCAACCACCGGCAGGGGAGCGCCCTGCGCCAGGGTGCGGCCGGCGAGGAAAGGTGTGGCGAGAAGGGCCGAGACGGCGCTGCGACGCGTGATCATGCGGTGATATCCCCGATGAGGTCAGGCCGCGCGGTGCCGGGCCGGCCAGTAGGTGGGCACGAGGCCGCCCCGCGGGCCGAAGACCAGCGACACCAGGTAGATCACCCCCGCCATGAGGACGATCGACGGGCCCGACGGCAGGGACATGTTATAAGATAACGTTAGCCCTGCATAGCCCGAGAGGATGCCGAACCCGACCGCCATGGCGACGAGGCTGGTCACGTCGCGCGCCCAGAACCGAGCGGCGATGGCGGGCAGCATCATCAGCCCCACCGCCAGCAGCGTGCCGAGGGCATGGAAGCCGGCAACGAGGTTGAGCACGACCAGCGCGAGGAAGACGAGATGGGCCGGCGCGCCCGATCGCGACACGGATCGGAGGAAGCCCGGATCGACGCAGTCGAGCACGAGCGGCCGCCAGAGCAGGGCGAGGGCGAGCAGCGTCACCGTGGTGATCAGCGCGACGAGGATGAGCGTCGGGTCGTCCAGCGCCAGGACCGAGCCGAACAGCACCCGGAAGAGATCGACATTGGAGCCGCGCAGCGAGACGATGGTGACGCCGAGCGCCAGCGACATCAGGTAGAAGGCGGCGAGCGAGGCATCCTCCTTCAGCGCCGTGAAGCGGGCGACGAGGCCGGCGGTGAGCGCCACGGCGAAGCCGGCGGCAATGCCGCCGAGGGTCATTGGCACCAGGGCCAGGCCGAAGAGGAGATAGCCAGCCGCAGCACCCGGCAGGATGGCGTGGGCCATGGCGTCGCCCATCAGCGACATGCGCCGCAGCATCAGGAAGACACCGACCGGGGCTCCGCCGAGCGACAGCGCCACCGCGCCGACCAGCGCACGGCGCATGAACTCGAATTCGACGAAGGGGCCGATGAGGAGGTCGTACATGGGACCTGTCAGGCCGCTTCGGTGCAGATGTCGGCGTGGTCGTCGAAGGCTTCCGTCATCCGGCGGGCCGCCAGCATATTCTCGGGCGTCAGCACCTCGGTGGTGGCGCCCCAGGCGATGGCGCGCCGGGCGAGGAGAAGCGAGCGCGGGAAGGCCTGCCGCACCGTTTCCATGTCGTGGAGCACCGCGACAACGGTGCGCTTCTCGGCATTCCAGCGACGGACAAGGTCGAGCAGGTCGGCGCAGGTGCGCGCATCGATGGCAGTGAAGGGCTCGTCGAGAAGGATGACACGGGCATCCTGCACCAGCAGGCGGGCGAAGAGCATGCGCTGCATCTGCCCACCGGACAGCGTGCCAATGGTGCGCCGCTCGAAGCCGGTGAGGCCGACCGCGGCGAGGGCGTCGCCAACGGCCTCGCGGTCCTGACGCGACAGGCCGCCAAACAGCCCGGTGCGACGCCACAGGCCCATGGCGACCAGTTCAAACACGGTGATGGGGAAGCTGCGGTCGAGTTCCGCCGCCTGCGGCAGATAGGCGATGCCGTGGCGCCCCAGCCGCGGCAGTTCCACCGTGCCGCCAAGCGGCGGAATGGCGCCGGCGAGGCCTTTCAGCAAGGTCGACTTGCCGGCGCCGTTCGGTCCCACCACGGCGAGCATGTCACCCTGCTCGATCGTGCCGTCGAGATGGTGGACCGCCGGATGCCGGTCGTAGCCGAGGGTGAGGTTGCGGATCTGGATGGCGGACATCGGCGACCTCATGCCATGGCCCAGGCCACAAGCGCCCAGAGCCCGGCCGACAGCCCCACCGCGACGGCGAGGCGCGCACCGACGGAGAAGGTCAGGGCCGAGATCACCGGCCTTGCTTCGACGGCGGGCTGGACAATCCGCACGGGCGCAGCCGTCGCCCCATGGGCATGACCATGATGCGCGTGGTCGTGATGATGGCCATGATCGTGATGGTCATGATCGTGATGGCCATGATCATGCGCATGGCCGTGTCCTGGCGCGGGGGCCTTTGCCGCGTCCTGTTCCGGTGCCGTGGGAAGGTGAGATGCTGCGGCCAAGTCGGGCGGTCCCGCGTATCGTGAGTTCAACGTTATATAGTATCGGAAGCGGACGGTCCAACACGGGCCACGGCCAGCGCAGCAGCGCACCACCCGGGTCGGCGTCCTGCCATGCGACGTGGCCCCCGCCGTCGGCCTCGGCGCCAATGTCCTGGTCGGCGGATCGCGCGACACCGTCGCCCTTCAACCGCTCTCGGTTCAGGCGCAGACCGGCGCGAACCTCGCACTCGGCATCGGCAATCTGACACTGCAGCGCACCGCGCTCCGTCGCTGACGCGCGTCATCGCCCAACGACGAAAGAGCCGGCACCGCAGGGTGCCGGCTTCTATGTGTCCGGGAAAAGGAGCGATCGCTTACTGGCGATATTGCTGGATGCGCGTGGTGCGCAGGCCGGCAAGACCATGGCGGTCGATCGAGGCCTGCCAGTTGAGGAATTCCTCGACGGTCAGGGTGTAGCGCTTGCAGGCCTCTTCGAGGCTCAGCAGGCCACCACGGACGGCGGCCACCACCTCGGCCTTACGCCGGATGACCCAGCGGTGAGTATCGGGCGGGGGAAGATCGGCGATCGTCAGCGGACTGCCGTCCGGTCCGATCACATATTTCACCCGGGGGCGCATGGGCTCGGTCATACTCACTCTCACACAACGCACGCGACTGACCACGTCATGGGAAGAAACTACCGGCAGGACGTTAAATTTGGCCTAAATGCGAAAGTGGAATCCGAATCACCCATCGGCCGAACGGCAAGGGCCGCCCGTGAGCGGCCCCTGGGGTCGAGGTGAACGGCCATCGCCGCCTCTCGCCGTCGATCACATGGCGATGCCGAGGACGCGCGCGAGCGGGATATTGTTGGTCCCGACAGTGAGCCGCGGCGTGCCGGACGTCATGTCGACGGCGGTAACCTGGCCCTTGTGGGTGACCTGAACCTGCGTCGTCGCGGTGCCGGTGCCGCGATAGAGTTCCAGCGTATAGGGTTGGGTCCCCATGCTCTTGCCGTCGGAGCGCTTGCCGTCCCAGGAATATTCGCTCGACTGGTTGGCCGTCAGCGACACCTTCTTCTCCTGCACCACGACGCCGCTCGCATCGCGGATGCGCACCGTGTAGTCGCCGCTCTGCGTCGGCGTGAAGGTCCAGGACGCCCCCGACGATGTCGGCGATACCATGCTGGAATCGTAGGTGACGGTCTTGCCGAGATAGCCGAGCGAGGTCGTCGTCTGGTTGCCGGTCATGGCGGCGATCAGGTTGTCCAGCTTCGAGTTCGTCGCCAGCTGCTGCTCGACCTGGGAATACTGCACCAGCTGCTGGGTGAACTGGTTGGCGTCCATCGGCTGGGTCGGGTCCTGGTTCTTCAGCTGCGTGGTGAGCAGCTGCAGGAACGTGTCGAAATTGTTCGACAGCCGGGCCTGGGCGGTGGCGGTGCTGGTGGTGGCCGAAGACGAGCCGACCGAGGAGGTGGTGGTCATGGCGCGGCGTCCTTTCAGATCCGGATATCGACGCCGCCCCTGAGGGCGGCCGCGCGGGCATAGGTGGAGGCGCTGGCCTGCAGCGCGGCGATGGTCTCGGGATCCTCGATCATCACCTGCTGGCGGGTGGATCGGGGATCCTGCTGCTGGTCCCGGGCGCTCTGGCCGCCCTGGTCCTTCAAGGAGAATTCGAGGCTGCCCTCGCTGGTCTGCACGCCGGCCTGGGTGAGCACCCGTTCGAGATTGCGCTGGTCGCGCTGCAGCAGGTCGAGGGTCTCCTGCTTCTCGACCACGAGCTTCGACTTCACATGGCCGTCGCGATCGACAGTCAGCTGCACGTCGATGCGGCCGAGCTCGGCGGGGTCGAGGCGGATGTCGAAGCGGGTCGCCCCTTGCGAGGCGCGTGCCGCGATGGTGACGGCGAGGGCATGGACCGGCACCGGCGATCCGGCGCTGGCGGTCTGGGCGGCGACCTTCTGCGCCACCTCCATGCCGAAGGAGGACAGTGCCGCCGGTGCGGGTGTCGGCGTAGGCGGCGGGGGCGTTTCGGCCTTCGCCTGCGGCGTCGCATCGGCCTGAACCTGGGGCTCCTTGCGCTCGACCGTTGCCGCGCTGGCGGCGGTCTCGCCGCGAGGCGCGGCCGATGGCTCCGCCTTGGACGCCTTGTCGGCGGCTTCAGAGCGCGGCTTGCCCTCGGCGACAGGCTGGGCCTGTTCGGTCGTCCGCGGCTGCGCCGCATCGGCCGTCTTCGGGGCGGTCTCGGCGCTCTTCGACTGCGCCTCTGCGGTGGTCACCTCGCCAGGTGTCGTGGCCGCGACCGGGGCGGCGGCCTGCGCATCCGCGGTGCCGTCGGCAGCGGCCTGTGCGGCGGCGGTCTGGGCGGCGGCCGCATCGGCAATGGCGGGCTTTGCCGCGGCCTGGGCGGCGGGAGCGGCGGCCGTCGCGGCCGAGGCCTCAACGACAGCCTCGCCTTCCGGCTTGCCCGTCGCGGGCTGCTGGGCGGTCGGAGCCGGCGCGACGGCCGCCGCGACCGGCGCCGCGTCAGTCGGCTTCGCGTCAGCGGCGATAACCGGTTCGGTCTTGTCGGTGGTGGCTTCGTCAGCCGTTGCGGTCTTGGCCGGCGCCTCGGTGCCCTCGCTGCCGGTCTTCACGGCCTGGATGGCGTTGGTCGGCTCCTGCACCGGCTGGCCGGTGACGGTCTGGGGATTGCTCGCTTCGACCGCGGTGCCGGAATTGGCGGTCGGCCGCGTCTGCCGCGACCGCGTCACCCGGCTGTCGCGCTCCGGCTCGCCGAACTGGCGCTCCATCGCATCGAGCGCCTCGGCGAAGGCTGAACGGCCGTCGTCGCTCCGCGGCATGGCGGAGGAAGAC
Organism: Phreatobacter sp.; assembly: GCF_027532945.1. Taxonomy (GTDB): domain Bacteria; phylum Pseudomonadota; class Alphaproteobacteria; order Rhizobiales; family Phreatobacteraceae; genus Phreatobacter. The sequence continues at coordinate 83,696 of NZ_JAPZTZ010000020.1, forward strand.
CGGCTGCTGGCCGGGGCCGATGGGGACGAGGAAAGAGCTTGTGCCGACGACGCTGCCACGGACTGCCCCTGGAGACGCAAAATGACCTGCGACAGGTTCAGCAAGGCCCGGGCCAAGGCCGCTGCATCTAAAAGTCGTGATTTTTCAAAGCCCCGGATGAGGCGACACAGGAGATCGGGTGGAAAAGCCTGCCCTGCGCGGCAAGAATTGCCGGGCACCGCGCGACCGGATAGACCTGTCGCAACGACAAGCACATCAGGGCGGATCCATGCTCCTCGGCTGCATCGCGGACGACTTCACCGGCGCGAGCGACCTCGCCAACACCCTGGCGAAGGGCGGCATGGCCACGATGCAATTCGTCGGCGTGCCGGACGAGGCCGCCCCCGCGCGGTGCGAGGCCGGCGTCGTCGCCCTCAAGAGCCGCACCATCCCCGTCGCCGAGGCGGTGCGCCAGTCGCTCGAGGCTTGCGACTGGCTCCTCGCACAGGGCGCAACGCAGATCCTGTTCAAATATTGCTCGACCTTCGATTCCACGAAGGAGGGCAATATCGGCCCCGTGGCCGAGGCGCTGATCGAGCGGCTCGGCGCCGATGTCGCCGTCGTCTGCCCGGTCTTTCCGGCGACCGGCCGCACGCTGTTCAACGGCCATCTCTTCGTCAACGGCGTGCTGCTGAGCGAGAGCGGGATGCAGAACCATCCGCTCACCCCGATGACCGATCCGGATATTCGCCGCTGGCTGCGACACCAGACGAAGGGCGAGGTCGGGCTCGTGCCGTTCTCGACCGTTCGGCAGGGCGCGGAGGCGATCCGCGCGGCGCTGGGCGCCGAGGCCGCTTCCGGCCGCCGCCTCGCCGTTGTGGATGCCGTCGGCGACGACGATCTCGTCGCCATCGGTGCAGCCATCGACGGGGCGAAGCTCGTCACCGGCGGATCGGGGATCGCGCTCGGTCTGCCCGCCAATTTCCGCCGTCGCGGCCTGCTCTCGGCCACGGGGACGAGCTTCACGCCCGGCAACGGGCCCGCCGCCGTGCTCTCGGGCTCCTGCTCCAACCAGTCGCGCGCGCAGGTGAAGGCCTATACCGCGAAGCATCCCGGCCTCGCCGTCCTGCCTGATGACGTCATGAGCGGCGCCATGTCCGTCGACCAGGCCTTCGACCATGTCATGAGCCGCATCGGCCATGCCCCCATGGTCTATTCCTCCGCCGATCCGGCCGAGGTGAAGGCCGCGCAGGAGCGCCACGGCAAGGACAAGGTGGCCGAGGCCATCGAGGGCTTCTTCGGCGAGCTCGCCGTGCGCCTCGCCGATGCCGGCGTCGCCCGCCTCGTGGTCGGCGGCGGCGAGACCTCCGGCGCCGTCGTCACCGCGCTTGAGGTCGAGCGCTTCCACATCGGCCCGGAAATCGATCCGGGCGTGCCGGCGCTGGCCGCCGAAGGACCGCGCCCGATCCGCCTCGCGCTGAAGAGCGGCAATTTCGGCGCGATTGATTTCTACGACAAGGCGCTGGCCGCACTGGGTGAAGCGCAATGATCTTGGTGACGCATGAGCGATGAGGAAACGCGCGCCCGCGAGGGCCTCGTCCGCTGGGGCAAGTCCCTGTTCGACCGCGGCCTGACGCCGGGCTCCTCCGGTAATCTCAGCGTCCGCATCGCCGACGGCTATCTCTTCACCCCGACCAATTCCTGCCTCGGCTTCCTCGACGCCGCCCGGCTGTCGAAGCTCGACGCCGCGGGCCAGCACATCAGCGGCGATCCGCCGACCAAGGAACTGCCGCTGCACTTCGCCTTCTACGAGGCGCGCCCCTCGGCGCGCGCGGTGGTGCACCTCCATTCCACCCACGCCACCGCCCTCTCCTGCCTCGCTGACACCGACCCCAACGACGCCATCCCGCCGATCACGCCCTATGTGGTGATGCGCGTCGGCAAGGTCCCCGTCGTGCCCTATACCCGCCCGGGCTCGGCCGATGTCGCCCCGTTGATCCGCGCCAAGGCGCCGGATCATCCTGCGATCCTCCTCGGCAATCACGGCCCGGTCGTTGCCGGCGCATCGCTTGAGAGCGCCGTCTTCGCCATGGAAGAGCTGGAGGAGACGGCCCGCCTCGTCCTCCTCACCCGCGGCATGGCCGTGCGCCATCTCGCCAGCCAAGAGATCGCCGACCTCGAGGCGACGTTCAAACTCAGGGGATAGGACGCCCATGCCGCGCTTTTCCGCCAATCTCGGCTTCCTCTGGCAGGGCATGCCGCTCCTCGACCAGATCGAGGCCGCCGCCCGCGCCGGCTTCCGCGCCGTTGAAATGCACTGGCCCTACGACACCGATCCGAAAGCGGTGCGCGCCGCCTGCGATCGGCTGGGTCTCACCATGCTCGGCGTCAACACGGTGAAGGGCGACGTTGCCAAGGGCGAGAACGGCCTTGGCGCCCTGCCCGGCCGCGAGGCGGAGTTCCAGGCCGCCATCGACCAGGCCATCGCCTGGCAGGTCGCGGCGGGCGGCAAGGCGATCCATGCCATGGCCGGCATCGTCCGTCCGGCGGAGAAGCCCGCCGCCACCGCCGTGTGGGTCGAGAACCTCTCGATCGCCGCCGATAAGGCCGCAGCCCACGGCATCACCTTGCTTCTGGAGCCGCTGAGCCCGCGCGCCGCGCCCGGCTATTTCTATTCGACGCTCCGCGGCGCCGGCGAGATCATCGCCCGCGTGGCCAAGCCCAACGTCAAGATCATGTTCGACGTCTTCCATGTCGGCTGCGCCGAGGGCGACGTGCTGACCAACCTCAAGGCCTGGTGGCCCCATATCGGCCATGTCCAGATCGCCGCGGTGCCGAGCCGGGCCGAGCCTGACGAGGGCGAGATCGACTTCCGCACCATCTTCCACGCGCTCGACGCCCAGGGCTATGACGGCTGGGTCGGCGCCGAATATCGCCCGCGCGGCGACACCGATGCGGGCCTTGGCTGGACGAAGACGCTGGGCGTCACACTCGGCTGACCTGCCTATCTGGCGGGCGCGAACAGCGATTGTGCAGCGCAGCAATTTTACCTGTCGCCTCAAGCCGTTACGCAATAGCGTTGCGCCCGCCCTGCCGAGAACGAAATCGACAGAACGATTCCAGTATGACAGCGTTCTTGACCTAAGCGGCGATGAACAGCCGCGACGATTCCGGGCTCACCGAGCCCTGAAGGTCATGAGGAGACCGCGATGGCGAAGGCACCCCCTGCTTCGGCCGATCTCGCCAACAGCTTGCGCTTCGACGACGTCTCGCTCGACGACAAATATGACCTGACGAAAGAGCGCGTCTTCCTCACCGGCGTGCAGGCGCTGGTCCGCCTCACCCTGATGCAGAAGGAGCGCGACCGCCGCGCCGGGCTCAACACCGCCGGCTTCGTCTCCGGCTACCGCGGCTCGCCGCTCGGCGGGCTCGACCAGGCCTTCTTCAAGGCCCAGCGCAATCTCCTCGCCAGCGACGTCATCTTCACCCCCGGCCTCAACGAGGATCTCGCCGCCACCGCCGTCTGGGGCACCCAGCAGGCCGAGATGCGCGGCGAGGGCAAGTTCGACGGCGTCTTCGGTGTCTGGTACGGCAAGGGCCCGGGCGTCGACCGCTCCGGCGACGTGTTCCGCCACGCCAATCTCGCGGGAACCTCGCCGAATGGCGGCGTCCTCGCCCTCATGGGCGACGATCACACGGCGGAATCCTCCACCGTTGCGCACCAGTCGGAATTCCACTTCGTCGACGTGATGATGCCGATCCTGAACCCCGCCGGGGCGCAGGAGATCCTCGACTATGGCCTCTACGGCTGGGCCATGTCGCGCTATTCAGGCGTCTGGACGGCGCTGAAATGCATGAAGGACACGGTGGAATCGACCGGCGTGGTCGACGGTGCGGTCGACCGCGTGAAGATCGTGCTGCCCGGCGACGATGAGTTCGTCATGCCGCCCGGCGGCGTCTCCATCCGGCCGAACGACGACCGGCACGAGCAGGAAATGCGGCTGCACATGTACAAGCGCGCCGCAGCCCTCGCCTTCATCAAGGCGAACAAGCTCAACCGCATCATCACCTCAGGCGGCCGCCAGCCGAAGATCGGCATCATCACGACAGGCAAGAGCTATCTCGACGTCCGCCAGGCTCTCGACGAGCTCGGCATCGACGAGGTGAAGGCCAACGATCTCGGCCTGCGCCTGTTCAAGATCGCCTGCCCCTGGCCGCTCGACCCGGCGGAGCTGCGCGCCTTCGTCGCCGGCCTCGACCTCGTCATCGTCGTCGAGGAGAAGCGCGCGCTGCTCGAGGTCCAGGTGCGCGAGGAGCTCTACGGCCACTCGCACCAGCCCATCGTCATCGGCAAGAAGGACGAGACGGGCGAATGGCTCTTCCCCGTCCATGGCGCCCTCGACCCCAACGACGTCGCCATCTGCATCGGCGAGCGGATCCTCAAACATGTCGGCCACAACGACCAGGTCGCCGCCAATGTTGCCCGCCTCAAAGGCGCGCAGGATGTCCTGAAGACCACCCCGGTGATTGCCACCCGCATCCCCTATTTCTGCTCGGGCTGCCCGCACAACACCTCCACCGTCGTGCCTGAGGGCATGCGGGCCTATGCCGGCATCGGCTGCCACTACATGGCGCTGTGGATGGACCGGAACACCGAAGGCTTCACCCAGATGGGCGGCGAGGGCGCCAACTGGGTCGGCGAGGCGCCGTTCTCGAAGCGCGGCCATGTCTTCCAGAACATCGGCGACGGCACCTACAACCATTCGGGCTCGCTGGCGGTGCGCTTCGCCGTCGCCTCGAAGGTGAACATCACCTACAAGATCCTCTTCAACGACGCCGTGGCCATGACCGGCGGCCAGCGCCACGAGGGTGGCCTGACCATGCCGATGATCGCCGCGCAGATGCGCGCCGAGGGTGTCGCGCGCATCGCCGTCGTCACCGACGAACCGGACAAATATGCCGGCCACGGCATCGCCTTCCCGACCGGCACGACCATCGACCATCGCGATGATCTCGACAGCGTGCAGAAGGAACTGGCGGCTGTCGGCGGCGTCTCGGTGCTGATCTACGACCAGACCTGCGCCGCCGAGAAGCGCCGCCGCCGCAAGCGCGGCACGTTCCCGGACCCGGTGAAGCGCGTCATCATCAATGAGGCGGTCTGCGAGGGCTGCGGCGATTGCGGCGTCGCCTCCAACTGCGTCTCGGTCCAGCCGCTGGACACCGAGTTCGGCCGCAAGCGCACCATCGACCAGTCGTCCTGCAACAAGGACTTTTCCTGCGTGAAGGGCTTCTGCCCGAGCTTCGTCACGGTGCATGGCGCCGAGCCGAAGAAGGGCCAGGCCATGGCCGTCCAGGCCGACATCTCCGCCCTGCCCGATCCGGTCATCCCCACCATCGAGCACACCTACAACGTCCTCATCGAGGGCGTCGGCGGCACGGGCATCGTCACGGTCGGCGCCATCCTCGGCATGGCCTGCCACCTCGAGAAGAAGGGCGTCGGCCTCATCGACATGGCGGGCCTCGCCCAGAAGGGCGGCGAGGTCTTCTCGCACATGCGCATCGCCCGCCTGCCGGAGGACATCCACTCCATCCGCGTCCATGCCGGCTCGGCCGATCTCGTGCTCTCCGGTGACATCGTCGTCGCCGGCGGCAAGAAGTCCCTCGCCGCCATGAAGCCGACCACCAAGGTGGTGGTGAACACGGTCGAGACCCTGCCCGGCCAGTTCACCCGCGACGCCAATTTCTCGCTGCCCTCGGAACGCCTGAAGCGGGCGATCATCGGCCATGCCAGCCGCGAGACGACGCATCTCGTCGATGCCCAGCGCCTCGCCACGGCGCTGATGGGCAATTCCATTGCCACCAACCTCTTCCTCGTCGGCTACGCCTACCAGATCGGCGGCCTGCCGCTCACCGCCGCCGCCATCGAGCGGGCGATCGAGCTGAACGGCGAGGCGGTGAAGATGAACATCACCGCCTTCCGCTGGGGCCGCCTCTGCGCCCATGATCGCGCGGCGGTGGAGGCCCTCGTCGCGCCGGTGACGAAGCCGACCGGCATCGAGACCCTGTCGCAGAATCTGGACGAGGTCATCGCCCGCCGCATCGACCAGCTCACCCGCTACCAGAACGCGGCTTATGCGGCGCGCTATGCCGGCCTCGTCGAGACCGTGCGAAAGGCCGAGGCCGAGAAGGCCCCGGGCAAGCAGGGCCTCACCGAGGCGGTCGCCCGCTTCCTCTACAAACTCATGGCCTACAAGGACGAGTACGAGGTCGCCCGGCTCTATACCGACGGCAATTTCCTCAAGCAGGTCGCGAAAACCTTCGACGGCAAGGACCTGCGCTTCGAGTTCCACCTCGCCCCGCCGCTGCTCGCCCGCCCCGACGATGGCGGCCGTCCCCGCAAGATGAGCTTCGGGCCGTGGATGATGAAGGCGTTCCGCGTCCTCGCGGCGCTGAAGGGCCTGCGCGGCACCGCCTTCGACATCTTCGGCTATACCGAGGAGAGGAAGACCGAGCGGCAGCTCATCCGCGACTACGAGGCGCTGGTCGCCGAGATCTTGGCGAAGCTGACGCCCGACAACCACGCGCTCGCCGTGGGCCTCGCCGCGATGCCTGAGAAGATCCGCGGCTTCGGCCATGTGAAGGCGCGCCATCTCGATGTCGCCCGGAAGGAAGAGGCCGCGCTGCTCGCCGAATTCCGGTCGGGCGCGAAGCCAGAGGCGAAGCTCGCTGCGGAGTGAGGCGGCGTCCACGCTCTCCCCGCAGGGCCTGGCCCCATCCGCCGCCTATCCCGCACCCCTGTTTCATGGCAGAGACAAACTCCCCGCGTCTCGGACGGACCCTGCCATGACCTCGCCCTTCATCCCCTCGCCCGTCGCCAGCGGCTGGAAGACCATCACCCCCGCCGAGGCCGGCTTCAACCCTGAGAAGCTCGCTGCGGCGACCACCTTTGCCGAGGGTGCCGAGAGCCCCTGGCCGATGAGCCTCTACTATCCCGACGGGCGCTATGTCGGCATCGTCGAGTGGAACGAGACCGGCCCCTGGAGCGCCATCGTCGGCCCGGTGATCCCGCGCGGGAAACCCGCCGGTGTCATCATCAAGGGCGGCCGCATCGCCGCCAGCTGGGGCGATGTCGCCCGCGTCGACATGACCTTCTCCATCGCCAAGAGCTATCTCGCGGTGCTGGCGGGCCTTGCCGTCGATGACGGCCTGATCCGCCTCGACGACCCGGTGGCGAAAACCGTCGACGGCCCGCATTTCGCCTCTGCCCACAATGCGAAAATTACCTGGCGCCACCTGCTCACCCAGGCGAGCGAATGGGAGGGCGTGATCTTCGACAAGTCCGACCAGGTCGATCACAACCGCCAGATCGGCGCCGGCGCCGACAACAGCCGCAAGGGCGAGAAGCGCGATCTGCGCGAGCCGGGGACCTTCTACGAGTACAACGACGTCCGGGTGAACGTCCTCTCCTACGCGCTGCTGCGCCGCTTCGGGCGCGCCCTGCCCGAAGTGCTGAAGGAGCGGATCATGGATCCTATCGGCGCCTCCGACACCTGGCGCTGGCACGGCTACGAGAATTCCTGGGTGGATCTCGGCGGCGGTCGCAAGGCCCAGTCCGTGCCCGGCGGCGCCCATTGGGGCGGCGGCATCTTCATCTCCGCCCTCGACCATGCCCGCCTCGGCCTGCTGATCGGCCGGCAGGGCGCATGGGGCGGCCGCCAGCTCCTGTCGAAGGCCTATATCGCTGACATGCTGGCGCCCTCCGCCACCAATCCCGATTACGGCTTCCTCTGGTGGCTGAACCGCGGCAAGGCGCGCTATCCCAACGCCACCGAGCGCAGCGTCTTCGCGCTGGGCGCCGGCTCGAACATCATCTGGGTGGAGCCCGAGAACGACCTCGTCGTGGTCGGCCGCTGGGCGGACCAGACGAAGTTCAACGCCTTCTTTGGCCATGTGATGGGAGCGCTGGCCTAGAGGCGAACCCCTACCCCCTTGCCGCAGCTTGATCGGCGCGCCATTTCAGGCGACAAGACGCGACACATCACCGCGGACGGGAACTCTGATGGCCTCTGGCGGATCGTTGAACTGGACCAATGTCGCCAACGTGCTCGGCGCGACGATCATCGTCGGTTCCGAGGCTGTGGGTGCCGGCGGCGCAACCGGCTGGGCCATTGCCAGCCTGATGAAGCTCGGCGATCAGGCGGTCCTCGTCTCGACGGTGGTCGGGGTCGGCCTTGGCATTCTCGCGACCATCGCCTTCCTGCGCTCGGCCTATCGCGCCGAACCCTTCCGCTGAGGGCAGCGACAGCTCAGGCGTAATCCTTGCGCATGTACTGGACCTTGCGGTCCTCCAGGTCCTTGACGTCGGTGCGCAGGAAACCCCGCCGCCCATACCAGTCGATCCGCTGCGTCAGCTTGGCATTGGTGTAGAGCGTCACGAAAGCCGCGCCGAGATCGCGCAGCCGCCGCTCGGAGAAGCCGAGGATGGCATCGCCATAGCGCTTGCCATGATGGCGCGGATGCACGGCGAGCGAAACGATCACCGGTTCCTCCACCATCGCGATGACCGCGCAGGCGGCAAGGTCCCCGTCCTCCTCCGCCACCCAGATCTCCTGCGTCGCCATTGCGTCCGCATAGTCCACCATGCGCGGGAAGGAGACCGTGCCGGTCAGCGCCTCATTGGGCAGGTAGGCGGCCTCCTTCAGCGCGGCGATCGCCGGTACATCGCGCAAGGTGGCGCGGCGGAGCGTCAGGCCGCCCTCCTCAGCCGTCGTCGCGTTCATCACCGCGAGGCTCACCTTCTGCCGGCCGTCGGCGTCGAAATTCGCGGGCGAGAGCCAGCGCGTGAAGGCGAGGCGGCGCTGCGGCCATTCGCAGTCAAGCATCGAGTACCACGCCGTATCCCGGTTCGCGCCCTTGGCGATCATGTGCTGGCGGAACAGGCCCTCGAAGGTGAAGCCGAAGCGCAGAGCCGCCTTTTTCGACGGCTCGTTGAGGTCGTTGCACTTCCACTCATAGCGGCGATAGCCCAGCGTCTCGAAGACGTATCGCATCAGCAGGAACTGCGCCTCGGTCGCCGCCGGGGTGCGCTGCAGGGCGGGGGTGTAGAGGATCGAGCCGACCTCGATGACCCGGTGCGTCGTGTCGATGCGCATCAGCGACAGCCAGCCGATGGCACGGTCGGTCAGGTCGGTGATCGCCCAATAGACAGGATCGGTCGTGCCGGCCGCGATGCTGCGGACATGGGCGTCGAAATCGGCCTTCTGGGCATAGGGACCGGAGAAGAGATAGGCCCATTGCCAGGCCGCCTCCGGCCCATGCGACAGGGCGTAGAGGCCATCCGAGTCGCGGGCCGGGTCGAGCGGGCGCAGGCGGCAGTATCGCCCCTCGAGGACGACATGGGTCGGGCGGGGCGCCGGCGTCGTGTCGACGGCGAAGCCGAATGTGGGCGCGCTCAAGGGATGCTCCGGTCAGGACTGGGGATGATGGGTGCGGAAGAAGCCGTTGAGGGCGCCGAAGGGCTCGGCCGTCGCCAGCGCGTCGAAGCTCCCCTCGCTCGCGAGTTCGCGGGCAGCCTTCAGGAAGCCGCCCCAGGCGGCGCGCGCCAGCGCCGAGCCGACGGAGATGCGGCGCACGCCGAGCGCGGCGGCATCCGCCACGGTGAGGCCGATGGGCGCCGAGATCAGCACGTTGACCGGCTTCGGCGCCACCGCCGCCACCACCTCGCGGATCTGCTCCGGCGTCCTCAGGCCTGGTGCATAGAGCACGTCGGCGCCCGCCGCCGCATAGGCAACGAGGCGCTTCAACACGGTCGCCTGCGCATCGGGCAGGCCGAAGAGATGCGCCTCGCAGCGCGCCGTCAGCAGGACGTCGGTGCCCTTCAGCGCCTCGGCGGCGGCGCGGATGCGGTCCACCGCGAGGTCGAAGGGATAGATCACCTCCTCCGCCGTGTCGCCGTGGTCCTCGATGGAGAGGCCGGCGACCCCGGTGGCCGCGCAGAGCCGGCAGCTCTCGGCGACCCCTTCGGGATCGCGCGCATAGCCGGATTCGAAATCGGCATTCACCGGCAGGTCCGTCGCCCGCACGATCTCGGCGATATGGGCGAGCGCCATGTCGCGCGGCACCGCCCAGTCCGTGTCGGGGAGGCCGCGGGAAAACGAGAAGCCCGAGGACGTCGTGGCCAGTGCCTTGAAGCCGAGATGCTTCAGCATCATCGCCGTGCCGATGTCCCAGGGATTGGGAATGACGAAGCAACCGCTCTCGTGCAGGCGGCGGAAGACGGCGCGTTGCGGTAAGGCATCCATGGCTGGTCCCCCTAAGGCCCGGAATGCAAAAGTCGCGCGGCCGGGACCGCGCGACAATCGTGTTTTGGTGATGGTAGGGATCGCCGGAGGCGATGGGACCGTCAGTGATTGTCGCGGGGAATGCCGCGCTTCTGGGCGATCTTCTGGTATTTCACCGCCGGCTTCAGCACCATGCCGTCGGCGAGCTGGCTCACCATCGAGCGCTGGATCTCCTGCCAGGGCGTCTGACTCTTCGGCACCTTGAAGCCGCCATTCTTCTTCAGCTCGACCATGCGCGCGGCGAACTCCTCCTCGGAGATGAGGATGTTGGCCGAGCGCTTGTTCAGGTCGATGCGTACCCGGTCGCCGGTCTTCAGCACGGCCAGGCCGCCGTTGGCGCCCGCCTCCGGCGAGGCGTTGAGGATTGAGGGCGAGCCCGACGTGCCGGACTGGCGACCGTCGCCGATGCAGGGCAGGTCGCGGATGCCCTTCTTCAGCAGCGCCGCCGGCGGCTGCATGTTCACCACCTCCGCCGAGCCGGGATAGCCGAGCGGACCGACGCCGCGCACGAAGAGGATGCAGGTCTCGTCGATCTTCAGCGCGGGATCGTCGATGCGGTGGTGATAGTCCTCGGGCCCCTCGAAGACGATGGCGCGGCCCTCGAAGGCGTCAGGGTCCTTCGGGTTCGACAGGTAGCGCTTGCGGAAGTCGGCGGAGATGACGCTCGTCTTCATGATGGCGCTGTCGAAGAGGTTGCCCTTCAGCACGATGAAGCCGGCATCCTTCACCAGCGGCTTGGCATAGGAGCGGATGACGTCCGGATCGGTGATGACCGCATCCTTGACGTTCTCGCCCATGGTCTTGCCATTGGCGGTGATCGCATCGCCATGGATCTTGCCGGCCTTGAGCAGCTCGTTCATCACCGCCGGCAGGCCGCCGGCGCGGAAATATTCCTCGCCGAGATAGGCGCCGGCCGGCTGCATGTTGACCATGAGCGGCACCTCGTGGCCGACCGTCTCCCAATCCTGGATGTCGAGCTTCACGCCGATATGCTTGGCAATCGCGTTGATGTGGATCGGCGCATTGGTCGAGCCGCCAATGGCGGAATTTGCCACGATGCAGTTCTCGAAGGCCTTGCGGGTGAGAATGTCGGAGGGCTTCAGGTCTTCCCAGACCATGTCGACGATGCGCTTGCCGGTGGCGAAGGCGATCTGGCCGCGCTCGCGATAGGGCGCGGGGATGGCGGCGCAGGAGGGCAGCGACATGCCCAGCGCCTCGGCCAGCGCATTCATGGTCGAGGCCGTGCCCATCGTGTTGCAATGGCCGATGGACGGCGCCGACTTCGTCACCACATCGATGAACTCGTCATAGGTGATGGTGCCGTCGGCCTGGAGCTTGCGCGCCTCCCAGACGACAGTGCCGGAGCCGGCCCGCTTGCCGTTCCACCAGCCGTTCAGCATCGGCCCGCCGGAGAGCACGATGGCGGGGATGTTGACGGTGGCGGCGCCCATGACGAGGGCCGGCATGGTCTTGTCGCAGCCGGACATCAGCACCACGCCATCCATCGGATAGCCGTAGAGGATCTCGACCAGCGACAGGTACTGCAGGTTCCGGTCGAGCGCGGCGGTCGGACGCTTCAGCGTCTCCTGGATCTGGTGGACCGGGAATTCCAGCGGAATGCCGCCGGCATCGCGGATTCCGTCCTTGACGCGCTGGGCAAGCTCGATGTGATGGCGGTTGCAGGGCGAGATATCCGATCCCGTCTGGGCGATGCCGATGATCGGCCGGCCCGAGCGGAGTTCCTCGACGGTGAGGCCCCAGTTGACCGTGCGCTCCAGATAGATCGCGGTCATGCCCGGATTTTCCGGATTGTCGAACCACTGCCGCGAACGCAGGTTCTGGGGCTTCATCTTGCGGCGGGCCATGCCCTTCCTCCCATGTTGCGCTGCGAAGCGTTCAATCGATTGAACTGCTTGCCGCGTCGTCGTTTCCGCGATTTGAGCGCGCGTCTCCGCCGATTGCAACGGCAAAAGCGACGGAGGCGACATGCGGGGACGGAGGATATGTGATATGCTGCGGAAGCATATGCTTCCGGAGGATGTACCATGGCCATCACGGTTCGGAACAAGGCCTTGGAAGAGCGGATCAAACGGATCGGCCGCCGGCGAGGCTTGGGGCCGACAGCCGTCATCACTTGGGCCGTTGAAACCGCTGACAACATGCCGGCGGACACGCTGCCACCCGAAGAGGTTGATCGCCGGTTGAAGGCTCTCGATGAGATCACGCAGCGTATTCGCGCGACGATCACAGACGCCGACCGGACCGCGATGAAAGCCATCGAGGACGACATGTATGATGAGTTCGGCCTGCCAAAATGATCGTCTGCGACACGTCGGCTCTGATCGCGATCTTGAAGGTTGAGCCTGACTCTCTCGTGTTCCGGCGTGCGATCGCAGAGGCAAGGCCGATCGGCATCCCCGCGTCGGTCTATCTGGAAGCTGCTATGGTCGCCTATGGCCTCAAACTGGGACGCGGCGAGCTCGACGCCATCATCGCTGCATCGACCATGACCTTCATCCCCCTTGACGAGCCTATCGCCCGCATCGCCGGCGACGCCTTTGTCCGCTATGGCCGCGGAACCGGCCATCCGGCCGCGCTCAACTTCGGCGACTGCATCAGCTATGCGACCGCGATGCACCTCGATTGCCCTCTCCTGTTCAAGGGCGACGACTTCCGGCATACGGATGTGAAGGTCGCCCTCTAGCGCGGCCGTGACGCCATCCGGAAACGCTCCATGACCCTCAAGACCGTCGCCAATTTCGACCGTATCGGCGAGGAGAACGCCTTCGCCGTCCTCGCCCGCGCCACCGCGCTGATGCGCGCCGGCAAGGACGTCATCAATCTCGGCATCGGCCAGCCGGATTTCGCGACGCCGCAGAACATCACCGAGGCGGCGATCAAGGCGATCCGCGACGGCCATCACGGCTACACCCCGGCCAACGGCATCCTGCCCCTGCGCGAGGCGGTGGCCGCCGATCTCGACCGCCGCTTCAAGGTCTCGGTCTCGCCGGAAGAGGTGATGATCGTCCCCGGCGGCAAGGTCACCATGTTCATGGCGATCCTGATGTTCGGCGAGCCGGGCGCGGAGATCCTCTATCCGGACCCGGGCTTTCCCATCTACCGCTCGATGATCGAGTATACCGGCGCGACGCCGATCCCCGTGCCGATCCGCGAGGAGAACGGCTTCGCCTTCTCCGCCGACGAGCTCCTGTCGCTGATCACGCCGAACACCCGCCTCGTCATCGTCAATTCACCCGCCAATCCGACCGGCGGCGTCACGCCCAAGGCCGAGATCGACAAGCTGGTGAAGGGGATGGAGCGCTTCCCCGACGTCGCCATCATGTCCGACGAGATCTACGACCAGATGGTCTATGACGGCGAGGAGCATGTCTGCCTCCTCTCCTACCCCTCCATCCGCGACCGGACGATCCTGCTCAATGGCTGGTCGAAGACCTATGCCATGACCGGCTGGCGTCTTGGCTACTCGGTCTGGCCGGGCAAGCTCTACGAATATGCCCGCAAGCTCGCCGTGAACTCCTTCTCCTGCGTCAACGCCCCTTCGCAATTCGCCGCGCTGGAAGCCCTCACCGGCCCGCAGGACGCAGTGGGCAAAATGGTCGCCGAGTTCGACGCCCGCCGGAAGCTGGTGGTCGAGGGGCTGAACAAGCTGCCCGGCGTCTCCTGCATCGTGCCGAAGGGCGCCTTCTACGCCTTCCCCAACATCAAGGAGACCGGCTGGAAGGCGAAGCCGCTCGCCTCGGCTCTGCTGGAAGATGCCGGCGTCGCGACCATCGGCGGGCCGGACTTCGGCGTCCATGGCGAGGGCTACATTCGCCTGTCCTATGCCAATTCGGCGGAGAACATTCTGAAGGCGCTCGACCGGATGAAGGGTTTCCTCGAGCGGCGGAACAGCTGAGGCTGACCGCCCGCCCTACCCCCGCCCGGTCAGCAGCATCACGCCCCAGGCGGTGAGGATCGGCAACGGCAGCGAGGCGGCGACCCGCAGCCACACGACCCGCGTCGGCATCACCGGCAGCTCCCAGACGATGAGCCGCTGGAAGGCGAAGAGCGCCCAGGCCGTCACATAGGTCATGACCGCGAGATAGCCCGCGCCGCTCTTCAGCGCGGTCGCGCCGATGGCAAAGCCGATGACCGGCCCGCCGGGGGTGAGCGCCCCTGCGAGGGTGGCGAGCAGCAGGCCCGTCAGGCCGGAATCCGGCCCGAGCCAGGACCGCACCACGTCCTGCGGCAGCAGCGCCGCGAGGAAACCCGAGCCGATCACGCCGATGGCGAGGCGGGGGATGAGGTAGAGGAAATCGAGGACGCCGTGGCGCGCCGCCTCCGCCGCGACCTCCGGCCCCTTGCGCCAGGCGAACAGCGCCAGCACCGCCGCGATCACCCACAGCGACAGGGTCACGGCGAGGGTGGCGCTCATCGCGGCCCTCCCGGCACGATGCGGGCGAGCCAGTGCGCGCCGAGCCCGGCGAGGATCGGCAGCGGCAGCGAGACGATCATCCGCGTCGTGACGAAATCGACGCCGAGGAACGGCGCCTCCCAGATGATCGCGCGGTTGAGGCCGATCAGCGTCCAGCTGGTGACGAAGGCGACCGCCGGCCCGACGCCCGCGCCGATGGCCAGCAGCGCGCCGGCCAGCGGATAGATGGTGAAGGGTCCGCCCGGCATGATCGCCCCCACTGCCGTGGCGATGACGAGGCCGGTGAGCCCGGAACCGGCGCCGATCCAGCGCGAGACGAACTCGCGCGGCAGCACGGCCGCGACGAAGGCCCCGATGAGGCAGCCGGCCAGCACCTTCGGCAGGATGTCGAGGAAAAGCCAGGAATCCTCGGCGAGAATGTGGGTGAGGCCCGGGATGCCCTCCCGGCGGAAGACGATCACAGCGCCCGCGATGACCAGCGCAAGGACGAACAGCGTCGAGCCGTCGATGAGGCTGCGCGGCTTCTGGGGAGGCGGGTCTGAGGCTGACAAGCAGATGGCCGGGGCGATGCGAATGCCGAGGACGACAGCATCACCCTAGACGCGACGCCCCCGCGCCGGAACCGGCGCGAGGGCGGATCAGGCGTGCAGGAACGCGCCCGTCAGGCGCGCGCCGCCTTGGCCTCCGCCGCGGCCTGGTCGAGATGGGCGACGAGTGAGGGCTCAAGGCCGAGCGTCGCCGCGAAGTCGCGCAGGAACTGCGCCTCCGCCGCCGTGTCGACCTCCATGCCGAGATGGGCGGCGATATAGGCCTGCGCCTTCATCTCGTCGGTGGTGCAGGAGGCCGCGAGGATCTTCATGCTGACCGGTGCGGCGAGCGCCCCGTCGAGGAAGCTCTTCTCGGCCTGGCCAAGCCCCATCGTGTCGAGCTGGCCAACGATCATGGCGCGCTCCTCCGCCGACATCTCGCCGTCGGAATAGGCCGCCGCCACCATGGCGCGGAGCAGGATCTCCGCCGTGTCCTGGATGGTGCCGCCGGCCTCGGCATAGCCCTGCGGGGCCTGGCCCATGCCGAGCAGCGAGGTCACGTCGTTGATCGTGCCCTGCACCACCGGCTTGCCCTGCTGGAAATTGCGCAGCGCCACATAGGCGAGGCCGCCAATGGCCGCGAGGCCACCGACCTGCACCGCCGTGCCGGCGATCTTGCGCCCAGCACCGGTGCCGAGCAGCAGGCCGGCGAGCGTGCCGACTGCCGCACCGCCGCCGAAGCCACCGGCGTGCTTCTGCAGCACATCGGCAGCCTGGCCGAACATGCCGCCGGCACCGCCCTGGCCCTGGGCACCGCGCAGCGAGGTCATGAGCTGGTCGAGGAGATTGCCGCCCGCCGGAGCCCCGGCCGGAGCGGCGGGCACGGCGCCCGCGCCCTGAGGGGGAAAGCCGGCCTGGCCGGGAATGCCGCGGCCCTGGGCGCCGGTCTGGACCTGCTGGAGCACGTCGCCGATCTGGCCGAGGAGGCCGCCACCGGCACCGCCACGCTGGCCTTGCGCCATGCCGGCGATCTGTCCGAGGAGGCCACCGCCGCCGCCCTGCTGCGTGCCGCCCGAAAGGACGGAGGTGAGAATTTTCGCAATGTCGGTCACTGGTGCCTCCTGTGTGCCCCTCCCCGAGGTATGCACGCCAATTGCGACAACAAGTGCGACAGGTTCGCGCCCCGAAGGTGGGCTGCGCGCCTTCGATCAGGGCCTGAGCGCCCGCGCCTCCGCGGCGAGGCGGGTGATGCGGGCGAAGTCGCCGCTGGCAAGCGCATCGTCCGGCACCACCCAGGAGCCGCCGACCGCCCCGACATTGGCAAGCGCCAGATAGGAGGGCGCCTTGGCGGCGTCGATGCCGCCGGTGGGGCAGAAGATGAGGCCCGGCAGCGGGCCAGAGAGGCTCTTCAGGAAGGCAGCGCCGCCCGAGGGCTCGGCGGGGAAGAACTTCAGGGCGGTGAAGCCGCGGGCGGCGAGCGCCATCGCCTCCGTCACCGTGGCGCAGCCCGGCAACACCGGCACCGGGCAGGTGGCAAGGCCCACCGCGAGCTCGGCCGGCGTGCCCGGCGAGACGAGGAACCGCGCCCCGGCGGCGGTCGCGACCTGGATATCGTCGATGCGGGTGATGGTGCCGGCGCCGACCACTGCCTCCGGCACCTCGCGGGCGATCTCGCGAAGGGCGGAAAGCGCCTGCGGCGTGCGCAGCGTCACCTCGATGACCGGCAGGCCACCGGCGACCAGCGCCCGGGCCAGCGGCACCGCCACGCTGGCATCCTTGATGGTGAGGACCGGGATGACGGGGGCGGCGGCGAGCAGGGGGCGGGCGTCGGGGAGCATGGCGGTCTCACTGGTATGGAAGATACCTAGCACCGCATGGAGGGGGTCGGAAAGACGGGCTGACCAAGAAGCGGCACCGGGCTTGCGAACCAGCCCGGGATGCTCAGTTGCGGTTGGCCAAGCCGTTCGCCTGGCGCTGGGTCCGGATCGTCTCCCGCTGGGCAAGGATCTGCGCGCGGAATTGCTCCATGCCGGTGCGCACCGTGCGGCTCGCCTGCGGGAATTCGGTCGGCGAGGTGAAGCGATCCGGGTTCGCCTGATCATAGGCCATGACGGCCCTCAGCGTGCGGTCGAGGGCCGGGATGTCGCCAAAAGCATATTCGTTGACCGGCCGTCCGACGACCTCGGACAGCGAGGCGAAGAGGGCTGGATCGCGGTCGCGCGGCAGGTCGGGGCGCGCGGCGAGATGGGTCCGGTAGCGCAGCTGGCTGAGGTAGCATAATGCACCTCGCAAACCCGTATGAATGCTGATTTCTTGCGGATGCCAGATGGTAGGATACCATCCAAAATACCATCACGCCCGGTTGCTACCCCCTCTCTGGCCCTCCCCCTCGGCCACGCCATGTTAGGCCCCGCCGCTGTCTCCATCCGTACTCTTACGGAAGAGCGGATCAGGATAGGCGGCGGCCATCAGCTTGACGGGTCTAAATGCCGTTGCGTAAGGCCCCGGCTTGGGAGGATGCACCGTGAAGCACTACGTCGCGACCGGCCTGATTGCGCTTTGCCTGGGCGGGACGGCGCGCGCCGACAACGCCGAACGGCTATTGGTCAATGGAGCGCTCGCCATGGCAGGCCATGAATTAGCCCCTTAAGTGCCCGGACAGGGTCTCCCACTTTGCTAAGAGGTAGGAGTAATGTCGGTATTATGACTGGTCACAATGCGAAGAGTGAGGTCCTGACGGGCCGAGAAGTTCGCCGGCGTCGTACGCCCGCGG
>NZ_JAPZTZ010000021.1 GCF_027532945.1 Phreatobacter sp.
CGTTTAATCATGGTTTAATTTGCCACGGCGCAGAATCACGCCGTCGACCTCATGGTGTATCTATGGGACCGTGGTTTTTTCTTCGGCCCCGGGGCGGGGGGGGGGGCCGCCGCGGCCGCCTTCAGCTCTGCGGCCATGGCCGCACCGGCCGGAGCGACTGCCGCCACCCCTGCCGCGACGCCTGCCGGCGCACCGCTCGAGATGCAGTGGGGCTACGGCTATGGCTACGGCCCGGGCCCCGGTTGGCGCCGCCGCCGCCACTTCCGCCCCTACCGCCCCTATCGTCCGTATCGTCCGTATCGCCCCTATGGCTTCTACGGCCCGCGTCCCTTCCGCCCGGTGCGCCGCTGCTGGATCAACCGCTGGGGCGAGCGCGTCTGCCGCTTCTGACGCCAGTCCGCACCACCACCGCATCGACCCCGTCGCCTCCAGGCGGCGGGGTTTTTCATCTGAGAGCGACACGTCGATGCCAGATGCGGCCGGCACGTTGACGCGCCGGCCCGCCGCGCCCTATGCAGGCGCTCGCTTCCTGCGATGCGGATGGGTGGCCGAGTGGTTTAAGGCAGCGGTCTTGAAAACCGCCGTGGGTGCAAGCTCACCGTGAGTTCGAATCTCACCCCATCCGCCACGGCGCAGCGCGCATGGCCGCCTCAATCCACGGTTAATGGCCGCATAACCATCATTGGGCAAGATGATGGCAAGCGTCACGAATTCGTCCCATTTGCAACGACACTGGCGGTTCGGGACGGCGTCGGCTAAGGATGCCGATGCGGAGCGGGCTGGTCCCGCGCAGGCATGGAGCGACCAGCTTGAACTCTTCGGCGATCGGCGAGGGCCCGCGCGCGTCCGTTTCCGTCATGGGGACGCGCAGCCGCATCCTGGCCTGCACGGCGCTTTGCGGCCTTGGGCTGGCGCTTGGCGGGTGCAACAGCCAGACGGCATCGTCCAGCGGTCCCGTTGACCGTTTCAATTCGCAGTATGGGGTGAGCTCCAGCCCGCGCGTCGTGGCCGACGGTGCGTCCGTGCCGCGGGGGGGCGGCGTCTATCGCGTCGGCCGCCCGTACCGGGTCGCCGGCCGCACCTATACGCCTTTCGAGAAGCGTGAGGGCCACACCGAGGCGGGAATCGCGTCCTGGTACGGACGCCAGTTCCACGGCCGCCTGACCGCCAATGGTGAGGTCTACGACATGAACTCGCTCTCGGCGGCGCACCGCACCATGCCGATGCCGAGCTATGCCCGAGTCACCAATCTCAGCAACGGCCATTCGCTCATCGTGCGCGTCAACGACCGCGGGCCGTTCCACGGCAACCGCGTCATCGACTTGTCGCACCGGGCCTCCAACCTGCTGAATTTCCGCGGCCAGGGTCTGGCCCGCGTGCGTGTCGAATATGTCGGCCGCGCGCCGATGGAAGGTTCTGACGACCGTATGCTGCTGGCGACGCTGCGCACGGATGGCTCGCCCGCGCCGCGTCCTGTCGGCGGCGCCCCGGCCACCATGATCGCCTCCGCCGCGCCGCAGACGGTGCCGGATCCGGCGCCCCGTCCGGCGCCCGCCGCCGCCACGACACCGGTTGCGGTCCCCGTCGTTGCCGCCCCGTTGCCGGCCCCGCAGGAACAGCCCGCGCAGGGTTTCGCCTTCTTCCGCCGGGATGCGTCGGCCGCGCCGAGCGCGCCGGGCGACGTCAATCCCGATCTCGTCCAGTCCAATCCCTTCGCGTCGGCACCCGGCCAGGTCGCCGCCGCGCCGGTTGCCGCGTCGTCGCCGATCACCATGGCCTCGGCGCCGCTGCCGTTGGAGCGTCCGGGCCTGCGCGATTCGGCGCCTGCCGCTCCCGTCGCCACTACGGTGGTCGCCCGGTCGAACACGCCGGCGCAGGTCGCCCCGGCAACCGTGACGGTCGTCGCGACGCCGGCTCCCTCCGCCGCGCCGCAGCCGGCCGCGCCGGTGCTCGCGACAGCCTCGTCGCGTCCCGTCACCGTGCCAGCCGCCACCGCCTTCGCGCCCCCGCGGACCGCAGCGCCGGCCATCGCCGCCATGCCCGGCGGTGCCCCGGTACGGGCAGCTCTCGGCTTCGGCTCGCTGTACTGACGAACCTTGATTTCGCGTCGCGCCCGCCCCATCCATGGGGTGGGAGGACTGCCATCGTGACCCTGCGACTCGCCATGACGGCGCTGGCCGTCACCGTTTGGGCCATGGCCGCGCCTGCGAAGGCGCAGGACAATTTCCAGACCACCGTTCGCAATGCGATCCTGTTCGACGTCGGCACCCAGTCCTTTCTCTTCGAAAAAGCGGCCGATGAGCCGCAAGCGCCCGCCAGCCTCGCCAAGCTGATGACCATGGCGGTGATCTTCGAGGAGTTACGGCAGGGCCGGCTTCGCCTCGACCAGGAGGTCGTCATCAGCGAGGACGCCTGGCGGCGGGGAGGGGCTCCGTCGCGAACCTCTTCCATGTATGCGGCCGTCAATTCCCGCGTGAAGGTCCAGGACCTCATGCGCGGCGTCGTCATCCAGTCCGGCAACGACGCATCCATCGCGCTCGCCGAGGCCGTATCGGGCACCGAGGCGAATTTCATTGCCGTCATGAACACCCGCGCCCGCACACTCGGTCTGACGCGCTCGGTCTTCCGCAATGCGACCGGCCTTCCTGACCCCGAGCAGCGCTCCACCGCGCGCGACATCGCGAGGCTCGCCGACCACATCATCCGCGCCCATCCCGAGCACTACGGCCTCTATGGCGAGCGGGAGTTCGTCTGGGGCGGCATCCGCCAGCAGAACCGCAACCCGCTGCTCGGTACCTATCCCGGCGCCGACGGGCTGAAAACGGGCTATATCGAGGAGGCCGGCTTCAACCTTGCGGGCTCGGCAGTGCAAAACGGCCAGCGGCTCATCGTCGTCGTCATGGGCGCCCGCTCGCTGCAGGAACGCTCCAACGAGGCCCGCAAGCTGCTCGATTGGGGTTTCCGCTCCTTCGAACTGCGCGACCTGTTCCAGGAGAACGAGACGATCGGCGACGTCGCTGTCTTTGGCGGCGGGCAGGGGACAGTGTCGGTCACCGCCGGCAAGCCAGTGCGCCTCCTCCTGCCGCGCGGACAGTCGGACCGCGTCACCGCCCAGATCGTCTATCGCGGCCCCGTGCGGGCGCCGGTGCGTCAGGGCGCCGAGGTTGGCATGCTCCGCGTGTTGCGCGGCAGCCAGGTCGCGCTGGAGGTGCCGGTCTTCGCGGCCGCCGATGTCGGCACCGGCACGCTCAGCCAGCGCGCCATGCAGGGCGCCTGGGAACTCGCCACCGGCTGGATCCGCACCGGGACGGCGCGTCCGTGACCGATCCGGCGCCGATAGCGACGCCGCGCGGCCGTTTCATCACGCTGGAAGGCGGGGAGGGGGCGGGAAAGTCGACGCAGGCCAGGCGCCTCGCCGCCTTCCTCGAGCAGAAGGGCGTCGAGGTCGTGCTGACGCGCGAACCCGGCGGCTCGCCGGGTGCCGAGGTTCTCCGGCATGTCCTCCTTGCCGGTGGTGCCGAGCCCTTCGGCCCGGAGGCCGAGACCATGCTCTTCGCAGCGGCGCGGCGCGACCATCTCGACGTCACGATCCTGCCTGCGCTGACGCGCGGGGCCTGGGTGATCTGCGACCGCTTCGCCGATTCCACCCGCGTTTATCAGGGCCATGCGGGGCGCGTGCCCATGGAGCTGGTCCTTGCGATCGAAAACGTGACCGTCGGCGGGAACCGTCCGGACCTGACCCTGATCCTCGACCTGCCGGCCAAAGTGGGTCTCGCCCGCGTGGCGAGCCGTGGCATCGCCGCCGACCGTTTCGAGAAGGAGGGCGTCGCCTTCCACACCAAGCTGCGCCAGGGCTTCAAGGCCATAGCCCGCGCCGAGCCGGAGCGCTGCCGGCTCATCGATGCCTCGGCCGATGCAGATGACGTGACCGAGGCGATCCGCGCGGTGGTCGTGGAGCGCTTCGACATCGGGGCGCGGCTGGTGGCGTCATGATCGAGGAGAATGCCGCCGACCGGCTGGACGGCGCGCCGCACCCGCGCGAGCGCACCATCCTCATCGGCCATGCCGATGCGGAATGCCAGCTCCTGGACGCCTATCGCGGCCCGCGGATGCACCATGCCTGGCTGATCGGTGGGCCTGAAGGCATCGGCAAGGCGACGCTGGCCTATCGCTTCGCCCGTTTCGTCCTCGCCCATCCCCGTCCCGAGGCAATCCCCCCATCGACCCGGAACCTTGCCGTGCCGGAGGACCACCCGGCAGCCCGGCGCATCGTCGCGGGCTCCCATCCCGACCTCCTCGCGCTGCGCCGCATCGCCGAGGCGGGTAAGGAGAAGATCCCGCAGGACATCTCCGTCTCCGCCATGCGCGAGATCGTCCGCTTCTTCGGCTCGACGGCGGGCGAGGGGGGCTGGCGCATCTGCATCGTCGATGCCGCCGACGACCTCAACCGCTCCAGCGCCAATGCCCTGCTGAAACTGCTGGAGGAGCCGCCGCCGCGGTCGCTCTTCCTCATCCTCGCGCATATGCCGGGGCGGCTGCTGCCGACCATCCGCTCGCGCTGCCGCGTCCTGTCCCTGGCGCCGCTCACGCCGGCCGAGATCGCCGAGGGCCTCGGCACCTTCGACGACATCCGGCTGCCGCCGGACGAGGCCGCCCGCATCGCCGCCCATGCCGACGGCAGCCTGCGGCGCGCGCTGGAACTCGCAGAGGGTGCCCAGGACGGCTTTGCCGGCGAGGTCGAGCGGCTGCTGGGCGCGCTCCCCGAGCCCGATCCGATGGCCATCCACACCCTCGGCGACAAGCTCGCGCGGCGCGACGACGCGCTCTTTGACCTGTTCCTGCGGATGGTCTTCGACCACATCCACGGCCATGTCCGCCGCGCCGCGGGCGAGGGGGCGCGTCGCCTTGCACCCCATGCCGAGGTATGGGAGAAGGTCGAGGCTACCGCGGCGCAGGTGCGCACGTTCAACCTCGAACGCAAGCCCTTCGTTTTCCAGGTTTTCGGCTGGCTCGCCGAGGCCGGCCGGCGGCACGCCTGACCCCGGATCGCCATTACCGCCATGTCGAAGCAACGCTTCTACGTCACGACCGCCATTTCCTATCCGAACGGCGCCCCGCATATCGGCCACGCCTACGAGGTCATCGCCACTGACGCGATCGCCCGCTTCATGCGCGCCGACGGCCGCGACGTCTTCTTCCTCACCGGCACCGACGAACACGGCCTGAAGATGGTGCAGACCGCCGAGCGCGAGGGGCTGACCGCCCGCGCGCTGGCCGACCGCAATTCCGATCGGTTCCGCGCCATGGCCGAGGCGCTCGCCATCTCAAACGACGACTTCATCCGCACCACAGAGCCGCGCCACTACACGGCGAGCCAGGCCATCTGGGAGCGCATGGTCGCCGCCGGCGACATCTATCTTGGCGGCTACGAGGGCTGGTACTCGGTCCGCGACGAAGCCTTTTACAACGAGGACGAAACCTCGGTGAATGCCGAAGGCGTGCGGGTCGGCGGGCAGGGGACGCCGGTCGAATGGACCAAGGAGGAGACCTATTTCTTCCGTCTGTCCAAATACCAGGACAAGCTGCTGGCCTTCTATGAGGCGAACCCCGACTTCGTCGGCCCGGACACCCGCTTCAACGAGGTCATCAGCTTCGTGAAGGGCGGGCTGACCGACCTGTCGGTGTCGCGCACCACCTTCGACTGGGGCGTGCCGGTTCCCGGCGTCGATGGCCACGTCATGTATGTCTGGGTCGACGCCCTGACCAACTACATCACTGCCGCCGGCTTTCCCGACGAGAGCGCGCCGCGCTGGGCCTGGTGGCCGGCCGATCTTCACGTCATCGGCAAGGACATCGTCCGCTTCCACGCCGTTTACTGGCCGGCCTTCCTGATGTCGGCGGGCCTGCCGCTGCCGAAGCGCGTCTATGGCCACGGCTTCCTGTTCAACCGCGGCGAGAAAATGTCGAAGTCGCTCGGCAATGTCGTCGATCCCTTCGGCATGGCCGAGACCTATGGCGTCGACGCCATGCGCTACTTCCTCCTGCGCGAAGTCGCCTTCGGCAATGACGGCTCCTATTCGCACGAGGCCATCGTCGCCCGCACCAATGCCGACCTTGCCAACGACATCGGCAACCTCGCGCAGCGCTCGCTGTCGATGATCGCCAAGAACTGCGACGGCGTGCTGCCGACGCCCGGGCCCTTCAGCGCCGAGGACGAGGCGATCCTCGGGGCCGCCGATGGCATGCTCGATCTCTCGCGAGAAGCCATGGCGAGCCAGCAGATCCATCGCTGGCTGGAGGCCGTCTGGGCGGTAGTGGGCGAGGCCAACCGGTACTTTGCGGCGCAGGCACCCTGGGCGCTGCGCAAGACCGATCCGGCGCGTATGGAGACGGTGCTCTATGTCACCGCCGAGGTGATCCGTAAGGCGGCGATCCTCGCAGGCCCCGCCATTCCGCTCGGCGCGCCGAAGCTGCTCGACCTCCTCGCCGTCCCGGTAGACGCGCGCGACTTCGCGGCGCTCGGCAACCGCCTCGTTCCCGGCACGGCGCTGCCGGCACCGGTCGGTGTCTTCCCTCGCTATGTCGATGCGGAGCCCACCACCTGATGTGGGTCGACAGCCATTGTCACCTCGACTTTCCGGCGCTTGCCGCCGACCGGCAGGGCCTGATCGGCCGCGCGGTGGCGGCTGGCCTCCAGTCCATGGTGACGATCTCGACGCGCGTGCGCCGGTTCGATGCGATCCGCGCGATCGCTGACGCCCATGACGGCATCTGGTGCTCGGTCGGCACCCATCCGCATAACGCCCATGAGGAGCTCGACGTCACAGCCGAGGAGCTCGTCAGGCTCTCGGCCCATCCCAAGGTCATCGCCATCGGCGAGGCCGGTCTCGACTGGTTCTACGACAAGTCTCCGAGGGATGCGCAGGAACAGGGTTTCCTCACCCATATCGCCGCGGCGCGAGCGAGCGGGCTGCCGCTCGTCATCCACGCGCGCGAGGCCGATGCGCGCGTCGCCGAGATCCTGACCGAGGAAATGGGGATGGGGGCTTTCGCCGCCGTTCTCCACTGCTTCACCGGCTCGCGCGAACTCGCCATGACCGGCATCGACCTCGGCCTCTATGTCTCCTTCTCCGGGATTGCGACCTACAAAAGCGCCCAGAACCTGCGTGATCTCGCCCGCGACCTGCCGCTCGACCGCATCCTCGTCGAAACTGACGCGCCATACCTCGCGCCGGGCAAGTTCCGCGGCAAGACCAACGAGCCGTCCTACGTGGTCGAGACGGGCAAGGTGGTTGCCGAAGCGGTCGGCCTCACGGCGGAGGAGATGGCGCGGCAAACCTCGGCGAATTTCTACCGGCTTTTCGCCAAGGCCGATCCGCTCCAGCGCCTGTCGGCCTGAGGTCGGCCATGAGCCTTGAGGTGACCATCCTCGGATGCGGCTCTTCGGGCGGCGTGCCGCGGGCCGGTCAGGGTTGGGGGGCCTGCGATCCCGCCGAGCCCCGTAACCGCCGCCGCCGCTGCGCCATCCTGGTCGAGCAGACCGGTCCGGGCGGTGTCACCACGGTCCTGATCGACACGGGCCCGGACTTGCGCGAGCAACTGATCGGCGCCGGCGTCACGCGGCTTGATGCGGTGCTCTACACGCACGATCACGCCGACCACACCCACGGTATCGACGACCTTCGGCCGATCGTGCTCGCCATGCGCCGGCGCATCGCCGTCCATGCCGACGACGTCACCGCCGCGACGCTGCGCCAGCGCTTCGGCTATTGCTTCGCATCGCCGCCCGGCAGCGACTATCCGCCGATTGTCGACATGCATGAATTCGCGCCTGACACGCCCGTGGTGATCGACGGCCCCGGCGGGGCCATCGCCTTCGGGCCGATCACGGTCGAGCATGGGGCCGGCTATCGCGCCTTCGGATTTCGCTTCAAGGACGCTGTCTATTGTCCTGATGTCAGTATGATTCCAGCGATGTCACGGGCAGCCTTCATCGACGCGCGGATGATCATCCTCGACGCGCTGCGCTACACGCGCCACCCGACGCATCTGAGCGTCGACGAAGCTTTGGCCTATCTCGCGGATTTCGCGCCGACGCGCGCCGTCCTGACCAACCTGCATACCGACGTGGATTACCGCGTGCTGCAAAGTCGCTTGCCGGATCACATTGTGCCGGCCTTCGACGGCATGCGGATCATCCTCGACTGAGGCCCAGAGCACCGCCGTGGTGCTGTGGACAGGCCAATATTGATGGCTCTTGGAATTCCATAATATGTCTTATGCGAATCATTCCTTGGCGTCTTGCGAAGGCCACCAAGTCCTGTGGACGACCCGCCGTTGCCCTTGCCATCGCCCGGCCCTTCACCGCCACACTCTCCCATGAGCCAGCCCTCCCTCGATCCCACCGCCGTTACGCCCTCCGGGGACATCCAGCGCCTGCTGGAGATCATGGCCTGGCTCCGCACGCCCGGCCGCGGCTGTCCCTAGGACCTCGAGCAGGACTTTACGACGATCGCGCCGTTCACCATCGAGGAAGCCTATGAGGTGGCCGATGCCATCGAGCGTGGCGATCTCGCGGACCTGAAGGATGAGCTGGGCGACCTCCTGCTTCAGGTCGTCTTCCATGCCCGGATGGCCGAGGAGCAAGGCGTCTTTGCTTTTCCCGACGTCGTCCGTGCCATCACCGAGAAGCTGATCCGTCGACACCCCCATGTCTTCGGCGGCGACCGCGACATGAGCCCCGAGGCCGTCAAGGGCCTCTGGGACAGCATCAAGGCCGAGGAGAAGCGGGCGAAGGCCGAGGAGCGCCAGCGGCTTGGCCTACCGGTTCCGGCCGCAGCCGGTGTCCTGGCGGGGGTTCCGACCGCCCTGCCCGCATTGACCCGCGCGCTCAAGCTCCAGGACAAGGCCGGCAAGGTCGGTTTCGACTGGAACGATGTCGATGCTGTCCTGGCCAAGATCGTCGAGGAAGCCCAAGAGATCGTCGAAGCGCGTCGCGCCGGTGCTCCGCAGGCGGCCGTGGCCCACGAGGTTGGCGATCTGCTCTTCGCCGCCGTCAATCTCGCCCGCCATCTTGGCGTCGATCCCGAGGGCGCCCTGCGCGGCACCAACGCCAAGTTCGAGCGTCGCTTCGGAATGATCGAGGCCTCGCTGGCCGCCGAAGGCAGAACACCTGCCGAGGCCTCCCTCGACGAGATGGATGCCCTGTGGAACGAGGCGAAGCGCCGGGAGCACGAGGCCGGCTGAGCCTTCAGGAGGCCTGAGCTAGCCGCCGTTCCAGCTGTTCGCGCTTGGCCGGTGCAATGCGCAGCGTGACGCGGGTCTCGCCGCTGTCGAGCGGTTCGCGCGCCTCCACCTCGGCATTCTCGTGGATCCAATGGAGCGTCGCGCCATCGGCGGCAGCGACCGTCACGGTCATGCGGTCATGGGCGGCACGCAGCTTGTCCTCCACCGCCGACAGGAGCTCGGGGATCCCCTCCCCGGTGATCGCCGAGACGAAATGTGGTCGCGCCTCCGGTTCGTGGCGCTCGGCCCGGTTGCGCGCGGCCTCGCGCGTCTCGGCGTCGAGCAGATCCACCTTGTTCCAGACCTCCAGGATGGTGCGCGTCGCCTGGTCGATGCCGAGGTCGCCAAGGATGGCCTTCACATCCGCGGCCTGGGCCTCCGTGTCGCCATGGCTGACGTCGCGCACATGCAGGATCACATCGGCCTCGATGACCTCCTCCAGGGTCGCCCTGAAGGCGGCGACGAGCATGGTCGGCAGGTCGGAGATGAAGCCGACCGTATCCGAGAGGATCGCCTTGGTGCCGCGCGGCAGGCGCATCTGGCGCAGCGTCGGATCGAGGGTCGCGAAGAGCAGGTCCTGCGCCAGCACGCCGCCGGTGGTCAGCGCGTTGAACAGCGTGGACTTGCCGGCATTGGTGTAGCCGACCAGCGCGATGATCGGATAAGGCACGCGGCGGCGGCTTTGGCGATGCAGGCGGCGCGTGCGCGTCACCTGTTCGAGCTCGCGCTCGATCCGGGTGATGCGCTCCTGGATCATCCGGCGGTCGGCCTCGATCTGCGTCTCGCCAGGACCGCCGAGGAAGCCGAAACCGCCGCGCTGGCGCTCAAGGTGGGTCCAGGAGCGGACGAGCCGGCTCTTCTGGTAGCTCAGATGGGCGAGTTCGACCTGCAGCCCGCCCTCTTTGGTGCGGGCCCGCCGGCCGAAGATCTCGAGGATCAGGCCCGTGCGGTCCACGACCTTGGCCTTCCACGCCTTTTCGAGGTTGCGCTGCTGCACGGGTGACAGCGCGGCGTCGACAAAGACGAGCCCGGCATCGTGGACCGTGACAAGGCCGGCGAGTTCCTCGACCTTGCCCTTGCCGATGAGGGTCGCAGGGCGCGGCTCGTTGAGGGTGACGATCACCGCCTCGGTGACCTCGAGGTCGATTGCAGCGGCGAGGCCCACCGCCTCGTCGCGCTTCGCCGTGGCCGAGCGCGAGGGCGCATCTGCCCCCTCACCTCGCCGCGACGAGCGGACGGGCACAACGACGAGGACTCGCGTCGGTGTGCCGCGCGGTTCCTCGCCATCGGCGAGAGTGGTGCTGACGATGTCGGGTCTGCGAATGTCCAACAAGGGCTCCGGGAAGGAGATCAGCCCTTGTCGTCACCGTCCTGGGGTTCGAAAAGCTGGACAGGCGCACCGGGCATGATGGTCGATATGGCGTGCTTATAGACCAATTGCGAGTGCCCGTCCCGGCGCAGCAGGACGCAGAAATTGTCGAACCAGGTGACGACGCCCTGCAGCTTGACGCCGTTCACCAGGAAAATCGTGAGCGGAATCTTCTGCTTGCGGACGTGGTTGAGGAAGGTGTCCTGGAGGTTTTGCGCTCTTTCCGCCATTGTCTTTTTCCGTTTTGTTGCCGCGGACTGAAAGGCGCCGCGAAGGTTTATGGGCCGGCGGAGCCGGCGGGCTTGTTCTTGGGTTATGCCATTAAAGGCCGATCATGCCGCAGCGCACAAGCGCCTTGTGGTCACGGCCCCGTGTCGCATGGGCCTTCTCAGGCGATCTCGGCCACCTCGTGGAACTTGGCGCGAAGGTCGGTTGCGATCGAGCCCGGAGCGCCGTTGCCGACCGGGCGGCCATCGATCTCGACGATGGGCATGACGATCGTCGTGGCCGAGGACAGGAAGGCCTCACGGGCGTTCTGGGCCTCCTCGATCGTGAACTTGCGCTCCTCGATCCTCAGGCCCTCGCGCTGGCAGAGGTCGAAGATCGTGGTGCGGGTGATGCCCTTGAGGATGCCGGTATCGGCGAAGCGGGTCACCAGCGCGCCGTCCTTGGTGATGATCCAGGCATTGGTGGAGGACCCCTCGGTGACGAAGCCGTCGTCATCGACGAGCCAGGCCTCGTAGGCGCCCTTCTCCCGCGCCGCCTGCTTGGCGATGCAGTTCGGCAGGAGCCCGACCGACTTGATGTCCACCCGCTCCCAGCGGTTGTCGGGCATGGAGATGACCTTGACGCCCTTCGCCGCATTGGCGTCGTTCTTGCCGAAGTCGATGGACTTGGCGGTGACGACGAGGGCAGGCGGCGTACCGGGCTTGGGGAAGGCATGGTCACGCCGGGCGACGCCGCGGGTCACCTGCAGATAGACGAGACCGTTGCGCACGCGATTGCGGCGCACCGTCTCGCGCAGGACCATGCCGAGCGGGCGGCGATCCATGGGCATGGCGATGCGCAATTCGCTGAGCGAGCGCTCGAGCCTGTCCATGTGGCGCGTCTCGTCGACAAGACGGCCTCCCCTCACCTCGCAGACCTCATAGACGCCGTCAGCGAATTGGTAGCCGCGATCCTCGATATGAACGGCGGCCTCGCCATGGGGCACGTAGCTTCCGTTGACATAGGCGACGCGGGACATGCGGCTCGGCTCCTCGGACGGGATCAGGACAGGGGGCGACGCGTGGCGGCGGCGCGGGCGCACTGTGCCATGGTTCGCTCGGCCGGCGAAACGCGGCAGCGGATATTGCGCTGCAAGGCGGCCCTGCCGAAATCGGGGATCATTCCACCGACAGGGCCTTGAGCTTGCGGTGAAGCGCCGAGCGTTCCATGCCGATGAACTCGGCGGTGCGCGAGATATTGCCGCCGAACCGGTTGATCTGAGCGGCAAGATATTCACGCTCGAAGGCCTCGCGGGCCTCGCGCAGCGGCAGGGCCATGAGGTGCTCGCCCCCCTGCCCCGTCGGCATGGACGGCGCGGCGGCGCCGACGTCCGGCGGCAGCATCGAGACAGTGACGACCGCCTCCGGATCGCCGCCGGCGAGGATCAGCACGCGCTCGATATTGTTGCGGAGCTGGCGCAGGTTCCCCGGCCAGTCATGAGACTGGAGAACCGCCATGGCATCGTCGCCGATGCGCCGGCGCGGCAGGCCGGAGACGGTGGCGAGCTGCTCGACGAAATGCTCGACGAGTTCGGGGATGTCCTCGCGCCGCTCGGCAAGCGACGGCACGCGGACCGGCACCACCGCGAGACGGTGGAACAGATCCTCGCGGAAACGACCGAGGGTGATGTCGCCCTGGATGTCGCGGGCGGTGGCCGAGATGATGCGCACGTCCACCTGCACCTTGGCGGTGCCGCCGATGCGCTGGAAGCTCTGTTCGACGAGGACGCGCAGGATGCGGTTCTGCGTCTCGCGCGGCATCTCCGCCACTTCCTCGATGAAGAGCGTGCCGCCATGGGCCTCCTCGAGCGCGCCGACCTTGCGGCCCTGCGCGCCATCGGCCTCCGAACCGAAGAGCTCGATCTCCATGCGGTCGGGCGTGATCGCCGCGGCATTGATGACGACGAAGGGACCATTGGTCCGGGTCGAGGCGCCGTGGATGGTCCGCGCCACCAGTTCCTTGCCCGCCCCGGAGGGGCCGAAGATCATGATCCGGCTATTGGTCGGCGCGACCCGCTCGATCGTCTGGCGGAGCTGGTTCATGGCCGAGGACCGGCCGACGAGCCCGGCCGCCTGGCCGGAGATCTGCCGCAGTGCCTTGACCTCGCGGCGCAGCCGGCTCGTCTCGATGGCGCGCTCGGCGACAAGGACGAGGCGATCGGCCTTGAAGGGCTTCTCGATATAGTCGTAGGCGCCGCGCTTGATGGCCGAGACCGCCGTCTCGATATTGCCGTGGCCGGAGATCATCACCACGGGCAGGTCCGGGTGGCGCTCGCGCACGACGTCGAGCAGCTGCAGGCCGTCGAGCCGGCTGCCCTGCATCCAGATGTCGAGGAAGACGAGGTTCGGCCGCCGCGCCTCGATCGCGGTGAGCGCCTCGTCGGCATTGCGCGCCGTTCGGGTGCGATAGCCCTCGTCGTCGAGGATACCGGCCACGATGTCCCGGATGTCCGCCTCGTCGTCGACGACCAGAATGTCCCCTGCCATGCGTCCCTGTCCGTCCCTCATTCCGCCGCGGCGATCGTCTGGGTCGCCAGCTGCTGGTCCTTGAAGCTCAACCGGATATGCGCGCCGCGCTGGTGGCCGTCGGCATCCGGCGGCGCGTCGTAGAGGCCGAGGCCCCCGCCATGCTCCTCCAGGATCTTGCCGACGATGGCGAGGCCAAGGCCGGTGCCCTTCTCCCGTGTCGTAACGTAAGGCTCAAGCAGCCGATGGCGGTTTTCTTTGGGCAAGCCGATACCGTTATCGATCACGTCCACCGAGAAATAGGGCGTGTTGGCATTGAGCCTGACGAGGATCCGCCCCTTGCCGCGCTCCGTCTCCGGCACGGCGGCAATGGCCTCGGTGGCGTTCTTGATGATGTTGGTCAGCGCCTGGCTGATGAGGCGGCGGTCGAAGGAGGCGGGCTGCGCCCCCTCCGGGATATCGCCCTCGATATCGATCTCCGGATAGCCGATCCGCATCATGAACACCGCCTGCCGTACCGTGTCGGCCACGTCCTCGGTCTCGAAGACAGGCTTGGGCATGCGCGCGAAGGAGGAGAATTCATCGACCATGCGGCCGATATCGCCGACCTGGCGGATGATCGTGTCAGTGCACTGGTCGAAGACCTCGCGGTCATCGGTGATGACGCGGCCATAGCGGCGCTTGAGGCGCTCGGCCGACAGCTGGATGGGGGTCAGCGGGTTCTTGATCTCGTGGGCGATGCGCCGGGCAATATCGGCCCAGGCCGAGGTCCGCTGCGCCACCACGAGATCGGTGACGTCGTCGATCGTGACCACGGCGCCATGGGCACCCTCGTCGTCCGCTTCGGGGGCGACGCGCACCACGAGCGTCCGTTCGCGTCCGCTGCGAACGATCAGCACCTGCCCCTGGACGACGGACGCGCCACGCTCGGCCCGGCCGATGAGATCTGCGAATTCCGGCACCGATTCGGCGAGGATCGTGCCGGCAAGATCGCTCTCGCCGACGTCGAGGATCTCCATGGCGAAGCGGTTGGTCAGCGTCACCCTGCCCTGCGGGTCGAGGCCGATGACGCCGGCCGTGACGCCGGCGAGCACCGCCTCGGTGAATCGGC
Organism: Phreatobacter sp.; assembly: GCF_027532945.1. GTDB lineage: Bacteria > Pseudomonadota > Alphaproteobacteria > Rhizobiales > Phreatobacteraceae > Phreatobacter. The sequence continues at coordinate 14,498 of NZ_JAPZTZ010000021.1, forward strand.
GGCGGCTGTCGATCTGATCGCGTGCGGTGATGAGGTCCTCGCGCTGCTGGCGCAGCTCGGCAGTCATCTTGTTGAACGTGTCGCCGAGATTGGCGAGATCACCCTCGGACTTGCGGATATGGACCTCGACCGAAAGGTCGCCCGCCGCGACCTGATCGGCGGCCCCGATGAGCCGGCGGATGGGCTGAACGAGGCGGTTTGCGAAGGAGAGGCCGAGGTACACGGCCGACAGCGTCACCAGGAAGGCGATGAGCGCGAACATCAGCGCGAAGGCGATCTGCAGTCCGATGCGCCTCGACTGCAGCGCCTGGTATTCAAACAGGCCCACCTGCGTGGAGCGCAGGTGCTGAGCGATCTGCGGGCTGATCTGGCGCACGACATAGAGGAACTCGTCGCCGCCGCGTTTGAGCTTGAGCACGGCCTCGACATAGTCCCGCTCGTCGCGCGAGGAGATGTTGGCGATGATGTCGTCGGTCTTGCTGACCTCGTCGAGGATCGCCGCCGGCACGTTGAAATCCGACTGCAACGGCAGGTCGGCGCGTTCCACCACCGTGCCGTCGACCCTCAGGATGCGCACGACGGTGAGGCCGCGCACCATGGCCTGGGCAGTGAGGAAGCGGCCGAAATTCACCTCCGCCGGGTTGAGCGTACGGATGCGCTCGATGTCCTGGACGAGCGCCGCGGCCTCCGCCCGCACCACCACCACCTGTTCGCCGAGATAGGCGTTGGCGAGATTGGCGGAGGCCTCGATGGAGCGGCGCACGCTGCCCGAGAATATGCTCTCGAGGCCGCGGTCGAGCGTCACCGAGGCGGCGACGGCGATGACGGCCACAGGCACCGAGGCGACGATGGCGAAGAGACGGACGACGCGCTCGTGCAGGCGCGAGGCCGCCTGCCCCTGTCGGCGCGCCTGCCGAAGCACCAGGATCTCGCGCACGATGAGATAGATCAGCGCACAGACGAGCACGCCGTCGGCGACCAGCACGGTCAGCACCACCTCGTGGGTGGCCTGGACCGGCAACAGCCCGGTCACAAGAAGGAAGGTGATCAGGCCGAAGAAGAGCGCGATGCCGACCATGATCGGACCGGCGCGACGGGTCCGCAGCCGCGGCATGAAGGCCGAGGCGTCGTGGGCTGTCGTCGCGGCGGTCGTATCGGTCATCCGATGCTCATCTCCTGACGGTGCGGCGGAATTCCGGTCGGGCCGGTCCGCCACCGTCGGGACTCAACGGTGACCCTGATACAACAACTGTGACCGAAATGACACGCCGATCCCCCTGCCCCCACGCGGTCGTGAGGACAAAGTCTCAGCGGGAGGTGCGGATCACCTGGATGTCGAGGTCGCGGACCTTCTTGCGCAGCGTGTTGCGATTGACGCCCAGCAGATCGGCCGCCTTGATCTGGTTGCCGCGCGTAGCCGCGAGCGCCGCCGAGATCAGCGGGATCTCCACCTCGCGCAGGACGCGGTGGTAAAGGCCGGGCGGCGGCAGGTCGTCGCCGAAGGTCTTGAAATAGGCACCCATGTGCCGCTCCACCGAGCCCATCAGCGTGTCGTCCTCGCGCGGCTCCTCGCGCTGGGTCGCCGGCTCGGGCGTCGACAGCTCGTTGTCGACGATGGGGGCGGTGATGATCTCCTGCGGATAGAGCGCCGCGAGACGGCGGATGAGGTTCTCCAGCTCGCGGATGTTGCCCGGCCAGCGATAGCGCTTGAGCTTCTCCATGGCGGCCGAATCGATCTGCTTCGCCGGCAGGCCCTCGCGCTCGGCGAGGGCGAAGAAGTGGCGGACGAGATCCGGCACGTCGTCGAGGCGCTCGCGCAGCGGCGGCAGGCGCAGAGGCACCACGTTGAGGCGGAAGAACAGGTCCTCGCGGAACAGACCCTGCTGAATGAGCTGGCGCAGGTCCTTGTTGGTGGCGGCGACGATGCGCACGTCGGTCTTGATCGGCGTGCGGCCGCCGACCGTCGTGTACTCGCCCTGCTGGAGGACGCGCAGCAGGCGCGTCTGCGCCTCCATCGGCATGTCGCCGATCTCGTCGAGGAACAGCGTGCCACCCTCGGCCTGCTCGAACCGGCCGGGATTGCGCGACTGGGCGCCGGTGAAGGCGCCCTTCTCGTGGCCGAAGAGCTCGCTTTCGATCAGGTCGCGCGGGATGGCCGCCATGTTGATGGCGACGAAGGGGCCATTCCGCCGCTTGCCGTAGTCGTGCAGCGCGCGGGCGACGAGCTCCTTGCCCGTGCCGCTCTCGCCGACGATCATCACCGTGAGGTCGGTCTGCATGAGGCGGGCGAGGACACGGTAGATGTCCTGCATCGCGGGCGAGCGGCCGACCAGCGGCATGGTGTCGGCATCGACGGGAGACGCTTTGCCCGGCCTGCCCTTGGGCTCGGCCAGCGCCCGGCCGACGATGGCGACGAGCTCCTTCAGGTCGAAGGGTTTTGGCAGGTAGTCATAGGCGCCGCGCTCCGATGCCTTGATCGCGGTCATGAAGGTGTTCTGCGCGCTCATCACCACGACCGGCAGGTCGGGTCGCAGCTTCTTCATGCGCGGCAGCAGGTCGAAGGCGTTCTCGTCGGGCATGACCACGTCGGTGATGACGAGATCGCCGTCGCCCTGCGACACCCAGCGCCAGAGGGTCGTGGCATTACCGGTGAGCCTGACGTCATAGCCCGCCCGCGACAGCGCCTGGTTCAGCACGGTGCGGATGGCGGCGTCGTCGTCGGCGACCAGGATGGTTCCTGTCGGCATGGGAGCCTCGTCAGAGCGATTTGCGGCCGTTCATGTCGGTTTGCGACACGCGGGCCATGGGCAGGAGGATGCGGAAGACGGTCTTGCGGGGCTGACTGTCGCATTCGACGATGCCACCGTGGTCGCCGACGATCTTGGCGACGAGTGCGAGGCCAAGGCCGGTCCCCGAGCTTTTCGTGGTGACGAAGGGGTCGAACAGATGCGGCATGAGGTCGTCGGGAACGCCCGGTCCATTGTCGCGGACGCAGACCTCCAGCGGCAGCGCGACGCGGCTGGACACGCCCGGCATGGTCAGCCTGACGCCCGGCCGGAAGGCGGTCGACAGCAGGATCTCGCCGTCGGTGGCCCCCTCGCCGATGGCCTCGGCGGCATTCTTCACGAGGTTCAGGAAGACCTGGACGAGCTGGTCGCGGTTGCCGAAGACCGGCGGCAGCGACGGGTCATATTCCTCGACGAAGCGGATGTGCCGGGCAAAGCCCGACTGCGACAGCTTCTTCACGTGCTCAAGGACCACGTGGATGTTGACGGGCTGGCGCTCCACGGGCCGCTCGTCGGAAAAGACCTCCATGCGGTCGACCAGCTTCACGATGCGGTCGGCCTCGTCGCAGATGAGCCGGGTCAGCGTCCGGTCCTGGTCATCGACGGAGCCTTCGAGAAGCTGTGCCGCGCCACGAATGCCCGAGAGCGGGTTCTTGATCTCGTGAGCCAGCATGGCGGCAAGCGCCGTGACCGACCGCGCCGCACCGCGATGGGTGAGCTGGCGGTCCATCTTGTCGGCGATCGTCCGCTCCTGGAGCATGATCACGACGTCACCCGGGCGCTCCGCCAGTGGCGCGACATAGATGTCGACGATCCGCTCATGGCCGTTGCGGGGCGTGCCGAGATCCACCTTGTATTCGTTCACCGGCGCATGCCGCTCGCGCACCTGTTCGATCAGGGCGAGCAGCGGCGAGCCGAAGGGCACGACGTCCTTGATGGCATGGCGCTTCAGGACGGCGATGGAGGCCTGGAAAAAGCCCTCCGCGGCGGCATTGCCGTCGACGATCATGCCGGTTGCGGAGACGCTGACCACCGGGTGCGGCAAGGCGTTGAGGATGGAATCGTGGCTGCCGAGACGCTGGGCTGCGACGCTCATGCGGCGGCCCTCCATTGAAAGCGATCAAAACTCTCGGCGAGCGTGGCGATGGCCTCGGCCGGCTCGTCGGTGGTGAGGACACGGCCGCGGGCCTCCGACAGAAGCGCCGGGGATGCGTTGCAGGCGGCCGCGGCAGCGTCGAGCGCCCAGCCGAGATGCTTGCGGGCATGGCGCACGCCGATCGCCCGGCCATAATGGACAAGCTGTTCCTGGTAGAGCTCGGTGGCGCAGGCAAGCTGGGTCGCAAGATCCGGATCAGCCGGAACCGGTTCGCCCGCAAGATGAGCGGCGATCTGCGACGGCACCCAGGGGCGGCCCTGTGCGCCCCGTCCAACCATCACCGCATCCGCCCCGGACAGCGCGAGGCAGGCCTCGGCGTCGGCGGGCGTGGTGATATCGCCATTGGCGACGACCGGTAGGGTCACCGCCGCCTTCACCGTGGCGATGGCGCTCCAGTCGGCCGAGCCCTTGTAGAACTGCTGCCGCGTGCGCCCGTGGATCGTGACGAGGACGACACCCGCCGCCGCGGCCCGCCGGGCGAGGTCCGGCGCATTGAGCATCGTCTCGTCCCAGCCGAGCCGCATCTTCACGGTCACCGGCAGGTCGACCGCCGCCACCGTCGCAGCGATGAGCCGCTCCGCATGGTCGAGGTCGCGCATCAGCGCCGATCCGGCATAACCACCGGTCACGCGCTTCGCCGGGCAGCCCATATTGATATCGATCACGTCGGCACCGGCTCCGGCGGCGACCCGCGCGCCCTCGGCCATCCAGTGCGGCTCACACCCGGCGATCTGCACGACATGGGGGGAGATCCCCGTCCCTTCCGCGCGCAGCCTGGCCTCTTCGTCGCCGGCCACCAGACCGTCGCCCGGCACCATCTCCGACACGGTCCAGCCAACGCCAAACCGCGCCACCATTCGCCGGAAAGGCGCGTCCGTGACACCGGACAGGGGAGCGAGGGCAACGGGGGACCTTACGGGGACGGAACCGATCGACAGGCCGCCCGTCAGGGGCGCTCGCGTCGATGGTTGGATCATGAAGCTGCCTATTTCATAAGCGTGATCAGATGCTGCCTACACTTTAGACATCATTCTCCGCACTGCACAAGGGGTGAGCCCCCCGGAAGACACGGCGTGGTGAACGCGCTAGGGAATGTGCTGTTGCCGGACCGCACCGGGATCCCGCCCCTGATGAGCCTTGCCTCTCCCCTTGTCGCCGCCCTGATCGTTGCTGCCGGGCGCGGTACCCGCGCCGGTGACGGGCCCCCGAAGCAGTATCGCCCCCTCGCCGGCCGGCCAGTCCTGGCCTGGGCGGCGGATGCCCTCATCTCATCCACCGATGTCGGCCGCGTGCTCGTGGTCATCGACCCCGCCGATAGTGCCCTCCTCAATGCGGCGCTTCCCCACGGCTCCAAGGTCCTGCCACCCGTCGCCGGAGGTGCAACGCGCCAGGCCTCCGTCCTCGCCGGGCTCGAATCGCTCGCCGCCAACCCGCCGGACATCGTGCTGGTCCATGACGCGGCCCGCCCCTTCGCCAGCGCCGATCTCATCAAGGCTGCCATCGCCCGCATTCGGGACGGGGCTTCCGGTGCCGTGCCTGGGCTCGCCGTCGTCGATACGATCAAGGCCGTCGATGCTGGGGAACGTGTCGTCGGGACGCCGGAAAGGGCCGGGCTCCGCGCTGTCCAGACGCCGCAGGCCTTCGCCTTTGCGCCGCTCCTCGCCGCCCATCGTGCCGCCGCAGAGCAGGGCGTCGCGGGCCTCACGGACGACGCATCGGTGATGGAATGGGCCGGCCATGCGGTCGTGGTCTTTCCCGGCGAGGCCGACAATACCAAGATCACCCATCCCCAGGATTTCGCCGAGGCCGAGCGCCGGCTCGCGGGAGGAGCCATGCTGAACGACGTTCGTGTTGGCCAGGGTTACGACGTTCATGCCTTCGCCGAGGGAGACCATGTCTGGCTCGGCGGCATCCGCATCGCCCATGACCGCGGCGTCCTCGCCCATTCCGACGGCGACGTGGTCCTGCATGCCGCGACCGACGCGATCCTCGGGGCCCTCGCCGATGGCGACATCGGCACGCATTTTCCTCCGAGTGATCCCCAATGGAAGGGCGCTTCGTCCGATCGCTTCCTCGCCCATGCCGCAGCGCTGCTCGCCACCCGGGGTGGCCGCCTCGCCATGCTCGACGTGACCGTCGTCTGCGAGGCGCCGAAGATCGGACCGCACCGCGAGGCGATCCGCGCTCGCATGGCGCAGATCCTCGGGGTCACCCCCGACCGCATCGCCATCAAGGCGACAACCAGCGAGAAGATGGGCTTCACCGGCCGCCGCGAAGGCCTCGCCGCCCTCGCGCTCGCCACCGTCCGACTGCCCGGAGACGGCCCATGACCGATCCGGAGATCGACGCGCTCGCAACCGAGGTTCTTGTCGCCTGCCGCGCGCGAAAGCTGATGGTGGCAACGGCCGAAAGCTGCACCGGCGGCCTCGTCGCCGCAGCGCTGACCGCCATTGCCGGCTCCTCGGACGTCGTCGACCGCGGCTTCGTCACCTACACCAACGAGGCGAAGCAGGAGATGCTGGGCGTATCCGCGGACATCCTCGCGGCCCATGGCGCCGTCTCGCCCGAGACGGCGGAGGCCATGGCACGCGGCGCGCTCGCGCGGTCGAGAGCGCAGGTCTCGGTCTCGATCACCGGCATTGCAGGTCCCGGCGGGGCGACCCCGGGCAAGCCCGTCGGCCTCGTCCAGTTCGGGGCCTGTAGCGACGATCGCCTGATCCTCAGGGAGCACCGCTTCGGCGCCATCGGTCGCGCCGAGGTGCGCCGCGCCAGTGTCATGGTCGCGCTCGGACTGCTGCTGGAGCTCGCCGAGCCTCAGGCCGCCGGCGCGGCGCCGGGACGACCGTAGATCTGATCCGCCCGCGTTTCGAAGGCCTCGGCGAAGCGGCGGAAGGCGGCGTCGAACACCGCGCCCATGACCAGGGCGAGGGCGCGCGACCGGAACTCGTAGTCGATGGAGAAGGCGACACGCGTCCCCTCCCCGTCCGGCGTGAAGCGCCAGTGGTTCTCGAGGCGGGAGAACGGCCCGTCGATATATTCGGCGATGATATGCAGCCGTGGCCGATCCAGCGTCACGCGGCTGGTGAAGGTCTCCCGGAGAAGCGCATAGGCGACCGTCATATCGGCGACGAGGATAGACACGCCGTCATCCCCCGCATTGACGCGGCGGCGCACCTTCAGCGCCTCGCAGAGCGGCACGAATTGCGGGTATTTATCGATGTCGGCCACGAGGTCGAACATGGCCTCGGGCCGGTGGCCGACCCGCCGCTCCGTCTTGAACACGGGCATCGGTTAGCTCCGGTCCCGCCCTCAGTGGCCGAGGCGGGCGAGGCGCGCCGCCTTCAGCTTGGCGAAGTCATCGCCAGCATGGTGTGAGGAACGCGACAGTGGGCTCGACGAGACCAGCAGGAAGCCCTTGGCCATGGCGATCGTCTCATAACCCTTGAACTCGTCGGGCGTGACAAAGCGCACGACCTCGTGGTGCTTGCGGGTCGGCTGGAGGTACTGGCCGATCGTCATGAAGTCGACCTCGGCCGAGCGCAGGTCGTCCATCAGCTGCAGGACCTCGTTCCGCTCCTCGCCGAGGCCGACCATGATGCCGGATTTGGTGAAGATGGTGGGATCGAGCTCCTTCACCCGCTGCAAAAGCCGGATGGAGTGGAAGTAGCGCGCACCGGGCCGGACCTTCAGGTACTTCGACGGCACGGTCTCGAGATTGTGGTTGAACACGTCGGGGCGCGCGGCGACGACGATCTCGAGGGCGCCCTCCTTGCGCAGGAAATCAGGGGTCAGCACCTCGATCGTCGTCTTCGGCGAGCGGCGGCGGATGGCATTGATGACGTCGGCGAAATGCTGCGCGCCGCCATCGGCAAGGTCGTCACGGTCGACCGAGGTGATGACCACATGCTCGAGGCCGAGCTTCTCCACGGCGATCGCGGTGTGTTCGGGCTCGTTCGGGTCGAGCGCGCCGGGCATGCCGGTTTTGACGTTGCAGAAGGAGCAGGCCCGCGTGCAGGTGTCGCCCATGATCATGAAGGTGGCGTGCTTCTTCTCCCAGCACTCACCGATATTCGGGCAGCCTGCCTCCTCGCAGACCGTGACGAGCCCGTTTTCCTTCACGATCTTGTGGGTCTCGGCCCATTTCGGCGAGCCCGGCGCCTTGACGCGGATCCATTCCGGTTTGCGCTGGATCGGCTGGTCGGGCCGATGCGCCTTTTCCGGATGCCGCGGGCGGTTGTCGCGCTTCAGCGTGTCGATGAGTGTCGCCATGCCCCTCATTAGGCAAGCCCGGGCCCGGATAGCAAGAGGATGGCGCGTCTCAGGCCGTGGCGGGCAGCAGCCAGATCCCCCAGCGATCCTCGACCTTCCGGCCGCCGGCGGCGACCACGAGCTCGCCAATGGCGTCCTTCTGCCGGGAGCCGAAATGCTGGAAGATGACCGCCTTGCGGGCGTGGCGGCGCAGGGCGGCGATGAAGCCGAGCTTGCGCGAGCGAAAGATCCAGGACTGGCTCCACGCGTGGTTGGCGAGGGGGCCGACATAGTAGAGGCACTCGCAGACGAGCAGCACGTCTGGCCTGGGAATCGGTAGGCCAATGGCGGGATCGTCGTACAGGCGCGTCAGGTCGAAGGCCGCGAACGATCCCGACAGCGCGCCCCGCGCCCTGTCGAGCGCGACCTCGGACAGGTCGCATCCCGAGAGGTTGGCCACGCCGAGGCGGTCCGCCACGCGGCCCAGTGCATAGCCTTCATAGACGCTGACGTCGCCGAGGCTGGCGCAGTCTCCGACCTCGCGGCGGATGACTTCGGCGATGGCATCCATGCGCTCATCGCCATAGTCCCGCATGTGGTAGAAGTCCGGGTATGCCGCGAACAGCCGGTCGAGGACACAGGCGCGCGGACGTCCAAGAAGGGTCGCGACGGCATAATCGACACGCGCCCGCGCGCCCCGCCAGGCTGAAACCGCCGCCATATGCCCCGCCGCCCTTGCCGCCCTTCTCAGGCGGTATTTCGGTCGAGGGCGATATCGACGGCGATGTCGGATGGAAACGCGTCACGCTGACGCAGCGTCAGGCGGGTCAGGGGCGCGCCGGTGGCCGGAACCCCTCGATGAAGCGGATGAGTGTCGCGACGGCTGCGCCCATGTCAGGCACGGTCGCGGATTCCAGTGGATTGTGGCTGATCCCGCGCTCGCACCGCACGAAAAGCATGGCGAAGTCGGTCATTCCCACCATGGCCTGCCCGTCATGGCCGGCGCCCGAGACGAGGCGCGGTGGGCTGAAACCAAGGCTCGCCGCACCGGCTGCGAGCTGGTCCTGTAGCCAGGGCGCGCAGGCCGCCGTCGGGCAGTCGTGATATGTCTCGAAGGCGACGGCACAGCCCCGCGCGCCGGCAAGCGCCTCGGCCTTGCGCAGGAACTGGTCGAGCGCCTTGTGGCGCGGCGCATCGGCGGCGGCGCGCAGGTCGAGGACGAACTCGACACGGTCGGGGATGACGTTGATCGCGCCCGGCTTCACCGCGATCTGGCCGACGGTCGCGACCATGGAGGCCTCGGGGTGGGCCTTCGCGATGGCCTCGGCCGCCAGCATCATCTCCGACGCGGCGAGCAGGGCGTCCTGCCGCAGCCCCATCGGCACAGTGCCGGCATGGCCCGCCATTCCGGTGATGGTGACGCGGGTGCGGAACTGACCGGCGATGGAGGTCACGACCCCCAGCGGCACATCGGCATGTTCGAGCACCGGTCCCTGTTCGATATGCACCTCGACATAGGCGAGCGCCTCGTCGCGGCTGATCGCTGCAGCCGGAATCCCGGCCGTGTCGAGGCCATAGGCCTGCATGGCATCGCGCAGGCTGACGCCGTCGCGATCCTTGCCCTCGAGCCAAGAGGGCTCGAACTGGCCGGCAACCGCGGCCGAGGAGGAGAGGACAGTGGGAAAGCGCACGCCCTCCTCGTCGCCGAATGCCAGCACGTCAATGGCGAAGGGCATTTGCCGACCGAGGTCGCGGAAGTGCTCCACAGCGAGGATCCCGCAGACGACGCCAAGCATGCCGTCATACTTGCCGGCATTGATCACCGTGTCGATATGCGAGCCGATAAGCAGCCGCGGCACGGCATTCGCGCCCGCCTCCTCTCCCGCCATGGCGTAATGGCCGCGCACCGTGCCGAGCGCATCCTCGGCGGTCGCCATGCCGGCTTCGGCCATCCACTGCGCGACCAGATGGGCGGCGCGCTTGTGCTCGGGCGTCAGGAAGCGCCGCGTGAGGCGATCCGGCTCCTCGGAGATGGCGGCGAGTTCGTCCAGCATGGCCTCGGCACGTCGGCCGAGACGGTCAATGTCGAGGGATGTCATCGAAGGGCTGCGAGATAGGCGCCGAGAGCGGCGCGGTCCTGGTCGGTCATGTTGGTGCTGTTGCCGAGCGGCATGGCCTTCGACTGCACGGACTGCTGCACCACCCCGGCGGCGAAGCGCTTTAGGTCGGCGGCCGTCTCCAGCACCACGTTCTTCGGCGGCTCCTTGAAGCTCTCATGCGTCGGACGGCGCGCATGACAGGCGACACAGTGGGTCGAGACGATCTGCAGCGCCTGCGTCTCCGTCACCCGGCCGGCCGCCGCGAGGTCGAGCTGGGGCCGCTGCGAGGTCACGAAAATGGCGAGCAGCAGCGACACCGCCGCCACCGGCACGGCCCAGCCATAGCTCTGCCGGGGATCATGCGCCTCGTGACGGTTCAGCGTGTGCTGCACCAGTGCTCCGGTGACGAGGATGAAGGCGACGACCAGCCAGGAATGAGGATGGGCGTAGAGCATCGGATAATGGTTCGAGACCATCATCAAGAGGACCGGCAGGGTCAGGTAGTTGTTATGGGTCGAGCGGGTCTTGCCGATCTTGCCGTATTTCGGATCGGGCTTGCGGCCCGCGATGAGGTCGGCGACGACGATCCGCTGGTTCGGGATGATCACCAGGAAGACGTTGGCCGCCATGATCGTGCCGACGAAGACACCGACATGGATGAAGGCGCCGCGGCCAGAGAAAACCTGCGAGAACGCCCAGGCGGCCCCCACCACCATCACGAAGACGATCAGCGCCAGTACCGGCGGATGGTTCGCCAGCGGCGACTTGCAGAGCGTGTCGTAGAGCAGCCAGCCGATGACAATGGAGGCGAGGGACAGGCCGATGGCCTGGGCGGGCGAGATATCGGCGACCGCCGGGTCGATAAGGAAGCCGCGGGCGTTGAGATAGTACTGGGCCACGAGCAGCACGAAGCCGGAGACCCAGGTCAGATAGGCGGCCCAGCGGTGCCAGAGCAGATCCGGCGGCAGGTTGTCGGGCGCCACGAGATATTTCTGCACGTGGTAGAAGCCGCCGCCATGGACCTCCCAGGCGACGCCATCGGCGCCCGCCGCACCCGGCGCTTTCTGCTTCAGGCTGTAGTCCAGCGACATGAAGTAGAAGCTGGTGCCGATCCAGGTGATCCCGGCGGTGATGTGGAACCAGCGCGAGAGCAGGTTGAACCAGTCAGTGGCGAGGGCGAGATCCATGGGTCTCCGGTGGCGGTCCTAGGCGCTGGTCCGCCGGGCGGCGGTCTTGCTGTTGATGGAGCGGGCTTGCGCCAAGATCAAGCATTCCGCAGCAACGGAGGCCGCTATCACCGCAGGCTCCTTGCCGGCAAGGCCGGCGATGCCGATCGGGCACCGCAGCGAGCGCTGCGCCTCGGCGGCCAGCCCCATATCCGCCAAGCGGCTCATGAAACGGGCGCGCTTCGTCGCCGAACCGATGAGCCCGACATGGGGGAACCGTTCCGACCGCAGCGCCGCCGCGACCAGCGCCAGATCGAGCGCGTGGCTGTGGGTCATGACGAGGACCTGCGCCCCGTCGGGAAGGGCGCCGAGCGCCTCCTCCGAGGGGCCTGACAGGCAGGTCACCACGCCGGCGATCACCGCCGGAAACGCGCCGGGCCGCTCGTCGTGCCAGACGACGCTGAGCGGCAGCGGAGCCAGTGCCAGGACCAGCGCCTTCCCGACATGGCCGGCGCCAAACAGGCCGATCACCGGCAGCCGATCGCCGAAAGTCTCGGTGAGACCACCGCGTGGCGCGTCCTGTCCGTCGGGGAGGATCGTCCGGGCGAAACGGGCCTCACCGATCACCGTGGCCGTTCGAAAAGGTCCCCGCCGCTCGGCAGCAGCGAGAGGCGCGACATCCGCCGCGTTGGCCGCTGTGTAGAGCTCGAAACCGAGCGTCACTTGGCCGCCGCAGCACTGGCCGAGATTGGGGCCGAGCGCCTCGTCGCGGGTCGCCGCCATCCGCTCCCGCCGCGCCAGCATGCGCTGCGCCTCGGCCAGCGCCTGCCATTCCAGCGTGCCGCCGCCGATCGTTCCGTGGAAGCGCCCATCGGGCCGGACGAGCATCCGCGCCCCCGCCTCGCGCGGCACCGATCCGCGCGTCGACAGCACGGTGACGAGGACGCAGGCGCCCTCCTCCGCCACCAGGCTCTCGATGCGCGGCCAGACGTCCATGGTCAGCGCCCCCTCACCTGCGCCATGCAGGCCTTGAGGATCGCCTCGGGCGTCGCCGGCGCATCGAGCGCCACGGCGCGACCCGGCGCCAGAGCGTGGACGGCATCTGCAATGGCGCAGAACGCCGAATTGGCAAGCATCAGCGGCGGTTCGCCGATGGCCTTGGAGCGGTGGACCGTCTCCTCCCGGTTGGGATTGTCGAAGAAGGCGACGCGGAAATCCGCCGGCACATCGCGCGCGGTGGGGATCTTGTAGGTCGAGGGCGCGTGGGTGCGCAGCCGGCCCTTCGCGTCGAAGACCAGTTCTTCCATGGTGAGCCAGCCCATGCCCTGGACGAAGCCGCCTTCGATCTGGCCGATATCGATGGCCGGGTTCAGCGACCGGCCTGCATCATGAAGGATATCGACCCGGTCGAGGGTGAACTCGCCGGTGAGCGTGTCGATCGTCACCTCCGAGCATGAGGCACCATAGGCGAAATAGAAGAACGGCCGGCCGGTGGCCTTGGGCCGGTCCCAGGTGATCTTAGGCGTCGCATAGAAGCCGGCGGCGGAGAGATGAGTGCGGGCCAGATAGGCCTTTTTCACCACCTCCGGGAAGGACAGGCTCCTGTCGCCTGACCAGACCCGGTCATCGCGGAAGACGATGCTTGCCACGGGCACCTGCCAGTCGCGGGCGATGAACTCGGCAAGCCGCTCGCGGATCTCCTGCGCCGCCTTCTTCGCCGCCATGCCGTTCATGTCGGTGCCCGAAGAGGCCGCCGTCGGCGAGGTGTTCGGCACCTTGCCGGTATGGGTGGCGGTGATGCGGACGCGGTCGAGGTCGATACCGAATTCGTCAGCGACGATCTGCGCCACCTTGACGAAAAGCCCCTGCCCCATCTCCGTCCCGCCGTGGTTCAGGTGCACGGAGCCGTCCTGATAAACATGGACCAGTGCGCCGGCCTGGTTAAGGAAGGTGGTGGTGAAGGAGATGCCGAACTTCACCGGGGTGAGGGACAGGCCCTTCTTCAGGATGCGCGAACCGGCGTTTAAGGCGGCAAGGGCCTGCCGGCGCGCGCGATAATCGCTCGACGTCTCGAGCTGGCGCATCAGCGCCTCCGCGACATTGTCCTCGACGGTCATGCCGTAGGGCGTGATGTTCCGGTCGCTCGTGCCGTAGAGATTGGCGTAGCGGATATCGAGCGGGTCGCGGCCGGTCGCCCAGGCGATCTCGTCCATCAGCCGTTCGGCGAAGACCATGCCCTGCGGCCCGCCGAAGCCGCGGAACGCTGTGTTGGAGACCGTGTGGGTCTTCAGCCGTCGCGAGGCAATGTGCACCTGCGGATAGAAATAGGCATTGTCGGCATGGAACATCGTCCGGTCGTTGATGGACGAGGACAGGTCGTGGCTGTAGCCACAGCGGCCGGCAAAGGCGACGTCCACCGCCTCGATCCGCCCCTCGCCATCATGGGCGGCGCGGTAGGTGACGAGGAAGTCGTGGCGCTTGCCGGTCATGGCGAAATCGTCGTCGCGATCGAGCCGCACCTTCGCCGGCCGGCCGGTCACCTGGGCCGCGAGCGCGGCCATGGCGGCCCAGTGGCTCGCCTGGCTCTCCTTGCCACCGAAGCCGCCACCCATGCGCCGGACCACCACCTCGACCGCCGCGTCGGCCAGGCCGAGGACGCGGGCGACGACATGCTGCACCTCGCTCGGATGCTGGGTCGACGAATGGACGGTGAACGTGCCGTCCTCGCCGGGCACGGCGAGAGCTGCTTGCCCCTCGAGGTAGAAATGCTCCTGGCCGCCGATGCGGAGGCTGCCGGCGACTGGCACGTGCGCTGATGCGATCAAGGCCTCCGGCTCGCCGCGGCGGAAGGCGTATGGGGGCATGATGTCGGCATCGGCCTTGAGGGCGTCGGCAACATCCACCAGCGGTGTCTCCTCGGCCGTCTCGATGATTGCGAGCCGCGCCGCCCGCCGCGCTACATCCCGCGTCTCGGCCACTACCGCGAAGACCGGCTGGCCATGGAATTCGACCGTGGTCGCCGCAAAAAGCGGATCGTCGCCGGCGACCGGGCTGACGTCGTTCTTGGCCGGGATATCGGCCGCGGTCAGGACCGCGACGACGCCCGGAGCGGAGCGAACGGCCGTCAGATCCAGCCGCGTGATCCTGCCATGGGCCACGGGAGCGCCGCCGGGGACGACATGGACGGTGCCATCGGGCTCCAGGATGTCGTCGATATAGGGCGCATTGCCCTGCACGTGCCGGTCGGCCGCGTCGTGGCGGATCGGCTTGCGGACATGGCGCAGGGTCTCGGTCTCGGGGTCAGGCCGCATGGGCGCCTCCCCTCAACGGCTGGATGCGGGTCGAGCTCCGCTCACCCGCGGCGATTTCGGCAAGCGCCTTGCGGATGAGGTTGCCGGCGACGGTGAGTCGGTAGGCGGCCGAGGCGCGGTGATCGTCGAGCGGCGTGAAGTCCTCTGCCAGCCGCGCCACCACGGACGTGATCGCCTCCTCATCGGTGACGGCGAGGCCGGCCAGCGCCGCCTCCACCGTTGTGGCCCGCTTGGGGATTCCCGCCATGCCGCCGAAGGCGATGCGCATGCGAGCGATGCGGCCAGCCTCCAGCGTCACCGCCAGCGCCATCATGACGGAGGAAATGTCCTGGTCGAACCGCTTGGCGATCTTGAAGACGCGCAGATCTGTCGCGGCGGCCGGTTTCGGCACGATGATCCGCGTCAGAACATCGCCCGGCGCCCGGTCCTGCCGGCCATAGGCGAGGAAGAACTTTTCGATCGGCACCTGCCGGACATCCGCGCCCTTTCGGAGTTCGACCGTCGCGCCAAGCGCGATGAGGAGCGGCGGTGTGTCGCCAATGGGCGAGCCGTTCGCCACGTTTCCGCCGATCGTGCCGGCGGCGCGCACCTGGGCCGAGCCAAGACGCTCCAGCAGCAGGGCGACATCGGGGTCGAAGGCCGACAGCGCCTCGTTCGCTTCGGCATAGGTCACCGCAGCGCCGATCGACAGCATCGCGCCATCATCGGTCATCCGCCGCAGTTCGGCGACGCGGCCGGTATGGACGATCTTCGGCAGCGTCCTGAGCTGCTTGGTGATCCACAGGCCGACATCCGTGCCGCCGCCGAGCAGCGTCGCGTCGGGATGGGCCTCCATGAGCGCGCAGAGCGCGTCGAGGCTGGCCGGCGCAGCGAAGAAACCGTCCCCGTCGCTGACAAGCAGATCCGCATCGTCCTGCAGTGCCTGCAGCTTCGAAAAGGTCTCCGCAGCCCGTGCCGTGAATCGGTCGTCGGGCGTCGCGGCGGCGGCCAGAGCCGCATCGACGATCGGTCGATAGCCCGTGCAGCGGCAGAGATTGCCGGAAATGCGCGACAGCACGGCCTCGCGGTCCGCTCCGCCCCCCTCCTGGTGGAGCGTGAACAGGCTCATGACGAAGCCCGGCGTGCAGAAGCCGCATTGCGAGCCGTGATGGTCCACCAATGCCTGCTGGACCGGGTGGAGACGGCCGCCGACGGCGAGATCCTCCACCGTCACGAGCTCGGCGCCGTCGAGCTGACCGACGAGCAGGATGCAGGCATTGGCGGGCTCATAGACGAGCCGCCCGTCCTTCACCCGGCCAAGGGCCACGGTGCAGGCACCGCAATCGCCTTCGCCGCAGCCCTCCTTGGTGCCGGTGAGTCGCTTGTCGAGCCTCAGCCAGTCGAGGACCGTGGTCATGGGCGGGAGGGTGGTGATCTCCACCACCGCGCCGCGGTGGAGGAAGCGGAGCGGGCGCGTCGTCATGAGCCGCGATAGGTCGTGTAGCCGTAGGGCGAGAGCAGCAGCGGGATATGGTAGTGCTGGTCGAGGGCCGAGACGTTGAAGCGCAGCGTCACCACGTCAAGGAAGGGCGGATCGGTCAGGGCAAAGCCCTGCGCCCGGTGATAGGCGGCAACGTCATATTCAAGGCTGTAGGGGCCCGGACGGATGGTGGCGGGGGTCAGCAGCGGCACCGGCGCGCGCCCGTCCGCATTGGTCTCGCCCTCGGCCATCAGGCGACGCGCCTCGCCGTCGATGGCGTACAGCCGGTAACGGATGCCCGCGGCAGGCCGGCCGGCCGCCGTGTCGAGCACATGGGTGGACAGGTGTCCGGGCATGGAAACTCCTCTCGTCCCGCTATTTTCAGCATGAAGAGCGCCGCTTTGCACCGCAAAAAAATACCTGATGTGCAGGCGCGCACCGTATTTTTCCGGACGCTGTGTCGCAGCCCCGGCCCCTAGCATCGACCCGCCCCCGCCGAGTCGTGCCATGACCAGCCTCACGCAGCCTCAGGCCTCCTTTGCAGACCTGTTCACGCCGAAACTCGTGACGGTTCTCAAGGAGGGCTACGGGCCGAAGGATCTGCGCACCGATGCCATCGCCGGCCTCACCGTCGCCATCGTCGCCCTGCCACTCTCCATGGCCATCGCCATCGCCTCGGGCGCAACGCCGGACAAGGGGCTCGTCACCGCCATCATCGGCGGCTTCCTCATCTCAGCGCTGGGCGGCTCGCGGTTCCAGATCGGCGGCCCGGCCGGTGCCTTTATTCCGCTCGTCGCCTCGACGATCGCCATCCACGGCTATGATGGGCTGGTGATTGCCACCTTCATGGCCGGCATGATGCTGGTCGCCGTCGGTTTCCTGAGGCTAGGCACCTACATCAAGTACATCCCCTATCCCGTCACGGTCGGCTTCACAGCCGGCATCGCCGTCATCATCGGCGTCAGCCAGATCCGCGACCTTCTCGGCCTCCGGCTCGGTGGCCCGGAGCCCGCGGAAATGCTCCACAAGCTCCCCGTTCTCTGGCAGGCCCTGCCAAGCCTCAACCCGGCGGCCGTGGCCCTTGCCGGGTTTTCCATCGCCGCCCTCGTGGCGCTGAAGCGCTGGCGGCCGACCCTGCCCGGCATGCTCATCGTCGTGGTGGCGGGCTCGGGCGCCGCCCTGCTCCTCAGCCTGCCGGTCGAGACGATCGGTTCGCGCTTCGGCGCCCTGCCCTCCGGCATTGGCTACCAGGGCCTGCCCGGCCTGTCGCTCACCCGCATCCGCGAACTCATCGTGCCGGCCGTCGCCATTGCCATGCTCGGCGGCATCGAATCGCTGCTCTCCGCCGTGGTGGCCGACGGCATGACCGGCCGCCGCCATCGCTCGAATTGCGAGCTCGTCGCCCAAGGGGTCGCCAACATGGCCTCGGCGCTGTGTGGTGGCATTCCCGTCACCGGCACGATCGCCCGGACCGCCACCAATGTCCGCGCCGGTGCGCGCGGACCGGTGGCCGGCATTCTCCACTCCCTGTTCCTGCTGGCCTTCCTCTCGGTGGCGGGAGGCCTCATGGCCTATGTGCCGCTCGCCGTCCTCGCCGCGGTCCTCGCCATCGTCGCGTGGAACATGGCGGAGAAGCGGGAATTTGCATCGCTGCTGCGCGCCTCGCCCGGCGACGCGCTGGTGCTGCTGGCCGCCTTCCTGCTCACGGTCTTCGTCGACCTGACCGCCGGCATCGGCGTCGGCATCGTGCTGGGATCGCTGCTCTTCATGCACCGCATGGCCGAGGCGATGGCGGTTGAGAGCAAGGTGCGCCTGCTCGACGAGGACATCCCCGACCGCGATGCGCCGACACCCGCCGACGCTGGCCGGGGGCGAGATCGCCGCATCGTCACCTATCGGCTCAGCGGCGCCTTTTTCTTCGGTGCGGCGGCCACGGTGGCGTCTGTCTTCGACCGCATCGGCCAGCCTCCCGACGTCTTCATTCTCGACGTCACGGACGTGCCCTTCCTCGACACGACTGGCGCCTACACGCTGGAGACCTTCGTTCACAAGCTGGAGCGTGCGGGAACCCATGTCGTGATCGCCGGTGCCCGTGACAGCGTGGCGAATGCACTCGCCCATTTCGACCTGAAAGAACCGCGGCTCACTCTCGCACGTAATCTCGACATGGCCACCGCGGCGGCCGAGGCGCGCCTCGCCTTCTCAGGCAAGCCCTGACGCCCGGGATGCGAAGGCGCCGGGTGCCATGCTAGGACGGACCCGCGACGGAACGAAAGCCGATGACCGAGACCGAGAGCCACGACGCCGACACCACCAGAGCCGACGTGATCGTCGTCGGTGCCGGTCCCGCCGGGCTTTTTGCGGCGCTCGCCCTTCACCACGAGGGCTTCCGCCCGCTGGTCGTCGGGCCGGTGCCGGATGGCCGGCGCGACCACCGCACCTCGGCCCTGCTCGACGGCTCGGTCCTCGCCCTGAAGCGTCTCGGCGTTTGGCCGAACCTCGCCGACAAGGCCGCCCCGTTGCGCGTGATGCGGCTCGTCGATGCCACGGGCAGCCTGCTGCGTGCGCCGATCTTCGAGGGCCGTGCCGGCGAGATCGGGCTCGAGGCCTTCGGCTTCAACATTGCCAATGACGACATCACCGCCGCACTTCTCGCCGTCGTACGCGAGCGCGGCATTCCCATCATTGCCGAGCCCGTCACGGCGGTGACGGTCGACGGTTCCGCCACCGTGACCACTGCCTCCGGTCGCATCTTCTCGGCCCCGTTGGTCGCCGGCGCCGATGGCCGACAGTCGCTCGTCCGCCAGAGCGCCGGTATCGAGGTGGTTGCCGCGCGCTATCCGCAGACGGCGGTCACCGCGACCTTCCGCCACTCGCGGCCCCATGACGACGTCTCGACCGAGTTCCACACGCCGACGGGTCCCTTCACGCTGGTGCCCCTGCCGGGCGACCGGTCGAGCCTCGTCTGCGTCGTCACCCCGCGCGAGGCGGATCATCTGCTCGCCCTCGATGATGCCGCCTTCGCCCGCGAGATCGAGCGGCGCTCGCAGGCGATCCTCGGCAAGGTGACGCTGGAGCCCGGGCGCGGCCGCTACGACCTCTCCAGCATGACGCCGAAGAGCTTCGGGGTGCCGCATGCCGCCCTTATCGGCGAAGCCGCCCATGTCGTGCCACCGATCGGCGCGCAGGGTCTGAACCTCGGCCTGCGCGATGGCGCAGCACTCGCCGAATGCCTCGCCGCGGCCCGGCTGCGCGGTGAACCCATGGGCAGCGCCAGCGCCATGGCGGACTATGACCGGGCGCGACGCGCCGACATCGTCGTCCGGACGCTCGCCATCGACGTGCTGAACCGGTCGCTCCTGTCCTCGCTCATGCCGGTCCATGTCGCCCGCGGCGCCGGTCTCTGGGCCCTCGACCGCATCGGACCGCTGCGGCGCGCCTTCATGCGCGAGGGCCTGCAACCGCAAGGCTCGCCCCGCCTCATGCGGGCCGATGACCGCGACGCGGCCTAAGGGCCGAAGAGGTTGATCGGCAACAGACCGTTCTTCACGAGGTAGAGCACGCTGGTCAGCGTGCCGACCGAGACGAGCGTGCCGAGCAGCACGGCGTTCGACGCCTGCTCGACAGAGGTGTCGTACTGCCTGGCGATGATGAAGACATTGAGGGCGGGCGGCAGGCAGGCCATCAGCGCCGCGGCATAGACCCAGGACGGCTCAAAAGTGCCGAGGAATGACAGGATCACCACGGCCAGCACCGGGTGGATGATCAGTTTCAGAGCGAGGACCGGCGAGATCGCCGCCGCCACCCGGCCGAGTGCGCGAAAACTCTCCATCCGCAGGGCAACCGTCACACCGAGCGTGAACAGCGCCACCGGCGCTGCGGCGTTCTGCAGGAAGCCAAGAAAGCGGTCGAGCATTTCCGGCGGCTTGAACTCCAGAAAGGCGGCGATGACGCCCGCGACCGTCGCCAGAATGAAGGGGTGGGTGATGATCTTCACCACGACCTCGCCGATCACCGCGAGGACCGACCGCCGTTCCGTGCCGCCGAGCGCCATCAGCATCGGCACCAGCGAGAACAACAGAATGTTGTCGAAGCAGAAGATCAGCGCGACCGGCGCCGCGGCATCGGCCCCGATGGTCGAGAAGGCGAGGCCCGGCCCCATATAGCCGATATTGCCATAGGCGGCCGCGACGCCGGCGACCGTCGCATGTCCGGTGTGCCCGCCGGAGCGCCAGGCCACATAGGCAAAGCCCAGCACGAATACCGTGAAGGTTGCGAATGTCGTGCCCACCACGAAGGGCACGTTGTTCAGTTTCTCCAGTGGCGTCTGGGCGAGGATGCGGAAGAACAGCGCCGGCAGGGCGATGTAGATCAGGAAGAAGTTCATCCAGCCGAGCCCGGCCTCAGGAATCGGCGTGCCTTTCCAGGCCTTGTAGCGCGCGGTGGCGAAACCGAGCGCGATCAGGCCGAAGAACGGCATGGCGAGATTGAGGACTTGCAGCATGAACGGGCCGGATGGCGGGACGAGCGACCGCTAAAGCCCGCGGCCGCGAAGGTCAACGCCGCTTGTGGCGCGGCTCAGTGCAGGCCGCTGCGCCGGACGCGGTAATTGCCCTCGCCATCCTTGTCGAAGACCTCGTCGACCTGCGGATGGCGGATCGGATCGCCGCTGGTGTCGGGCAACAGGTTCTGCTCCGACACATAGGCGATGTACTCCGTCACCTCGTTCTCGGCGAAGAGGTGGTAGAAGGGCTGGTCCTTGGCGGGCCGCATCTCCACGGGAATGGATTCATACCATTCGTCCGTGTTCGAGAAGGTCGGATCGACGTCGAAGATCACACCCCGGAACGGATGGATCCGGTGCCGGACGACCTGGCCGATCTTGAACTTGGCTTGCCGGGGCTTGTCGATCACGCCGGTGGGCATCCCTTCGTGCGGTTGGGGCGCGGGACAACAGCCGCAAGCGGAGGCCCTGTCAACGTCCTGTCACGAAGTCTTTACGGCGCAGGGTGCCGGTCAGATCGCATAGCGCGCGGCGTAGTCGGGATCCTTGGCCGCGACGATGCGGGCAAGATCGACGATGACCTTGGCCTGTTTCCAGGTCGCATCGTCCTGCATCTTGCCATCGATCATCACCGCGCCGGACCCGTCTGGCATGGCCGCGAGAATGCGGGCGGCGAAGGCCACCTCGTCCGGATCGGGCGAGAAAACCCGCTTGGCGATGTCGATCTGGCTCGGATGCAGCGTCCAAGCGCCGGCACAGCCCATGAGGAACGCATTGCGGAACTGGGTCTCGCAGGCGATGGGGTCGGAGAAGTCGCCGAAGGGGCCGTAGAAGGCCTTCAGGCCGTTGGCGGCACAGGCATCCACCATCTTGGCGATCGTGTAGTGCCAGAGGTCTTGCTGGTAGGCCGCGCGCGGCCCCTCCCCGCCCATGTCGGCCACCACCTTGTATTCGGGATGGCCGCCGCCGACGCGCGTCGTCTTCATCGCGCGCGAGGCCGCAAGATCCGCCGGCCCGAGGCTCATGCCATGCATGCGCGGCGAGGCGCTCGCGATGGCATCGACGTTCTTCACGCCCTCGGCCGTCTCCAGGATCGCGTGGATCAGGATGGGCTTGCCCACCCGGTGCCGCGCCTCAAGCTGGGCGAGCAGCTGGTCGAGATAGTGGATGTCCCAGGGCCCCTCGACCTTCGGCAGCATGATGACATCGAGCTTGTCGCCGATTGCCGCGACGATCTCGGTGAGATCATCGAGGATCCACGGCGAGTTCAGCGCGTTGACGCGCGTCCACACGCCCGTCGTGCCGAAATCCGTCGCCATCACCATCTCGATGAAGCCGGCCCGCGCCGCCTCCTTGGCGTCGAGCGGGATCGCGTCCTCGAGATTGCCGAGCACCACGTCGACGGTGCGGGCGAGGTCCGGCACTTTGGCCCGCACCTTTTCCAGATGCGGCGGGACGAAATGGATCATGCGCTCGAGCCGCACCGGCAGGTCGCGATAGGGCTCGGGAGCTCCAATGGCGAGCGGCTTGTAGATGTTGCGCGGCAGCTTCATGGGATCACTCCTGAACCGCCAGCGCTACAGGACCCGGTTGCACCGCACAATTCCGTGGAACGGCGGATGGCCTGGTTGAAAACAAAAAGGCGCGGGACCGGCCCGCGCCTTTGTCTTGGCTGAGAACGATTAATCAGCGCTGCGGCGGAGCCAGCGGCGCCATGCCGGCGGGAGCGCCGGGCATCGGGACACCGGCCGGTGCGCCACCCGGGGCACCGCCCTGCTGCCGCTGCTGCTGCTCCTGCAGGCGGCGCTGGGCTTCCTCGCCGCGACGCTGCAGCTCGGCGGCCAGGCGGCGCTGCTGCTCCTCGTAGGCCTTCGGGTCGACCGGGTCGCCATCATAGGAAGCCTGGAAACCCTGCAGCGACATGCCGAGCGAGATCGCCCGGTTGTTCATGTTCACCACCTGGATGCTCAGCTGGTTCGCGCGCTTCATGCGGGTGAGGAACTCCGGCTGCATCTCCATCTGGGCGAAGCAGGCATTGGGCAGGCAGACCTCGTAGCGCATCGCCTGCGGCTGGGGCTGGCCCTGGCCGCCCTCGAGCACGACGCGGATGCCCGGCTGCAGCGACATGCCGACCGGCACGGCGATGATCAGGCGCGGCTTTTCGCCCTCCAGGTCGCGGATCTGCACCGAGGCCAGCATCTGGCCGTTCTCGGCACGGGTCTCCTGAACAACCATGCAGAGCTTCTTGGTGGTCGGCGGGGTGCGCTCGTCGACGGGCACCTGATCGCAGAGCTTCACCCAGGGGGTCTGGACGGCCGCGAGGTTCTCAGCCGAATTGGCCGGGGGCTGGGCAGGCGCCTGGGCAGCGGGCGGCTGGGCGGGACGCTGCTGCTGCTGCGCCGGGCGCTGCTGCGGCTGCGGTTGCTGGGCGAAGGCCACCGCAGGCGCCATGAGCAGCGCGAGGCCTGCCCCGAGACGAACCGCGGACTTGGCGGAGAACGACATGAAAGGTCCTTTCGATCGTGTCCGGAGCGCGCGCCTGCAGCGGGTCGGACCTTGATGAGTCGGAGCGGTCGCGCTCTTTCGCCGTGGAACGTGGCGACATGGTGGCGCGAGCCTCGGAGGCGGTTGATAGCGGCTCGCCCTTGCGTTGAAAAGCCGGAATCACCATGGCCCGTGCTAGGCTGCCGCGCAGTCTTTGCAGACAGGACCCATGCTGCACCGCCTCCTCGCCCTCGCCGCCATCCTTCTGCTGCCCGCGACGGTCGCCGGCGCTGGCGACTTCGCGCGCCTGCCCATGCGCGAGGCCATTGCCATGCACGGCGAGCCGGCAGCCACCGCCGCCCTCGCCCATCGCCGTTACGTCAATCCAGATGCGCCGAAGGGTGGCCGCTTCGTCCTCGGCGTCCAGGGCACCTTCGACACGCTGAACCCCTTCGTTGTCCGCGGCCTGGCCGTGCCGGGCGCACGCTCCTATGTCTGGGAGACGCTGATGCAGCGTTCCTATGACGAGCCGTTCACGCTCTATCCGCAGGTCGCCGCCGGCCTCGAAGTGCCAGAGGACCGCTCCTGGGTGATCTTTCACGTCGATCGCCGCGCCCGCTTCTCCGACGGACGCCCCGTCACCGCCGAGGACGTGCGCTTCTCCTTCGACCTGTTGCGCGAGCGAGGACGACCGAACCACCGCACCTATTTCCGCAAGGTGGCGCGGGTAGACCTCATCGACAGCCATACGATCCGCTTCGACCTTGCCGGCGCTGGCGACCGCGAACTGCCGCTCATCCTCGGGCTCTTGCCGGTCCTGCCGCGGCATGCTGTCGATCCTGAAACCTTCGAGGAGACGACGCTGACGCCGCCGGTCGGCTCCGGCCCCTATACGATCACCGAGCTGCGCGCCGGCGAAAGCGTGACCTTCCGCCGCGACCCGACGTGGTGGGGCGCAGACCTCGCCATTAACCGCGGCCTGCACAATGTCGATGAGGTCCGCTTCGACTTCTACCGGGACGGCAACACCCTGTTCGAGGCCTTCAAGAAGGGCCTGGTCGATGTTCGCGTCGAGACCGACCCCGGCCGTTGGGCCTCCGGCTATGACTTTCCGGCGATGCGCGACGGCCGCGTTATCCGCGACACGATCCGACAGGGCACGCCGAAGGGCATCCGCGGCCTCGTCATGAACACCCGCAGGGCCGTGTTCGAGGATGTCAGAGTGCGCGAAGCGCTAGGCCTTCTCTTCGACTTCGAATGGACCGACCGGACCCTCTATGCCGACGGCTTCGAGCGCAGCCAGTCACTGTTCGAGGGCTCGGAGCTGTCAGCCCGCGCGCGGCCTGCCGATGCGGCGGAGCGGCGGCTCCTCGCCTCCGTCGGCGCCACTGTTCGCGCCGACTTGCTTGACGGAACATATGCTGTGCCGGTCTCGGACGGCACGGGCGCTGACCGGAACAGGCTGCGACAGGCGCTCGCCCTCCTCGGGCAAGCCGGCTACCGGCTCGATAGCGGCGTGCTGAAGGGCCGCGACGGCCAGCCGCTCGCCTTCGAGTTCCTGGTTGCCACCCGCGATCAGGAGCGCCTCGCCCTCACCTTCCAGCGCTTCGTGCAGCGCGCCGGCATCCGGATGAGCGTCCGCAATGTCGATGCGGTGCAATATGACCGCCGCCTGCGCGACTTTGACTTCGACATGGTCGACTACCGCTGGTGGAACACCTCGCTCTCGCCGGGCAACGAGCAGGCCTTCTATTGGGGGGTCAATGCTGCTTCGACCCCGGGCAGCCGCAACCTTCCGGGGATCACCGACCCGGCTGTCGAGCGGCTCGTCGCTGCCATTGTCGAGGCACGCAGCCGCGGCGACCTCGTCACCGCCGCCCGCGCCCTCGACCGGGTCGTCACCGGCGGCTTCTACTGGGTGCCGCTCTTCCATCAGCCGGCGCAGTGGATCGCCCGCTGGAACCATGTGGGGACGCCTGCCGAATCATCTCTTTTCGGCTATCTCGTAGAGACGTGGTGGCGTCGTGACGCCGGTGGGGCTGTCGGTCGGTGATACTCGGCAAGGGGCGAAAGGACGGAGCGGCGGGGGTGGCGGGCCATGCCACGCTCGATGCACTGTTGCGCCGTGCCGCCGAGATCCGCCCCCACTCGCGTGCCCTCGCCGATGCCCCCAACCGTCCGCATCTCATCGGCGGCGAGGCGCGTCACTATTCCTGGAGTGAGCTCGACGGTCTGGTCGACGCCCTGGCCGGCCGGCTGCGGCAGATGGGCCTGCCCACGGACGCCGTGGTGGCGACGCAGTTCGCCATGTCCTGCGATGCCGTCATCGCCCTGCTCGCCATCCTGCGGTCCGGCTGCATCGCCGCCCCCCTGCCGCTTGGTTGGGGCCGGCGCGAGGTCTCGGCCCATCTTCAGCGCCTTGGGGCCCGCGCCGTGCTGACGGCGGGCCGCATCGGTCCGGTCGAGTCCGCCGACATCATGCGCTACGCTGCGGCCGAAACCTTCTCGGTGCGCTTCGTCTTGTCGCTCGGTGGCCCCGTCCTGGATGGCGTGATCCCGCTCGACGACGTGATGACGGACCCGACTGTCGCGGACCGGGTCGATATCGAACGCACCGGCAATGCCGCTGATCACGTCGCCATCGTCACCGCCGATGCCGTAGCTGAGGGACATATTGCGGTCGCCCGCAGCCACAACGAGGTCGTGGCGGGAGGCCTTGCCGCCTATGTCGCCGGCGTGCCCGACGAGCATTCCGTCTTCGCCGGCGCGCTCGCCCCGGACGGTTTCGCCGGCATCGCCCTGCAGATCGTGCCCTGGCTCATGGCGGGCGGCACGCTGGTCGCCCATCCGCCGCTCGCCCCGCGCATCATCCGCGATCGCCTCGCCCCCGACGGCGTCACCCATGCGGTGCTGCCTGTTGCCCTCGGCGAGTATGTGGTCGCAGCGCCGCTCGCCGAGCGGCCACAGCTGCGCCACCTCGCGCTCCTGGCGCGCCGGCCCGTCTCGGCTGACAGCTTTGCTGCCGCCGCGGAGGAAGGCCTGATGGTCGATGTGTTCTACGGCATCGGCGAGACCGCCGTGGCACGGGGCCTGCGCGGGACCGGCGGCACCATCACCCTCGGCCCCGACACCCACACCTCCGGCAGCGGCCAGTCGCCCGTCCTCGTCGAGACACGCGTCGGGCCCGACGGCGAGCTTGCCCTGCGGGGCGCCATGGTGCCGGTCCACGCCTTCCCGCCGGGTGCCGAGAACGGCCAGCCGCCCTATTGGTCCACCGATCCGTCAGGCTTCCGCGCCACCGGCATGCCTGCGGCCGCCGACAAGGCAACCCGCAGCATCGCCATCGGCTCGCGCGAGGCCGGCGTCGTCTCCATCGGCGGCCGCCGCTTCGCCGAGGCGGCCATCCGCGGTGCCTATGCCGAGGCGGGCGGCGAGATCGCCCCGGTGATCCGCCCTGATCCGCTCCTGGGTGAACGTGTCGCCGGCATTGTCGGCGATGGCCGCGCCATTGTCGGCCTCGCGGCGCGGCTGGTCGAAAGCGGGCTCACGCCCCTCGCCATCCCCGGCGGCACCCGCCAGACCGGCCAGCTCCCCTTCGAGGACACCCGGCCCAAGGAGGCCAGCATCAAGGACCCCGAGGGGATCCTCGATCCGCTGGGCGACGCGCATTCTGCACTGGCGCAACTCTTGAGCGTGGCGCGGGCCGCCGCAGGGTACTAAGCTGGCGGCTTTCTTCCGGGAGCCCGCCGATGGATGCCACCCCTTCCCCCGTTCTGACGATCGACGTGGTGTCGGACGTCGTCTGCCCCTGGTGCTTCGTCGGCAAGCGGCGGCTCGAAAAGGCCCTGGAGCTGGTTCCGGACGTGGCCGTCGACATCCGCTGGCGGCCCTACCAGCTCGCGCCGGACCTGCCCGCCGAGGGTGAGCCGCGCAAGTCCTACATGCTCAAGAAGTTCGGGGATCCCGACCGCATCCGGCAGATCCATGAGCGGCTCACCGGCATCGGCGCCGATGAGGGCATTGCCTTCGACTTCGACGCCATCGAGGTGGCACCCAATACGCTGAACGCCCACCGCATGATCCTCTGGGCGCGGGCCGGCGGCGCGCAGGGTGCGGTTGTCGAGGCGCTGTTCAAGGGTTTCTTCGTCGAGGGGCGCAACCTCTCCGATCCCGCCGTGCTCGCCGAGATCGGCGCCTCCGCCGGCCTCGACAGCGCCCTTCTCGCCGAACTTTTCGCCTCCGAAGCCGATGTCGAGCGCACCGAGCGCGACATCGCCTCAGCCCAGAAGATCGGCATCACCGGCGTGCCCTTCTTCATCGTCGGCGGTCGCTATGGCATTGCCGGGGCCGAGGATCCGCAAACGATCGCCGGTGCGATCCGGCAGGCTGCGGCGGAACAGGCGACACCGGCCGCCGCGAGCTGAACCGACCGGCCGTGCGAGCCGTTGCGGCGCGCCGCGTCAGCGGCTAAGGGCAGGTCATGGCACAGGGAACGACGCTCACCCATCTCGACTCCAGCGGCCAGGCGAACATGGTCGATGTCTCGGCAAAGCCGGCGACGGACCGGACCGCCGTGGCGGTCGGCCGCGTGGTGATGAAGCCCGAGACCCTCGCCATCGTGCGGGCTGGCGATGCCAAGAAGGGCGACGTGCTCGGCACCGCCCGCCTTGCCGGCATCATGGCCGCCAAGCGCACCCATGAACTCATCCCACTCTGCCACCCGCTCCTCCTCACCAAGGTCGCGGTCGACGTGGTGCCGGACGACACCCTGCCCGGCGTCCGCGTCACGGCGACGGTGAAGGTCTCCGGCCAGACTGGCGTCGAGATGGAGGCGCTCACCGCCGTGTCCGTCGCCTGCCTCACCGTCTACGACATGGTGAAGGCGGTCGACCGCGGCATGCGGATCGAGGCCGTGCAGCTGCAGGAAAAGACAGGCGGCTCCTCCGGCACGTTCCGGGCGGAGTGACCATGGCCGGCCTCCTCCCCGTCGAAGAGGCCCTGGCGCGTGTGCTCGACGGCGCATCGCCCCTTCCCGAGGAATGGATCCCCGTCGCCGATTGCGACGGCCGTGTGCTGACCCGCGATCTCGTCGCGTCACGTAGCCAGCCACCGGAGGACATGTCCTCCATGGATGGCTATGCCCTTCGCGCGGCCGACCTGCCGGGCCGCCTGACGGTGGTCGGTGAGGCTGCCGCTGGCCGTGGGTTCCCCGGTGAGGTCGGCGACGGTCAGGCCGCGCGCATCTTCACCGGCGCGCCGATTCCCGACGGCGCCGATGCGGTCGTCATGCAGGAGGACACGTCCCGCGATGGCGACACGGTCATCATCGACCGGACCGCACGGGCCGGCCAGTTCATCCGCCGCCGCGGCCTCGATTTCACCGCGGGCGTCACGGGCCTTCCCGCCGGGACAGTGATGAACCCGCGCAGCCTCGCCCTCGCGGCGGCGATGAACCACGCATCCGTACCCGTCCATCGCCGGCCGCGCGTCGCCATCCTCTCCACCGGCGACGAGCTGGTCGAGCCCGGCACCGCTCCGGGGCCAAACCAGATCGTCTCGTCGAATGCCCTCGCGATCGCCGCCATCGCCCGCCGCGCCGGCGCGGATGTCACCCATCTCGGCATTGCGCCGGACCGGCTCGAGGCGACACTGTCCCGGGTCCGGGATGCCCGCGACGGCGGCCACGACATCCTCGTCACCTCCGGCGGCGCCTCGGTCGGCGAATATGACCTCATGCGCGAGGTCATCCGCCACGAAGGCGGAGAACTCGGCTTCTGGAAGATCGCCATGCGTCCCGGCAAGCCGCTGATGATGGCGGATCTCGGCGCCACGCGGCTCCTCGGCCTGCCGGGCAATCCCGTCGCCTCCTTCGTCTGCGCGATGCTGTTCCTCGAGCCGCTCATCGCCCGGCTCGCAGGGCGTCTTGTCAACGGCCCCACCACCGCAGCCGCTGTGCTTGGTGCCGATGTGCCGGCTAATGATCTTCGCGCCGATCATTTGCGCGCCCGTGTGATCGAGACGGATGGCCGCCTCGTCGCGACGCCCTTCCCGGTTCAGGATTCCTCGATGATCCGCGTCCTCGCCGAGGCAGACGCCCTCATCCTGCGCCCGGCCCATGCCCCGGCCGCCCGCCAGGGTGATCCCTGCCGCATCGTCCGGCTGCCGCGCTGAGCCTTCACGAAATCTCAACGGTTGCAGAACACACATAGAACAGATAGTGATTGTTCATGGTCTGTTCGTTCGATTCGGGCCAGTGACATTCAGGGGCGGTTTCCGATGCTGACGCGCAAGCAACACGAGCTTCTTCGCTTCATCCAGGAGCGGCTGAAGGAGACCGGGGTGCCCCCCTCCTTCGACGAGATGAAGGAGGCGCTGGACCTGAAGTCCAAGTCCGGCATCCACCGGCTGATCACCGCGCTGGAGGAGCGCGGCTTCATCCGCCGCCTGCCGAACCGCGCCCGCGCCCTCGAGATCATCCGCCAGCCCGAGCAGTCGGCCGGCCCCTCCACCGCCCGCGGCAAGTTCTCGCCGAGCGTCATCGAGGGCTCTCTCGGCCGCGCCCGTCCGCAGCCCGTGGATGACGACACCGTCATGCCGGTCGCCGTGCCGCTCATGGGCCGTATCGCCGCCGGCGTGCCGCGCGAGGCCATCGAGCAGCGCATGTCGACCGTGTCAGTGCCGCCCGAGATGATCTCCCGGGGCGAGCACTATGCGCTCGAAGTGCGCGGCGATTCGATGATCGAGGCCGGCATTCTC
Organism: Phreatobacter sp.; assembly: GCF_027532945.1. GTDB lineage: Bacteria > Pseudomonadota > Alphaproteobacteria > Rhizobiales > Phreatobacteraceae > Phreatobacter. The sequence goes on from NZ_JAPZTZ010000021.1 coordinate 44,467, forward strand.
GAAGGTGACCTCGCCCTTATCCGCAAGGGCGACACGGCCGAGACCGGCGACATCGTCGTGGCGCTCATTGACGACGAGGAAGCGACGCTGAAGCGCCTGCGCAAGCGCGGCACCTCCATCGCGCTCGAGGCGGCGAACCCGGCCTACGAGACGCGGGTCCTCGGCCCCGACCGCGTCCGCATCCAGGGCAAGCTGGTCGGACTGATCCGCCGCTATTGAGCGAGCGGAGCCTCGGCATCGCTCTCCTCGGTCATCTCGCCGGTTGCGGGGGCAGGTGACGGAGGCGGCCGTGATCCGGTTTCGGGCAGCCGCAGCACCTGCGGTGCCGGCCCAGCCGGCCGCGCCCGATGCCAGGGCCGTGTTCCCGAAGCAGGCCGTGCCACCTCGACCTCCCAATTCCCTCCGGTCTGCCGGAGCCTGATCGCCCCGGTCCAGCGAATGGCGGCGAGATCGAGGATCACCGCGCCGCAGCCCTCCGGCGGCGCGAAACGGGTCACCACCAGCCGCGCCTCCCGGCAATCATCGGCGAGCGCGTCGGGATGGAGAGGAACCGCGATGCGCCCACCTCCCGCAAGTGGCATGGCGCAGCCGAGCGCATCGCATCGCACGCCCTGCTGCAGGCTCTCCTCAGCCGCGTTGCGGCGGTCGCCTTCGGCGAGCAGCCAGCGCTGGACCGCGAACCGGCTGCCGCGCCGCGACACCAGCCTGAGCGTCCCGTCCGGGGCGCGGGCCGCAACCGTGGCGCCGTCGCCATCGACGAGCGCCAGCGGCGGCCGGCCGTGGGGAGCGGCCAGCAGGCCGAGGAGCACGAGCGGCGCACCGACCCAGCGCAGCGGGGTCGACAGCGCAGCGACCAGCACAAGCCCCAGCGACAGGACAAGCAATGCGGCCGGCCGCGTCTCCGGCACGATGACTTTGCCGCCGGGCCAGGACGCGACCCATTCCACCACCCGGACGAAGAGATCGATACCCAATCCGGCGAGCGCCCAGACCGGCTTGTCCCAGCCGAAGGGCCAGAGCATCAGCGCCAGGATCTCCAGCGGCATGACGAAAAACTCGATGACCGGCGCACCGAGCAGGTTCCCCGCCACGCCATAGAGGTGAACGGTGTTGAAGTGATGTGCCGCATAGGGCGTCGTGGCGAGCGAGGCGACGAAGGAACTGGTCGCGAGGCCGGCGACGCCGTTCGTGGCCATGAGCAGCACGCGGCCGAGGCCTGCCGGCGCATCGGCGTGAGCTTCGGCGAAGGGCCGCAGCGACACATAGCCGGCGATCAGCGCCAGTGTGGCGGCGAAGGACATCTGGAAGCTCGGGCCGAGCAGGCTCTCTGGCGCCACCAGCAGGACCACCAGCGCCGCGATGGCGAGCGTCCGGAGCGTCAGCGCTCCCCGGTCGAGCATGACGCCGACGAGGACCACGGCGATCATGATCCAGGAGCGCTGTGTCGCGACCTCCGCGCCTGAAATGACCAGATAGATGGTCGCCACCACCAGGGCGACGAAGGCCGCCCAGGCCTTGGCGCGGTGGCGCAGCGCAATGGCCGGGACAAGGGCGAGGCCACCTCGGACAATGCCGAAGATGAGGGCCGCCACCAGCGCCATGTGGAAGCCGGAAATCGACAGGATGTGATAGGTGCCGGCGGCCCGCATAGCCTCGTTGAGCCCTTCAGGGATGCCGTCGCGCTTGCCGGTGACGAGCGCGTCGGCGATCGCACCGGACGCGCCAGGGATCGCCGAGCGGATGCGGTCACTGATGGCCTGGCGGACGGCGTCGAGCCGCGCCCTCAAGGTCACGCCGAAGGGGGCCTCGCCCGCCTCGCCTGCCCTGACCTGGCCGATGATGAACCCGGTGGCGCCATAGCCGGCGAACCATGCATCGCGGCCGAAATCATACTGGCCGGGCGCGGCCGGGTCGGCCGGCGGGCGCAACCGAACCGTCAGCAGCACCGCCTGCCCGGTGGTCACGCCCGTCGCACTACGGCTGGTGACGCGGATGCGGTCCGGTGCGGGATCGGGAGCAGGCGTGAGGCTGCGGACCCGCAGCGTCAGCCGGTCACCGGTCTCGCGCCGCTCGACCGCCTCGACCCAGGCCGAGACAGACACGGATTGGGTCTCAGCGCGAAGCACGGGATGGGCGACGAGCGCCGTGCGCGTCGCGGCCGCCGCAAACCCGATGGCCATGGCCGCGATCGCGGTCATGACCAGCGCAGCACCGTGGCGCTGCCGCAGGACGAAGGCTGCCAGCGCGCTTGCCGCGGCGAGCAGGAGTGACGCGACGAGCGACGGTTCGTCCGGAGCCGCGAAGTAGAGGAGGATACCGGCGCCCATCGCCACCGGCAGGAACAGGAAGCCGCGGCCACGCTCCAGCTCCAGCGCCCACCATCCCGACAGTCGCGCGCCGATTGCGGCGAGGCCGAGCCCGTGACGGGTCCCGGCCGCGGCGCGCAAGCCAGCGGCGACCGCCACGGCCCGGGCCCGCGGCCTCACCGCCCGCCTCCCGGCGCGGCGCATACCGACGAGACGGTCGACACATGGTCGCTCGCCACAGGGCGCTCCCCATTCCCGTGCCGGCATGCTAAGCCGACGCGCTTTCGGGCCTGAAGCCTAGTCTCGCCCGGCCCGTCCTGTCGTCTTCGGAAGAATCATGACCGTCGTCTCCCGTTTCGCCCCCTCCCCGACGGGCTTCCTGCACATCGGCGGTGCGCGCACCGCGCTGTTCAACTGGCTCTATGCCCGCAAGACCGGCGGCAAGATGCTGCTGCGCATTGAGGACACCGACCGCCAGCGCTCCACCACCGAGGCCATCGACGCCATCCTCGACGGCCTGGCCTGGCTGGGCCTCGCCTGGGACGAGGAGACGATCTTCCAGTTCGCCCGCGCCGAGCGTCATGCCGAGGTCGCCCGCCAGCTCCTCGCCACGGGCAAGGCCTACCATTGCTACGCGACGCCGGAGGAGCTCGAGGAGATGCGGGCCACCGCCATGAAGGAGGGCCGCCCGCCCCGCTATGACGGCCGCTGGCGCGACCGCGATCCCTCCGAGGCCCCGGCCGGCGTCAAGCCTGTGATCCGTCTGAAAGCCCGCCAGGATGGCGAGACGGTGGTCGAGGATCTCGTCCAGGGCCGCGTCGTCATTCCCAACAAGGACCTCGACGACCTCGTCCTGCTGCGTTCGGACGGCACGCCCACCTACATGCACGCCGTCGTCGTCGACGACCACGACATGGGCATCACCCACATCATCCGCGGCGTCGACCACCTCACCAATGCCGCCCGCCAGACGCAGATCTACGAGGCGCTGGGCTGGCCGGTGCCGGCCATGGCGCACATCCCGCTCATTCATGGGCCGGACGGCGCCAAGCTGTCGAAACGCCACGGCGCCCTGGGCGTTGAGCAGTATCGCGCCCTCGGCTACCTCCCCGAGGCGCTGCGCAACTATCTCGTCCGCCTCGGCTGGAGCCATGGCGACCAGGAGATCTTCTCGACCGAGGAGATGATCGAGGCCTTCGACCTCTCCTCCATCGGCCGCTCACCCGCACGGTTCGATTTCGCCAAGCTCGAAGCGATCAACGGCCATTACATCCGTCACGCCACGGACGAGCGGCTGCTCGCCGCCATCGACGAGATCCTGCCGCATATCGAGGGCGGCACGGCGCTGAAGGACGCCCTGACGCCGGCGCGCCGCGCCCAGCTTCTCAAGGCCATGCCCGGGATCAAGGAGCGGGCGAAGACCGTGCTTGACCTCATCGACGGCGCCGGTTTCATCCTCGCCATGCGACCGCTCGCCGTGGACGACAAGGCGCGCGCCCTGCTCACCGACGAGGCCCGCGGCCATCTCGCCGCGCTGCACGCCCGCCTCTCCGCCCTCGCCGACTGGACGGCGGCCGCCGCGGATGCCGCCGTACGGACCGAGGCCGAGGCGCGGGGCGTCAAGCTCGGCGCCCTCGCCCAGCCACTGCGCGCCGCACTGACCGGTCGCACCACCTCGCCCGGCATTTTCGACGTGCTGGAGGTGCTCGGCCGCGAGGAGAGCCTTGCGCGCATTGCCGACCAGATGCGCGCCTGACCCCCGTCAGCCTGTCATCGCCTTATCCTACATAGGTCGGAGGGCCCGCCCTAAGGGTCCGCACGCGCTTGCCGCGTTGCGGAAAAACGTCTATCCGGAACAAGGGGCGCGACGGGTGTTCCACACCTCGGGCGGGCACATATAAAGAGTCTGGAAATTCAAGGGGTTGCCGATGTCCGCAAATGCCAAGACCGCGACATTGACCGTCGGGGACAAGACGGTCCAGCTGCCGGTCTCAGACGGCACCGTCGGTCCGTCGACCGTTGATATCGGCAAGCTCTACGGCCAGACGGGCATGTTCACCTATGACCCGGGCTTCACCTCGACCGCGAGCTGCGAGAGCAAGATCACCTATATCGACGGTGACGAGGGCGTGCTCCTCTATCGCGGCTTCCCGATCGAGCAGCTCGCCGAGCACGGCGATTTCCTCGAGACCTGCTACCTGCTGCTCTACGGGGACCTGCCCACCGCCGCCCAGAAGGCCGATTTCGACTACCGCGTCACGCACCACACGATGGTGCACGACCAGATGTCGCGCTTCTTCACCGGCTTCCGCCGTGACGCCCATCCGATGGCCGTCATGGTCGCGGCCGTCGGCGCGCTCTCGGCCTTCTACCATGACAGCATCGACATCGCCGATCCGCAGCAGCGGATGATCTCGTCGATCCGTCTCGTCGCCAAGCTGCCGACGCTTGCGGCCATGGCCTACAAGTACTCGATCGGCCAGCCCTTCGTGTACCCGCAGAACTCGCTCGACTACGCCTCGAACTTCCTGCGCATGTGCTTCTCCGTGCCGGCCGAGGACTACAAGCCGAACCCGGTCCTCGCCCGCGCCATGGACCGCATCTTCATCCTGCACGCCGACCACGAGCAGAACGCCTCGACCTCGACGGTCCGCCTCGCCGGCTCGTCGGGCGCCAACCCCTTCGCCTGCATCGCGGCCGGCATCGCCTGCCTCTGGGGCCCCGCCCATGGCGGCGCCAACGAGGCCGCGCTGAAGATGCTCGGCGAGATCGGCCACGTCGAGAACATCCCGAAGTTCATCGCCAAGGCCAAGGACAAGAACGATCCCTTCCGCCTCATGGGCTTCGGCCACCGGGTCTACAAGAACTACGACCCGCGCGCGAAGATCATGCAGAAGACCTGCCACGAGGTCCTCGGCGAGCTCGGCATCAAGGACGACCCGCTGCTCGACGTGGCGGTGGAGCTGGAGCGCATCGCGCTTTCCGACAGCTACTTCGTCGAGAAGAAGCTCTACCCGAACATCGACTTCTATTCGGGCATCACCCTCAAGGCGATGGGCTTCCCGACCGACATGTTCACCGTCCTCTTCGCGCTGGCCCGCACCGTCGGCTGGATCGCGCAGTGGAAGGAGATGATCGAGGACCCGCAGCAGAAGATCGGCCGTCCCCGCCAGCTCTACACCGGCGAAACCCGTCGCGATTACGTGCCGATCTCGCGCCGCAAGTGAGATCGCCGCACGGCAAGGGTTCAAAGGGGCGCTTCGGCGCCCCTTTTTCGTGGCTGACGGTCTGAAGAAACCTCTGGCGCGCCTCAGCGACGGCGGGCGCGCCAGGTGTCGAGGACAATCCGGGCTGCCTTCGTGCTCGGCTCCTCGCCGGCAAAGTCCATGACCGCGTCGAGCCGGGCGAAGGCCGAAAGCTGGGCGTGCCGGTCCGGCCCCTCCGTGATGATCCCGGCGAGAGCCGCCGCCACGGCTTCAGGCGTGCCAAATTCCTGGATGAACTCCGGCACCACCTTCTCGCCGATGACGTGGTTCGCCAGCACCGCCGTATCCGTGGTGATGAGGCGGCGCGCGATCTGCGCCTCCAGCCAACCCGTACGATAGCTCACGACCTCGGGCACGCCGGCCACCGCAAGCTCCAGCGTCACCGTGCCTGAACAGGCCAGCGCTGCGCGCGCCTGGCGGAAGGCGGCAAACTTCGCCTCCTCGCCATCGACGATGCGTGGCTTCACTGGCCAGCGCGCGACCTCCGCAGCGATCAGGCCGCGATGATGCGGCACGGCCGGCAACACCCAGTCGATTGGACCCAGCGCCGCCTCCACCCGCTCCAGCACATCGGCAAAGAGCGGTGACAGCCGGGTGATCTCCTGCCGCCGGCTGCCAGGCAGCACCAGCACCAGCGGCGGCGAGGCCTGCCGGCGCACCTGGTCCTCAGGGCCCGGCCGCAGATCCGCGAGGCGCTCTGAGATCGGATGGCCGACAAAGGTCGTCGGCGGCCCACCGAGGCGACGATGCACCTCCGGCTCGAAGGGCAGCAGCGCCAGGAGATGATCGACGAAAGGCCGCATCTCCGCCGCCCGCCGCGGCCGCCAGGCCCAGACGGTCGGAGAGACATAGAAGACGATCGGAATATCGGGACGCACCTTGCGCACCGCGCGCGCGACACGGCGGTTGAACCCCGGGCAGTCCACGAGGACCAGCACGTCGGGCGGTCGGGCGACGATCTCCGCCACCGTCTCGCGCACGCGGCGGAGGATGTTGGGAATATGGACGATGATCGAGGTAATGCCGAACAGCGCGATCTCGTTCATGGGGAAGCGCGAAACGAAGTCGCGTCGCTCCATGCGCGGGCCACCGACACCGCGGAAGGCGACCGGGGCGTTGTGCTGGGCCTTCAGCGCATCCATAAGATGGGCACCGAGCTGATCGCCGGATTCCTCGCCCGCGACGATGAAGACGTCGAGGGGCCCCGCGGCCTCGCTCATCGCTCCGCCTCCGCGCCGACCCCGAGCACGAAGACGCCCTGCCGATCAGCGCGCCGCACGACCTCGTCCATGTCCACGACGAGCGTCGAGCCGGCGACAACGGCGATGCCACGCAGACCCGCCGCGGCAGCCTTGTCGACCGTCGCCGGACCGATGGCCGGCATATCGATGCGCCGGTCCTGCTGCGGCTTTGGCGCCTTGACGAGGATGCCGACGCCCTTGCCCCAGCGAATGCGGCCGGAGGCGACCATTGCGGCGCAGCGCTCCAGCATCCCGTCCGTCCCTTCCGCGCCCTCAACCGCGACGATGCGCCGACGGCCGATGACGATGCCCTGCCCCACATCGTAGGGTCCGAGGGCGGCAATGGCGGCGCGTGCCATGGCGATGTCGTCGCGGTCGTCCGCATCGGGCTCAGGCCCGGCAAGCCGTCCTTCCGGCATCAGCAGTTCCGGTGCGACCTCATGGGCGCCGACGAGCCGGAACCCCTCGCGCTCGAACAGCCGGGCGATGCCGCTGAGCAGGTGGTCGTCGCCGCCGCGGTAGAGGCGCAGCACCTCCGGGAGCGTCTTCAGCGCGCCGAGATCGGGGATTGTGGTCCAAAGGTTCGGTCGCACCAGCGAACCGATGAGAACGAGATCACGGCAGCCGGCTCGTCGCGCCTGCGCGCAGATGGCGCCGAACTGGCCGATGCCGACCCAGGCATGGGGATAGGCCTCGAGTTCCTTGCCGGCGATGCCCTTCAACAGGACGGCGAAAACCGGCCGCCCCTGTGCCTCGGCCGCCCGCGCAAGGGCGAGCGGAAAGGCTCCTGCCCCCGCAATGATCCCGAGCGGCGTCGCCTCACTCATCGGCGGGCGCGGTGCCCCCGCCGGCGACGCGGGTCTTCTTCGGCGCCGCCATCATGATCGGCCGCTTCTCCTCTGCCGCGATGAAGGCGATGAGACGTCCCGCAGCGGGATGGTCGGCATAGGCGGCGGTCGCATCAGCCAGACGCTCGGCGAAGGTGCCGGCCCCGTAGAACAGCGTCTCGTAGCAGGCCCGAACCTGGCGAACGTCGTCGCGGGCGAGGCCACGCCGCTTCATGCCGACCACATTGAGACCGATCAGCTCGCCCGACGTGCCGTTGGCGCCGAAGGCCATGCCATAGGGAATGACGTCGTCCTTGACGCCCGTCACGCCGCCAATCATGGCGAAATCACCGATACGCGTGAACTGATGGACGCCGCAGAGGCCGCCGAGGAAGACGAAATCGCCGACCTTCACATGGCCGCCGATCGTCGCGGCATTGGCGAAGATTACATTGTTGCCGACGCGGCAGTCATGGGCGACATGGGCATAGGCCATGAGGAAGCAGCGGTCGCCGATCACCGTGGCACCGCTCTTCGGCGTGCCGCGGTTGACCGTGACGCTCTCGCGGATCACGCAGTCCTCGCCGATGGAAGTCGTGGTCGCCTCGCCCTTGTAGGAGATGTCCTGCGGCGGCGTGCCGAGCGAGGCGAAGGGATGCACCACCGTGCGCGCGCCGATCGCGGTGATGCCATCCACATTGACGTGGCTGACCAGCTCGACGCCGTCGCCGAGCGTCACGTCGGCACCGACCGTGCAGAAGGGACCGATCCGCACCCCCTGCCCCAAGCGGGCGGCGGGCGAGACATAGGCAAGCGGATGGACTTCGGTGGCGCGTGACGACATCACGCAGCGTCCGCCAGCATGGCCGAGAGCTCAGCCTCAGCCACCAGCTTGCCGTCCACCATGGCCTCGCCGCGGTAGAACCAGATGTTCCGTTTCTTGGCGATCTTGGTCATGTGATACTCGATCCTGTCACCGGGCGTGACGGGCTTGCGGAACTTCGCCTTGTCGATCGTCATGAAGAAGACCAGCTTGCCGGTGCCGCCCACCGAAGTCAGCGCCATCACGCCGCCGGTCTGGGCCATGCCCTCGATCATCAGCACGCCCGGCATGATGGGATTGCCCGGGAAATGGCCCATGAACTGCGGCTCGTTGACCGTCACGTTCTTGATGCCGATGCCGAACTCGTCCCCGCGAATCCCGACGATCTTGTCGATGAGCAGGAACGGATAGCGGTGCGGTAGCACGCTGAGGATCTCGCGGATCCCAGCCGTATCGATGCTGGTCGTCGTCTCGGTCATCAGCTGGCTGCCTCCCCTCAGTCCTTTTCACCGGGCCGTGCGCGGCCCAGCCGCTCCAATGCGGCGATCTCGCGGAACCAGTCGCGGACCGGCTTGGCGGGCCTGCCGCCCCAGCGTGCGCCCACCGGCACGTCGTCCTTGACGATGGAGGTGGCGGCAATCTGCGCGCCACTGCCCACCGTCACATGGTTGTTCACGCCGACCTGACCGCCCAGCATGACGAAATCGCCGAGCCGCGCCGAGCCGGACAGGCCGACCTGGCTGACGATGACGCAATGACGGCCGATCTCGACGTTGTGGGCGATCTGCACGAGATTGTCGATCTTCGTGCCCTCGCCGATCACCGTGTCGAGCACATGGCCGCGGTCCACGGTCGAGTTGGCGCCGATCTCCACATCGTCCTGGATGATGACGCGGCCGATCTGCGGGACCTTGGCATGCCTTTCACGCCCCAGCTCGAAGCCGAACCCGTCCTGGCCCACCCGCACGCCCGCATGGAGGATCACCCGGTTGCCGAGCAAGGCATGGGTCAGCGACACATGCGGCCCGATGGCGCAGTCGCGACCGATGCGAACGCCCGGACCGACGACTGCACCCGCAGCGAGCACCGTGCCGGAGCCGATCTCAGCCTGCGGCCCGACGACCACGCCGGGATCGACCACGACGCCGCTTTCGAGCCGAGCGGTCGGGTGGATCATCGCCCCCGGGGAAATTCCGGTGGCGCCGAACAGCGACTGCGGTTTCAGGGCCTGCGGGTAAAGCCTCCGCGAGACCGACACGAAGGCCGCATGCGGATGCGGCACGATGATCGCCGCGACGTCCGCGGGCACCAGGTCGCGCTGGCGCGCATGGACGAGACAGGCAGCAGCCCGCGTCACAGCGAGCTGGCCGGCATATTTCGGATTGTCGAGAAAGGTCAGGCTGTCCGGCCCGGCATTGGACAGGGCAGACACAGTCCGGACGACGCGCTCGCCGTCGCCGCCGACCCATTCGGCCTTCAGAAAAGACGCGACCGAGGCGACGGTCATCGCCTCGGCCGGTATCAGGAACTGAGGTTCCGCCATGATGATCCCGCTCCGGGGACCGCAGCGCCCCGAGAAGCCGGGACGCCGACGGTCAGAAGCGCGTGCCGCCCGAGAAGCGGAAGGCCTGCGTCTGGTCGCCCCTCGCCTTGGACAGGACGAAGGAATAGTCGAAGCGGATCGGACCGAAGGGCGAGTTCCAGAGGAGGCCCACACCGACGGCCGAACGAATCTTGTGGGCGTCGGAACCGTCGAGCGTCACCGGGAGAACGCCGCCACCCGTGTTGAACGAGCGGATGCTGTTATAGCCCCAGACCGAGCCGGCATCCGCGAACAGCGCGCCGCGCATGCCGAAATCGCGCGGCAGGATGGAGATCGGGAATGTGACCTCCGCCGAGGCGCCCCAATACATCGTACCGCCGACCGCGTCGGGGAGGCGACCAAGAATGCCGGACGCATTGGCGATCGCGAAGTCACGCGGCCCGATGCCCGCGGTCTGGAAGCCTCGCACCAGTTCGGGACCCATGAAAAACTGGTCGACGGAGTCAAGTCGACCGCCGAGGGCACCGATATGACCGGCCTGCAGACGGAGCATACCGATCCAGTCGTTGGACAGGTCCTGGTAATAGCGGGACTCAAAGGTCGTTCGAATGAACCGCGCATTGCCGCCGGCACCGGCAAAATCCTGCCGCAGCTCAGCATAGAGACCCTGGCTCGGATTGGTTGCCCGATCGAGATTCGAGTAGATCAACGAATAGCCGAGCATGGATATGAATCGCGTACGATTGTTGATCGCACGCAGCGCCACCGAGGTCTCGCCATCGGACAAGCAAGAATATGGATTGGCCGTGACGCCCGTCCCGACGGTACCATCAGCCTGAACGTAAGCCAGACCCTCGTTGGTTCCGACAGCACGCGGATCAGTGGCTTCGTAATAGGAGACGTTGCCGTTGTTATTGAAGCGGCTGAGCTGGCCATTGTAGCCGGTGTAGCAGTTCACCTGATCATCGCGGATCGAGATCCGCTGAGACACGCCACTGTAGCGCAACTGAACAGCCAGGTTCTCGGTGATCGGAATGCCCAGGCGCAACGTCGCGCCATACGACGTCGACTGGAACGGCTGCCAGCTCGACCGGTTGGTCTGGCGGTAGAAAATGTCAAACCCGCCGGCGAGGCGATAATCCAGCAGGAAGGGCTCGGTGAACGAGAAATTCACGCCCCTTGAGCGCTGGCCGAACGTGCCCCCAAGGCGAACGAACTGACCACGGCCGAGGAAGTTGCGCTCCTCGACCGATGCCTCGGCGATGAAGCCATCCGAGGTGGAATAACCGCCGGCAATCGAGAAAGCGCCGGTCGGCTGGTCCTGAATCTCGACATTGACGATGACGCGGTCGGCGGCCGAACCCGGCTCGGTCGTGATCCGCACGTCTTTGAAGAAGCCGAGGTTCTTCAAACGACGTTCGGCGCGATCAACGAGCACACGATTGTATGCGTCACCCTCGGCCATATCGAACTCGCGGCGGATGACGCGGTCCTGGGTACGGGTGTTGCCGCGCACGTTAATGCGCTCGACATAGACACGCGGGCCCTCTTCCACCACGTAGACGAGGTTGACCGTCAGCGTCGAAGGATCGCGCTCACCGCGCGGACGAACCGCCGCGAAGGCGTAGCCGCGCCGGGCGACCTCAAGGGTGACATCCTCAAGCGACTTGTCGACCAGTTCGACGTTGTACACGGCACCGGGTTGGGTCTTCACCGCGCCGCGCAGCGTGGCACCGTCGACGTCGCGGATATTGGACTGCACATCCACAGAGCCGATGCGATACTGCGGACCTTCCTCGATCTCGATGGAGATGGTGAAGGCGTTGGCGGCCTGGTCAAAGTCTGCACGGGCCGAGAGCACCCGCATGTCGACATAGCCGCTGCGCAGGTAGAGGCGGCGGATCGCCTCCTGGTCAGCGTTGAGGCGATCAGCGTCATAGACGTCGTTGGACTTGAGCCAAGAGAAAATGCCGCTCTCCGCCGTCGACATCACGTCCAGCAGGCGCTGGCGGCCGAAGGCGTTGTTGCCGACGAAATTGATGGCGCGGACCGAGGCTTTCTTGCCCTCGGTGATCTCGAAGACGAGGTCGATGCGGCCATTCGGCTGCTCGATGGTCTTCGGCGTGATCTCGACCTCGTAGCGGCCGGTGCGGCGATAGAGGTCGTAGAGGCGCTGGGTGTCGGACTGGACCATGGCGCGCGAGAAGGTGCCGCGGGCCTTGGATTCAATCTCGCCCATGAGCTGGTCGGTCTTCAGGCGACGGTTGCCCTCGAAGACAACGCGGTTGATGACCTCGTTCTCGGAGACCTGAACGACGAGGCGGCCGCCCTGGCGGCTGACGCGCACGTCGCGGAACAGGCCCGTGGCGTACATCGCCTTGATGCCCTCGTCGACGCGGGCGGCGCTCAGTTCACCACCGGAGAAGTAGGAGCGGATCGTGTCGGCCTCGATCCGGCGGTTGCCCTGCACGATGATCGAGGCGGCCGACTGCGCGTTGACTGCCGAGGAAAGGACCACGCCCGATGTCGTGGCCATCACCACGCCCACTGCGGTCATCGTTCCTGCGATCACGACCGTTCGGACCGTCCGAGCGAAAGAAGTCATGAAGCACGCGCCTGTCTGTTGGGTATGTTGGTTTCACGCGAACGCGAACCACCCGTGGATCCCTCCCGGGCGGTTCGCTTGTATCCGGTTTGCCCAGAAGTGCAAACCGCCCCGACGCCGCACCGCCGGTTTTTGAAAGGCCGTTGCCGGATCGCCACGCCCGCCATCATCCGACGAGCCCCCGGATGTCGTTCCAGGTGGCGAAGATCATCAGCATGAGGACCAGCGCCAAACCGAAGCGAAACGCCATTTCCTGCGACTTTTCGCTCATCGGACGGCCGCGCACGGCCTCGATGGCGTAGAAGACAAGGTGGCCGCCGTCGAGCATGGGGATCGGGAACAGATTGAGGAGCCCGATGGAGACGGAGATGAGCGCGGCAAGGCTCAGCAGGGCGACGAATCCAATCTGCGCCGCCTCACCCGAGACCTGGGCGATTCTGATGGGGCCGCCGAGCTGGTCGGCACTCTGCGTGCCCATCACCACGCCGCCGAGATAGGCGAAGGTACGATCGATGACGAACCAGGTCTCCGTCACGCCCATCCAGGTGGCGGTGAACGGATCGTAGTGGCGAATCTGGGTGTCGCCGGGCTGGTGCGAGCGGGAGATGCCGAGCCGGCCGATGCGATGGGTGCCGCCGAAACGGTCCTTGAACTCGAAGATCGTCGGCACGGCGGTGAGCGTGCGGCGGTCACCGCCGCGATCGACCACGACCGCGAGCGAGGCCCCCGCACTGGACCCGACGATGCGCTGCATATCGGAGAAGCTCTCGATCTCGCGACCATTGATGGTCAGCACGAGGTCGCCGGGCTGGAAACCCGCCTGTTCGGCGGCGCTGCCGGCAACGATTGTCTCAACCCGGGGTGAGGTGATCGGCTTGCCGAAGATGGTGAAAACGCCAGCGAAAATGATGATGGCCAGGATGAAATTGGCGATGGGGCCGGCCGCGACGATGGCGGCGCGCTGACCGAGCGTCTTGTGGAAGAAGCTCTGAGAGCGCTGGTCCTCCGTCATGGCATTGGCCGTGTCGAAATCCGGCGTCGAAGCGGCGTCCGCGTCACCATAGAACTTGACGTATCCGCCTAGCGGAATGGCGCAGAGCTTCCAGCGGGTGCCGTGGCGATCGTTGAAGCCGACGAGTTCGCGCCCGAAGCCGATGGAGAAGGCTTCCACACGCACGCCGTTGCGTCGCGCCACCCAGAAATGGCCGAGTTCGTGGACAAAAACCACGATCGTCAGAACGAAAAGAAACGGAATGATGGTCCAGATCAGGGTCTGGCCCCATCCGCCGAGTGCGGCAGCAGCGTTCATCGATCTGTCCCATGGGCACGGGCCCGGACGCGTCCGGACTCATACCCTCCCGATTTTCAAGATGCCGCAGCGGGCGCGTTAAGCATAGTGGCACGCGCCCGCTCTCTCGCGGCATGGTCAATCAACCATAAATCGTCCAATGTGGCCGGAGCGGGGCCATTGCCCTCGGCCTCGAGGACCGCCTCCACCACACCCGCAATCGCACCGAAACCGATGCGACGGGCGAGGAAAGCCTCAACCGCCACCTCGTTGGCTGCGTTGAGCACGGTGGGCGCCCTGCCGCCTGCCGCCATCGCGGCGATGGCGAGACGCAGGCAGGGAAACCGCACGAGATCCGGCTCCTCGAAGGTCAGCGAGCCAATGTCCGCGAGGTTCAGCCGCTTCGACGGCCCGTCGATCCGCTCGGGGAAGCCGAGGCAATGGGCGATGGGCACCCGCATGTCGGCAGCGCCCAGCTGGGCGACGATCGAGCCGTCACGGTAGGCCACCATGCCATGGACGACCTGCTGGGGATGGACCACGGCCTTCAGCCTGTCGGCCGGCAGGCCGAAGAGGTGGAAGGCCTCGATCAGCTCCAGCCCCTTGTTCATGAGGCCTGCCGAATCCACCGTCACCTTGGCGCCCATGGCGTAATTCGGGTGCTTGAGCGCGTCCTCGGGCCGCGCTGCGGCGATGGCGGCGGCGTCCCATGTGCGGAACGGGCCGCCCGAGGCGGTGATCCAGACGGTTTCGACGTCATCGAGGCGCGAGCCGGCAAGCGCCTGGAAGACGGCATTGTGCTCGGAATCCATCGGCAGGATGGTGACGCCGCGGCGCTTGGCCGCGCCCATCACCATGTCGCCGGCAGCCACCAGGCTCTCCTTGTTGGCAAGGGCGATACAGGTCCCCTGCCCGATCGCCGCCAGAACCGGCTCGACGCCGGCCGCCCCGGTGATGGCGCCGACGACGAGGTCGGCGGGGCGCGCAGCAGCTTCGGCGACCGCAGCGGGCCCGGCCGCCACCGCGATACCGGTGCCGGCGAGCAGGTCCTTCAGCCGACCATAGGCGGCGGGATCGGCAACAACCGCGAGCCGCGCGCCGTGCCCGCGGGCAATTGTCGCGAGCTTTTCAGCATCGGCATTGGCGGTGACCGCCTCGATACGGAATCGGTCGCGGTGCCGGCCGACGATGTCGAGCGTGCTCGTGCCGATGGAGCCGGTGGCCCCGAGCAGGGTCAGGGCGCGCATCGGCTCACCACAGCAGCAGGCCGGCGGCGGGATTGGCGGCACCGCCGCGCAGGAGGCCGAGCGCTGCCGCAGCGACGGCGGCGACGAGGAACCCGTCGAGGCGGTCCATCACACCGCCATGGCCGGGGATGATGGAACCGGCATCCTTGGCGGCAAAGCGGCGCTTGACCGAGGATTCGAAGAGGTCGCCGGCCTGGCTGAGCGCCGCGATGGCGAAGGTCGCAAGCGCAAGGCCGAGGGTTGGCTGGATGCCCACCACGCGGACGACGGCAAGGGCGATGGCGGTGCCGACGAGGGTGCCACCGATGAAGCCGGCCCAGGTCTTCTTCGGCGAGAGCTGCGGCCACAGCTTCGGGCCGCCGATCGAACGGCCAGCGAAATAGGCGGCCACATCCGTGCCCCAGACCACCGCGAAGAGCCAGAGGATGGCGGCAAAGCCGAGCGAATTGTCGTCGCGCAGGATCGTCGGCCCCAGCACGACGGCCGCCGCATAGAGAAGGCCAGCAATGGCCCATCGGCTGTGGCCGGCAGGGCTGAGCCGGATGGCGACGAGCGTCCCCACGCCCAGGGCGATGAGCGCGAAACCCGGATTGACGAAGGTGCGCTCGAAGGCGAGCGCCGCGACGAGGCAGGCGACCTCGGCCCAGTAGAGCGCCCGCGGCTGCTCCGGCAGGACGAGCCGGTTCCATTCGAGAAGGACGAGGCAGGCGCCCAGCAGCCAGAGCAGCGCGAAGGGCCAGTCGCCGAGCCAGGCGGTAAAGATCGCCACGGGAATGAGAATGAGCGCCGAGACGACGCGTTTTTTCAGATCCGGGTCGGAGAACGCCCCTGCGGGCTTCAGGTCTGGATCCATGTCAGCGGCCCGCGGCGAGGCCGCCATAGCGGCGCTCGCGGCGTCCATATTCGGCCAGCGCCTCCTCGAGCGCCTCGCGGCCGTAATCGGGCCAGAGGACCGGCTGGAAGATGAGCTCGGCATAGGCCGCCTGCCACATCAGGAAGTTCGACAGGCGCATCTCGCCGGAAGTGCGGATGACGAGGTCGGGATCCGGAATGCCTGCGGTGTTGAGCCGCGCCTCGATCGCCTCGGGCGTGATGCTCTGCGGCGTCCGCTCGCCGCGGGCGACCTCCTCGGCAAGCGTCCGCGCGGCGGCGGCGATCTCCTGGCGGGAGCCGTAGTTGAAGGCGACAATAAGGGTCTGACCAAGGTTCCGGGCGGTGAGTGCCTCGGCCTCGACGAGAAGGGCGCGGATCTCCGGATCGAGGGCCGTGCGGTCACCGGCGATCAGCACGCGAACATTGGCCTCGTGCAGTTCGGCGAGATCGTTGCGGATGAAGCGCTTCAGCAGGCCCATCAGGGCCGAGACCTCCGCCGGCGGCCGCGACCAGTTTTCCGAGGAGAACGAATAGACCGTGACGATCTCGATGCCGATGTCGCGGGCCGCCTTGAGCGTGCGGCGCAGCGCCTCGACGCCGCGCCGATGGCCCTCGACGCGCGGCAGGCCTCGCTGGGTGGCCCAGCGCCCGTTGCCGTCCATGATGATGGCGATATGGCGCGGCAGGGCGGCGGGCGCCGCTGCGGCCGCTGCCCCGGTGTTCTGCGCCAGTCCTTGTCGGTCCGCCATCGTCATGACCGGCCCGGGGCTCAAACCGTCATGATTTCTTTTTCCTTCTGCGCGACGAGCTGATCGACCTCGGCGATGTGCTTGTCGGTCTCCTTCTGGACCTGGTCCGAGGCGCGGACATGCTCGTCCTCGCTCATCGAATGGTCCTTCTCCTTGGCCTTCAGGATGTCCATGCCGTCGCGGCGGATGTGACGGATCGCGACGCGCGCGCCCTCCGCATATTTGTGCGCGACCTTCACCATCTCCTTGCGGCGATCCTGGGTGAGCTCGGGGATGCGCAGGCGGATGACCTGGCCCTCGGTCTGCGGATTGAGGCCAAGGCTCGACTCGCGGATGGCCTTCTCGACCGGGCCGACCATGGAGCGGTCCCAGACCTGAACCGACAGAAGCCGCGGCTCCGGCACGCTCACGGTCGCCACCTGGTTGACATGCATGGTCTGGCCATAGGCCTCGACCTGGATCGGATCGAGCAGGTTCGGCGAGGCGCGGCCGGTGCGCAGCGTGCCGAGTTCGTGCTTGAACGATGCGATGGAGCTCTGCATCCGCCGCGTGATGTCGGCGAGTTCGAAGGTTGGGGACGCGGCCATGGGGTACGCCTCTTGGGTCTTGCGCGGGGTTCCGCGGGAAAGAAGGGTCGCCGTCAGGCGGTGACGAGGGTGCAGCGGGCCTCGCCGGCCAGCACCGAAGCCACGGCGCCGGGGGCGTCGAGGGAGAAGACGATTATCGGAAGTCGGTTCTCCCGGGCAAGCGCGAAGGCGGCGGTATCCATGACCTTGAGGTCGCGGGCGATCGCCTCGTCGGCGGTCAGCGCATCATAGCGCACCGCCGAGGCGTCCTTCTTGGGGTCCGCCGAATAAATGCCGTCGACATTGGTGCCCTTGAGCACGACGTCGCAGCCGAGCTCGACCGCCCGCATGGTGGCGGTCGTGTCGGTCGTCAGAAGCGGCACTCCGATACCGCCGCCGAGGACGAGGATGCGTCCCGCGGCGATGTGGGCCAGCGCGTGGCGCACCGTGTAGACGTCAAGCGCCTCCGGCACCGGCTCGGCCGACATCGCGACCGCCGGATGACCGAGGGCGTTGATCTGGCCGGCCAGCGCGATGGCGTTCATGACCGTCGCCAGTCGCCCGATGGCATCGGCATCGACGCGGCCGAGGCCGATCCCGGCAATCTGCTTGCCGCGGAAGATGTTGCCGCCACCGACCACCACGACGATTTCAGTGCCGGCCTTCGCCGCGGCGATGAGGTCCTCGGCCACGGCACGGACGGTCTTCGGATCGAAGCCGAATTCCTGGTCCCCTGCGAGCGCCTCGCCGGACACCTTGACCAGCGCGCGCCTGTAGCCTCGGCCGGCCATGGCGTCCTCCCGATTCGTAGGGCCCCGCGGGGGCATTGCGGCAGCCCGTTTAGCGCAATGTCCCGCCTGCGCAAATGGGCGCGCCCGCTGGAACCGCCAATGTCCCCTGCCCGTCCCCTCCAATGGCCGATCTTGGCATAGTGCAGATACACGACATAGGCTTCCGATCCGCCGAGGAGGCCTGCATGCCCAAGACCCCCGCCACCGTCGCCATCATCGGAGCGGGCGACCATATTGGCGCCGCCATTGCCCGACGTTTCGCCGCCGGCGGATACACCGTCGTCCTCGGCCGTCGCAACGGCGACAGGCTCGCGCCCCTCGTCGAGGAGATCACGACGGCCGGAGGGCGGGCCATCGGCCACGCGCTCGATGCGCGGCGCGAGGACGAGGTCGCGGCCTTCCTCGACGCGGCCGATGCCGAGGCGCCGCTGGCCGCCTGCATCTTCAATGTCGGCGGCAATGTCCGCTTCCCCATCCGCGACACGACCGAACGGGTCTTCCGCAAGGTCTGGGAGATGGCCTGCTATGCCGGATTCCTCACGGGGCGAGAGGCGGCGCGCATCATGGTGCCACGCGGCGCCGGCTCGATCTTCTTCACCGGCGCAACGGCCAGCCTGCGCGGCGGATCGGGATTTGCCGCCTTCGCCAGCGCCAAGGCGGGCCTGAGGGCCGTGGCGCAGAGCATGGCGCGGGAACTCGGGCCGCAGAACATCCACGTTGCCCATCTCGTCATCGACGCCGGGGTCGACACTGCCTTCGTCCGCGAACTGAGGCGCCAGCGCACAGGCTCCGACGAGGTCGCCCCGGACGAGCTGATGAACCCGGCCTCCATCGCCGAGACCTATTGGCAACTCCACGCCCAGCCGCGCGATGCGTGGACCCACGAACTCGACATTCGGCCCTACAGGGAGACATGGTGATGCAGCCCATGACACAGGACGACGTGACGATGCCCCTGAGCGGACCGAAGGTCGTCGAGTTCCATTTCGATTTCGGCAGCCCGAATGCCTATTTCGCCCACAAGGTCCTGCCCGGGATCGTAGCGCGGACGGGGGGCAGCATCCGCTATGTGCCGGTGCTGCTGGGCGGCATCTTCAAAGCGACCAACAACCGTTCGCCCTTCGAGGCCTTTTCGGGGGTCAAGAACAAGCTCGCCTATGAGCGGCTGGAAATCGCCCGCTTCATCGCCAAGCACAAGCTCAACCGCTTCACGATGAACCCGTTCTTTCCCGTCAACACGCTGCTGCTGATGCGCGGCGCGGTCGCCATGGAGAAGGAGGGGCGGCTCGCCCCTTACGTCGAGGCGGGCTTCCACCACATGTGGGAGGAGCCGAAGAAGATGGATGACCCGGCAGTGTTCAAGGCGGCGATGGACGCGTCGGGTTTCGACGGTGCAGCCATCCTGGAAGCGACACAGGCCGCCGACGTGAAGGCGGGCCTCATGGCAAATACCGAGGCGTCGGTCGGCCGCGGCAGCTTTGGTGCGCCGACCTTCTTCGTCGGGCGCGAGATCTTTTTCGGCAAGGACCGGCTGCGCGACGTCGAGGACGCCCTCGCCGCCTGACCGCACGTAACAAAAAGGGGCGGTCGCCCGCCCCTTTTCAAAATCCCTGTGACGGAAGGCCTCAGGCCTTGATACCGGCCTGGGCGGCGACCTCGGCGGCGAAGTCGTTCTCCGCCTTCTCGATGCCCTCGCCGAGCGCGAAGCGGGTGAAGGCCGTCAGCTTGATCGGCGCGCCGACCTTGCCCTCGGCCTCCTTGACGGCCTGGGCAACGGTCTTGCCGCCGTCATGGATGTAGAGCTGGTCGAGGAGGCAGACCTCCTTGGCGTAGGTCTTGATGCCCGACTCGACGATCTTGGCGATGACGTTCTCGGGCTTGCCGGCGTTCTTCTCGGCGAGGATCGCCTTCTCACGGGCAACGACGGCCGGATCGAGGCCGGCAGCGTCGAGGGCGAGCGGGCTCGCGGCGGCGACATGCATCGCCACCATGCGGCCGAGAGCGGCGAGCTCGGCCTTGTCGCCGGTCGACTCGAGCGCCACCAGCACGCCGATCTTGCCGAGGCCCGGATCGATGGCGTTGTGGACGTAGCTGCCGACGACGCCGTCGGTCACCGACAGCACCGAGGCGCGACGCAGTGACTGGTTCTCACCGATCGTGGCGATCGACGACGCGATGGCATCTGCCACCGTGCCGCCGGAGGTGGCGGGCGCGGCGAGGATCGCGTCGACATTGTCGCCGGTCTTCAGCGCCACATGGGCGATGAGCTTCACCAGGCCCTGGAAGTGGTCGTTGCGGGCAACGAAGTCGGTCTCCGAGTTGACCTCGACCACGGCGGCCTTGGTGCCCTCGGTGAAGATGCCGACGAGGCCCTCAGCGGCGACGCGGCCGGCCTTCTTGGCGGCCTTGGAGAGGCCCTTCTTGCGCAGCAGGTCGACGGCCGCCTCGATGTCGCCGTTGGTCTCGTTCAGGGCCGACTTGCAGTCCATCATGCCTGCGCCGGTCATCTCGCGCAGTTCCTTGACCATCTGGGCGGTGATGTTCGCCATGGGTCCGTCCTCGAATTGAAAGTGGGGATGGGAAACGGCCGGTCCGCGGGAGCGAACCGGCCGGAACTCAAAAACCGATCCCTGCCGGACACGTCTTTCGTGTCAGGCAGATGACGCGGGGTGGCCGATCAGGCGGCTTCGGCGTCGACCAGGGTCTTGGCCTGGTCGATCCAGCCCTGGACGCGGCCCGGCAGGCCAACGCTGTCGCCGATCTCGGCGGCGTCCGACGGGGTGAAGGCCGCAACCTGCCAGAAGTGGAAGATGCCGAGGTCGTTGAGCTGCTTCTCGATGTCCGGCGACACGCCGGTCAGCTTGATGAGCTCGTCGGCCGGGCCGCGCGGGCCGGCGAGACGCTCGACGCCGGCGGGGGAGGCAGCCACCGGCAGCTCCTCGATCATCGGCTTCTCGGAGGCGCCGAGGTCCATGCCCGACGAACCCTGGGCGCGGCCGATGCCGTCGATGGCGGCGCGGGCGATCAGGTCGCAATAGAGGGTGATGGCGCGGCCGGCATCGTCATTGCCCGGGATCGGATAGGTGATGCCATCCGGATCGCAGTTGGTGTCGACGATGGCGACGACCGGGATGCCGAGGCGACGGGCCTCAAGGATGGCGATAGCCTCCTTGTTGGTGTCGATCACGAACATCAGGTCGGGAACGCCGCCCATGTCCTTGATGCCGCCAAGGGCGCGCTCGAGCTTGTCCTTCTCACGAGCGAGCGTGAGGGCTTCCTTCTTGGTGTAGCCGGCGCCGCCCGAACCCAGGGCCTCGTCCAGCTTACGCAGGCGCGAGATCGAGCCCGAAACGGTCTTCCAGTTGGTCAGCGTGCCGCCGAGCCAGCGGGAGTTCACATAGTACTGGGCGCACTGCTTGGCACCCGCGGCGATCGACTCCTGCGCCTGGCGCTTGGTGCCGACGAAGAGCACGCGGCCGCCCTTGGCCACCGTGTCGGACACGGCGACGAGCGCGCGGTGCAGCATCGGCACGGTCTGGGCGAGGTCGAGGATGTGAATGTTGTTGCGGACGCCGAAGATGTACTGGTTCATCTTCGGGTTCCAGCGATGGGCCTGATGGCCAAAGTGGCAGCCAGCTTCCAAAAGCTGACGCATGCTGAAATCGGGCAGCGCCATAAGTCTTCTCCGGTTGTGCCTCCGCGGACAATGGCCGACCCCGATGGGGATCCGTCACCACCGGAGCGGCAAAGGACAATCGTCCTCAGCCGCGGGTCCGCGTGTGGAATGGGCGGGGCACTACACGATCAGACGGGCGAGCGCAAGCCGCGGCGGGGTTCGCCAGGCTCAGGCGACGAGCCGCGCAACCTCGCCCGCCAGCTCCTGCGGCCGCGCGCACAGCACGCTTGCGCCGGCCTCCGTCAGCTCCTCCGCCCCACCATAGCCCCAGGTAACCCCGATGGAGGCCATAGCGTGCCGGCGGGCGGCGAGGATGTCGTGCTTGCGGTCGCCGATCATCACGCTGCGGGCGGGATCGACGCCGCGCTCGGCGATGATCTTGGCGATGATGTCCGCCTTGTCGTCGAGGCTGCCGTCCAGCGCCGCCCCATAGATACCGTCGAAGAAGCCGGCGAGGCCGAAGCGTTCGAGGATCGGCACGGCGTAAGGCTCGGGCTTGGCGGTGCAGACGAACATGCGGTCCGCGTGGTCGCGGAGGGTCGCCAGTGCCTCGACCATGCCGTCATAGACGGTGAGGTCATACATGCCGCCGGCGCCATAGTGGACGCGGTAGCGCGCGACCGCCGCTTCCGGATCCGCGCCCTCCCCCATCACCCGCGGGAAGGACAGGCGCAGGGCCGGGCCGATGATCCAGCCAAGGCTGTCGAAAGGCGGTGGCTCATGGCCGAGATCGACCAGCGCCTTGCGGAAGGAGCCGATGATCCCCGGTGCGGGATCGGTCATGGTGCCGTCGAGGTCGATGAGCAGGGTCGGGCGCATCCGGCCGTCCTAGGGCGTGGCGTCGCTCCCGTCCACGTCTGCCAGCGCAGATGCGCCGCGCAGGTCGCCGGCCGTGACAGGCTGCCCCGCCTCCGGCAGAAGGGCGGCAAGGGAGGACGCCCATGGCCCGCGTGATCTCGGTCAGCCTCGACCGTCGCCACCGCTTCTCCAAGGAAACGACGGAGCGCATTCGCCTCATCGCCGGCGAAGGGGTCGAGGGGGACGCCCATCGCGGTGTCACGGTGAAGCACCGCTCCCGCGCCCGCTTCAACCCGACCCTGCCCAATCTCCGCCAGGTCCACCTCATCCACGCCGAGCTCTTCGATGAACTGGCCGCCAAAGGCTTCACCGTCCGCCCCGGCGAACTTGGCGAGAACGTCACAACATCAGGCATCGACCTTCTCGGCCTGCCGACCGGCGCGCACCTCGCCATCGGCGGCGCGTTGATCGAACTGACCGGCCTGCGCAATCCCTGCATCCAGATGGACCGCTTCCAGGACGGCCTGATGCAGGCGACCCTCGACCGCGACAGCGAGGGCAACCTCATCCGCAAGGCCGGGGTCATGGGTATCGTGCTGGAGGGCGGCGACATCACGGTCGGCGATGCCATCGTCGTGACGCTGCCCGAGGGACCGCATCGCCCGCTGGAAAAGGTCTGACCCCGTCAGTCCCGCGGTCCAAGAAGGATCACCGCCGCGCCCACGAGGCAAATGGCGGCGCCCGTCACGTCCCAGCGGTCGGGCCGCTGGCCTTCGACCAGCCAGAGCCAGGCGAGCGAGGCGGCGATGTAGATGCCGCCATAGGTGGCATAGGCTCGGCCGGCGGCGCTCGCCTCGGCCAGCGTCAGCAGCCAGGCGAAGAGCGCCAGCGCGGCGAGCCCCGGTATGAGCCAGACGACCGGCCGTCCCAGCCGCACCACCGACCAGACGGCGAAGCAACCGGCAATTTCGGCCACGGCGGCAAGGGCGAACACGAGGGGCGAAGCGAGGATCGTCGGCATGGGCTCACCCTGCCACGGCCTCCGCCTGCGCGCGAGGGATCGCGCGCCTCCCCCGCAGTCCTGCCCCTTCCCCGCAGTGGCGCCGGTGATCTAGAACCCGGGGACAGCTGAACGAAGGAGATCATCATGGGCGCACTTGACGGCAAGGTCGCGATCATCACCGGCGCCGGACGCGGCATCGGCAAGGCCATTGCCCAGCGCTTCGCCGCCGAGGGCGCGAGCGTGGTGCTCTCCGACATCGACGCGGCCATGGGTGCGGCCACCACTGCCGAGATCGCCAGGACCGGCAAGGCCGCCTTCGTTCAGGCCGATGTCGGCGATGCCGCCTCGGTGGCGAACCTCATCGAGGGCGCCCGCAAGGCCTTTGGCGGCGACATTGACGTGCTGATCAACAATGCCGGCATCGTCCATTCCGCCGAGTTCCTCGACCTCGCCGAGGCCGATTTCGACAAGGTACTGCGGGTGAACCTGAAGGGTTCCTTCCTCGTCGGACAGGCGGTGGCGAAGCGCATGGTCGAGCAGGTGAAGGCCGGCAAGGCGCCGGGCGCCATTGTCAACATGAGCTCGGTCAATGCCCGGCTCGCCATCATCAACCAGATCCCCTACTGCGTCTCGAAGGGCGGCGTCAGCCAGCTCACCAATGTCATGGCGCTGGGCCTCTCCGAGCACGGCATCCGCGTCAACGCCATCGGACCGGGCTCCATCGCGACCGAGATGCTGGCCAGCGTCAACACCGACAAGGCCGCCCGCCACCGGCTGTTCTCTCGCACGCCGCTGCGCCGCCTTGGCGATCCCGACGAGATCGCCAAGGTCGCGGTGTTCCTCGCCTCGGACGCGTCGAGCTACATCACCGGCCAGACCATCTATGCCGATGGCGGCCGGCTCGGCCTCAACTACACGGTGCCGGTGCAGGATTGAGCCCGGCCCTCCCGCCAGCCCTGCGCGCCGCCCTCGAGGATCTCGCCGGGCGTTTTCCCGGCCGTGACCTCGCGGCGGCAAGCCGGCGGCTGACGGAGGACTACAAGGCCGGGCGGGGCTCGCGCCTGCCCTCGCCCGTCGATGTCGCGGCCTATGCCACGGCACGGATGCCGGCGACCTACGCGGCCTGCGCCAGCGCCCTCGCGCAGGCGCGCGAGCGGACCGACGCGATGCCACACACGCTTCTCGACATCGGCTGCGGGCCCGGCACCGCCGCCTGGGCCGTGACCGAAGCCTTTCCGGAGCTCGGCGCCGTCACGCTGATCGACGCCC
Organism: Phreatobacter sp.; assembly: GCF_027532945.1. GTDB lineage: Bacteria > Pseudomonadota > Alphaproteobacteria > Rhizobiales > Phreatobacteraceae > Phreatobacter. Next base: position 69,338 of record NZ_JAPZTZ010000021.1, read on the forward strand.
ATCCCGGCATGATTGCGCTCGGCCGCGACCTCGCCCGCTCGGGCCCTCCTGCCCTCGTGGCCGCGGATTGGCGCCGGGGCGGCTTCGCAGACGTCACCGCCGCGGCCGATATCGTCATCGCGAGCTATGCCCTGAACGAGGTCATCCCCGCCGAGGCGGCGAGGACCGCGGCGCGCCTCTATGGCCTCGCCGGCCAGCTTCTCGTGCTTGTCGAGCCCGGGACGCCGAACGGGTTCGCCGGCCTCGCGGCGGCCCGGTCGGCGCTGGTGAGCGCCGGTGCCCGCATCGCCGCCCCCTGCCCCGGCGAAAGCACGTGCCCGGCCATCGCGCCGGACTGGTGCCATTTCTCGGTGCGGCTACCGCGGCTTCGCGCCCACAAGGCGGCCAAGGGCGCCGATGTGCCCTTCGAGGACGAGCCATTCAGCTATCTCGTCGTGGCGAAACCCGGCGTCGCCGTCACGCCGGCCGGGGCACGGATCCTGCGGCCACCGCGCACCGGCAAGGCCGGGACCGACTTCGCTCTCTGCACGCCTCGTGGCGCGCTTGGCACAACCGTGCCGAGCCGTGACCGCGAAACCCACCGCTTGACGCGAAGGCTCGGCTGGGGCGATGCCTTTCCGCTCAGCCCGGAGGATCAGCCATGACCCGCCTGCTCGCCGCCTTTGTCATCGCCGCATGCGCCAGTTCTCCTTCTGCTGCCCAGAACGAGAACCTCTCCTTCTCGCAGCGGATGAGCATCTACCGCGCCTGCAAGCCCGACCTCGACGCCAAGTGCCCCAATGCGGGCACCGATTCGGCGCGCGTCTCGGCCTGCCTGCGTACCAACCAGTCACAGCTGTCGGACGGCTGCGTCACCGCCATCCGCCAGGCCGGCGTGCGCTGAGCCCGACAGCCCAGACCTGCAAGGCCGCCGATTGACCCATCGCCGCTCCCCGTCCCAATAGCGGGACACCGGGAGGGGACCGATGCTCGTCATGCCCTGGCTCTGGGCGGTCTTCACCGTCATCGCCGCCGCCGCGCAGACCGCGCGCAACGCCATGCAGCGCAGCCTGACCGAGCGGCTCGGCACGATCGGGGCCACCCATGTGCGCTTTCTCTATGGCCTGCCCTTCGCCATAGTCTTCCTTGGCCTTGTCCACGCCACCGTCCCGGCCCCGGCGCCGTCCATCTCCGGCACCTTCCTGGCATGGACCCTGTTCGGCGCCCTCTCCCAAATCGGCGCGACCGCGCTGATGCTGGCCGCGATGCGCGAGCGGTCCTTCGTCGTCACCACCGCCTACACCAAGACCGAGCCGGTCCTCGTGGCCCTGTTCGGCGTTGTGCTGCTCGGCGACCACCTCAGTCTCACCGCCTGGCTCGCCATCCTCGTCGCCACATCGGGCATCCTGCTGATGTCGTGGAAGCCCGGGACGCAGCAGTCGCTGCGCCCGGCCCTCCTCGGCCTCGTATCGGCGGCGCTGTTCGGCATGGCGGCGGTGGGCTTTCGCGGCGGCATCCGCACGCTCGACACGCCGAGCTTCGTCATGGCCGCGACGACGACGCTCGCTGTCGGCCTCGCCCTGCAGACGGCGGTGCTGACCGCCTATCTGGCGGTGGCGGACCGCGCCGGCCTCCTCGCGATCCTGAAGGCCTGGCGGCCGTCGCTGGTCGCCGGCTTCCTCGGCGCCTTCGCCTCGCAGTTCTGGTTCCTCGCCTTCGCGCTGGAGACGGTGGCGAAGGTCCGCACCCTCGCGCTGGTCGAGGTGATCTTCGCCGGCCTGGTCTCGGGCGCGATCATCAAGCAGGCGACCAGTCCGCGCGACGGCCTCGCCATCGCGCTCATCGTCGTGGGCGTCGCGATCCTGCTCAGCTTCGGCTGAGCGGCGACAGGCGCGTCAGGTGGCCCATCTTGCGGCCGTCGCGCTGGTCGCGCTTGCCGTAGAGATGGAGCACCGCGCCTTCTTCCGCCGCGATCCGCCGCCAGTCCTCGACATCGGCGCCGATGAGATTGTGCATCACCGCATCGGAATGCCGGAGCGTCGAGCCGAGCGGCAGGCCGGCAACTGCCCGCATGTGGTTCTCGAATTGCGAGCAATGGCAGGCCGCTTCCGTCCAGTGTCCGGAATTGTGGACGCGCGGCGCCATCTCGTTGAGCAGCAGCCGGCCGTCTGCGGTGACGAAGAGCTCCACCGCCAGCACACCGACATAATCGAGCTTCTGGGCGAGGACCGTGCCGACCAGCGCAGCCTTGGCAGCAAGAGACACGTCGATGGAAGCCGGCACCGTCGAGGTGCGCAAGATCCCGGCGCGGTGGACGTTCTCGACCGGGTCGTAATGGCGGATCTCGCCATCATGGCCGCGGACGATGAGGATGGAGATTTCGCGCTCGAAGGGCACGAAGGCTTCGAGAATGGCGGGCTGATTGCCGATAGCAGCGAGAGCCTTCGCGGGATCATCACCCTCGCGCATCACCACCTGGCCCTTGCCGTCATAGCCGAAGCGGCGGGTCTTCAGCACTGCCGACAGGCCGATCCGCTGGAGCGCCGCAGCGAGGTCCGCCACGCTGTCGATGGCGGCGAAATCCGGCACGTCGATGCCGCAGTCGCGCGCGAAGCTCTTCTCGATCACCCGGTCCTGCGACACGGTCAGCGCCATCGGGCCGGGCCGCACCGACAGGCGGCTCGATAGGAAATCGGCGGCCTTGGCCGGGACGTTCTCGAACTCGTAGGTGACGATGTCGACGTCCTCGGCAAAGCGCGCCAGCGCCATCTCGTCGGAATAGTCGGCCTCGGTGATGCGGCGGACGACGTCGAAGGCCGGGCTTTCCGGCTCCGGCGCATAGATCTGGCAGCGTAGGCCGAGCCGGGCGCCAGCAAGCGCCAGCATGCGCCCGAGCTGTCCGCCACCGAGAATGCCGATGATCTGGTCCGGCCCGACCGAACGATCAGATATCGTCACGGGGATGCTCCGCGATCGCCGCCGTCTGGCGGGCGCGATAGGCGTCGAGGCGGTCGGCGAGCGCCGGATCGTTCAGCGCCAGCACGGCGGCCGCCAGCAGCGCGGCATTGATCGCGCCCGGCTTGCCGATGGCGAGCGTGCCGACGGGAATGCCGCCCGGCATCTGGACGATGGAATGGAGCGAATCGACGCCAGAGAGCGCCTTGCTCTCCACCGGCACGCCGAAGACCGGCAGCGGCGTTAGCGCCGCCGCCATGCCGGGCAGATGGGCGGCGCCACCGGCACCGGCGATGATGATCTTGAACCCGTTGTCGCGTGCCGATTTGGCGAAGCTGTAGAGCCGGTCGGGAGTGCGATGGGCCGAGACGATCCGCGCCTCGAAGCCGACGCCGAGCCCGTCGAGAACCTCGGCGGCATGGCGCATGGTCGCCCAGTCGGACTGCGAGCCCATGATGATGGCGACGGGCTTCATCCCGTTCGCGGCCGTTCCCGGCATCGACGCCTCCCCCGCGCGTCGGGGACCGACGGCATCCAGAAAGAAGCGCCGGAGAATAGGCAGACCCGGCGCGGCGGGCAAGATGGCCCGGCTGCGACCTTGGTGGAGGGGTTTGGGGCCTGCCTGACCACCCGCCTCAGGCGATGATGTCGGGGGTCAGCAGGTCTTCGAGATAGGCGATCCGGTCGCGCAGAACGAGCTTGCGCTTCTTCAGCCGCTGGATCTGCAGGCGGTCGGCGACCTGCATCCGGGCGAGCGCGTCGATGGCGGCGTCGAGATCACGGTGCTCCTGCCTCAGCCGGTCAAGCTCGCTGAGGACCTCGCTCTCGTCGATTTCGCCGGATGCCATGATCGTGACCGCATGCTCTGCCGACGGCCAGGGACCCCGTCGCCTCGCACCATTATGCCGCCCGCGGGCGTGGATCGGCAAGGCGGTGCCAAACTCTGCCGGCCGTAACACAGCGTGATTTTACTTTGCCGTCGACAGGTCCACACTCGACTTCCGTCCGATGCGTTTCGGACTTTTTCCGAGGCTGTCGGCGTTCTCTGTCAGAAGGAGGAGTGGATGAGCCTGCAGTCGCATCTCGCGGAACTCGTGAAGCGCCACGAAGCGCTCGACCGGGAACTGGCGGCCATTGTCGCCCGACCGTCGGCAGCGGATGAGGAAATCGCTGCGTTGAAGCGCCGGAAGCTGCTTCTCAAGGACCAGATCGAGCGTCTGAAGGGGTCCTCGGTCCACTGAGGCCAGCAGTCAGGAAATGAATTCAGGTGGCGGGTCCGACGCGTGTATCGCCGGGCCCGCCATTGCCTTTTCAGGGCTTCTCAGCCCCACATTCGCCGGAACACGCCGTCCTTGATGACGACGAGGTGCATCAGCGCGGCGCCGACATGCACCAGCACGAGGGCGCTCATCAGCAGTGCCCCGCCGAGATGAACCTTGTAGATCGCGCTGCAGGTCGCCTCCGCACCGCGGAAGGGCAGCGTCACGTCGATCGTCCAGAACAGGTTGACCGGCCCGTAGCACATCGAGGTCGGCAGCCAGCCGGTGAACGGCACGAGGAAGATCAAGAGGTAGAGCAGGTGGTGGACGGCCGCCGAGGCCGCGCGCTGGAACCGCGTCAGGCTCGCCTCAGGCGGCGGCGTCCCCTGCGTGACCTTGAGGGCTACGCGCGCGATCGCCAGCAGCAGCACGATGAGGCCGAAGGACTTGTGCCACTCGTAGAGGCTGTCCTTCAGCGCCGGATTGGCGCCGGGATTGGGTGGATAGGGAATGCTCGCCATGAACATCCCCACCGGCACGAGTCCGATGATCAGGGCGGCGGTGATCCAGTGGACGATGCGATGCGGCGTGGAATAGACGTCGGACTGCGCCATGGCGACCTCCTGCCGGTGGGGCGGATCATGGGCGGCTGGCGCCGGCCTCGCAAGGGGCGGCTTGCGGCGGCCACGATCCGGTAACCTCCCAAGATCGGACGAGGAGACATCCGGCCCGATTGCTGCCACGATGAAGTCGGACGATTTTTTAGGCTCGCCTGATCCAAAAGGGCGAGATGGTACATACATGGATCGTGTCGTCGGCCGAATGCACGGCCTGTCGCGAACCAGGGCATGAGAGGCCCAATCTGACAATGGTAACTTCCGGAATTCTCGGCAGCGACGCCGATATCGTCCGGGCCCAGGTCGAGCGGGCCATTTCCGAGATGCGGGCGAGCCGCCCCGTCGTCGTCCGGCATGGTGACCGCGCGGTCATCGCCTACGGCGTCGACGGCATCGATATCGCTTCTGCCGAAGCCGCCGTCGCGCTCGGCACGGCCATGCCGCATCTTCTCCTTCCGGCCGCGCGCCTCCGCCGCCTCGGTCTCGATCGTACCCAGCCCGCGCGTGTCGCGCTGCCGCAGATCGCTGCTGCCCGTATCGAAGCCCTCGCCCTGACGATCGAGTCCCGCATCGACGCGCCGGTTTCCCCCGTCGACGACATCGACGAGGCAGCGCTTGAACTCGCCCGTCTCGCGCTGGTCGTCCCGGCTGTCGTGATGGTCCCGGTGCCGGCCGATGCCGTGCCGGCCCACCTGCTTGCCGTCGATGTCGACGGCGTCATGGCCTACCGCCGTCTCGAGGCGAAGGCGATCCGCATCGTCGGCCGCGCGCCGGTGCCGCTGGAAGGCGCGCCGGAGACCGATTTCGTCGTTTTCCGCGGTGGCGAGGGCCTGCGCGACCAGGTCGCCATTGTCATCGGCAAGGTCGATCCGGCCAAGCCCGTGCCGGTGCGTCTGCACTCGGCCTGCCTCACCGGTGACCTTTTCGGGTCGCTGAAGTGCGATTGCGGCGACCAGCTGCGCGACACCGTCCAGTGGATGGCGCGCAACGGCTCCGGCATCCTGCTCTATCTGGACCAGGAAGGCCGCGGCAACGGCATCGCCAACAAGATGCGGGCCTATCGCCTGCAGTCGCAGGGCTGGGACACCTATGACGCCGACGAGGTCCTCGGCTTCGACCTCGACCAGCGCCGCTTCGACTTCGCCGCCGAGATGCTGAAGCAGCTCGGCATTCGCTCGATCGACGTGATGACCAACAATCCCGTGAAGATCGCCGCCATGACCGAGGCGGGGATCGAGGTTCATGCGGAGCGCCGCGTCATCGGCCGCGCGACCGACGAGAACGTGCGTTATCTGACTTCGAAGCGGGACCGCGCCGGTCACGCCATCGACGCCGACGCGCTTCTGGCGAGCCTCGTCTCGCGCAAGTGACCGCCGGGACCTGATGTCTCGAAGACTGGCGGCGCCGGGGAGGCTGGGCTAAGACCCTGTCTCACCCACCGGCGCCGTCCATGCCCCTTGCCCCGCCCGCGCCCTTTCGCCTCACCGCCGCCCTGCTGCTCTTCGCGGCCGGCTGGCTGGTCCTCGGCTGGCCCTGGCTCTCCGGCGCCGTGACAATCCCCTGGGACGCCAAGGCCCACTGGTATCCGCATCTCGTCTTCGCGGCGCGCGCCATCCATGGTGGCCTTGGGGTGTCCTGGACACCGAACATTTTCGTGGGCTCGCCCGAGATCGCGGATCCCCAATCAGTCCTGTTCATTGCGCCGCTGATGGCGGTGGCCGCGCTTCTGCCACGGCCCGGCCTCCAGGCGATGGATATCGCCGTCTTCGCCATGCTCTTCGCCGGTGGCACGGGCCTTATCCTGCTCTTCCGTGACCGCGGCTGGCACTGGGGTGGCGCGGTCATTGCCGCGCTCGCCTTCGCCTTCGGCGCAGCGGCGAGCTGGCGCATCCAGCATCTCAGCCAACTCTTCTCCCTGTGCTGGTGGCCGATCGCCTGGTGGCTGCTCGACCGCGCCCTGCGCCGTAGCTCCATGTCCTACGGCCTTGCGGCGGGCCTCGTCGCCGGCCTCATGGTCCTCGGCCGCGACCAGGTGGCGATGCTGATCGCCTATCTCCTTAGCGCGACGGTCGTCGTCCATTGGGTGTCGGCCGAGAACAAGCTGCGGACCTTCGCGAAGAGCCTCGGCCCGCTGATCGCCGCCACGCTGGTCGGCACCGCCGTCGTCGCCATCCCCGTGCTCATGTCGGCGCTGTGGGGGGCGGAATCGAACCGCGTGGTCATCGACGAGATCGGCGCGGGCCGCGGCTCGCTCCACCCAGCCTCGCTGCTCACCTGGGCCGTGGGCAATCTCTACGGCGCCGCCGGACCGCTCATGGAGCACTGGGGTCCACCAAGCCCGACCTGGGGCGATACCGGCCTCTTCTTCGCCCGCAACATGGGCGTGCTCTATGCGGGCGCCCTGCCGCTCCTCCTGGCTCTCGGCCTCATCCGCACCGGCGCGGCCTTCGACCGCGAGATTCGTTTCGTCACGCTCGCCCTCGCGGTGATGCTGCTCTATGCGCTCGGCTGGTACACGCCGGCCTTTCGCGGCTTCTGGCATCTGCCGGGCGTCGATCTCTTCCGCCGTCCCGCCGATGCGGTCTTCGTCATCGGCGGCCTCTTCGCCATCCTCGCCGGCTATGGCGCGCACCGGCTCCTCACCGGCACGCTCGCCACGACGTGGCGGTGGGAGGCTCTCGCATCAGCAGGGCTCGTCACGGCGGCAAGCGCGCTGATCGTCGCCAAGGGTGCGCCAGCCTCGGCATGGGTGGCCCTCGCCACAGCCGCAGCCTCCATTGGCGTGAGCCTGCTTCTGCTCGGGCTCGCCCGGCGGATTCCACCTGTCGCCGTGACGGCGCTGCTCGCCATCGTGCTCACAGCAGACCTGCGCCTCACCAATGGCCCGAGCGAATCCACGGCCCTGCCCCCGGCGAGCTACGCCATCCTCACCCACGGCGCCGACGATCCGGCCCTCGCCCTCATCCGCCGTCTCACCGTGCGTGACGGCGAGCGGCGTGACCGCGTCGAGCTCATCGGGCTTGGCTATGAATGGCAGAACGCCGCGTTGTCTCACGACCTCGAAGACATGCTCGGCTTCAATCCCGTGCGCTCGGCGGCCTACGCCAATCTCGTCGGCGCCGAGGACATCGCGGCCTTGCCGAACCAGCGTCGCTTCCCGCCCGCTTTCCCGTCCTATCGCTCTGATCTCGCCGACATTCTCGGCCTGCGCTTCATCGTGACCCGCGGCCCGTTGAGCGCGGTGGATCATCGCGCGCGCGAGGCCGATTTCCCGCTCGCCGGCAGCGCCGGCGACATCCGCGTCTACGAGAACCGGCGCGCCCTGCCCCGTGTCTGGATCGCGCCGACCGCGATGGAGACCCCCGCCGACCTCGCGACATCAGGCGTTTCGGCCGGGCTCGACCCGCGCCGCACCGTGCTGCTGGAAGGACCCGTGCCGCGACCGCGCTCGGCCGGCGGCACGGCGCGCATCCTCGCCTATGGCAACGATACCGTCCGGATCGAGGCGCGCAGCACCGAAGGCGGCGTCCTTGTCCTCGCCGATGCCTGGCATCCCTGGTGGACCGCGACCGTGAACGGCCGCGAGGTACCGATCCGCCGCGCCTTCGGCATTGTTCGTGCGGTCGAGGTGCCGGCGGGTCTCGCCGAGGTCACCTTCACCTTCGAGCCGCTCGGCGGTCTCGTCCGGCAGATTCGCGAGCGCCTGGGCGCCCGCACTACCCCTCAGGCGCCGTAGACCTTCGCGCCCTTCGGCGTGACCAGCCCCTCGGCGACATCCTTCTCGACGGCCTTGCGGTCGCGCTTCACCGGATCGCCGATGCCGCCGCCGCCGGGCGTCATCACCACCAGACGGTCGTCGGGCGGAATGAGCTGGAAACCCTTGCCCTTCAGCACCTTCCCGGATTTCAGCGCCACCGCGCCGGCCGCGCCGTTCTTGCCGCCGTCGCGGCCGCGCGGCGGATGGTCGATGCGGTCATAGGCAGCGAGCAGATCAAAGGGCTTGCCGATGCGGCTACCAACCTCGATGACCTGGCCAAGGCCGCCGCGCGTCGTGCCGGCGCCGCCGGAATCGACACGGAATTCCTTGCGCCAGAAGATCAGCGGCGTGATGGATTCGGCGATCTCCACCGGCGTGCCCTTGACGCCTGAAGGGTAGGCGGTGGCCGACAGCCCGTCCTTCATCGGCCGGGCGCCGGTGCCCCCGTTCGAGGTCACCGCCATCATGAACCCGTAATTGCCGAGCCCCTCCTCGTCGGTCTGGCCGCGCACATTGAGGTTCCACAGGCAGGACGTGCCTTCAGCCGGCACCCGCTCGGGGATGGCCTGGCGCAGCGCGCCGAAGACCACGTCCGGGAGCATCTGGCCGATGATGTGGCGGGAGGCGACCGGCTTGGGTTTGAGCGCGTTGACGATCGTGTCGGGCGGTGCCGAGACGGTGAGCGGGCTCAAGGACCCCGCATTGTTCGGGATCTCCTTGCCGACGATACAGGCGAGGCCGAAGACGGTGTAGGCGGTGGTGTAGGCGAGCGGCACGTTGATGCCGCGCTTCGAGGCGGCGCCCGTGCCGGTATAGTCGACATGGATGCCGGCCTTGGTCACCTCCACGGTGCAGGCCAGCGTCACCGGCTCGTCGTAGCCGTCCACCGTCATGCTGTTGGACCACCTGCCCTTCGGCAGGCCGGCAATCGCCTCGAGCACCGCCGCCTTGGAGCGCGACAGGATATGCTTCGATAGAACGTCGAGGTCCTTCAGTCCGAACTCCTCCATCATCTCCGAGAGGCGCTGGCAACCGACATCGTTGCAGGCGGCGAGCGAATAGACATCGCCCTCCGTGTCGATGGGCAGGCGCGTATTGGCGCGGATCATCGCCATCAGCGTCTCGTTGAGCTTGCCCTGGTCGGCAAGCTTCAGCAGGGGGATGTAGAGCCCTTCCATGAAGACGTCGGTGCCATCAGGCCCGAAGCCGATGCCGCCGATGTCCATGATGTGGCTGGTGCAGGAGAACAGGCCCACGAGCTTACCGCGGTGGAAGGCCGGCGTTGTCAGCACGAAGTCGTTGAGGTGGCCGGTGCCCATCCAGGGGTCGTTGGTGACGTAGATGTCGCCCGGCTTCATCGACTCGACGGGGAAGGCCTTGATGAAGTGCTTGACGCTCTCGGCCATAGAATTGACGTGGCCGGGCGTGCCGGTCACCGCCTGCGCCAGCATGTTGCCCTCGCGGTCGAAGACACCGGCGGAGAGGTCGCCCGCCTCGCGCACGATGGGCGAGAAGGCGGTGCGCAGCAGCACCTGCGCCTGTTCCTCCACCACCGCGATGAGGCGGTTCCACATGACCTGCAGTTCGATCTCGGTCAGCTTGGCCATGGGTCAGGCTCCCTTCGCGGCGGAGCGCTTGGCCGGCGTGGCGGCCTTGCGGGCGGTGAGGACGAGGCCGAGCCCGGCATCAATGGAGGCATCGAAGCTCGCGGTGACGAAGGTGGACGTGCCGGCCTCGACGATGATGGCGGGTCCTTCGACGGATGCACCCGGCGCCATGGCGAGGCGGTCGTACATCGGCACCTTCACGGTCTTGCGGGCCTTGGCGTCATAGACCGGGCGGGTGCCGATCGGCTTCGGCGCGGCGTGCTTCTTCGGCTTGGGGAGAGACGGCGGCCTCGCCGTATCGGTCGTCACCAGCAACGACCAGGACAGGATCTCGATGGCGGCGCCGGGAATATGCCGGGCAAAGAGTTGCCGATAGCCCGCCTCGAAGCTCTCGCGCATGGCCGCGAGGTCCTTGGTTGTCAGCGCCCGGTTCGGCAGCGCCACCGCAATCTCGTGGCCCTGGCCGGCATAGCGCATGAAGGCGGTGCGGGTTTCCGTGAGCTTGCGGGAACCGGCGGCGGCCTTGGCAAGACCGGTCGCCTCGCCGCTCATCGCGGCAAGCAACGCGTTGGCCTCTTTCAGGTCGAAGCGATCGAGTCGCATGAACTTCGAATGGACGAGTTCATAGGCCGCCGGCGCCCTGAGGAACCCGACCGCCGAGCCGACACCGGCATCGGCCGGCACGACGACGCGGGCGATGCCGAGCTTCTCGGCAAGGCGCGCGGCGTGAAGCGGCGCGGCGCCGCCAAAGGCCACCATGGTGTGGTCGGCCACCACAACGCCGCGCTCCACCGAATGGACGCGGGCGGCGTTGGCCATGTTCTCGTCGACGATCTCGGCGACACCGTGGGCGGCCATGGCCGTGGACAGCGACAGTGGCGCGCCGACGCTGGCGTCGAGCGCCGCATCCGCCTTCTCCGGATAGAGCGTGATGGCGCCGCCGGCGAAACGTGCGGGCTCGATCTTGCCCAGCGCCACATCGGCATCGGTGACGGTCGGCAGCGCGCCGCCCCGACCGTAGCAGGCCGGTCCCGGAACGGAGGCCGCCGAATCTGGCCCGACGGTGATGCGCTTGAGGCTGTCGACGCGGGCGATGGAACCGCCCCCCGCGCCGATCTCCACCATCTCGATGACGGGAATGCGCACCGGCAGGCCCGAGCCCTTCATGAAGCGCGACTGGCGGTCGACCTCGAAGGTGCGCGCCTTGTAGGGCGTGGCGTCGTGAATGAGGCAGATCTTGGCGGTGGTGCCGCCCATGTCGAAGGAGAGAACCTTCGCCTCGCCGCGCTCGGCCGCGACGTGGGCCGCGAGAATGGCACCGCCCGCAGGCCCGGATTCGACGAGGCGGATGGGGAAGCGCGCGGCGGTCTCCAGCGTCGCGAGCGATCCGCCTGACGTCATGAGGTGGATGGGCTTCGCATAGCCCTCGGCGGCGAAGCGCGCCTTGAGGCGGCCGAGATAGCCGGCCATGAGCGGCTGGACATAGGCATTGGCCACTGCCGTGGAGGTGCGCTCGTATTCGCGCATTTCCGGGCAGACCTCCGACGACAGCGTCACGGCCAATCCGGGCGCCTCCTTCGCGAGGATCTCGCGCACCCGCTCCTCGTGGACGCCGTTGGCGTAGGAATGGATGAAGGCGACGGCGACAGCCTCGACCTTCTCCGCCTTCATCTGCTTCGCGACCTTGGCAACCGCCGCCTCGTCGAGGGCGATCCACACCTTGCCAGTGACGTCGATGCGCTCCGGCACGGTGAAGCGCAGCTGCCGCGGCACCAGCTGGCGCGGCTTGTCGATGAAGATGTCGTACTGGTCGTAACGCCCCTCGTCGGCAATCTCGATGACATCGCGGAAGCCGTCCGTGGCAATCAGCGCGGTCTTGGCGCCCTTGCGCTCGATCACCGCGTTCGTCGCCAGCGTCGTGCCGTGGACGAAGACATCGAGATCGGCAAAGCCAATGCCGGCCTGATCCAGCACCAGCCGCGTGCCCTCGACCACGGCCTCTTCAGGCGCGTGCGGTGTCGTCAGCACCTTGGTGGTGAAACGCGTCTCGCCGCGCTCCAGCACGATGTCGGTGAAAGTGCCGCCGATGTCGGTGGCAAGGCGCGTGATGGTTCGCTGCTGGGCCATGAATGCCGATCCGATCCCCTCTGCGCGCGGTCGCCGCCCCTCTGCGTGACCGTCGCCGTCGACACGGCTCTCGCCGACGCCGTGTTTGTCGCATGGCGCGGCACCTGCCGCGATCCCCAAGCGCGCCGGACCTGACATTCCGTGGGACCAATCCCCATGTCAACAATTCATCGACATTTCGTCTGCGAATTGGAGGCATGCACGCTGCACAGGCAGCCGGGATCGACCAGGGCGTGACGGGCTGCCACCATGCCCACCCCAGAGGAGAGAGCCCATGGCCGCGCCATCCGCCCCGACCGTCGAATGGACGAAGCTCACCGCGCCCGAACTCAATGCCCTCGCCGCGCTGGAGGCGACCGTTCTCCTGCCGGTCGCCTCGACGGAACAGCACGGTCCCCATCTCGGCACCGGCGTCGACACGACACTCTGCGGCGCTGTGTGCCGCATCGCTGCCGAAAAGGCGATGGCGCAACGGCCCGTGGTCGTCGCCCCGACGCTCTGGGTGGGGATGGCCGAGCATCACATGGCCCATGGCGGCACCTTCACCCTGGACATCCCGACCTATCGGGCTGTGCTGATCTGCCTCGTCCGCTCGCTGGCGCGCCACGGCTTCCGGCGGGTGCTGATCGTCAACGGTCATGGCGGCAACATGACCGCGCTCAATGCCTTCCTGCCCGACATCGAGCGCGAGACCGGCCTCGTTGTGGCCGCGACAACCTATTTCGAGCTGGCCCAGCCGGCCTTTGCGCCGATCCTCGAGGATCAGACGAGCGTGCTCCACGCCTGCGAGGCCGAGACGGCCATGATGATGGCCGTGGCACCGGAGGCGGTGCGGGAGGGCAAGCTCGCCGAGGCCGTTGGACCGCATTTCGGCGATCCGCGGGCGGTGCTGGCGCCGCCCGCCCAGCGTTTTCGGTCCTTCGCCACCCTGACGCCCTCGGGCGTGCTGGGAGACGCCCGGAAGGCGACGCGCGCAAAAGGCGAGCGCCTCTTGGCCGCCGCCACCGATGCCCTCGCCGACCTCATCGTCCACGGCGAACCCTGGGAGTGAGGCTCAGCGGATCTTCGCCAGCCACTTCTTGTCGAGCATGACGTGGATGCCCTTGTTGCCGTTGACGACCTGCGTCACGCGCACGTCGGCCACCAGCGACATCAGCGCGAAGGCCTCCTCGCGATCGAGACCGGACCGGGAAGACAGCAGGTCGATCATCGAGCGCAGCGCGATCTGCACCGCCGTATCGAGATCTGGATCGAAGGCCATGGTGAGGACGTGGGTCGGGGTCTCCGCCATGGGCCAGGCAAGGCTCATATCGTCACGAACGGTGAGCTTGAACGTACCGATGAGGCCGGTCTCGACGGCGGTGATGCAGACCTCGCCGTCCCCCTGCGCGCCATGGGCATCGCCGACCGAGAAATTGGCGCCGTCGACGAAGATGGGCAGGTAGAGGGTCGTGCCCGCCACCAGCTCCTTGTTGTCGAGATTGCCGCCGTTGCGGCGGGGCGGCAGTGTGTTGACGCGGCCCCATTCGGCGGGAGGCGCGACCGCCATGACGCCGAAGAACGGCCGGTCGAGAGAAACCTCGTGGCCCCAGGGCAGCTTTGCCACCTTCCGGGCGCGGTCGATGCGCGAATGGAAGACGCGCTTGGCCTTGAAGTCGTCGGGCAGCGCGCCGACCAGCGGGGCGACGAAGGTGTAGCCCCAGTCGTAATGCAGCTCGATCGCCTCGATATCGACCTGCAGGACCTGGCCAACCTTGGCGCCGGCGACCGCCACGGGGCCGGTGCAGATGTGACCGGGCAGGGTCGGCCCGCCGAAGCGGCGTTGGATGTCGAGAAGTCCGGGCGGATGGCCCCAATCCGCCGGCGGCAGCATCTCCGGTCCGCCCGAGACGGTGGAGATGGTGATGCGCTCGCCCGAGGCGATCGTGGCGCGGGGGGCGAGCGTCGCGTCGAAATAGCCCCAATGGGCAGTGTCGGCGCCAGCGTCGAGGCGGTGGGTCATGATGTGGTCCTTCAGCTCCGCAGACGAGTGTAGCGCCGCGGCGCGCCCTGCCTAGCCGCAGGCGCCGCAGGGCCCGCGATCAATTTCGCCGGCCCTGCATCCGATTGGGACGGATTTGCCGTATGATCCCTCAGAAGCGCAGGAGCCCCGCCATGCCGACCCGTCGCAGCCTCCTTTCCGCCGCAGCCGCCCTCCCCGTCCTCGCCAGCACGCGCCATCCGGCAGTCGCGCAGATCTCGACCGCCGCCAGTTCCTCGACCGCCTATGCCTTCTCGCTCGAGGGCCTCGACGGCAAGACGATCCGCCTGTCCGACCATGCCGGCCGCGTGCTCATGGTGGTGAACACCGCCTCGTCCTGCGGCTTCACTCCGCAGTTCGCCGACCTCCAGACGGTCTATGCGCGCTATCGCGAGCGCGGGCTGACCGTCATCGGCGTGCCCTCCGACGACTTCAACCAGGAGCGCGGCACGGCGGCCGATATCGCCGCGGTCTGCCAGGGCATGTATGGCGTCGCCTTTCCGATGGCCGCAAAGCACCGGGTCACCGGCCGCGAGGCGCATCCGCTCTATCGCTGGCTCGCCAGCCAGAAGCCGACGGACATCCCGACCTGGAACTTCCACAAGTTCGTCATCGGTCGCTCGGGCCGCGTCGTCGGCGCTTTCCCGGCCCGCGTCCGCCCGACAGATCCGCGCATCACCGCGCTCATTGAGGCAGAGCTCGCAAGCGCCTGACATCTTTCGCAACAGCGCGAGACTCCTGTAAGGAGGATGGTGATGCTCATCACCACCTCCTCCGATCTTGCCGCCATCTGCGCGCGGCTCGCCAGGCACCCCTTCGTCACCGTCGACACGGAGTTCCTCCGCGAGACGACCTTCTGGCCGAAGCTCTGTGTCATCCAGCTCGCCAGCACCGACGAGGCCGTCGCGGTTGACGCGCTCGCCCCCGGTCTCGACCTCGCCCCCTTCTTCGACCTGATGGTCGATCCCGCCGTGGTGAAGGTCTTTCACGCAGCCCGGCAGGACGTCGAGATCATCTGGCACCTGTCGAAGCGCATCCCCGCGCCGCTCTTCGACAGCCAGGTCGCCGCCATGGTCCTCGGCTACGGTGACTCGATCTCCTACGACCAGCTCGTCCAGCGCACCAATGGCACGCAGCTCGACAAGACCAGCCGCTTCACTGACTGGTCGAAGCGCCCGCTGAGCACGGCGCAGATCGACTATGCCATCGCCGACGTCACCCACCTGCGCGACATCTACCTCAAGCTCACCGGCGAGCTGGAGAAGCGCGGCCGCACGGACTGGGTCGCGGAAGAGATGGGCGTCCTCACATCGCCCGACACCTATCGGCAGGAGCCCGAGCGGGCCTGGGAGCGCTTCCGCAACCGGGTGCGCAAGCCGCGTGAGCTCGCGGTCCTCATGGAGGTTGCCGCCTGGCGCGAGCGCGAGGCGCAGTCGCGCAACGTGCCGCGCTCGCGCGTCCTCAAGGACGACGCGCTCTTCGACATCGCCCTCACGGGCCCGAAGACGCCGGAGGCCCTCGGGTCGATGCGCTCGATCCCCAAGGGCTGGGAGCGATCGCGCGACGGCCTCGCCGTGGTCGAGGCGGTCAATGCCGGCCTCGCCCGCGACCCCCGCAGCCTGCCGCCCATCGACAAGCACCGGCCGCAGACACAGTCGCAATCCGCGACCGTGGAGCTCCTCAAAGTGCTGCTGAAGATGGTGGCAGAGAAGCACCATGTCGCCGCGAAGGTCGTCGCGACCTCCGACGAGCTCGACCGCATCGCCGAGGACGACGAGGCCGATATCGGCGCTCTCAAGGGCTGGCGCCGGGAGATCTTCGGCGACAAGGCCCTCGCCCTGAAACATGGGCGCCTGGCGCTCGCCATCGAGCGCGGGCGCGTGACGACGGTCGAGCGCCCCCCAGCCGTCGTCGTGGCGGAGGCCTGACGCCATGAGCCGTCAGGACCCTGCCCTCGCCAAGGCGCTGGACCTCCTCGACCGGTTCATCCTTTTCGACGGCCATAACGATCTGCCCTTCACCATCCGCCGCGCAGCGGATGGCGATGTCGCGGCCTATGGCCTCGACCGCGTCCACCAGGAGAGCGACACCGACATCCCCCGCCTGCGCGAGGGCCGTGTCGGCGCACAGGTCTTCGCTGCCTTCGTGCCGACCTCGGTGCCTGATCCCGGCCGCTTCACCCTGGAGCAGATCGCCATCGGCCTCGACATCGAGACCCTGCACCCCGACGTGTTCCGCCCGGCGCGCCGCGCCGCCGACATCGCCGCCGCACGCCGCGCCGGCCGCATCGCCTCCGTCATTTCGGTGGAGAGCGCAGTCGGGCTCGGAGGCTCGCTGTCGCCGCTGCGCGTCTGGTACGCCGCGGGCGTGCGCATCCTCACGCTCTGCCACAACGAGACGCTGGACTGGATCGATTCGGCGACTGACGCCGCGCGCCACGGCGGCATCACCGCCTTCGGCCGGACCGTGGTTGCCGAGTGCAACCGGCTCGGCATGATCGTCGACCTTGCCCACGCCTCGCCTGCCGCCCAGCACGCCGTTCTCGACGTGACGACGGCGCCGGTCCTGTGGTCCCATTCCAACGCCGCCACGCTCTGCCCGCACCCGCGCAACGTCACGGACGACGTGCTCGACCGGGTCAAGGCCAATGGCGGCGTGGTGATGGCGACCTTCGTGCCGAACTTCATCTCGCGGAAGAGCCACGAATGGATGTCGCCGCTGCAGGTCCACGGCAAGACCCCGCCCGGCACCGACATCGACGCCGCCGTGGCGCGCCGCTCCGGTGAGGCGGGCCCCTGGCCGCGCGGCTCCATTGGCGAACTCTGCGACCATATCCAGTACATCGTGGGCCGCACCGGACTCGCCCATCTCGGCATCGGCTCGGACTTCTATGGCGGGCCCAACCCGCCGGACCTCGCCGATGCCTCGCGCTTCCCCCACCTCATCGCCGAACTGGTGCGGCGCGGCTGGTCGGACGCTGCGCTGAAGGGCCTGCTCTCCGGCAATGCGCTGCGCGTCTGGCGCAAGGTCGAGGCCGAGGCGAAGGCCCGCCGCACCGAGGCACCGCGGATCGCACGGGTGGCCGCCGAGACGATCGGCCGCCCGCGGCGCAAGACCTGACCGTCAGGGACCGACCCGCACCACCTTCGGGCAATGATCGCCGAAGCGCTTCTTGAAGTCGCGCGGGCTCTCGTCATCGGGAACCGGCGGCGAGAACTCGGCGTAGTCCCGGCCCCGAAGCCCGGGACCCAGCAGGATATAGTCGATCGACACGTAGCTGTGGCTCTCGATGGGCTGAGGCAGGCAGGCCGACGGCCGGCGAAACGGGAACCGGATCAGCCGGCGATCGTCGCCCGGCGCTGGCGTGTCGGCACCGGTGAGCCGCGCCAGCACTTCGTCCCGGTCGAGGTCGAGGCGACGGTTGAAGTCGCCAAGGATCACGAATGGGCCTGTCTGCGCGCGGCTCCAACCGTCGAGAAGCGGAATCTGACGGGCGAATGTGACGCAATGGGGCGAGCGCGAATCCGCCGATGGAGGATCGTCGAAACAGCCGCTTTTCAGATGGACATTGAGAAGCGTCAGCGTTTCGCCTCCCCGACTGAGCCGCGCCACCAGGCCCCAGCGCACGGGCCGCTCGACGCCGTCGTCATCGCGATGGGTGACGCCGAGTTCGGGAACATCGCCCGCCTCGACGGCGATTCCCGCTTCCTTGCGGACCGCAAAGGCCGTGAACTGGCCGGCGAGCGGCACAGCCGCGGGCGTGTCGTCGAGCGGGCCTTCCGAGACGCAGCGGGCCACCGGCGGGCGGCCCAGCTGCGGATAGGTCTGGTAGAACTGGCCAGAGATGCACAGCGTCCAGTCCCGAACGGGAAACACCGCAGCAAGAGCCGCCGGGCTGGCGATCTCCTGCAAGGCAATGACGTCACTGCGCAATCCACGACCCACCTCGGCGAGCATGGCGAGATCGGTGGGATTTCGCACATAGTCCTGGTTGGGGAAGACCTTGCGGCCGGGGCTCGCCAGGGTCTGGATGTTCCAGGTGGCGATCCGGAAATCGGCGAGACCGGGCCCGGTCGCGGCCAGAATGGCAAGGACCGCGAGGCCTACCGCGCCGATCATGTCGGCCGACCGATGCTGACGCAGAATGCGGCTCATGGGGCACTCCTTCGCACGACCTGTGGTTGCGGATCGCGCGAAGGTTAGCGCCCCTTCGTGACGGATCAATGCGCCATCAGCACCGGCACGGGCGAATATTGCAGCAGCGTCGTCGTCGTGCCGCCGAGCACCATCTGCCTCAGCCGCGAATGGGCATAGGCACCCATGACGATCATCTGCGCGCGGGTGTTCTGCGCGTGTTCGACGATCGTCTTCCCGACATTGCGGCTGTAGGGAAGGTTGGTGACGGTCACCTTCACGCCGTGATGGGCGAGCATCGGGGCGAGATCGGCGCCGGCCACGAGTTCGTCGGCATGGCGGTCACCGAGCACCGAGACGATCTCGACATGCCCCGCCTTGTCGATGAAGTCCGAGGCCGAACCGATCGCCCGGGCCGCGACCGCCGATCCGTCCCAGGCGACGACGATGGAGTTCGACGCCCGCGAGGGATCGAACCCGTCCGGCGCGAGAATGGTGGGGCGGCCGGTTGAGAGCAGCAGCGTCTCGGCGAGCTCCGTCGCCCAGACATCGTCAGGGCGGGGGCGACCGCAGACGCAGAAGTCATGCAGGCGACCGCGCTTGCCGATCCGCGCGAAGAGCGGATCGATAGCGTCGGTGATGACCTCGATCGAGGCGGCGACGCCGGCATTGGCGGCGGCGTGCCGCACCTCCTGGCACACCGCATCAGCCTTGTCGGTCCGGCCGTCATTCTCGTCCGCGACGATGGCCTGCACTTCCGCCACGCCGGAATAGACAACAACCGGCACCTTGATGGCGCCGACGACGACGGAAAGATGGGCGCCGTTGGCTGCGGCGAGCGAGACGGCGTAGTCGATTGCCCCTTGCGGCTTCGAACCGTCACCGGAGATGAGAGCGAGCAGTACCGACTTGATCGACATGAGGGGGGCTCCTTGTTCTGGAACGAACTGGCGAGACCTTCGCCCGTTCCCGATCATGCCGCATTGATGCGGATCAGACAAAGCCCCCTTGCGCCGGAGGGCCTGCCCCCACGAGGGCAAGCCGTCAGGCGCGGGATCGCCGCCTCAGAGCGGGATGTTGTCGTGCTTCTTCCAGGGC
This sequence comes from Phreatobacter sp., assembly GCF_027532945.1. Lineage (GTDB taxonomy): Bacteria > Pseudomonadota > Alphaproteobacteria > Rhizobiales > Phreatobacteraceae > Phreatobacter. Next base: position 88,891 of record NZ_JAPZTZ010000021.1, read on the forward strand.
ATGTCAGCCGCCTTGTGCTTCAGCAGAGCAAGGGCCCGGGCGACGCGCCGACGCGTCGAGTGCGGCATGATCACCTCGTCGATATAGCCGCGCTCGGCCGCGACGAAGGGCGACAGGAAGCGCTCCTCGTATTCCTTGGTGCGCGCCGCGATCTTCTCGGGATCGTTCATGTCGGCCCGGAAGATGATCTCGACCGCGCCCTTGGCGCCCATGACCGCGATCTGCGCCGTCGGCCAGGCATAGTTCACGTCGCCGCCGATGTGCTTGGAGGCCATGACGTCATAGGCGCCGCCGAACGCCTTGCGGGTGATGACGGTGACGAGCGGCACCGTGCACTGCGTGAAGGCGAAGAGCAGCTTGGCGCCGTGCTTGATGAGGCCGCCGTATTCCTGGCTCGTCCCGGGGAGAAAGCCCGGCACATCGACGAAGGTGACGATCGGGATCGAGAAGGCGTCGCAGAAGCGCACGAAACGCGCCGCCTTGCGGCTGGCATCGCTGTCGAGCACACCGGCCAGGACCATGGGCTGATTGGCGACGATGCCGACGGTGCGGCCCTCCATGCGGGCGAAGCCGGTGATGATGTTCGGTGCAAACTTGCCCTGGATCTCGAAGAAGTCGCCCTCGTCGACGGTCTTCGCGACCAGCTCCTTCATGTCATAGGGCTTGTTCGGATTGTCGGGGACCAGCGTGTCCAGCGACATGTCGATCCGGTCGGGCTGGTCGAAGGACGGGATTTCCGGCACGCCCTCGGTGTTGTTGGAGGGCAGGAAATCGATCAGGCGGCGCATCTGCAGCAGCGCCTCGAGGTCGTTCTCATAGGCTCCGTCGGCGACCGACGACTTCACCGCATGGACGGAAGCGCCGCCCAGCTCCTCGGATGTCACCACCTCGTTGGTGACGGTCTTCACCACGTCCGGACCGGTCACGAACATGTAGCTCGTGTCCTTGACCATGAAGATGAAGTCCGTCATCGCCGGCGAGTAGACGTCACCGCCGGCGCAGGGACCCATGATCAGCGAGATCTGCGGAATGACGCCAGAGGCGGTCACATTCCGCTTGAAGACTTCGCCATAACCACCGAGGGCATCGACACCTTCTTGGATTCGCGCACCGCCCGCATCGAACAGGCCGATGATCGGCGCACGGGCCTTCAGCGCCATGTCCTGGATCTTCGTCATCTTCGCGGCATGGGCCCCGGAGAGCGAGCCGCCGAAGACCGTGAAGTCCTTGGAGAAGACGAAAACGGTACGGCCGTTGACCGTGCCCCATCCGGTGACGACGCCGTCGCCGGGGATGTGGGACTTCTCCATGCCGAAATCCGCGCAGCGGTGCTGCACGAACATGTCGAACTCCTCGAAGGAGCCCTTGTCGAGGAGCAGTTCGACGCGCTCGCGCGCGGTCAGCTTGCCGCGGGCGTGCTGGGCGTCGATGCGCTTCTGACCGCCGCCAAGGCGGGCGTCGGCGCGACGCTGTTCCAGCTTCTCGAGCACGTCCTTCATGAACTCTCGGGGGTTTTCCCCCGCCCCTCACAGGCCTGATTGGTCCGCTGCGATAGCACGCAAGTTGTGCGCCAACCAATGAGACTGTCGGCGGATGCATCCAAGGGGCGTGATGGCGTCACGCGGGCAGTGTGCGGCCCTGGTTATATCTCCAGATGCCGACCGCCAGAGCCAGCGTGGTGATGCCGGCAACCAGCACGCTGAGCGGCGTCGCCCCCAGCTTCTCGAACCACTGCGTGTAGAAGTGGATGGCGCCGAAGACGGCCGCGAGGTTCAGCACCCAGGGGCGGTTGGCCCGGGCAGCCCAGATACCGGCGCCGACGATGGCGACAAGCCAGACGATGGAAAAGGTCCAGCCCGGGATGACCGGCGCCCAGTGCGACGTGGTGGACGGCTCGACGAACCAGGTGAGCCTGTCGCCCCAGAGCGAGCCGATCCAGAAACCGAAATTGACGAGGAGCAGCGCGGTGCGCGCCGCCACGATGGCGAGCCGCGAGAGGTCCGCCTTGAGCCATTTGGAGGCCTGGTAGGCCGCAATGGCGAGACCGGAGAACAGCGCCACCGTCACTGCGGGCTGGCTGATGGCGAGGAAATAGGTCGCATGCATGTAGCCGGTCCGCGCACCGATCGTGGCGGACAGCGCCAGCACGGCGAGCGCGATAAGAAGCCCAGAGCGGGCGACGACACCGGCGCCGACAAAGATCGCCGTGACGGCGAACAGGGCGGGCACCGATCCCTTGGTGAGGAACATGACGCCGCCGGCCAGCAGCAGGGCACCGGCGAGCAGCACGATCTGGGCGAGCACCGCCCAGGCCTTGTCGCCCTTCAGGACGAAACCGAGACCGACACTGCCGAGCAGGCCGCCGAGGACCACCGCCACCATGGGCTCCGGCACGAGGCCAAGCGCGCCGAGGGCGACGGCCACCACACCGAATCCGATCAGCATGTTCATGGCGAGCGAGCCCGTACCCTCCGCCGCCAATGCGATCAGGCGCTTGGCCTCGTCGGGGGTGAGGCGTCCCTCCTCCACCAGCTTGCCGACGTCGAGCGTGATCTTCATGGCGCAACTCCAGGCCGGTCGGATGACCGGCGAGCATGGCGAAGGCATGGCGCCCTGCCGTTTCGCCGTTTTGTCACAAGGCCGCGAGGATGGTTGCTGCGGCGTCGAACTCACGGCGGCGCTGGACGCGCCGCTCGGTGGCCTCCGCATCCTCGCCCCATTGGGAGATCTGGAAATCCTCGTCGACATGGGCCGCGGCCCAGACGGCGTCGCGGTCGAGAAAGCCGTTGAGGAGCGCCACGGCGAGGAGCGCCGAACCGGTGAGCGTCGTCACCACATGGGCCGCGCCGATGCGCCAGCCGTCGCCTGCGGGAAGCGCGGCAGCAACGGCATCGAGGGCCGACTGCGGCTGCTGCACGAACATCACGCCCTCGGAGAGGATCAGCCGCGCGCCGCGCGCGTCGCGGAACCAGGCCAACACCGGGTCCCAGGCTGCCGCCTGCCGGTCCACCAGCCCCTGCGGGCCGTCGGCCCGGTAGCAGAGCAGGTCCGAGCCGGCATAGCGGACGATCTCCGCCGCCACAGGCGCCGGATCCGGCAAGACGCCGTCGATGATGGAATTGGCGATGCGGGTGATGGGCATGCGCAGCGGCTCGATGAACTCGTCCAGCGCCTGCCATTCATCGGCGACCGCCTGGGCGAGCCGCTCCGTCGGGAAGCCCAGCCCGTTGCGACCGGGGGTCTTCGCCGGCCTCCCGTCGAGGAGCAGGCGGAAACCCTCATCGGACGGACCGACGGAGGCCTCCTTGCAGAAGCGCTTCGGATAGGTCGGCTTCATCGCCTGGCGAGCGGCCGCCACCGGATCATAGACCGCAGGGTCCATGTCCCGCGCGAACCAGTCGTCGAAGATGCTCTTGCTCATCCGCGCGATGTAGAGGCTCGGGCCCTCGATTTCAAACCGGCGGCGCGACAAACCGCAGGAAGACCTCGCGGGCATCCGGCATCGGCACGCCCCGTGGCTCAAAGACGTGGCGGGCGAGGAAATAGCCGGTGAGGCGGAAGCCGGCGGCGACATCGCCCGGGCCGATGCCCGTCTCTCCACGCAGGAAGGCCGGCAACGGCAGGAGCCGGTCCTTCCAGGGCTCGCCAGCGGCACGCGACACCGCGCGTCCCGATTTCGGCGAGACATAGACCAGGTCCTCGGTCGCCCCGCTCGATGCGCATTCGGAGAGATCGACGCCGAAGCCGAGCAGGCGCAGCACTTCCAGCTCGAACCGCACCAGCAGCGGCGCCGCCACGCTTACCTCGGGCAGGGCATCGGCGATGAGCTCGATGGCCTCGTACAGACCCTCATGCGTCTCCCGCTCCGGCATGAGCCGCGCCAGCGCCGCAAGGAGCGTGATTCCTGCGACGCCCTCGCGGCTCTCCATCAGCCGGGCCGCGCGGGAGGCCGAGGCCTCGATCGCATAGGCGCCAAGATGCTCGTCGAGCCGTGCCGACCAGGTGGCGTGGACGGTGTTGCCGGGCTGGATCACCGGCTGCTGGCGGCGCGAACGGCCGCCGCGCACCAGACCGAGATGCCGGCCGTGATGGCGGGTGAAAAGCTCAAGGATGACGCTCGATTCCCCGTAGGAGCGGGCCCCGAGGACGATCCCGTCATCCACCCACTGCATCGGTTCAGAAGTCGGAGAGCTTAAGGTCCGGCGAATATTCCACGTCCTCGACCTCCTTGACGATGGCCTGGCCGCAGATGACGCGGCCCTGCGCCGCGTCGAACGTCAGGGTCGGATGGCCGTAGAGCTGCCAGCCCTTGTTGATCGCCGCGGAGATGCGGTGACAGAAGGCCGAATCGTCGGGGCCGGTGATGTAGCGATAGAGGGTCGTGGTCTTCTTCGGTCGCACGGACAGCATGGTTCACCTGCCTTTCGGATAGTCCAGCCCCATGCGCTCGTAGCGCTCGGGGTCGTCGCCCCAGTTCTCACGCACCTTCACGAACAGGAACAGGTGCACCTTGGTCTCGAAGAGCTGCGAGAGTTCCTCGCGGGCAGCGGTCGAGATGCGCTTGATGCTGTCGCCGCCCTTGCCGAGCATGATCTTCCGCTGGCCCTCGCGCACCACATAGATCGTCTGCTCGATGCGGATGGAGCCGTCCTTGCGCTCCTCGTAGCTCTCGGTCTCCACCGTTGCATCATAGGGCAATTCGTCGTGGAGCCGGTGGTAGAGCTTTTCGCGGGTGATCTCTGCGGCCAGCATGCGCGCCGGCACATCCGAGATCTCGTCCTCCGGATAGTGCCAGGGTCCGGCCGGCAGCGCCGTGGCGAGATGGCGCTTGAGATCCTGGACGCCCGAGCCGGTGCTGGCCGAGATCATGAAGGTCTTTTCGAACCGCGCCCGGCTATTGAGGTCCGTCGCAAGGTCGAGCAGCTTCGGCCGCTCGACGAGATCGACCTTGTTGAGCACAAGGTCCTTCGGCTGGCGCACGTCGCCGAGCTTTTCCAGCATGGCCTCGACCGGCTCGTCGACGCCCTTCTTGGCATCCACCAGCACCATGACGCGGTCGGCATCCGCCGCCCCGCTCCAGGCAGCCGTGACCATGGCGCGATCAAGACGGCGGCGGGGGCTGAAGAGGCCGGGCGTGTCCACCAGGATGATCTGGGCACCGCCCTCCATGGCGATGCCGCGCACCAGCGTGCGCGTCGTCTGCACCTTGTGCGAGACAATGGTCACCTTGGCGCCGACCAGAGCGTTGACCAGCGTCGATTTGCCGGCGTTCGGGGCGCCGATGATGGCGACGAAGCCGCAGCGTGTAGTCTCATCCGTCACGGCGCGGCCTCCTCGTCGCGGGCCGTGCCCCAGACGCCCTCGCGCAGCAGGACCTCCGTCGCAGCGGCGATCTCGGCCTGGCGCTTCGCCGAACCCTCGCCGACACCGTCCTCGAGGCCGGGGATGACGACCGCCATGGTGAAGACCGGCGCGTGGTCCGGCCCGGTGCGGCCGATGACGCGGTAGACGGGGGTGGCAAGACCCCTGCCCTGCGCCCATTCCTGCAAGGCGCTCTTGGCATCGCGATGATAGGCGGGAAGCGCGGTCAGCCGGTCGCTCCAGTTGCGGGCGACGAAGGCTTCAGCCGCCGGCCAGCCGGCGTCGAGATAGACGGCGCCGATCACCGCCTCGCAGAGGTCGGCCAGCACACCGCCGCGCTTCGCAACCGAGGTCTGGCTCTCCGAGGGACCGACCTTCACGCCCTCCCCGAGCCCGAGGATCGCGGCGATCTCGGCACAGGTCTCGGCGCGCACGAGATCGGACAGGCGGCGCGACAGCGCACCCTCGTCCTCGTCCGGCATGGCGCGGTAGAGCAATGCCGCAACGGCGAGGCCGAGGACCCGGTCGCCGAGGAATTCGAGGCGCTGGTAGGAGCCGCTGCGCTTCTCGATGCCGTTGACGGCGCTCGGATGGGTGAGCGCGCGGGCGAGCAGGGTGCGGTCGGTGAAGACGTGCCCGATCCGGGCCTCGATCTCCTCGAGGCTGGCGCGCTGTGCCTTCGCCTTGCGTCCCGGCGCCACCGTTGCGTTCACCTCACAAGGCTTCCGAAACGGTTCCAGCGGATCGACCAGGGCCAGCGCCAGAAGGCCCAGGCGCGCTCGCCCTCCTCGATGGAGAAGAACAGGATCTGCGCCCGGCCGATCAGGTGGTCGAACGGGATCGGACCGACCTGGCTGAGCACGCGGCTGTCGGTGGAATTGTCGCGGTTGTCGCCCATGACGAAGACGTGGCCGGCCGGCACATCGTAGACGGGTGTGTTGTCGTAGAAGCCGTTCTCGTAGAGGTCGAGCGTCGTGTAGCTGACGCCGTTCGGAAGCGTCTCACGGAAGCGGCGGGTGCGGACGGTGCGGCCGTCCTCATTGTCCATGAAGTCCTCGACGCGCTCACGCGGCACGGCGACGCCGTTGATGTGCACCTGGCCATTGATCATCTGGATCTTGTCGCCGGGCAAGCCGATGACGCGCTTGATGTAGTCGACGTCGGGCTCGCGCGGCAGGCGGAAGACGACGACATCGCCGCGGTTCGGGACCGAGCCCATGATCCGGCCCTGGAAGAGGTCCGGCGAGAAGGGGAACGAGTACTTGGAATAGCCGTAGGAGAATTTCGAGACGAAGAGGTAGTCGCCGACGAGCAGCGTATCCTTCATCGATCCCGACGGGATGTTGAACGGCTGGAACAGGAACGTGCGGATCACGAAGGCGATGAGCAGTGCGTGGATCACCACGCGGACCGTCTCGCCCAGTCCGCCCTTGTTGTCATCGGCCACGCGCGTCGAACCTCATGTCGCAGGAGCCCGCCCTATAGCCCGCCGGTGGGCACCCGTGCAACGTTCCCGCCGGTCAGCTGCAGTTCGTCACCTGGTTGGCGCAGATGCCGCGCCACCAGCCACGATGGCCGCCGATCTCCACGAGGCCCCAGGCGCCGGAGCAGGCATGGAGCCGCTGCACGGGGTCGCCGGTGCCGATCGGGCTGTCCTGAAGGGTCACGTTGGCATGGGCGGAATAATCGTTCGGTGCCTGATGGAGGCGACCGGCCGGCAGGCTGCCATTGGCCAGCGCGGCTCCAACAAGGCGGGCGGACACCCAGCCCTGCCCGCGCGGTGCCTGGGGCAGATTTCGCGGATAGCGCTCGCCATAGGCGACGCCGGGCGCGGTGATATCGCGCACGAGGAACCATCCATTGCGATAGCCGATCACCTTGAACTGGGAGCGATAGGTCTCACCCGTGTCTCCATTGCGGTCGGTAGCCTTCCAGGGCGCGGGAATGCGGCCGACAACCCGGGCCTGTGCATTGGGCGCTGCGCGCAGGTTCATGCCGGCCGAATCGGTGTCTGCCGACCATGCGCTGAGGTCGCAGGGCTCAGTGCCGGCAGGCAAACGCCTCCCGGCACGGCGCTGCTCCTCGGAATCTTCGACGAACCCGGTCCATTCTTCGGTGTCCTGCGCGAAATGCGCCTCGACGACGCGCGAGCCCGTCGTCACGAACCGATCGCCTTCAAGAGCGAGATCGAATTCGATGGCCCGCCCTTCATCCGAAGCGCTGCCAGGGCGGGCGGGATCGTCGGCTCCATCGCGGAACAGCGAAATATAGCCCTTCATCCGGTCAAGATCGACATTGCGCACCGGTCCCGGGACCCAACCAGCGGGGGGAGCGATGCGAGGCGCGCTGAGAAAGGCGTGCGTATCGATCCGGCGGAGCTCATCGCCGGCGACGAGATAGGCGCGGCTCACGCGACGATCCAGCTGGAGAATGGCGCCGTGGCGCGTCTCGACGATGCGGCTGAAATATTTGGGCTCGTCACGCGACACGTCGTAGGGTTCGAGCGTTCGTCCGATGACGGGCCCGGCCCCGTCGGCGCCACGCGAGACGACGAAGAGATTGACGGACTGCTGGATGCCGTCGCCGCCACTGCCGGTCACCTCGAAGATTTTCGCTCGCAGGACATGCACAAGCTGACCGGCCACCGTCCATGTGCCGGCATCGACCGTCTTGCAGCGGAGCTCCCCGACCCTGTGCCCATGTTGCGAGGGATGCCGGCTCGCCTGGAACACGGGATCGAGCCGCCAGTCCGTGTCGCCCAGGCTGCATGGCGGCAGGACCAGTGACCCCTGAGCGAAGGATGGCGACGCGCAGCCGACACAAGCTGCGACAGCCAGGGCAATGCGGGTGATGCGAGCAGAACGGAACATGGCGGCTTCCTCTCGCCCTGTCCTATCGGGCAGCGATGCTGCCCGCCGATCCCACCGCAATACCGGCTGTGTTTCAGCCGGTCAGAACTGAACTTCCTGCCGGTTGCGGATGGTCCGGCCCGTCGTGTCACGCAGCTCCGGTGCGATGATCGGCGGCGGCGTGCCAGGTCCCGTGGGATCGCGCGCGACGTTGGAGCGCACCCGCGTCGGCTCGCGGTTGCGATCCACCGTCGTGGGGATGACGCTGGTCGACTGACCGCTGACGATGGTACCGCCCAGGGGGTTGCCGCCTGTGGGCGCCCCTGTCGAGACGCGCGACACATTGGTCAGGCTGGCGCTTTCGCGCGCGCCGGGCGCGGTGCGCATGCCTTCGGTTTCGAACCGGGTCGGCCCCGCAATCGGCCGCACCGTGGTCGCCGGCACCGCGGCGACGACCGTGCCGCCGGTCGCCGGGAGAGGAGAAGACTGGACCTGCTGCACCGGAACCGGCTGGACCGCGGGAGCCTGTGATGCCACGGGGGCGTCACCGCCGCCCATGCAGCCGCCGAGAGAGCCGCTGGAAGCCAGCACGGCGAGGAGGGCGAAACGGGAAAAGCGGCGCGTCATGGACTGTCCGTCGGATGGTTCAGGCCGCAGGGGCGGTCGGCATCATGGCATAGGGCGGCTTCCAGCCCGGCAGCGCGGCGATCCGCTCGCGCCAGGCATGGATGTTTGCATGCGAGGCGGCGAGGTCGTAGCCGGTCTCCTCGACGGGATAGAACATGTAGCCGGCCAGCGACAGGTCGGCGATGGTCGGTGCCGACCCGACCACGAAGTCGCGTCCCTCGAGATGCCGGTCGAGGATGGCGAGCGCGCCATCGACACGCCCGCGGAAGAAACCCAGCACGGCGGGATCGGCAGGCTTGCCCGACAGCGACAGCATGAATCGGTGGGTGGCGAAATAGCTGGTGAACTTGTGGTTGTCGAAGAGGATCCAGCGCAGGATCTCCAGCTCCTGGTCCTCACCGGCGGGCCCAAACAGGCCGGTGCGCCGCGCCAGATAGGTCAGGATCACGCCGGACTGCGTGAGGCGCTTGTCGCCATGTTCGAGAACCGGCACCTCGCCCATCGGATTGACGTCCGAGCGCCAGGCGGGCTCGCGAGTCGCCCCGCCGAAAAAGGGCACGAGCACCGGCTCCCAGTCGAGCCCGGAGGCCGACAGCATCAAGGCGACTTTGTAGGCATTGCCGGACTGGGCGAAGCAATGCAGGCGATAGTCGGCCAAAGGATCCTCCGGGGAGCGTCACGGCGTCGCATTCAAGGGTGGCGCCGTGTCGAAAAGGAGGCGGCTCAACGGTTGCGCTGGCGTCGTCCCTGCTGGCTGTCGCCCTGGTTCTGCGTCGCATGCGAACCGAGCGCCGGATCCGGCGGAAGCGGCGGCGGCGTCGCATTCACCACCGGCGGTCCGGGCGGCGGTAGCGGCGCGGTCTGGGCGCAGGCGCCGAGGCCCACGGCTGCGGCGATGGTCAGGCCGCGGATGAACCAGGCGGTCATGGCTGTCTGTCTCCCTGCCAACGCAAGCCCTTTACCGGCGCAAGCGGGGTTTCGGCAAGTCGTCCGTAAGCCGGCAAGGCCGCGGCAACCTTAAGCAACTCTTAGGTGGCTGCCGTTACCATCAGGCACAGTTCGCGCGCATCGTCGGAGTGATTGATGGATATCGGCACAATCCTGGGGCTGGTTGGAGCCGTTGCCGTCATTGTCATCCTGATCATGATCGATGGCGGCAACTTCGCCCAGTATTACGACAAGCACGCGGTCATCGTGATTTTCGGCGGCGCCTTCGCCGCCACCCTCCTGCGCTATCCGCTGAACGTGGTCATGCACGGCATCCCCATGGGCTTCAAGGCGGCGCTGGGCATGCGCTCGATCAGCCCGCGCCAGCTGGTCGAGGAGATCGCCAACATTGCCGACGTCGCCCGCAAGCAGGGCCCGACGGCGCTGGAGAAGCTCACCATCTCCGATCCGGTCCTCGCCCAAGGCGTCCGCTACATCGCCGATGGCTACGACGCCGACTTCATCCGGCAGACCATGGAGACCGACAAGGACAAGGTCTATGCGGAGCTCGACGAGGCGCAGAAGATCTATCGGTCCATCGGCGACTGCGCCCCGGCCTTCGGCATGATCGGCACGCTGCTGGGCATGGTGAACATGTTCGCCAACATGACCGACCCCTCCAAGCTCGGCCCCATCATGGCCATGGCGCTGATTGCGACCCTCTACGGCGCCGTCGTCGCCAACATGGTCTGCATGCCCATCGCCGACAAATGCCACCTCAAGATGGCCGAGGAGGACATCTGCCGTTCGATCATCATCGACGGTGTCATCCAGATCCGGAACCAGAAGAGCCCGCAGGTCGTGAAGGAGATGCTGCTCGCCTACCTGAACGAGCACGACCGCCACGAACTGGCCGAAGCGGCCTGAGGCGACCATGGCAAAGCGCAAGGCAGACGGTCACGCGGGCGGTCACGGCTGGTTCGTGACCTTCGCGGACCTCATGGGCCTGCTCATGTCCTTCTTCGTCGTGCTCGTCGCGACCTCGAACCAGGACGAGCGCAAGAAGCACATGATGACGGGCTCGTTCCGCGAGGCCTTCGGCACGACGAGCAACACCCAGCTGACCGGCATGATCGAGCTCCACGGCATCCCGACGCGGCCCTTCATCCAGAACCTCTCGGCCAATGCCGATTCGCCGACCGACCGGCCCGCGCCGCGCACCGACGAACGCAACCCGGATGCGCTCTCGGCGCTCGCCGACCGGCGCATGGCACTCGCCGCGGCAAGCCTCCGTCAGGCGCTGCAGGCCTTCCCGGAGATCGCCGAAATCTCCAAGAACATCATGATGGAGGAACGCCCCGACGGTCTCGACCTCCAGATCGTCGACCAGGACGGCCGCGCCATGTTCCCGCCCGACGGCCGCGAGCCCTATGAGCGCACGCGCCGGCTGATCGCCGCCCTCGCCCCGGCCCTGCGCCAGCTGTCGAACCGCATCACGATCACCGGCCACACCTCCGGCAACCGCGTGCTGGGGCGGCCGGGCTACGGCCCCTGGGACCTCACCGCCGACCGGGCCAATGCCGTGCGCATGGTGCTGGAGGATAACGGCCTGCCCTCCGACCGCATCTTCGCCGTCACCGGCAAGGGCGATAGCGAGCCAATGTTCCCCGACGATCCGTTTCTCGCGGCGAACCGGCGCGTTTCAATCCTCATCATGAAGGAATCGCCGGTCGCGCCGCGCTCCTTCCTCGGCAATTGATCAGCGCCAGCCGATCTCGCCGAGGAACCCGTCCACCAGCGCGTTGAAGATCGCCGCGCGCTCGAAATAGACGGAATGGCCAGAGACGGGCACGCTGACGAAGCGGCCTTTCGGGAACCGCCCGGCGACGAGCTCGACCCCCCGCGGGCAGATCAGCAGGTCTTCTTCACCGGTGACGAAGAGCACCGGGCAGGCGATCCTCGCGGCGTCCTCGGGCCTGCGCGTGCGCATGGCGCGGATTCGGTTGCCGATCTCCACCTTGTCGAGGCCGAGCGAAAGCCGGTCCACCGCCTGGTAGAGGGCATGGAGGGCGGATTGTTCCTCCGCCATGCGGGCACCCGCGGCGCGATGAATGCCGCGCTTCGCCAGCGCGTCGATCGCCGCAGGCGCCGCCTTGCGCCAGGCCGCAACGCCTGCGTCGCCGAAATGGTCATAATCGAATGAGCCGGAGGTGCAGGCCATCACCAGACCCGCGACGCGGTCAGGGGCGGCGAGCGCGGTCTCGGCACAGGTCCAGCCGCCCATGGACTGCCCGACGATCACCGCCTTGTCGATGCCGAGATGGTCGAGGAGCGCCACGAGGTCACCGGCATAGAGCTGCGGGTCGGGCACGCCCGAGGCCACCGTGGAGGGCCAGAAGCCGCGATGCGAAAAGGCGACGACCCGGTGCCGCTCGGCGAAGACGGGAGCAGACTGCCACCAGCTCAGGTGGTTGCCGCCGAGGCCGTGGGCGAAAACGACAGCAGGCCCCTCCCCGCCCGTCTCGTAGTGGATGACGGCGCCGTCGGGCCGCGTCAGGCGGCCGGCGGTGAGGGCGGGGATGGACGTGACCATGGCGAACTCCCTGGAGGCGCCGGAGACTAGACCCGCCGCTTCACCGATTGGAAGCGCGGCGGGCGCAGGGCCACTCCCCCGCCCGCGCGCTAGGCGCGGGGCACGACGCGGGCCATGATCGCCCCAACGATAAAGGAGGATCCCCATGGCTCTGGTCGATGCTGATCGGCTGAAGGCGCTCGTCGCCACCATCTTCGAGAAGGCCGGATGCGATGCCGACGAAGCCCGCCTCATCGGCCATTATCTCACCGAAGCCAATCTGACCGGCCATGACAGCCACGGCGTCGCCCGCGTGCCGCGCTATGTCGACTGGCTGAAGGAGGGGCGCGTCGAGGCCAGCAAGAGCGTCACGGCCGTCGTCGATACACCCGCCATCACCGTCCTCGATGGCCATTACGGCTTCGGCCAGACGGTTGGGCCGCAGGCCGTGCGCGTCGGCATCGCCAAGGCCAAGCAGCATGGGCTCTCCGCCGTCGCCCTGCGCAAGGCCGGCCATCTCGGCCGTATCGGCGACTTCGCCGAGATGGCGGCGGCCGAGGGCCTCGTCTCCATCCACTTCGTCAATGTCGTCGGCTCGATCCTCGTCGCCCCCTATGGCGGCGTCGACCGGCGCCTGTCCACCGCGCCCTATTGCGTCGGCGTGCCGCGACCGGGCGCCCCGCCCCTGCTTCTCGACTTCGCCACCTCGCTGGTGGCCGAGGGCAAGGTTCTCGTAGCCTCGCTCGGCGGCAAGCCGATCCCCGGCGACGCGCTGATCTCGCCCGACGGCACCAAGAGCAACGATCCCGCCGTGCTCTACGGGCCCTATCCCGCCGGCCCCGGGCCGCGCGATCCGATGAACGGACCCGGCGCGATCCGCGCCTTCGGCGAGCACAAGGGCTCGGGCCTCGCCTTCATGTGCGAGATCCTCGGCGGCGCCCTGACCGGCGCCGGCGCGACCGGCCCCGACAAGCGCTTCTGCAACGGCATGATGTCCATCTATATCGACCCCAAGGTGATCGATCCGGACGGGTTTTTCCCCGGCGAATGCGCCGATTACGTCGCCTATTACAAGAGCGCCAAGCCGGTGGAGGCGGGCGGCGAGGTGCTGGTGCCGGGCGAGGCAGAGACGCGTGCCCGGGCGAAGAAGCAGGCCGAAGGCGTGCCGCTCTCCGACGGCACCTGGGACGCCATCGCCGCCACCGCGGCCTCCCTCGGCATCGGCGACAATGTGATCAAGGCGGCTTTGCGCTAGAGCCTAGATCGCGTTGAAATCGCCGCCGCGGCCCTTGCCCGAAGCGAAGCGGCCGGCTCCTGCGATGCCCTCCTCCACCGCCATGGCGGCGGAGTTGCGCCATTCGTTGCGCAAGGCATCGTTCATCGGCATGTCCCACTGGGCGAGCGCCGAGGCGCGATCGGCGCGCAGGCACCCCTGCGGGAAGCGCGCGATGTCATGGGCGAGAGCTTCCGCCGCCTCGCGCGACTGGCCATGCGGCACGACGCGGTCGGCAAGGCCGATGCGCAGGCATTCCTCCGCCTCCACCTTGCGGCCGGTGAGGATGAGGTCCATGGCCCGCCCTTGGCCGACGAGCCGCGGCAGGCGCACCGTGCCGCCATCAATCAGCGGCACGCCCCAGCGGCGGCAGAAGACGCCCATATAGGCATCCTCCTCCATCACCCTGAGGTCGCACCACAGCGCGATCTCCATGCCGCCGGCGACCGCCGGGCCGGCGATGGCGGCGATGACCGGCTTGGACAGGGAAAGCCGGGTCGGCCCCATGGGCCCGCGCGGCCAGGCGTCATCGCCATCGGGGATGTCGAGGTCGCCGCCGAAGGGCGTCCCGCCTGGTGCGGCGGCGGCGTGCTTCAGGTCGAAACCGGCGCAGAAGGCACCACCCGCGCCCCAGATCACGCCGACGCTCGCTGTCTCGTCGGCCTCGAAGGCAAGCAGCGCCTGGGTGAGCGCCACCGCCCCTTCCGGGTTCATGGCGTTGCGGGCGGCCGAGCGCGTGCGGATGAAGGTAACGACGGGGCCGGAGCGTTCGACGACGAGATCAGTCATGATGGGGTCCTTCAATCGACGATGCCGGGGGTGTCCACCACCATCATCGTGGCGGTCATCATGGCGATGAGCTTGCGCTCGCCATGGGTCTCGGCAAAGCACTCGCCGAGCGTGACCATGATGGTCTTGCCGGGACGGATGACCTTGCCGACGCCAAGGAACCGTTCGCCCTTGCCCGGCGACATCAGGTTCATCTTGAACTCCACCGTCAGCACGCCGGTCCCCTTCGGCATGAGGCTCATGGCCGCAAAGCCGCAGGCATTGTCGACGAGCGCGGTGAGCGCGCCGGCATGCACAAAGCCGTGCTGCTGCAGGATATGCGGGGCGAAGGGCATGGCCATCGTCACCTCGCCGGGTGCCAGGGCCTCCAGCGTCACGCCGAGGGTCTGCATCAACGGCTGACGGGAAAAGCTCGCGCGGCCCCGCGCTTCCCAATCAGGATCGCGGGGCTGGTGAGCGGGCCGGTGGGCAGCCATGCGAACTTCCTTCGTTACAAAGCCCTCGGACAATCGCAGACTGCGTCAAACCGCCACAAGCCATCCGGTCGGTCGAGGTCCCCCGCTTGTTCCACTGGTATTTCCCCCGCTTCACCGAAGCCGCCTTCCGGGCCTCGGCCGTCTCGGCCACCACTGCCGTTGCCGCCTCGGTCACCATCGCCCACCGGATGATGCTGATGTCGGACCCCACCGCCTGGACCGCCGGGACCCACAAGGAAGCCATGCGCATGGTGTCGGAGAAGGTCGATGCCATCACCGAAGGGAGCCTCGACGCTGCCGCGGAGGCTGGCCGTCTCGCGCTGCGCAGCGCCACCGGCGCGCTGAGCAGCGACGATGTCGCCCATGGCCTGCTCGCCATCGGCGTCGCCGCCACCAAGCCGGCTGTGCGCGCTGCGCGCGCCAATGCCACGCGGCTGAGCCTCTAGCTCAACAGGTTCACCAGCCAGAGTGCCAGCGCCGGGACGGCGACGACGAGCCCGAGGCGTAGCACGTCGGCTGCGACGAAGGGGATGACGCCGCGATAGGTCGCGACGATCGGCACGTCCTTGGCGATGGCCGAGACCACGAAGACGTTGAGCCCGATCGGCGGCGCCGTCAGGCCGATGCCGACCACCATCAGCACGAGGATG
>NZ_JAPZTZ010000035.1 GCF_027532945.1 Phreatobacter sp.
CATCTGAAACGTAGCACTGCCGAAGTCTCGTCATCGACCAGTCCGAAGACCGGTCCGCAAGAACTCCGCCGCCTACGTTTCTCTTTCCCATATTCAATTGTCAAAGAACCGGAACCACACAGGGCTCCCACCCAAAAGGGCGACTGAAGCTCACCTTCTGGCCGGGGCCAGAAGCGCCATGCACCAGGAGGTGAATGAAAGCTTCAAGTGACGCGAACTCGCACCGGTCAAGCGCGGCGCCGCGTCGATGGGCCGTATATAGGCCGAGGCCCTTTCGGCTGTCAACACATATCCGGAAAAAAATGACGGCCCGTCGACAGAGCCCGTCGCCGGCTGGGGCCGTCATGAACTTCGAACACCCTCAGGTGATTGAATGAACGGGCCTTTCAGCGATTCGACAAGGCCTTTCCACAAGCCGTCGCCCGCGGCCTGTGCCCGGCGGGGCCGGCGGCACTCCCCGTCCAATTCCGGTCGGTCCGTCCGGTTCCAGGGCAAACGACCCAAGACAGACGATCCAACACAGACGACCCAAGACAGACGACCCAAGACAGACGATCCAAGACAGACGATCCAAGCCGCATCGCCTCCGCCTTCCCCTTGTACGCACCCCCGCAAGCCGCCCTCCCCACCCCCCGTCCAGCTGGCAGGCCGCGGCCACCGCCGGCAGCCCTCACCACGCCACAATCCCCGGGCTTTTCTCGGCCCCCGCTCGCTTGACGGCTGCAGGCCCCGCGGGCAACGTCGCCGCGCTTGCCGGCCGCTTCGCGGCACTCCGGCGGGTCATCGTGCCGCAAGCCGGTCCCATCGACCGCCGGCACCGAAGAGGAACGCGTTTCTTGCTGCTGACCAGCCGTCTTCCCTCAGGCCCCCAGCATGACCCGAGCGCAACGCTCGGCGACGAGGCGCCGCTGTCGAGCGACGGGACCGAGCGCAAGGCGATCGAATCGCGCAGCGTGAACATCCGCTGGTTCTCCGGGACCGTGCTGACCGGGCTCTGCGGCGCCGGCCTCATGGGCGGCGCGGTCTGGGCGGCTCTCGAGAACCCGACGCGCCCGCCCGCCCCCGCCGAGATCATGCAACCGCTCAGCCGCATGCCGGGATCGGGCTCGGACCGTCCGACCAACACCGCGCGCAAGGGCGACCGGCTCACCCCCCTCGCGGACCTGTTCTCCTCGTCGAAGCAGACCATCCGCGTGTCGCAGACCTCGCGCGTCGGCGATCGCGAGATCATCCGCGTCCGGCCGCATACCCGCGTCGTCGCGAACCTCATCCAGGCCTCCAGCGGCGACTATGATATCCCCGAGTTCAATCCGCTGCGCCTGCTGGCCGGCGACACCGCCGAGCGGGCCGAGGAGCAGGAACCGGCCACCGACGGCGAGGTGACGGTGGTGATGCGCGAGTTCGGGGCTCTCTCGCCGCAGCAGCGCAGCATGATGACGCTCTCCACCGAGGACATCCTCACCCAGGTGCGCGATGTCGCGACGCAGGCGAGCCTCTCCGTCCCCGTGGCCCTGCCGTCAGGCGGCGGCGTCACCGCTCCGTCGCGCGCCAGGCTCGAACCGCCCGGCCCGGATGATCCGAACGTTCTCCATGTGGTGAAGCGCGCCCCCGAAAGCGTCGCCGCCGCGGCCGCGCCCGACCGCACCGTCATCGCCAAGGCCGGCGACACCATCACCTCCATCCTTCTGGAGCTTGGCGCGGTGCGCGACGATGCCCGCCTCGTCGCCTCAGCCTTCACCCGGGGCGGCCGCGAGATCACCCTGCGCGAGGGCCAGCGCATCCGTGTGCTGTTCTCGCCAGGCACCGCCGGCCGCCTCCAGCCGGCGCGTGTCATCCTCGTTGGCGAGCGCGGCCAGCCCGAGGCGGCCGTGGCCCAGACCGACGAGGGCCGTTATGTGGCAGTCGAGGATCCGGCCGAAGCCGTCAATGTCACCGAGGACCAGGAGGAGGACGACGAGGGGTCGGGCCTTCGCCTCTATGCCGCTCTTTATGAGACAGCGCTGCGCCAGGAGATCCCGCGCCCCATCATCGACGAGCTCATCCGCCTCTTCGGCAACGACGTCGACTTCTCGCGTCGCGTCGCCTCCACCGATCTGTTCGAAGTGCTCTATGCCTCGGACGAAGAGGGCGAGGGCGCGCGGTCCGACATCCTCTATGCCTCGCTGACCGCCGGCGGCGAGACGCGGCGCTACTATCGCTTCCACTCCACCGCCGACGGCGTCGTCGACTATTACGACGAGCAGGGCAAGTCGGCCCGCAAGTTCCTCATCCGCAAGCCCATCGCCGGCGGTCAGATGCGCTCCGGCTTCGGCATGCGCCGCCATCCCGTCATGGGCTATTTCAAGATGCATTCGGGCGTCGACTGGTCCGACCGTATCGGCACCCCCATTGTCGCCGCCGGCAACGGCGTGATCGCGAAGGCGAGCTGGTCAGGCGGCTATGGCCGGCGGGTCGAGATCGAGCACCCCAACGGCTACACCTCGACCTATTCGCACCTCTCGGGCTTTGCCCGCGGCATCACCGAAGGCGCGCGGGTCCGCCAGGGCCAGGTCATCGGCTATCTCGGCAATTCCGGCCTCTCCACCGGCCCGCACCTGCACTATGAGGTGATGGTCAACGGCCGCTTCGTCGATCCGATGCGCGTGCGCGTGCCGCGCGGCCGGGAGCTCGCCGGCCCCATGCTCACCGCCTTCCGCACCGAGCGCGAGCGCATCGACAACCTGATGACACGCGACCGCGCCGAGACGCGCGTCACGGCGCAGACCGGGCGCTGAGCGAGCCTGTCCCTATTCCGCCGCGGCGAGGGCCGCACCACCCAGCCAGGCGTCGAGATCGGCAAGCGCCCGCGCGCTTAGCGTCCGCTTGCGCGCCTGGGTCTTGGCCGTGCCCTTGAGGCGCTGGCCATCCGGCCCCTTGGTGGGCACGCCGGAGACCGGCGGGAAGAGGCCGAAATTGACGTTCATCGGCTGGAAGGAGCGCGGCCCCTCGTCGATCGTCACGACATGCCCGCCGGTGATGTGGTTGATCAGCGCGCCATGCGCTGTCGTCGTGGGCGGCAGGACGAGCGGGCGGCCGAGACGCTCGGCGGCAGCGAAGCGGCCGACCATGCCGCCGATGGCGGCGCTCTCCACATAGCCCTCGCAGCCCGTGATCTGGCCGGCGAAGCGCAGCCGCGGCTCGGCTTTCAGCCGCAGCGTCTCGTCGAGCACCTTCGGCGAGTTCAGATAGGTGTTGCGGTGGATACCGCCGAGCCGCGCGAACTCGGCATTCTGCAGGCCGGGGATCATGCGGAAGATCTTCGCCTGCTCGCCATATTTCAGCTTGGTCTGGAAGCCCGTCATGTTGAACAGCGTGCCGAGCTTGTTGTCCTGGCGCAGCTGGACGACGGCATAGGCCTTCACCGTCGGATTGTGCTTGTTGGTGAGCCCGACCGGCTTCATCGGTCCCCAGCGCAGCGTCTCGCGGCCGCGCTCGGCCATGACCTCGATGGGCAGGCAGCCGTCAAAATAGGGCGTGCCCTCCCATTCCTTGAACTCGGTCTTCTCCGCCGCCAGCAGCGCGTCGATGAAGGCCTCGTACTGGTCGCGGTCCATCGGGCAATTGATGTAGTCGGCGCCCGTACCGCCGGGGCCGGCCTTGTCGTAGCGCGACTGGAACCAGGCGGTGTCCATGTCGATGGACTCGAAATGGACGATGGGGGCGATGGCGTCGAAGAAAGCGAGCTCCTTCTCCCCCGTCAGACCGCCGATGGCGGCGGCAAGCGCCGGCGAGGTCAGCGGCCCCGTGGCGATGATGACGCTGTCCCAGTCGGCAGGCGGCAGGCCGGCAACCTCGCCGCGTTCGATCGTCACCAGGGGATGGGCCTCCAGCGCCGCCGTCACCGCCGCGGAGAAAGCGTCGCGGTCGACGGCGAGCGCGCCGCCGGCCGGCACCTGGTTGGCATCGCCCATCCGCATGATGAGCGAGCCGAGCCGGCGCATCTCGGCATGGAGCAGGCCGACCGCATTGGTCTCGGCATCGTCCGAGCGGAAGGAGTTCGAGCAGACGAGCTCGGCAAGGCCTTCGGTCTTGTGGGCATCGGTGCCGCGCACCGGGCGCATCTCGTGCAGCACCACCGGCACGCCGGCCTTGGCGATCTGCCAGGCGGCTTCCGAGCCGGCGAGGCCGCCGCCGACAACATGAATGGGGGCGATCTGGGTCATGCCGGTCTTCTAGGGCGCGCGGGGGGACGCGGCAAGCCGCGGCCCTGCGGCGCGCCGACGCCGTGGCGGTTTACAGGGCGAGTTCGTCGCCTCCGGCGAGGTTGCGCCTTTCGCGATTGACCTCGCGGCACGCATCGGCTCCCAGGACGGCGAGCTTCAACGCCCGGATATGCGGCGTGCGATCGCCGAGCCCCTCCTCCGCTTTCCAGTAATGGGTATGGTTGAAGTAGCCCCCCATGATCGTGGTGGTCAGTGGCACGTTCATCGTGCCGGGAGACTGCTGCGCGGGAATGGGTCCGCCGATGAAATCCCCCTTCACCGCACGCTTCTGGGCGAAATAGAGATTGGTCCAGCAGGTCAGCGCGAAGAGGGCGGAGTGCTGGAGGCGCGGCGGTCCGGCATTCCGGTCCTTCGGCACGAAGAGAATGCGCTCCGCTTCGCCAGGCGAGAGCGTGGGTGGCGCCACCGGGAACTCGCGCATCGCAACCTTGGCCGCCAGTTCGTCGCCGGTGCCGGTCCGGGTCATCAAGAGGGCGGCATGGGTCAGCGGGCTGCCCATGGTGACGAAGTCGCTGACGCGCCAGGGCGAGGCGATGGGCCCATCGGCCCCACGCGACGTCTGCTCCCGGGAGAAGATGGCGAACGTGTCGCGCACCTTGGCCTGATACTCGGCAGCGCCGGGCGGCGAGCCATTGTCGATGGGCTGCCACGCCAGCCCGCCATGGACAGGGGCAACGCCATGGAGGCCGGGACGGATGCCCTGCCCTGCCAGGACTTCGACCTCCCGGAAAGCCGCAATCGACGGGTCGCTGAGCTTGATCTTGGCGATCTGCTCGACAAAGAAGGCCCGCAAAACGTCATAGGCAATGATCGTCCCGAGGCTGTGGGCCACCACAACGATGCGATCATAGCGCGGCGTCCCATCGCGCGAGCGCTGGTCATGCAGGTCCTGCAGCACCTGGAGACCGATTCTCCGGATCTCGTTCCGCGCCTCGATATTGTCGGGCGCATCCCGCAGATACCGCGCGCAGTCGCCGACATAGGGCACAAGGAAGGCCCAGGCGAGAAAGACGAACAGGGTCAGGAAGACCAGCAGCCAAAGCGTCGTCGGCGAATGCCCGAGGGTCAGGAAAGCGATGTCGGGGATCCGACCCACATCCGGCCAACGCCCGTCACCCACGCCGAACAACGCCAGGAACGGGCCCCAGAAGGCCACGAGCAAGGCGAACCCGATGGTTCCGACGAGACCGACCAGCGTCGCCACACGACCGAGGAACATGTAGCTGACCGCGAAGGCCGGAACGAAGGTGAGCAAGGCGAGCGGATGCCAGAGGGCAATGCCCGCCAGCAGCGCGAAGGGCAGGAGCGTCAGACCGGCAAGCGACCAGCTCTTGCCAAGACCCTTGAGCGCGAAGACCGCCGCGACAAGACCGATCCCCAGGAAGGCGCCGGCCGCCGGAACGGCGGCATTGTCGGCACGTGCCGAAAGATCCAGCACGGACAATCCGATGAGCCCGGTACCGACGACCCAGATGACGTTGACAACGGCAAACAGCGCGGCGGTGAGGATGACGACGGCGGCGGACCAGAGCCAGCGGGCATCCGGGGGCAGGCTCTTGCGGTCGCGCTTGGCGAGATCGCAGAGCCACAGCAGCACCGCGACGAAGCGGGTGCCGCTCATCAGATGCGCCCAATAGAGTTCGAAGAAGTCGTAGCGACGCTTCTCGCTCTCGCCGATCGGCGGCGTGGTCACGGATTTCAGATCGAAGGACCCATCCTTGCCCACATAGGGCTTGATCCAGCGGGGAATGGAGCCCTTCCGCCGGGCCGCCTCGGGATCCGTCTCCGGCGGCCCGAGCACGGCATCGACGACGCCGAGCATGGTCTCCATCGGCCGCTGGTCGCCGATCCCGTGGAAGACGAGCACCGCCGTGCGCGGCGCGCCGGTTCCCCGGTCCTCCTTCGGAGCCTCTGTCCGCTGCGTAGCACGCGCCATCGGCCCCTCCTGTCATGCAAAGGCCGCCCGATCGGAACCCCGACCGGGCGACTACGCAAGAGAGTTGCATTCCGGATGCCACACATCCGGAAGCTGTCGCCGGCCTATCGGCCTCAGGCCGCCGCCATGGCCGGATCACCCGTCTCGAAGATCAGGCGATCGGTGCCGGCGCTGGCGCGGACATGGTCGCCGTCGGCGATGGTGCCGGCGAGGATCCTTTCGGCCAGCGGATCCTGCACCGCCTTCTGGATGACGCGCTTCAGCGGCCGCGCGCCATAGGCGGGGTCGTAACCCTTGTCGGCGAGCCAGGCCTTGGCGCCCGGATCGAGGTCGAGGACGATCTTGCGCTCGTCGAGCAGCTTCTGCAGGCGCTTCAGCTGGATCTCGACGATGGAGGTCATCTGCTCGCGCTTGAGGCGGCCGAACAGGATGATCTCGTCGACGCGGTTGAGGAATTCCGGCCGGAAGTGCCCGCGCACGATGGACATGACGCCCTCGCGCACCGCGTCCACCTCCTCGTTTTCGCCCTGCATGACCAGAAGCTCGGAGCCGAGATTCGAGGTCATGATGACGAGCACATTGCGGAAATCGACCGTGCGGCCCTGACCATCGGTCAGGCGGCCATCGTCCAGCACCTGGAGGAGGACGTTGAACACGTCCGGATGCGCCTTCTCGATCTCGTCGAACAGCACGACCTGATAGGGCCGGCGCCGCACGGCCTCGGTCAGCGCCCCGCCCTCGTCATAGCCGACATAGCCGGGAGGCGCGCCGATGAGGCGGGAGACCGAGTGCTTCTCCATATACTCGGACATGTCGAGGCGGACCATGGCGGTCTCGTCGTCGAACAGGAACTCGGCCAGCGCCTTGGTGAGCTCGGTCTTGCCGACGCCGGTGGGCCCCAGGAACATGAACGAGCCGATGGGCCGGTTCGGGTCCTGCAGGCCGGCGCGGGCGCGGCGCACCGCGGTCGAGACGGCTTTGACCGCCTCGCCCTGGCCGACGACGCGCTTCGCCAGCTCGTCCTCCATGCGCAAAAGCTTGTCCTTCTCGCCCTCGAGCATCCGGTCGACCGGCACGCCGGTCCAGCGCGAGACGACCTGGGCGACGTGGTCGGCGGTGACCGCCTCCTCGACCATGGCCTGCTCGTTCTGTTGCTCGACGCTGGCGATCTCCTTCTCCAGCCCCGGAATGGTGCCGTAGGAGAGCTCGCCGGCCTTGGCCCAGTCGCCCTTGCGCTGGGCATTGGCCAGCGCATTGCGCGCATCCTCGAGCTGCTTCTTCAGCTCCGCGGCATGGCCGAGGCTGTCCTTCTCCGCCTTCCAGCGGGCGGTCATCTCAGCTGACTGAACCTCCAGCGCCGCAAGCTCGCCCTCCAGCCGCTTCAGCCTGTCCTTCGACGCGGTGTCGTTCTCCTTCTTCAGCGCCTCCTGCTCGATCTTGAGCTGGATGATGCGCCGGTCGAGCTCGTCCAGCTCCTCGGGCTTGGAATCGACCTGCATGCGCAGCCGCGCCGAGGCCTCGTCGACGAGGTCGATGGCCTTGTCGGGCAGGAAGCGATCGGTGATGTAGCGGTTCGACAGGGTCGCCGCCGCGACGATGGCCGAGTCGGTGATGCGCACCTGGTGGTGCTGCTCATACTTCTCCTTGAGACCCCGCAGGATGGAGATCGTGTCCTCCACGCTCGGCTCGTCGACGAAGACCGGCTGGAAGCGCCGGGCAAGCGCCGCGTCCTTCTCCACATGCTTGCGGTACTCGTCGAGCGTCGTTGCGCCGATGCAGTGCAGCTCGCCGCGGGCGAGCGCGGGCTTCAAGAGGTTCGAGGCGTCCATCGCCCCGTCCGCCTTGCCGGCGCCGACCAGCGTGTGCATCTCGTCGATGAACAGCACGATACCGCCGCCGGAGGAGGTGACCTCGGACAGCACAGCCTTCAGCCGCTCCTCGAACTCGCCGCGATATTTCGCACCGGCGATCAGCGCGCCCATGTCGAGCGACAGGATCGCCTTGTCCTTCAGGCTCTCCGGCACGTCGCCATCGACGACGCGCAGCGCAAGGCCCTCGACGATGGCGGTCTTGCCGACGCCCGGCTCGCCGATGAGGACGGGATTGTTCTTGGTGCGCCGCGACAGGACCTGGATGGTGCGGCGGATCTCCTCGTCGCGGCCGATCACCGGATCGAGCTTGCCCTCGCGGGCGGCGGCGGTGAGGTCGCGGGCATATTTCTTCAGCGCGTCATAGGCGTTCTCGGCCGAGGCCGAATCCGCCGTGCGGCCCTTGCGCAAGGCTTCGATGGCCTGGTTCAGCGACTGGGGGCTGACGCCCGCCGCGGCGAGCGCCTTGCCCGCTTCCGTGTCCTTCTCCAGCGCCAGGGCGAGGAGCAGACGCTCCGCTGCCACGAAACTGTCGCCGGATTTCTCGGCCGCCTTCTCGGCGGCATCGAAGACGCGGGCGAGGCCCTGGCCGAGATAGACCTGGCCGGCTCCCGATCCCTGCACCTTCGGAATTTTCTTCAGCGCCTCCTCGGTGCGGGCGAGCGCCAACTGCGGCTGGCCGCCGGCCTGGCGGATGAGGCCCGCGGCGAGGCCCTCCGGATCGTCGAGCAGCACCTTGAGCAGGTGCTCGGGCACGAATTGCTGGTGCCCCTCGCGCAGCGCGAGTGACTGGGCCGACTGGATGAATCCGCGCGACCGCTCGGTGTATTTCTCGATGTTCATAGGCCACTCCTTTGCCCGTTCCGCGCGTCTCGAATGAGCCCGAAGGGAACGTCCGACCGATGGGATGCCGGCCCCGAAGCGACCGGCGTGAGGCTGATATGGGTGTCCCGCCAGCAGGTGAAAAGAGGCTCGGCGCGGCGTCTTTTGGCAAAGGCGCCGGCCGGGCCCTGAGCTGCCGGGAGGCACGGTTCCATCATCGCCGCTTGACGCATGAGCCCGCCTTGCGCCACCTCAAAGCCATGAGCACCAGCCCCGCCGCCCGCATCACCGCCCTTTACCGCTATCCCGTGAAGGGGCTCTCCGCCGAGCCCCTCACGACGGCGACCCTCACGGCGGGGGAGCATTTCCCCGGCGACCGGCTCTTCGCCATCGAGAACGGCCCCTCCGGCTTCGATCCGGCGAACCCCGAGCACCAGCCGAAGCAGAAGTTCCTGGTCCTCGCGCGGCAGGCTGCCCTGGCGAAACTCAGGACCCGCTACGAGGACGAGACCCGCATCCTCTCCATCGTCGCCGACGAGGTGGAGGTCGCCCGCGGCGACCTCGGCACGGCCAAGGGCCGCATCGCCATCGAGGACTTCTTCCGCATGTTCCTCGCCAGCGAGCTCGCAGGTGCCCCGAAGGTGCTGGCAGGGCCACCCGGCTTCCGCTTCATGGATTCGCGCTCGGGCTTCCTCTCCATCATCAACCTCGCCACCGTCCGGGCGCTGGAGAAGGAGACGGGCTTCCCCATCGACCCGATCCGCTTCCGCGCCAATGTCTATGTCGATGGCGTGCCGGCCTTCTCGGAGTTCGACTGGGTGGGCAAGCGCATCCGCCTCGGCGAGACGGCGCTGACCGGCCTCAAGCGCACCGAGCGCTGCGCCGCCACCACGGTGAACCCGGCGACCGCCACGCGAGACCTGATGATCCCCGCCGTGCTGATGCGGACCTATGGCCATGCCGATTGCGGCATCTATTGCGCGGTGGCTGGCGGCGGCCCAATCGCGGTGGGCGACACGCTGACGGTGTCGGAGGGCGAGGAGGCCGGCGCGGCGTTCTGAGACGCGCTCACTCCTCCCAGCGCACAACCTCATCCAGCCCCGCCCGCGGCGTCCGGTAGCCGTTCACGGGATGGCTCTCATCCGGCCGCCCGAACGAAATCCCGCAGACCACCCGCCGCTCCTCGCCCATACCGAAATGCGCGCGGATCGCGCCCGAATGCACCGCCAGCGCGGCCTGGGCGATGGTCGCCACCCCGTGGGCGGTGGCCGCGGTCATGAAATTGCTGACATAGGCGCCGCAATCGAGCGCCCCATAGGCCCCAAGCGCCTCGTCCGTCGTGATGATGGCGACATGCGGCGCGTCGAACAGCGCGAAGTTGCGCAGCGACTGGCGGGCATAGGCGGCCTTGTCGCCGCGCGCGACGCCCACCGCGTCATAGAGCTGGAAGCCGCAGGCCCGCCGCCGGTCGAGCAGCGCGCCGCGATATTCGCGCGGAAAGGCGAAGTCGGGCGTCGGCTCGGCGCCGCGGGAGGCGAGATCGAGCATCAGTGCCCGAAAGCGCCCGGCCGCCGCCCCGCCGGCGATCACCACCTGCCAGGGCTGGGTGTTGTTCCAGGAGGCGGTCTTCTGCGCCGTGGTGAGGATCGCCTCGATGGTCGCCCTCGGGATGGGCTCGGGGTGGAAGGCCCGGCAGGAATGGCGGGCGGTCATCAGCCGGTCGAAAGCGGCGGCATCGGCGGGGGAAGCGGTCAGGGTCATGCGAAGGGCTCGCTGGCGAGGGTCGTCGCCATGGTCGCCGCTCCAGCGGCACCGCGCCATCCGCCGTTCGGGCAGCGATGAGCGCGACGGGATAGCGCGGCGATCACGGCTCTGTGCCTTTGGCGGAAGCCGTGGGATCGGCTATGCAGACGACGTTTCGCAGTTGCAGCATGGGCCCCCACATGTCGCTCACCTCCGAGACCCGCGCCCTCATGGCCGACACGCTTGTCGTGATGCGCCATCCGGATGCCCGGGTCGCCGTTCTCCTCTACAGCACACTCTCCGCCGGCTTCTTCGTCTATGCCCTGGCCACTGCCGGCCTCGGCTGGACGCTGATGGCAGCCATTATCGGCGTGGTCATGCTGCCCGTCGTCGAGTTCATCACCCACAAATATGTGCTGCACTGGCTCGATCTCGCCCGCACCTCGGCGACCGCGCAGTTCTGGAACCGCGTCCACTACGCCCACCACATGGACCCGAAGGACACCCGGGTGATCCTCGCCCACCCCGCCTCGGTGGTGCTGCTGGTCACCGTCCTCGCCGCGGGCGCCTGGGCCATCGGCCTCACGCCGCTCGCGCCCATCATCGCCATCGCCTTCGGCCTCTTCGCCTTCTACGAGATCGTCCATTTCGCCTGCCACATGGATGGCGAGATGCGCTCGGCCTATTTTCTCCGCCGCCGGCAGGAGCACGCGCTCCATCATTATGTCGATGAGAACCGCAACTACGGCATCACCACCGCCGTCGCCGACCGCCTGTTCGGCACGCAGATCGTCGACAAGAAGGCGCTGGTGCGCTCGCCCACCGCGCGCAACCTCGGCTATACCGGCGACTTCGCTGACCGCTACCCCTATCTGAAGCAGTCCGAAGCCCGTAAGGACGGCGCCGACGCCGCCTGAACCCTTAAAGGCCCCTTCGATGGCCCCTGCCCTCCCCCGCCAGCTGGATGTCCTCGTCATCGGCGCGGGGGCGGCCGGCATGATGTGCGCCATCGAGGCGGGCAAGCGCGGCCGCTCGGTCCTCGTCATCGACCATGCCGACGCCCCCGGCGAGAAGATCCGCATCTCCGGCGGCGGGCGCTGCAATTTCACCAATCTCGGCGCCTCGCCGAAGAACTACCTGTCTGAGAACCCCCGCTTCGCCATCTCGGCGCTCGCCCGCTACACCCAGCACGACTTCATCGCCATGGTCGACCGCCACCGCATCGCCTGGCACGAGAAGACCCTCGGCCAGCTCTTCTGCGACGGGTCGGCGAAGCAGATCATCGCCATGCTGGTGGACGAGATGGAGCGGGTGGGTGCCAGGCTTGCGCTGGCCACCTCCGTCGAGGACATCACTCCTGGCGAGGCCGGCTTCACCGTCCGCCTCTCGTCCGGCACGGTGCGCTGCGCCTCCCTCGTTCTCGCCTCCGGCGGCAAATCCATCCCGAAGATGGGCGCGACCGGATTGGCCTATGAGATCGCCGAGCGATTCGCCCTGAAGGTCGTGCCGCCACGCCCTGCCCTCGTGCCGCTCACCTTCGCGCCGGACGTCCTCGCCCGCCTGACGCCGCTCGCCGGCATCGCGGTGGAGGAGGCTGTGGTCGGCCACGGCAAGACCCGCTTCGCCGAGGCCGTGCTCTTCACCCATCGCGGCCTATCCGGCCCGGCCATTCTGCAGATTTCCAGCTATTGGCGCGAGGGCGACGAGATCATCGCCTCGCTGGCCCCGGGCACCGACGTGCTCGGCCATCTGAAGGCCGCACGCGCCCGCCACGGCCGGCAAGCCGTCCAGACCGTACTGGCCGAGATCCTCCCCAAGCGCCTCGCCCAGGCCATCGTCGAGGCCGAGGGCGTGAAGGCGAACCTCGCCGACTGCTCCGACAAGGTCCTCGCCCGCATCGACGAGGCGGTGAACCGCTGGCGGCTGAAGCCGAACGGCACCGAGGGCTGGCGCACGGCGGAGGTCACCCTCGGCGGCATCGACACCTCCGCCCTCGACCAGCAGACCATGGCGGTGAAATCGGTGCCCGGGCTTTTCGCCATCGGCGAGGCGGTGGACGTCACCGGCTGGCTCGGCGGCTACAATTTCCAGTGGGCCTGGTCGTCGGGCTGGGCGGCGGGGCAGGCCGCCTAAGGTCGCACCGCCGTCCCCCGCACGGCCCGTTGCCCCTGAGGGGGTGAGCCCCTAAGGTCCCCCTCCCTTCAGAGGAACGCTGCAAGAAGAGCCCCCATGGCGACCGACAACACGACCGGCCGACGCAACCGCCCGACCATCACCGATCAGGAGGCCCTCGCCTTCCACCAGGTCGGCAAGCCCGGCAAGCTCGAGATCGTGCCGACCAAGCCCATGGCGACGCAGCGCGACCTGTCGCTGGCCTACTCGCCGGGCGTCGCCGTGCCCGTCCTCGCCATTGCCGAGGACCCGGCCCGCGCCTTCGACTACACGACCCGCGGCAACATGGTCGCCGTCATCTCCAACGGCACGGCCATCCTCGGCCTCGGCAATCTCGGCGCGCTCGCCTCCAAGCCGGTCATGGAAGGCAAGGCGGTGCTGTTCAAGCGCTTCGCCGACGTCGATTCCATCGATCTCGAACTCGATACCGAGGATCCCGACAAGATCATCGAGGCGGTGCGCTATCTCGGCCCCTCCTTCGGCGGCATCAACCTCGAGGACATCAAGGCGCCCGAGTGCTTCATCATCGAGCAGCGCCTGCAGGAGCTCATGGACATTCCGGTGTTCCATGACGACCAGCATGGCACGGCCATCATCGCCGCCGCCGGCCTCATCAACGCCATGGACATCACCGGCCGCGACATCAAGACGACCCGGCTCGTCGTCAATGGCGCGGGCGCGGCGGGCATCGCCTGCGTCGAGCTCCTGAAGGCCATGGGCTTCAACCCCGAGAACGTCATCCTCTGCGACACCAAGGGGACGATCTGGCGCGGCCGCACCGACGGCATGAACCAGTGGAAGTCCGGCCATGCCGTGGCGACTGACACCCGCACGCTGGCCGAGGCGGTGAAGGGCGCCGACGTCTTCTTCGGCCTGTCGGTGAAGGGCGCGCTGACCCGCGAGATGGTCATGTCCATGGCGCCGAAGCCGATCATCTTCGCCATGGCCAATCCCGATCCGGAGATCACCCCGGAAGAGGTCCACGCGGTGCGCTCCGACGCCATCGTCGCCACCGGCCGCTCGGACTATCCGAACCAGGTCAACAACGTCCTCGGATTCCCCTTCCTGTTCCGTGGCGCGCTCGACGTGCGCGCCACCAAGATCAACATGGAGATGAAGATCGCCGCCGCGGAGGCGCTCGCGGCGCTTGCGCGCGAGGACGTTCCCGACGATGTCGCCGCGGCCTATGGCGGCGGCCGCCCCAAATATGGCCCGGAATATATCATCCCCGTGCCCTTCGACCCGCGCCTGATGTATGCCGTGCCGACCGCCGTCGCGCAGGCGGCGATGGAGACCGGCGTCGCCCGCCGGCCGATCGTCGACATGGCCGCCTACAAGGCGCAGCTCACCGCCCGCCTCAATCCGGTCGCCGGCGTTCTCGCCCGCATCTTCGAGCGCGCCCGCCGCACGCCGCGCCGCGTCGTCTTCGCCGAGGGCGAGGAGGAGCAGGTGATCCGCGCCGCCCAGAGCTTCGTCAACCAGGGCCTCGGCACCGCCATTCTGGTCGGTCGCGAGGACCGGGTCAGGGCGACGGCCCAGGCCGCCGGCATCGATCTCAAGGAGGGCATCGAGATCGCCAATGCGCGGCTGTCCACCCGCAACGCCGACTATGCGAGCCAGCTCTACGAGCGCCTGCAGCGCCACGGCTACCTGTACCGCGACTGCCAGCGCATGGTGAACCAGGACCGCAACATCTTCGGCGCCGCCATGGTCGAGGCCGGCGATGCCGACGGCATGGTCACGGGCGTCACCCGCAACTATTCCTCGGCCCTCGAGGAGGTGCGCCGCGTCATCGACGTGAAGCCGGGCCACCGGCTCATCGGCGTCTCCATCGTGCTGTCGCGCGGCCGCACGGTGCTTGTCGCCGACACCGCCATCACCGAGATGCCCTCGGCCGCTGACCTTGCCGAGATCGCCGTCGAGGCCGCCCATGCCGCCCGCCGGCTCGGCACCGAGCCGCGCGTCGCGCTGCTCGCCTTCTCGACCTTCGGCCAGCCTCTTGGCGAGCGCTCGGAGAAGGTGATCGAGGCGGTGAAGATCCTCGATGGCCGCCGTGTCGACTTCGAGTATGACGGCGAGATGGCCGCCGACGTGGCGCTGAACCCGGAGCTGATGCAGGCTTATCCGTTCTGCCGCCTGACCGGCCCCGCCAATGTGCTGATCATGCCCGCCTTCCACTCCGCCTCCATCTCCACGAAGATGATGCAGGAGCTGGGCGGCGCGACAGTGATCGGCCCGCTGCTGGTCGGCCTCGACAAGCCGGTGCAGATCGTGCCCCTCGGGGCGCGCGATTCCGACATCGTCAACATGGCGGCGCTGGCGGCCTATAACATCGGCGGCTGATGCGGGGCCTTGAGCCCCGCTCTGCCCTCACCCCGGTCCTGCGATCACCCGAGGGCGGTGATCATCGCCGCCGTGTCGGAATCGGGAATGAGGCATTGCGGCCGGTGATCCGGCAGAGGCTCGGCCTCGATCGAGGCGGCAACGATCGGCGCCGCGTCGGGCGCGACGGGGCGCGAATAGACATAGCCCTGCACCGTGTCGCAGCCGAGTTCGCGCAGCACATCGACGTCGGCCCGCTTCTCGGCGCCCTCGGCGACGGTGGACAGGCCGAGGCCGTGCGACAGGGCAATGATGCCCGCAAGGAGCTTGCGCTTGGCCGGCTGGCCGGCAATGCCGTCAACGAAGCAGCGATCGACCTTCAGGCGATGGAAGGGCAGCCGCGTCAGGTAGCCGAGCGAGGAGTAGCCCGAGCCGAAATCGTCGAGGGCGAGCTGGACGCCGAGCGAGGAGAGCGAGCCGAGCGTCCGGCTGATGCGGTCCTCGCTCTGGTCGACGAAGAGGCTCTCCGTCAGCTCGAGGCAGAGCAGGTTCGCCGGCAGGCCGGTCTCCGCCAGCACCGCCGCGACGGCTGTCTCGAAATCCATGGCCCAGAACTGCGCCGGCGAGACGTTCACCGACATGGTGCGCGGCGGCAGGCCCTGGTCGAGCCAGGCCTTGGCCTGCTGGCAGGCCTCGCGCAGGATCCACAGGCCGAGATCGACGATGATGCCGGAATTCTCCGCGACCGGAATGAACTCCGCAGGCGAGATCGGGCCGCGCTCGCGGTGGGTCCAGCGCAGCAGCGCCTCGAAGCCCACCACCTTGCCGGTCGCGATGCTCACCTGCGGCTGGTAGAAGGCGTGAAGCTCATTCTCCTCGATGGCGTGGCGCAGGTCGCGGGCGAGCAGGAGGCGCTGCTCCACCGCCTCGGCGAAGGCCGTCTCGAACAGCATGCAGCGGCCGCGGCCGGTTTCCTTGCCCATGTAGAGCGCGAGATCGGCATGGCGCATGGCCTGGTCGGTGGAGGTCGCGTGCTCCGGCAGCATGGCGACGCCGACGGTGGCGCCGACAAAGGCCTCGCCGCAGGACAGGTCGAGGGGGCCTGACAGCGCGGCGATCAGGGCCTCGGCGATGATCCGCACGTCCTCGTGCTGGTGGCTGCGCTCCACCAGAACTGCGAACTCGTCGCCGCCGAGGCGCGCGATGAAGGCGCCATCGCCGAACTCCCGCCGCAGGATGGCGGCGACACGGCACAGGAGCTCGTCGCCGGCCGCGTGGCCGAAGGCGTCATTGACCTCCTTGAAGCGGTCGAGATCGACGAGATAGAGCGTGGCGAAACGGCCTTCCAGCAGGGCGCGGCCGATGATCGTGGTCAGCGACTGCTTGAACATCGCGCGGTTGGCGAGGCCCGTCAGCGGATCGGCATAGGCCAGCTCCTCGAGCTGCCGCTGCGCCTGCTTGCGCTCGGTCACGTCCTGGACGGTGCCGACGAAGCCGACGATCTTGCCCGCGACCTCCTCGCCCTTGCAGGTAATGGCGAAATCCCGCACCCGCCCATCTGCGCAGGCAAGCCGCACGTCGACGCTGCGCGCCCCGCCGCCCTTCAGCACGGCGATCTGCATGTCGAGCAGCTTCTGCCGGTCCTCGGGATCGAACATCTCCAGCACGGCTGTGTTGCGGCTGTCGAAGGTCGCCGGATCGAAGCCCGTGACGGCTAAGAGTTCCTCGCTCCAGCTGACCGTCTCGTCACCGAGCAGATAGGACCAGGACCCCATACGGCCGATGCGATGCGCCTCGGCAAGCGCGGCCGAGCGGTTCAGCAGCAGCCGCTCGGCCTCGCGCAGTTCAGTAATGTCTGCGGTCGTGCCGCGATAGCCGACAAACGTGCCGTCCTTGTCGAACATCGGCTTGCCGCTGGTGCGCGCGCGACGGGGGCCCACTCGGGCATTGACGGTATAGTCGAGATTGCGGAATGGCCTGTGGGCCTCCATCTCCCGCCGGACGGCCTCCAGCTCCAAGCGCGAGGCCTCCGGGACATCGAGGTCCCATCGCCGTTTACCGATGACCAGACTGAGGTCGATCGTTCTGTTCGTCGCGCTGCCGGCCTCGAAGCGGGTGAAACGATGTTCGGCATCCGTCTGCCAGCACCAGTCGGTGGCGGTGTCGAGGAAATCCGCCAGCATCTGTTCGGAGGCGGCGACACGCTTCAGCGCCTCCGTTTCCTGGGTCTTGTCGACGACGATGCCGCTGATCCGGACGATTGATCCGAGCGTGTCGCGCTCGGCCTCGCCATGGACGCGCAGGTCGAGGTCACGGCCGTCCGGATGCCGATAGGTCACGTCGACGGCATAGGGTGTGCCGGCCGAGACGCAGTGCTGGAAGGCAGCGAAGACCCGCGCCGCGCCGTCGCCGTGATAGCGGTCACGCAGCATGTTGACCGGAATGGGACCGGCGGGAACGCCCACCAGATCGGCAAGCTCGGGCGAGATCCAGAAGGTTGCGGGATCGCTGACCTTGACCACCCAGTAACCCATGCCGGCGATGGTCATGGCGCCGCTGGCGAGCCGCGAGGGTTGTGGCGGCAGGCCGCCGGAATCGTCGGAACCAGCCAGTCGCGGGATACGTGAGGCGGCGGTCGACAATGTCATGGACCCGAAAGAGGATGGTGTCACCAATGCACAACGATACGTAGCGTGAAAGCGCTGAAGAAAAGGTAATCAGATGCACAGCCTTTCCACGGGGAACTCTCCTGCCGCGTCGGCACATCCTATCCCCGTTTTCGACATCGGTCAGGTCTTGCTGCGCTGGGATCCGCTCGGGGCGATGACGCGCCATTTCGAGTCGCGCGCGGCCGTCGAGAGCTTCATGGAGAAGGTAGGTTTCATGGACTGGCACGCCCGCCAGGACGCCGGCCGGCCGATTGCCGAGGCCGTGGCTGCCCATGCGGCGCTCCACCCGGCCCATGCCGGCGTCTTCGCCGCCTTCTACGAGGACTGGCTGGCCTCGGTGCCCGGCGAGGTGCCGGGAACGCGCGCCATCTTCGAGGCCCTTCTGGAGAAGGGTCCGGTCTTCGGCATCTCGAATTTCGCCCGCGAGCTCTTCGACCGCACGGTGCCGGCCTATCCGTTCCTCGGCCGTTTCACCGGCCTCGTCCTGTCGGGCGATGTCGGCATCAACAAGCCCGATCCGCGGATCTACGCCATCCTGTGCGAGCGGCACGGCCTTGAGGCCAACCGCTGTGTCTTCATCGACGACAGCGCCCGCAATGTCGAGGCGGCGCGCGCCTTCGGCATGGACGCGCTGCTCTTCACGGACGCGCCGTCCCTGGCCGACGCTTTGCGCGCGCGGGGGCTGCCGGTCTGACCCTGACATGCTGGTCGAGCGCCTCGGCGAGCTTCTCGATGTCGAGCGGCTTGGTGAGGAAGGCGTCCATGCCCGCCGCGATCGCCGCGGCGCGATCCTCGGCAAAGGCATTGGCGGTGAGGGCGATGATGGGCAGGCGCCGCCCGCTCTCGCCGGCGCGGATCATGGTCGCGGCTGACAGACCGTCGCAATCGGGCATCTGCATGTCCATGAGCACGACATCGACCGGCGCTGCCGCATCGAGCGCCGCCGTCACCGCGGCGCGTCCGTCCTTCACCCAGACCGGGCGGTGGCCGAGCTTCTCGATCAGTTTGCGGCAGAGCAACGCGTTGATGTCATTGTCCTCGGCGACGAGGATGGTCAGGGACTGGCCGGCCGTCGCGACGGCAGGTGCGCGCCGCACCGCGCCCTCCTCCGCCTCGGGCGGCTCGGCCGGCACCGGCGCACCGGGGCGCATCTGGAGGAGCAGCGAGGCTTCCCGCACGGGAGAGACGAGCCAGCCGCCGACGCCCTTGTCGCGCCAGGCGGCGATGGCCGCACGATCGGCCGGGCGCACCAGCAGCACGGTGCGGGCGACGCGGCCGGCAAGGCTCGCGAGCGCTGCGGCGAGGGCCTCATCGCCAAGGCGATGATCCACCACGGCCGTGTCGAAATCCGTCTCCCCGGAAAGCTCGGCAATGGCTTCGGCGGCGGTGACGCGGGCGCCATGAGCCGCAAGCCGCCGCACGAGGGCATCGCGCTCGATGGCGGAGGGGGAGAGGACGAGGACGGACAGCGCGTCCAGCGGATCGGCGCCGCGCGGCGCTTCCGCCGCCGGCAGGGGCAGATGGGCGGTGAAGGTCGAGCCATGACCGGGCTCTGTTGCCACCGACAGCCGGCCACCCATGCGCTCGACAATGCGCCGGGAGATCGACAGGCCGAGGCCCGTTCCGGCATGGCGGCGGGCAAAAGTGGTCTCGCCCTGTTCGAACTCGCCGAAGATCCGCTCGACATCAGCCGCGGCGATGCCGGGGCCCGTGTCGGCGACGGAGAGGAGGAGAGTGTCGTCCTCCATCGCCACGGCGAGCGTGACGCCGCCGGCCTCGGTGAACTTGACGGCATTGCCGGCGAGATTGAGCAGCACCTGGCGCAGGCGCGTCGCATCGCCCAGGAGCCGCCAGGGCACGGCCGGATCGATCACCGTGGCGATGTCGAGCCCCTTGGCATGGGCGCGTGGCCCAAGGAGCTCCGCCACGCCCTCCACCAGCGGCGTGATCTCGAAAGGCACGGCGTCGAGATCGAGACGGCCGGCCTCGATCTTCGAGAAGTCGAGAATGTCGTCGATGAGGGCCAGCAGCGCCTCGCCAGAGGATTTGACGGCGGCGGCATAGGTGCGCTGGTCGGGTGTCAGCGGCGTGTCGAGCAGCAGGTCGGCCATGCCCATGATGCCGTTCATCGGCGTGCGGATCTCGTGGCTGACGGTGGCGAGGAACCGCGACTTGGCCTCGTTGGCGCTTTCGGCACGGGCGCTGGAAGCGGCCAGGGCCTCCTCGGCCGCCTTGCGCTCGGTCACGTCGCGGCCGACAGACTGCATCTCCTCGCAGCGCCCCTCGGCATCGCGGATCGGGTGATGGCGCCAGGCGATCCAGCGCCGCCCCTGCG
Source organism: Phreatobacter sp. (assembly GCF_027532945.1). Lineage (GTDB taxonomy): Bacteria > Pseudomonadota > Alphaproteobacteria > Rhizobiales > Phreatobacteraceae > Phreatobacter. The sequence continues at coordinate 20,130 of NZ_JAPZTZ010000035.1, forward strand.
GCGAGACGATGCATTCGTCGATGCTCACCGAGCCGTCGGGGTCGCGCCGGTCCTCCGAGCGCTCGACGATGGTCGGCCGCCAGGTCTGGCCGATCAGGCTTGGCGCCGGCTCGCCGACGAGGGCGGCGAAGGCGCGGTTGGCGAAGGTGATGGCACCGTGGCGGTCGCGCCGGACGATCAGGTCGCCCTGCGCGTCGATGAGGCCGCGATGGCGCTCCTCGCTCTCGGCCAGTTCGAAGACGCGGTCGGTGAGCTGCTCGATGCTCTCCTCGAGCAGGGCGGTCTTGCGCTGCAGGGCGCGGCGCGCCTGGGCGAAATGGAGCAGTCCGGCCGCAGCGGCGACGCCGAGCGCCGCCAAACCACCGGCCAGCAGGGCGAAACCGTCCACCAGATGTCTCCGCGCTCAGGGCAAATCCGAAGCGACCGTAAACAGACAGGGTTGACGGCTGGTTACTCCGGGCCGGCGGCCGGGCGTTGCGCGGCAGAGAACGACGGCCGATAGGTGACGGCCGATCAGCGACGGCCGATGGGTGACGGCCGATCAGCGACGGCACCCGGCTCGGCCATCAGGCCGCGGCCCGGACCCGATCGGTGCTGCCGCGATAGCTGATCGCTTCCGCGAGGTGAACGCGCCGCACCGTGGGCGCGGCATCGAGATCGGCGATGGTGCGCGCGAGCTTCAGCACCCGATGATAGGCCCGCGCGGTGAGCCGCAGCGCCTCCGCGGCGTCCCGCAGCAGGGCGAGCCCGGCGGGATCGGGAGCCGCCACCTCGTCGAGAAGGGACGGGGGCGCATGGGCATTGAGGCCGATGGGCAGGCCGCGGCCGCCATAGCGCTGCGCCTGACGCGCCCGTGCGGCCGCCACCCGCGCGGCAATCTCCGCGCTGCCCTCGGCCGGAGCGGGCAGGATGAGGTCCGCCGCCGAGACCGCCGGCACCTCGATGACCATGTCCATCCGGTCGATGAGCGGGCCGGAGATCTTCGCCTGATAATCCGCCATGCAGCGCGGATTGGGCATGCGCGGACAGGTGAAACCCGGCTCCGTGGCCTTGCCACAGCGACAGGGGTTCATCGCGGCGACAAGCTGGAACCGGGCGGGAAAGCTCACCCGCTGATTGGCGCGTGCGATCACCGCCTCGCCGCTCTCCATCGGCTGGCGCAGGCCGTCGAGCACCTGCGGCTGGAACTCCGGCAACTCGTCGAGGAACAGCACGCCGTGATGGGCAAGCGACACTGACGTTGCCCCTCTGGGATAATCCAGTTTGAAGTTCGTTCTGGCCCATCGAGAGGACCAGAACATGAGGCGCAGCCGCTTCACGGAAGAGCAGATCATCGGGATCCTGAAGGAGCACGAGGCCGGGATCCCGGTCTCG
>NZ_JAPZTZ010000023.1 GCF_027532945.1 Phreatobacter sp.
GACGCGTGTCCCGATATGCCGCCCGCGATCAACCGATCAGGAGATCATCATGAACTTCCGCACCCTGGCTCTCGCCACCCTCGCCATCGCTCCCCTCGCCACCGGCGCCCTCGCCGAGGACGTCTCCTCGTCCTTCGTCGGTACCCCGGAGCGCGACATCGTCAACACCGCCTCCCCCCGCGAGTTTACCGCCCCCCGCGTGACCTATCGCTCCGCCCAGCGCGCCCAGAACGACGCGGCTCGCGCCTATGACCGCAACGCCGTTCCCGACTCCGCCGGCTCCCTGGGCCAGTAATCGGCCGACACTCACAAGGCATGGAAAAGCCGGGGCTCGCGCCCCGGCTTTTTCGTGAGCCTGACGCAACGCCGCGCGGCGGCCGGTGATGATCGGCGCCGTGAGGCGGGGCGGAAGGAGAAGGGGAAGAATGGTACAGCCGCCCCGGATCGAACGGGGGACCTCCAGAGCCACAATCTGGCGCTCTAACCAACTGAGCTACGGCTGCACGGCCCGGAGGGTCAAGCCCTGCGAGCGGCGCGCAACCTAGTCCGAAGGGTTCGGCAATGCAAGGCGCGCGCGACGCATTTTCGGAAGGCCTTTGGAAATTCGCAAAGCCTTGAACGGCCACGCGGATTCAGCACCCACCAAGAAAAGGCCCGGGCCGAAGCCCGGGCTCAAGGTTCTGGCCGCGGCTGCAAGGACGCGGCCCGGGAGAAAGCGCCTCCTCGCGAGCGAGGAGGGGAATGGCTCAGGCGGTGGCGGTCTTGAGGACCTTGCCGACCTTCTCCTTGACCGGCTCGATGGTCTCGGTGGCGGTCTTCTGGGCGAGGGCGGTGAGATCCTTGCCCTGGGCCTGCATGGTCTCGAAGGCCTTGCGGACGAAGGCGGTCTGCAGCTCGATCACCTCGGCGACCGACTTGGCGCCCATCAGGTCGCGAGCATGGTCGAAGCTCGCGTTCATGTTGGTGCGGGCGGCCTCGATGCTCTTCAGGTGGAAGTCCTTCATGCCGGCGGAGGCGGTGACGTAGGTGTCCTCGACGAGGTCCGTGGTCTCCTCGGCAGCGGCCTTCATCTTGGCGTAGCCGTCCTTCATCTGTGCGACCGCCTTGTCGGCGGCCTCACGCATGGCGGCCGGGACCTCCATCTTGGAGAGGTCGAAGGCGGCGCCGTCGAACTTCGGCATTTCGAACTTGGGCATCTCGAACTTCGTCATGTCGAAGGTCGGGAAGGGGAAGACCTGGGCGGCGGTGGCCGGCTTCTCGGTCTTGGGGGCTTTGGCGGCCTGGCTCATAGTGGGCAATCCTCGCGGGGAGCCTTGGCTTTGTAGCCGCCGGACCACTTCCCCGCTGGAGCCGGGCCGGCGCCGGGACGCGCGCTGGCGCCATCCCAATGCCGGATGCTCTATCAAGTTTGGTTGTGCATTGCAACAAACTATTGCATCGCACAAATCATCAGACCGGTTCTGTAGGATCCGCCAACCCGCCCTTGGCGGCCTTGCCGAGTTCGCGCGCCTGTTCCTCCATGGTCTTCAGCTGTTCCTTTAGGAAACGCTGCTGAATTTCCATCACCTCGGCCATGTCGCGGGCCTGAACGAGGCGTTGGGCATGTTCGAAGCTGGCGGCGACATTGGTCTCGGCGAAGGAGATGGCCTTGCGCCCGACCTCCTGGGCACTGGCCTGTACCGTGCCGGCGGAGGTTTCCATGGCCGAGACAGTGCGCTGCGCCGCGCCGACAAAGCCATCGAAGGCCTTGCGCGCCTGTTCCACGCTCTTCTCGGCGAATTCCCGCATTTCCTGCGGAATTTCGTAGCCGCCAGGGGCCTTGCCGCTCATGCAAACCTCCCGAATCGCTCGCAGTCGCCTGCCGCAGGGGCATCCTAAGCCCCGGCCGGCAGCCGACGGAAGCCTCGGAAAGGACTACGCGCGGCCGGGACGTTCGGATGCAGGGGGCGACGAGGCCTGGCGCGCCAGCTCGGCCCTGAGTGCCGCAAGTTCCTCCATCACCGCGTCGAGGCGGCGAGCAACGTCCGTGGCGTCGCCCGATGCGGTTGCGGCGGCGGCCTTGTCCTGGGCGGCATCGGTATCGAGCGCCGTCACCACGACACCGATGAAGAGGTTCAGCGCCATGAAGGCGGAGATCACCATGAACAGGATGATGACGAACCAGCCGAAGGTGAATCCCTTCTCGGTGAGCGGCTTGACGATGCCGTTCGACCAGTCGTCGAAGGTCATGGCCTGGAACAGCGTGTAGGCCGAGGCGCCGAGCGAACCGAACTGGTCAGGCAGCGCATCGCCATAGAGCTTCGTCACCACCACGGCGAAGACGTAGAAGATGATGCCGAGCAGCAGACCGATGGAGCCCATGCCGGGCATGGCGGTGATGAGGCCGCCGACCACGCGCCTGAGCGAGGGGATGGCGGTGATCAGCCTCAGGACGCGCAGGACGCGCAGCGCCCGCAGCACTGACAGGCTGTCGGTCGCCGGCACCAGGGCGATGAGGACGACGAAGAGGTCGAACAGGCTCCAGGGATCGCGGAAGAAAGCACCGCGGCGCACCGCGATGCGGGCGACGAGTTCGGCCACGAAGATGCCGAGGATGACCGTGTCGATGGCAACCAGGACCGAGCCGAAGCGGCTCATCGCTGTCGGGCTCGTCTCCAGGCCCAAAGTGATCGCATTGACCACGATGAGGGCAATGATGACGCGCTCGAAGCGCGGGTTCTCGATGAGACGGCGCAACGTTTCGATCATGGCGCGGCGTATGGCTCGGGAGTTGTGGAGGGACGCAGGTGACCGGCTACCACGGACCCCTTGACTACCGCCACGGAACAGATGTCACAGGTCGCCATGGTCGCGCGCCAAGGTTAACCCTAATCGGCGGTTGACGCTTCGTGAGCCCCGCCGCGCCGTGGACCTTTCGGCTCTGTTCCGACACAATCCATCAACACATCCTTCACCAATGGGCCGCGCCGGTGGCGCCGGCCCATCTCCTGTCCACGGGATCGACCGCATGACGTCTTCGTTCCCCAGCCCGTCCACGATCCTGTCCGAGCCCGAGGTCGCGCGCCTCGTGGCCGAGCCGGGCCCGTGGTGGCTGTGGACGGCGGATGCCGCGCGTCTGGTGGCGGCCAACACCACCGGCGCCCGCGCCATGGGGGCGACCGGCGTCGGCCCGGCGCTGGAGCGCACCTACTCGACCAGCCACGCCTTCGCGGGCCAGGTGGCGCGGCTCGCTCCGAGCCTGCCGGCCGATGGCACGCCGCGTCAGGAGCGTCTGCGCATCGCTGGCCGCTTCGGGTCGGAAAGCGTCACCGCCGAGGCCTTTCGCATCCGTGCCGGGGAGGTCAGCCTCCTTGCCGTCCGCATCCCGGCCCTGCGCCGTGGCACGCCGCGCGAGGCGGTGCTCGGCTTCGTTGCCGACCTGCGCCTGCCGGCCCTCGCCTTCACGGCGGACGGCGCCCCCCTGGCGGCGAGCGATGCCTCCCATCCCCTGGCCGGTGCGGCACTTCGCGACCTCGTCGGCCCCGCCCATGACCAGTTGACCGCGCAGCTTGCGGCCCATGGCCGGGCCGTCGTCGATCTCGTCAACGGCCCCATGACCGTCATTGCGGTTCCCGGCACGGGCGTGCTCCTGGCGCTGCCCGCGCCCATCTCGGCCGATCAGGCGCCGACGGGCCTCAGGCTCGTCGCCGGAGCGCCAGAGGCACCGGCGCAGAAGATCACCCCGGCCGCAGACGCGCCGGTGGTGGAAGAGCCAGCCGCACCGCAGCCGGTCGTCGCCGAGACTGAAGCCACCGAGCCGGTCGTCGAAGAGCCCGTGATCGAGGCTACGGCCCCGGATGAAGCGCCGGCGGCTGCCTCGGAAGCGTCCGAGCCTGCGACCCCGCCCGTGGCTGAGCCGCCTGCCGCCGATACGATCGCCGACGAACCGGCCGTCGTGGCCGAAACCATCGCGAGCGCCGAGACTGCACCCACCGACACGGTCGTGGCCGATGTGCCTTCGGCCGATCTCAGTGTTGCCCCGGCCGCCGTGACGGAGGAGCCGGAGGAGGACACGTCGCTCGCGCCGCCTCAGCGCTTCGCCTGGAAGATGGATGGCGAGACCCGCTTCCACGGGATTTCCCCGGACGAGGTCGCCGGCCCCGCCGGGCTGACGCTCGACGAGGCCGTGGCCCGCTACGGCATGGACCCCGATGGTGCGCTCAGCCGCGCCGTGACCGCCCGCCGCCCCTTCAGCGGCGTGCCCGCGCTCTGGCCGCTCGGTCTCGGACGCCGTCGCCTTGCCGTGACGCTCGCGGCCTTCCCTGCCCTGCGCGACGGAAGCTTCCAGGGCTATGCCGGCTTCGGCCTCGTGGTCGAGGAAGCCGCGCCGGCGATTGCCGATGCAGCGTCAGAGACGGCCTCCGGGCAGACGCCCGTAACGGTCGTCGCGGACGAGGCTCCGGTGATCGACGAGACGATCACCCAGGAGCCGATCACCGAAGAGCCGATCACCGAAAAGCCTATCGATGACGAGGCCGCGACCACCGAGGTGGCGGTGGTGAGCGAGGCCCTGGCCGACGCGACGTTGCACGAGGCATCGGAAACGGTGGCCGAGCAGGCCCAAGAGGCCCTGCCCGAAACCGGGACCCCGGAGGCGATGCCTGTTGCGGGCGTTGCGGAGGCTGCTGCCGAGGAGGTCACGGCCGGCGAGGATTCGTCGCAGACTCCCGACCTGCCGTCCGCGCCGGACGCGGCGGTGGCTGAGGCCGACCATGCCGCCCTGGCGGTCGAGACGCCGGAGGTTACCTCCGAGACGTCCGACACCACCACCGAGGCTCCTGCTCCCGACGCTCCGACTGCCGAAACGGACGCCACGGCCGAGCCGCGCCCTGCCGGTGACGCAAGGCCGATGTTGACCGTCGTCACGACCCCGCCCAATGTCGTCGCCCTGCGCAGCACGGTCGGGCAGGACCCGAAGCGGCCCGGCCTGTCGCCAGGCGAGCGCAATGCGTTCCGCGAGATCGCGCGAGCGCTGGGCGTGCGCACCGAGGACGGCACCGCGGAGACCGGTCCCGCCGCTGCGGCGCCGCTGCCGCCGCCCGCGGAACAGGCGCGCGAACCGGTGGTCGCACCTCTCGCCCCGACCTCGTCGGATGTCCCCGCTCCTGCGGCCGACGAGGCCCGCCCGACCGAGATCGCAGACGCGCCTTCCGTCGCTCCGGCCGATGCCGAGGCGTCCGACCAGGAGGCGCCTGCCGAGGAGACGCCTGCCAAGGAGACGCCCGCCGAGGATGTCCCCGCCGCAGCGGCGCCCGTGGCCTATGTGGCATCCGGTACGCCGCACGGCCCTGTCCCCAGTGCCTTTGCCGGCGGCGGCGAGCCTTCACAGGATGCCGCTGCGCTGCTGGACAAGGTGCCGGCCGGCCTCGTCGTCCATCGCGGCAATGCCGTGCTCTTCGCCAACCGCACCCTGCTCGACTGGATCGGCTTCGCCTCGGCGACGGAGCTGGAGGATGCCGGCGGCGTGGCGCGCCTCTTCGCCGGTGGTCCTGACGACCATGCCGGCGCCGTGGCACTGACCACCCGGACCGGAGAGGCCGTCGCCGTCGACGCGCATCTCTCCCGCATCGCCTGGGGTGGCGAGGCCGCCTTTCTCTTCACGCTCACCCGCCACGTCGCCGACCCGCAGGCCGAGGCGGAGTCGACCACACTCACCGAGCTGCGCGGCCGCCTCGACGAGGTCGAGCAGATCCTCGACACGGCCACCGACGGCATCGTCATCGTCAATGCCGACGCCTCCATCGAGAGCATGAACCGCTCCGCCGAGGCGCTGTTCGGCTACGAGGCCGCCGAGGTGAAGGGCCGATCCATCACCGCGCTCTTCGCGCCCGAAAGCCACCGCTCGGCGCTCGACTATTGCGACGGGCTGCTCTCGAACGGCGTCGCCAGTGTGCTCAACGACGGCCGTCAGGTCATCGGCCGGGTGAAGCAGGGTGGCCTCATCCCGCTCTACATGACCATGGGCCGCACGGGACCTGCCGCACGACCGAAGCTCGCCGCCGTCTTCCGCGACATGACGCATTGGAAGAAAGCGGAGGAGGACCTCATCGCCGCCAAGCGCCAGGCCGAGCGGGCCTCGTCGCAGAAGTCGGATTTCCTCGCCAAGATCAGCCATGAGATCCGCACGCCGCTGAACGCGATCATCGGCTTCTCCGAGGTGATGATGGAGGAGCGCTTCGGCCCCATGGGCAACGAGCGCTACCGCGACTACCTCAAGGACATCCACGCCTCCGGCGGCCATGTCCTGTCGCTGATCAACGACCTGCTCGACCTCTCCAAGATCGAGGCCGGCAAGCTGGAGCTGTCCTTCACCAGCGTCGACCTCAACGACATGATCCAGTCGAGCGTGGCGATCATGCAGCCCCAGGCGAACCGCGAGCGCGTCATCATCCGCTCGTCGCTGCAGCCGCGCCTGCCGAACGTCGTCGCCGATTCCCGCTCGCTGCGGCAGATCGTGCTGAACCTCCTCTCCAATGCCGTGAAGTTCACCCCGGCCGGCGGCCAGATCATCGTCTCGACCGGTCTGTCGGACCTCGGCGAGGCGGTGCTGAGGGTGCGCGACACCGGCATCGGCATGACCGAAACCGAGCTGAAGGCCGCCATGGAGCCGTTCCGCCAGGTGCTCACCGCCAATCCGCGCGGCGCCAAGGGCACCGGCCTCGGCCTGCCGCTGACCAAGGCGCTGGTGGAGGCCAACCGCGCCTCCTTCGCCATCTCCTCGACCCCCAACCAGGGCACGCTGGTGGAGGTGGTCTTCCCGCCGACGCGGGTGCTGGCGGAATAGCTCAGTCCGGCGAGACCAGGGCGAGCGTCGGAAAATAGGTCCGATAGCGCGCCGGATCTCGGGTCAACAGGGGCCAGCCGCGAGCAACGGCGTGGGCACCGATGAAAAAGTCGGGCAGAACGCCAGTCCGGACACCACCCGCGCGCCGATAGGCCTGGAACGCTTTCCCCGCCACGAATAGGGCCTCGCGAGGTATCGGATCGACAACGAGGCCGACCTCTCCGATGGTCGCGTCGACCTCGTCGATCCCGGCAAAGCGCACCGACAGTTCGGCGTAAACCACATCGTTGATCGCAACGAGACCGTCGGTCAGCGAAAGCGCAAGGCGGGCCGCGCTCCAGGCTGCCCAGAGCGGATCGTCGGTGACGATGTCCAGCAGGACATTCGTATCGACGAGCATCATTCGACCGGATCACCGCGTGTCAAAGCCATGACTTCGTCAGTGCTCATGCCGGGACCGGCGATGCCGCGGATTCGGGCCACACGTTCGGCGGCGGTCCGGCGCGTGGCCGCGGGGGCCTTGCTCATGATGATTTCACCAGCCGAGCCGCTGGTGAATTCCACCTTGCTGCCGGGGACTATGCCGAGCGCGTCGCGAACCCGCTTGGGGATCGTCACCTGGCCCTTCTGCGTCACGGTCGTCGCCATGGCGAAGCTCCAGTCTTACCTGTCCTGACCGAAGTATTACCATGCCGGTGGACGTCTTGCCACGCGCCCCCGCAGGCCAGCGTGCCGCGAGCCTTGAATCCCCCTGCGCCTCATGCGAGGAAGCCCGCCTTCGGCGCGGCAGACGGCCGCCCCTGCTTTGGGATTCCACCACCATGGCGACCTTCAAGCCGCTCGTCTTCTCCGGCATGCAGCCGTCCGGCGACCTGCACCTCGGCAATTATCTCGGCGCGCTGGTGAACTGGGTCGCCATGCAGGAGACCCACGACTGCATCTATTGCGTCGTCGACCTGCACGCGATCACCGTCTGGCAGGACCCGAAGGCGCTGCAGAAGGCGATCCGCGAGGTCACCGCCGCCTATATCGCTGCCGGCATCGACCCCAAGCGCTCCATCCTGTTCAACCAGAGCCAGGTCCACGAGCATGCCGAGCTGGCCTGGGTGTTCAATTGCATTGCGCGCATGGGCTGGATGAACCGCATGACGCAGTTCAAGGAGAAGGCCGGCAAGGACAAGGAGAACGCCTCGCTCGGCCTCTTCGCCTATCCGAGCCTGATGGCCGCCGACATCCTCGCCTATCGCGCCACCCATGTGCCGGTCGGCGACGACCAGAAGCAGCACCTGGAGCTGACCCGCGACATCGCCATCAAGTTCAACAATGACTATGCCGAGCGCATCGCCGAGCTCGGCCATGGCGATGCCTTCTTCCCCGTCACCGAGCCGGTGATCATCGGCCCGGCGACGCGTGTCATGAGCCTGCGCGATGGCACCAAGAAGATGTCGAAGTCGGACCCCTCCGACTATTCTCGCATCGCCCTCACCGATGACGCCGACACCATCGCGCAGAAGATCCGCAAGGCGCGCACCGACCCGGAGGCGCTGCCGAGCGAGGAGGCGGGGCTGAAGGGCCGCGCCGAGGCCGACAACCTCGTCGGCATCTTCGCAGCGCTGGCCGGCCGCACCAAGGCCGACGTGCTGGCGGAGTTCGGTGGCGGCCAGTTCTCCACCTTCAAAGCGGCGCTCGCCGACCTGTCGGTGGCCAAGCTCTCGCCGATCACCGCCGAGATGAAGCGGCTCGTCGCCGACCCCGCCGAGATCGACCGCATCCTCGCCCAGGGCGCCGAGCGGGCACGGGCGGTGGCGCGTCCGGTGATGGATTCGGTCAAGGACATTGTCGGCTTCGTCCGCGGCTGACAGGCCGCACAGCACTCGTCCCCTGACCTGTCTGACAGGCAGTTGACTCTTTTCGCTCGCCTTCCGAGTGTGACGATGGATTTTCTCCGGCGGGCCTTCCGCCGGGGCCAGACGGAGCCTGTCCCATGACCCATCTCGCCCGCGGCGCCCTCGGCGCCGCCCTCCTCGCGTTCGGCGCCGACGCCGCCGGGGCCCAGCAGCTCGCTCCCTCGCCGACCCTCGATGCGATCCGCGCCCGCGGCCATGTCGAGTGCGGCGTGCATCTCGGCCTGCCCGGCTTCTCCTTTGCCAATGACAGGGGCGAGTGGACAGGCCTCGACGTCGACTTCTGCCGCGCCATCGCCGCCGCTGTCCTCGGCGACGCCAACAAGGTCCGCTACACGCCGACCTCCGTCCAGCAGCGCTGGCCGGTGCTGCAGTCGGGCCAGGTGGACCTGCTGTCGCGCAACACGACCATCACCTTCTCGCGCAATGTCACGCTCGGCGTGAACTTCCAGGGCATCAACTTCTACGAGGGCCAGTCCTTCATCGTGCGCACCTCCTCGGGCGCCAAGAAGCCGGCCGATCTCGAGAACGCCTCGATCTGCGTCGCCGCAGGCTCGACCGAGGAGCGCACCGCCGCCGACTTCTTCCGCGAGCGGAACATCAAGGTCACCATCATCAACTTCCAGAAGAACGACGACGCCATCGCCGCCTATGACGCCGGGCGCTGCGACAGCTACACCGCCGGCCTCGGCGCTCTCGCCGGCCAGCGCATCAAGCTGAAGACGCCGGCCGAGCATCTCATCATGACCGAGACCATCTCCAACGACCCGCAGGGTCCGGTGACCCGCTGGGGCGACGAGCGCTGGCAGGCCGTGGTGCGCTGGGTGCTCAACGGCATGATCGCCGCCGAATATCTCGGCGTGACCTCGAAGAACGTCGACGACATGCGCGCCAATTCGAAGAGCGCCGAGATCCGCCGCCTGCTCGGCGCCGATGGCGGCTTCGGCGCCATGCTCGGCCTGTCGAACGACTGGATGTTCAACGCGATCAAGCAGGTTGGCAATTACGGAGAGAGCTACGAGCGCACCGTCGGAAAGGGCTCGCCGCTCGGCCTCGAGCGCGGCCAGAACCAGCTTTGGACCCGCGGCGGCATCCTCTTCACCTCGCCGTTCCAGTGATCTTGCCTGAGATCCTGGCGCACCACGGCGCCTGACAACGGCCTCCCGCACCCCGCGGGAGGCCTTTCTCCTTCCCCATCCGGCGAGCCCAGTGACCCGCTATTTCTACGACAAGCGTGTGCGCGAGATCTTCTGGCAGGTCGCCCTGTTGGCCGGCCTTGCCGCGGCCATCGTGCTGATCGTCCGCAACGCCTCGCAGAACATGCTCAATGCTGGCATGGCCACCGGCTTCGACTTCCTGTGGCGCACCTCCGGCATCAACGTGCCCTTCGTGCTCACCAGCTACTCGCCGGATTCCAATATCCTCGCGCTGCTCTGGGTCGGCGTCACCAACACGCTCGTCATCACGCTCTTCTCGGTCATCGCCGCGACGCTGCTCGGCTTCGTCATCGGCATCGCCCGGCTGTCCGCCAACAAGCTGCTCTCGGGCCTTGCCGGGGCCTTCATCGAGTTCGTCCGCAACGTCCCGCTGCTGTTCTTCGTGCTGTTCTGGTATTTCGGCGTCATCGCCGCCCTGCCGGGCCCGCGCCAGTCCATCAGCCTGTTCTCGGTCGCCTTCCTCAACAATCGCGGCCTCATCGTACCGGTGGCGACCGACGGCTGGGCCTTCCGCATCGCCGCGCTGATCGTGGTCCTCGCTCTCGTCGCCCAGCTCGTCATCGCGGTCTGGGCCAAGCGCCGGCGCGACGCGACGGGCGCCATCTTCCCGGTCTGGGCGACCGGCCTTGCCCTGCTCGTCGCCGTGCCGATCATCGCCTTCTCCATCGCCGCGGCGCTGAGCGCATGGGATGTTCCGGCGCTGCGCGGCTTCAACTATCGCGGCGGCTTCGTGCTGGTACCGGAATTCGTCGCGCTCTTCGCGGCGCTCACCACCTACACGGCCGGCTTCATCGCCGAGATCGTCCGCGGCGGCATCCAGTCGGTGGTGAAGGGCCAGTGGGAGGCGGCCTATGCGCTGGGCCTTCGCCCCAACCGCGCGCTCAACCTCGTGGTCATTCCGCAGGCCATGCGGGTGATGATCCCGCCGCTGACCAGCCAGTATCTCAACGTTTTGAAAAACTCGTCCTTCGGCGCCGCCATTGCCTTTCCCGAGCTGGTTTCGGTCTTTGTCGGCTCGGCGCTGACGAATACCGGCCAGGCCATCGAGATCATCGCCATCACGCTGGCGATCTATCTCGTCATCGGCCTTGCCGTGTCGGGCTTCATGAACTGGTACAACGCCAAGACCAAGCTGGTGACGCGATGACCGCCGCCGCCATCCGCCCCGTCCGCCCCTCGCTGCTGCGCCGGCTGCGCACCGACTATTTCTCGACGCCGCTCGACGCCCTCGTCTCGCTCGCTTGCATCGCGGCCATCGTCGCCATCGCCCTGCCGCTGCTGCGCTGGGCGGTGATCAACGCCAACTTCTCCGGCACGACGCGTGCCGACTGCACGGCGGGCGGCGCCTGCTGGGTCTTCATCAAGGCCCGCTTCGGCCAGTTCATGTACGGCTTCTACCCGCCAGCCGAACGCTGGCGGGTCGACCTTGCCGCGCTGCTACTGATCGGCACGGTGGCGCTGTCCTTCTGGCGCGGCCTGCCGCGCCGGGCGCTCACCGTCCCGGCGCTCTGGGCGGTGCTGCTCGTCGTCGACGCCTGGCTGCTCGCCGGCGGCTTCGGCCTGCCGCGCGTCGAGACCCGCCAGTGGGGCGGGCTGATGCTCACCGTCTTCCTCTCGGTCTATGCCGGCGTGCTCGCCGTGCCGCTCGGCATCTTGCTGGCCCTCGGCCGCCAGTCCGAGCTGCCCGTCATCCGCCTCGTCGCCACCATCTTCATCGAGTTCTGGCGCGGCGTTCCGATCATCACGGTGATCTTCCTCGCCTCCCTGCTGCTGCCGCTGGTCATGCCGGCGGGCTGGGACATCGACCGCCTCGTGCGCGCCCTTGTCGGCCTTGCCTTCGTCATCGCCGCCTATATGGCGGAAGCCGTGCGCGGCGGCCTGCAGGCCATGCCCAAAGGCCAGGGCGAGGCAGCGGCGGCGAGCGGCCTCGGCTACTGGCAGACCACCGGCCTCATCGTCCTACCGCAGGCGCTGCGCATCTCCATGCCGGCCATGACCAACGAGTTCATCGCCCTGGTGAAGAACACCTCGCTGGTCTCCATCGTGTCGATCTTCGACCTGCTCGGCATCGCCCAGGCCTCGCTCGCCGATCCCAACTGGGTCGGCATGAACATGGAAGCCTATGCCTTCTCAGGCGCGGTCTACTGGCTGATCTGCTTCGGCCTGTCGCGCTGGTCGCGGCATCTCGAGACGTCGCGCAAGACAACGCACTGAACGACCAGAACCTGCGGCATCGGTGCCTTGCCGGCGTGTCATTGCCGCCCCCGCGCGGCACGGCTAGGTCTTGCCTCCGCATTGTGAGGACCCCGCCATGACCGCTCCCGCTCCGACGGCCACCGGCCCGCTCTCCGACATCAAGGTGATCGAGCTCGGCTCCTTCATCGCCGGGCCCTATGGCGGCCAGCTCCTCGCCGACATGGGCGCCGACCTCGTCAAATTCGAGGATCCCGGCAAGGGCGACCCGATGCGCCAGTGGGGTTTCGCCAAGAAGGACGGCGCCTCGGTCTGGTGGCCGGTCATCGGCCGCAACAAGAAGAGCGTCACCGTCGACCTGAGGAAGCCCAAGGGCCAGGAGATTTTGCGCCGGCTGCTCACGGATGCCGACGTTTTGCTGGAGAATTTCCGGCCCGGCACGCTGGAGAAATGGGGCCTTACCGTCGAGGCGCTGCATCAGCTGAACCCGAAGCTCGTCATCGCCCGCGTCTCCGGATACGGCCAGTACGGCCCCTATGCGGAGAAGGCGGGATTTGCCGCGGTCGCCGAGGCCATGGCGGGGATGCGCACCATCAACGGCTATCCGGACCGGCTCCCGACCCGCACGGGCCTGTCCATCGGCGACACGCTGGCCGGCATCTACACCGCCTTCGGCATCGTCTCGGCGTTGCACCAGCGCTCCCGCGACGGCAAGGGCCAGGTCATCGATGTCGGTCTCACCGATGCGATCCTCGCCTCGATCGAGGGGATCGTCGCGGAATATTCCGTGACGGGCCATGTGCGCGGCCGCACCGGCCTCACCTCGCCGGGCTTTGCGCCCTCCAACATCTATCCGACGCTGGACGGCCACCACATCGTCATCGGCGCCAATGCCGACACGATCTGCAAGCGGCTCTTCGCGGTGATGGGCATGGACTTCCTCAGCGAGGACCCGCGATTCGCCACCCATTCGGCCCGCGGCCAGCCGGACAACCAGGCGGAGATCGACCGGATCATCGCCGACTGGACGCGCACCAAGCCGCGCGATGCGCTCCTGAAGCTGCTCGACGGCGCGGCGGTGCCGGCCGGCGGCGTCAATGACGCTGAGGCCGTGGCGGCGGACCCGCATTTCCGCGCCCGCGACATGGTGGTGGAGGTCGAGACGGCCGAGTTCGGGCGGATGCTCATGCAGGGCGTCGTGCCGAAGCTCACCCGCACCCCCGGCGCCATCCGCTGGCCGGGCGCCAAGCTCGGCGAGCACACCGATGCGGTGTTGGCGGCGGCAGGCTTCTCGGCGGAGGAGATCGCGGCGATGCGGACCGGCGGGGTACTCTGAGGGGTCGCTGCATCCATCGCGCACCCACCCGAATTGACTTCCCCACCCGCCCCGCGTGAGATCGGCCCATGAGCACCGATCTCGACGCCCTGTTCATGGCCCACACCATCGCCTTGTCGCGCGAGCATATGCGCGCCGGCCATGGCGGGCCCTTCGGGGCGGTGGTCGTGGTGGACGGCAAGGTCGTGGCCGAGGGCTGGAACCAGGTCACCTCCACCAATGACCCGACGGCCCATGCCGAGGTCGTCGCCATCCGCCGCGCCTGTACCGCCCTCAACCGTTTCGACCTGCGCGGTGCGACGCTCTACACGAGCTGCGAGCCCTGCCCGATGTGCCTGTGCTCGGCGCTCTGGGCGCGGGTCGATCGCATCGTCTATGCCAACACCCGCGACGATGCCGCCGCCATCGGCTTCGACGATGCGCCCTTCTATGCCGAGATGGTGCGCGCCCCGGCCGTGACCATGGCGCGGATGGACCACACACCTTCCGACGAGGCCTGGGAGGTGTTCCGCGAATGGGCGGCCAAGCCCGACAAGGTCGAATATTGATGGCTCCGCTGCTGGAGGCCCGAGGCATCGTCAAGCGCTTCGGCGCCTTCACCGCCAACGACCATGTCGACCTCGTCATATCGGAGGCGGAAAGCCACGCCCTGCTCGGCGAGAACGGCGCCGGCAAGTCGACGCTGGTGAAGATGCTCTACGGCCTGCTCCAGCCGACCGCCGGCACCATCGCCTGGCAGGGTGCGCCGGTGACCATCGACAGCCCGGCGAGCGCGCGACAGCTCGGCATCGGCATGGTGTTTCAGCATTTCTCGCTGTTCGAGGCCCTGACTGTCGCCGAGAACGTCGCGCTGTCGCTGCCGGCGGGAACGGCCATGGCGCGGATCGAACAGGAGGTCGCGGACCTGTCGCGCGCCTATGGCCTGCCGCTGGAGCCGCGCCGCGAGGTCTGGCGCCTCTCGGTGGGCGAGCGCCAGCGTATCGAGATCGTCCGCGCCCTTCTCCAGAACCCGAAGCTGCTCATCCTCGACGAGCCGACCTCGGTCCTGACCCCGCAGGAGGCCGACCAGCTCTTTGCGACCCTCGACCGGCTGAAGGCGGAGGGGCGCAGCCTCCTCTACATCTCGCACAAGCTGGAGGAGGTGCGCCGGCTCTGCGAGCGCGCGACCATCCTGCGCCTCGGCAAGGTGGTGGCGAGCCTCGACCCGCGCACCGAGAGCGCCGGCGGCCTCGCCCGGCTGATGGTCGGCACCGAGGTGAAGCAGCTGCGCGCCGTGAGCCACGCCACCGGCGAGGATCGGCTCGTCGTGCGGGGCCTGTCGCTCCCCGCAGCCGACAGCCACGGGACGGCGCTAAAGGACATCGCTCTTGCAGCGCGGGCCGGCGAGATCGTCGGCATCGCGGGCATTGCCGGCAATGGCCAGGACGAGCTCTTCGCCGCGCTCTCCGGCGAACGAACGACGGCGGCCGGTGCGATCGCCATCGATGGCAAGGCTGTCGGCGCCCTCGGCATCACCGCCCGCCGCAGGCTCGGCGCTGCCTTCGTGCCGGAGGAGCGGCTCGGCCATGGCGCTGCGCCGCGCCTGCCGCTCAGCGAGAACGCGCTGCTCTCCGGCCACGCCACCAACGGCTTCGTGCGTGGCGGCTTCGTCGACACCAAGGCGCTCGCCGACTGGGTGAAACGTGTCATCGCCACCTTCGACGTGCGCACGGCGCGCCCCGACCCGGAGGCGCGGGCGCTGTCGGGCGGCAACCTGCAGAAATTCGTCGTCGGCCGCGAGCTGCTACGCGAGCCGCGGCTCCTGGTGGTGGCGCAGCCGACCTGGGGCGTCGATGCGGCGGCCGCCGCCACCATCCGCCAGGCGCTGGTCGACCTCGCGGCGCGGGGCGCCGCGGTGGTTGTCATCAGCCAGGACCTCGACGAGCTGTTCGAGCTCGCCGATCGCCTCGCGGTGATCTCCGAGGGGCGGCTCAGCGCGGCGCGGCCCACGGCCGAGCTCGACCGCGAAACGGTCGGACTGATGATGGGCGGCATCCACGGGGTCGCCGCATGAGGCTCATCCTCGAACGCCGCGACGATCGGCCCACCTGGCTGTCGCTTGCCTCGCCGCTCGCCGCGGTGGCGCTGACCCTTGTCGCCGGCGCGCTCCTCTTCCTCGCCATCGGCAAGGACCCTGTCGCTGCGCTGAAGGTGTTCTTTCTCGATCCGCTCTCCGACGGCTGGGCGCTGCAGGAGCTCGCCGTCAAGGCGACACCGCTCATCCTCATCGCGGTTGGCCTCACCCTCTGCTACCGCGCCAATGTCTGGAACATCGGCGCCGAGGGGCAGCTGGTCATGGGCGCGATCTTCGGCTCCTGGCTGGCGCTCGCCACCCATGGCTCGCCGGACGGGCGCTGGGTCCTCGTCGCCATGCTGGCGCTCGGCGCGCTCGGCGGCATGGTCTGGGCCCTGATCCCGGCCCTGCTCAAGGCGCGGCTCGGGGTCAACGAGATCCTGTCGAGCCTCATGCTGGTCTATGTGGCCGAACTCGCCCTCGACTATCTGGTACGCGGCCGCTGGCGCGACCCCAAGGGCTTCAACTTCCCGCAATCCGTCAATTTCGAGCCCGAAGCCACCATGCCGCTGCTCTTCGAGGCGGGGCGGCTGCATATCGGCTTCGTCCTCGCCGTGATCGTGGCGGTGGCGGCGGCGATCGTCCTCGGGCGCACCCTCAAGGGCTTCGAGATCCGCCTCGTGGGCGAGGCGCCGCGCGCCGCCCGCTTCGCCGGCTTCGACGACAGGCGCACCGTGCTCTTCGTCTTCGCGGTGTCCGGGGCGCTGGCGGGCCTTGCCGGGATCATCGAGGTGGCAGGGCCCATCGGCCAGCTCCAGCCCTCCATCTCGCCGGGCTACGGCTTCACCGCCATCATCGTCGCCTTCCTCGGCCGACTGAACCCGATCGGCGCGCTCATCGCCGCGCTGTTCCTGGCCCTCACCTTCATCGGCGGCGAGAACGCCCAGATCGCGCTGCGCATTCCCCTCGACGTGACGCGAGTCTTCCAGGGTCTGCTGCTCTTTTTCGTGCTGGGCTGCGACACGTTCCTGCTTTACCGGCTGCGCCTCGTCTCCCCTGCGAGGGCGGCCTGATGGGCATTTTCGAGGCGATCCTCCTCACCATCATCACCGCGGCGACGCCGCTCGCCATCGCCGCGCTTGGCGAGCTCGTCGTCGAACGCTCCGGCGTCCTCAATCTCGGCGTCGAGGGCATGATGATCATCGGCGCGGCGACAGGCTTTGCCGCCGCCATCGTCACCGGCTCGACACTCATCGGCTTTCTCGCCGGCATGGCGGCGGGCATGGTGCTGGCCGCCGTCTTTGCAGCGCTCGCCCTCGGCCTCGCCGCCAACCAGGTGGCGACGGGCCTTGCCCTCACCATCCTTGGCATCGGCCTGTCCGGCCTGATCGGCCGAGACTTCGTCGGCGCCCGCCGCGAGCCGCTGGCGAAGATCGTCATCCCCGGCCTCTCCGACCTGCCGATGGTCGGCAAGGTGTTCTTCGCCCAGGACCCGGTCGTCTACCTCTCGGTGGCGCTGGCCATCGGCGTCTGGTGGTTCCTGACGCGGAGCCGCAGCGGCCTCGTGCTGCGGGCGGTCGGCGAGAGCCATGCCTCCGCCCATGCGCTCGGCTATCCGGTGCTGCGCATCCGCTTCCTCGCCGTGCTGTTCGGTGGTGCCTGCTCGGGCATCGCCGGGGCCTATCTCTCGCTCGCCTACACGCCCTTCTGGTCGCCGGGCATGACCGCCGGGCGCGGCTGGATCGCGCTGGCCATCGTCGTCTTCGCCAGCTGGCTGCCGCTGCGGGCGATGCTCGGTGCCTATCTCTTCGGCGGTGTCACGGTCTTGCAGCTTCACGCCCAGGCGCGCGGCTGGGGCATTCCGAGCCAGGCCATGTCAGCCCTGCCCTACCTTGCCACCATCCTCGTCCTCGTCGTGATCAGCCTGGGGTGCCGCGGCGAGGCGCAGGGACCGGCATCCCTGGGGACGCCTTTCGTCCCGGACCGTTGATGCAGCGTCGCTGACGCTGCGGAAGGCCCTTTTGCGACCCTAGTTATTCCAGACACTTGCGTCGGTGCGACAACGGTTCCGCGCATCCGCGGACAGGCACGCGTGTCGGGCGGTCGCATTGACTTGTCCGGGGGTACTCCTTACGCCTTGGGGTCAATAAGCCGGCTTGGTGACGCTTCCGAAAAGGGGCGCCGACCCTGGATCAAGAAGCATCGGAGGAGCCCCATGGCTCTGCGCATTTCGGGGAAGAATCTCGACATCGGCGAGGCCCTGCGCGAGCGGATCGCCGGCCGCGTCGGCGATGCCGCCCAGCGCTACATTGACGGCCGCGTCAACGGCCATGTCACCGTCGAGAAGGAGGCCCACGGCTTCCGCACCGTCGCAGCGCTGCATCTTCCCACCGGAATGTCGTTGCAGGCCGAGGCCTTTGCCGCCGACCCCTATGCCGCCTGCGACCTCGGCGTAGAGCGCATCGAGAAGCGGCTGCGCCGCTATGCGCGCCGCCTCAAGGACCGCGCCGGCCATCACGCCGTGCCGGTCGGCGTCGAGACCCCCTATGTCGTCATCGAGACGCCGCGCGATGCTGCCCATGACGAGGCCGAGAGTGCCTTCGAGCCGGTCATCATCGCCGAGCAGACCACGTCGCTGCGCCGGCTGACGGTGGCCGATGCGGTGCTGGAACTCGACCTCACCGGCGCTTCGGCGCTGGTCTTCCTCCATGCGGTGCATGGACGCGTGAACGTGGTGTACCGACGCTCGGACGGCCATGTCGGCTGGATCGATCCGCCGGCCACCGCCAACGGGACCGCCTGACCCGCAACCGCGGTCGTCATGGCACCGTCATTGCATAGCGAGTAGTGCGTTTCCCGTAGAATCGCACCGCCCCTCTCGGAGAAGGCAGACAATGCCGCTTCCAGACATCATCGCCGATGGCGCGATCATCCCCTCGCTCCGCGCCGAGTCGAAGACCCATCTGCTCAAGGAACTGGCGACGCGAGCCGCGGCCCTCACCGGCCGCGCCGCCGACGAGATCTTCACCACCCTGTCCGAGCGCGAGAATCTCGGGTCGACCGGTGCCGGCGGCGGCATCGCCATCCCGCATGGCAAGCTGCCGAAGCTGCCGCGGGTCTTCGGCCTGTTCGCCCGGCTGGAGAGGCCGGTGGATTTCGATTCGATCGACGGCCAGCCCGTGGACCTGGTCTTCACCCTGCTCGCGCCCGAGGGGGCCGGCGCCGACCATCTGAAGGCGCTGTCCCGCATCGCGCGGCTCACCCGCGATCCCGCCAATGTGCAGAAGCTGCGCGCCGCCCGCGACGAAGCGACGCTGCGCGTGCTGCTCGCCCAGTCTCCGGCCACCCACGCGGCCTGACGGCCGCGTCGCTGTGATCCGCCGCGACACGTCTGCGTGAAAGCGCCTTGGCCCGCGGGGTCGGGCGGCCTAAACTCAGATCGGACTGGGAAACGGCGCAGCCCCGGAGTGAGCGTGTCCGACCGAATCGCCTTCGACGATTGCCTGCAGCTGGTGCTGAAGCTCGACGCCATGGTTCCGGCGCCGGCGCAGCCCAAGCGGCTCGATGCCCTGTTCCGCGACCTCGCGCGGTTCAAGCCGCACCAGCCGGCCTATGAGCTGCAGGACCTCATCTGGGCGGTGTGGACCAATCACGAGGACGAGTTCGCCGACCAGGCCATGGAGCAGGCGATCAACGCCATCGCGCTGAAGGACTATGACGTCGCCCAGCTCGTGCTGGATGCGCTGGTGGACGCCCGGCCCGAATGGTCGGAGGCCTGGAACAAGCGCGCGACGCTGCACTTCATCCGGGGCGACGACGCCTATGCGGTGCGTGACGTGATGGAGACGCTGAAGCGCGAACCGCGCCATTTCGGCGCCCTGTCCGGTTTCGCGCAGATCTGCCTGAAACATGCCCGCGAAGCCGAGGCTCTGGTGGCCTTCGAGGCGGCGCTTGCCATCAACCCGCATCTGGAGGGCGTCGCCGCCCTCGTCGCCGAGATGCACGCCAAGGGCGGACGCGTCCTGCACTGAGACGGCTGCCGCGTGGCCTCGCGGCGCGCTAGACCGGCTGCCCCACTCGCTGCGGCCGGTCTCCCTTGTTCCTCATCGCCCTCCTCACCAAGGCCCTGACGACCGCGGCCATCGTGCTCGCCGCCTCGTTTGTCGCGGAGCGGGCACGGCCCTTCCTCGCGGCGCTCGTTCTGGCCCTGCCGATCTCCACCGGCCCGGCCTATGTCATCCTCGCGCTGGACCACGATGCCGGATTCATTGCGGAAGCCGCGCTTTCCAGCCTTGCCGGCAATGTCGCCATCGCTCCCGCCGCCATCGCCTATGCGCTGCTGGCGCGGCGCGGCGGGGGGCTCATCGTCTCCTATGCGGCGATGATCACCGCCTGGCTCGCGGCGGCGCTGGCGGTGAAGGCCTTTGCCTGGGGCACGGTCTCAGCCGTCATCCTGAACCTCGTCGTCTTCGGGCTCGCCACGGCACTCACCTGGGGCTGGCGCGGCGGCGAGAAGCCGGCGCGGGTCGAACGCCGCTGGTATGATCTGCCGCTGCGGGCGGCGATCGTCGTCTCGGTGGTGGTGGCGGTGATCCTCGTCTCGGAGCGGCTCGGGCCGGGAGCGACCGGCATCGCCGCGCTGTTCCCGGCAAGCTTCTCGAGCTTCATCCTTCTGATGCATCGCCGCCTCGGCGGGCCGGCGGTGGCCTCCGCCTTCGTCAATGGCATGACGATGATCTTCGGCTTCACCGGCTTCCTGCTGGCGCTGCATCTCTTCGCGGCGCAGGGGGCGGTCTGGACGGGCCTTGCCGTCGGCCTCGCCATTCCCGTGGCCTGGTCGGCGCTGCTGCTGGTGCTCAGCCGGCGGGCCGCCCGCGCCGCGCCTTGAGCGCGTAGAGCGCCTCCTGCGCCTCACGCGGCGTCATGTCGTCGGGATCCATCGTGTCGAGCAGGTCGAGCGCGGGATCGGGCGGCGGCGCGGCGGGAGCCGGACGCGGCGCCACGGCGAAGAGCGGCAGGTCGTCGATCATGCGACGCGTCGGTGCCGTGCGGTCTGTCGCCTCGAGTTCGGCCAGCACCTGCCGGGCGCGCTCGACCACGGCGGGGGGAAGCCCCGCGAGCTTCGCCACCTGGATGCCGTAGGAGCGGTCGGCGGCGCCCTCGCCCACCTCGTGGAGGAAGATGACGTCGCCGCGCCATTCCTTCACCCGCATCGTGGCATTGGACAGCCGCGGCAGCCGCCGCGACAGCACGGTCAGCTCGTGGAAATGGGTGGCGAAGAGCGCCCGGCAACGGTTGGTCTCGTGCAGGTGCTCCACCGCTGCCCAGGCGATGGAGAGGCCGTCGAAGGTCGCCGTGCCGCGGCCGATCTCGTCGAGGATGACGAGAGCGCGGGGACCGGCCTGATTGAGGATGGCAGCGGTCTCGACCATCTCGACCATGAAGGTCGAGCGGCCGCGGGCAAGGTCGTCAGCGGCGCCGACACGCGAGAACAGCCGGTCGACGATGCCGAGATGGGCCGAGGCCGCCGGCACGAAGGAGCCCATCTGGGCGAGCACCGCGACCAGCGCGTTCTGGCGCAGGAAGGTCGACTTGCCCGCCATGTTCGGGCCGGTGATGAGCCAGATGCGGCCGGCGGGCGCCTCCGACCGGCCGTCATGGCCGGACAGGTCGCAGTCATTGGCCACAAACGGCGCCTTGCCGCGGATGGCCTGCTCGACCACGGGATGGCGGGCCTGCTTCACCGCGAAGGCGAGCGAGGTGTCGACCAGCGGCCGGTAATAGCTTTCCTCCGCCGCCAGCGTCGCCAGCGAGGCCGCAACGTCCAGCACCGCCACCGCCTCCGCCGCGGCGCGGATGTCATCGGCCATGGCGAGCACGGCGCGGGCGAGATCGGCGAAGACCTCCTGTTCGAGGCCGAGCGCCCGGTCGGCGGCTCCGGCGATCTTCGCCTCGAGCTGGCCGAGCTCGGTGGTGGAGAAGCGCATCGCCCCCGCCATGGTCTGGCGGTGGATGAAGGTCTCGTTGAGCGGGGCTTTCAGGAACGTCTCGCCGTGCTGCTGCGCCACCTCGACGAAATAGCCGAGCACGTTGTTGTGCTTGACCTTGAGGGTGCGGATGCCGGTCTCCTCGGCATAGCGCGCCTGGAGCGAGGCGATGACGCGGCGGCTCTCGTCGCGCAGCGCCCGGGTCTCGTCGAGGGCGGGCAGGTAACCGGCGCGGACGAAGCCGCCGTCGCGCTTGAGCAGCGGCAAGTCGACATCGAGCGCCTGGGCAAGCCTGTCGGCGAGGGTGGGCGAGGGACGGGCGAGGCCCTCGGCCGCAGCGCCCAGCTCGCCGGCGGCGACATCACCGAGCAGGGTCGCGAGGCTGACGGCGGCGACGAGTCCCTGGCCGATGGCGGCGAGGTCACGCGGGCCGCCGCGGTCCATGGCGATGCGGGTCAATGCCCGCGCCATGTCGGGGGCTTCCTCAAGGCGGGCGCGGATCTCGGCCCGCAAGGACGGCGCAGCGACGAGGGCCTCGACGGCGTCGAGCCGGGCGGTGATGGCAGCGGGGTCGGTCAGGGGGCTTGCGAGCCGCACCGCGAGGAGGCGCGCGCCGGCCGCGGTCACGGTGCGGTCGATGGCGGCAAGGAGCGAGCCCTGCCGCTCGCCGCCGAGGGTGCGGACGAGTTCGAGATTGGCCCGGGTCGCCGCGTCGATGAGCATGGCGGCGCCGGCTGCCTCGCGCACCGGAGGGGTGAGCGGCGCGCGAGTCGCGATCTGCGTGCGCTCGACATAGGTCACGACCGCGGCGGCGGCGGTGAGTTCGAGGCGCGAGAAAGCGCCGAAGCCGTCGAGCGTGCCGACGCCGAAATAGCCGGCAAGGCGGCGCTCGGCGGTGGCCCCGTCGAAGAGGTCGCGCGGCACCGGCGACACCGCACGGAAGGAGCGCCAGAAATCGGCAAGGCCGGTATCGGCATAGAGCGCGTCGGAAATGACGATTTCGCGCGGGTCGACGCGAGCGATGTCGGCGGCAAGACGCCCGCCATCGGTTTCGGCGACGCGGAACTCGCCGGTGGAGATGTCGACCCAGGCGAGGCCGAAACCCTCGCCAGCGATGGAGGAGGTGCGGGCGCGGGCGACAGTGAGGAGGAAGTTGCTGCGACGGGCGTCGAGGAGCGAGTCCTCTGTCAGCGTGCCGGGGGTGACGAGGCGGACGACGTCGCGCTTCACCACCGATTTCGAGCCGCGCTTCTTCGCTTCCGCCGGATCTTCGACCTGCTCGCAGACGGCGACCTTGAAGCCAAGCTGGATGAGGCGCTGGAGATAGTCGTCCGCCGCATGGACCGGCACGCCGGCCATGGGGATGTCCTCGCCGAGATGCTTGCCGCGCTTGGTCAGGGCGATGCCGAGGGCGCGGGAGGCGGCGACCGCATCGTCGAAGAACAGCTCGTAGAAATCGCCCATCCGGTAGAACAGCAGCGAATCCGGGTTCGCCGCCTTGATCTCGATGTACTGCTCCATCATCGGCGTGACGCGGCCCTCCGCCTCGGCGGGCGGGCTTGCGGCAGCGGGAGGGGGCGCGGGGTCGAGCATCGCCGGGACGCTCGCAGGTGAGGCGTGCGAATTCAACCGCGCCGCGCGCTCCGCCCACAGGGTTTGGGGGTCGTCAGACGATCCGGGCCAATTCCGCCTGCACGCGAAGCAGCTTCGGCAGGATCTCCGCCACGATCACGCCGGGCGGAAAGCGCGTCGCCTGCGTGCCGACATTGATCGCCGCCACCACCTTGCCCTCGCGGTCGATGACCGGCACGGCGATGGAGGTCAGGCCCACCTCCAGCTCCTGGTCGATGACCGCATAGCCGGCGGTGCGCGCCGCGGCGACGCGCGCCATGACCGCCTCGACCGACGTGGCGGTCGCCCGGGTCAGCGCCCGGCGGTCCGAGGCCTCGACCCGGCGGCGGGCCTCGTCCTCGGGCAGGGCGGCGAGCAGCACCCGGCCCATCGAGGTGCAATAGGCCGGCAGCCGCGAGCCAACCGACAGGCCCACCGACATGATTCGCTTGGTAGCGGCGCGGGCGACATAGACGATGTCGCGGCCATCGAGGAGCGAGGCCGAGGAGCTCTCGCCGATCTCCTCGCTGAGCCGCTCCAGCGCGTTCTGCAAGACCGCCGTCAGCGGCGTGGAGGAGAGATAGGCGTAGCCGAGCTGGAGCACGCGAGGGGTCAGCGCGAAGTGCCGGCCGTCGGTCTCGGCATAGCCGATGCGGGCGAGGGTGATGAGGCAGCGGCGCGCCGTGGCGCGGCTGAGGCCGGTCATACGGGCGACATCGGCAATGGTGAGGCGCGGATGGCCGGCATCGAAACAGGCGATCACGGCGAGGCCCTTCTCGAGGCCCAGCATGTGGTCGCGGTCGATCTGGCGGAAGGGGGCGGCGTCCAGGGTCGGCCTCAGGCGATTGTGCGGTCACCGCACGTCTTGCCGTTTTTGCGCGGATGGGGCAACGGAATTCCGTCCCTTGCTGCCATCAGGTCACGGGGCGTCTCGCAGACCGTCCTCCCGAAGGCCTCCCATGTCGCTCCGCCTCCTCGTCATCGAAGGCAACACCGCCGCCGATCGTGCCCGCCACGCCGCCGGCCGTGGTGCGACCCCCTCCGAGGCCTATGCGGAGGTGCTGCGCGAACTCGCGCCCGACGCCGTCTGCGACATCGCCTTTCCCGCCGATCCCGGCGCGAACCTGCCGGATGCCGGCGGCCTCGAGGGCTATGACGGCGTGGCGCTCACCGGTTCGTCGCTGAACCTCTACGACATGACCCCAGAGATCCGCTCGCAGATCGATCTCGCCCGTCAGGTGTTCGCTTCGGGAACACCGGTCTTCGGATCGTGCTGGGGCCTGCAGGTGCTCACCACCGCCGCCGGCGGTGTGGTGCGGAAGAACCCGAAGGGCCGCGAGATGGGCTTCGCCCGCAAGATCACCGCCAACGAGGCGGGCCGCACCCATCCGATGCTTGCCGGCCGGCCGATCGCCTTCGACGCTCCCGCCGTCCACCAGGACGAGGTGGAGACCATGGCACCGGGCACGACGCTGCTCGCCTCCAACGGCATGAGCGCGGTGCAGGCGGCGGAGATCCGCGTCGGCCAGGGCATCGCCTGGGCGGTGCAGTACCATCCGGAATTCTCCCTCGCCGAGGTCGCGGCCATTGGCGGCGCGCTCGGACCCCGCCTCGTCGATGAGGGCTTCTTCGAGGACATGGAGGCCCTTGCGCGCTGGCGTTCCGACCTCGATGCCCTTAATGTCGATCCGGCGAACACCCCCGTCGCCTGGCGCCATGGCCTGGATGTCGAGCTGCTCGACACCGGCCGTCGCAGAACCGAGATCGCCAATTGGCTGAGCGCCATGGTGAGACCGAAGAAGAGCTTACGCGGCCGCGCCTGAACAAGCGGCCAGGGGGGCCGCATGACTTCGTCGACGCCTGCGTCATCGCGACCCCAACTGGGACTGAGGCCCGCCTCTCTCGCCACACGCTGGACGCGGGTGCTCTATGAGGGCCTGGTCTACGGCGCCGCCTATGCCATCCCCACCTTCTTCGCGACGAGCCCGAAGCGGGTGGATCCCGAATGGATCTGGCACTTCTGCACCTGCGACCGGACCGCTATCGAGCAGGGCTTTGTCGATCACTGGCCGCCCGCGCCGTTCCGCCGGCGGATCATCAAGGGTTTCCTCGACCAGACCCATGCCGAGGGCATCGAGTATCACTACGACGTCTCGAACGCGTTCTACGCGCTGTTCCTCGACCGCGACTACATGTTCTACACCTGCGCCGACTTCAACGCCCCGACCGACACGATCGAGGATGCGCAGCGGAACAAGGCCAATCACATCCTGGGCCTGCTCGACCCGCGGCCCGGCGAGAAGATCATCGAACTCGGCTGCGGCTGGGGCGGGATGCTCAAGCATATCAGTGCGGCCATCGGCGACGGCAGCAACCTGTCGGGCCTGACCCTGTCACGCGACCAGGTGGACTACATCCGCACCCATCTCGGCTTTTCCGTCGCGCTCGCCGATCTCATCACCCATGATTACGGGACCGAGACCTACGACAAGATCTATGCGATCGGCGCCCTGGAACATGTGCGGCCGGACAGCATCCTGCCGCTGTTCCAGCGCCTCCATGCCGCGCTGAAGCCGGGCGGCCGCATGGTGCAGCACTTCTTCTCGCTCAACGGCACCGACCCCGTGCCGCCGTCGATGCTCGGAGCCCAGGCCTATTTCCCGGGATCGATCCTGTCGCTGCATAGCGACATCCGCGCCAAGGCGGAACGCGCCGGTTTCCGCATCGCCCACGATTCCGCGCATGACTACCGGCCAACCCTGCGCGCCTGGTTCGACCGGCTGGTCGAGAACCGCGACCAGGCCGAGGCCCTGGTCGGGCATCACGTGGTGAACAAGTATTTCGTCTATTTCGCCATGTCTTGGCGGTTCTTCGACCTCAAGCAGTCAACGCTGCACCGTCTCGTGCTGATGAAGGACTGAAGGGTCGGGCCGCCGCGACAGGCGACCCGCCTCACGCGTCCATCTTGAGCGCGGCGATGAAGGCTTCCTGCGGGATGTCGACCTTGCCGAACTGGCGCATCTTCTTCTTGCCCTCCTTCTGCTTGTCCAGAAGCTTGCGCTTGCGGGAGATGTCGCCGCCGTAGCACTTGGCGGTGACGTCCTTGCGCAGGGCCGAGATGGTCTCGCGGGCGATGACCTTGGCGCCGATCGAGGCCTGGATCGGGATCTTGAAGAGGTGCTGCGGGATGAGGTCCTTCAGCTTCTCGCACATGGCGCGGCCGCGGCTCTCGGCGCGGTTGCGGTGGACGAGCATGGAGAGGGCGTCGACCGGTTCGCCATTGACCAGGAGCGACATCTTCACGAGGTCGCCCTCGCGATAGTCGGTGATCTGGTAGTCGAAGGAGGCATAGCCCTTCGAGATCGACTTCAGCCGGTCGTAGAAGTCGAAGACCACCTCGTTGAGCGGCAGGTCATAGGTGACCATGGCGCGCGAGCCGACATAGGTCAGGTCGATCTGCACACCGCGGCGGTCCTGGCAGAGCTTCAGCACCGAGCCGAGATAGTCGTCCGGCGTCATAATCTTGGCGCGGATCCACGGCTCCGAGATGATCTCGATCTTCATCGGATCGGGCATGTCGGCCGGGTTGTGCAGCTCGATCAGCGTGCCGTCGCGCTGGAGGATCTGGTAGACGACCGAGGGCGCGGTGGCGATGAGGTCGAGGTTGAACTCGCGCTCCAGCCGCTCCTGGATGATCTCGAGGTGGAGGAGCCCGAGGAAGCCGCAGCGGAAGCCGAAGCCAAGCGCCGCCGAACTCTCCATCTCGAACGAGAAGCTGGCGTCGTTGAGGCGCAGCTTGCCCATGGCGGCACGCAGGTCCTCGAAATCGGCGGCGTCCTGGGGGAAGAGGCCGCAGAAGACCACGGGCTGGGCCGGCTTGAAACCCGGCAGGGCCGCGGCGGTCGGCTTCTTCTCGTCGGTGATCGTGTCGCCGACGCGGGTATCGGCGACCTCCTTGATGGACGCGGTGATGAAGCCGACCTCGCCGGGGCCAAGATCCGTCACGTCGCGCATCTTCGGCGTGAAGACGCCGATCTTGTCGATGTCGTAGACGGCGTCCGTGCCCATCATCTTGATGCGCTGGCCCTTCTTCATCGTGCCGTCGATGACGCGCACGAGGACGACGACGCCGAGATAGGGGTCGTACCAGCTATCGACCAGCATCGCCTTGAGCGGCGCGGCCTTGTCGCCCTTCGGCGCGGGCAGGCGCTGGACGATGGCCTCCAGCACGGCGGGAATGTTGAGGCCGGTCTTGGCCGAGACCTCGACGGCATCCGACGCGTCGAGGCCGATGACATCTTCGATCTGCTGCTTGACGCGCTCCGGCTCGGCGGCGGGCAGGTCGATCTTGTTCAGCACCGGCACGATCTCGTGGCCGGCATCGAGCGCCTGATAGACATTGGCCAGCGTCTGGGCCTCGACGCCCTGGGAGGCGTCGACGACGAGGATCGAGCCCTCGCAGGCGGCCAGCGAACGCGACACCTCATAGGCGAAGTCGACGTGGCCAGGCGTGTCCATGAGGTTCAGGACATAGGTCTTGCCATCGCTCGCGGTGTAGTCAAGGCGCACCGTCTGCGCCTTGATGGTGATGCCGCGCTCTTTCTCGATGTCCATGTTGTCGAGGACCTGTTCGGTCATCTCGCGTTCGGACAGGCCGCCGGTGACCTGGATGAGGCGGTCGGCGAGCGTCGATTTGCCGTGGTCGATATGGGCCACGATCGAGAAGTTGCGGATGAGGTCGAGCGGCGTGTCGGTCATGTGCTGGCACATAGCAGCCCACCCCCATCTTTCCAAGGATTGCGACGCGATGCCACCGCGTTGTGATGCCGGAACGCGCCATCGCCGCCCCGCGCCGGCCGCTTGCCAAGGCTGCGGCGGGGGTGCGACATAGCGCCGTTGCGGTGCGCAGGAGAGGCCCCGAATGACCCGCAAGCGCGAAGCCTACCAGTCCGGCCACACCCCGAAATTCATGGTGGTGGTGGACGAGACAGCCGAATGCGACCGCGCCATCGTGTTCGCCGCCCGCCGTGCCGCCCGCACCGGCCACCGTCTGCTCATGCTCGCCGTGATCGAGCCGAAGGTGGGCGACGGACAGGCGCTTTTCGGCGTCGCCGATGTGATGCGCGCTGAGGCCCACGCGGACGCACGCGCCAAGCTCGACGCCGCCGCCGACCGGACGATGACCCTGGTCGGCGTGGAGCCGGAACTCGTCGTCCGCGAGGGCAAGCTCAGCGAAGCGATCCTCGCCCAGATCGAGGAGGACCCGGACGTCGCCATCCTCGTGCTCGCTGCCGGCACGGGGAAGGACGGGCCGGGACCGCTGGTCTCCAGCCTCGCCCGCACCGCCGGCTCCTATCCGATCCCCGTCGCCATCGTGCCGGGCCAGCTCTCCGACGAAGAGATCGAGGCGCTCGCCTGATCGCCCTCACCAGGTCAGTTCGGCAATCGCAATGCGGTTTTCGGCCGTGCTCCAGGCCCGCGCCACGACGCGCTCCTCGTTGAACAGGCCGGCGACCGGCCGGCCGATCTCGGAGGCGGGCAGGCGCAGCGTCGTCGCCGCGTCGGTGGCGACGCCTTTGGTGACATCGCCCGGCTCGCGGCCGTCGAGCAGAACCACGTCGCGGGGAATGCCGAAATAGCCGCGCGGACGGGTCATCTGCACGACGGCGCCGGCGGCGCGGTCGGCATCGGTCAGCGGCCGGGCCGGGCGCAGGTGGACCACCGCCGACGAGCGCGGGAAGGGCGAGCGGTAGATGTGGGTGACGGGCGCGCCCGGCGCGGCAAGGACGAATTCCAGCGCATCGGTCGGGCGGACGATGGCCGGGCCCCAGCGGCCGTCGGCTGCTGTGGTCACGTCGAGGATCGCCTCGCCGCGGCGCTCACCGGTGGCCGAATCGACCCGGAAGACGGTGAGTTTCGCGCCCTCCACCCCGCGATTGGTCGGCACGCCGCCGGGATTGCCGGTGACGAGTCCGGAAAGCCGCACCTCCGCCTCGGCCGGCACGGCGAGTGTCTGCGGCTCGGTGCCGGCGATGAAGCGGTGGATCTCGCGGAAGGCGCGGGGGTGGAAGGCGACCTCGCGGTGGTCGAGCTGTCCGAGGGCGATGTTGGTCGCGCCCCGCAGGGTCGGTCCCTCCGCATCGATGCCGGTGGCAACCCCCGGCCGGCCGACGAAGCGGCCGTCGGCTTGCGCGAACTTGTCGTTGCCGTCGCTGCGGAGCGTCAGGAAGGCCGTACCCTCCACCACGTCGCTGTCGCGGCGGTTGAGCATGGTCAGGAAGGGGCCGCGGCCATTGAACTCGCTGCCGGGATTGGCGTCCCAGGCGAAGACGCCGCGGTTGGGCGTGCCACAGAGCACGGCATGGCTGACCTTGGGCGCGCCGCCAGCCTCGACGACGAAGTTGCGCACGGCATTGCCGCCGCGCGAGCTCGCCACCAGGGCGAGACGGGTCGCGCCGGTGCGGGCGAGCAGGGCATCGACCGCGGCGGTGAGTTCGCGCAGCTGATCGGCCGTGCCGGAGCGGCCGGCCTGGGCCACCGCATCGTCGTTGCGCGACAGCGGATCGGTGAAGTTGAGGGCGTGGAGGCGATCGGACGGCCAGCCATTCGCCTCGAAGCGCCAGAGCGTCGTCATCCAGAGCGCGGCATGGTCGCCATTGCCATGGACGAAGAGGATCGGCGTCGCCGGGCGCGGCTGGGCGCGCGCCGGCAGGATGGCGGCAGCGGCAAGGGTGGTCCCCGTCACGAGGATCTGGCGGCGTGTAGGCATGGTGTTTCTCCCGGGGGAATACAGACTGGTGGAGGCGGAGGTTTCGTCAACCCGGCCGTGCGGCCGCTTTGCAGTTGACGTGAGGCGCGCGGATCGCCACATCATTGAGAGGATCAGTTTTTTGAATCATTCCAATCGGCCCGGCCTTGAACCGGCGTACGGGGAGAGCAGCATGTTCATCCAGACCGAAGCCACGCCCAATCCCGCGACCCTGAAGTTCCTGCCCGGCCGCACGGTGCTGCCCGAGGGCACGCTGCACATGCCGAACCTGGATGCCGCGCGCCAGTCGCCGCTTGCCGAGAAGCTCTTCGCCATCGACGGCGTCGCGGGTGTCTTCTACGGCAATGATTTCATCACTGTGACGAAGGGCTCGGCCGAATGGCCGCACCTCAAGCCGGCGATCCTCGGCGCGATCATGGAGCATTTCATGTCGGGCCAGCCGCTGGTCCGCAGCGACAGCGCCCCGGCGGCCGAGGAAGATGCGGAGTTCTTCGATCCCGCCGACGCCGGCACGGTCGATACGATCAAGGAGCTGCTGGAGACCCGGGTGCGCCCGGCAGTGGCTGCCGACGGCGGCGACATCACCTTCCGCGGCTACAAGGACGGGATCGTCTATCTCGCCATGCAGGGCTCCTGCTCGGGCTGCCCGTCCTCGACCGCGACGCTGAAGCACGGCATCCAGAACCTGATGCGCCACTTCCTCCCCGACGTGCGCGAGGTCCAGGCCATCTGACGCAGCAGCTTCAGCCGCAAGTCGGCCTTCACCGGCGCGGCGCGAGGGTGTAGCACCGCCGCATGCTGGTCCTCGCCCTCGACACGGCCCTGGGAGCCTGTTCGGTCGCCGTTCTCGACGCCGACCGCGACGTGATCCTCGCCTCCGCCTCGGAGGCGATGGAGCGCGGCCATGCCGAGCGCCTGATCCCGCTCATTGCGGAGACCTGTGCGGCGGCGGGGATCGCGCCGCGCGACTGCCGTCGCTTCGTCGCCACCACCGGACCCGGCAGCTTCACCGGCCTGCGCGTCGCACTGTCCGCCGCCCGCGCCATGGCGCTGGCCGCCGGTGGTGAGGCGGTCGGACTATCGACCCTTGCCGTGCTGGCCGAGCCCCACCTGACCGCCCGCGAACAGCTCGCCGTGCTGGCCGCCATCGATGCCCGCCACAGCCATGTCTATGCGGCGCTCCTGGGCGCTGATCGCAGCATCCTGCAAGCGCCGGCCTATCTGCCGCGCGAGCAGGCGGCAGTGCTCGCCGCGGCGGCCGGCCCCGTGGCCCTCGTCGGCCCGGGCACGGAGGCGGTGATGGAGGCCTGGCCCGCAGATGCCGCTCCGCCCGCGCTGTGCGACAGCCGCGCCGCGCCCGACATCACCGTTCTCGCCCGGCTCGGCGCTGCGGTGGACCCGGCGCTCGCCCCCTGCCGGCCGCTCTACCTCAAGGCCGTCGACGCCAAGACCAGCGCGGAGGCGCGCCGCCCGTGACCTCGATCTACGATGTCGGCCTCTGGTGGTGGCCGCGCCCCGAACCGGTGGTGGGGCCGGCCGAGCGCGCCGATTGCGACGAGCTGGCGACCATCCACGCCGGCGCCTTCCATCGCGGCTGGGGCGCCGAGGACATCGCCGCCATGCTCATCGAGCGCAATGTCCTCGCCCATGTCATCCGGCGCCGGCCCACCGCGCCGCCGGCCGGCTTCATCCTCAGCCGCATCGCCGCCGACGAGGCGGAGATCCTCACCGTCGCGGTGTCGACGCGGCTGCGCGGGCGCGGCTACGGCGCCCGGCTGCTCAAGGCCCATATCCCCGACCTGATGCGCGCCGGGGTCCGCACCCTCTTCCTCGAGGTGGAGGTCGGCAACACCCCCGCCATCCGGCTCTACGAGCGTTCCGGCTTCGTCACGATCGGTCGCCGCAAGGGGTATTACCGCACCGAGGCGGGCACCACCGAGGCCATCACCATGCGGCGCGATCTGCCGGCGCTGTGACGCATCGGAAGAGCGCGCGCGATTTTCCTCGCGCCGTTCTCGTTCTGGACTCTTAAACGCAGAGTCATCGCGAGGGTATGGTGGACGTGATTCGCGGTGCGGGCGGCACCATCGCGGATCGCTCCCAAGGGCAAGAGGTGCCGAACCGCGGACGACAAGGACAGGCGATGCCGGGCCTCAGCAGGGTCGAGGACGCATCAGACCAGCCGGGATCATCGGACCGGCGCCTGCCGAAGGGGCTCGCGACGCTGTCCGCCGCCACCGCCGCACTCCTCGGCTCCACCGCGCTCGCCTCCGCCGAGATCGTGGGACCGGCCCTGTCGGAGGTTCTCGGCACCATCCGCGCCCATGAATGGGCGGCGTTCGGGCTCAATGTCGGCGTCGTCGTCTTCGGGGTGGTGACCGCCATCGGCCTGCTGCGCGCGCGGGCCAAAGCCGCCATGGACGCCCAGAGCGCCCGGAGCGAGATCAACGAGCTGCGCCTCGCCCTCGACCGCCTCACCGAGCTGCTCACCCTCGACCCCCATGTCATCGTCGTCTGGGGCGGCGACCGCGACGAGCCCGACATCACCGGCGACGTGACGCTGGTCACCGACCTGCCCTCGCCGCGGCGGGTGCTCGCCTTCGGCGCCTGGCTACCGCCGGAGCCCGCCGCCGAGCTGGAACGCGCCGTCGACGCCCTGCGCCAGTCCGGCACGCCCTTCACCCTCGATCTCGTCAGCCAGGGCGGCCAGCCCATCGAGGCGGAGGGCCGGCCCATCGCCGGACGCGCCGTGCTGCGGCTGCGCCATGTCGGCGGCGCGCGGGCCGAACTCGTGCGCCTGCGCGCCGAACACGATGCCCTGGTGCGCGAGACGGCAGCCGTCCGCTCCTTCCTCGGCAGCCTCGCCCTGCCCGTCTGGCTGCGCGATGCCGATGGGCGGCTCACCTGGGTCAATACCGCCTATGCCGCCGCAACCGATGCCGCCGACGGCGAACAGGCGGTGGCCTCGGGCGCCGAACTCCTCGCCGCCTCCGACCGCAACGAGGCCGCGATAGCCCGCAGCGCCCGCACGCCCTTCGCCCGCCGCGTTGCCGCCGTGGCGGCCGGACAGCGGCGCATCTTCGACGTGGTCGAACGGCCGGCGGGCCTCGGCTCGGCCGGCATGGCAGTGGACGTCACCGAGCTCGAGACCATCCGCTCCGAACTCTCGGTCGAGATGGAGACGCACAAGCGCACCCTCGACCAGCTCGCCACCGCCGTCGCCATTTTCGATGCCGGCAAGCGCCTCGTCTTCAACAACGAGGCCTTCCGCCAGCTCTGGGACCTCGAACCCGCCTTCCTCCACCAGGCACCGACCGACGGCGACATCCTTGACCGGCTGCGCGAGCGGCGGCTGCTCCCGGAGCAGTCGAACTTCCGCGAATGGATGCGGACGCTTCACCAGATCTACGAGGCGGTGGACACCGAGCCGCGCATCCTCGAATGGCCGCTGCCCGACGGGCGCTTCCTGCGCGTGGTGCAGAACCCCGACCCGGCCGGCGGCGTCACCTATGTCTTCGAGGACCTCACCCAGCGCCTGCAGCTGGAGACGCAGGTCCAGGCGCTCGGCCGCGTCCAGCGCGAGACCATCGACAATCTCGATGAGGCGGTGGCCGTGTTCGGCCCCGACGGACGGCTGTCGCTGTCGAACCGCGCCTTCGCGGCGCTCTGGGAGATCAAGGACACCATGCTCGAGGGCCGTCCGGCCATCGACCAGGTGGCGGCCCTCTGCCTGTCCTATGTTCGCGATGCCCGGGTCTGGATGGACATTCGCGGCGCGGTGACGGCCGTCGCCGACGAGCGTCAGCCGCGCTCGGTGCGCATTGAGCGCAACGACGGCTCGGTGATCGACACCCGCACGGCGCCGCTGCCGGGTGGCGCGACGCTGGTGACATTCCGCAACGTCACCGACATGGTCATGGTCGAGCGGGCGCTGACCGAGCGCAACGAGGCGCTGGAATCCGCGGCCAAGCTGCGCAACGACTTCGTCCACCACGTCTCCTACCAGCTGCGCACGCCGCTCACGACCATCATCGGCTTCGCGCAGGTGCTGGACGACCCGGCCATCGGCCCGCTCAACGACAAGCAGCGCGAATATCTCGGCTATATCGGCGCTTCCTCGGCCTCACTCCTGTCTATCATCGACGACGTGCTCGACCTCGCCACCATCGACGCGGGCGTCATGCAGCTCGAACTGTCCGAGGTCGATATCAGGACGGCGATCCAGGCGGCGGTGGACGCCGTGCGCGACCGCATCGCCGAGAACCAGATCCGCCTGGAGACCCGCATCGCCCGCGATATCGGCACATTCCAGGCCGACGCCCAGCGCATCCGCCAGGTGCTGTTCAACCTGCTGACCAATGCCATCGGCTTCTCCGACCGCGGCGGGCTGGTCGTGCTCGACGCGGCGCGCGAGGGCGAGGAGATCGTCTTCAAGGTGCGCGACCAGGGCCGCGGCATCGCTCCCGACATGGTCGGCCGGATGTTCGAGCGCTTCGAGACGCGGACCAGCGGCACCCGCCACCGCGGCGCCGGCCTCGGGCTGTCCATCGTCCAGAGCTTCGTCCACCTGCATCGCGGCCGGATCGAGGTTGAGAGTGCGCCGGGCGCGGGTACGCAGGTCAAGGTGGCGCTGCCCGCCCATCTCGAGGACCTCTCGAAAGCCGCCGAATGACAGACGCCTTCCGCCACGCCCGCATGCTCGCCAACGAGGCCGAGACGCGACAGCTCGCGATGGATCTCGCCATGGCGGTCCAGCCGAACGACGTGGTGACGCTGGAGGGCGATCTCGGCGCCGGCAAGTCCACCCTCGCCCGGGCGCTGATCCGCGCCATAGCCGAGGACGACATGCTGGAGGTGCCGAGCCCGACCTTCGCCATCGTCCAGCCCTACGACCTTGCCCGCCTGCCGGTGGTCCATGCCGACCTTTACCGCCTGACCTCCCCCGACGAGATCGCCGAGATTGGCTGGGACGAGGTCTCCGACCGGGCGCTGCTCATCGTCGAATGGCCCGACCGGCTGGACGGCGCGCTCTCCGGCGACCGCCTGGAGATCATCCTGACGCTGGCGCCGGGGCGTGGCCCCAATGCCCGCAACGCGGTTCTCGTCGGCCATGGCAGCTGGGGTCCGCGGCTGGAGCGCCTCATGGCGCTGCGCGGCTTCCTCGACAATGCCGGCTGGGGCGGCTCGCTGCGCCGCCACCTGCAGGGCGATGCCTCCTCGCGCTCCTACGAGCGCCTGCTCGACGGCCAGCGCCGCGCGGTGCTGATGAACGCGCCGAAGAAGCCCGACGGGCCGGTGGTGAAGAACGGCCTGCCCTACAGCCGCATCGCCCATCTCGCCGAAGACATGGTGCCCTTCGTCGCCATGGCCGAGGGCTTGCGCGACATCGGGCTGTCGACGCCGGAGATCGAGGCGGTGGACCTCGACCAGGGCTTCCTCGTCATCGAGGATCTCGGCCGCGACGGCGTCATCCGTGACGGTGCGCCGATCCCCGAGCGCTACATGGCCGCGGTCGACGTGCTGGCCCTCATCCATGCGCGCCCGCGCCCGGCGCAGCTGGCGACCCCCAAGGGCCCCTATGCCCTCCCCGCCTATGACCGCGACGCGCTGACCATCGAGGTGGAACTGCTCCTCGACTGGTATCTGCCGATGAAGGGCGCCCGCATTCCGGCGAGCGAGAAATATGTCTTCCTGCAGCGCTGGACAGAGCTGTTCGGCGAGGTCGAAAAGGCGCCGCAGACCTGGGTGCTGCGCGACTTCCATTCGCCGAACCTCATCTGGCTGGAGGGCCGCGAGGGCGTCGAACGCGTCGGCCTCATCGACTTCCAGGACGCGGTGATGGGCCCGGCGGCCTATGACGTCGCCTCGCTCCTTCAGGATGCGCGGATCACCGTGCCGGAGGAGCTGGAGCTCCAGCTCCTGTCGCGCTACGCGGCCGCCCGCCGTGCCGCCGATCCCAGCTTCGACATGGCCGCCTTCGCGCGGCTCTACGCCATCATGGGCGCGCAGCGCGCCACCAAGATCCTCGGCATCTTCGCCCGCCTCGACCAGCGCGACGGCAAGCCCCAGTACCTCGCCCACCTGCCGCGCATCTGGGCCTATCTGCAGCGCTGCCTCGCCCATCCCGCGCTGGAGCGGGTGAAGCGCTGGGTCGACGACCGCGTGACGCCGCCGTGACGACAATCGACAGCGCCATGGTGCTGGCCGCCGGTCTCGGCACGCGGATGCGGCCGATCACCGACCGCATCCCCAAGCCCCTCGTGGAGGTCGCCGGCAAGACGCTGCTCGACCATGTGCTGGATCCGCTGGCCGCGGCCGGCGTGACGCGCGCGGTGGTC
This sequence comes from Phreatobacter sp., assembly GCF_027532945.1. GTDB lineage: Bacteria > Pseudomonadota > Alphaproteobacteria > Rhizobiales > Phreatobacteraceae > Phreatobacter. The sequence goes on from NZ_JAPZTZ010000023.1 coordinate 36,232, forward strand.
AATGTCCACCACCTCGCCGACCAGATCGAGCGGGCGGTTCAGGGCCGGAGGCAGCCGGCGGTGACGATCTCCGACGAGCGGGCGCAGATCCTCGATTCCGGCGGCGGGGTGATGCAGGCGCTGGGCGAGCTCGGCGAGACCTTCCTCATCCGCAACGCCGATTCCTTCTGGCGCGACCGCGACAGCTCCAACATCGCCCGGCTGATGGCGGCCTTCGATCCGGCCGTCATGGACACGCTGCTTCTGCTCGCGCCGATGGAGGGTAGCGTCGGTTTCGACGGGCCGGGCGATTTCTTCCGCGACGAGGCCGGTCGGCTCACCCGGCGCGGCCAGGCGGCACGCGCGCCTTTCGCCTATGCCGGCGCAGCGGTGATGCGACGGGAGGATTTCGCCGGGCGAACCGCGGGCGAGATCTTCTCGCTTAACGCGCTGTGGAACGCCTCGCTGGCCAAGGGCCGGCTGTTCGGGCTGGTGCTCGACGGGCTCTGGCTGCATGTCGGCACGCCCGCAGCCATCGGCGAGGCGGAGCGGGCGCTCGCCGCCTTCTGACTTCCCTTTCCGCCCCTGCGGGTGTATGTGCCCGCCTCCCATCCGCTTCCACCCGGTCCGATCCCGGGCGAAGGACGTCACGACCATGGCCAAACGATTCGATACGGGCTCCGGCCCGTCCCAGCGGCAATTGCGCGTCGGCGAGCTCATGCGCCACGGCCTCGCCGAGATCCTGTCCCGCGGCGAGATCCAGGACCCGGTGCTCGAGACCACCATCGTCACGGTGCCGGAGGTCCGCATGTCGCCGGACCTGAAGATCGCCACTTGCTTCGTCATGCCGCTCGGCGGCCAGAACCAGGAGGCGGTGATCCAGGCGCTGGCCCGCAACAAGCGCTACCTGCGCGGCGAGCTCGCCCACCGCACGAACCTGAAATTCGCGCCCGACCTGCGCTTCCGCATCGACACCTCCTTCGAGGAGGGCTCGCGCATTGACCGCCTGCTCGACAGCGAGGCGGTGCAGCGCGACGTGCGCCGCGAGGGCGAGGACGAGGCATGAACCAGCCACGCTCCAAGAAGGTCGATGTCCACGGCTGGGTGGTGCTCGACAAGGATTTCGACATGACCTCGACCCATGCGGTGTCGCAGGTCCGCCGCCTGTTCAACGCCAAGAAGGGCGGCCATGCCGGCACGCTCGACCCGCGCGCCACGGGCCTGCTGCCCATCGCCCTAGGGGAAGCGACCAAGACCGTCCCCTTCGTCATGGACGGCCGCAAGACCTATCGCTTTACCGTCGCCTGGGGCGCCGAGACCGCCACCGACGACACCGAGGGCGAGGTGACGGCCCGTTCCGACACCCGGCCGACGCGCGAGGCGGTGGAAGCGGTGCTGCCGCGCTATACCGGCACGATCATGCAGGTGCCGCCGAAATTCTCCGCCATCAAGGTGGGCGGCGAACGCGCCTATGATCTCGCCCGCGACGGCGAGGAGGTGACGCTGGAGGCCCGTCCCATCACGGTCGAGAGCCTCAAGCTTGTCGCCTTCTCCGCCGAGAGCGCCGCCTTCGAGGCCGAATGCGGCAAGGGCACCTATGTCAGGGCGATTGCCCGCGACATCGGCCGCGACCTCGGCTGTCTCGGCCATGTCACCGAGCTGCGCCGCACCCGCGTCGGCCCCTTCGGCGAGGACGACACCGTGACGCTGGAGGAGCTGCGCGAGCTCGTCGAGGGGCAGATCGCCGACCAGACCCTGGAGGACGCCCTGCTGCCCGTCGAGGCGGCGCTCTCCGAGGTGCCGGAGGTCAAGGTGAACCGCGACGTGGCGGGCCGGCTGCTGCGCGGCCAGAGCTCGATCCTGCGCGGCCGCGATGCGCCGATCGAGGGAACGGTCTGGGCCTCCTGCGGCGGCGACCCCATCGCGCTCTGCGAGGTCGAGGCCGGCGAACTGGTGCCGCGCCGCGTCTTCGTCTTCGGCCCCTGACGGCCACGGGGCGCTTTCCCGACACAGGCACGTTGACGTGCCCCGCCGGGCTCGCTATGAGAGCCGCCTTCGCCCAGATGGCGGAATTGGTAGACGCACTGCTTTCAGGTAGCAGCGCCGCGAGGCGTGGAGGTTCGAGTCCTCTTCTGGGCACCAATTTCACAGCGCCCGCGTGCCACCCGCACGCGGGCGTTTGCTTTTTCAGGCACGTGAATACCAGCCGCGGCGCGGGGTTGAAGGGGTCGCTGAGGGCTCAGCGACGGCCCTGATGAGGCATCTCGCCCCCGGCGGTTTCGCCACCGCCCGTCTCGTCCCGGTCCCGACGACGACCGTCGCGATCGGCGGCGTCAGGGGCCCGGCTCCGGGGCAACGAGGAACCGGACGCCCATGGTGGCGCCGTCGCGCCAGACCACCTCGCAATGGCGCTGGGCCTGGCGGCCGACCGCGAGGCGCAGGAGGAACTCCTCGCCGATCTGATCGGGGTCGCGGGCAATGAGCCGGGCGCCGGTCTGCGAGACGTCCAGAATCGTGCAAGCCGTCTCGACACCGTCCGCGAGGTTCTCGATGCGGGCGCTGTACCGGAGATCCTGCCGCCGGCCGCCGCGCCGACGCTCGCTGATGCTCTGCTTTGCTATTGCGGGATGTCCCACCTCCCGACTGCAACCTAGCGTCATTCCGTTGCGAAAGGCTTTCCGACCCGCGGAAGGCGGCCCGGCGCCCCCGGCGCGGGCGTGCTGCGAGGCGGCATGCCGCAGTGGACTGGCGGGCTTCGAAAAAGACCTTATCTGAGAGCCACGATGCAGCTACACTGAAGGCCCCTCGCGGCGTGCTGCGGATCGGGACGAGCCTGTTTCTCTCAACGGCGACATGACCAACGTGTTCGACATCTACACGATCATCTTCCTCGCCCTCGCGGTGTTCATCTTCTTCCGGCTGCGGAGCGTGCTCGGCACGAAGACCGGCTCGGAGCAGGATCCCTTTCGGCCGCGTGACCTTCCCCCCGGTGCCCGGCCTCCGGGCGCGCCCGGCCCGCAGGGTGGCGAGGTGATCCCGCTGCCGAACCGCGGTCCCGCGCCGGCTCCGGTCGCCCTCGATCCGGCCGAGCCGCGCTGGGGCACCTTTGCCGCGCCCGGCACCCCGCTCGCCCACGGCTTCGACGGCATCGCCTCGCGCGACCCGTCCTTCGAGCCCGGCGGCTTCATCGGCGGCGCCAAGGCTGCCTATGAGATGATCGTCCTCGCCTTCGCCGCGGGGGATCGCCGCATGCTGCGCGACCTGCTCGCCAAGGACGTGTTCGACGGCTTCGAGGCGGCGATCCGCGAGCGCGAGACGCGCGGCGAGCAGGTGGAAACCCGCTTCGTCGGCATCGAGCGCGCCGAGATCGTCGACGCCCAAATGCGCGCAGACCAGGCTCAGGTGACGATGAAGTTCGTCTCGCAGCTCGTCACCGCCACCCGCGACCGCAGCGGCACGGTGGTGGAGGGCTCGCCGGACAAGGTCGTCGACGTGACGGATGTGTGGACCTTCGCCCGCAACGTCACCGACCGTGACCCGAACTGGCGCCTCATCGCCACCGAAGCCGGCGGCTGATCCTCTTCGCGCGGGGACGGCCCATGCGATCGCGATCGACACGGCTGTCCCTGATCCCGGCCCTGGCGGCTCTGCTCGCCGTCACGAGCCTGGGGAACCCGGCACAGGCCGGCTCAAGCGACCTCCTGCTCCTCCTGCCGGCGCCGGCCCCTGCCGTTGCGGCAGACCCTGCGCCGGCCGCTCCCGCGCCGGCGGCCCCGTCCGCAGCGGTGCAGCCGCCAGAGCCCACGGCGCCCGCGCAGCCCTCCGTTCCAGCCACACCTCCCACTACGGCCACCCCGCCCGCCACGGCTGCCCAGCCAGCGGAACCGGAGGCCGAGGCCGCCACGTCCCACGCCTCGGGCTTCCCCTTCGTCTATCCGGAGACCTGGAGCGAGGCGGCCCGCTTCGCGGACCTGCCCGGCTGGGCGGAAGACCGGCAGGATCTCGCCCTCAAGGCCTTCCGCATCTCCTGCCGCACGATCCTCGCCGCCTCCGGCCCGCCGCGCACCGCGCCGCGAATCTGGCAGGCCGTGCGCGAGATCTGCCCGCGCGCCATGGCCCTGCCCGATCCGGTCACGGCGGCGGCGGCGCGCGCCTTCTTCGAGGCCGAGTTCCGCCCGGTCCGTATCGCCCGCTTCGGCGAGCGCACCGAGGCTGACGGCTTCCTCACCGGCTATTACGAGCCAGAGGTGCTGGCCGCACGCGAGCGCAGCGACGCCTTTCCGGCCCCCTTTCACGCCAAGCCCGAGGATCTCGTCTCGGCCCGCGGCGGCGCCGGCTTCGATGCCCGTTCGGGTGCCGGGCGCTGGGTCAACGGCCGCTTCCTGCCCTATTTCGACCGCGGCGAGATCGAGGAGGGTGCGCTGGCCGGGCGGGGGCTGGAGATCGCCTATGCGCGCGATCCGGTCGACGTCATGTTCACGCAGATCCAGGGATCGGCGCGGCTGCGCTTTCCCGATGGCTCGACCCTGCGCATCGGCTATGCCGCCCATAACGGCCACCGCTACGTGCCGGTGGGCCGGGTGATGATCGAGCGCGGCATCGCGAACCGCGAGCAGATGTCGATGGATTTCATCCGCGCCTGGATGGCCGACAATCCGGAGCCCGCCCGCGACGTGCGCCGGCAGAACCGCTCCTATGTCTTCTTCCGGGTGAAGAGCGAGCTCTCGGCCGAGGACGGGCCGATCGGCGCCCAGGGCGTGCCGGTGACGGACTGGCGCACCATCGCCGTCGACCGCAACGTCCACGCCTATGGCACGCCGGTCTTCATCGAAGGCCTGATGCCGACCGGTATCGGCGAGACGGGCGAGCCCTTCCGGCGGCTCATGGTGATGCAGGACACCGGCTCCGCCATTGTCGGCCCCGCGCGCGGCGACCTCTATCTCGGCACCGGGCCCGAGGCGGGATCGGTGGCGGGCCGCATCCGCCACCGCGCCAACTGGTTCGTGCTGCTGCCGAAGAGCCTCTCGCCGGAGGCGGCGCAGGTGCCGGTGCCGGAGCCGCGGCCGTGAGCCGCCGCAAGAGGGACCTCTCGGCCGAGGACAAGCGCCTGTGGTCGCATGTGGCGCGGTCCGTCACGCCGCTCGACCCGGCGCGGGTGGCCCCGGAGCCCGAGCCCGAACCGGCGCCCCCCGTGGTCGAGGTGGCACCGGTGAAGCCCGCCCGCCGCACGGCGACCAAGGCCGTGCCGCCCGCGCCCCCAGCGCCGCCCCCACTCGCCGCCCTGGAGAAGGGCCTGAAGCGCCAGTTGCTGCGCGGCCGGCGGGATGCCGATGCGCGGATCGACCTGCACGGGCTCACCCAGGATGCGGCGCATCGCCGGCTCATCGCCTTCCTGCGCCGCGCCCAGGCCGAGGGCCACCAGTTGGTCATCGTCATCACCGGCAAGGGCGCGCCGAAGCGCCTGCGCGACATTGACGAGGACACGTTCCGCCCCGACCCCTATGCCTCGCGCGGCGTGCTCAGGCGAGTGGTGCCGGAATGGCTGTCGCTGCCGGAGATGCGGCCCCTCGTCATCGGCTTCGAGGAGGCGGCTCCCGGCCATGGCGGCGCCGGCGCGCTCTATGTGCGCATCCGCCGCCCCTGAGGCGCCGAACCCGTCGATTTCGCGCCGCTGTGGCCCGGGCGCCCTTGACCCGGCGGCATCGCCCGTGGATCGTCGCGGCAGCATTCGATCCGCAGTGAGACGCCCCATGCGCCCGCGCCTTCTTGCCCTCCTCGTCGCCCTTGCCGCCGGTCTGGCCCATGCGCCGGCCGAGGCGCAGACCGCCGGCCCCCGCGGGCTCAACGGCACGACCTGGACGACGAGCCGCGTGCCCGGCGACCTCGCCGGCCTCGGCGAGGATCTCAGGATGCGTGGCGTTGCCGGCGTGCTGCTGTTCCGCGATCCGCGCTATCAGAACCAGCTGCTGCCCTGCGATGACAGCGCCGCGCTGGAGAAGATCCAGCGGCGCTTTGCCGAGAAGGAGGAGCGGTTCTGGAACTCGCGCCTCACCATCCGCGGCTTCGACCATGTGCGGCTCGTCACCACCAATCCCTATAACCAGAACCTGATCCCGCGGCGCTTCTGCACGGCGCGGGCCGTGCTCTCCGACGGACGGGTGCGCCGCGTCGACTATGCGATCCTCGAGGACCAGGGGATCATCGGCGCCACCTACGGCGTGGAGTGGTGCGTCACCGGCCTCGACCGCGGCCGCAGCTTCGACCCGTCCTGCCGGATGGCCCGTCCCTGACGGCGGCCCGTGACGGCGCGGACCGCCATCCGGAAAACTCCGTTCTTGTTTCGTTCCTGAGAGACGGCGACACTGCCGGCAGCGTGGGAGGTGTTCCATGGTCGGTATGCGGCTGGTTCTCCGGGCAGTGCGTGGCGGCCGGATGGCCGTACTTTGTGCGGCGCTCCTCGCCGCGGGGCTGACGGCGGGGCTTGCCACCGCAACGCTGGCACGGGCGCAGGCCCAGCCGGGCGCCGCGCCGGGCTCCTTCGACTTCTTCGTGCTGGCCCTGTCCTGGTCGCCATCCTTCTGCGAGGCCAATGCCGAGCGCACCTCGCAGTCCATGCAATGCGCCGGTGACAGGCCCTTCGCCTTCGTCGTCCATGGCCTCTGGCCGCAGCGCACCCGCGGCTTCCCGGAATATTGCCAGGTGCCGCCGCCCTATCTCGACCGCTCCGTCATCAACGGCATGCTCGACATCATGCCGGCGCCGGGCCTGGTGCGACACCAGTGGGCCAAGCACGGCACCTGTTCCGACGCCCGCTCACCGCGCAGCTATTTCGAGCAGGTGCGCCAGGCCCGCGCCAAGATCCGCATTCCCCGGGAGTTCGAGGCCCTCGCCGAGCCGAAGACGGTGACGCCGGATGAGGTGGAGGAGGCTTTCGTCCGCGCCAATCCGGGGCTCGGCCGCGACATGGTCGCCGTCCAGTGCGACCAGCGCCGCTTGCGCGAGGTGCGCATCTGCATCGGCCGCGACATGAACTTCACCGCCTGCGAGGAGATCGACCGGCGCGCCTGCCGGGCGCAGCGCCTCGTCATGCCGCCGGTCAGGTCCGGCCGCAGCTGATCCCGTGGACGTCTGACGCGGCGCGTTAACCCTCGGACCGGGCGGTGAACGAATCCCGTCCGAATCACGGACATCGGTTGGATCGTGGTTCGTTCTGGCGGAATGGCGGGGGTTTCGGGCCGATCGCGGACGCGTGTCGCGCGGTGTGGTGCGCGGACGGGCGCTTAGGCCCATGGTGGAGATGACCGGCGCGTGCCGTTTCGGGGCAGGGCGCCGTCGCGCAGGTCCGAGGGACTGTGGGTCGCCTGAGCCCTTCAAGGTCGGACGGATGACGCCGCGACACCTGTCGCCGTTAACCCTTCGATCAGCCGGCGAACGAATCGCGTCCGAATCAGGAGAACAGCCGCGTTCCGGCTTTGCCCCCGGCCAAATCGGGCCGGACCGGGCCGCGCCGAGACCGTAGCGGGCCATCAGAAACCGTATGCCGTCGCGCGGGACACCGCCGCCAAGCCTGGCGGTTAACCCCGTCGTCCCGCCCCGGGACGGCTCAGGCGAGCTGGCGCAGGTAGCGGACGGGGCGGGCGCCCATCACCGCCTGGGCGGCATGGAGGATGGCATTGGCGTCGATGCCGTGGTGGCGGTAGAGATCGTCGATCGTGCCGGTCTGGCCGAAATGCTCGACACCGAGCGAGCGCACCCGATGGCCGTGGACGGCGCCGAGCCAGGCCAGCGTCGCCGGATGGCCGTCGATCACCGTCACCAGGCCGCAATCGCGCGACAGCCCGCCGAGCAGCCGCTCCACATGACTCGTCGCGCCGTGATGGCCGCGCTGACGGGCGCGTTCGACCGCCGTCCAGCCCGCATTGAGCCGGTCGGCGGAGGTAATCGCGAGGACCCCGACATCGCGGTGGGTCTCGGCGAGGAGCCCCGCCGCGGCGATGGCCTCGGGCGCCACGGCGCCCATATAGGCGATCACCACCGAGGCGTTCGGCCCGGGCCTGCGCATCCAGTAGGCGCCATTGATGACATCGGCGGACAGCGCCGCGTCCATGGCACGCTGCGGCTGGTCGATGGTGCGGGTCGACAGGCGCAGATAGACCGAGCCGCCGGTCTCGTCGCGCAGCCAGGTCTCCTCGTCCGGATCGCCCTCGCCGTCGCGCTGCATATAGTCGAAGCCGAAGCGCATGATGGCGGCGAGTTCGTCGACGAAGGCCGGCTCGAAGGCGGCGAGGCCGTCCTGCGCCATGCCGATCAGCGGGGTGGCGATCGACTGGTGGGCGCCGCCCTCGGGGGCCAGCGTCACGCCGGACGGCGTCGCCACCAGCATGAAGCGGGCATCCTGGTAGCAGGCATAGTTGAGGGCATCGAGGCCGCGCTGGATGAACGGGTCATAGAGCGTGCCGACGGGCAGCAGCCTCTCGCCGTGGATGGAATGGGTGAGGCCGAGGGCCGAGAGCAGGATGAAGAGGTTCATCTCGGCGATGCCGAGTTCGATATGCTGGCCCTTCGGCGAGAAATCCCAGGCGAAGGTCGAGGGGATGCGCTCCTGGCGGAACGTGTCCGCCAGCGCCTCGCGGGCGAAGAGGCCGCGGCGGTTGACGAAGGCGCCGAGATTGGTCGAGACGGTCACGTCCGGCGAGCAGGTGACGATGCGCTCGGCGAAGGGTTCGTTGCCCCGCGCGATCTCGTTGAGGATGAGACCGAAGCCCTGCTGGGTCGACATCGAGGCTTGAGCCGGCACGGCGAGACGCTCGGGGATCGGCAGCTTGCCGGCAGTGTAGCGGCGGCGGCCGCGCGCCGCGAAGGGCACGCGCTTCAGGAAGGTCTTGAGGTCGGCCTCTGGCACTGACAGGCCCTCGAAGGGCTCCCATTCGCGCCCCGGCGTCACGTTCATGGCGGCGCGGAAGGCCTCCATCTGCGTCGGCGTCATCAGCCCCGCATGGTTGTCCTTGTGGCCCTGGAAGGGCAGGCCGAAGCCCTTGATCGTATAGGCGATGAAACAGACCGGCCGGTCGTGGTCGATGCTCTCGAAGGCTTCGAGCAGCGAGGGCATGTCGTGGCCGGCAAGGTTCGTCATCAGCCGGGCGAGTTCCGCATCGGAGCGCCGATCGAGGAGCGCCGTCACCGCGCCCTGGTCGCCGATATCGTCCTGCAGGCGCTTCCGCCAGGCCGCGCCGCCCTGGTAGCAGAGCGCCGCATAGAGCTGGTTCGGGCAGGTGTCGATCCACTGGCGCAGCCGCTCGCCGCCGGGCTCGGCAAAGGCGGCTTCCAGCAGCTTGCCATATTTCAGGATCACCACGTCCCAGCCGAAATTGCGGAACATGGCCTCGAAGCGCTCCCACAGGCCCTCGCGCACCACAGCGTCGAGGCTCTGGCGGTTGTAGTCGACCACCCACCAGGTGTTCCTGAGGCCGTGCTTCCAGCCCTCGATGAGCGCCTCGTAGATATTGCCCTCATCCATCTCGGCATCGCCGATCAGCGCGACCATGCGGCCCTCGGGCCGGTCCGTGCCCCAGCCATGGGCGCGCACATAGTCCTGGGCGAGCGAGGAGAACAGCGTCTGGGCGACGCCAAGCCCGACCGAGCCGGTGGAGAAATCGACGTCGTCGCCGTCCTTGGTGCGGGAGGGGTAGCTCTGCGCGCCCTTGTAGCCGCGGAAATTCTCCAGCTTCTCACGCGTCTGGTTCCCCAGCAGATACTGGATGGCGTGGAAGTTCGGGCTCGCATGCGGCTTCACCGCCACCCGGTCCTCGGGCCGCAGCACGGCGAAATAGAGTGCCGTCATGATGGTGGCGAGCGAGGCGGAGGAGGCCTGGTGGCCGCCGACCTTCAGGCAGTCGCGGTTGTCGCGCAGATGGTTGGCATTGTGGATCGTCCAGGAGGCGAGCCAGAGGATCTTCTGCTCAAGCGCGGCGAGGGCCTTCAGGCGGTCGGTCACGGCGGTCTCCGGGCGGCGGCGGGGAGAAGAAAGACGCGCGATCATGCCAACAGGAGCCGGAGCATTCACACCAAAGATCATCTGACAGATGGGACACAATCAGCAGATCCTGCTAATTCTTCGCCTCTCAAGAGTGGAAGATCGCCATGACGCTCGATGCCATCGACCGCCGCATCCTCGCCGAGCTGCAGCGCGACGGGCGCATCACCAACCAGGCCCTGGCGGAAAAGGTGGGGCTCTCCGCGACGCCCTGCCTGCGCCGGGTGAAGCGGCTGGAGGAGGCCGGCATCCTGCGCGGCTATGTGGCCGTGGTCGACCAGAAGGCGGTGGACCTCCCCGTGAGCATCTTCATCTCGATCAAGCTGGAGCGCCAGCGCGAGGAGGACCTCGACCGCTTCGCCGAGGCCGTGTCGCGCTGGCCGGAGGTGATGGAGTGCTACCTGATGACCGGCCAGCGCGATTATCTCATGCGCGTCGTCTGCGCCGACCTGCCGGCCTATGAGCGTTTCCTGAAGGCCCGGCTCACACGCCTCGACGGCATCGCCTCGATCGAGAGCTCCTTCGCCCTTGCCCAGGTGAAGCACACCAACGTGCTGCCGATCGGGTAAGGGCCCTGGGCCGTGGGACATCAGTCGTTGGGGTGGGTCCCCTCGAAGCGGAAGCCGTCCGCCTTCTTCGTGAAGCTGAACAGCATGTCGCCGCAGGTCAGGACATAGTAGCCGTCGCTGCCGGGCGGCTTGTCGTAAACAGGGCGCGCCGTCTGCAGGCAGCTGCGGTTTCGCTGCGTGAACATCTGCCGATAGATCCGGCTCTCGAAATAGGCCCGGTCGCGGTGGGCGTCGTCATAGTAGATCGGCATGCGGGTGAGCGAGGCCACGGCGCTCGGGTCGTTGGCGCGCAGTGCGGTGCGGAACTCGGCGATGAAGGTGCGGAATTCGGCCTGGACGGCCGGCGGGGCGGGCGGGTCGCGCTGGGCGAGGGCGTTGCTGCCCGACAGGACGGTGACGGCCAACCCGAAGGCGGCGGCGGAGGCAGAGAAGCGACGCGTGAATGACATGATCGAGGATCCTTCCGGGTGAGGGTGTCCGAGGTCCCCGGCGGTCGCCTCCGTCGCCGCGTGCGGGTCGAAGGCCGCATCGGCCATGGAGGCCACCGCCCCTCTGACGCCTTGGCTATGGCAGCGCGACGCTGAGCTTCCGTGCCGGTACGGAAGAGGCTGTGTTTCCAATGAGACAGGCTGCGTTTCGGCGCCGCAGGGCCTCGCCTTTGACAGCGCGCCTTCAGGCTCTACCCTCTCGCCCACCGCATCAGGAGGCCGAGCGACCATGCAGCGACCCATCCTTCCGCGCCGAACCCCGCGCCCGTCTCGCCGCACCGTCCTGACCCTCGCCGCCGGCGCGGCCAGCGCCGGACTCCTCCTGACGCGTGGCGCGCTGGCGCAGGCCGAGACCGAAAGCCATGGCCTCTCCTCCTTCGGCGACCTCAAATATCCCGCCGACTTCCGCCATTACGACTATGTGAATCCGCAAGCGCCCAAGGGTGGCACTTTCGTCCATACGGCGGCGAGCTGGGCGTTCAACCAGAACCCCACCACCTTCAACACGATGAACACGCTGGTCCTGCGCGGCGACGCGCCGCCCGGCCTCGACGGCATTTTCGCCAGCCTGATGACCGGCTCCGGCGACGAGCCGGATTCCATGTATGGCCTCGTCGCCGAGCGCGTCCGCATGAGCGCCGACGGGCTCACCTATCGCTTCACCATCCGCGATGCCGCGCGGTTCCACGACGGCACGCCGATCACCGCCGAGGATGTCGCCTGGTCGTTCCTGACGCTGAAGGAGAAGGGGCATCCGCTGCTGCGCGTCGTGTTGCGCGACCTCGCGGGCGCCGAGGCGGAGAGCGCCAAGGTCGTCGTCATCCGCTTCGCACCCGGTCGATCGCGCTCGCTGCCGCTCACCATCGCCGGCCTGCCGATCCTGTCGAAGGCCTGGTACGCCAACCGCGATTTCGAGGCCTCCACCATGGACGTGCCGCTCGGCTCGGCCGCCTACAAGGTCGGCCGCTTCGAGGCGGGCCGCTTCATCGAATATGACCGTGTCAGGGACTGGTGGGGCGAGAAGCTGCCCGTCGCGCTCGGCCAGAACAATTTCGACACGATCCGCCTCGAATTCTTCCGCGACCGCGACGTCGCCTTCGAGGCCTTCAAGAGCCGTACCTACACGTTCCGCGAGGAGTTCACCTCGCGCGCCTGGGCGACGCAGTACGACTTCCCCGCCGCCAAGGATGGCCGGGTCGTGCGCCGCGAGATTTCCGACGAGACGCCGTCGGGCGCGCAGGGCTGGTTCATCAACACCCGCCGCGAGAAGTTCGCCCATCCGAAGCTGCGCGAGGCGCTCGGCCTCGCCTTCGATTTCGAATGGACGAACAAGAACGTCATGTTCGACAGCTACCGGCGCACCCATTCCTTCTTCCAGAACTCGCCGCTCATGGCGACCGGCGCGCCGTCTGCCGAAGAGCTCGCCGTGCTCGAGCCCTTCCCGGGCCGGACGCCTGACGAGGTCTTTGGCGAGCCCTATGTGCCGCCCGTGTCCAACGGCTCGGGCCAGGACCGCAATCTTCTCCGCCTGGCGACGCAGCTGCTGCGCGAGGCGGGTTTCACGTTGAGGGACAACCGTCTCCTCGACCCGGCGGGCCGGGCCATGACGGTGGAGTTCCTCGACTTCGACAATTCGCTGGAGCGCCACACCCAGCCCTTCGTGGCGAATCTCCGCCGCCTCGGCATCGAGGCCAACATCCGCAGGGTGGATTCGGCCCAGTACCAGGCGCGGCTGAAGGACTATGACTTCGACCTGACGATCCGCCGCTATTCGCTGTCGCTCACGCCCGGCGAATCGCTGCGCACCTTCTTCGGCTCGCAGAGCGGCCGCCAGCCGGGCTCGCAGAACCTTGCCGGCATCGCCGATCCGGTCATCGACGCGCTGATCGACAAGATCCTCGCCGCCAACAGCCGCGCCGAGCTGACCGTGCTCTGCCGCTGCCTCGACCGGGTGCTGCGCGCCGGGCGCTACTGGGTGCCCAACTGGTACAAGCCGTCGAGCTGGCTGGCCTATTGGGACATGTTCGGCTTCCCCGAGACCAAGCCGCGCTATGCCAAGGGCGTGCCATCCACCTGGTGGTTCGACCCGGCCAAGGCGGCGCGGATCGAGCGGAGCTGACCTGTGCATCTCGCCTCAGGGTTGCAAGGGGGCGTGTTTTTGGACTAACGACGCGACATGGGAATGGGGCATGCCACAGGCGTGATCGGGCTCTTGCGACACCATTTGCGGCGGGGGCGGCGGTGGCTGCGGCGGCGGCGCGCGCTGTCGCTCCGGGTGGCGCGCCTGGAGGCCGAGGTCGAGCACCTGCGCCACGGCCTCGACGCCACCAGCGCCCTCTATGAACGCAGGCTCGATCAGCTCACCGCACGGCTCGTGGAGATGGAGGCCGCCGCGACACCGGGCGCCGGCAGCCAGGACCGTCCGGGCGGGCGATGACGGCGCCACGGGTCGTCCAGCTGGTGAACTTTCCGCTCCGGGAGATTGTCACCGGCGGACAGATCCGTACCGACCGCCTCGGCCGCCTCATCGAGCGGCTAGGCGGCGATCGCCGGCCGCTCTGCGTGACGCCGCGACGATGGCGGGCCGGATGACATCGCCCTCGATACCGAATCCGACCGCTGGGTGACGGCCGATCCTCACGCCTTCGAACTGCGTCTCGCCGATGCCGTCCGGCGCGACCCGGCCTTGCGTCACCGCCTCGCGGCCCGCCTGGAGATGCTGGCACCGGACGTCATCTGGTGCGAGCAGCCCTTTCTCTGGCCGCTGGTGGCGCCGCTGGCCGAAAGCAAAGCGATCACCGTTGTCTATAGTGGCCACAATGTCGAATGGCGCGCCCGTCGGGAGCTCCTCGCCCGCCTCGGCCGCACGGCCCCGGCCATCGTCGAGCGGCTCGCCACGCTGGAGCGCGCCCTCATCGCCCGCGCCGACCTGGTCATTGGCTGCAGCGAGGCCGATGCGGCGGGATATCGGGCCATGGGCGCAACCAGCGTCGCGCTCGTGCCGAACGGCGCCGACCCGCCGGTCGCGGGCGACAACAGCGATGCCGCGGCGCTGGCGCGGTTGCAGGCCCGCCTTGACCCCGGCCTGCCGGTCCTCGCCTTCATCGGCGCCGATTACCTGCCCAACTGGATCGGCCTGCGCGATCTCGTGGTCACGTCCATGGCGCCGGGCGGAGCCCTCGCCGGCTTTCAGCTCCTGCTCATGGGCGAGGTCTGCCGACCCTATGCGGACTGGCTGCGGCAGCGGGGCGGGGCCATGCCGCAGATCCACGCCCTCGGGCGCGTCGACGCAGCGACGCGGAGCGCCGCATTCCGCCTCGCGGATGTGGCGATCCTGCCGCTGACGACCGGCGGCGGAACCAGTCTGAAGACCGCCGAGGCGCTGCTCGGCATGAGCGAGGTGGTGGGCACGCCCATCGCCTTCCGCGGCCATAAGGAGCGGACGGGGGCACCCGGGGTTCATTGCGTCGCGCCGGATGCCTTTGCCGCAGGGCTGGCGGCGCTCGACCTCACCGACCGCGATGCGATCCGCGCCCGGGCCGGGGCGCGCAGGCCTGAGGTGGCGGGCTGCAGCTGGGACGCCGTGCTCGCTGCGGCCGCCGCCGATCCGGCGATCGGCGCGGTGCTGCGGGTCGCTCGATGAGGCTGCACCTGCTCTCCCCCGTGCCGCCAGCGCCCACGGGCACGGCCGACTACCTGCGCCAGCTCGTCGACGATCTGATCACCGCCCGCGGACCGGAGGTCGTCTCCCGACTCGTGCTGTGGGACGAGGTCGGCCCGGACCATCCGGGGCTCATGACCCGCGCCGGACAGCTGCCGGTGCGGCCCGCCGCGGGCCTCAACGCGCAGGCCATGGCACCGGGCGACCTCGCCGTGGTTTTCCTCGCCGCCAATACGTTTCACGGCTGGATCTGGGGGGCCCTGGCCCGCGGCCTGCCCGTGCCTGTCATCGCCGTCATCCACGACCTCAGCACCTATCCGCTGATCCGCAGCCTTGCCCGCAAGAGGCTCTACGGACTTGGCCCCGCCGAGGAGAAGGCGGCCCTGGTGGACGAGCATGGGGCCGGAACCGCGCGGCTCATCGCCGGCTTCGACGACCTGCCGGAGACCGGGCGCTATTTCATCCTCGGTCTCGGCCTCGCCACGCGGCAGGCCTCGGGCCTCATCGTTCATTCGCATTATGCGCGGCTGCGACTGATGACGGAGCGGATCGCCGGCGCGCCCCTGTCGCCGGTGCGCGTGGCGCGGCACCCGGCGCCCTTTGGGCCATCGCCGCCGCCGGTTCCACCGCGCGAGGCCGGAGCCCCGTTCACCGTGGGATCCGTCGGCTTCTTCAATCCGACCAAGCGGAACCACGTGCTGATCGACGCCTTCGCGGCCTTCCTGCGCGGCCTTCCGGCGGAGGACCAGGCCGCGACGCAGCTGGTCTTTGTCGGCGCCATCGACGCGGAGCAACGCCGCGCCGCCGCGGCCCGGGCCGCCGACGCCGGCATCGGCGACCGGGTGACATTCACCGGCTATGTCGACGAGGAGACGCTCACCGCCTGGCAACAGCGCCTCGACCTGCAGGTGAACCTGCGGTTTCCGTCCTGCGGGGAGACCTCCGGCACGCTCGCCCGCGCCCAGGCGCTCGGCATTCCCGTCGTGGTCTCGGACTTCGCGGCCTTCCGGGAGGAGGCGGCGCTGGCGCATCTGCCTGTGGATCCGCCGGAGGAGTTCGAGGCGCTGCTGGCGGTGATCCGCGCCCGCCATGCCGACTGGCGCGCCGGCCGGCCGGCACCGGCGCCGCGACGGGCCTCGACCGCGCCGGAACCAGAGAGTTTCGACGCCGTGCTCGCCGCCTTCGAGCGCGACCTTGGGTGAGCCGTCAGCGGCTCGGGGTGGGGACCGCCTCGCGCTTGGCCACCAGCAGCACCAGCGTGCCGACAACCGCCGACAGGATCGACCCGGCGAGCACGCCGACCTTCACCTGGTCCTGCAGCACCGCGCTGGACGGGAAGGCGAGCAGGCCGATGAACAGGCTCATGGTGAAGCCGATGCCGCAAAGCAGGGCGACGCCATAGACCTGCGGCCAGGTGGCATCCTCCGGCCGGTCGGCCCAGCCGAGGCGCACGGCGAGGAAGGTCGTGCCGAAGACGCCGACCTGCTTGCCGACGAAGAGTCCGGCGGCGATGCCGAGCGGCAGCGGCGCCAGCAGCGAGGCGAGCGAGAAACCGGCCAGCGACACGCCGGCATTGGCGAAGCCGAAGATCGGCACGATGGCGAAGGCGACCCAGGGCTGGATGGCGTGTTCCAGCACGTGCAGCGGCGAGTGATCGTCGCCGCGGCCATCGGCGCCGCGGAGCGGGATGGTGAGGGCCAGCGCGACGCCGGCCAGCGTCGCGTGGACGCCGGATTTCAGCACCAGAACCCAGAGGACGGCGCCGAGCAGGAGATAGGGCGCGAGCGAGCGCACATTCATGCGGTTGAGGACGGCGAGGACGGCCAGCACGCCAAAGGCGCCGGCGAGCCAGGCGAGCGACAGATTGGCCGTGTAGAAGGCGGCGATGATGATGACCGCGCCGAGATCGTCGATGATGGCGAGGGCCGTGAGGAAGATCTTGAGCGAGACCGGCACGCGGGGCCCGAGAAGGGCCAGCACGCCGAGGGCGAAGGCGATGTCGGTGGCAGTCGGGATGGCCCAGCCGCGCAGCGTCTCGCCCGAGGCGGCGTTGAACGCGACGAAGACGAGGCCGGGGGCCACCATGCCGCCCGCGGCGGCGATGCCGGGCAGCACGCGGCGCGGCCATGTCGCGAGCTGGCCGTCGAGGAACTCGCGCTTGATCTCGAGGCCGACCAGCAGGAAGAACACCGCCATCAAGAGGTCGTTGATCCAGTGGAGCAGGTTCAAGGGGCCGATATAGGCCTTGAGCGCGGCGAAATAGGCGGGCGCGAGCGGGGAATTCGCCACGACCATGGCCAGCGCCGCGGCGACCATGAGCACGATGCCGCCGGCGGCCGAGCTCTCGAAGAAGGCGCGCAGCACCGATCGGGCGCGGGGCGAGGGGGCGTGATGGGCGGACAAGGCTGCGCTCCTCGGAACGGTTCGGTCCAGGTCTCCGTTTCGGGCTGATCCCGGCGCACGCAGCACACGCCTCGGGGCCAAGACCTACGGTTTCCGCCACGGCGGATCAACCCGTGACGGCGGGTGAGGGATCGGCGGCAGGGTGTCGCGCTTCCAACAGCGATGCTGCTAAGTTTGATTATTGTCTGTCTCGACCATTTGGAGATCGCGGGCGACGTCCCGGGATTGCCGCGCCGCCGTGGAGGTAGTTTTTTGGAAAGCACAGACTGGGTCCAGCGTGAGGGGCAAGCGAACGCGGCCAGAAGGATGGCGCAGCAAGGGATAGGTTTTCATATTGCGGCGTTGCGCGCGCTAGAGGGGCGCGCTGATCGAAACGGCGAAGTGGAGTGGCTCCCCATTCCTGCAGTTACGAACCTAGCCTTTGCTTGCGAGCTCTACCTGAAGTCACTTTTGTTTTTTGAGAAAGGAACTACTACCCGCGAACATCGTCTTTCTGTAATTTTCTCTCAGCTTAGCGACGACGTGCAGCAAGATGCGGCCACTCATTTTGGGGCAGGGGACCTCCGCGGCCGCCTTGCGGAATTTTCAAACGCATTCGTAGAATGGCGTTACATATTTGAGCAATTATCGGCTTCACTAAATAACAGAGAGTTATTAGACGTTGCGGGAACACTTCTAGACGTCGTCACGAAACACATCGGACTCGGAGCGGATTACGCTCGGAAGATAAAGGCGCAGCGAGACTGGAGTCGGATCTAGGGCGCGTCTCAACCGCAACGTGAACAGGATTTGAGCAGGGAAACCTGAGAAAATGGTGCTGCGATAGAGGATTGAACTCGTACACAAACACCAACCTTCGCCAAGCCGAAGCAAGGAGCGTCATCCCGAGCACTCCGCCCAAAAACGCAACCGCCGCTGGGAAGACATGTCGCCGCCGCCTGCATCGTCGATTGTAGCTGCAGGCCTTGAGACTGCCCCTGAATCGCCGGTCTCAGGTCAAGACGTCATCGCCATTCGAAAAAGCCTTCAACGGCTTTGCTATGGAAAAAGCCACGGGGTCGGAACCAGCTGACGAGACCCGATACCGCCATTTCCACCCTTGCATCAACGTACCTCTGGGCTTGCTAAACGGTTGTGCGTAGAACGCTTGAGCATTATCGACGCGCCGAGCGAGAGGTTGATTCTTTGACGATGGAAACCATGACCAAGGCGGATACGGTCATTATAGGTGCCGGTCCGGCCGGTCTCACAGCCGCATATTTGCTGACACAGCATGGACGGTCGGTGACCATCATCGAAGCCGACCCCCACTACGTCGGCGGCATCAGCCGCACCGTCAATTACAAGGGCTTTCTGTTTGATATCGGAGGCCATCGCTTCTTTTCGAAGTCGGCCGAAATCGTCGCACTCTGGCGGGAAATTCTCCCCGACGATTTCATCCGTCGGCCAAGGCTCAGCCGCATCTACTACGGTGGAAAATACTATTCCTATCCGCTGCGCGCAGGGGAAGCTCTTGGCAATCTCGGTCTGGTCGAGGCGGGCCTGTGCGTCCTCTCCTATTTGAAAGCCAGGCTATTTCCACGCCGGGATGTCAAAACCTTTCACCAATGGGTCTCGAACCAGTTCGGCGAGCGGCTCTATCGCATGTTCTTCAAGACTTACACGGAAAAGGTCTGGGGCATGTCCTGCGACGAGATTTCCGCGGATTGGGCCGCCCAGCGGATCAAGGGGCTCAACCTCCTTGAAGCGGCCACGGCGGCTCTGCGCAAGTCGCTGTGGCCAGACGCGGTGGCCATCGGCAAGGATGGCAGGCCGATCAAGACCTTGATCGAACAGTTCGACTACCCTCGCCTTGGCCCCGGCATGATGTGGGAAGCCGCGGCCGCCAGTGTCGTCGCCCGCGGCGGCGTGCTCCATATGGGACAAGCGCTCGGTGGGATTACGCGCGACAGCGACAGCGGCCGCTACATTGTGTCGGCCACCGATCAGCTCGGCCGGCAGCACCGCTATGAGGCGGACCATGTCATATCGTCAGCGCCCCTTCGCGACCTGGCCGATGCAATCGAGCCCCAACTGGCCTCCCGTTCGGCCGCCGACGGGCTGCGCTATCGCGACTTCATCACCGTCGCGCTGATCGTCGACCAGCCTGATCTGTTCGACGACAACTGGATCTACATCCACGATCCTGCGGTGAAGGTCGGCCGCATCCAGAATTTCCGGTCCTGGTCTCCGGACATGGTGCCCGATCCCAAGCTTGCCTGCCTGGGTCTCGAATACTTCTGTTTCGAGGGCGACACGCTCTGGACCAGCAGCGACGAGGAGCTCATCGCGCTCGCCCGGCGCGAACTCGCGACGATCGGGCTCGCATCGGAGGCCGACTGCATCGACGGCTGTGTGGTACGCCAGCAAAAGGCCTATCCGGTCTACGACGAAACCTACAAGACCCATGTCGAAGCGATCCGCGGTGAACTCGCCGAACGGATGCCGAACTTGCACCTCGTGGGCCGGAACGGCATGCACAAGTACAACAATCAGGATCATGCGATGATGACGGCCATGTTGGCGGTCGAGAACATCGTGGCGGGACGGCAGGTCTATGACGTCTGGAACGTCAATGAGGATGCTGAGTACCATGAGGCCGGCGAAGGTGGCCGGGTCGCGGCCCTCGCGAGCCTTCGCGCGGTCCCGCAGCGTGTCCGCTGACGCCTCCTCGCCCACCGGCGGGCCGGCGCCGTCACGACGGACCGGAGGCGTATGGTGGCGACAGGTCGTCGCCTATGGCCTGGTCAGCACCCTGGCCTTGGCCATCGATACCGGGCTGTTTCTCGCATTGATGAGCTGGAACTTTGCGAGCGTCATCGCAGCTTCCCTGGGCTATCTGGCCGGGCTGCTGCTTCATTTCGCTTTGTCCAGCCGCTTCGTTTTTGACGGCGTCGCGACCGGCAAGCCACAGGCACGGTTGTTGACTGAGTTCGCCGCGAGCGGCCTCGCAGGCCTCGCCGTGACGGCGGCGACGGTCGCTGTCGCCGTCGACGTCGCAGGGCTGGAACCGCCTGTTGCAAAGCTTGGCGCCATCGCTCTGAGCTTCGGCATTGTCTTCCTGCTACGCCGGCACCTGGTCTTCTCGGTGCGTCGCCGATGACGCGCCCGCCGCCGGCAGTTGCCATGCAAACTGCGCCGTGGCTTTGGCCGACCATCTTGGTCGTCGCCTTCGTTGTGCTCGCTACCGCCGGCGCAGTTCACCATACGATGTGGCGCGACGAGATTCAGGCGTGGCTGATCGCACGTGACAGCAACGGTCTCCGCGATCTGATCTGGAACCTGCGCTATGAGGGGCATCCGCCGCTCTGGCATCTCGTCCTGATGCCACTGACGCGATTTGCCGCCGATCCCCGGCTCATGCATGTGCCGGTCATTCTGTGCATGACCGCCGTGGTTGCACTGGTGCTGTGGCGTGCGCCAATGACCCGCGTCGAGAAGATCCTCTTCCCCTTTGGCTATTTCGTGCTGTTCGAGTACGGCGTGAAGAGCCGCAGCTATGCCATTGGCGCCCTCCTTCTGATTGTCTTCTGCTGCCTTTGGCAGCAACGGCGACGGCACCCGTTCCTCCTGGCGGCAACGCTGGTCCTGCTAGCGCAGGTTCATATCCTCTGCGCCATTCTGGCCGCCGCCGCATTTCTGGCGATTGTAGCCGCCCGGCTGTGGGAGGATGGCGATGACTCGCTACCCGGCCGCGCCGAAGCCCTGGCCACCTTAATCTTCGCCCTCGGCTGGCTCGCGGCCGTCGCCCTTCCGGCCCATGCGGCCATCACTGGCGGTGCCACAACCTTGCCGCGGGCGCTGTGGTCCCGCCTCGGTGAGATCGCCAGCGTCTCGGCCCTGCTCGGGCCCTCCCACAATGCCCTGACCGCCGTTCCGGCTCTGGCGATCATTGTGGCCACGCTCGTGGCGCTGCGTCACCGACCCGCCGCTTTGGTTTTTCTCGTCGTCGCCCTGACTGGGACGATTGGCGTCTTCTTCGCGGTCTATGGCAGCAATACCTGGCACCGCGGGCTGCTTTTTCTTGCCTTTATCGTCGCCACTTGGCTGGCCCGCATACAGGATCCGGCGCCGACTGGGCCCGGGCGACGCCTGCTCTCGGGTCTCGTGTTGTCAGTCCTGTGCGCTCAAGCCCTGACAGGCCCCGCGGCCCTCTGGACCACGGCCCGCGAGCCGCTGTCGCGGGCCCGCGATACCGCCGCATTCATTCGAACCATGGGCTGGGAGGGCGACCCCCTGGTCGGTATGGCGGACGATACTACAAGCGCTGTGGTGGGCCACCTTGGTGTCGCTCGAGCCTTTTATGCCAATGCCGGTCGCTGGGGGTCCTTTGTGCTTTGGGATCGCAGACGGCTGGTCCCTCGATCTCCAGCGGAATTGCTGGCGGAGCTCGCCGCCGTGCCGACGCCGCATACACTGGTTGCCCGGCCGGATTTTGCGTCGGATCTGATTGCTGCCGCCGGCTATCGCGAAATGGCGCGCTTCACTGGCGCCACCGATCCTCTCGAAAACTACGTCGTCTGGCGCAAACCGTGAGGCTAACGTCTCAAGCGCCCTTCAGTCGAGAAGGAGATGGTGCTGCGAGAGAGGATTGAACTCTCGACCTCTCCCTTACCAAGGGAGTGCTCTACCACTGAGCTACCGCAGCGAGGCCCGACGCGCGTCCAAGCGGTGCGCGGTGCGAACGAGGCGCGTTCCTGCCACAGGGTGCGGCGGGATGCAAGGGCGGCGGGGCGAATTGGTGGAGAGGACGTTGCGGGGGCGTCCGGCGGGCGGCAGGATCGCGCGGAGAGCAGCGGGATGGCGGGCATGGCGGAGAAGGATGCGGACGCGGCGGGCGGGGCGCTGGCTGCCGGCGAGACGGGAAAACCGCGCGATCCCCGCGCCGAGCGGCTCGCGGCGCAGCTGCGCGCCAACCTGAAGCGCCGCAAGGAGCAGGCGAAAGCCCGGGCCTCCGGCGAGGACGAGGCCGGCTGAACCTTGCCGCCCTCCCGGGCGGTGGCCTGGCACCGGCCCGATTTGCGCCGCAGAGCCTTCCTTGTTTCGCCCCCCTTGGTCGGCTAGACGATGGCTCGGCCGCGGCGGCATGCTCCAGAAACCCCGCCGGGCGATTCGACGGCGGGCGCCGCGACGGCGAGCCCTCCCTCCGAGGAGTTCCGCATGGACCGCATCCGCATCACGGGTGGACGCCCGCTTCACGGCACGATTCCGATTTCCGGGGCGAAGAACGCCGCCCTGCCGCTGATGATCGCCTCGCTGCTCACCGAGGACGAGCTGACGCTGGCCAATGTGCCGCGCCTCTCCGACGTGTCGAACCTCGCCCGCATCCTCGGCAATCACGGCGTTGACGTGACCATCGCCGGCAAGCGCAACGGCGACGAGGTGCTGACCGGCCAGACCGTGCGTCTCAATGCCCGCTCCATCGTCGACACGACGGCGCCCTATGAGCTGGTCTCCACGATGCGCGCCAGCTTCTGGGTGATCGCGCCGCTGCTCGCCCGCATGGGCCGGGCCAAGGTGTCTCTGCCGGGCGGCTGCGCCATCGGTACGCGGCCGGTGGACCTGCTGCTCATGGCGCTGGAGCGCCTCGGCGCGACCATCGACATCGATGCCGGATATGCTGTCGTCTCGGCCGAGAAGGGCCTGAGGGGCGCCGAGATCGATTTCCCGAAGGTGACGGTCGGCGGCACGCATGTGGCGCTGATGGCCGCCTCCCTCGCCGAGGGCACGACGGTGATCCACAATGCCGCGCGCGAGCCGGAGATCGTGGATCTGGCCGACTGCCTCATCAAGATGGGCGCACGCATCAAGGGCCATGGCAGCCCGACCATCGAGGTGACGGGCGTGACGCGCCTGCGCGGCGCGCACCACGCCGTGGTGGCCGACCGCATCGAGACCGGAACCTATGCCATGTGCGTCGCCATGGCCGGCGGCGACGTGCTGCTGGAGGGTGCGCGGCCCGAGCTGCTTCAGTCGGCGCTCGACGTGCTGGTCGAGGCCGGCGCCGAGATCTCCTCGACCAACGCGGGCATCCGGGTGAAGCGCAACGGCCACGGCCTTTCGCCTGTGTCGGTGACGACCGATCCCTATCCGGGTTTCCCGACCGACCTCCAGGCCCAGCTCATGGGCCTCATGACCCGCGCCAAGGGTACCTCGCGCATCACCGAGACGATCTTCGAGAACCGCTTCATGCATGTGCAGGAGCTGGCCCGCCTCGGCGCTCATATCCATCTCGACGGCCAGACCGCCACCATCGAGGGCGTCGACACGCTGAAGGGCGCACCGGTCATGGCGACCGACCTGCGCGCCTCGGTGTCGCTCGTCATCGCCGCGCTGGCCGCGCAGGGCGAGACCATGGTCAACCGCGTCTATCACCTCGACCGCGGCTTCGAGCGGCTGGAGACCAAGCTCTCGGCGGTCGGCGCCGATGTGGAGCGCATCTCCGGCGGCTGAGGCCTGTCCCATCCTTCCAAAAGCGAACGGCGCGGGAGCAATCCCGCGCCGTTCGTGTTTTCAGGACGCTTGCCCTGAGACTCAGATCGTCTTGGCCAGCCGCGGATCGAGCGCGTCGCGCAAGCCGTCGCCGAGGAGGTTCACGGCGAGCACGGTGACCGACAGGAAGAGCGCCGGGAAGAGCACGATGTAGAACTTCACCTGCCAGAGTGCCCGGCCCTCGGCCATGATGTTGCCCCAGGACGGGATGATCGGCGGGGTGCCGGCGCCGATGAAGGACAGGATCGCCTCGGTGATCATGGCGGCGGCGCAGATATAGGTCGCCTGGACGATGATCGGCGCCAGCGTGTTCGGCAGGATATGCTTGACGATGATGACCGGCGTCGAGGTGCCGGCGGCCACCGCCGCATCCACATAGGGCTGCTCGCGCAGGCTCAGCACCACGCCGCGGACGAGGCGCGAGACGCGCGGGATCTCGGCAATGGTGATGGCGAGGATGACGTTGCCGACCGAGCCGCGGGTCAGCGCCATCAGCGCGATGGCGAGCAGGATGGAGGGGATCGACATGATGCCGTCCATCACCCGCATGATGATGGCGTCCGCCTTGCGGATGAAACCGGCGATGAGGCCAATGGTCAGACCGATCACTGAGGCAAGGATGGCGACCGAGAAGCCGACCACCAGCGAGACGCGGGCGCCGTAGAGCACGCGGGAATAGATGTCGCGGCCGAGCATGTCGGTGCCGAACCAGAACTGCGCCGAGGGCTCGCGGGTGCGCATGCGCGTCGAGATCGCCGTCGGGTCAACGGTGCCGAGGAAGGGCGCGAAGATGGCGACGAGGATGATCGAGACGAGGATGGTCGAGCCGATCGCGATGGTCGGATAGCGGCGCACAAGGCGCCACAGGCCGACGCGCTTCGGCGCCTCGTCGGCGGGAACGGTGGTGGGGCTCTGCACTGTCAATAGCGGATCCTCGGATCGACGAGCGTGTAGACGAGGTCAACGGCGAGGTTGACGAGGACGTAGATGAAGGAGAACAGCAGGACGAGGCCCTGGATGACCGGATAGTCGCGCCTCAGGATCGCATCGACGGTGAGGCGGCCGAGGCCGGGAATGGCGAAGACGCTCTCGGTGACCACCGCGCCGCCGATGAGCAGCGCGACGCCGATGCCGATGACGGTGATGACCGGCACGGCGGCGTTCTTAAGCGCGTGGAGGAAAAGCACCGTGCGCTGGGACAGGCCTTTGGCGCGGGCCGTGCGGATGTAGTCCTGCTGGAGGACCTCCATCATCGTGGCGCGGGTGATGCGGGCGATGAGCGCGATATAGACCATGCCCAGCGCGATGGAGGGCAGGATCAGGTTCTCCAGCCATGGCCAGAAGCCGCGGGAGATCGGCGTGTAGCCCTGGACGGGCAGCCAGTCGAGCTCGAGGGCGAAGACATAGGCGAGGATATAGCCGACCACGAAGACCGGCACGGAAAAGCCGAAGACGGCGAAGCCCATGATGGTGCGGTCGATGATCGTACCGGCTTTCCAGGCGGCCAGGACGCCGAGCGGAACGGCGATGCTCACCGCGATGATCAGCGTCACCACCATCAGTGACAGCGTCGGCTCGAGGCGCTGGGCGATGAGCTGGGTCACCGGCAGGCCGGTGAAGATGGAGGTGCCGAGGTCGAAACGGGCGATCTGCCAGACCCATTCGCCGAAGCGGATGACGAAGGGCCGGTCGAGGCCGAGCGAGCGGCGGATCTTCTCAACATCCTCCGGCGTCGCCTGGTCGCCGGCGATCACCGCCGCGGGGTCGCCGGGGGCAATGTAGAGCAACGAGAAGACGAAGAGTGCCACCACGGCCATGACCGGGATCGTCGCGAGGATGCGGCGGACGACATAGACGAACATCGGCGGGGAATCTCACATGTGGGGCCGGGGGCGGCGGACCGCCCCCGGCAGGAGGAGTGTCAGGGGATGCGCGGCCCTGCCGTCAGGCCTTGGCGACGTCCCAGAAGAAGGGCAGCGGGCCCTTCGTGATGCCGGTCACATTGCTGCGCCAGGCGGTGTAGGTGAGGAAGAAGCCCGGCGGCACGAAGACGACGTTCTCCACCGCGGCCTTGTTGAGGGCACGGATGGCGGCCTTCTCCTCGTCCAGGTTCTTGGCGTCGAACCAGGCGGTGACCTGCCTCTCAACCTCCGGGATGTCCGGCCAGCCGAACCAGGCACGGTCGCCATTGGCGCGGATGGCCGTGTAGCCGGCCGGGTTGGTGCAGTCGGCGCCGGCATGCCAGGAGAAGAAGATGTTCCAGCCGCCCTGGGCCGGAGGCGTCTTCAGCGCGCGGCGCTGGCCGGTCGTGCCCCAGTCGGTGGCGACGAAGTCGACATTCATGCCGATGCGCTTCAGGAGCTGGTGGGCGACGTCGCCCTGCGCCTTGGTCACCGGCTGGTCCTGCGCCACCACCATGGTCACCGGCTCGCCCTTGTAGCCGCTCTCGGCGAGCAGGCGCTTGGCCAGCTCGATGTTGCGCGGACCCTTGAGGATGTCGCCGCCTTCCTCGGTGTAGAGCGGCGTGCCCGGAGTGAAGAAGCCCGGCAGCGGCTTCCACAGGCTGTCGTCGGAGCCGACGATGGCCCGCATGAACTCCTCCTGGTCGAGCGCGGCGAGGATCGCCCGGCGGGCGCGCACGTCGTTGAAGGGCGGATGCAGGTGGTTGAGACGGAAGGCGCCGATATTGCCGAGCGGATCGCCGATATCGACACGGATGTTGCGGTTGCGGCGGAGCACCGGCACGAGGTCGGCGATCGGGTTCTCCCACCAGTCGACCTCGCCGTTCTGCAGCGCCGCCGAGGCGGTCGCCGGATCCGGCATGATCACCCACTCGATGCGGTCGACCAGCATGCGCTTGCCGCCGGCGAGCCAGGAGGCCTTCTCCGAGCGCGGCACATAGTCGGCAAACTTCTCGAACACCGCGCGGGCGCCCGGCACCCAGTCGCCGCGGACGAACCTCATTGGACCGGAGCCGATATACTCGGTGATCTGCTGGAACGGGTCGGTACGTGCGATGCGCTCCGGCATGATGAAGGAGCATGGCGCGTTGTTCTTCGCCAGTGCCAGCAGCATCTTCGGATAGGGTGCCGAGAGCACCCACTTGAAGGTGCGGTCGTCGACGGCGACGAGCTCTTTCTGCAGGGCCTTGATCATCAGGCCCATGGGATCGCGGGCCGACCAGCGGATGAGGGAGGCGACGCAGTCCTTGGCGAGGACCGGCGTGCCGTCATGGAACTTCAGGCCCGAGCGCAGCTTGAAGGTCCAGGTGAGGCCATCGGAGGAGACCTCCTCCGACTCGACCATCTGCCGCTGCGGCGTGAGGGTTTCGTCGACGCCGTAGAGCGTGTCCCAGACGAGGGCCGCGGCATTGCGGACCACGTACTGGGTCCCCCAGATCGGGTCGAAATTGGCAAGGTTCGCCTGCGGCACGAAGCGCAGCGTCTTGGCGGCGGCCCCTTGCGACAGGGCGGGTGCGGCGAGGCCGGCCGTGCCGGCCACCAGCCCGGCGCCCGCGCCGGCCTTGATGAATGTTCTGCGGTCCATCGTCGTGGTTCTCCCTCGGAAACCGATCCCCGCCCGTTCCTGCCGATGCCGGCAAGCCGGCACCGGCGGCCTGGATTGTTGTCCGGGGCCCGGCGGGGGCAGCCTAGCCTTTGGCAAGGGGCGTGCCATAGGGTCTTTTCCCAAGACGCGTGCCGCGCTGCGGGCCGGATGATCCGGAGTTCTTCTGATTCCTGCATAATTTAGCGCCAGGCCCGGCTTTTCGGCATGAAGGCCATGCAAGAGGCGGCCACGGATTTTTTCTTCGCGAGCCCGCGGCCAGAGATTCTTTTGGGCGGTCCCGCACGGACATGCCCAACAAACGCGCCTTGCCGCCGCATGGACGCATGTTGTGCGTTTAACGCACTATCGTCCGCATATCGCACTTGACAGGCGCGCGGCCCGGCGCGAGGAGTCGCGCCACAGAGGAAACGACGAGGAGACGGACCGCATGGCCGCGTTCATGTCCCTGCACGACGCCATCGCCGCGAACCTTCGCGCCGGCGACAGCGTGGCGATGGAAGGGTTCACCCATCTCATCCCCTATGCCGCCGGTCACGAGGTGATCCGCCAGGGCCAGAAGGACCTGACGCTGATCCGCATGACCCCGGACATCATCTATGACCAGATCGTCGGCATGGGGCAGGCGAAGAAGCTCGTCTTCTCCTGGGCCGGCAATCCAGGCGTCGGCTCGCTGCACCGGGTGCGCGAGGAGATCGAGGCGGGGCGCCTCGCCATCGAGGAGCATTCCCACGCCGCCATGGCCAATGCCTTCGAGGCGGGCGCGGCGAACCTGCCCTTCGCCGTCTTCCGCGGCTACAAGGGCGTCGACCTGCCGAAGGTCAATCCGAACATCCGCTCGGTCACCTGCCCCTATACGGGCGAGGTACTGGCCACCGTCCCGGCGGTGCGCCCGGACGTTGCCATCATCCATGCGCTGAAGGCCGACCGCGAGGGCAATGTCATGCTCGAGGGCATCGTCGGCGTGCAGAAGGAGGCGGTGCTGGCCTCCAAGCGCTCGGTCGTCACCGTCGAGGAGGTGGTCGAGGAATTCGGCCCGCGCAACGCCAATGCGGTGATCCTGCCATCCTGGACCGTCACCGCCATCGCGGTGGTGCCGGGCGGCGCCCATCCCTCCTACGCGCAGGGCTATTACAAGCGCGACAACGCCTTCTACATCGGCTGGGACAAGATCGCCCGCGACAAGGCGGTCTTCCTCACATGGATGGAAGAGAACGTGCTGTCCAAGGGGCCGGAGGCCTTCGCGGCCCATGCCCGCCGCGTCGCCATGGCAGCGGAATGAGCGAGGAGCGGATCATGAGCGCCTATACGCCCAACGAGATCATGACCATCGCCGCGGCGCGGCTCCTGTCGAATGACGACGTCTGCTTCGTCGGCATCGGCGCGCCCTCGGCGGCCTGCAACCTCGCGCGCCTCACCCACGCGCCGAAGATCACGCTGATCTACGAAAGCGGCACGCTGTCGACGCGCCCCACCGTGCTGCCGCTCTCCATCGGCGACGGCGAGCTCTGCGACACGGCACTGACCACCGTCTCGGTGCCGGAGATGTTCCGCTACTGGCTGCAGGGCGGGCGCATCACCATCGGCTTCCTCGGCGGCGCGCAGATCGACCGTTTTGGCAATCTCAACACCACCGTGGTGGGCCCCTATGACGCCCCCAAGGTGCGCCTGCCGGGTGGCGGCGGTGCGCCGGAGATCGCCATCAATTGCGGCCAGATCTTCATCATCATGGCCATGGGCCAGCGCGCCTTCATGGACAAGCTGCCCTTCATCACCTCGCTCGGCCATGGCACGGGCAAGGGCTCGCGCGAGGCGCTGGGGGTGAAGACCCGCGGCCCGACGCAGCTCATCACCGACCTCTGCATCTTCGAGCCCGATCCGGAGACGAGCGAGCTCACCGTCACCTCCATCCATCCGGGCGTGACGCGCGAGCAGATCCAGGAGAATTGCGGCTGGCCGGTGAAGTTCGCGGCTGAAGTGCGCGAGACGCCAGCTCCCGACGAGACGGAGCTCTCGGTCCTGCGCGACCTCCATACCCGCACCAAGGCCGCCCACGCGGCCTGAGGCCGCAGAAGCACCGACAAGAGCGGCAGCCAAGGCCGCGACAGGGAGACGACCATGGCTGACGCCTTCATCTGCGACGCCGTCCGCACCCCCATCGGCCGCTATGGCGGGGCGCTCGCCAAGGTGCGCGCCGACGACCTCGCGGCGGTGCCGCTGAAGGCGCTGCTCGCCCGCCATCCGCAGATCGCCAGCGCCATCGACGAGATCGTCTTCGGCTGCGCCAACCAGGCCGGCGAGGACAACCGCAACGTCGCCCGCATGGCGGCGCTGCTGTCGGGCCTGCCGGACAGCGTGCCGGCCATGACCGTCAACCGGCTCTGCGCCTCCGGCCTCGATGCGGTGGGCGCCGCCGCCCGCGCCATCCGCGCTGGCGAGATCGACCTCGCCATTGCCGGCGGCGTCGAGAGCATGACCCGCGCGCCCTTCGTCATGGGCAAGGCGACCGAGGCCTTCTCGCGCGCGGCCGATATCTTCGACACGACCATCGGCTGGCGCTTCATCAACCCGCTGATGAAGGCGCAGTACGGCGTCGATTCCATGCCGGAGACCGGCGAGAACGTCGCCGAGGAGTTCCAGGTGTCGCGCGACGACCAGGACGCCTTCGCCCTGCGCTCGCAGCAGCGGGCGGGGCGCGCCATGGCCTCGGGCTATTTCGCCGAAGAGATCGTCCCCGTGGAGATCCCCGGCGGCAAGGCCGGACCGATCATCGTCGACAAGGACGAGCATCCGCGTCCCGAGACCACGGCGGAAGGCCTCGCCAAGCTCAAGGCCTTCGTCCGCCAGCCCGGCACGGTCACCGCCGGCAATGCCTCGGGCGTCAATGACGGCGCCGCCGCGATGATCATCGCCTCGGCGGAAGCCGTGAAGAAGTATGGCCTCACCCCCCGCGCCCGCATCCTCGGCGCCGCCTCGGCCGGCGTGCCGCCGCGCATCATGGGCATCGGCCCGGTGCCGGCGGTGAAGAAGCTGGTCGAGCGGCTTGGCATCAAGGTGTCGGACTTCGACGTGATCGAACTCAACGAAGCCTTTGCCAGCCAGGGCATCGCCGTGCTGCGCGGCATCGGCGTGCCCGAGGACGCGGACCACGTGAACCCCAATGGCGGCGCCATCGCGCTCGGCCATCCGCTGGGCATGTCGGGCGCGCGCATCGCCGCCACCGCCGTGCATCAGCTGGAGAAGACCGGCGGCCGCTACGGCCTTGCCACCATGTGCGTCGGCGTCGGCCAGGGCGTGGCCCTCGCCGTCGAGCGCATCTCCTGAACCGCGGCGGGCGGTGATGCCGCCCGCGCCCGTCGATCCCCCGTCGGCCACATCCTGAACGAGACCTGCGCACAGCAGGCGCGACGATCCCGAGAGGAATCCTGCCCGAGAGGAGCCCTGACGATGGCCCTGATCCTGCCGACCGACTCCACGGCCGCCCATCCGCCGAGCCTGCACCCCGCCTATACCAGCACCGTACTGCGCGCCCCGCAGCAGCCACTGATCCTCGTGCCGCACACGCTCACCGAGCTGACCGGGCCGGTCTATGGCCATGGCAAGGTGCGCGACACCGATGCCGACCTCACCGTGCAGCATGCCGGCGAGCCGCTCGGCGAGCGCATCATCATCACCGGCCGCGTGCTGGACGAGGATGGCCGCCCGGTGCCCCATGCCCTGGTCGAGCTGTGGCAGGCGAATGCCGCAGGCCGCTATGTCCATGTGCGCGACCAGCACCCTGCCCCGCTCGACCCCAACTTCACCGGCGCCGGCCGCTATCTCACGGGTGAAGACGGGCGCTACCGCTTCACCACCATCCGCCCGGGCGCCTATCCCTGGCGGAACCACCACAATGCCTGGCGTCCGGCGCATATCCATTTCTCGGTCTTCGGTCCGAGCTTCCTGTCGCGCCTCGTCACGCAGATGTACTTCCCCGGCGACCCGCTCTTCCCCTTCGACCCGATCTTCAACGGCATTCCGGACGAGCGGGCGCGCGAGCGGCTGATCGCCCGCTTCGACCTCGAGACGACCCAGCCGGAATGGGCGCTCGGCTACCAGTTCGACATCGTCCTGCGCGGCCGCGAGGCGACCCCCATGGAGGAGCCGCATGAGCACTGACAGCACGCGCCCCGAGGGCATCACCCCGTCGCAGACGGTCGGGCCCTTCTTCCACTACGGCCTCACCCCCGGCACCGCCTACCCGCATGTGCCGGTCTCGGCGGACGGCCATGTCGCGGCTGCCGGCACGCCGGGCGAACGCATCGTGCTGACCGGCCGCGTCTTCGACGGCGCCGGCGAGCCGGTGCCGGACGCCATGCTGGAGATCTGGCAGGCCGATTCCGACGGCCGTTATGCCCATCCCGGCGATGGAAGGGCGCGGCAGAGCAACAGCTTCATGGGATTCGGCCGCTCCGACACCCGCGCCGACGGCACCTATCGCTTCGAGACGGTGAAGCCCGGCAAGGTGCCCGGCCCCGGCGGGCGCGAGCAGGCGCCGCATATCCTCGTCGCGGTGTTCGGGCGGGGCATGCTGAAGCAGCTCTTCACCCGCGCCTATTTCGAGGATGAGGCGGCCAATGCCTCCGACCCGATCCTGGCGCTGGTGCCGGAGGCGCGCCGCGGCACGCTCATCGCGAAACGCCACGGCGACACCTACACGCTCGACATCCGCCTGCAGGGCGAGGGCGAGACGGTGTTCTTCGCGGTGTGAGGGGCAAGCGCCTGTCGGCGCGCGGGGACTACCCGCGCGTCGCGACCGCCACGGCGGCGCCCGCCATCACCGCGCCGGTGCCGCGGTTGACGAGGCGCATGGCCCCGGGGCTCTGGATGAAGCGGCGGGCGCGGGCGGCGGCGAGCGCGTAGGTCCACATGGCGACGGACAGGATCACCGCCATGACCACGGCGATCTCCACCGCCAGCAGCGGCGTCAGGCTGGCGAGATCCACCACCAGCGGCAGGATCGAGACGAAGAAGACCATCACCTTGGCGTTGCCCATGGTGAGGGCGAGGCCGCCGAGATAGAGCTTCCAGCCCTCGCCGCGCGCTTCCGGCGCCTCGGAGGGCGGCACGGCCGGCGCCGTCCAGAGCTTCCAGGCGAGATAGAGCAGATAGGCGACGCCGGCATAGTTGATGGCGAGAAAGAGCGGCTGGAAGGCCTGGGCGAGGGCGGCAAGGCCCAGCGCCACGAGGGCGAACCAGACGAGGTCGCCAGTGACGATGCCGAGGATGAAGGGCGCGGTCCGGCGCAGCCCGACAGCGAGCGTCCGGGCAATGATGGCGGCCACCGCCGGACCCGGCGAGAAGGTCGCCATGGCATAGACGCCGCAGAAGACGAGAAAGCCGGACAGGGTCATGGGACGCCTCCTCAGGCGACGAGCAGGACGCCGTTCAGGATGGCGGCGTATTGGAAGCCGGCGGCAACCAGCACGAAGCCGTGCCAGATGGCGTTCTGAAAGCGCAGCGACTCCCACAAGTGGAAGACGACGCCGGCCGTATAGATGAGGCCGCCAGTGACCAGCAGCGCGATGGCGGCGCTGGACAGGCTCACGAAGACCTGATGGGCCACCACGACGCCGCTCCAGGCGATGGCGAGATAGCCGAGTACGGCGAGGCGGTCGAAGCGACCGGGCGCGAGGATCTTGAAGGCCGCGCCGGCAAGACCCGCCACCCAGACGAAGGCGAGCACGCCATAGGCCAGCGGCGTGCCGACATGGACCATCAACGGCGTATAGGTGCCGGCGATGAGCAGGAAGATCGCCGCGTGGTCGAAGCGGCGCAGGATCCACTTGGTCCGCGACACCGGCCACATATTGTAGAGCGCCGAGCAGCCGATGACCGCGATCAGGGTAGCGGCGTAGACGGAGAGCGCGGTGACGGTGGGCAATTCGGCGGTGTAGAGCGCGAGACCGACCAGGGCGCCGGCAGCGAAGACGGCCGCCACCGCGCCGAGGACATGGACGATGCCATCGGCGACCAATTCGGACCGGTCATAGCGCCAGGTGAGGCCAGGGGGTCGGCCGTCGGTCATGCACGTCTCCGTCAAAGGTGCGGGAGACTCGCGCCGACGGGCGGCAAGGTCAAGTCGGCAGCGCGTGGGCGATGACCTTGCGGAAGACGGTCGGAAAGGCCTCGCCCTCAATCTCCGCCGCCGCGATCCAGCGATAGCCGTCCGGCGCAGCCAGTCCTTGCGGTGCCCCGGCGCGGAAAACCGTCAGCTCCAGCGGGAAATGGGTGAAGACGTGGCTGACCATGCCGGGGAGCCGCGTGAAGGCCAGCGCGACGGGCGGCGCGGGATCGCGCCCCGGTCCCTCCGCCGTCCAGTCCGTGCCGGGGATCTCGGTCATGCCGCCGAGCAGGCCCTTCGGCGGGCGGGTGCGCACCAGCAGCGCCCCGTCGGCGCGGCGCACGACGAAGGCGGCGCCGCGACGCAGCACGCCGCCGCGCTTCGCCGCCTTCACCGGATAGGCCTCCTGGGTGCCCGCGGCGGCCGCCGCGCAGAAGGGCCGCACGGGGCAGAGCGCGCAGGCCGGCTTCTTCGGCGTGCAGATGGTGGCGCCGAGATCCATGGTCGCCTGGGCGAAATCGCCGGGGCGAGCGGGATCGAGCAGGGCGGCAACGCGGGCGCGAATCGCCGGCTTCGCCCCCGGCAGGGGTGCGTCGATGACCTCGAGCCGTGTCACGACGCGCTCGACATTGCCGTCGACCACGGCGGCGGGGATGTCGAAGGCGATGGAGGCGATGGCGGCGGCGGTGTAGTCGCCGACACCCGGCAGGGCGCGGAGCCCCGCAAGGTCCGCGGGAAATCGCCCGCCATGGCGCTCCACCACGGCAATGGCGCAGGCGTGGAGATTGCGGGCGCGGGAATAATAGCCAAGCCCGGCCCAGGCCTTCATCACCTCCTCCACCGGGCTCGCCGCGAGGTCCTCGACGCTCGGCCAGCGGGCGAGGAAGGCGGCGAAATAGGGGGCAACGGCCTTCACCGTCGTCTGCTGCAGCATGATCTCGGAGAGCCAGACCCTGTAGGGATCGGCGGTCTCGCCCGGCAGCGCGCGCCAGGGCAGGCGGCGGCGGTGACGGTCATACCAGGCGAGCAGCGCCGCCGCAGGCGACCCCTCCGCCTGGGGTCCGGACCGTGCTAGGCTGGCAACCGTCATGAAGAGCCCGTCCTTCCGACCCCGCGGTCCCCGCCCGCTTGCCGACATCGCCGCCGCCCCGATCGGCGAGGCGTTGAAGCAGGCCGGCTTCGCCGCGACCGAGGTGGTGACGCGGTGGGACGAGATTGTCGGGGAGGATCTGGCGCGCCGCTCCGCCCCGGTCAAGATCGCCTGGCCGCGCCGGCCGGCCGACCATGCCGAGCCGGAGCCCGGCACGTTGCATGTGCGGGTCGAGGCGCCCTTCGCGCTGGAGATCCAGCACCTGACCCCAGTCATCGTCGAGCGGGTCAACGCCTTCATGGGCTGGCGCTGCGTCGCCGCCGTGCGACTGACCCAGATCCCGCTGCAGGCCAAGCGCAAGCCGAAGGCGGAGCCGCGGCAGCCCGCCGACGAGGCGCGGCTCGGGGCGGTCGCCGCGGGCTTCGAGGACCCGGCGCTCAAGGAGGTCATCCTGCGCTTCGGCCGGGCGGTGGGGGGCGCGCGCTGACCATCGGTGACCGAACCGCCGCAATGACGCCATGGACGTCGCGTGAAATGATCGGCGTTGTCATCGGGGCGGTGCGTTGCGCACCGTGTCACCCGTGGTCTTCAGGATCCGCTATGACCCGCATTGCCGTTCTCGCCCTGTCGCTTCTCGCCGCCTCCGCCGCGGTTCTGCCCGCCAACGCCCAGAGTTTCGAAGACGAGACGCGCGACCGGGTTCTGCTCATCCACCAGAGCCGCGGCACGCTGGCACCCGGCAACCGGCCGAAATGCTTCCCCAGCCGTATGGACGAGACGGTGGCCTCCAGCCAGTGGCAGTGCCCCTGGGACCGGCCGAATGGCCAGCCGCGGCTGCCGACGGCGCGCAGTTTCTGGGGCCTCGTCGGCAGCAACTGAGCGGCGTCACCCCTCGACCGTGAAACGGTCGCCGTCGAAGACATAGACGACGCCCTGGCGGACGAAGACCTCGGCGGCCTTCGTCCGGTCCATCGTGCCGCGCAGGGCCATGAGCGTGCGTCCCACCCCGCCATGGGAAACGATGACCGTCGGCCGATCGATGAGCGCCAGGAAGGCGGAGAGCCGCGCCGCCACGTCCTCGTAATTCTCCCCTTCCGGCGGCTTGGTGTGCCACTTGTCGGCAAGACGCGAGGCGGCGAGCGATGGCGAGTGGGCCTCCACCTCGGGCCAGGTGAGGCCTTCCCAGGCGCCGAAGGACAGTTCCTTCAACCGGTCGTCCATGCGGTAGGCGGGCGGATGGAGCCCGATGCGGTCGCGCAGCCGCTCCATGGTCTCGCGGGTGCGCGACAAAGGGCTCGACCAATAGGCGAGGTCCGCATGGTCAGGCGCGAGGCGGGCGAGGATGGCGCCGACCTCCTCGGCCTGGACGCGGCCGACATCGTTGAGCGGAATGTCGCGCTGGCCCTGCAGCCGGCCTTCGGCATTCCAGTCGGTCTCGCCATGGCGGACGAAGTAGAGCTTGTGGGTCATGGCGGCACGACAGACGAGGGGCGTGACGTCCCTATGGCGACTGGATCGGGGCTTGTCGAGGGCACAGAGCTTGACCCGCAGCGCAGGACGGGCCACCTCGGCTCTGGCAACTGAACAGGCGGCGCCCGTGACCCCTTCGCAGCACCTGAAGCTCGGCCTCATCGCGCTGGTGGCGACCCTCGTCGTCGACCAGGCCTTCAAGGTCTTCATGCTGCAGGTGGTGCAGATCGTGCCCGGCCAGGTGATCACCGTGCTGCCGGTTCTCGACCTCGTCATGGCCTGGAACTACGGCGTCTCCTTCGGCATGTTCCAGCAGGACGGCATGGCCGGCCAATGGGCGCTCGTCGCGTTCAAGGTGGCGGCGGTGGTGCTCATTGCCTGGTGGCTGTGGCGCGCCGAGACCGGCATGACTGCGCTCGGGCTCGGCCTGATCGCCGGCGGCGCCATCGGCAATGGGCTCGATCGCGTGCTCTATGGCGGCGTCGCCGACTTCTTCGCCTTCCACATCACAACCGCCTCCTGGCAGTTCCAGTGGTATGTCTTCAACCTCGCGGATGTCGGCATCGTTGCGGGGGTCGCGCTGCTTCTGTATGAGTCCCTCCTCGGTAGTCGGCCCGATGCCTCGAAATCGGCATGATCCTGAGGGATGAGGGTCGCGAGCGGCCTGCGCCCGGCGCGGCCCCCGAAACGAGACTGCGAGAGGGCGCGCCCGGCGTCGCCCCGAGACGAGGAAAGACGGAGATGATGCGTATCCGCACCGCGCTGCTCGCCACGGTCCTCATCGCCGCGGGCTCCAATGCCCAGGCCCAAGAGCAGAGCTTCGAGCGCCAGATGCTGGGTGGCCTGCTCAGCGGCCTCGGGCTGGTCGATCGTCAGCGCCCGCCCATCGACTATCGCGAGCGTGCCCCGCTGGTGCTGCCGCGCAACAACGCCCTGCCGCCGCCGCAGGACTCGGCCGCCGCCCGGAACAGCAACTGGCCGAACGATCCGGATGTGGCCCGCGCCCGCGCCGCAGGCCTTGCAGACAGCGCGCCGATCGTGCGCGACGACCAGGGGCGGACCCTCACCAATTCCGAGATGCGCGCCCGCCAGGGCGGCGGCTGGTTCGGCGGCGGCGTCGTCGACACGACCCGCGATCGATCGCAGGCGCAGATCGCAGGTCCGGCCACCGCCGATGAGATGCAGGTTTCACCGATCTGGTCGCAGGTGGGCTCTCTCTTCGGGGGCTCTCGCGACAATCAGGTCGTACCCTTTCCCGGCGAGCCGCCGCGACGTCGCCTGATCGAACCGCCGCCCGGCTATCGGACGGCGTCTCCCGATGCGCCCTATGGGCCGCTAGGCCGCCGTCCCGACGATCCGCAGGCCCCGAACGCCCGCCGCGACAGCGGCCAGGATCCGGCCGCCGGCTCGGGCCGCTGATCAGGGTGGCACCATGCTGAATCGCCTGTCCCCCGGCCGGCCGAGTGATGGTGAGGCAGAAGTCCGCTATCTCGACGCCGACATCCGCATCCTCCGACCCGGCACCTTCGTGCGCTGTGCCGTGACCGGCGAGGCCATCCCGCTCGACGACCTGAAATATTGGAGCGTCGCAAGGCAGGAGGCCTATTCCGGGCCGCCGCAGGTGCTGCGGCGCCTCCATGCCGAGCGCTACAAGGCCCTGCTCGCGCGAGTGACCTGACGGCCCGTTCGGCTCCCGGGGCGCCTGTCGACCCCGGGCCGACCTCACGCTGTCGCCATGGCCGGTCCCGCCTCCAGGGCGAACCCCTCGTCGAGCCAGCCGGTGATCCCCCCGGCCATGATCTTCACGGGACAACCGAGCCGCGCCAGCCGCAGGGCTCCGCGCGCGGCGCCGTTGCAGTGGGGCCCTGCGCAGTAGGTGACGAAGAGCGTGCCCTGCGGCCATTGGGCCATCCGGGAGGCGATGATCTTGCCGTGGGGCAGATTGATCGCGCCGGGAACGTGGCCGCGCTCGAAAAGAGCCGGCCCGCGCACGTCGAGCAGCACGAAGTCGGCGCCCTTGCCAAGGGCGTCGTGAACGTCCCAGCAATCGGTCTCGAAGGTGAATTCGGCGGCGAAATGGGCCTCGGCTTCGGCTGCGGAAGCGGCGGGGATCTGGGTTACGGCGCTGGGCATGGTCATCCTCCTCGGCTGGTGCGTGGCCTGTTTTTCGGCTTTTCATCGCCCGGTGCGAGTGGCACGATTGCCATTCATGCTGAAGATCGCGCCAGATTCCTCCGCCAGCCGCGCGGCTCCGGCCACCACGGGACCGCTCGTCGTGGCCATCGCCTATGACGGGCTCTGCACCTTTGAATTCGCCATCGCCGCGGAGGTGTTCGGCCTCGCCCGCCCGGAAATGGGCGCCAGCTGGTATCGCTTCGCCACGGCTGCGGCCGATCCCGGTCCGCTGCGGGCGCATGGCGGCCTGCGCGTCGAGGTCGACGGTGACCTGGCGCTCCTGGGCGAAGCCGACCTGATCGTCATGCCGGGATGGAAGGGCATGGACATCCCCGTGCCGGACCGCCTGCGCGACGCCCTGCTGGCGGCGCATGCGCGCGGGGCGCGGCTCGCCTCCATCTGTTCGGGGGCCTTCGTTCTCGCCGCCACGGGACTTCTCGACGGCAAGCGTGCCGCGACGCACTGGCGCTACGCGGATGCGCTGCGGCGAACCCGGCCGCATGTCACGGTGGATGCCTCGGTGCTCTATGTCGAGGAGGGGCGTGTGCTCACCTCAGCCGGATCGGCGGCCGGTATCGACCTGATGCTGCACATCGTGCGCAGCGATTTCGGCGCCGAGGCCGCCAACAGCGTCGCGCGTCGCCTGGTCATGCCGGCCCATCGCAGCGGCGGACAGGCGCAGTTCGTGGAACGGCCGGTGCCGAAGCGGCGCGACAGCCGGCTGGCGCCGCTGCTGGACCGGATGCGCGGGGAGCTCCAGCGCCGGTGGACGATCCGCGACATGGCGCGGGAGGCGGCCCTCAGCGAGCGCAGCTTCCTGCGGCGATTCGCGGAGGCGACGGGGACATCGCCCGGGGAGTGGCTGGCGGGGGCACGGGTGGACGAAGCGCGGCGCCTGCTGGAAGCGACAACGCTTCCGGTCGAGGACGTGGCACGGCTGTCGGGTTTCGGCAGCACTGCGGCGCTCCGGCATCACTTCAGCCGCGCCACCGCCCTGAGCCCGCGGGACTACCGCGAAAGGTTCGGCCACCAGGCCGCCGGCGCCCGCTAGAACCCGGCGCGGCGGGCCTCGGCCTCGTCGACGACGAGGGTCACGGCGACGACGGTCGCGGCGGCGGCGAGCCGATCGCGCGCTGGCGAGCCCTTCAGCTTCACCGCATCCTTCTCGGTCATGACCAGCGGCAGGCCGGTGGCCTTGGCCTCGGCGAGCAGGCGCTCGGCATCGGCATCGGTATAGGCGTGATGGTCGGGGAAGGGCCGGAGCACGGCATTGCGCACGCCCGCCGCCCCCAGCGTCTCCGCGAACTTGGCGGGGCGGCCGATGCCGCAGAAGGCGAGGACGTCGCGGTCCTGAAGCCAGGCACGGGCCTTTGCCTCTACCACCAGGCTGCCGCGCATCACCGGCCGGCCGCAACGCACCGCCAGCGCCGCGAGCTCGTCGCCCGCCTCGCCGGGGCCGATGACGAGGAGCGCGTCGGCACGGGCGAGCTGGGGCGCCAGCGGCGCGCGCAGCGGCCCCGCCGGCAGGACGCGGCCATTGCCGACGCCATGGGCACCATCGACGACGAGCAGGCTGCGGGTCTTGGCGAGGGACGGGTTCTGGAAGCCGTCATCCATGACGATGACGGTGGCGCCCCTGGCCACTGCCAGCGCCGCGCCGGCGGGCCGGTCGCGCGCCACGATGGTGAGAGCGTGGCGGGCATGGAGCAGCGGCTCGTCGCCGACCTCGGCAGGTCCATGGACGGCCGGATCGACCACGAGAGGGCCGGCGAGGCTGCCGCCATAGCCGCGGGCAAGGATGGCGGGGCGCTGGCCGCTCGCGGCGAGCCGGGCGGCGAGCCATTGGGCAGCGGGCGTCTTGCCGGCGCCGCCCACCGTGGGATTGCCGACGCAGAGGACCGGCACGGCGGCGCGAGCCCCATCACGACCCATCTTCGCCAGGGTCACGGCACCGACGAGCGCGCCGAGCGGCGCCAGCAACCGGCCGGCCAGGGCCTCGGGGTCCGACCAGAAGCCGGGCGCCCTCACCGGCCCGCCATCATCGGTTGCCCCGCATGGCGAGGGTGAGGAAATAGGGCTCGAGGGCGGCCAGCGTGCGGTCGAGGGCGCCGCCGAGGGCGGCCACGGCCGCGCCCGCCGCATCGCGCTGCCGCTGGCGCTCCCGCTTGTCGGTGAGGAGGGTCAGGGCTGCGGCCGCGAGGGTTTCGGCATCGGTGATCTCGACCGCGCCCTTCGCCTCATGGAGCGCGGCATAGACGGCCGCAAAATTGTGGACATGGGGGCCATGGACCACCGCAGCGCCGAGCTTTGCCGGCTCGATCGGGTTCTGCCCGCCGTGGCGGATCAACGAGCCGCCGAGGAAGGCGACAGGGGCGGCGCGATAGAACAGGCCCATCTCGCCGAGCGTGTCGGCGACATAGATGGCATGGCGCAGGCGCGGCAGGTCGCCGCGCGAACGCTGGCAGGCGGGAAGGTCCACCCGCTCGGCGAGGGTGGCGATGGCGTCGCCGCGTTCGGGATGGCGGGGCGCGATGATGGTGAGCAGGTTGGCGAGCCGCGGCGCCATGAGGCGATGCGCCTCCAGCACCACCTCGTCCTCGCCCTCGTGGGTGGAGGCGGCGAGAAAGACAGGCCGCATGCCGATGGACTGGGCGAGGATCATCGCCGCCTCGGGCTCGGCCTCCGGCGCCGGCACGTCGAATTTGAGGTTGCCCGTGGTGGAGACGCGCGGCGCGCCGAGCTCCTCGACCCGCCGGGCATCGTCCACCGTCTGCATCAGGCAGAGCTCGAAACGGGAGAGCAGCGCCGCGATGGAGCGCGGCACCCGGCGCCAGCCGCGGAAGGAGCGCTCAGACATGCGGCCGTTCACCTGGATGAGCGGGGTGCCGCGGGCGGTCGTGCGCAGGATCAGGTTCGGCCAGAGTTCGGATTCGGCAAAGACCGCGAGGTCGGGCTGCCAATGGTCGAGGAAGCGATCGACAAAGGCCGGCACGTCCCAGGGCATGAACTGGTGGATGGCGCCCTCGGGCAGGCGGCGGGCGGCGAGGGCTGCGGCGGTGCGGGTCACCGTCGTCACCAGGACGGCGACGCCGCGCTCGCGCAGCCGGCCGATCAGCGGAATGATGGAGAGGAGTTCGCCGACGCTCGCCCCGTGCAGCCAGATGAGGCGGCCGGGTGGCCGGTCGACGGTCGCCTCGCCGCGGCGCTCCTGGATGCGCTCGGGATCCTCCTTGCCGTGGGCAAGGCGGCGGCGGGCGAGGATGCGCGTCGCCGGCCCCATGAGGGCAGTGACGCCGACATAGGCGCGCAGCGTCGCCGGCATGCGCGCGGGACGGCTAGCCATGGGCCTTGTCCTGCGGGGCGTCCTGCGCCGGATCATCCGGCTCAGCATCCGCGCCGGTAGCACCACGCGACCGCGCGGACTCGGCGGCGGCCTTGCGCACCTCA
Source organism: Phreatobacter sp. (assembly GCF_027532945.1). Taxonomy (GTDB): domain Bacteria; phylum Pseudomonadota; class Alphaproteobacteria; order Rhizobiales; family Phreatobacteraceae; genus Phreatobacter. The sequence continues at coordinate 77,745 of NZ_JAPZTZ010000023.1, forward strand.
AGGGCAGCGATAACCTCAGCCGGCCAGAGCGCGGGCTCGGCGCGGCCCTCCGCGATGGCATAGGCGCGCTCGGTGGCGGCGTTCATGGCCGCCTCGACCTCCTGCCGATAGGCCTCCATGGCTACGGCGTTGGCATCGGCCGGCACCCAGATCGGCGGCCCGGCGACGGCGGCGCCGCGGGAGAAGGGCAGATTGACGCTCGCCTTGTCCCAGGACTTCAGATCGATGCGCCGCTCGGTCGCGACCGCGATCGGCAGGATCGGCCGGCCGCTCTGCTTGGCCAGCATGACGATGCCAAGCCCGGCGCGGCGGGCAATCTTCGGCACATCGGCGGTGAGTGCCACGGTCTCGCCGTCGGCGAGCGCCTCGACCATCTGGAAATAGGCGCTCACCCCGCCCTTCCGGGCGAACTGGCCCTTGTGATCACCGGAGCCGCGGATGGTGCGGATGCCGAGCTTCTCGGCGGCGATGGCGTTCATCTCGCCATCCGCCGAGCGCGAGATCAGCACGACGGCGCGGTATTCCGGCCGCCGGACGAAGGGCGAGAGAAAATGCTGGCCGTGCCACATGGCGAAAATCACCGGCAGGTTGGCGTCAGCATAGTCGTAGATGTTGGGCGGATCGAGGCGGAAGCGCCCGGTGCGCCAGACAAGGCGCAGGTAGCCGGCGAGCAGCGAGCCCGCGGCAGAGCGCACCCTTTCGGAGCGCGCCAGGCGCTTGAGGAGGGACACCGGCGGCGGCCGTCCGTCAGGCCGCGTCGGGGTCGAGCAGGCGGTGCAGGTGGACGATGAAATAGCGCATATGCGCATTGTCCACGGTCTGCTGGGCCTTGCCCTTCCAGGCGGCATGCGCGGTCGCATAGTTCGGATAGATGCCGACAATGTCGAGCTTCGACAGGTCGCGGAACTCGGTCCCGTCGAGACTCGTCAGCTCGCCGCCGAAGACGAGATGGGGCAGCTGTTTGGCGGGTGCCGTGTCGGTCATGGCGATGGTATTCCCCTCAGGTCGTGACGCCGCGGCGGCGATCCTCGGCGGTAGCGCGCCGAAGAAGCTCATGCAGCGGAAAACCGGCACAAACGAGCGGAAAATGCGTCGGAACCGGCCTGTTGTAGCAGGGAGCGGTCCCGTCGAGGCCGGTGAGTGATGCACCCGCTTCGTGCACCAAAAGATCGGCCGCCGCAAGGTCCCAATCATGGCTTTGGCCGCCGGCGAAGCCGCCATCGATCTCGCCCGCCGCCACCTTGGCGAAACGCAGCGCCAGCGAATGGATCCTCGGCAGGGCCACGGCCCCATGGCGCTCCACCTTGACCGTCATCGGCTTCGGCCCGGCGACGACGGCGCCGTCGATGCTGTCGCGACCTTTCACGGCCAGCGTCCTGCCGGCAACGCTGGCGCCATGGCCGCGGGCGGCAATGAAGGTGCGGCCGGCCACAGGCTCGGCGAGCGCCGCGGCCACCGGGCGGCCATCGCGCACCGCGGCCACGGAGATGGTCCAGTCCGGCAGGCCAGCGGCGAAGGCGCGGGTGCCGTCGATCGGATCGACGATGAAGAGCTCGCGGCGGTCGAGCCGCGCCGGATTGTCGGCGGTCTCCTCCGACAGCCAGCCGAAATGCGGCCTGGCCGCGCCGAGCCGCTCCTTCAGGAAACGATCCACGGCGATGTCGGCCTCGGTGACCGGCGAGGCGCCGGCCTTGGTCCAGGTGCGCATGCCGCGCCGCTGGAAATCGAGGGCGATGGCGCCGGCCTCGTCGGCGAGGCTGGCCAGGAGATCGCGCAGGACGAGGTCGTCAGCGTCCGGCAACGGTGAGCCCCTCCACCAGAACGGTCGGCGCATCGACGCCATGGTGCAGGACGAGATCGTCGGCCGGGGTCAGGTTGGCGAACATGTCGACGAGGTTGCCGGCGATGGTGATCTCCGCGACGGGATAGGCGAGTTCGCCATTTTCGATCCAGTAGCCCGAGCAGCCGCGGGAATAGTCGCCCGTCACCATGTTCACGCCCGAGCCGATCATGTCGGTGACGTAGAGCCCTGATGTGATGGCGCCGATCATGTCCTTCGGGCTGACCGTGCCGGCGGCGAGATGGAGGTTGGTCGCACCCGGCGAGGGCGGCCCGCCGGTGCCGCGGCTGGCATGGCCGGTGGTCCGGAGCCCGAGCTCGGCAGCGGTGGCGCTGTCGAGGAGCCAGCTTGTCAGCACGCCGTCCTCGATGAGGACGAGGGGCCTGGTCGCCACGCCCTCGCCGTCAAAGGGGCGCGACCGCAGGCCGCGCGGGCGATGCGGATCATCGACGATGGAGACACCGGCCTTGAAGATGCGCTGTCCCAGCCTTTCGCGCAGGAACGACGTCTTGCGCGCCACCGACTGACCATTCGCGGCGGAGGCGAGATAGGAGGGGAAGCTGGCGGCGGTGCGGGGATCGAAGATCACCGGCACCCTGGTCGTGTCGACCTTGCGGGGATTGAGGCGACGCACGGCGCGCTCGCCCGCTCTCGCGCCCACCAGCTCGGCGGCGTCGAGGTCAGCGCGGTGACGGGTGGCGCTGTAGTCATAGTCGCGCTCCATGCCCGTGCCCTCGCCGGCAATGGCGGTGACGGAGAAGGAGGTCGAGGAGCCGAGCGAGGCGCCCTCGAAGCCGGTGGAGGTGACGAGCGCAAAGCCGCCAATGCCGGCACCGGCGCTGGCGCCGCCCGACTTGCTGACGCCCTTGACCGCGAGAGCGGCCTCTTCCGCCCGGCGGGCGAGGGCCTCGAGATCGGCCACCGCCATCATCACCGGGTCGATGAGGTCGAGGTCAGCCCAGCTTGTCGCGAGATCGGCGGGATCTGCGAGGCGGGCGTAAGGATCCTCCGGTGCGACGCGGGCAATGGCGACGGCCCGTTCGGCCAGGGCCGCCGCGTCCTCGCGCGGGTCATTGGAGGAGACCGAGGCGGAGCGGCGGCCGACAAAGACGCGCAGGCCGAGATCGTCGCCCTCGGAGCGCTCGGAACTCTCCACCTGGCCCTCGCGCATCTGCACGCCGACCGAGACGCCGCGCAGGGCCATGACATCGGCGGCATCGGCGCCGGCCTTGCGGGCCGCGTCGACGAGGCGGCGCGCCCGCTCGAGAAGGGCGCCGGTATCGAGAAGATCGGACATGAACCTGCCTTGGAAGGTCGGCCTAAGGGCTGAACCCGGTGTAGGCATCGCGGCCGGCGGTTTCAAGGCGCAGGGCGCGCGAGGAAGCCGGCTTCACGAAGCGTTCAGCCTGCCGCGCAAGACGGCGGAAAGCACGTCGCCCAAGGCTTTCTCAAGCATGGCGGAAGGTCTCGTCTTTCTCCGATCGGATTGAGGTCCGCTTAACCGTCCAACTTAAGCGGTCCGACAAGAAATGCTGCGACGATCCTCCCATCGAAGGGACGAGAGCGGGCGCAAAGCCTGCCGAAGATCCCTCAGGGAGCATGCAACGTGTCGCGTCAAACAGAGCCCGGCGTCCTCGCCGCCGGGATCGGGGCCCTGCGCCTCGATCCCGCCCAGCTACCCGCCCGCTACGCCGCCCCGGACCGGGGCGCCGATGGCGGCCAGCGCTCCATCGACCTCTTCGCCGACCGGGTCGTCATTCGCCGCACGGCGAGCGGCGCCCGGATGAAGCTGCAGCTGCCCGTCTCGGCCTATCGCGGCGTGGTGGTGCGGCTGGCCGACGAGACCGCGCCGGGCGACGCGGTGGAGGTGGTGATGGTCCATCGCGATCCCGCCCTCAGCGTGCCGCTATTCGCGGCCGATGGCGGAGATGACGTGGTGGCCGACTGGCAGCGCTGGGGCCAGGCGCTCGGCCTGCCGCTGCTGGTGGAAGAGGCCGACGGCTCCATGCGCGAGGCCTTCCCGCGCCTCGGCGCCGTCATGCTCGGCACGCCCGGGCCGCGCCGCCGCCGCCGCTCCACCCTCAAGGACCGCCGCCCCTCCGCGCTGATGCGCCGCCGGGCGACCAACGGCATTGCCGGCCAGCCGGTGCATCAGGAGCGCGAGATCATCGCCCGTAACTGACGACCCTCGCGCTGATGTGATGCGTCTCGCGGGGCTGTGACCGCGGCGAGCCCAGGGCGGTATGGCCCTGATGTTGCCACTCGCGCCTGCCACGTCTATGGCCTGTTCCATGTCCATGGCCCCAGACGAGGTCCCACCCATGCTGTCCCGCCGCCATATCATCGAGGGCGCCGCTGCCCTCGGCCTGGTTGCCGCCTTCCCGGGCCTCGCCCTCGCCCAGCGCCGCGCCGCGTCCGAGACCGTCGACGTCGCCCAGCTGATGCAGCCCGGCCCGCTCGGTGATGTGTCCATCGGCAAGGCCGATGCGCCGGTCACCATCGTCGAGTACGCCTCGCTGACCTGCGGCCATTGCGCCACCTTCCACACGGCGATCCTGCCCGAGCTGAAGAAGAAGTACGTGGAGACCGGCAAGGTCCGCCTCGTCTTCCGCGAATTCGCGCTGAACCAGCTCGATGCGGCGGTCTACATGCTCACCCGCTGCATGCTCGGCGCCGACGGCAAGGCCGGCGAGGGCATCGACCAGAGCCGCTATTTCGCGCTGATCGAGGTGTTCTTCCAGCAGCAGCGGACCTGGGCCTTCGGCGGCAACCCGCTCGAGGCCGTCACCGCCATCACCCGCCAGGCCGGCATGACGCAGGCGCAGTTCGAGGCCTGCCTCAACAACCAGGCGATCCTCGACGCGCTCAACACGATCCGCGAACGCGCCTCCTCGGCCTTTGGTGTGGAGTCGACCCCGACCTTCTTCATCAACGGCCGCCGCTTCCTCGGCGCGCAGCCGGTGGCCGAGTTCTCCAAGGTCATCGATCCGCTGCTGCCGGCCTGAGGCTTGCGGAGCGAGGGCATACAGAAGCCGCCGGGCGACCGGCGGCTTTTTTGTTCGACAACTGCGCGAGACGGGGGCGCTGAGAAGAGAGGCTCGGTCCGCTTCCGGTCTTTGGTGCCCTGCATTGCGCAAGTGCGTCC
>NZ_JAPZTZ010000019.1 GCF_027532945.1 Phreatobacter sp.
TGGTGCGGGCGCGCTGGCGGATGGGATTTCCGCGGCCGGCGTGTCGGCGGCGCCCAACCCGCCGGTCAGGCCCGGCACATGGCCGGGCTTGACGGTATGGGCTGCGAGCAAACCGGAACCGACGAGCGGCCGGTACAGTTCAAGCCCCAAGGACTCAACCCAGCGTCGTCAGGTCCTGGAACCAGTGCTGAGCCTGGGTGTAGCTCGACACTTTCGGGCTCGCGACATGCGGGTTGGTGTCATGCACCACCCAGACCAGCAGCGCGTCGTCGACCACCTTCTCATGGACCTTGGCCATCAGCGCGTTCTGCTCGCTCTCGACCGTGGTCGCCAGCGCGTTGTCGATCAGCTTGTCCACCTCGGCGTTCTTGTAGTGGCCCCAGTTCACGCCGACCGGCGCGACCTGGCCGGAGTGGAAGAAGCGGATGAAGGCGTAGAGCGGGTCCGAGGTGAGATAGGCCACGTTGTTGGCGGTGATACCGCGCAGCGACTCGTGCGCCGCGCCCTGGCGCCAGGCCTGGTAGAGCGGCTCCAGCTCAACGACGCGGAAGTCGATCTCGATGAAGGCCTCCTTGAACATCTGCTGGCAGAGCTCGTTGATCGGCAGCGACAGCATCTGCCCCGAACCGGACGAGGCGATGATGAACTGCGTCTTCAGCGGATTCGAGCGCGAGTAGCCCGCTTCCGTCATCAGCTTTCGGGCGCCGTCCACGTCATACTTGATCTCGAAGTTCGGCTTGCCGAACCACGGATTGGTGTGGTCCACCTGGCCATAGGCGGGCTTGGCGAGACCGCCCATCAGCTCCACCACCGAGGCGCGGTCGATCGCGAGGTTTGCCGCGCGGCGGGTGCGGATGTCGGTCCAGGGCGAGCCCGGCAGGGTCGACAGGTGGTAGTTCCAGACGTGCGGCGTGACGTTGTCGATGAGCCGGAAACCGGCCTGCTTCAGCCGCGGCATGACGTCGGGGGCCGGCGTCTCGATGAAGTCGACGGTGCCAGCCAGCATGGCATTGGTGCGGGTGATCGGCTCGGGCAGGCAGGACAGGATGATGCGGTCCGCCTTGGCGATGCGGTTCTTGTCCCAGTAGTCGGGATTGCGGACCAGCTCGGCGAATTCGCGCGGCTGCAGCCGACCGAGGCGGAACGGGCCGGTGCCGGAGGGCTGCAGCGCGAACTTCTGCCAGTCGCGGCCGACCTTCTCGAACTGGGCGGGGCTGGAAATGAGGAACCAGAGCATCTGGTAGGGGAAGAAGGCGTCCACCGTCCTGGTGGTGACCTCGACGGTCATGGCGTCGACCTTGCGGTAGCTCGCGACCGAGGGCAGGCGGGCACGGACCTGCGAGGACTGGCGCTGGTCGAAATGCGGCGCCTGGTTGTTCAGGACCTTCTCGAAGTTCCAGATCACCGCGTCGGCGTCGAAGGCCGCACCGTCGTGGAACTTGACGCCGTCGCGCAGCTTGAAGACCCACTTCTTCCTGTCAGCCGGGTCGGTCGCCCAGCTGGTGGCGAGGCCCGGGACGAGCTTGCCGGGGCGGTCGGCGACATTCATTTCCCAGGCGACCAGCGGGTCGTAGAGGGTGTGGCCGGTGAACTGGTAGCCGCCGGCGCCGCGGTCGGGCTGGCCGGTGGTCTGGGGAATGTCCGCCATGGAGATGCCGTAACGGATGACCTTCTCCTGGGCTTGCGCGGCGCCCGTCGGCAGCATGGCGAGACCCGAGGCGGCCGCGAGACCCTTCATCAGGTCGCGGCGGTCGATGCGATCGATCGTCATGGGAAAACTCCAAGTTCGAGGACCCGGAGAGGCTAGTTGCGGTGCAACATCTGTCGAGACGAAGATATGCGCTGCCTTTGATCAGGCTTTGGGCAGCGGGGTGGTATCACTGACCAGACAAATGTCAGCAATGCCGCTTGCCTGTGCATATGCGAACTTGTCGCAGGGGCTCCGGCGGGGCACGACTAGATCATGCCGATTCACCCGCGCGTCCTGACCATTCCAGCCTCCCGCCCGCATCTGAGGGTGCTGGCGGAGGCGATCCTCGCCGGCGAGGTCTTGCCCGGCTGGCCTGATCGCGCGGACCCGCTGTCGCTCGCCGTCGGCACGATCCTGCTGCCCAACCGGCGCGCCTGCCGGGCCATGCGGGACATCTTCGCCGAGCTTGCCACAGACGGCGCCGTGCTGTTGCCGCGCATCGCCCCCATCGGCGATGTGGACGAGGAGGAATGGGCCTTTGCCGATCCCATGCCGCTGGACGCGCTGGGGCTCGACGCCATCGGCCCGGAAGTGCCCGGCCTCGACCGACGGCTGACGCTGGCGATGCTGGTGCGGTTCTGGGCGGGAAGCGTCGACAAGGCGATCCTGCGCCTGCAGCCCGACGACCCGCTCATCGTCTCCACCGGCACGGCCGACGCGCTGGCGCTCGCCGCCGACCTCATGCGGCTCATGGACCAGGTGGCGACCGAGCGCGTGCCGTGGGCGCAGCTCGATACCATCGTCGATTCATCGCTCGATCCGTTCTGGCGGATGACGGCGGAGTTCCTGCGCATCGCCCGCGAGGCCTGGCCGGCCCATCTTGCCGAAAAAGGGCTGGAGGAACCGGCGATCCGCCGCGACAGGATGATCGCCGCGGAGGCTCAGCGCCTTGCCGCCCTGCCCGGCCCGATCATCGCCGCCGGCTCCACCGGTTCGATCCTCGCCACCCGCGACCTCCTGAAGGTGGTGGCGCATCATCCGCGCGGCGCCCTGGTGCTGCCGGGTCTCGACATGGATCTCGACGCCGCCGGGTGGGAGGCGATCGACGCGGAGGGGGGCGCGGCCGCCCATGCCCATCCGCAATTCGGTCTGAAGCGGCTCATCACCCATGTCGGCATCGACCGTGAGTCGGTCGCGGTGCTGGCCGCGCCCGCGCCCCATGGCCGCGAGGCGCTGGTCTCGGAGGCGATGCGGCCAGCCGCGACCACCGACCGCTGGGCCATGGGCGGCCTCTCCATCCCTGACGCGGCGCTCGACGGCGTCACCGTCATCGAAGCGGCGAACGAGCGCGAGGAGGCCCTCGCCATCGCCATCGTCCTGCGCGAGGTGGCCGAAGACCCCACCCGCGACGCAGCGCTCGTGACGCCCGACCGGGAGCTCGCCCGTCGCGTCATGGCTGAACTCGGCCGCTGGAACGTCCCGGTCGACGATTCGGGTGGCCGGCCGCTGACCGGCACGGCGGGCGCCACGGTGGCGCGGCTCTCCGCGGCGCTGGCCCTGCAAGAGCCGGTGCCGGCCGACCTCCTTGCCCTTCTCGACCATCCCGCTATCGGCCTCGAGAGGGTGGAGGGCGAGGCTGCGGCGCGCGATGCCGCTATCGCCGCCATCGAACTCAGGGCATTGCGTGGCCTTCGCCCACCCGGCGGCCTCGCCGGGTTCCTCGGCCTTCTCGACCAGGCCCTGCCGAGCGGCCGGCCGCGCCCCGAACGGCCGGCGAGCCGCGTCACAGGCGAGGCGCTGGCGGCAGGCCGGGCGCTTCTTGGGCAGACCATCGCCGCCCTCGCGCCGCTCGCCGTCTTTCAGGGCGAGGCGTCGCTCGCGACCCTCGCTGCCGCCCATCTCACCGTGCTGGAGGCCCTCGGCCTCGACGCCTCCGCCACCGGCGCCGAGGCCGTGGCGGACCTCCTGAAGCGGCTGGCCGGCTCGGCCGCAGCCAGCGCCTTCACGCTGCGGGCGGCCGACTATCCCGCCGCGCTCGACGCGCTGATGCAGACCGAGACGGTGCGCCTCCCCGGCAATCCCGGCGCCCGTATTCGCATCCTCGGCCTCGTCGAGGCGCGCCTTCTCGCCGTCGACTGCGTCGTCATGGCCGGGCTCGTGGAGGGCTCCTGGCCGGGCGAGGCGCGGCTCGACCCCTGGCTCAATCGCGCCATGCGCGCGAGCTTCGGCATCGATCCGCCGGAGCGGCGCGTCGGCCTTGCCGCCCACGACTTCTGCCAGCTCTTCGGCCAGCCGCAGGTGGTGCTGACCCGCGCCACCAAGGCGGGCGGCGTACCGACTGTCCCGTCGCGCTGGATGCAGCGCCTCGCCGCCGTGCTGGGACCCGAGCGGTGGCGGTCGCTGATCGCCCGCGGCCAGCGCATCGTCGATCTCGCGGGCCGCCTCGACGTGTCAGAGGAGCGGCCCCGGCCGGCGCTTCGTCCGAACCCGTCGCCGCCGCTGGCGCTGCGCCCGACCCGGTTGTCGGTCACCGAGATCGAGACGCTGCAGCGCGACCCCTATGCGATCTATGCCCGTCACGTGCTGAAACTCACGGCGCTGGAGGCGCTCGACCAGGTGCCCGGCGCCATCGAGCGCGGCATCGTCATTCACGGTGCGCTGGACGCCTTCACCAAGGAGGCCTCGCGCGGTCCCGTCGCCGATCCGGTCGGCCGGCTGGTCGAGCTCGGCCGGAAGGCTTTCGCGCCCTATTGGGACGATCCCTCCGTCCGCGCGGTCTGGTGGCCGCGCTACCTCAGGATTGCCGCCTGGTTTGCCGGGGCCGATGCCGACCGCCGCCGCCGTTTCGTCGCAACCCATGCCGAGCGCGAGGGGTTCCTCGAATTCCCGACGCCGGCGGGCCGGGTCTTCCGCCTCACCACCAAGGCCGACCGGATCGACGTCACCGAGACCGGGACGGCGGAGATCGTCGACTACAAGACCGGCTCGCCGCCAAGCGCGCCGCAGGTCAATGTCGGCCTCGCGCCGCAGCTGGCGCTCGAGGGCGCGGTGCTGAAGGCCGGCGGCTTCGCCGAGATCCCGGCCGGCCTCACCGTCACAGGCCTCGTCTATGCCAAGCTCGGTGGCCGCGACCCGGCCGGCGATTTCGCGACCGTGAAGCTCGACACCGATGCCGAGACGCTGATCGCCGAGACGCTCGACGGCCTGCGCGACCTGGTCGCGGCTTACGAGAACGAACGGCGCGGCTACCTGTCTTGGGCCATGCCGCAATATGTCGGCGGGCGCTCCGGCGACTATGCGCATCTCGCCCGGGTCAAGGAATGGTCGACCGGCGCCGCCGGGGGAGAGGACGCATGAGCCGGCCCCTCGTCGCCCCGCTCGAGGCGGTTATCGCCCAGCGCGCCGCCTCCGATCCTGCCCATTCCGCCTGGGTCTCGGCCAATGCCGGCTCGGGCAAGACCTTCGTCCTCGCCCGCCGCGTCGTGCGGCTGATGCTGGCCGGCACCAAGCCCGGCGCCATCCTCTGCCTCACCTTCACCAAGGCGGCGGCGGCGACCATGGCGAACCGCGTCTTCGAGCTGCTCGGGCGCTGGGCACTGATGGACGATGCGACGCTGCGCCAGACGCTGCACGAGCTCGACGGCGCGCATCATGGCGCGGCAGAGCTCGCACGCGCCCGCCGGCTCTTCGCCGAGGCGCTGGAGACGCCGGGCGGCCTGAAGGTCCAGACGATCCACGCCTTCTGCGAACGCGTGCTGCACCAGTTCCCCTTCGAGGCCAATGTCGCCTCGCAGTTCCAGGTCCTCGACGAGACGGCCCATGCCGATCTCGTGCAGCGAGCGAAGCTGGAGGTGCTTCTGGAGGCCGCCGCCGATCCCGACGGCGCCATGGGCCGGGCGCTCGCCTATCTCTCCACCATCGCCGCGGATCCGACCGTCGATTCGCTGCTCGGCGAGGCCCTGGCGGCGCGCGAGGCGATGGAGCGGGACGTTACCGCGCGCGGCGGGCTCGATGCGGCCATGGCCGGGCTCGGCGACATGCTGGGGGTCCTGCCGCACGAGACCGAGGCGGCGCTCACCGCCGCCATTGTCGATGAAGCCGATCCGCCGGTGAGCGAATGGCCGGCGGTGGCGGATGCGCTGGTTTCGGCCTCCAGCGCCGAGACCGAGGTGAAGCTCGCCACGAAGCTCCGCGACGCCGTCGCGCGCGCCGCAAACCGCGCCGAAATCTACGAGGGCATTTTCCTCACCGCCGACGGGGAACCGCGCAAGCGCCTCTATACCAAAGCCGTCCGCACCGCGGCGGCGGGCCTCGCCGATGCCCTGGACCGCGAGCAGGAGCGTGTCGTTGGCCTGCGCGCCCGGCGCAAGGCGGCCCGGCTGAAGGAGGGCACAGCGGCGCTCCTCACCCTTGCCCAGGCCATTTCGGCGCGGGTGGAGGCCGAGAAGGCGCGGCGGGGGGCGCTGGATTTCGCCGACCTCATCGCGCGCACGCGCGACCTTTTTGCGGGCGGCGCCGCCGGCTGGGTTCTCTACAAGCTCGACCAGGGCATCGACCATGTGCTCGTCGATGAGGCGCAGGACACCAGCCCCGACCAGTGGCAGATCGTCGAGGCGCTGATCGCCGAGTTCACCGCCGGCATCGGCGCGCGCGGCCAGAACCGCACGCTGTTCGTGGTCGGCGACGAGAAGCAGTCGATCTATTCGTTCCAGGGTGCCGAACCGCGCAAGTTCACCGAGTTGCGCGAGGCCTTCCGTCGCCGCTTCGAGGCCGCGAACCAGCCTTTCAATCCGCGGATCAGTCTCAATTTCTCCTTCCGCTCCACCTCGGCGGTGCTGGACGCCGTGGACACGCTGTTCCGCGACGGCGATGCCCGGCGAGGCCTGTCCTACGACGACAGCGCCGCCATCGTGCACGAAGCCGCCCGGCGCGAGGCGCCCGGCCTCGTCGAACTGTGGCCGGCCATCACGCCGGAGCCGCGCGAGGAGGCCTCGCCCTGGACCGCCCCGGTCGATGCCCCGGGCCTCGGCGATCCGGCGACACGCCTTGCCGCCCGCATCGCCCGCCATGTCCGCATCTGGACGCGCGACGGCCATCGCCTTCCCGACCGCGACCGGCCCATCCGCGCCGGCGACGTGCTGATTCTGGTGCGGCGTCGCGGACCGCTGTTCGAGAGCATCATCCGCGCGCTGAAGAACGAGGGCGTGCCGGTGGCCGGCGCCGACCGGCTCGTGCTGGGCGAGCATATCGCCGTCATGGACCTGCTGGCGCTGGGCGACTGCCTGCTCACCCCCGACGACGACCTGTCGCTCGCCGCCGTGCTGAAGAGCCCGCTCATCGGCCTGTCAGAGGACGATTTGCTCGAACTTGCCTCGGGACGCGAAGGCTCGCTCTGGGACGCGCTCATCGCCGACGAGCATCCCGCCATGGCGACGCTCGCGCGGTGGCGCGAGGAGGCGCGTACCCTCTCGCCGGCCGACTTCTACGGCCGCGTGCTTGGCCGCGACCGCAGGCGGGAAGCGATCCTCACCCGCCTTGGCTCGGAAGCGGCTGACGCGCTCGACGAGTTCATGGCCATGGCGCTGGCCTTCGAGGCATCCGACATCCCGACCCTGCGCGGTTTCCTCGGCCGGATGCGGGCGAGCGAGCTCAACGTGAAGCGCGACCTCGAGCTTGGCCGCGACGAGGTGCGCGTGATGACCGTCCATGGCGCCAAGGGCCTGGAGGCGGACATCGTCATCCTCGCCGATACGACGGGCAAGCCGGGCACCAGCCACGAGCCGAAGATCTTCGAGATCCTGCCGCCGAACAGCCCTGCGGGGACGCCGCCGCGCCTCGTCTGGTCGCCGGGATCGAAGGCCGACGTGCCGCTGGTCGAGACGGCAAGGCTCGCCCACCGGGCGGCGCAGGAGGAGGAGTACCGGCGGCTGCTCTATGTGGCGATGACCCGTGCTGCCGACCGGCTCATCATCTGCGGCGCCCGCTCGCGGAAGACGGAAACCGGCGTCTGGTACGACATGATCGACGCGGCGCTGGGCTCCCATTGCGTCGAGGAAGAGGCCGATGACGGCGAGGGCCCGGTGAAGCGCTGGCGGCGCGGCAGCCCTGTGCCGGCGACGCTCCGCGCGGCGCCCACCGATATGCAGGCCCCGCGCGCGGCCCTGCCGGCGATCCTTACGCGGGATGCGCCACCCGTGGCCCTGCCCCCTCGCACGATCACCCCCTCGGGTGTCGGCAAGGAGCTCGCCGTGCGGCGGATGACGCCGGAGGCGGCGGCGAACCGCGAGGCCGCCATCCGCCGTGGCACGCTGATCCACCGGCTGCTGCAATCGCTGCCCGAGGTTCCCGCCGACAAACGGCCCGGCGCGGCGGCGCGGTTCCTCGCCGCCCAGACCGACCTGCCGGCGGAGCTGCAGGAGCGCTATGGGGCGGAAGCCCTGCGGTTGATGGACGATGTCCGCCTCGCGCCGCTTTTCGGGCCGGGCAGCCGGGCCGAGGTGCCGGTGGCGGGCCGCATGGGTGGCCGGCCGGTCTCCGGCCAGATCGACCGGCTGGTGGTGACGGGAGAGCGCGTCATCATCGCTGACTTCAAGACCAACGACCCGGCCCCACGGGCGCCTGACCAGGTCCCGCCGGCCTATGTGGCGCAGCTGGCGCTCTACCGGGCGCTGCTGGCGCGCATCCACCCTGGCGTTCCGGTGGAGGCCTGGCTCATCTGGACGACGCTTCCCGACGTCATGGCGATCGCAACGGCGCAGCTGGACGTCGCATTCGCCGAACTCGGGCTCGGCTGATCGCCCGTCAGCGGGCGATGGGCGGCAGGTCCTCGTCCTTGCCCGTCAGGGCGGCGGAATGCATCTGTCTGACACGATGCTCGAGGAACTGGGCGATGGCCTTGCGGTCCGTGGCGGGATCGAAGGGAATGGGGTTGCCGAAGATGAGATCGACGTCGACCGCGCCGTCCTTCAACAGGTCCCAGGCGTGGGGCACCATGTCGATATCGCCGACCCAGGCCATGCGCGGCCGGTGCTGGCGCCCCGAGGGCAGACCATTCAGCCGGCGATAGGCCAGTGCGATGGGCTGGATCCACACCGTTTCGCCGGTGGCGCGGGCAAGGCTCTCGGCGGCGCCGATCAGGGCGGGGCGAAAGCGGATGACGCGGTTGCCGTCCGAGGAGGTGCCCTCGGCGAAGAGCACGACAGGCTCGCCTTCACGCATCCGGGCGATCATCTCCTCGGCGGTCTGCGAGGTCGTCTGGCGGCGGTCGCGGTCAACGAAGATGGAGCGCTGCAGGCGGGCGAGATAGCCGAAGACCGGCCATGTCGCGATTTCGGACTTGGCGACGAAGGAGACCGGCGCGAAGGCGCCGAGCACCATGATGTCGAGCCAGGAGACGTGGTTGGGCACGAAGAGGGCAGGCCGGTGCGTCGTCGCCTCGCCGCGCACCGTGACGCGGGCGCCGACGGCGCGCAGGACGACACGGTGAAAGACCATCGGGATGATCCGCCGCGCGCCCAGGCCGAAACCGTGGGCGATCATCTGGGCGGGCAGGATGACGAGCGCGGCGAGGATGAGGATCGCCAGCCAGAACGAGGCCCGGATCGCGTCGAAGATGGTCGGCCCGCCGCGCCCGAACTCGGTGCCCGGCTTGTCAGGATTCGTCATCGAGCGGCACGCAATAGAGTTCCAGGCGGTGGTCCACCAGCCGGTAGCCGAGCTTGCGGGCGATCTCGGCCTGAAGCCGCTCGATCTCCTCCGACTGGAATTCCACCACGCGGCCGGAGCGCAGATCGATGAGGTGGTCGTGATGCGATTCGGGGATCGTTTCGTAGCGGGCGCGGCCATCGCCGAAGGCGTGGCGCGTGATGATGCCGGAATCCTCGAAGAGCTTCACCGTCCGGTAGACCGTGGACAGCGAGATGTTGGGATCGATCGCGCTGGCGCGGCGATAGAGCTCCTCGACGTCAGGATGATCGTCGGCGGCCTCGATGGTGCGGGCGATGACGCGGCGCTGATCGGTCATCCGCATGCCCTTGGCGATGCAGGCTTCCTCGATCGTACTGGTCCGGGGTTCCATCCGGGGCGCGGCCACCACGGTCCTCCTCCAACGCTGCGGCCGAACCTATAGCCGCCGCGCGCGGGCGCGTCACCCCCGCGGGAAGCCGGCGCCCGCCGCCACGGCGACGGGCATGACCGGCGCGAGCGGCTCCGCGTCGGGCGTCTCGTCCTCGGCCATGGCGAGGGAGCGCCGGCGGTCGGCGATGGCGGCATTCAACCGGTCGAGCGCGAGGGTCAGCGTGGCGAACTGGGCCGAATCGAAGCCGGGTTGCTTGGAGGCCTCCACGGCCTCGACGAAAATGTCGTCGGCGCGCCCGGAAATGGCGTCCAGCACATCGTTGTCATCGGTGGCGCGCACGTCGCGCAGCAGCACCAGGACCTCGGGCAGGCGGCCAGGATCCTTCTCGCGCCTGCCGATGCCGAGATAGCCGGCTATGGCGGCCAGGGCAGAGCCGCCGAGCGAAAGTCCGAAGATCGTGAGGTAGAGGATATCGCTGTATTTCTCGATGAAGGTCTTCTGCTCGCCGGTGAGATAGGCGAGGGCGCCGGGATGGACCTGCACCGACGAGCCCTTTTCGGTGTCCGGCACTTCCAGCCGATTGGCGATGGGGTGCTGGAGGGCCAGCGCCGGGCGCTGCGTGAACAACTGCTGTGTCAGCTCGGCGACCACGGAATCATCGAGACCACGGCGGGCGACGAGGTAGTGAACGACGCCAAGGGTTGGATAGGTGTCGGCCGGACGCGGGGGATTGGAGCCAAAGGAGCCGGCCACCACGTCGATGGCCTCAAGGAATGGCACGCGCTCGGCCATCGCCTCCGCCTCGCGCACCGGCACCAGCTTGACCGCGCCGTCAGGCGTCTCCCGGACGATGCCGGCGATGGCATCGGCGACCGGCCGCGACGTGGTCGGGCCGATGGTGACCATCGCCTCGATCAGCTTGTTGCGGATGGCGTCCCCGGCCTCCCATGGCGGGACCTCAATGATGCGAACGCTTGCCGGCTGCACGCCGTGTTCGCGCAGGATGGTCTGGATGAGCCGGTTGTTGAAGCCGATGCCACGCCCCATCACGCCAATGGTGCGGTTGTTGAGGTCGGTCCAGCGCTGGATGCCGGAACTGATGGGGGCTGCGAGGATGACCGGGTTGCGCTGCCAGACTGCCACGGCCTGGGCCGAGGCGGGGAAGGAGATGTCGGTGCGGACGATGGCGAGATCGACATCCTCGCGCTCGATCTTGGTGGCGCTGTCGGAAGGCGTGTCGGAGGAGACGAGCCGCAGGCGGACGCTGGAGCGCTCCCGCTGCAGGCCAAGGCGGAAGCTGTCGACCAGTTTCGCGAACTCGGACCCGGCCGGGCCCACGGCGATGACCAGAGTCGTCGGCCGGTTGTACCAGAACGTGCCGAGGGCAAGGCAGCCGATCAGCGCGCAGACGACCGAGAAGATGGTGAGCCGGGTGCGGGACATCGAGGTTCAGGTTCCGCAGGGATCATGGCTCTTTTGCGGTGCAAATACCATCGCGCTGACGGGGATGTGACAAGGCTCCGCATCAGCGGCGGCGTGGCCTGTCCTCGATCATGATGGAGGGCAGCCCAGTGGGCGGGAGACGGGTGGTGCGATCGATGCGGGCACGCTCCTCGTCGGTGAGAGGGCGACGCGGCCGGGCGCCCTGGACCTGACGGGCGGGGGAGGCGGCGCGCGCCTCCGCGTCGAACCGCTCGCGCCTCATTGTGTCGAGGTCGCGGCGTTGCTGAAGCTGCTGGCGGCGGATCGTGTCGAGGTTCTGCTGCTGGATGCGCTGCTGGCTGCGCTGGAAGGCGTCGAAGTCCCGCCGCTGCTGATCCTGCTGGCGCAGGATCTCGAAATGCTGCTGCGTCGGATTGCCGAAGGAGGGCGGCGCCATGCCCGGCGCTGGCGGCGGAAAACCGGCCTGGGCCAGGGCCACATGAGGCGCGAGGGCAAGGCCGACCATCGCGACGATGGCAGGGATGAGACGGAGGCGGGCCGAGGCCGTGAGGGCGCCTTGGGTCATGGGCATGTTCCGTGTCGGACCGGGAACGCGACCCTCGCGCTCCCCGTTCCGGCCCGGCAACTCAATCGATCGTGACCACGACGCGGCCGCGGATGCGGCCCTCGAGGATGGCGGCACCGGCCTCGATCACGCCTTCCAGCGGAATGGTCGAGGTGATGCGTGCCAGGGCCTCGCGGTCGAGTTCGGCGGCGAGGCGCGACCAGGCCTCGAGGCGCAGGGCCTTCGGCGCCATGACGGAATCGACGCCGAGCAGCGACACGCCGCGCAGGATGAAGGGCGCAACGGAGGCCGGCAGGTCCATGCCCTGGGCGAGGCCGCAGGCGGCGACCGCGCCGCCATAGCGGGTCATGGCGAGGACATTGGCGAGGGTGTGCGAGCCGACCGAATCGACACCGCCGGCCCAGCGCTCCTTGCCGAGCGGCCGACCGGGAGCCGAGAGCTCGGCGCGGTCGATGATCTCGGCGGCGCCGAGCGACTTGAGATATTCGGCCTCCTGGGGCCGGCCGGTCGAGGCGATGACGTGATAGCCGGCGCGGGCAAGAAGCGCGGTTGCGACCGAGCCGACACCGCCGGCCGCCCCCGTCACCACGATCGGACCACGGTCGGCGGTGATGCCGTGGCGCTGCAAGGCCATGACGCAGAGCATGGCGGTATAGCCGGCCGTGCCGATGGCCATGGCCTCGGCGGGCGAGAGGCCGGCGGGCAGCGGCACCAGCCAGTCGCCTTTGACCCGGGTTTTCTCGGCATAGGCACCCAGATGGGTCTCGCCAGTGCCCCAGCCGTTGAGGATGACAGCGTCGCCGGGCTTGAAGTCGGGATGGGTCGAGGTCTCGACCGTGCCGGCGCAATCGATGCCTGGGATCATGGGGAAGCGGCGGACCACCGGCGCCTTGCCGGTGAGGGCAAGGCCGTCCTTGTAGTTGAGGGTCGAGTGGGAGACGCGGACGGTGACGTCGCCTTCCATCAGGTCGGCCTCGTCGAAGCGGCCAAGGCTCGCCGTCGTGCCGTTGTCGCCCTTGGTGACCACCACTGCCTTGAACGTCGCCATGTCTCTCTCCTCGTCGGGCGGACAGTCTCCCGCGGCGGCCCGAAGGGCAAGCACGGGGCTCTCCGACGATCGGAGGATGGCCGCTTGGCCCCGGCCATCCGGAAAGCTCCGAAGGGCTGTGCTCCTCCGGCTCGGCTACCCTCGCGTGTGGATGGGCGGAGCGGGCCGATGGACGAGGACCCGAAGGTGGCGGAGGCGGAGCAGCGGGGATTTGCCGAGGTCCCGCACTTCCATGGCCACCGCGACCGCCTGCGCAGCCGCTTTCGCGAAGCCGGCGCTGAAGCCCTGGCGGACTACGAACTGCTGGAGCTCATCCTGTTTCGCGCCATTCCGCGCCGGGACGTAAAGCCGCTGGCCAAGGCGTTGCTGAAGCGCTTCGGCTCCTTCGCCGACGTGATGGCGGCGCCGGAGGCCCGGCTGGCGGAGGTCGATGGGGTGACCGCCGCCGTTGCGACCGAACTGAAGCTGGTCCAGGCGACGGCGCTGCGCATCGGCCGGGCGGCCATCGCCGGGCGCCCGGTGCTGTCGAGCTGGACGGCACTCATCGATTATTGCCGCACCGCCATGGCCTTTTCCGAGCGCGAGCAGTTCCGGGTGCTCTATCTCGACCGCAAGAATGCGCTGATCGCCGACGAGGTGCAGGGCGAAGGCACGGTCGACCACACCCCGGTCTATCCCCGCGAAGTGGTCAAGCGGGCGCTGGAGCTGTCGGCAACCGCGGTGATCCTGGTCCACAACCACCCGTCGGGTGACCCGACGCCGTCGCGGCCCGACATCCTGATGACGCAGCAGATCATCGATATCGCCAAGCCGCTGGGCATCACAGTCCATGACCACATCATCGTCGGGCGGGCCGGTCATGCCAGCTTCCGCGCGCTGAAGCTCATCGCCTGACATTGCAGGCCTCAACCGGCCGGCGTAAGGCGAGGGGCATGACCGCCTCGTTCCGATGCCTTCTCGCCGCGCTGCTGCTGGCCCTGGCGGCCGCGAGCCCGGCTGTGGCGCAGGACCCCGCCGCCTTCGCGGCGGAGAAATGCTCCCGCTATCGGCAGGCGACGGCGGATGCTCTGCGACGCTGGGGCCGCGACGGCCTCAGTGCCGATTTCCTTGCCGCCCATGCCGCCTTCATCGAGGGCGGCTGCCAGGGGCCGCCCTCCATCTGTCCGCGGCCGGGCCGCGAGACCGATTTCGCCAATGCCATGACGGTCCGGGCCATGAATGCCGGCATGGCCAGCACCTTCCTGCCATGGGCCTGTCGCTAACCGGCGCTTGCCGCTAGCGGATCAGGCGGACCGAGACCGAGCCTGACGTGGTCGGGTTCAGCGCGGTGTTGGTCGACAGGCGCCAGTTCAGATTGTTGAAGATGATGGTGTTGGTCACGATCTGCACCTTCGAGCCATTGATCGTGGAGGTGGAGTTCCACGTCACGTCGCGGCGCGGCAGGTAGATCAGGCCGGAAATCTCCTCGCTCACCGACGAGTTGAACACGTACTGGACGGTGCTCGTGCTGGTGCTCGGCTCGAACATCAGGATGTTGGCATAGGTGCCGGAGGTCGGCGCCGTGAGCTTCGAGGTGATGCCGCCATTGAAGCGGATCTCGGAGTTGGTATCCGGGAAATAGAAGGTGACGCCGGTCCCCTCGATGGTGGAATTGGCATTGATGATCATCCGGCCCTTGATGATGTGGAGGCCGGGCTGGAAGACGATGCGCGGCGAGCCGTTGAAGGTCAGGTCGCACCAGACCGAGCCGGCCGCCATCGTGTGCGAGCGGCCGCCAGCGGGCGGATCATAGACCTGCTTGGTGTTGGTGCAGGCGCCGACGGCCGGGGTCGGCAGCTTGCCGGCATGGGGATCGGCAGCGGCGGCGCAGCCGGTCTGGATCGGCAGCGGGCTTGACGTGTTCTTGATGATATTGGTGCCCTGGATGCAGAAGGTCTTGAGATTCAGCGTCGTCCCGGCGTTGAAGATCGCCGCGGGCGAGGCGGTCGAGCGCACATGAACCTCGCAATCCGGCGCATTGATCTTGGCGCCGGAATTGACCAGCAGGGCCTGCGAGGTGTTCGGCGCGAGGGCGAAGATGCAGGGCAGCGAAGTTGCCGTGCCGGCGGTCTGGGTGCGCAGCGCCGTCGCGGTCGCGGTGATGTCGACGGACCGCGTGCCGACCACCGCCATGAAGGTGGTGGGGATGGTGGCGCTGGCGGTACCGGCGACCTGGCTGCCGTTGACGGTGAAGCTGGCGGTTGCGCCGCTCACGCCGGACTGGCTGCGGAAATGGCTGGCGGCGGTCGCGATCTCGGTGCCGGTGCTGCGGGCGCCGGCCAGCACCGCGGCATCGAGCTCGGCCTGGAGCTCGGTGCGCTGCTGGGAGACGCGGGAATAGTCGACACCGGCGCCCACCGTGGCGAGCAGCGGCAGCGCGGCGATGCCGAAGGTGATGGCGATGTTGCCACCGTGGAGCGGCGGAACCTGTCGAGAAGCGGGCGGATCATGGTGGTGGTCCAGGCGGGTTTGATCGGATGCCCCGACATTTGCGGCTGACGGGAAAAGCGCGGGTTAACATCGCAGCGGTTGCAGTGACTTGTATGGCAGTTTCATTTTGCAAGGTGAATCTGCGGATAACGGCCCTTAGGACCTGCCTTTTTGCTGTGCAGGGCTATACCCTTGCAACGGACAGGTTCTCCTTTAGTTCTGTGTCCATGCCGTCGCCCCCACGCGCCGAGGCGCCCCCCTCGCCCCTGCCATCCCGCTTCCACGCCTGGTTCGCGGGACGGGGCTGGGAGCCGCGCGCCCATCAGCTGGATCTGCTGGCGCTGGCCCAGACGGGTCGATCCGCCCTGCTCGTCGCCCCGACCGGCGCCGGCAAGACGCTGGCGGGGTTCCTGCCGTCCCTGGTCGACCTCGCCGAACCGCGAGCTGCGCTGACGCGCAGCGCGCCCGTCGGCCGGACCCCACCGCCGCGCGAAAGGGGGCTTCACACGCTCTATATTTCGCCGCTGAAGGCGCTCGCCGTCGATGTGGCCCGCAATCTCTACGCGCCGGTCGAGGAGATGGGCCTTCCGATCCGCATCGAGACGCGGACCGGCGATACGCCGGCCTCGAAGCGCCAGCGGCAAAGATCCGATCCCCCGGAGATCCTGCTGACCACGCCGGAACAGCTTGCGCTGCTGCTCGCCAGCGCCGACGCGCCCTATCTCTTCGGCTCGCTGAAACGGGTCGTGCTGGACGAGCTCCACGCGCTCGTCACCTCCAAGCGCGGCGACTTGCTCTCCCTCGGCCTGGCGCGGCTGTTCACGCTGGCGCCCGGCCTCACCACGGTCGGACTGTCTGCGACGGTGAAGGATCCGGCTGATCTCGCCCGGTTCCTGACGCCTCAAGGCGGCGGCGCGCCTGCCGCGGCGGTCGTCATGGCAGCGGCGGGCGCCAAGCCCGACGTGTCGATCCTCGAGACGGCGGAACGGTTGCCCTGGGCCGGCCATTCCGCCCGCCACGCTGCCGGCGAACTCTACGAGGCCATCAAGCGCCACCGCACGACGCTGGTCTTCGTCAACACCCGAAGCCAGGCGGAGCTGCTCTTCCAGCTGCTCTGGACCATCAACGACGACGGCTTGCCCATCGCCCTCCATCATGGCTCGCTCGACGTCGCCCAGCGCCGACGGGTGGAGGACGCCATGGCGGCGGGCCAGCTGAAGGCGGTGGTCTGTACCTCCTCGCTCGATCTCGGCATCGACTGGGGCGACGTGGACCTCGTGCTCAATATCGGCGCGCCGAAGGGGTCGAGCCGGCTGATGCAGCGCATCGGACGGGCCAATCATCGGCCGGATGAACCATCGCGGGCGGTGCTGGTGCCCGCCAATCGGTTCGAGGTCATGGAGTGCCGGGCGGCGCTGGAGGCGATCGATGATGGCGCACAGGACACAGATCCCCTGCGGCGGGGCGCTCTCGACGTGCTCTGCCAGCATGTGCTCGGCATGGCCTGCGCCGGCCCCATCGGCGAGGAAGCCCTTCTCGGCGAGGTGCGCTCGGCCGCGCCCTACGCCGATCTCGACGCGGCGACGTTCCACGACGTCATCAATTTCGTCGCGACCGGCGGCTATGCGCTCAAGTCCTATGATCGCTTCGCCAAGATCCGTCAGGACAAGAAGGGACTATGGCGGGTGGCGCACCCCTCCATCGCCCAGCGCTACCGCATGAATGTCGGCACGATCGTGGAATCGCCGATGCTGCGGGTACGGCTGGTGCGGAGCCGACAAGGCACCACGGGCTATTCCGGTCCGATCGGGCGCGGCGGACGCGTCCTCGGCGAGATCGAGGAATATTTCGTCGAGGGCCTCGTGCCCGGCGACACCTTCGTCTTTTCCGGCGAGGTGCTGCGCTATGAGGCCCTGGTGGAGAACGAGGTCTATGTGTCGCGCGCCACCTCGCGCGAGCCGAAGGTGCCATCCTATGCCGGCGGCAAGTTCCCGCTCTCGACCTTCCTGGCCGAGGGTGTGCGGCGGATGCTCTCCGACCCGAAGGAATGGACGAAACTGCCGCCGCAGGTGGCCGAATGGCTGGAGCTGCAGCGCAAGGCCTCCATCATCCCACGGCGCGACCAGCTCCTCGTCGAGACCTTCCCGCGCGGCGACCGGTTCCACCTCGTCGCTTATCCCTTCGAGGGGCGTCTTGCCCACCAGACGCTGGGCATGCTGCTGACCCGCCGGCTCGAGCGCTGGGGCCTTCGCCCGATGGGCTTCGTGGCCAATGACTATTCGATCTCGGTCTGGGGCCTGTCGGACCTGGGCGCGGCGGTCTTGCGCGGCGACCTATCCATGGACGCCCTTTTCGACGAGGACATGCTGGGCGACGATCTCGAGGCCTGGCTGGAGGAAAGCCCGCTGATGAAGCGGACCTTCCGCACCTGCGCGGTCATTGCCGGACTGATCGAGCGACGGCACCCCGGCAAGGAGAAATCCGGCCGGCAGGTCACCGTATCGACCGATCTCGTCTACGACGTCCTTCGCCGCCATGAGCCGAACCACCTGCTGCTGCGCGCGGCCCGGGCGGATGCGGCCACCGGCCTCCTCGACATCGCGAGGCTCGGGCAGATGCTGTCACGCATCCGCGGGCGAATCGTGCACATTGGCCTC
The DNA here is from genome assembly GCF_027532945.1 of Phreatobacter sp. Taxonomy (GTDB): domain Bacteria; phylum Pseudomonadota; class Alphaproteobacteria; order Rhizobiales; family Phreatobacteraceae; genus Phreatobacter. The sequence continues at coordinate 17,950 of NZ_JAPZTZ010000019.1, forward strand.
AAGCGCATCTCGCCGCTGGCGGTGCCCGTCATGCTGGAGATCGGCCGCGAGCCGATCTATGGCGAGGCGGGCGAGGCCCTGCTGCAGGAGGCGGAGGCCGCCCTTCTCGCGGAAGCGGGGATCGAGGGGCCGGCCTCCGGCGAGGTGGGCTGACGTGCAGCGCTTTCGATTCGGATCCGTCATGACGCCATCGCCTGTCCCCGAGACGGTCGTCACCATCGCCGGACGCAGCTTCGTCGCCGACGGGTCCGGCGTGCTGTGGTGCCCGGACAGCGGCCTGATGGTCGTGGCCGACCTCCACCTCGAAAAGGGCTCTTCCTTCGCGGCGCGGCGCATGATGCTGCCGCCCTACGACACCCGGCAGACGCTGATGGCGCTTGCCCGCGTCGTGGCGCGGCTCAAGCCGCGGACCATCGTCTCGCTTGGCGACAGTTTCCACGACCGGTCGGGGCCGCTCCGCATGGCGGAGGCCGATCGCGACCATCTGAAGGCGCTGCAGGCCAATCGGACCTGGATCTGGGTCGCTGGCAATCACGATCCGGCACTGGATGGCGGTATGGCCGGCGAGTTCCTCGATTCTTTCGCCGATGGCGCCATTCGATTCGTCCACGAACCGACCGCCGGCCGGGTCACCGGCGAGATCGCCGGGCACCTTCACCCCTGCGCGCGGATCACTGCGCGCGGCGGCAGCGTGCGGAGCAAGGTTTTCGTTTCATGTGAAACACGGCTGGTGATGCCGGCCTTTGGTGCACTGACCGGCGGGCTCGACGTGACATCGCCGGCGATCCGGTCGCTGTTTCCGGGCCGGATGGCGATGATCGCTCTGGGGAGGCAGCGCGCCTACCGCGTCGCCGCCTGACGTCTCAGCCGCGGCGATAGACCCAGACGCGGGCGGGCGGGATGTTCCGCCAGATGCGCTCGGAGGGCACGGCGCTGAAATCGGCGCCCTTGGTCGGCACCGGCGAGGTCACCGAATAGGTGAACTGCACGAAGGGCGCGCCCGGCTTCATCAGCGCGAAGGCGTCGTTGACGAGCTTCATGCGGATCGGCTCGGGCCGGGTCATCAGCGGCAGGCCGGAGACGACAGCGTCGGCAGGCCCTGCGAGGCGCCCGGCGAGGGTCCGGCCAAGGGAATAGGCGTCGCCGTGCACGATGGTCGCATAGGGGAAGCGGTCGTGCAGGAGCCGGCAGAAATCGACCGAGTATTCCACCAGCACCAGACGGCGCTGATCGATGCCATGGGCGACAAGGGCTGCGGTGATGGCGCCGGTGCCAGGGCCGAGCTCGACGACGGGACCGGTGCCGTGCGGATCGACATAGCTCGCCATGCGCTTGGCAAGCGCCGGGCTGGACGGCGCGACTGCCCCCATCCGGAGCGGGTTCTTCAACCAACTCTTGAGGAAACGCGCGTCGTCGTCTTGGTGCTTGTCCGTACGGTGACGCAGGACCGAGCGACTCATGGGTGTGTGATCGACCATTCAACGGTCCGATGGAACGGAGCTCCCCACGAGCCCTGTCACGCGGCCGTCATTCGTATCGGCATGTCACTGGGGGGTCAAGGCAACCGGGTCAAACTCCGGACGAGGTAGGTGGTCATACCAGATCGCCTTGTCGCCAAGTTCTCGGATGAAGGCGGCATGGGCCAGGATCTCCTCCTCGCTCAGGCGGGAGGGGAGCGGCACGGGACGCTGCGGGGTGGCGGCGCGACGGCCGCCGGCCCGGGGGCCGGCACGACCGGCCTCGGCGAGGCCGAAAGAGGCCTGCCGGCCGCCAATCAGCTCGATATAGACGTCCGCCAGCAGCTCGGCATCGAGAAGCGCGCCGTGCTTGGTGCGGCGGGAATTGTCGATCCCGAAGCGCGAGCAGAGCGCATCGAGGCTCACCGCAGCTCCGGGAAAGCGGCGACGCGCCATGCTGAGCGTGTCGGTGACCATGTCCATCGGAAAGAGGGAGCGCCCAGCCCGCTTCAGCTCCGCATTGATGAAGCCCATGTCGAAGGAGGCGTTATGGATGACGAGGCGCGCGCCCTCGACGAAGGCGGTGAAATCGTCGACCAGCTCGGCAAAGCGCGGCTTGTCGGAGAGGAATTCGGCGGAGAGGCCATGAACCCGGAAGGCCTCTTCCGGCATGTCGCGCTCCGGATTGATGTAGACGTGATAGGTCCGGCCGGTCGGAAAGTGGTTCACCAACTCGATGCCGCCGATCTCGACGAGACGGTCGCCGCGGTTCGGATCGAGGCCGGTCGTTTCGGTGTCGAGGATGATCTCGCGCATCACTAACTCCTGCGACTGCCTGACAGCGCCCGAATAAGGTCTGACACCTGGCGGCGGGCGGCGTCGAGGCCGAAACCCGATTCGATGACGAAATGAGCTCGGCGGCGCTTCTCGGCATCCGGCATCTGGCGGGCGAGAATGGCCTCGAGCTTGTCGGCGGTCATTCCGGGCCGGGCCATGACGCGATCGCGCTGGATGCCGGGGGGCGCGGAGACGACGGCGACGGCATCGACGCGGCGCTCGCCGCCGGTCTCCAGCAGCAAGGGTATGTCCAGGACGACCATGGTATGGCCGCGGGCGCGGGCAGCGTCACGAAAGGCCTTTTCGGCGCCGCCGACCAGCGGGTGGATGATCGCCTCGAGGCGCTTCAGCGCCTCGGCATCCTTCAGCACCACCGCGCCGAGCCGCGCGCGATCGACCCGGCCATCGACCGTCACGCCGGGAAAGGCGGCCTCGATCGGCGCGACGGCAGCGCCCGCGTAGAGCTTGTGGACCGCGGCATCGGCGTCATGGACGGGGATGCCCGCTGCGCGGAAGAAGGCCGAGGTGGTCGACTTCCCCATGCCGATGGAGCCGGTGAGGCCGAGGACGAACATGTCAGGTGCCCCGGATGTCAGCGGCGACATGTTCCCACAGGCCGCGCGTGACCTTGGGCGTGATGCCGAACCATTTCTCGAAGCCGGGCACGGCCTGGTGCAGCAGCATACCGAGGCCCTCGACGGTGCGGTGGCCGCGCGCTTCGGCGCGGGCAAGGAGATCCGTCACCAGGGGCACGTAGACGATGTCGGAGACGATGGCCGTGGGCTTCAGCGTGTCGAGGGGGAGGTCGAGGGGCGGCTGGCCCTTCATGCCGAGCGAAGTCGTGTTCACCAGAAGGTCGGCATCGGCGAGCAGGGCGGGAACCGATGCCCAATCGGCGACGCGCAGGCTCGACGGATGGCTCGCGGCGATGGCTTCGGCCTTGGACAGCGATCGATTCGCCACCGTGATGGTCTCGACGCCGCGGCTCAGCAGGCCATGAACGATGCCGCGGGCGGCGCCACCGGCGCCCAGAACCACGGCATGGCGCACCTCGCGCTCCCAGTTCGGCACATGGTCGTCGAGGTTCTTGAGGAAGCCGATGACGTCGGAATTCATGCCGATCAGCCGGCCGCCATCGAGCCAGACCGTGTTGACGGCGCCGACAGCGACCGCGCCGGGATCCACCTCGTCCATGGCGGCGAAGGCGGCTTCCTTGTGGGGGATCGTCACATTGCAGCCGGCATAGCCGCGGTCGGCGAGGCTCCGCAGGAAAGCGTCGACCTGGCCGGGCTCCACCGCCTCAGGGCCATATTCGCCGCGGATGGCGTGCTCCTTCAGCCAGAAGCCATGGATGAGGGGCGAGCGGACGTGGGTGACGGGCCAGCCGATGCAGCAGGCGCGGATCATGAGGCGACGAGACCGTGGTGGCGGAGGGCGGAGAGGAGCGGCAGCAGGGGCATGCCGAGAATGGTGAAATAGTCGCCGTCGATCCGCTCGAACAGCTGGATGCCTTCGCTTTCGAGCTGGTAGCAGCCGACCGAGGAGAGCACGCGGTCGCCGAGACGGTCGAGATAGGCATCGAGGAAGGCGTCGGAGAAGGCGCGCATCGTCATGGCGGCGGACGAGACCGCAGCGAAGAGCGTCTCGCCATCGCGGACCAGCGCAACCCCGGAATGGAGGTAGTGGGTCTGGCCACGCAGCGCGGCGAGATTGGCCCGGGCCTCGGCCCGGTCGGCTGGCTTGGAGAAGCGGCGGACACCCAGGGCCAGGGTCTGATCGGCGCCGATCACCACGGCGCCGGGGCGGGCGCGGCTCACGGCCCGCGCCTTTTCCTCCGCCAGCAGCCGGGCGACGACATCGGGCCCGTGGCCCGCGCGGCTCCAGGCCTCGTCGAAGGCGCGCTCGTCGATATCAGCAGGGGCAAGGGCAACGGTGATGCCGGCAGCCTGCAGCATGGCGGCGCGGGCGGCGGATTTCGACGCGAGTACGAGGCCGGTCACGCCCGCGCCTCCTCGGCGATCTTGCGGCGATGATCCTTCAGCAGCGAGATGATGCCGGCCGCTGTCTCCTCAATGGAGCGGCGCGTCACGTCAATGATAGGCCAGTTGTTGCTGCCGAAAAGCCGGCGGGACTGGGCGATCTCCTCGGCCACGGCGGCGCGGTCGACATAGCTCGAGCGGTCCTCGGTGGCGTTCAGCGACAGGATGCGGTTCTCGCGGATCTGGACGATGCGTTCGGGGCTGGCATAGAGCCCGACCACCAGCGGCTTCTTCAGGGCCCAGATCACGTCGGGCAGAGGAATGCCCGGGACCAGCGGAATGTTCGCCGCCTTGATGCCGCGATTGGCGAGATAGATGGATGTCGGCGTCTTGGAGGTGCGCGAGACACCGACGAGCAGCACATCGGCCTCTTCCCAGTTTTCGGGCAGCTGGCCGTCGTCATGCATCATCGTGTAGTTCAGCGCGTCGATGCGCTGGAAATATTCGGCATTGAGCACGTGCTGGGCGCCGACGCGCGGGGTTGAGGCCGCGCCGAGATAGTTCTGGAACAGAGCGAGGATCGGTTCCAGCACGGAGAGGCATGGGCAGCCGAGCTCCTTGCAGGTGTTTTTCAGCCGCTCGGTCAGGTCCTGGTCGACCAGCGTGTAGAGCACGATGCCCGGGCTGTTCTCGATCTCGGTGAGGACACGGTCGAGCTGCTTCTGGGAACGGACCAGCGGGTAGACATGCTCAATGGCCGAGACGGAGGAATACTGCACCGCCGCGGCCCGGCCGACGGTCATCAGTGTCTCGCCGGTGGCGTCCGACACGAGATGAAGATGGAAGTAGCTCTCGCGACGATGCGGCATGGCGGTCGGGACATGGGCCTGGGACAGGCCGCGTCGAGCCTGTGGACGAACAGGGACAAGGACACGGAAGCGGGCGAGCCGCAAGAGGTCCATGCCCGCTGGCCTGAATCTCATCCCCAGCCATGAAGCGGGGGACAGCCGGGAGGGCTCATCGGGGACAAGCGATGGAGGGGCGATGAGGGGCGCTGGGGCGGTGCCTGAATCCGGTCGGACTCGCAGAGGCTTGCAGCCGCCCGCCCCCTCCCCGAAGGGAAGCCTTGCCAGAGCCGGCGCGGCGTGGACAACTTGTGGAGAAGCTTGTGTTCACCTAATCCAGCTTCAAGGAATCAAAGAAGACTCTCTTTCATTCAAGATTGAAGGAGAGAGGGGGACGCGGGAGTCAACGTGCATAAACCTCTCCTCGACGTGCTCAAGGGCGGCAAGGCCGCCTCCCCGCCCATCTGGATGATGCGCCAGGCTGGGCGCTACCTTCCTGAATATCGCGCCACCCGTGAGCAGGCCGGTTCCTTCCTGAACCTCTGTTTCAATCCCGAGCTGGCAGCGGAGGTGACCCTCCAGCCGTTGCGGCGCTTCGGCTTTGACGGCGCGATCCTGTTTTCGGACATCCTCGTCCTCCCCCATGCACTGGGGCAGACCGTGGCTTTCGAGGCAGGCGAGGGCCCGCGGCTCGATCCGCTTGTCGATGCCTCCGGGCTGTCGCGCCTGGCACATGCCCTCGACGAGGCGATCGTTGGCAAGGTCTATGAGGCGGTTGCGCGCATCCATGAGCAGTTGCCAGCCGGCACGACCTTCATCGGCTTTTGCGGCGCGCCCTGGACGGTTGCGACCTACATGGTGGCGGGCAAGGGCGGCGACGATCAGGTGGCGGCCCGCCTCTTTGCCTACCGCGACCCCGAGGGTTTCTCGCGGCTCATCGACATCATCGTTGAAGCCTCGATCACCTATCTCCTCGGCCAGATCCGCGCAGGCGTCGATGCGGTGCAGATCTTCGACACCTGGGCCGGTGTTCTCCCGGCCGACGAGTTCCGCCGCTGGTGCGTCGAGCCTATCGGCCGGATCGTCGCCGGCGTGAAGGCAGCGGCCCCCGGCATTCCCGTCATCGTCTTTCCGAAGGGCGCCGGGCTGCGGCTCGAGGCCGTCGTGAACGGCACCGGCGCTGACGCCGTCGGCCTCGATTGGACGGCCGATGCCGGTTTTGTCGCCAGCGCGATACAGCCCAAGGTCGCCGTTCAGGGCAATGTCGATCCGATCGCGCTGCTCGCCGGCGGAGAGGCCCTCGACAGGGCGGTCGATACGACGCTCGAAGCCTTCGGTCGCGGCCGGCTGATCTTCAACCTCGGACACGGCATCCTGCCGCCCACGCCCATCGCCCATGTGGAGCGAATGGTGGCGCGGGTGCGCAACTGGAAGGCATGACCATGGCGACGGCATCCCCGAGCCCGCGTGAGCGGGCGATCCGCGCGGTCGTGGCGCTGGCTGTCACCGTTCTCGGCGTCGTCGGCCTTGGCCTCTTGGCGCCCGTGGCGGCGGCCGGCTGGATCAAGTCGCTGCACGTCGTCGCCATCATCTCGTGGATGGCGGCCATGCTCTACCTGCCGCGCCTGTTCATCTACCACGTGGCCGCGACGCCGGGATCGGAGACCTCCGAGACGTTCAAGGTGATGGAGCGCCGGCTGCTCGAGTACATCATGAACCCGGCCATGATCGTGAGCTGGGTCGCGGGCCTGTGGCTCGCCTGGGTGAGCTTCGGCATGAAGGGTGGCTGGCTTCACGCCAAGCTCGCCTTCGTCATCGCCCTGTCGGGCGTGCACGGCTATTTCGCCGGTGCCGTGCGGCGCTTTGCCGAGGACCGCAACACGAAATCGCAGGGCTTCTGGCGTGTCATGAACGAGGTGCCGACGGTCATCATGATCGTCGTGGTGGTGCTGGTGATCGTGAAGCCTTTCTGAGGCCCGAGCCGCCGCCGGGAACCGCTGCCGCTCTTGCTTTTGCGGCGGCGAGAGCTTATTCGACAAATCCCTCCTTCCGCAGACAAGTCTCTCGCCGCGGCTCGCCCGATGATCCGCGCCCCCGGGACCAGGAGGCGGCTCCCCGCCGCATGATCTCCTCTGCGATCCGCCATCGTTCCCATCCGGGCCCGGCTCGCGTTCCTCGTTCCGTGCCTCCGGCCGTCTCCCTTTCCTCGTGGTTCCGATGCAGCAGCAGATCAAGCTCCAGGACATCAAGGCCAAGTCGCCGACCGAGCTCCTCGCCTTCGCGGAGGAGCAGCAGGTCGAGAATGCCTCCACCCTGCGCAAGCAGGAGCTGATGTTCGCCTGCCTCAAGCAGCTGGCGGCGCAGGAGATCGACATTATCGGCGAGGGCGTCGTCGAGGTGCTGCAGGACGGCTTCGGCTACCTGCGCTCGCCCGATGCCAATTATCTCGCGGGTCCCGACGACATTTATGTCTCGCCCTCGCAGATCCGCCGTTTCGGCCTCAGGACCGGTGATACGGTCGAGGGCCAGATCCGCTCCCCGAAGGAGGGCGAGCGCTATTTCGCCCTGGTGAAGGTGAACCGGATCAATTTCGAGGACCCAGAGAAGGCCCGCCACAAGGTCAATTTCGACAATCTGACGCCGCTCTATCCGAACCAGCGGCTGAAGATGGAGGCGGAGGATCCGACCAAGAAGGATTTCTCAGCCCGCATCATGGACGTGGTCGTCCCGCTCGGCAAAGGCCAGCGCGCGCTCATCGTCGCGCCGCCGCGCACGGGTAAGACGGTCCTCCTGCAGAACATCGCCCAGTCCATCACCCGCAACCATCCTGAGTGCTACCTCATCGTTCTGCTCATCGACGAGCGTCCGGAAGAGGTCACCGACATGCAGCGCTCGGTGAATGGCGAGGTCATTTCCTCGACCTTCGACGAGCCGGCGACGCGTCACGTCCAGGTGGCCGAGATGGTCATCGAGAAGGCCAAGCGCCTTGTCGAACATGGCCGCGACGTGGTCATCCTGCTCGATTCGATCACCCGCCTCGGCCGGGCCTACAACACGGTGGTGCCGTCCTCGGGCAAGGTGCTGACCGGCGGTGTGGACGCCAATGCCCTGCAGCGGCCGAAGCGCTTCTTCGGTGCGGCGCGCAACATCGAGGAAGGCGGCTCGCTCACCATCATCGCGACGGCGCTGATCGATACCGGCAGCCGCATGGACGAGGTGATCTTCGAGGAGTTCAAGGGCACGGGTAACTCGGAAATCATCCTCGACCGCAAGGTCGCGGACAAGCGCACCTTCCCGGCCATCGACATCACCCGCTCCGGCACCCGCAAGGAAGAGCTGCTCGTGCCGCAGGACATCCTCAAGAAGATGTATGTGCTGCGCCGCATCCTCAATCCGATGGGCACGGTCGACGCCATCGAGTTCCTCCTCGACAAGCTGCGGCAGACCAAGCAGAACAGCGACTTCTTCGATTCCATGAACACCTGAGGCGGATGGGCGTCCGGCCGCATCCGATTCACCACCGGAACGAATCGGGCCCTCATCGTCCGATTCGGAGCCGTAATGGCGAGAGCTCCACGGTCAACGGAGCTTGCCCATGATGGCGCGCACCATTGTCGCCGTTGCGACCCCGCCGGGTGTCTCCGGCGTCGCGGTCATTCGGATCTCCGGCCCCGATGCCGCCGAGGTCTTCAGGCGCCTGGCAGGCAAGGTGCCACGGCCGCGCGCCGCAACACTCGTCACGATCATCGATCCCTTGGACGGCACGCCCCTCGATCAGGGGCTGGCGCTCTGGTTCCCGGCCCCTGCGAGCTTCACCGGCGAGGACTGTGCCGAACTCCAGGTCCATGGCGGACGTGCTGTGGTCGCCGCCGTGCTGGCAGCGATTCTCACCGTGGACGGCCTCAGGCCGGCCGAACCTGGTGAGTTCACGCGGCGGGCCTTCGAGAGCGGCAAGCTCGATCTTGCGGCCATCGAGGGGTTGGGGGATCTCCTCCATGCCGAGACCGAAGCCCAGCGCCGCCAGGCCTTTGCGCTCTATCAGGGGCGGCTGACCGACGAGACCGATCGCCTGGCGCAGCAGCTCCTGCCCGTCCTGGCCCTGGTCGAGGCGACGATCGATTTTCCTGACGAAGGCGATGTCACCGACGCGGCCCTGGCAGAGGCCCGCGGGCAGGCCCTTACAGTGCGCGATCGCATCACCGGCCTGCTCGCGGATGCCGGCCGGGCCGAGCGGGTGCGCGACGGCGTCGTGGTTGCGATCGCCGGCCTGCCCAATGCCGGCAAGTCCACCCTCCTCAACGCCATCGCCCGCCGGGACGTTGCCATCGTCTCCCCTGTCGCCGGCACGACCCGTGATGCGCTGGAGGTGCAGCTCGACCTCGGGGGGCTCCCGGTGGTCCTCGTCGATACGGCCGGCATTCGAGAGACGATGGACCCCGTGGAGGCCGAGGGGGTCAGGCGTGCACGCCGGCGCGTCAGCGAGGCTGACCTCGTCCTCTGGCTGGCTCCGACGATCGAGTCGGTGACGGAACGACCTGAAGGCGCCTGGGTGATCCAGTCGCAAGCCGACAGGGGCGCGACGCCAATGGAGGAGGCGCGGCATCGGATCTCCGCATCGACGGGTCTGGGGCTTTCAGCCTTGCTGGAGGATGTGCGGGCTTTCGCATCGACCATGCTGGGTGGAGAGCCGGCCGTGGTCGTCCATGAGCGCCATCGGCTGATTATGATTGCTGCGAAGGTCGCGTTGGACGCTGCCTTGAGGCATCCGGATTGGCCCGCTGCCGCGGAGCTGGTGGCGGAGGATCTCAGGGCCGCGCTGGCGGCGCTCGGTCGGAGCCGCGGTCGGGTCGGGACCGAGGCCATGCTGGACCAGCTCTTTTCCGCCTTCTGCATCGGCAAGTAGGGCCAGTCAGCCCGTGGGCCCTCCCGGGGTGTTTCACGTGAAACAGTTGATTCGGACTCGTAACGCTTCACGGCTCCGATTGTCGCGGAGGCGCCGACACGCTATGAGCGCGCCATGACCACTTATGATGTCATCGTGATCGGCGGCGGCCATGCGGGCTGCGAAGCGGCGGCAGCCGCGGCGCGGCTTGGCGCCCGTACCGCCCTGGTCACGCACCGCTTTGAGACGATCGGCGCCATGTCGTGCAATCCCGCCATCGGTGGGCTGGGCAAGGGCCACCTCGTCCGCGAGGTCGATGCGCTGGACGGGCTCATGGGGCGGGTGGCCGATGCGGCGGGGATTCAGTTCCGCCTCCTCAACCGCCGCAAGGGGCCGGCCGTCCGTGGCCCGCGCACCCAGGCGGACCGCAAGCTCTATGCCGCGGCCATGCAGCAGGCGCTGCGGGCCCAGGCAGGCCTCGATATTGTCATCGGCGAGGCGGCATCGCTGGGCATTCAAGATGGCCGCCTCACCTCGGTCACGCTGGCCGATGGGCGGGTGTTGACGACGGGAGCAGCGGTGCTGACGACGGGCACGTTCCTTCGCGGAGTCATTCACCTTGGCGAGAGGCAATGGTCGGCGGGGCGGATTGATGATCCCGCCAGCGTCAGCCTGTCGGAAAGCCTGCTGTCCCATGGCTTTGCGCTCGGCCGCTTGAAGACCGGAACGCCGGCGAGGCTCGATGGCTCGACGATCGACTGGGCTTCGATCGAGCGGCAAGAAGCCGATTCGGATCCGGAACCGTTTTCCACGATGACCAAGCGGATCACCAATCCGCAGATCACCTGCGGCATCACCCGGACCACCGAGAAGACCCACGCCATCGTGCGGGACAATCTCGCCCGCTCGGCCATGTATGGCGGGCGGATCGAGGGGGTCGGGCCACGCTACTGCCCGTCGATCGAGGACAAGATTGTCCGTTTCGGTGATCGCGACGGCCACCAGATCTTCCTGGAGCCGGAGGGGCTGGACGATGACACGATCTATCCGAATGGCCTTTCCACTTCGCTGCCCGAGGATGTTCAGGAGGCCTTCCTGCGGTCGATCCCCGGTCTCGAGCGGGTGGCGATCCGTCGGCATGGCTATGCCATTGACTATGACCATGTCGATCCGCGCGAGCTGTTGCCGAGCCTCGAGACGCGGCGCGTCCAGGGCTTGTTCCTCGCCGGCCAGATCAACGGCACGACGGGTTATGAAGAGGCGGCGGGGCAGGGGCTTCTCGCCGGCCTCAATGCGGCGTGCCGTGCAGGTGGGGGCGAGGCCGTCACGATCGGTCGGCACGAAGGCTATATCGGCGTCATGGTCGATGACCTCACGACGCGCGGTGTCACCGAGCCCTATCGGATGTTCACGTCCCGCGCCGAGTTCCGTCTCACGCTCCGGGCCGACAATGCCGACCAGCGGTTGACGCCCCTGGGGCTCGAAATCGGCTGCATCGGCACCGAGAGGTCGATTCGCTTCCGTGACAAGCAGCAGGCTCTGGCGGGGCTTCGCGAGAGGCTGGAGGCGCTGACCCTCACGCCCAATGCGGCCAAGGCCCATGGAATTGCCTTGAACCAGGACGGGATCCGACGGTCGGCCTTCACGCTCCTGTCGCGACCAGACGTGGCCTGGGCCGATCTCTGCCGCGCCTGGCCCGAGCTGGGATCGGTGCCCGCGACGGTCGCCGAGCAGGTGATGATCGACGCGCATTACGCGGTCTATCTCGACCGGCAGGCGGCGGAGATTGAAAGCCATCGCCGCGACGAGGATCTGGCCATCCCGGCTGATCTGGAATTCGATTCGGTTCCGGGACTATCGAACGAGATCCGGGCCAAGCTGGAGCGGCAGCGGCCCGTGACGCTGGGCCAGGCGTCTCGGATGGATGGGATGACGCCGGCGGCGCTCACGCTTATCGCGGTCTGGGCCCGTCGCGCCGGGCGGCCAGCGGCATGACCGCGCCCACCAATGCCGATGAGGCGGCGGCCCTGGCGGGCCTGCCTGTTTCACGTGAAACAGCCGAGCGCCTGACGCTCTATGTCGATCTCCTGCGCCGCTGGAACCCGTCCAAAAACCTCGTGGCGGCCTCCACCCTCGACGCAGTCTGGGGCCGGCACATTGCCGACAGCCTGCAGATTGTTCGCTGCGCGCCGGACGCCGCCGTCTGGGTCGACCTCGGTTCGGGTGGCGGTCTTCCGGCCCTGGTGGTCGCGGCCGTGCTGGCCGACCGACCGGGAGCCTTGGTCCATTGCGTCGAGAGCAAGCTCGGCAAGGCCGCCTTCCTGCAGGAGGCGGCGCGCCAGATGCGGGTGCCGGTGAAGGTCTGGCCGAAGCGGATCGAGGATGTGGTGGGGCGTGAGGTCGCCTCGGCCGATGTCGTCAGCGCCCGCGCGCTTGCGCCACTGGCCGACCTCCTGTCGCTGGCCAATCCTCTGTTGAAAACTGGCGCTGTCGGGGTCTTTCCCAAGGGCCAAGATGTAGGGGTCGAATTGACCCAGGCCGCTAAATATTGGAGATTCACTCATCGCTCGGTGCCGAGCGTAACCGACCCACGAGGCACGATCCTTGTGGTCCGGGACGTGGAGACGGCACCGGCCTGACCCTTTTCCGATGGATGTGGCCATGTCGCTCCTGCCTCCGAAAGCATCGATGACAGGACCCCGCGTCCTCGCGCTCGCGAACCAGAAGGGTGGCGTCGGCAAGACCACCACGGCGATCAATCTGGGAACCGCCCTCGCCGCGATCGGCGAGCGCGTGCTCATCCTCGACCTTGACCCGCAGGGCAATGCCTCGACGGGCCTGGGCATCGACCGCCGCTCCCGTCAGAAGTCCACCTACGGCGTGCTGGTCGGTGATTATTCCCTTTCCGAAACGATCCAGGAGACGGCGGTGCCGCGCCTGTGCATCGCGCCTTCGACCATGGATCTGTCCGGCGTCGAGCTGGAGATCGCTGGCGAGCGGGATCGCGCCCATCGCCTCCGCCGTGCCGTCCAGAGCCTCGGCTCCGATTTCAGCTATGTGCTGATCGATTGCCCGCCATCGCTCAACCTGCTGACGATCAACGCCATGTCGGCGGCGGATGCCATTCTGGTGCCGCTTCAGTGCGAGTTCTTCGCGCTTGAAGGCCTGTCTCAGCTCATCAAGACGGTCGAGCAGGTCAAGGCGACGCTGAACCCCACCCTGACGATCCACGGCATCGTGCTCACCATGTATGATGCACGTAACAATCTTTCGGCCCAGGTCGTGGACGACGTGCGCCAGTTCATGGGCGACAAGGTCTATCAGACCATCATCCCGCGGAACGTGCGGGTGTCGGAAGCGCCGGGCTACGGCAAGCCCGTGCTGCTCTACGACCTCAAATGCGTCGGCAGCCAGGCCTATCTGCGCCTGGCATCCGAGATCATCCAGCGCGAGCGCGTGCTGCGGGCGGCCTGACCATGGATTCGATTCGCCCGCGTTCTGATTTGCCTGCCGACGTTGTCACGCTGGCGTCCCGAAGGAGACAAGATATGGTGGAGGATGCGAACCGGTCGCGGCTGGGCCGCGGGCTCGCGGCGCTGATCGGCGATGTCGGCGAGGAGACCGCCGCCGTCGATCGTGTGCGCACGACGCGCAAGGTTCCCATTGCCTTCATCCGGGCCAATCCCCGCAACCCGCGCCGTGTCTTCCGGGACGAGGACCTGCAGGAGCTGGCGGATTCGATCCGCGAGCGCGGCATCATCCAGCCGATCGTGGTGCGGGCCGTGGCCGGCGCTGTTGACGCCTATGAGATTGTCGCCGGCGAGCGGCGCTGGCGCGCGGCGCAGCGGGCCGAGCTGCACGAGGTGCCGATCCATCTGGTCGAGGTCGGTGACCGCGAGGCTCTCGAGCTCGCCGTCATAGAGAATGTCCAGCGCGCCGACCTCAACCCGCTGGAAGAGGCGATGGGCTATAACGAGCTCATCGAGCAGTTCGGCTACAGCCAAACCGACCTCGCGAAGATCATCGGCAAGAGCCGCAGCCATGTGGCCAATACGCTGCGTCTGATGAAGCTGCCCGACAATGTCCAGGGCATGCTGCGCGACGGCAAGCTCACGGCGGGCCATGCGCGCGCGCTCCTCTCGGTCGAGGATCCCGCGAAGCTCGCCTCGCAGATCGTCGACGAAGGCCTCAACGTTCGCCAGGTCGAGGCGCTGACCCAGGAGCAGTCCGAGCGCGCCGGCAAGCCGGTCAAGCAGCGCGAGCGTCTGGAGAAGGATGCCGATACGCGGGCGCTGGAGAAGACCCTGTCCGATGCGCTCGGCATGACCGTGACGATCGATCACCGAGGGGCTGGCGGCGAGTTGCGCATCCGCTATCGCTCGCTGGAGCAGCTCGAGGACGTCTGTCGTCGCCTGCAGGGTTGACGAGGCTCAGCCGCGGGCGCCCTGGCGGGCGTTCGAGGCGATGCTGATCAGCAGTCGGCCGACCAGGGTTGGGGCGATTGCCGCCTTGGCGCGCGTCTCGTAGCCGGCTTCTGCGAGCCGCTGGATGATGCGGGAGAGCTTTCCGCTCGTCCATAGCCCGAGCTGGCGTTCCACGGCGGGCTTGCGACGGAAGAAGAGGGGCGGCTCGAAGCGTTCCACGGCGGTGCGGATCGGCGTTCCGCTCTCGACGATCAGCCGCACCTTGTGCATCGCTAACGCATGGCGGCTCGCGGCCGCAACGATTTGCGGAATGGCGATTCCGGCGGCCTCGGCGCGCAGCAACAGCCTGTCCACCTCGTCGGGCGCGCCGCCAAAGGCTGCGTCGATGATCTCGTCCACGCCCATGGCCAGACTTTCCCCGGCCACGGCGATGATATCGGCGGCCCGGATCGTGCCGGTACCGTGGGCATAGAGGCAGATTTTGCGGATTTCGGCGCGCGAGGCGGCGCGATCGCCGCCAAGATACTGGACCAGAAGAGCGAGAGCCTGCGGCTCGATCTGCAGCCCGGCCAGTTTTGCCTCGTCCACGGCGAGACGCTTGAGATCCGCCTCGCCGTCGGCATAGCAGGCAATGACGGCTGCGTTGCCGGACCGCTCGGCCTCGGACCTCAAGGCGACGCTCTTCTTGAGATCGCCGGCCTCGATCAGGATGGTCGCGCCCTCCGGTGGGTTCGCCAGCAGGGGGGTGACGGCCGCCGCGATCGGTTTTTCGCCCGCTTTCACCCAGATGAGGCGGCGACCACCGAACATCGGCATGGTGCCGGCCTCATCGGCGAGCCTCGCCGGGTCGGAAGCGAGCACGTCGCCATCGATGCGGGTGACGGAAAAGGGATCGTCGAGGTCCGGGGCGATGCGGGTGGCAATCGCGCGGGCGCGCTCGGATACCAGGCCCATATCCGGGCCATAGACGAGGATGACCGGCCGGCGCGGGTCCGGCTCGGCGACGAAACGCTCGATTTCCGCGCCCTTGAGGACGGTCACAGGCTCACCTCGGGCGGGTGGCGTACCAGCCGGCAACCTGGGTGACGATGTTCTCGGCGAGGGCCTTGGTGGCCCGCTCCTGCGCCTCGATAACGGCGCGGTCGGAGGCGAGGCGCTGCGCCGTGCGGTCGAAGGAGGCACTGGCGAAGGCGGATCCGCGGTGGATCGGCTGGGGATTGCCGATGGGCGTGATCGTGTAGTCGCCGACAATGGTGACCGACTGGGCTGAGGGGCGGCCCGCCGCGGTGTTGAGCACGATCGGTACGGTGTCGATACGCATGGTGACGCGCAGGACGTGGGTCGGATTGGCAGCGCGACCGCCGCCGCCCTGGGTCAGATAGATGAGCTCATTGCGCAGGACCACCCCGTTGCGGCCAGGAATCTCGGGGATGTCGAGGTCGCGCAGGCCCGCCTGGGCATTGCGCCCGCCTGACACGACGGTCGGATCGCCATAGAGCGGGGTCAGGCAGCCGGCGAGGCCTGCCGCGGCGGCGCAGAGCGTCGCGACGCGGAGGAGGCGCAGCAGGGAGGTCTCAGCCCACGACATTCACGATCCTCTGCGGAACCACGATGATCTTCTTCACGGGCCGGCCTTCGAGAGCCTTCTGGACGGCGTCGAGGGCGAGGGCAGCGGTCTCAATATCCTTTTGGGCCGCCTCACGCGGGATCGTCAAGTCCGCCCGCTTCTTGCCGTTCACCTGCACGGGGAGGGTGATCGTGTCCTCCACCAGGATGGCGGTGTCCACGGTCGGCCAGGCCTCTTCGGCGGCGAGACCGGAATGGCCAAGGGCCGCCCAGCATTCCTCGGCGAGATGCGGCATCATCGGCGCGACGACGCGCACCAGGATGCTGCCTGCCTCGGCCAGCGCCGAGGCCATGTCCGCTGCAGCCGTCTGGCCGCGCAGCCCGTCCAGGGCCCGAGCTAGGGCATTGGCGAGCGTGTAGATATGCGCGACGCAGCGGTTGAAGGCGAGGCGCTCGACATCCGCCTCGATCGCCGCGAGGGCCTGGTGGGCGGCCCGGCGGATGGCGGTCGCCTCCTCGCCGAAGGCCGCCGGCGTGGCCACAGAGGCCTTGTGGGAGGCGATGTCGCCGACGATGCGCCAGAGGCGCTGAACGAAGCGGCTAGCGCCCTCGACGCCGGCCTCGGTCCAGATCACGTCGCGCTCGGGCGGCGAGTCGGAGAGCATGAACCAGCGGGCGGTGTCGGCGCCGTAGGTGTCGATGATGTCGTCGGGGTCGACGACGTTCTTCTTCGACTTCGACATCTTCTCGATGGAGCCGATCTCGACGGGCTGGTTCGAGCCAGTGAGCACGGCGCGACGCTGGTCGCCCTCGCCTGAAATCGTCACCTCGGCCGGCGTGACATAGGTGCCGTCCGGGCCGCGATAGGTCTCGTGGACCACCATGCCCTGGGTGAACAGGCCACGGAACGGCTCGTCGAGGCCGGCATGGCCGGTGGCCTTCATGGCGCGGGTGAAGAAGCGCGAATAGAGCAGGTGCAGGATCGCGTGCTCGATACCGCCGATATATTGGTCCACCGGCAGCCAGGCATTGACCACGGCCGGATCGGTGGGGGTGTCGGTGCGCCAGGGATCGGTGAAGCGGGCGAAGTACCAGGACGAATCGACGAAGGTGTCCATCGTGTCCGTCTCGCGCCGGGCCGGCTTGCCGCAGGACGGGCAGGCGACGTGCTTCCAGGTCGGATGCCGGTCCAGCGGATTGCCGGGCTTGGAGAAGTCGGCATCATCCGGCAGGCGCACGGGGAGCTGCGAATCCGGCACCGGCACGGCACCGCAATCATCGCAATGGATGACGGGGATCGGGCAGCCCCAGTAGCGCTGGCGGGAGATGAGCCAGTCGCGCAGGCGGAAATTGACCTTCCGGGTGGCGACGGCGGTATTGCCGAGCGTCGTCTTTTCCAGGCGCGAGGCGACTTCCGCGAAAGCCGCGTCGGTGGTCAGGCCATCGAGGAAGCGCGAATTGATCATCATGCCATCGCCGTCATAGGCGGTGTCGGTGACAGCGAAATCATCGCCCGCATCGGCCGGTTTCACCACGGTCTGGAAAGTCAGGCCATATTTGTTGGCGAATTCGATGTCGCGCTGGTCGCCCGAGGGGCAGCCGAAGATGGCGCCGGTGCCGTAATCCATCAGGATGAAGTTGGCGACATAGACCGGCACCTCCCACGACGGGTCGAAGGGGTGGATCGCCTTGATGCCGGTGTCGAAGCCGAGCTTTTCCGCCGTCTCCAGCGTTGCGACCGAGGTGCCCATGCGGCGGCATTCCTCGGAGAAGGCGGCAAGCTCCGGATTGGTCTCGGCCGCGGCTCGGGCCAGCGGATGGTCGGGGGCGATGGCCATGAAGGCGGCGCCGAACAGGGTGTCGGGGCGCGTCGTGTAGATCTCGAGCTCGGAATGGCCGGCCGGCGCGGTGCCGGACTTGAGCGCCCAGCGGACCATCAGGCCCTCGGAGCGGCCGATCCAGTTCTTCTGCATCAGCCGGACCTTGTCCGGCCAGCGGTCGAGGCCGTCGAGGGCGGTCAGCAGCTCGTCGGAGAAGTTGGTGATCTTCAGGAACCACTGGGTGAGATCGCGCTGCTCGACGAGCGCGCCCGAGCGCCAGCCGCGGCCGTCGATCACCTGCTCATTGGCGAGTACGGTCTGGTCGACCGGATCCCAGTTCACCTTGGCCGAGCGTCGCTCGACCAGGCCCGCCCGCATGAAATCGGTGAAGAGCTTCTGCTGGTGGGCATAGTAGGAGGGGTCGCAGGTGGCGAGCTCGCGCGACCAGTCGAGCGACAGGCCCATGCTCTTCAGCTGCGCCTTCATGGTGGCGATATTGGCGTAGGTCCATTCCTTCGGGTGGACCTTGGAGGCCATGGCGGCGTTCTCGGCCGGCAGGCCGAAGGCGTCCCAGCCCATGGGGTGGAGCACGTTGAAGCCGCGGGCGCGCTTGTAGCGGGCCACCACATCGCCCATCGTGTAGTTGCGCACGTGGCCCATATGGATGCGCCCCGACGGATAGGGGAACATCTCCAGGACGTAGTATTTCGGCCGCGGATCGTCGTTCCTCGTCTCGAAGATCTTCGTCTCGTCCCAGACCGCGCGCCACTTGGGCTCGGCGGTGCGCGGGTTGTAGCGTTCGGTCGACATGATGGGCGGCACGTCCGGAAATCAGGGCAAAAGCGAGCGCGGACAACACACGAAAGGGGTCGGCGGGTCAAGGATTGGGCTGCGGTGCTGGCTCGCGGCTGGTAGCCGTGCTAGCGGGAGCCGCCGTTGAGCCTGCCCGTGAGAGATGCCATGTCCGACGCCGTCAGCCGCCTCGCCGAGGTCCGCGCCGCCATCGCCGCCGCGACGGCGGAGGCGAAACGCCCGGCCGGTGCGGTGACGCTGGTCGCGGTGTCGAAGACCTTCCCCATCGAGGCGATCGAGCCGGTGCTCGCCGCCGGACAGCGCGTCTTCGGCGAGAACTACGTGCAGGACGCCAAGGGCAAGTGGCCTGAGCTGCGGCAGCGCTATCCGGACGCGCAGGTCCACATGATCGGGCCGCTTCAGTCCAACAAGGCGAAGGAGGCCGTCGCCCTCTTCGATGTGATCGAGACGCTCGACCGTCCGTCGCTGGCAAAGGAACTCGCCAAGGAGGTCGCCAAGGCGAAAGCCGCCGGTGCACGGGTGCCGCGCTTCCTTGTCCAGGTGAATACCGGCGCCGAGCCGCAGAAGGGTGGCGTGCTCCCCGAGGAGGCCGATGCCTTCATCCGCTCCTGCCGCGAGGAGCATGGCCTCGCCGTCGAGGGTCTCATGTGCATCCCGCCCGCCGACGAGCCGCCGGCGCCGCATTTCGCCCTGCTGACGACGATGGCGCGCCGCAACGGCCTTGCCATCGTCTCCATGGGCATGAGCGCCGACTATCCCGTCGCGATCGCCATGGGCGCGACCCATGTGCGGGTCGGCAGCGCCATCTTCGGCGCGCGCGGCTGACGTCCCACCTCGACTGAGAAGTCCTGCCGGCGCATGGCGGGGTCCCGCGGCGATGGCTGGCTCTCGGCGCGTATTGAGGAACAATACAGGCGTTCCGAAAATTGCAGTGAGCCTTCCCGTGACCCTCCAGCAGCCGGCCTTCGAGCGGCGTTACCAGGCCCCAGAGCGTGAGCCCATCATCGAGGTCGACGAGCGGCTTTTCCTGAAATCGGCAGCGCGGTCCTTCTATGTGCTGGAGGCCTTTGCCCGCAGTCCGCGCCCGCTCTCCCTCGCGGAAGTGGCGAAATCCGCGAAGATCTCGAAGAGCGCGGCGCAGCGCGTCGTCCAGACCCTGCTGGTGCTCGGCTATCTCGAACGGTCGGCGACAGGCACCGGCGTCGTGCCGGGCCGGCGCATCCTCGACCGCTCCTTCGACTATCTGAGGTCCAATCCGCTCATCGAGCGGGCCTCGCCCATCGTTACCGAGCTGCGCAAGATCACCGGTGAGCGCGTCGACTTCAGCCTCTTCGATGACGTGACGATCCTTTATGCCCTGCGGCTCCAGAGCAAGCGCGAGACCTTCTACGCGACCCTTGCCGGGCGGCGCATGCCGACCTTCGCCACGGCGGGTGGACGGGCCATGCTGGCCTGCCTCGATGAGCGTCATGCCGACGAGATCCTGCGACGCTCGCGCCTCGTGCCGCTGACGCCCCGCACCCTGGTCGATCCCGAGCAGATCCGCGCCCGCGTCGCCGAGGCGCGGCGCGATGGTTATGCCTGCGTCCAGGAGGAGAGCCTCATGGGCGAGATCGTCGTGGCGGCCGCGGTGGTGAAGGAGCGCTCCATGCCGGTCGGCGCCATCCATGTCGCCGGCTCCCTTGCCGACTGGTCGCCGGACGACTTCCGCAAGCGCTTCGCCCCGCTCGCCATCGAAGCGGCACGGGCGCTGTCGGGCTGATGCTCGCGGCATCGTGATACCCGGGCCCTGCACCCCGCCTTGCTGCACTGCAGCAGGGCGCCCACGTGAGGTGCCTTCCTTTCGCGGCGACATGCCGCTTTGCCGATGACCTTGGAGTTTCCGATGAGCCAGGACGCGAGCCCGCTCTTTCAACCCTTCACCCTGGGCGACCTCGTCCTGCCCAACCGCATCGTCATGGCGCCGTTGACGCGTAACCGCGCCACCCCGGGCACGATCTCCGCCAATGCGCTGACCGCTGCCTATTACAAGCAGCGCGCGAGCGCCGGCCTCATCATTTCCGAGGGCACGCAGGTCTCGCCGCAGGGCCAGGGCTATCTCAACACGCCCGGCCTCTACAGCCCCGAGCAGATTGCCGGCTGGAAGACCGTCACCGACACGCTGCACGCCGCCGGCGGGCGCATCTTCGCCCAGATCTGGCATGTCGGCCGCGTCTCGCATGCCTCGCTGCTGAATGGCGGCGTGCCGGTCGCCCCCTCCGCCATTCCCGCCAAGACCAAGACCTATGTCGCGGAGGGCTTTGCCGATGTGACGGCGCCGCGCGCACTGGAGGCCGCCGAGATCCCCGGCGTCGTCGCCGAATATGCCCAGGCCGCCGCGAACGCCTTGAAGGCGGGCTTCGACGGTGTCGAGATCCATGGCGCCAACGGCTATCTGATCGACCAGTTCCTGAAGGACGGCGCCAACCAGCGCACCGATGGCTATGGCGGCTCGCCGGAGAACCGCGTGCGCTTCGGCCTCGAAGTGGTCGATGCCATCCTCAAGGTCTTCCCAAAGACCCGTCTCGGCATCCGCCTGTCGCCGGTGAGCCCGGCCAACGACACCGTGACCTCGGATCCGGCGCAGGTCTTCGGCCTGTTCGTGTCAGAGCTGTCGAAGCGCGGCCTCGCCTTCATCCACGTGATCGAGGGTGCGACCGGTGGGCCGCGCGACAATGTCGCCTTCGGCTGGGCGGCACTGCGCAAGGCCTTCTCCGGCGCCTATATCGCCAATAACGGCTACACCCGCGGGCTCGCCATCGACGCGGTCTCGGCCGGCCGGGCCGACCTCATCGCCTTTGGCCGCCCGTTCATCGCCAATCCGGACCTGGTCGAGCGCCTGCGCACCGGCGCGCCGCTGAACGAACTCGACCGCGCCACGCTCTATGGCGGCGGCGAGAAGGGCTACACCGACTATCCGACCCTCGACGCGGCCTGATCCGGCCCGCCGACGAACAGAAAGGCCCCGCCAGCGCGCGGGGCCTTTCGTGTTTAGGAGCCTCGCGCGCCGTGTCGGCGGCAAATCGGGGCCGGTCGCCTGATGCGGCTGCTCGGTCAATACAGGACCCGGGAACTGAGCCTCTCCGCGGTCTATGCCCCGGCGGCTCGGCCTCAGGCGAAGATCCTGACCTTCATCGATTTCCTCGTCGATCGATGTGACGGCGAGAGCTTCTGAGGCGGGCACGCCATCGGGGGCCCATTGCCGCGCCCTAGATGGGCAGACCCACATAGTTCTCGGCCATCACGGACTGGGCGGCCTGAGACGATCGCAGCAGGGCGAATTCCGCGCGCTGCATCCGCTTCTCGAACGGCGAGTAGCTGTCGAACCGGTGCAGCAGGGTGGTCATCGACCACGAAAATCGCTCGGCCTTCCAGATGCGATCGAGGGCCTGCGCGGAATAGTGGTCGATCCCCGCGCTGGAGCGCTCCAGAAAGAACTCCTCGAGCGCGCTGGACAGGTACTGGACGTCGCTCACGGCGAGGTTCAAGCCCTTCGCGCCGGTGGGCGGCACGATATGGGCGGCATCGCCGACGAGGAACAGGCGACCGAAGCGGAGAGGTTCCGCCACGAAACTGCGCAGCGGTGCGATGGACTTCTCGATCGAAGGCCCGGTGACGACATGATCGGCGACGGCCGGGCCGACCCGGCGGCGCAGTTCGTCCCAGAAGCGATCGTCGGACCAGTTCCGCACGTCGTCGCTCAGATCGCACTGGACGTAGTATCGGCTGCGGTGGGGCGAGCGCATCGAGCATAGCGCGAAGCCGCGCTCATGGGCCACATAGATGAGCTCATGGGAGCATGGGGGGACGTCGGCGAGAATGCCGAGCCAGCCGAACGGATAGGTCCGCTCGAAGGTCTCGAGCCCCTTGTCGGCGACCGTGCGCCGGCTGATGCCATGGAAGCCATCGCAGCCGACGACAATGTCGCAGCTGACCCGATGGGTGACGCCATCCTTGACATAGGTGACGAAAGGATTCGGGCAGTCGATGTCGTGGATGGCGACATCAGCCGCCTCGTAGACGCTGGCCGCCCCGACCGCGCGTCGCTGGTCCATCAGATCGCGCGTGACCTCGGTCTGGCCATAGACCGTCACTGTCTTGCCGCCGGTGAGAGCCTTCAGGTCGATGCGCAGGACCTCCCCATCGACGCATAGCGCGAAGCCATCATGGGGCAGGCCTTCCGACCGCAACCGTTCGTCCACGCCGGCGCGGGTCAGGACATCCACGGTTCCCTGTTCGAGCACGCCCGCCCGGATCCGGCCGAGCACGTAGTCGGGGGACCGGGCCTCGAGGATGAGCGCGTCGATGCCGGCGCGGTGGAGCAGGGAGCCGAGCAGCAACCCGGACGGACCGGCGCCGATGATGACGACCTGATGGCGCGAAGAGGGGTTGTCGGGTGTGGAATTCATGAGAGCAACCTGACCAGCCAGAGTGCCAGCGCCGGGAATGCGACGACGAGCCCGAGGCGCAGAACGTCGGCTGCGACGAAGGGGATGACGCCGCGATAGGTCGCGACGATCGGCACGTCCTTGGCGATGGCCGAGACCACGAAGACGTTGAGCCCGATCGGCGGCGCCGTCAGGCCGATGCCGACCACCATCAGCACGAGGATG
>NZ_JAPZTZ010000029.1 GCF_027532945.1 Phreatobacter sp.
CAGGGTCCAGACAATGTCCGCGACGCCGTCGCGCGCCTGGTCGAAGAGCTGCGGCGGCGCGCCGCCCAGCTGCATCGACGGGAAGATGTCGATCTTGATGCGGTTGCCGGAGGCCTCCTGCACCTTGCGCGACCAGGGCAGAAGGAAGCGCTGATGGGCGTTGGAGACCGGCGGCAGGAAGTGGTGCAGGCGCAGCGTCACCTGCGGGGCCTGGCCCCAGGCGACCCGCATCACGGCAGGAGTGGCAACAGCGGCGCCGGCGAGCGTCAGCAGGTTGCGACGCGAAAGAGCATGGCGACGGGGGGACGTCATGGGCATTCCTCCTTGTTTCGACATCAGCGAACCGACCGCCGGACGAGAGCATCCGGCAGGGTCGCCTGTTAATTTCTGGGGACCGCCGCAAGGCGATTCCGTGTCGAGCCTTATCGCTTGGCTCGTTCTGGCAGGGTGAAAGTGGGGTGAGGTGAAAGCCGGGGCCGGTCGGTCTCTTCAACTGGCCGTTTAGTTCACCCACTGAATTCGTGGACAGGCTCCCGAAAAGCTAAGCGCCAATCGCCTCGTTGCAGGGGTTGAACAAGCCTGCAACGATCCAATCGTGCGGAGACGCTACCCTATTGCGCCGTCGCCCAGTATGGGCAACCGTGAGAAAAACTTGGACTAATCTGGCGAGTCGATGAAGCGCAGCGGAAGTTCGGTCTACAGTATTCCGGTTTTCGGGCTCTACGGCCTCGCCGCCGCCAGCGGCGCGGCCGGATATGCCCATATCGAGCCGATCAGCTCCCGGGCACCGGCCAATGACTGGCATATTTCGACGCACCGGCACTCGGAACTGGCCCAATGCATCCTGCTCACTGCCGGCGGGGGTGATCTCTTCATCGAGGGACGCACCATCCGCATGGAGCCGCCGTGGATCGTCTGGCTGCCGGTGGGCGTCGTCCATGGCTTCCGGTTCATCCCCGGGACGGAGGGACTGGTCCTGACCGTGTCCCATGATGTGGTCGACGCGGCCACGAGTGCCGTCCCGGACAGTGGTCGCCTAGCCTATGTCGCATCCGAGCCGCGTTACACGGCCCTGTCTGCGGCCGGCGAGATCGGCATCGATGTCGCCGGAGTCATGACGGCGCTCGAACGCGAGCAGATGTTGCCTCGCACGGGAAGCGACACTGTCATCGTATCGACGATCAGTCTGCTCCTGGTGGCCATGCTGCGCCTGAAAACGCTCGACACGCTCGACAGTCATCTGGGCGTGGTGCAGGCCTCAGAATTTCGTCGCTTCAGGAAGGTCGTGGAGACGCGGTTCCGCGAACAGCCCACAGTCGGCGAGATGGCGAGCGAATTGGGCATAACCCCCGATCGTCTTCATTCGATCACGACCAAGGCCGTCGGCAAGGGACCCCTTGCCATCCAGCACGAGCGCATCATCCTCGAATGCAAGCGGGAACTGATCTACACGCTGAAGCCAGTTTCCCAGATCGCCTTTGATTGTGGCTTCGATGACGTCGCCTATTTCAGCCGGTTCTTCAGTCGGCACACCGGCACGTCGCCCCGCCAGTTCCGTGACCAGCATTCGACGTACGGGACGAGCCGCCACAGATCGGCTGCCGACGCCTGAGTCTCCTTCACCTCGCTCCGCGAAGCGCGGGCCTTGATGCCGGGGTTAAGCCATTTCCCATGCGTGCTGCGGCCGCGACACGCTTAAGGCGGAGGTCCACACCAATGGCCATCGCGCAGGCCTGGCCTCGCGGTGAACAAGCTCGAAGCTATCTCCCAGCCGCCGGCTGGGGCATCGCAGTGAGAACCGGACGTTCCGACGTCCGCTAGGGGCTCAATAGCGGACGCCTAGCCGGCTCGATCTCACGCCCCCAATTCGCTGGAGTTTGCTTGAAGCGAGCGGAGGGGTCGGTCCAGGAGCTGTGAGCCGAAAGTCAGGACGGGAGGCCGTTAGGGCAAGCGTTGGGGTAAGTCGCAAAAAACGCGATTTTTCCCAGCAATATCAGCGGCACTTGGCGGTCCCGAAGGGATTCGAACCCCTGACCTTCGGTTTAGGAAACCGCTGCTCTATCCTGCTGAGCTACGGGACCGGCGCGCTCTCTATCTCATGGCCAGTGGCCGGCGGGCAAGCACCGCCCGGCCGTTCAGCCGCCGAAGAGCGAGGCCCGCTTCGGCTTCGCACCCACATCCGGGCCCGGATCATCCGGCGGCCTGCCGATTGGGAACACCGTCTCGGTCGGCACGATACGCGGCTTCGGCGCGGAGACCAGCGTCTGTGCCGGCATCGGCTCGGCCTCGGCAGGCGGCGTCGCAGTGGTGGGAGCCGGCGCGGCGACGGGTTCGGGGGCTGGCGCAGGCATCGCCTCCGGCGCGGCCGGGATCGCCTCGATGGTCTTTGCCTCGATAGGTTTTGCTTCGACGGTCTTGGCGTCGGTAACAGGCGCCTCGATCATCACCGCCGGCTGCTCGCTCTCGTGATGGTCCGCGAGGACGTCGTCGACCTGCAGCACAGGGCCGCCGATCTCCGCCACCGGCACCTTCCACTCGAAAGAATCGAGGCGTCCGGAGACGAGCGAGGCGGGGAACCAGATGTCCGAGGCCTGGCCGTCGGCGGTCCAGACGGGATCGCGGGCGGCGCGCAGCGCGCGGGCCATCCATTCGCGGGCGCGTCCATGGTCGCCGCCGTCCTTGGCGGAGAGCTCGGCCATGAGCAGGCAGGCGCGCTGCGTCGGTCGGTCGGCGACGAGCGGTTCCAGCGCCTTGCGGGCGCGCGCGAACTCGCCGGCGTCGATGGCGGCGCGGGCGACGGCCATGGTGCCCTCGGGATGCGAGGGCACGAGGCGGGCGAGGTGCTCGACGCGCTTCATCTCGTCGAGGCGGGAATCGCCGCGGCGGGCATGGGCATAGACCTCGGCGATGTCGGGATGCGGCATTGCCTTCCAGGAGGCCTCCAGGACGCGCGAGGCCTTGCGGGCATCGCCATCGGCGGCGAGCAGGCGGCCGGCGACGACGGCCGCGGGCACCAGGGTCGGGGCGAGGCCATGGGCCTCGAGGGCGAGGGCCCGGGCAGTGGCGGGATCGTGGTCCTCGGCGGCCATGGCCTTGGCGGTGAGGAGAACGGCGCGCAGGCGCTTGGCCTTGTCGCGGTCGATGGTGCGGGCGGCATATTGGCGCTCGATGCTGGTCAGCGCGCCGTCCCAGTCGCCGGCCAGCGTCTGGCTCTCCAGAACGGCCTGGCTCGCCCAGGCAGCCGAGGGCGCGTCCTTCACGGCCTCTTCGGCGAGGGCCCGGGCCGCCGTCTGGTCGCCGCGGCGCTGGGCCTCGACATAGAGGCCGCGCAGGCCGAGGAGCCGCGTCTCCTGGCCCTCCACCATGGCACGGAAGGCCTGTTCGGCGCCGCCGCGATCGCCCGAGAGCTGCGCCGTCTGGGCCTTCAGGAGCAGGGTTAGCGGCTGGCCGGGGGCGAACTTTGCTGCGTCCTGGGCATGGCGCTCAGCGGCGCGGCGGTCACCGGCGCCAACGGCGAGGATGCCGCGCGTCACCGCTTCGCTGCCCTTGCGGGCGCGGCGGCGGCGCATGGCGCGGCGGGCCATGGCTGGGCTGGTGAGCAGCCACTTGGCGATGCCGATCACCGCCATGGCGACGGCGGCGGCGGCGGCGAGGGCGACGATGCCGGTGAGCACCTCGAACTCGATCTGGCGGCCAAGCCAGACGATGGAGACGGTGCCGGGCTGGTCGGCGACCCAGGCGGCGCCGAAGGCGAGGAGGCCCAGGAGGACGAGGAAGAGGACGACGCGAACCATGATGCTCTCCTCAGCCCCCGCCCATGGCGGTGGCGGCCTCGGCCGACAGGCGGCGCAGCGTGGTGTCCGCGCCGAGCCGCGCCCGCGCCTCGGCGGCGAAGGCGGTGGCGGAAGTCTTCACCCGTTCCGGCAGCTTGTCGAGGTCGGCGAGTGCCCCTGCGAGGTCGGAACGGCGGAGCTTGGCCTCGATGCGGGCGACGACGGTGGGCACATCGTCGCCGGCCGCCTCGCCCACGGGGCGGACGCGGACCAGGCTCTGGGCGCTCTGGGTCAGCCGGTCGAGGAGGGAGCCATCCGATGTGGCGGGTCCAGCGGCCTTGAGCAGGTCAGGCGCCAGCGCGGTGAAGCGCTGGGTGAGGGCGGCGATGGTCGGCAGCCCGCGCTCGGCCTGCGGTTCGAGAGCCGAGACGGCATCCGCTGGCAGTCCGAGGCTGGCTGCGGCGCGCAGCTCGGCCGCATAGGACTGGCCGCGTTCGACGGCGGCGCGCAGGGCGCCGAGGCTGACGACGAGGGCGGCGCGGCGGCCGGAATCGCCGGCCTGGCCGCGGGCGGTTTCGAGCCCGGCGATCTTGGGGGCGAGTTCGGCGAGGGCGCTGCGGGCCGTGCGGATGTCGCCCTCCAGCGCGGCAATGCGCCGCTCGGCTGCCTCGCGCGCGGCGGTCACCGCAGCGGCGATCCGCCCGTCGATATCGGCGGGGCTGACGGAGGGTGCGGGCGCCGTCTCGGCCGGGCGGGCTGCAAGCCGTGTCACCTCTGCCTTCAGGCCATCGATCTCGGCGCGCAGCGGCGCCAGATCCACCGGGGCAGCCGATGAGGTGCTGGCAGGCGCCGTGCCAGCCGTTGCCGATGCGGGTCGCTGCTCCAGTGCGGCGAGCCGGGTCTCGAGGGCCGCACGGGCGGCGTCGAGGGCCTCGATGCGGCGGGCGAGGGGGGTCAGGTCCGGCGCCGGTGCCGTGGCGGGCGCCGGACGGCTGGCCATCTGCCGCAGCTGGGTTTCGAGATCGCCGATCCGCGCGTCGCGCGCCGCGCCGTCGCTGGACGCCGTCGGCAGAAGGCCGGTCGAAAGGGCGCCGATGCCGAGCCCGCCGGTCAGCAATGCACCGACCACGCCGGCGGCGACGAGACGGCCGAAACCGCCGGAGGCTGGTTCAGGCTCCGCGCGATGCGGTGCGGGAGGTGGCGGCTCGGCCGGGACGGGAGCTGCGGCCGGGTCGATCCCGGCGGGTTCCTGCGGCGTCACGACGGCGTCGGGCGTTGGGGGCCTGTCGTGGGCCAAAGCCGCGTCATCCGCTTTCGGCTCGGCAGATGGGTTTTCGCCCGGGATGGCGGCCACCGGCTCGGCGGCGGGCGCGTCCGGGGCCTGAGACTCACCGGAAGGCGCTTCCGTCGCTGCAGAATCTGCGGCCGGCGGCGGCGTCACGTCCGCAGCCTCCAGCGTAATGATCGGGGCCTTGCCACGGCGCTTGGGCTTCGGATCGTCGCCCGGGCGATCGTCATGGGCCATGAGTTGTCTCCGGCTTGCCCCCACAGGCTTCCGGTTTAGCGCGCGGGCGATCCCCCCGGCAACCCGGCCGCGTCAAAGAGCGCAGTCAGGAGGGCCGCCTCGTCGGGCCGCGCGGCGAGGATAACGCGCGGCGGCGACAAAGGGTTCAGCGCCTCGGCAACGGCCTGCGACAGGCAGGCCTGAAGCGGGGCGCGGGCCGCCGCGGTCGTGGAGGCCTCGGCCATGGCGAGGGCCGCATAGGTCGCCGCCGCGCGGGGCGAATAGTGCAGCACTGCGTCGATCGGACCCTTCAGGAGCGCGTCGCGCGCCGCCGCCGGCCACACCGGCACGGCGACCATGCGGTAGAGGGTCGCGGTGTGCACGGCGACGTCGTGCCGGGCGAGCGCTGCGGCGAGATCGCCGGCCCGGTCCTCGCCACCGGCATGAAGGAAGGTCGCGCCCGTGCCGGCCGTCGCCGCGATGAGCGTTGCCAGATCGTCCACGTCCCCCGCGGCGGAGGTGACACGGCGAAAGCCATGGTCCCTGAGAGCTGCCGCCGTTCGGTCCCCTACAGCATAGGCCGGCCGGTCGCGCAGAGCTGCGACAAGGGACGCGGGGAGGAATCGCGGCGTGCGCGGGCTGGTGACGACGAGGCCGGCGAGATCGCGCGTGTCGATTTCTGCCGCGACGGCTTCTGCCGTGAAGAGCGGCGCAACGAGGGCCTCCGCGCCCCGTGCCGCCAGCGCCGCCGCGGTGCGGGCGGCCTCCGGCTCGGCGCGGGTGACGAGCACGCGCATCAGGCGTGCCCGAAGAATCCGGGTCCGCCACGGGCCTTCAGTTCGGCGCCGGCATCGCGGCCGAGCGCTTCGGCCTCGGTCACCGTACCTGCGCGGCTGGCGACATGGCTCTCGCTGCCGTCGGGCCTGAGAATCTCGCCGGTGAAAGCAATGGCGCCGCCCTCAATGCGGGCAAGCCCGGCGATCGGGGTGCGGCACGAACCATCCAGCACGGCGAGGAAGGCCCGCTCGGCGGCGAGCGCGATGGCGGTGGCGCGGTGGTCGAGCGGGGCGAGAAGGTCGCGCGTACGGGTGTCGGCGAGGCGCGTCTCGACGCCGATGGCGCCCTGGCCGACGGCAGGGAGGAAGCGTTCGGCGGCAATCACCTCGGTCACTTCGCCGGAAATCCCGAGCCGGTTCAGGCCGGCCATGGCGAGCATGGTGCCGGCGACCTCGCCGGCATTCAGCTTGGCCATCCGGGTCTGGACGTTGCCGCGGAAGGTGACGACGTCGAGGTCGGGCCGCTCACGGCGGATCTGCGCCTGGCGGCGGAGCGATGAGGAGCCCACCACCGCGCCCCTCGGCAGGTCGGCGAGGGTCGGCGAGGCGCGGCCGATGAAGCCGTCACGCACATCCTCGCGCTCGAGGAAACAGACGAGGCCGAGCCCGTCCGGCAGGACGGTCGGCATGTCCTTGGAGGAATGGACCGCGAGGTCGATGCGGCCGTCCAGCAACTGCTCCTCGATCTCCTTGGTGAAGAGGCCCTTGCCGCCGGCTTCCGAGAGCGGCCGGTCGAGGATGGCATCGCCGCTGGTCTTGATGATCTCGACGGCGATCTCATCCTCCCTGACACCATGGGCTGCGGCGAGAAGGCGCCGGACGAGATGCGCCTGGGCGAGGGCGAGAGCCGAGCCGCGGGTGCCGATGCGGAGGAAGGGCGATTGCGCCATGGGAAGGTCCGGTGATAGGCGGGGCTCACGATCATAGCGACGGATCGGCGGACAGGAAGTCCCGCCGTCCGGCGGGGGAAGGGAGCCCGTGAGGCCCATGCTGGTCCTCGGTATCGAGACCACCTGCGACGAGACGGCTGCGGCAGTGGTCCGGGTCGGGCCAGACGGCCGGGGCACGATCCTGTCCAATGTCGTGCGCACGCAGATCGAGGACCATGCGCCCTATGGCGGCGTGGTGCCGGAGATCGCCGCGCGCGCGCATGTCGAGGTCGTTGATCGGGTGGTGGCGGAGGCCCTGCGCCAGGCCGGTACGGCGGCGGGCGATCTCGATGCGGTGGCGGCTGCGGGCGGGCCGGGCCTCGTCGGCGGCGTGCTCGTCGGCCTCACCACCGCCAAGGCCATGGCGCTGGTGCTCGGCAAGCCGCTGGTGGCGGTCAATCACCTCGAGGCCCATGCGCTGACCGCGCGTCTCACGGATGGCGTCGCCTTTCCCTTCCTGCTGCTGCTCGTCTCCGGCGGCCACACCCAGCTTCTCGCGGTCAGCGGCGTCGGCGCCTATGCCAAGCTCGGCACGACCATCGACGATGCCATCGGCGAGGCCTTTGACAAGGTGGCGAAGCTCCTTGGCCTGCCCTATCCCGGCGGGCCTGAGGTGGAGCGTCGCGCGGTGGGCGGTGATGCCAGGCGTTTCGCCTTCCCAAGGCCGCTGCACGGCCGCCCCGAGCCGGATTTCTCACTGTCGGGCCTCAAGACCGCCGTGCGCATTGCTGCCGATGGTCTGCGCGATCCGTCCGGTGCCCTCACCGAGACGGACATCGCCGACATCTGCGCCTCCTTCCAGGCGGCGGTGGCGGATATGGTGGCGGATCGCTGCCGCGTCGCCATCCGCCTGTTCCGCGAGCGCCATGGCGAGCCCACGGCGCTGGTGGTGGCCGGCGGGGTCGGCGCCAACCAGACCCTGCGCGCGGTGCTTCACAAGA
Organism: Phreatobacter sp.; assembly: GCF_027532945.1. Lineage (GTDB taxonomy): Bacteria > Pseudomonadota > Alphaproteobacteria > Rhizobiales > Phreatobacteraceae > Phreatobacter. Next base: position 7,984 of record NZ_JAPZTZ010000029.1, read on the forward strand.
CCGCGGAGGCGGCGGGCTTGCCGCTGGTCGTGCCACCACCGAAATTGTGCACGGATAACGGCGCGATGATCGCCTGGGCCGGGGCGGAGCGCCTCGGTCTTGGCCTCACCGATCCGCTGGACGTGGCGCCGCGGGCGCGCTGGCCGCTGGATGCGGCGGCGGCGACCATCGGCTCCGGCCGGCTCGGGGCCAAGGCATGAGGGGGGCGTGAGGCAGATGGCAGGTGCGGGCGTGGCAAAAGTCGGTGTGCTGGGCGCTGGTGCCTTCGGCACGGCGCTCGCCAATGTGGCGGCGCGGGCGGGCGCGGCCGTTACCCTCTGGGCCCGCGATGCCGCCCTCGTTGCCGAGGTGAATGGCCGTCGCAGCAATGCAAAGCGGCTTCCCGGCGCCATCCTGCATGAGCGTGTCACGGCCACAACCGACCTTGCGGCGGCGGTTGCGGCCGATCTTGTCCTCGTCGTGGTGCCGGCGCAGGCGCTGAGGGCCGTGGCGACGGCCGCCGCGCCGCTGCTGAGGCCCGGCACCCCACTCGTCATCTGTGCCAAGGGCATCGAGCGCGGAACGGGGCGCTTTCTCTCGGAGGTCATCGCCGAGGTCGCGCCCGCGGCGGTTGCGGCCGTGCTCTCCGGACCGAGCTTCGCCGCCGATATCGACAAGGCCCTGCCGACGGCGGTGACGGTCGCGGCGGCCGACGATGCGGTGGCGCAGCGCGTCGCGCGAATCCTCGGCTCGCCGACCTTTCGCCTCTACCACACCACCGATCTGCGCGGCGTCGAGATTGGCGGCGCGACCAAGAACGTGCTCGCCATTGCCGCTGGCATCGTCGCTGGCCGCAAGCTCGGCGCCAGCGCCACGGCCGCCATTACCGCGCGGGGCTTCGCCGAACTCAGCCGCTTCGGCGCCCATTTCGGCGCCAAGCCGCAGACACTGATGGGCCTCTCCGGCCTCGGCGACCTGATCTTGTCCTGCTCGAGCCTGCAGTCCCGCAACTTCGCCCTCGGCCACGCGCTCGGCGAGGGCAAGGGCCTCGACCTGCTCTCGGGCAAGGGAGCGCTTGCCGAAGGCGCGCTGACGGCCGAGATATTGGTTGAAAAGGCGAAGGCAGCCGGCGTCGACATGCCGATCGCCGAGGCCGTGGATGCGGTGCTGGGCGGCATGATCGATGTCGACCAGGCCATCGTGCAGCTGATGGCCCGGCCGCAGAAGGCCGAGTGACGAATTTCCCTTTCAACCCCGCGCAGCGCGGAAAGGACGGCGATGACCAATTTCTTCGAGAAACTGGCCCGGGGCGTCGAGGCAGCGACCAAGGCCATGGGCGCCGATCTCGTGGCCGAGACCCATCCCTTCGACCTCACCCATTCCGTGGTGTTTCCGGTCGCCAAGCTGATGAAGCGGCGCACCGGGGGCGAGCCCATCGTGGTGATCGAGCTCTCGGACGGCAAGACGACCATGACGCTGGCGGAGTTCGACCGCTTCGTCACCGAGCTCGACGCCTTCCGCAAGCTCATCCCGTCGGTCTCCACCGGCCCGAAGATCGAGGGCCAGTGATGGCGCACTGGCTCTACAAGTCCGAGCCCTTCAAGTGGTCCTGGGACCAGCAGGTGAAGGCGGCGGCGAAGGGGACGCATTGGGACGGCGTGCGCAACCACGCCGCCAAGCTGAACCTGATGCGCATGAAGACCGGCGAGCGCGGCTTCTTCTACCATTCCAACGAGGGCAAGGAGATCGTCGGCATCGTCGAGGTGATCCGCGAGGCCTATCCGGACCCGACCGCCGAGGCGGGTGAGCCCTGGGTGGTCGTCGATCTCAAGGCCGTGACGCCGCTCAAATACCCGGTGAGCCTCGAGGCGGTGAAGCACGAGCCGAGCCTTGCCAATATGGCGCTGCTCAAGCTGTCGCGGCTCTCGGTCCAGCCGGTGACGGATGAGGAATGGGCCATTGTCTGCCGGATGGGCGGCATCGATCCGTGAGCCTCACGGGCTTTCGACCGGTCCTGCGCTGAGCGCCGGACCGGCTTCCCGCCGCGGCGCTTCGCAAGCAGCGCGGTCGGGGTTACAGTTTTTCCCGAAATGCCATTTCGCAAGGACCCTTCGATGGCCGCTCCTTCCGCCCCGCGCGGGCCGCTCGCCGGCATCCGCATTCTCGACCTGACCTCGGTGATCCTCGGCCCCTACGCCACCATGCTGCTCGGCGACATGGGCGCCGACATCATCAAGGTGGAGAGCCCGGGCGAGGGCGGCGGCGACATCATGCGCTGGCCGGGCGCCTGGCCGGAACAGGCCGGGCCGGGCATGGGCCCGCTCTTCATGATGTACAACAAGAACAAGAAATCCGTGGCCCTCGACCTCAAGCGCCCCGAGGACCAGGAGGCCTGCATCGCGCTGGCCCGCACCTGCGATGTCGTCTGCTCCAACATGCGGATGGACACGGCCGCCCGCCTGAAGATGGACTATGACAGCCTGAAGGCCCGGCTGCCGAACCTCATCTACATCCACGCCGCCGGCTTCGGCGCCGAGGGCCCCTATGCCGGCCGGCCGGCCTATGACGACCTGATCCAGGGCGTCTCGGGCGGCGCCGACATCCTGCCCCGGGTCGATGGTAATCCGGCGCCGCGCTACCTGCCGACGCTGGCCGCCGACAAGACCGTCGGCCTGTTCATGGTCCAGGCGGTGCTGGCGGCTTTGTTCCACAAGCAGCGGACCGGCGAGGGCCAGTTCGTCGAGGTGCCGATGTTCGAGTGCTACACGCACTACGTCATGCACGAGAACCTCTACGGCCACGTCTATGACCCGGCGCCGCCCGGCACGGATTTCGGCTATGCGCGCATCCACAATCCCGACCGCCGGCCCTACAAGTCGAAGGACGGCTGGATCGGCATCCTGCCCTATACGGACCGTAACTGGACCGACTTCTTCGTGCTGGCGGGCCGGCCGGAGCTCAATAGCGACCCGAAATTCTCGACCTACCGGGCTCGGATGGTGAACATCAAGGAGCTCTATTCCATGATGGACGCCATGGTCTCCACCCGCACCAATGACGACTGGGCGAAGGTGCTGACCGAGAAGGCCATCCCCTTCGCGCCGATCAACCGCTTCGGCGACCTGATGGAAGACCCGCACCTGAAGGCGGTCGGCTTCTTCCGCAAGCATGCCCACCCCGATGGCTATACCTGGGTGGACATGAAGCACCCCGTGAACTTCGCGGCGAGCCCGGCCTCGACGCGCCTTGCCCCGCCGAAGCTCGGCCAGGACACGGAAGAGGTGCTGCGCGAGGCCGGAGTCGAGCTGCCGAAGGCGGCGGAGTGAGCGAGGCGCTCCAGCCGGCATCGCCCGGACTGGACGCGCATCACGCAGGCGCTAACTGTTCAGTCCATGCAACGGCTGCTCAAATTCGGCCATTCGATGGGGGCGATCGGCCTCATGGGGGCGCTTGCCTGCCTCCTGGTGCTCGACCATCTGGCGCCGCCGCCCACGGACCTGAAGAGCTTCGCGCTGATCCGCGGCGCCATGGCCGAGATCACCCGCTGGGTGATGCTGCCCTCGCTGATCCTCACCCTGATCCCCGGCCTTCTCGCCATCGGGGTCACCCCGGCCTTCCACAATGCCGGTTGGGTTTGGGCCAAGGCGGCCTCGGGCATCCTCGTCTTCGCCGGCGGGCTTCACGCCATCGGGCCCTTGCAGGACCTGGGGACGCAGAGCGCCGAGGCCCTGGCCGGCCGCATCGACGTGGCGACGCTTTCTGCCGGCATCGCGCCGAATGAGGCGATGACCATGTGGATCCTGCTGGCGGTCTCGACCGCCAATGTCGTGCTGGCGATCTGGCGCGGGCGGATCCTGCGCTAGGCGAGCGCGCGATAGACTTCCGCCTCGAATTCCCGGAACAGCCTGATTGCTCTGGGGTCGAAGAAGGGCACGATCTGGGTGATGAAGACGCCGGCAAGGCCGCTTCGCGGATCGATCCAGTAGAAGGTGTTGGCGAAGCCCGCCCAGGAAAGCGATCCCGCCGGGCGGCCCTCGTCGGTCGGCTCGCGGTTCTGCTGGAAGCCGAGGGTCCAGCCGGTCGGCCGGCCGCGGAAGAAATCGGCGCTGCGCGGGCCCATGGGCGACATCAGGCCGAGCGCGGGAACCGTCAGCTGCGGGATCTGGTCGGTCATCAACCCGGTGATGCTGTCAGGCCCCAGCACCTTCGCGCCGCCCAGCGTGCCACCGGAGAGGATCATGCGCAGAAAGGCGATGTAGTCGCCTGCCGTCGAATAGAGACCGCCGCCGCCGGAGGCGAATTCCGGCTCCTGCACCACCACCATGTCGCTCGGCACATAGGCGCCGTCCTCGGTGACGCCGTGGACGGTGGCGCGCCGCGCCATCTGGGCCTCGCCGAGGCAGAACATCGTGTCGGCCATGCCGAGCGGGCCGGTGATGCGCTCGCGGAAGACGGTCTCGAGCGGCTTATCCGTGAGGATCTCGACGATCCGGCCGGCCCAGTCGGTGGAGATGCCGTAGATGAAGGCCTCGCCCGGCTCGCCGATGAGCGGGGCGTTCAGGGCGGCGAGGCGGCCCGTATTGGTGGCGGGCAGGCCGGTCGCCTTCATGTATTTGCGGATGGCCGAGGAGGCGAAGTCGTAGGAATAGCCGGCCGTGTGGGTGAGGAGGTGCCGCACCGTCACGGCCTTGGCCGGCGGACGGGTGAGCGGCCGGCCCTCGGCGTCGAAATCATGCAGCAGCGCGGCCTCGCCGATGGCGGGGGCGTAGGTCGCGGCCGGCGCGTCGAGGTCGACGCGGCCCTCCTCGACAAGCTGCAGCAGGGCGACGGTGGTGAGCGCCTTGGTCATGGAGGCGATCCAGGCGACGCTGTCCGGCGTCATGGGATCGGCCCCGCCGAGACGCCGGAGGCCGAAGCCGCCCTCGTAGAGAAGCCCGTCGCGGTTGGCGACGGCGGCGACCACGCCGGGCACCTCGCCGGCATCGGCGGCGCGGGCGAGCAGCGTGTCGAGGGCTCTTGTCATGCCGACATCCTTTGCGTCTGGTGCCGCGACCATCCGCGCCGCGCGCCCCGTGCGTCAATTCGTCCGAAGCGCCAAGGCGCGAAGGGGCGGGCGAGCGACCAAAGTGTGAGACGGCTGCCCTTGAGCGCATAACGGGCGCCGACGTATGGTCGCGCCGGATTTCGCGAGGCTGCCGGCCCTAACAGGCGGCCCGCATCAGGAAACGCCGCCGTCCCGGCTTCGCCCTGGCGGCCGCCCAAGGAGAGGGGACCCGCATGTCCGACAAGCTCTATCCCGTCAGCGGCGACTGGGCCGCCCGCGCCTATGTGGATGACGCCAAGTACAAGGCCATGTACGAGGCCTCCGTCGCCTCGCCCGAGGCCTTCTGGGCCGAGCACGGCAAGCGCATCGACTGGATGAAGCCCTTCACCAAGGTGAAGAACACCTCCTATGCGCCGGACAATGTCTCGATCAAATGGTTCGAGGACGGCACCACCAACGTCTCCTACAACTGCGTCGACCGGCACCTCGCCAAGCGCGGCGACCAGGTGGCGATCATATGGGAGGGCGACGACCCCAAGGACGACGCCAAGATCACCTACCGCCAGCTCCACGCCCATGTGATGAAATGGGCCAACGTGCTGAAGAGCCAGGGCGTCAAGAAGGGCGACCGGGTCACGATCTACCTGCCGATGATCCCCGAAGCCGCCTATGCGATGCTCGCCTGCACCCGCATCGGCGCCATCCATTCCATCGTCTTCGGCGGCTTCTCGCCCGACAGCCTCGCCGGCCGCATCGAGGATGCCGGCACCTCCGTGGTCATCACGGCGGATGAGGGCCTGCGCGGTGGCCGCAAGGTGCCGCTGAAGGTCAATGTCGACGCCGCCGTGGAGAAGGCTCCGGGCGTGGTGAAGAGCGTCATCGTGGTGAAGCGCACGGGATCGCCGATCGCCATGGCAGCCGGGCGTGACCACTACTATGCCGATCTCGCCGCCACGGTGCCGGATGAGTGCCCGCCGGAGGAGATGAACGCCGAGGATCCGCTGTTCATCCTCTACACCTCCGGCTCGACGGGCAAGCCGAAGGGCGTGCTGCACACCACCGGCGGCTATCTCGTCTATGCCTCGATGACCCACCAGTATGTCTTCGACTACAAGGATGGCGACATCTACTGGTGCACGGCCGATGTCGGCTGGGTGACCGGCCACAGCTACATCGTCTATGGCCCGCTCGCCAACGGCGCGACGACGCTGATGTTCGAGGGCATCCCGACCTATCCCTCCATCTCCCGCTTCTGGGACGTGGTGGACAAGCACCAGGTCAACACCTTCTACACCGCGCCCACCGCCATCCGCTCGCTGATGGGCGCCGGCGAAGAGCCGGTGAAGAAGACCTCGCGCTCATCGCTCCGCCTGCTCGGCTCGGTCGGCGAGCCGATCAATCCGGAAGCCTGGGAGTGGTATCATCGCGTCGTCGGCGATGGTCGCTGCCCCATTGTCGACACCTGGTGGCAGACCGAGACCGGCGGCATCCTGATCACCCCGCTGCCGGGCGCGACGGCGCTGAAGCCGGGCTCGGCGACGCGGCCCTTCTTCGGCGTGAAGCCGGAGGTGGTGGATGCCGAGGGCAAGGTGCTGAGCGGTGCCTGCGAGGGCAATCTGGTGATCTCCGATTCCTGGCCGGGCCAGATGCGCACGGTGTTCGGTGACCACGAGCGCTTCGTGCAGACCTATTTCTCCACCTATGCCGGCAAGTATTTCACCGGCGACGGCTGCCGCCGCGATGCCGACGGCTATTACTGGATCACCGGCCGCGTCGACGACGTCATCAACGTCTCCGGCCACCGCATGGGCACGGCGGAGGTCGAATCCGCCCTGGTCGCCCATCCGAAAGTGTCCGAGGCCGCGGTGGTCGGCTATCCCCACGACATCAAGGGCCAGGGCATCTACGCCTATGTCACCCTGATGGCCGGCGAGGAGCCGACGGAAGAGCTGCGCAAGGAGCTCGTTGCCTGGGTGCGCAAGGAGATCGGCCCGATCGCCTCGCCCGACCTCATCCAGTTCTCGCCCGGCCTGCCCAAGACCCGCTCCGGCAAGATCATGCGCCGTATCCTGCGCAAGATCGCCGAGAACGAGTTCGGTTCGCTCGGCGACACCTCGACCCTCGCCGATCCGGCGGTCGTCGACGACCTCATCAACAACCGCCAGAACCGCAAGGGTGCGTGATGGGATAAGCGGGGCGCATCGACCGATCGTCCCGCTGTTCTTGCGGCCCCTCACCGGGGTCGTCGCCCTTGCCTGCGCGGTCGCAATGGCAAGGCCGGCGGCGGCCTGCGCTCCCGAGGGACTCCAGCCCGTTGCCGGCCTCGCTGCCCAGGGGCCGCTTCTTGTCGGCGCCGCCGACGGCCGCCGTTTCCGCCTTGCAGTGCTGGTGGGTGAGGCGCCCGTGCCCGCCGGTCGCATCATCCGCATCGCGCCGCTCGGGCCCGCCGACCGCCACGATCGGGTGCCGGTGCTGGCCCTTGGCCCCGATGGTCCTGTGGAGGCGGAGATCCTGCGCCAGGGCCTCGCGCGGCTCTCCCTCGCCCATCGCATTGCCCGCGATTGCTGGGTCCTGCTGGAGCGCGCCGAGGGTGAGGCTATTGCGGCGCAGCGTGGCATCTGGGCCACGCCGCGGTCACTTCTTGATACAAATGATGACGCAGCGCTCGCCGCCAGCGAGGGGCGATTCATCATTGCAACCAGCCGTGTTCGCTCCGTCAGGACCGTCAATCGCATCACTTACGTCAATTTCGGGCCCCCCGGCGCGGGGGCGCTGACGGTCACCATCCGCGAGGCGGACATGGGGGCCTTTCGCGCCGCCGGGCTTGAACCTGCCGCATTCCGCGGGCACATGCTGCGGGTGCGCGGGGTTGTGACGATCCGGCGTGGTCCCTTCATCGCGGCGGCGGTGCCGGAGGCCTTGACCATCGCGGAGGCGCCCGGCGGAGGCGCAAGGTAGCGTCGGGACCGTGGCTCGGTTCGTGGCAGCAGCATCCTTGTTCGGTCGGTCGCGCGGATCGGCCGCGATGGCGCTCGCCCTGCTGCTATCCGCCTGCGCCACAGCACCCGACACCACGCCGCTGCCCGAGCCGGTGCCGACCGAGACGCGCCTGCCGCCGCTCACCTCGCGCGACCATGGCCGGATCCTCGCGGCTTTCGGTGGCGAATACAGCGCACCGGGCATCGATCGGCTGGCCGATGAGGTGCTCGACCGCCTCGCCGCGGCCTCCGACAAGCCGGACCTGCGCTACCGGCTCACGGTGCTCAATTCGTCGACGGTCAACGCCTTCGCGCTGCCATCCGGCCACCTCTACATCACTCGCGGCATGCTGGCGCTCATCAACGACATGAGCGAGTTTGCCGCCGTGCTCGGCCACGAGATGGCCCATGTCTCGGCCCGCCACGCCAATCAGCGCGAGGACCAGGTGCGCACCAGCGAGCTCGTCGCGGTGATGCGGGCGCGGCTCCTCAACGATATGGCCGGCGCCGAGGCACGTCGCGAGGCGGCGCGCGTGTCGCTGGCGAACTTCTCCCGCGCCCAGGAGCTCGAGGCCGACACGATCGGCGTCGCGCTGATCGCCAAGGCCGGCTTCGACCCCTATGGCGCCTCGCGCTTCCTGCAGACCATGGACCGCAACGCCGAGCTTCGGGGGCAGGCCCAGGCCAATAGCGGTTCGCCGGACTTCCTGTCGTCGCATCCCTCGACGCCGGAGCGCATTCGCCAGGCGGTGCTGGCGGCGCGCCAGCACCTCGCTCCCGAGGGTCGGCCACGCGATCGCGAACGCTACCTGCGCGCCATCGACGGCATCACCTTCGGCGAGGATCCGCGCCAGGGCGTGGTGCGCGGCCGCAGCTTCCTGCATCCGCGGCTCGGCTTCACGGTGACGGCCCCGGAGGGCTTCACGCTCGAGAACAGCCGCCAGGCGGTGACCGGCCTCGGCCCCAACGACATGGCCATCCGCCTCGACGTGGTGCGCGTCCCGGCGAGTCAGGCGCTCACCGATTATCTGAAATCCGGCTGGATCGACGGACTGTCCACCGAGACGGTCGAGGCGGTCACCATCAATGGCTTCCAGGCGGCAACCGCCGTCGCCCGCGGCAGCGACTGGTCGTTCCGCATTTTCGTGGTGCGTTTCGGCAGCGAGGTCTATCGCATCATCTATGCGGCGCGGGACCTCAATGCCGAGGTCGACGGTGGCTTCCGCGCCTCGATGGAGACGTTCCGGCGGCTGACCAGTGCCGAAGCGGCGGTGAAGCCGCTGCGCATCCGCACCCCGCGTGCCGGCGAGGGCGACACGGTCCTGACCTTCGCCCGCAAGATGCAGGTGCCGGACCGGGCCGACGAGCGCTTCCGCGTGCTGAATGGCCTTGCCGACGGCGAGCAGCCGCGCGGCGGCGAGCTCGTCAAGATCATTGCTGAGTAGAACTACCATACAAGCCGCTTGCATCGGCGGCGATCCTGGCCTTTGCTCCTCGCCCCGAGGAAACACCGACAAGGCCATCCCATGACTGCTTCATCCTTCGACCTTACCGGCCGCCGCGCTCTCATCACCGGCTCCGGATCGGGCATCGGCCTTGCCTATGCCGAGGGACTTGCCGCGGCGGGCGCGGAGATCGTCCTCAACGGCCGTGACAAGGCGAAGCTCTCGGCCGCGGAGGCCGGCCTGCGCGCCAAAGGATACAAGGTGTCCTCGCGCGCCTTCGACGTGACCGACCCGGATGCGGTGACCGCCGGCGTCGACGCCATCGAGAAGGAGATCGGTCCGATCCAGATCCTCGTGAACAATGCCGGCATGACGATCCGCCAGCCGCTGGAGGATTTCCCCGTCGATGCCTGGCGCCGGGTCATGGCGACCAATATCGACAGCGTCTTCTATGTCTCTAAGGCGGTGGCCAAGCACATGCTGCCGCGCGGCTACGGCAAGATCATCAACACCTGCTCTGTGATGAGCGAGCTCGGCCGGCCCTCCATCGCGCCCTACACCGCCTCCAAGGGGGCGGTGAAGATGATGACGCGGCAGATGGCGGTGGAATGGGGCCGCCGTGGCATCCGCTCCAACGGCATCGCCCCCGGCTATTTCAAGACGGAACTGACCGATGCGCTGGTGAAGGACGAGAAGTTCTCGTCCTGGCTGGAGGCCCGCACCCCGCTGGGGCGCTGGGGCGATGTGTCGGAGCTGAAGGGCGCCTGCGTGTTCCTGGCGGCGCCGGCCTCCGACTTCGTGACCGGCCACGTGCTCTTCGTCGATGGCGGCCTCACCGCCTCGGTCTGAGCGTCAGCGGATCACCATCACCGCATCGCGGGACAGCCGGGGCAGGATCCTGGCGAAATCCGCGATGCGGATGGCGACGCAGCCCGCTGTCGGCGTGAAGCCATCGCGCGCGCCGTGCCAGAAGATGGCACTGCCGCGGTGGCGGCGCACCGGGTGGTCGTTCCAGCCGAGCTCGACGATGACGTCGTAGAGATGGTCGGCGCGGGTGAGGCGCTCCTCGGCCGGGCCCGGCGGGCGACGGATGAGGCGGTTGTAGCGGCGGTCGCCTGAATCGTCGCACCAGGCGTCCTCCGGCCGTATGGCGCGAATTGGCCGGCGGGTCTGTGGGCGCACCAGCCGGTCGGCGCGGAAGAACACCCGCCTCAGCGGCAGGACGGCGCGCGGCGTCGCCCCGTCGCCCTCACGCTTCACCGTGCGGATGCCGCTGCGACCGAGGGCGCAGGGGAAGGCGGCGAGGCCCACATGGACCATGCCGCGGCTCCTGCGACCGGGCAGCGCATGGACAAAAATCCGTGTGATTCGGGGTTTCGCCATGAAAATGTCATCCATATCTCTACGACGCGTTAGGAACCGATGTGTAACGCCGTCGGCCACCATACCGTAGTGCCTTCCACGTCCCTTCCCCGGCCGCCTCCCCCACCGGTGCCGCCTCTCCCCCATCAGGTGATTTGATGAGCCAAGTCCGCAAGATCCTGCTTTGCGACGACGACGTCGACATGCGCGATGCCCTCGCCGAGCAGCTGGCCCTGCACGAGGAATTCGCCACCGAGGCTGTCGATTCCGCCGCCAAGGCCATCCAGGCGGTGAAGGGCGACCATTACGACCTCCTCATCATGGATGTCGGCCTTCCCGACATGGACGGTCGCGAGGCGGTGAAGCTGATGCGCAAGGGCGGGTTCAAGAGCCCGATCCTGATGCTGACCGGCCACGACACCGATTCGGACACGATCCTCGGCCTCGAGGCCGGTGCCAACGACTATGTCGTGAAGCCCTTCCGCTTCGCGGTGCTGCTCGCCCGCGTGCGCGCCCAGCTGCGCCAGCACGAGGCGAGCGAGGACGCGGTCTTCCAGATCGGCGCCTATTCCTTCCGGCCCTCGTCGAAGCTGCTGGTCACCGAGAAGAACAGCAAGATCCGCCTCACCGAGAAGGAGACGGCGATCCTGCGCTACCTCTATCGCCAGGGCGTCAAGCCCGTGTCGCGCGAGGTGCTGCTCTCTGAGGTCTGGGGCTACAATTCCGGCGTGACCACGCATACGCTGGAGACGCACATCTACCGGCTCCGGCAGAAGATCGAGAAGGATCCGAGCAATGCCACCCTTCTCGTGACCGAGGGCGGGGGCTACAAGCTGGTCCCCTAGGATCGTTACCGCTTTCCAAAGGAATGCAGGTAGATTCATCCGACCCGCCCTGCCGCCGGCAGGGACGGATCTTTGTCCTGTTGTCCCGGTCCTGCCGAAACGGAGCCCATGGCGCTCGACGACGACATCGCCTTGTTGGCCCGGGTTCCCTTGTTCGCCAGCCTTGGCGATGAGCCCGTCCGCCTGCTCGCCTTCTCGGCGGAGACGCGCTTCCTGCGCGCTGGCGACGCGCTGTTCAAGGAAGGTCAGGCCGCTGATAGCGGCTATGTCATCGCCGCGGGGCGGGTGGGGCTGGAGAGCGAGGGAGATATCGGCGAGTTCATCGCCGGTCCCGGCAGCCTCATCGGCGAGATCGCGCTCATCATCGAAACCCTGCGGCCGGCGACAGCCACCGCCCGCGACCCGGCGACGGTGCTGCGCATCCCGCGATCGCTGTTCCGGCGTGTCCTGACCGAGTTCCCCGACGCCGCCCAGCGCATCCACCAGGATTTCCGCGACAAGATGCGGGCAACGACCGCGGACCTGCAGCGGGTCGGACGGCTCTTCGAGCGCGGTTGAGGCCGCGGCGCATGCCTGCTTGACGCGCCGGCAGGTCGGCACCACTCTGCCGCCTCGCAGCGTCCCTGACGCCTGATCCGCAGCGGAGACGGCATGTCCCAGTCCGCCCAGCCCGCGACGCGCCCCGACAATGGCGGTCAGGACCTCTCCCGGCGCTTCGCCGGCCTGCTGGTGCTGTGCGGGTTGCCGCTCCTTCTCCTTGTCGCCGGAGTCGCCTGGTCGACCTATGGCCGGGCCGAGCTCACCGCCCAAGCACGCGAACATGTGGTCGAGCATCTCCTGCTGTTCGTCGGGGTGGTGACGACCTTCGTCATCCTCGCCCTGCTGGTCTGGCGACAATTCGTCGAGCCGGCGGTGACGCTCGCCCGTGCGGTCGCCGAGGCGGGGCAGGGAGGCGCTGTCGTTCTGCCCGAGGTGCCCGCCCCCTGGCTCGGCCTGAGGCGGCAGCTCGAACTGTCCATTGCCGAGCAGCAGGCGAAGATCCATCAGCTGCGCGCCATGATCGACGGCATCCCGCTCAGAACCGTCTATGTCGATCCGGACCTGATCTACCGCGACGCCAACCGGGAATTCCTCGAATTCGTCGGCAAGCCGCGGGAGGGGGTGGTGGGCCACAGCGTCGCCGAGATCCTCGGCTCCAAGGTGGTCGAGCAGTACCAGATCCTCGGTGAGCGCGTCCGGCGCGGCGAGACCATGCGCTGGGAAGGCTGGATCCCCTTCGTCACCCGCGGCCAGCGCTACCTGCAGGTCTCGCTCATGCCCTATGCGGCGGTGGGCGACACCCGCATCGGCTATCTCACCTTCACCCGCGACCTCACCGAGCTGAAGCTCGGCGAGCAGGAGTTGGCGCGGAACATGGAGGCGCTTGCCCGCAGCGAATCCATGAACAAGGCGGTGGTCATTTCCGCGCTCGACGCCATCATCGTGGCCGACGAGAACTGGCAGGTGGTCGAGTTCAACCCGGCTGCCGAGGCGCTGTTCGGCTATTCCCGCGATGAGGCGCTCGGCTCCTATTCCTTTGACCTCGTCGTGCCCGACACCCTGCGGTCGGTGCATATCGAGACAATGGAGCGCTACAAGGCGAAGAGCGACGCGGGGAGCCTTGCCCGCCGCTTCGAGACCGTGTCCAAGCGCCGCGACGGCAGCACCTTCCCGGTCGAATATTCCGTCAACACGGTCAGGACGGGTGCCCACCGCCTGTTCATGGCCCATGTGCGCGACCTTACCGAGGCCAAGCGGATGGAGGCCGAGGCGCAGGCGAGCCGCGAGCGCCTCCATCAGGTCGAGAAACTCTCGGCCATGGGATCGCTGCTCGCCGGAGTCGCCCACGAGCTCAACAATCCGCTCGCCATCGTCATCGCCCAGTCCTCGCTGCTGGTGGAGAAGGCGACCGCCGATGACGTGAAGCGCCGCGGCGAGCGCATCCATGCCGCGGCCGAGCGCTGCGGCCGCATCGTCAAGAGCTTCCTGGCCATGGCACGGCAGAAGCCGCCGCAGCGTGAGCCGGTCGCCATCAGCGAGGTGGTGACGGCAGCGCTGGAGATGGTGAGCTACGGGGTCCGCAGCTCGGGAATCGAGGTCGAGACCACGCTGGAGCCGGACCTTCCCGTGATCACCGGTGACCGCGATCTGCTCACGCAGGTCATCGCCAACCTGCTCATCAACGCCCAGCAGGCGCTGATGGACCGCCCCTCTCCGCGGCGGGTGGCCATTGGCGCGCGGCGGGACGGTGAGGCCATCGCCATCCGCGTGACGGATAATGGCCCGGGCATCCCCGAGGAGATCATGCGGCGGGTCTTCGAGCCCTATTTTACCACCAAGCCGGCGGGTGTCGGCACGGGCATCGGCCTGTCCATCTGCCGCAATGTGGTGGAGGCCCATGGCGGCAGCGTCAGCCTGTCGAACCGGCCGGAGGGCGGTGCGCAATTCGATATCCGCCTGCCGGTTGCGACCAGCGAGGCGCAGGCGGTTACGCCACGGACCCCGGCGGGAACCGCCGGCGGCCTTGCGGTGCTCATCGTCGATGACGAGGCGGATGTGGCGCGCTCGCTTGCCGAGATCGTCGAGGGGCTTGGCCACCATGCGACGACCATGGAGCGCCCCGCCGATGCCCTCGAGAGCATCGGTCGGGACCGAATCGACATCGTCTTCGCTGACCTGAGGATGCCCGGGCTCGACGGCGTCGATTTCCGCGACCGCATCCACCTGCGGGATCCCGAGCTGGCGCGCCGCACGATCATCGTGACGGGCGACACGGTGGCGGGGCCCGACCGTCTGGCACGGGCGGAGGGCGCGGAGGTCGTGGTGCTGGAGAAGCCCTTCACTTTCGACGACGTCCGCACCGTGCTCGCCCAGGTGATGGCGAGCGCCGTGCCGACCCGTCACTGACCTCAGCCGACGGTCACGGCCTTGCGGCTTGCCGCCTCGATCATCGCATCGGCGAGGATTCCATAGGCGAGGGCCCAGGCGGCCTGTGCGGAGTCGTCGAAGGCCGGGCCGAGCGTGTCGGCGAGGGTGGTAAGCAAGGCGAGGCCGACCGTGTCGTAATGGGCGGCGGTGGCGCCGTAGTCGCCATGGCGTTCGCCGAGGGCGCGCACATCGCCGATGACAGCCTCGAGGTCGTGGAGCGACAGCACGACGTGGCTGAGGGCCTGGACCAGCTTGCCGCGCTGGGCGGCAAGATCAGCGGGGAAGAGCGGCCGGAGCGCCGGATCGAGATCGAAAAGCTTGCTGTAGAACCGCGCCGCGAAGGCATCGGCCTGGCGGCCGACCTGGCCGAACTGGGAGCGGATGAGGGTAATCTGGGCGGGCGTCATGGCGGGACTCTCAGGTTGTTCGAGGCCTCACCCTGGCCCACGTCCCCTTCGCCCCGATGTCGCGTTGCAGCATGGCCGTTTCGCAGGTTTCAGGCGTCTGGCGGAAAGCGTTGAAACATCAGGTCATGCGCGGCGACATCGGCCTGTGTCGCGACGAGGCGAGGGTCAGGTTCAACACCGCTCCGCTCGCATCCCGGTTCCGATGACCCGCCCGCCTCTCACGATCGCCACCAGACTGTCGCCCGGCTCAGCTTGCGGCCTCGTCCCCGGCCGCCGCCTCTGTGGTGTGGCTCGGCATGTCGAAGACGTAGCCATGGCCGCGCACCGTGCGGATCGCCTCGGTGTCGAGCTTGCGCCTGAGGCGCGCGATGCGCGAATCGACGGCGCGGTCGAAGGCCTCCTCGTCCTCCGCCGGGGCCTGTTCCATGATCTCTTCGCGGGTCAGCACCTTGCCCGGATTGTCGGCGAAGATGCGGATCAGCGCGACCTCGCCGGCCGAGAGCCGGTCGGTGGAGCCGTCCACCTTGAGGATGCGCGCGGCGACGAGATCGACCGAAGCCTTCTCGAAGACCACGAGATTGCGCCGCCGGCCAAGGCGGCGCTGCAGGATGTTGGCGACGCGGGCGGCGAGCTCACGCAGCTCCACCGGCTTCTGCACGTAGTCGTCGGCGCCGAGTTCGAGGCCGAGCACGCGATCGACCGGGTCCGGATTGCCGGTCAGGACCAGCACGGCGACGTCGCTGGCAAGGTCGGTGCGGATGAGGATGTCGATGCCGTTCTCGCCGGGCAGGCCGATGTCGAGAATGATGAGATCGGGCTTGGTGCGGGTGAGATGGGGCTCCAGCTCCCAGGCCGCGCCGAGGCAATCGACATCATAGCCGAGATCGGTCAGGTATTCCTGCACCGCTTCTGCCCAGTCGGGCTCGTCGTCGAGGACCGCGATCCGGCCGCGCCGCGCCATGGCTTCACCTTCCACACCAACCTGCCGCGGGAGCTTCCCTGTCGGCAAGTTCATTCTAGAATGCGGCAAGACACGCTGTCACGCTTGCCCGGAATCGGGGGATATTCCGCATGAAAGCCACGGTGGCCATCGTCGACGACGAGGAGCACCTGCGGGAGGCCGTGGGTGAATATCTGGAGCTTCAGGGCTTCGAGGTGTTCACCTACCGCAACGCGCAGGCCTTCCGGGAAGAGAGCGTCGGCAAGGTGATCGACGTTGCCATTCTCGATGTCGCCATGCCCGGCGAGGACGGCCTGTCGCTCGCCCGCTTCATCCGCAAGACCGGCGGGACGGGCATCATCATGGCCACCGCCGCCGGCCGGCCGATCGACCGGATCGTCGGGCTGGAGATCGGCGCCGACGATTATCTGGTGAAGCCCTACGAGCTGCGCGAGCTACTCGCCCGCATCAAGAGCGTGTTGCGGCGGGTGAAGGCAGCACCAGCCACCGCCGCGACCCCCGCGCCGGCTGCCCCGGAGGGGCGCAGCCTGCGGTTCGGGGCGCTGACCCTCGACCTCGACGCGCGCCGGTTGACCGATGCCGGCCGCGGCCCGATCGAACTGACGGCCATGGAATTCGACCTTCTCCAGGCCCTGGCGACGCGGCCGAACCGCGTGCTCTCCCGCGGCCAGCTGCAGGAATTCGCCCATGGCCGCACGGTCGATGAGAGCGACCGCTCCATCGACATCCGCGTGACCCGCCTGCGCAAGAAGATCGAGCCTGATCCGGAGCACCCGCGCTTCATCAAGACCGTGCGGGGCGAAGGCTATGTCTTCGTGCCCAGCGGGGCCTGAGGGCATGGCCGAACCGCCCAGCCATTCTTCCCCATCCGGTTTCCCCGGCATGGCGGCGCTCCTCACGGACGCCGCCGTCGCACATGATGGGCGACTCGACGGATCCATCCTCGGTCGGCTTTTTGACGCCATGCCGATCCGCGTCACCGCCGCCGATGCGGAGGGCCGGTTCGTCTATGCGAACCGCGTGGCGCTCGACATGTTCGGTCTCCGGCTCGAGGATATTGTCGGCCGGACGGTCCGCGACATCCTCGGTGAGGAGATGCATCGCCGGACGGCGCCGCTCCTGCCCGAACTCGGCAAGGGCTCGCCGATCCAATGGACGGATTGGGTGACCTACGGCACTGGCGCGCGCCGCTATGTCGAGCAGCTCTACTCACCCTGTTTCGGTGCCGACGGCGTCCTTCTCGGTTTCATCGCCTTCATCCGCGACCTCACCGACCTGCGCGAGCGCGAGGAGGCGCTGGAGGCCCGGCTCGCAGCGCTGAACGTCGCCGAGACCATCAACACCGCCATCATCAAGACCTCCATCGACCCGATCATGGTGGTGGACGAGGCCGGCATGCTGGTGGATCTCAACCCCGCGGCCATGGCGACGTTCGGCTATTCGCGGGCGCAGGCCGTGGGCAAGCCCATCGGCGAACTCATCGTCCCGCCGGCGCTCAGGGCCGCCCATGCCAGCGGCATGGCGCGCTATACGGCGACCGGCATCAGTCGCGTCCTCGATCGTCGCCTCACCATGGAGGCGCAGCGCGCGGACGGCTCGCTCATCCCGATCGAGTTGACCATTTCCGAGATCAAGCTGCCGGAGCGGCGTGTTTTCACCGCCCATCTGCGCGACCTCACCGAGGCGCGCGAGGCGGAGCGGCAGCTCGAACGCCAGCGCGAGCGCCTGCACCAGGCGGAGAAGCTCTCCGCCATGGGTTCGCTCCTCGCCGGCGTCGCCCATGAGCTGAACAACCCGCTCGCCATCCTCGTCGCCCAGTCGACCCTGCTGATGGAGACGGCGAACGATCCCGGCCAGAAACGCCGCGCGGAACGCATTCACGCCGCCGCCGACCGGGCGGGCCGAATCGTCAAGAGCTTCCTCGCCATGGCGCGGCAGCGTCCAGAGACGCGCGAGCGGGCGCAGATCAACGACCTTGTGCGCTCCACCGGTGAAATGCTCGCCTATGGCCTGCGCAGTCATGACGTGACGCTGGAGCTCGACCTCGACCCCGACCTGCCGGATATCACCGCCGACCGCGACTTCATCGGCCAGGTCATCGCCAATCTCATCGTCAACGCCCAGCACGCGCTGATCGACCTCGACCCGCCGCGCCGTGTCTCGATCCTCACCCGCCGCAAGAACGGCCATGTGCGTCTGGTGGTCAGCGATAACGGCCCTGGCGTGCCCGATGCGATCGCGGGGCGCATCTTCGAGCCCTATTTCACCACCAAGCCGGCCGGTGTCGGCACCGGGATCGGCCTGTCCATCTGCAAGTCCATCGTCGAATCGCATGGCGGCATGATCACGCTCGGCCGCAGCGAGGCGGGCGGCGCCGCCTTCACGGTGCTGCTGCCGATCTCGGAGGGCGCCGCGACCACGGCCGAGGAGGCAGCGCCGGAAGAGGCGACCGGGCTCGCCGTCCTCGTGGTCGACGACGAGGCTGATGTCCGCGCTGGCCTCGCCGAGATGCTGGAGCTGTTCGGCCATCGCGTGCTGCCGGCCCAGACCGCGCGCGAGGCGCTGGAGGAGGGCGCGGTCATGGAGGCCGACCTGGTCTTCGTCGATCTGCGGATGCCGGGCATCGACGGACTTCGCTTCCGCGACCGGGCCATCGCCCTCAATCCGCGGCTCGCCGACCGCATCGTCATCATGACCGGTGACGCGGTGGAGGGGCCCGGCGCCATCCAGCGTCACGCGGGCGAGGCAGTGGTGACCATGGAGAAGCCGTTCACGCTCGCCGACGTGCGGCGAATCCTCGCCGCCTTCGCCTAGAGTCCTGCCGCACCGCCTGCGAATCCCGGCCCGGGGCTTTCGAGTCTTGATGTCTGCCGTGGGGCAAGAAGAGCCGCTCTCCCGAGTCGTCGTTAAGACATCGTCAACCATGATGACTCGCGGCGCGATGAAAAAGACTCACGGCCCCGCCCGATCGACTCGCCTTGTGCCTGGAATGACTCTGGCACACCACATGTCGTCGTGAACGAATCGGGATTCGACGCGAGTCAGCGATTCGGACCCGATTCGTTCCAGACTCGTTCCCGATGTGAACGAGGCCGTCCGGGTCCATCGAAATGTCACGCCTTTCGCGTGCCGGCATGATACAGACGGCCCTGAATGACCCTGTCGCTTCCGCCTTTGCCCCCCGCCCACCGAGGGCGTGGGGTCACCGCAGTCCTCGGCCCGACCAATACGGGCAAGACGACGCTCGCCATCGAACGGATGCTGGCCCATCCCTCGGGCCTGATCGGTTTGCCGCTGCGACTGCTGGCGCGGGAGGTCTATGCCAAGCTCGTGGCGCGGGCCGGCGCTGGCGCGGTCGCCCTCGTGACCGGCGAGGAGAAGATCAAGCCGCCGGGCGCGCGCTACTGGGTGGCGACCGTCGAGGCCATGCCGCTCGACATCGATGTGTCCTTCCTCGCCATCGACGAGATCCAGATCGCCGGGGACCTCGAGCGCGGCCATGTCTTCACCGACCGCATCCTCAATCGCCGCGGCCGCGACGAGACCATGCTGCTGGGCGCCGGCACCATGCGGGGCCTTGTCGAGAAGCTCATCCCCGGCATCAATATCGTCACCCGGCCACGCTTCTCGAACCTCACCTTCGCGGGCGAGAAGAAGATCACCCGCCTGCCGCGGCGCTCGGCCATCGTCGCCTTCTCGGCGGATGAGGTCTATGCGATCGCCGAGCTGATCCGCCGCCAGCGTGGCGGCGCTGCCGTGGTTCTCGGGGCGCTGTCGCCGCGCACGCGCAACGCCCAGGTCGAGCTCTACCAGGCCGGCGATGTCGACTATCTCATTGCGACAGACGCCATCGGCATGGGCCTCAACCTCGATGTCGAGCATGTCGCCTTCGCCTCCGACCGGAAGTTCGACGGCTACCAGTTCCGCCGGCTGAACCCGGTGGAGTTCGCGCAGATTGCCGGCCGCGCCGGGCGTTCCAACCGCGACGGCACCTTCGGCACGACGGGCCGCTGCCCGCCGCTGGAGGATGATCTCGTCCAGGCGCTGGAGAGCCACAGTTTCGAGGGCATCAAGGTCCTTCAGTGGCGCAATGCCCATCTCGACTTCAGCTCCATCGACAGCCTGCGTGACAGCCTCGACGTGGTGCCGGAGGAGCCGGGCCTCACCCGCTCGCCCATCGCCATCGATCAGCGGGTGCTGGAACTCGCCCTGCGCGATCCGGAGGTGAAGGCGCGCGCGGTCGGCCGCGAGGCGGTGTCGCGGCTCTGGGACGCCTGCCTCATGCCGGACTATCGGCGCATCTCGCCGGCCTCGCATGCCGACCTCGTCGTCACCCTCTACGGCTATCTCACCGGCCGCACGGCGCGCATCCCCTCCGACTGGATCGCCTCGCAGGTCGCCTTCGCCGACCGCACCGACGGCGACATCGACACACTCTCGACGCGGATTGCGCATATCCGCACCTGGACCTTCGCGGCGAACCGCCCCGATTGGGTCGACGACCCCGTTCACTGGCAGGCCGAGACCCGCCGTGTGGAAGACAATTTGTCCGATGCCCTCCATGAACGCTTGACGCAGCGCTTCGTGGATCGCAGGACGAGCGTGCTGATGCGGCGCCTAAGGGAAAACACCATGCTCGAGGCCGAGATCACCAAAAGCGGCGACGTCACCGTCGAGGGCCAGCATGTCGGCCGCCTCGAAGGGTTCCGCTTCGCGCCGGATCCGCAGGCGGGCGATGGCGAGGCCGGCAAGGCGTTGCGCGCCGCCGCCTCGAAGGCGCTGGCCGGCGAGATCGACGCCCGCGCCGAGCGGTTGTCGTCCTCAGGCGACGAGGCCTTCATCCTCTCCAGCGACGGCACCATCCGCTGGCACGGCGAGGCGGTGGCCAAGCTCGTCGCCGGTGACAAGGTTCTGGCGCCGCGGGTGCGCATCCTCTCCGACGAGCACCTGACCGGCGGTCCGCGCGACCAGGTCCAGGCGCGCCTCGACCTCTGGGTCCATGCCCATATCGCCAAGCTGCTCGGCCCCGTCCAGGCGCTGGAAGCCTCGCCGGAGCTCACAGGCCTTGCCCGCGGCGTCGCCTTCCAGCTTGCCGAGGCCGTCGGCGTCATCGAGCGGCCGAAGGTCGCCGAGGACGTGAAGCAGCTCGACCAGGAGGCGCGCGCCGTCCTGCGCAAGCTCGGCGTGCGCTTCGGCGCCTATCACATCTACCTGCCGGCGACGCTGAAGCCGGCGCCGCGCGCCCTCGCGCTCCAGCTCTTCATGCTCCGCCACGACATGCTGGAGAAGAAGGGCCTCGCCGAGCTGCCGGCGCTCGCCGCCTCGGGCCGCACCTCCATCGCCATCGATCCGGAGATCGAGAAGGACCTCTATCGACTCGTCGGCTTCCGGGCGCTCGGTGCCCGTGCGGTGCGCGTCGACATCCTCGAGCGCCTTGCCGACATCATCCGCCCGGCGCTGGCCTGGCGGCCGGGCACGCTGACGCCGGAGCCCGCCGGTCATTTCCCCGGCGGCGGCTTCACCGTCACCGTCAGCATGACCTCGCTGGTCGGCTGCTCGGGCGAGGACTTCGCCTCGATCCTCAAGGGCCTCGGCTACCGCATGGAGAAGCGGCCCGCGCCGCCGCCGAAGCCGGCCGAGCCGGCGCCGGTCGTGGCCGAGGCAACGCCTGAGGTTGCCGCCGAGACGCCCGCCGAGGGCGCCGAGGATGGAGCTCTCGCTGTCGAGACGGTCGAGGAGGCCATCGCTGCCGACGCCGTGGTCGAGACCGCGTCCGAGCCGGAACCGGCCGCCGAGGAGCCGGTCGCGGCGCCCGTCGAAGAGGCTTCCGCCGAAGCGGCGCCCGCTGCCGAAGTGCCCGCCGATGACGCCGTCGTCGAGACGGTTCCTGAGGAGGCGTCCGCCGCCGAGACCACCGAAGCCGCCGCCACCGACGCACCGGCCGAGCCCGCTCTCGTCGACGTCTGGCGTCCCGGTGGCCGCATGGATGGCGAGCGCCCGGCGCGCCGCGACTTCCGCCGTGGCGGCGAGCGCGGCGACGGCGAGCAGCGCCAGGGCCGCCCGCGGCACGATCGCGGCCAGCGTGGTGGCCAGCGGAATCAGGGCCCGCGCGAGGGCCAGCCGGCCGAGGCTGGTGCAGAGGGCAATCGCCGCCAGGGTGATCGCCCGCGCGGTGACCGTCCCCAAGGTGACCGTCCCCAAGGCGATCGTGCCCACGGCGAGCGCCCGCAAGGGGAGCGGCCCGGTGGTCGTCCGCCCCGGCGCGACTTCTCCAAGTTCGGCGAAGCCCGCGGCAAGGGTCCGGAGGGCGGCCGCCCGCCGCGTGACGACCGTCGCGACCAGAACCGCGGCCCGGCCAGTTTCCAGGATCGCGCGCCCCGCAAGGAGAAGGAGCCCGACCCGCTTTCGCCCTTCGCCAAGCTGGCGGCGCTCAAGGACGCGATGACGAAGAAGCCGTGACGGCAAGAACGGGGCGCGATTGAGCGAGACGGACCGGCTGAGGATCGACAAGTGGCTGTGGTTCGCCCGGGTCGTGAAGACCCGCAGCGCCGCGGCCGCCTTGTGCGAGGACGGCTCGGTGAGGCTCAACGGCGCGCGCGTCGACCAGGCGCACAAGCCGGTGAGGGTCGGCGATGTGCTCACCGTTGCCCTGCACGGCCGGGTCAAGGTGCTGAAGGTGCTCGACCTCGCCGAGCGCCGCGGGCCCTATAGCGAGGCCCAGCACATCTACGAGGACCTCTCGCCCGAGCCGCCGCGCTTCGATCCGCCCTCGCCGGTCGCCGGGCGCGAGCCGGGCAGCGGCCGCCCGACCAAGGCGGAGCGGCGCGACCTCGATCGCCTGCGCTGGGGCGACGAGGACTGATGCGTCGGTGATTCCGCTTGCCAGACCGCGGCGTTCGGAATAACGAACAAAGCGATTGTCCTGCGAAACGCCTTCCTCCGGACCGTTCTCTTCCATGGCCCGCGCCCGCCGCATCCCTGACGATCTTGCCCGCCAGCAGGCCGACCAGCCGGCCGGAGACGTCGCGCATTTCGGCACCGACGAACCGCTGGTGCTGGATGCCGGCATCAGTCTCGCGCCGTTCCAGATCGCCTATCGCACCTACGGCACCCTCAATGCCGAGCGCTCCAACGCCATCCTGGTCTGCCATGCCCTGACGGGCGACCAGCATGTGGCGAGCGAGAACCCGGTCACCGGCAAGCCCGGCTGGTGGGACATCATGATCGGTCCGGGCAAGCCGATCGACACGGACCGCTATTTCGTCATCTGCACCAATGTGCTCGGCGGCTGCATGGGCACGACCGGGCCCGCCTCGACCGATCCCTCGACCGGCCAGCCCTATGGCCTGTCGCTGCCGCTCATCACCATCCCCGACATGGTGCGGGCCCAGGCCATGCTGGTGAAGCGGCTGGGCATCGACACGCTGTTCAGCGTCGTCGGCGGCTCCATGGGCGGCATGCAGGTGCTGCAATGGGCGGCGCAGTATCGCGATGCCGTGTTTTCGGCCATGCCGATCGCCACCGCCGCGCGTCATTCGGCGCAGAACATCGCCTTCCACGAGGTCGGCCGGCAGGCGATCATGGCCGACCCGGAATGGCGCGGCGGACGCTACCTCGCCGAAGGCACGCGGCCCTCGGCCGGCCTCGCGGTGGCGCGCATGGCCGCCCACATCACCTATCTCTCGGACGCTGCCCTGCATCGCAAGTTCGGCCGCCGCTTCCAGGACCGCGATGCGCCGACCTTCTCCTTCGATGCGGATTTCCAGGTCGAGAGCTATCTGCGCTACCAGGGCGAGGCCTTCGTCGAGCGCTTCGACGCCAATTCCTATCTCTATGTGACGCGCGCGATGGACTATTTCGACATCGCCGCGGACCATGGCGGCTCGCTCGCCCGCGCCTTCGCCGGCACCCGGACGCGCTTCTGCGTCGTCTCCTTCACCTCCGACTGGCTGTTCCCGACCGCGGATTCGCGCCAGGTGGTGCATGCGCTGAATGCGGCAGGCGCCTCGGTTTCCTTCGCCGAGATCACCTCGGACAAGGGCCATGACGCCTTCCTGCTCGACGAGCCGGAACTCTTCGCCATCACCCGCGGCTTCCTCGAATCCGCCGCCCGCGCCAGGGGGATCGCGTGAGCGCCGATCGCACTATGACCGCCGTGCCCGGGCCGATCCGGGCGGATTACCTCGTCGTCTCGCGGCTCATCCAGCCGGGTTCGCGCGTCCTCGACGTCGGTTGTGGCGATGGCGGGCTGCTGAAGCTGCTGCGTGACGAGAAGGGCGTCGACGGCCGCGGCATCGAACTGTCGCGTGAGGGCGTCAACCGCTGCGTCGCCGAGGGTCTCGCCGTCATCCAGGGCGATGCCGACACGGACCTCGCCTTCTATCCGGACAATGCCTTCGACGTGGTGATCCTGTCGCAGACGATCCAGGCGACACGGGCGCCGCGCGTCGTGCTGGAGCACATGCTGCGCATCGGCCGCCAGGCCATCGTTTCCTTCCCGAATTTCGGCCACTGGCGCCTGCGCTACCAGCTCGTGACCCGCGGGCGGATGCCGACGTCCGAGAACCTGCCGTACCACTGGTACGACACGCCCAATATCCATTTCTGCACCATCCGCGATTTCGTCGACCTCGTGCGCGAGATCGATGCGGTGATCGACCATTCCACCGCGCTCGACGCCGCCGGCCGGGAGGTACGCGTGGACGCGCCCTGGTGGTTCTGGAACCTGTTCGGCGAGCAGGCGGTGTTCAAGCTCTCGCGCGCCCGCTGACGGTCGCGGATTTCAGGACGAAAGGACTTTTCATGTCCCTTATTGCCAAACTCCTCGTCGCGCTTGTGGCGGCCATCCACGTCTTCATCCTGGTGGTGGAGATGTTTATGTGGAACACGCCCTTCGGCCATCGCGCCTTCAACCTGACGCCGGACTTCGCGGCGCAGTCGGTGGTGCTGGCGGCCAACCAGGGCCTCTATAACGGCTTCCTTGCCGCCGGCCTGATCTGGAGCCTCATCGCGCCGAAGCACCTCGCCTTCGC
Source organism: Phreatobacter sp. (assembly GCF_027532945.1). Taxonomy (GTDB): domain Bacteria; phylum Pseudomonadota; class Alphaproteobacteria; order Rhizobiales; family Phreatobacteraceae; genus Phreatobacter. The sequence goes on from NZ_JAPZTZ010000029.1 coordinate 33,004, forward strand.
GCTCAAGGTGTTCTTCCTCGGCTGCGTGTTCGTCGCCGGGCTCTATGGCGCGGCGACGGCCAAGACCTCGATCCTCTTCATCCAGGCCCTGCCCGCCGCCCTCGCGCTCGGCGCGGTGTTCATCAGCCGCGAGCGCGCCTGATCCGCAGGCTCACTGCGGCTCGATGCGGGCCTCGCGGACGATGCGCTGGTAGCGCTCGCGCTCGGTGCGGGCGAAGGCGGTGAAGACGTCGGGGGCGTTGGGCGCGGCGACGGCGCCGATCTCCTTGAGCTTCGCCACGACGTCAGGCCGCGAGAAGATCTCCCTCACGTCGGCGGCGACCTGATCGACGATCGCCCGCGGAACGCCGGCCGGCGCGAAGAGCCCGTGCCAGGTGCCGATGTCGAAATCCGGGAAGGTCTCGGCAATGGCCGGCACGTCCGGGGCCGTCGGGCTGCGCTCCTTCGAGGTCACCGCGATGGCGCGCACCGTGCCGCCCTGGGACTGCGGCCAGGCGAAGGTGATGTTGTCGAAGGCCAGGTGAATGTGGCCGCCCACCAGCGCATTCATGATCTCGTTGGACGAGCGGAAGGGAATGTGGGTCATCGGCGCGCCGATGAGGTTGGAGATGATCTCGGCGGGGATGTGGTTCGAGGCGCCGATGCCGGAGGAGCCGTAGTTCAGCTTGCCGGGATTGGCCTTGGCATAGGCGACGAACTCCGCGAACGTCCGCGCCGGGATGCTGTTCGACACGACCAGCATGTTCGGCAGGGTGGCGAAGAGGCTGACCGGCTGGAAGTCGCGGTCGGCATCATAGGTCAGCTGCTTGTAGACGTAAGGCGCGATGGCGTGGGTGCTCGCCGTGCCGACGAAGAGCGTATAGCCGTCCTTCGGGGCGCGCGCCGCGGCGCCCGCACCGACCGTGCCGCCGGCGCCCGCACGGTTCTCGACGACAAAGGCGGTCCCGTATTTCTGCTGCATCGCCTGGGTGAAGATGCGGGCGAAGAGGTCGGTCGTGCCGCCGGCCGTGAAAGGCACGATCACCGTCACCTGGCGCTGCGGCCAGGTGGGCGGGGTCTGGGCGGCAGCGGGCGCGAGGCCAAGGGCGATGGCGCCGGCGAGAGCCAGAAGCAGCTTCTTCATGGGTGTCCTCCTGGCATCGTTGAACCCGCGGGAGCGGGCGTGCCTTGGAGGCGAGTTTGGACCGGGGCGAAGCTGCGGGACAACCGCGAATTTGCAGCACCCCCCTGCGCCACCGGAGGGAAGGGCCTCAGGCCGAGACGAGCCTGGGTTTGTGCACGAGGATGCGGCGGATCTCGGAGCGGCAGGAGCCGCAATTGGTGCCGGCGCGGGTGGCCTTGCCCACGGCATCGACATCGCCCGCGCCCGCGGTGATCGCCTCCTTCACCGCATTGAGCCCGATAGAGAAACAAGCGCAGACGGTGGGGCCGGGGTCGGGCAGGCCGTCGGGCGAACGGCCGGCGAGCAGCGCCTTGCGAGTGGTGGCGTCCAGCGTCTCGCGAGCAAAGAGCCCTGCCACCACCGGATAGGCGGCACGGGCACCGGGGCCGAGGAAGCAGACCGCATCCAGCTGGTCGCCGCGGAAGGCGGCGGCGCGGTAGAGGCCGCGGGCGGGATCGCTGACCTCTGTGACGGTGACGCCGTCGCCGGCGAGGCGGCGGATGAAGTCCCGACCGTCGAGTGCGTCAGGTGAGGCGAAGAGCAGGGCCTCGCCGTTTTCGACCGTCACCCGGGTCCACAGGAGGCCGGCATCGGCGGCAGGCCTCGACCGTGCCAGCACGAAGCCTTCGGTCGTGACGGCGACGGATGCCAGCGCCGCCGGTGTCGCCTTCAGCTCTGGCTGTCCCGAGAAGGGGTCGGTCGCGGCCTGGACGAGCGCGCCGACGCGGGCCGCGGCGCTGGTCTCGCCGGTCCAGTGGATCGGCGCGAAGATCTCGCCGCGGCGCTGGCCCGGATCGGTGGCCAGGCGCAGCACCGCCTCGCCATGGGCGGTGGCGATCCGCACCATGGCACCGTCGGCGAGGCCTGTCGCTGCGGCATCCTCCGGGTGGATGGCGAGCGTTGGTTCGGGCGCGTGGCGGCCGAGCGTCTGCGCCTTGCCGGTGCGCGTCATCGTGTGCCACTGGTCGCGGGTGCGGCCGGTGTTGAGAAGGAAGGGACGCTCGGCGTCCGCCGGCTCTGTCAGGGCCGGCGGGGCAACCGCCACCAGCCGCGCGCGGCCGTCCGCCGTGTAGAAGCCGCCGGCGGCGAAGAAGCGCTTCAGGCCGCGGTCGGTATGGTTGCGGACGGGCCACTGGACGGGGGCGAGGTCCTCGTACTGGGCGTCGCTCAGGCAGGCGAGGCCGCCGATGTCGAAGTCGCGGCTGCCGCGGTTCTCGAAGCTCGACAGCGCCGCATGTTCACGGAAGACCGCGGCGACATTCGGCCAGGCGAAGCCTTCGGCGAAACCGAGGCGCTTGGCTACCTCGGCGATGATCCACCAGTCGGGCCTCGCCTCGCCAGGCAGGGGCAGGAAGGGGCGCTGGCGCGAGATGCGGCGCTCGGAATTGGTGACGGTGCCGTCCTTCTCGCCCCAGGCGGCGGCGGGCAGCAGGATATGCGCGCCGGACTGGATCGTGTCGTTGGACAGGACGTTGTCGGAGACCACGAGCAGGTCCAGCCCGCCGAGCGCGGCGCGGACAGCATCGGCGCGCGGCATGGAGGCAGCGGGGTTGGTGCCCATGACCCATAGGGCGCGGATGGCGCCGGCGGCGACCGCGTCGAACATCTGCACCGCCTTCAGCCCCTCGCGCTCGGCCATGCGCGGCGCGCCCCAGAAGCGGCGGACGCGGTCCACCTCGCTCGCGGAGAAGCCCATATGGGCGGCGAGCATGTTGGCGAGGCCGCCGACCTCGCGGCCGCCCATGGCGTTGGGCTGACCGGTCAGCGAGAAGGGGCCCATGCCCTGCCGGCCGATGCGGCCGGTGGCGAGGTGGCAGTTGAGGATGGCCGAGACCTTGTCCGTCCCCTGCGCCGACTGGTTCACGCCCTGGCTGTAGAGCGTCACGGTGCGTGTGGTCTCGGTGAACCAGGCAAAGAAGGTCGCGACATCCTCAAGGCCCAAACCGGTGGCGGCGGCCGTGGCGGCGAGGGACGGGGTGATCTCGCGCGCGCGGGCGAGGGCCTCGTCGAAGCCCGTCGTGTGGGCAGCGAGATAGGCGGTGTCGCAGGCGCCGGCATTCGCAAGATGGACGAGGAGGCCCGCAAACAGGGCGGTGTCGGTCCCCGGCCGGATCTGCAGCATGAGGTCGGCATCGGCTGCGGTGGCAGTGCGGCGGGGATCGATCACGACGATGCGCGCGCCGCGCTCGCGCTGGGCGGCGACCATGCGCTGCCACAGGACCGGGTGGCACCAGGCGGCATTCGATCCGACGAGGATCAGCAGGTCGGCCTCGTCGAGGTCCTCATAGGCCCCCGGTACGGTGTCGGCGCCGAAGGCGCGGCGGTGGCCGGCGACCGAGGAGGCCATGCAGAGCCGTGAATTGGTGTCGACATTGGCCGTGCCGACAAAGCCCTTCATCAGCTTGTTGGCGGCGTAATAATCCTCGGTGAGCAGCTGGCCGGAGAGATAGAAGGCGGTGGCGTCCGGTCCCGCTGTATCGATCGCACGGCGAAAGCCCTCCGCCACGGCGTCGAGGGCGGTTTCCCACGACACGCGCGCGAGGGTGCCGGAGCGCGAGCGCATCATTGGATGGAGTAGGCGGCCTTCGAGCGAGAGCGTCTCCCCCAGGGTCGAGCCCTTGACGCAGAGCTTGCCGCGGTTGGCGGGGTGGGAGGGATCGCCGGCGATGGTCACGCTGCCGTCGGTGCCGGCGCCGGCGATGACGCCGCAGCCGACCCCGCAATAGGGGCAGGTGGTGGCAACCGGCTTCGGCAGGGGCTCGTGGACGGTCATGTCAGGCGGCCTCGGCCAGGGCGGGGCCGAAGATCACCGCATCGCGCAGGCGGTCGAGCGGCCGGCCGGAGCGGATGAGGTCGAGATACCAGGGCGCGTCGGCGGTTTCGCCGAAGAGGATGGCGCCGGCGAGCGCCCCGTCGCGCAGCACCAGCTTGCGATAGGTGCCAAGGCCGGGGTCGCGCCAGATCACGACCTCGTCGCCCTCACGCCCGAGGAAGTCGCCGGCCGAGAAGACCGGCACGCCGGAGACCTTGAGGTTGGTGGCGAGCACGGTGCCCTCATAGGCCGCGGGCCGTCCGGCGAGGTGGCGCGCCAGCGTCGCCGCCTGCTGGTAGGCCGGCTCGACCAGGCCGTAGCAGGTGCCCCGGTGCTCGGCACATTCGCCGATCGCATGGATGTCGGCATCGGAGGTGGTGAGACGGTCGTCGACGACGACGCCGCGGCCGTTGTCGAGGCCCGCCTCCCGCGCCAGCAGGGCATTGGGGCGGATGCCGACGGCCGAGACGACGATATCGCAGGCCAGCACCCGCCCATCGGTGAGGCGCAGGGCCTCGACGCAGCCATCGCCCTCCACCGCCGCGGTGTCGGCACCGAGCAGCACGGTGATGCCGCGGGTCTCCAGCGCCGCCTTGAGCAGGGCTGCGGCTTCCGCATCGAGCTGACGCTCCATCAGGCGATCCATCAGATGGACCAGGGTCACCTGCGTGCCGGTGGCGGCGAGGCCCCAGGCCGCCTCGATGCCGAGGAGGCCGCCGCCGATCACTACGGCGCGTGTTGCCGGACCGGCCGCCGCCAGCATGGCGCCGACATCCTGATGGTCGCGGAAGGCGACGACGCCGGGAAGGTCCATGCCGGGCTTGGACAGGCGGATCGGATCCGAGCCGGTGGCGAGGACGAGCTTCGCATAGGGCAGCCGGGCGCCATCCTCCAGCACCGCCTCCTTGCGGTCGCGGTCGATGGCGACAGCGCGCCGGCCATAGACGAGGGTGACGCCCTGCGCCTCCCACCATGAGCGTGGCTTCAGCTCGGTCTCGGCGCCGGTCATCTCGCCGGCGAGCACGGAGGAGAGCAGCACGCGATTATAGGCAAGGTGCGGCTCGGCCCCCACCACCAGCACCGCGTAGCGCCCGAGCGCGTGGCGACCCAGCTCCTCGACGAGGCGCGCCGCGGCCATGCCGTTGCCGATGATGACGAGCGGCTCGGACATGGCGCGCCCGTCAGGCCGCTTCGACGAAGGCGTGGCGCTCGTAGAGGAACTTCAGCACCGCCTCGCGCGCCTTGATGTAGGTGGGATTGGCCACCAGCTCGAGGCGCTTGCGCGGCCGCGGCAGGGTGACGTCGAGGATCTCGCCGATGGTCGCCGAGGGGCCGTTGGTCATCATGATGATCCGGTCGGAGAGGAGCACGGCCTCGTCGACGTCATGGGTGATCATGATCATGGTGTTCTTCAGCGTCGCGTGGATCTGCATGACCGAGTCCTGCAGATGGGCGCGGGTGAGCGCGTCGAGGGCGCCGAAGGGCTCGTCGAGCAGCAGGATCTTCGGCTCCATGGCCAGCGCCCGGGCGATGCCGACGCGCTGCTTCATGCCGCCGGAAATCTCGCCGGGGCGGCGATCCTTGGCATGGGCCATGTGGACGAGGTCGAGCTTGTGCATCGTCCATTCGTGGCGCTCTGCACGGCTCTTGGCGCCGCGGAAGACCTTGTCCACGGCCATGCGGACATTGTCGTAGACGGTGAGCCAGGGCAGCAGCGAGTGGTTCTGGAAGACCACGGCGCGCTCGGGGCCCGGCGCGTTGACCTCCTTGTTCTCGAGCAGCACGCCGCCGGAGGTCACCGGCGTCAGGCCGGCGATAATGTTGAGCAGCGTGGACTTGCCACAGCCGGAATGGCCGATGATCGCGACGAACTCGCCCTTGTCGATGCCGACATTGATGTTCGAGAGCACGTTGTTGGACGTGCCGCCGCGGGTGAAGGTCTTTTCGACGCCCTCGATGAGGAGATAGGGAACCTGCTTCATCGGTCGATCCTCAATTGGCAGCCGTGCCGCGGGTGACGATGGTCGCGAGCCCCGCAATCAGCCGGTCGAGGATGAAGCCGACGGAGCCGATATAGACGAGCGCGATGATGATGTCGGAGAGCTTGGAGGAGTTCCACGCGTCCCAGATGAAGAAGCCGATGCCGACGCCGCCGGTGAGCATCTCCGCCGCGACGATGGCGAGCCAGGCGAGGCCGACGCCGATCCTGAGGCCGGTGAAGATGTAGGGGGCCGCCGAGGGCAGCATGATCTTCCAGAAGAACTCGATCTGGTTGAGGCGCAGCACCGCCGCGACGTTGCGATAGTCCTGCGGGATGTTGCGAATGCCGACCGAGGTGTTGATGAGGATCGGCCAGATCGCGGTGATGAAGATCACGAAGATCGCGCTGGGATTGGCATCGCGGAAGGCGGCGAGCGAGATCGGCAGCCAGGCGAGCGGCGGCACGGTGCGCAGCACCTGGAAGATCGGGTCGAGGCCGCGCATGGCCCAGGTCGACTGTCCCACGATGGTGCCGACCGCGATGCCGACCAGGGCGGCGAGGCCATAGCCGATGGCGACCCGCTGCAGCGAGGTCAGCACGCGCCAGCCCAGCCCGATGTCCTGGCTGCCGTTGACGAAGAACGGGTCGAGGATGAGATCGCTGGCGTCGCGCCAGACCTGGCTCGGCGAGGGCAGCGTGGCACCCGGCTTGGCGCAGAGGATCTCCCAGACGAGGAGGATCACCGCCAGGGTCAGGAGCGGCGGGATCACCGCGGTGGCGACCGCCACGGCGCGGGTCTTCAGCCAGTCGAGGCCGGCGCTCTTGGGTTTCAACGTCAGGGCGATGACCTCGGCTTTCGGGGCCGGCGCGGGAGCGACCGGTTCTGCGGTGTCGACGGCTCTCAATGCGGGTCGGGACATCGGCTCTCTCGCGGGGCGGGGAAGGGACGGCCGCCCGGGCGGGCGGCCGTGCAGTCGGCATCGGATGCGGCAGGTCAGGTCCTGCGGGGCATCAGACCTGGGCGCGCTTGATCTTGAGGCCGCGCAGATAGGCCTGGGGATCGGCCGGATCGAACTTCACGCCGTCGAAGAAGGTCTCGACGCCGCGCGAGTCGGAGGTCGGCACGCCCGACACGCCGAGGGTCTTGGCCGCCTGCAGCCAGAGGTCCGAACGATTGGTCCTGTCGACCAGCGCCTTGATGTCGGTCGTCGGCTCGAACTTGCCCCAGCGGATGTTCTCGGTGACGAACCAGGTGTCGAGGCTCTTCCACGGGTAGGAGGCAGCGCCGCCCTCACCCCAGAACTTCATGCGCAGCGGCGAGTCGGACACGGTGCGGCCGTGGCCGTAGTTGATGTTGCCCTTGAGGCGGCCGTTGATGTCGTTGACGGGGACGTTGAACCACTGGCGGCGGCTGACGATCTGGGCCAGCTCCTCCTTGTTCTCCATCTTGTCGCACCACTGCTGCGCCTCCATCACCGCCATGAGGATGGCCTGGGTGGCGCGGGGATTGGCGTCGACCCAGTCGGCGCGCATGCCGAGGATCTTCTCGGGATGCTTGAACCAGAACTCGCCGGTGGTGATGGCGGTGTAGCCGATGGCCTGGTTGACGAGCTGCTCGTTCCACGGCTCGCCGACGCAGAAGCAGTCCATGTTGCCGACCTTCATGTTCGCCACCATCTGCGGCGGCGGCACGGTGATCACCTTGATGTCGGTGTCGGGGTCGATGCCGCCGGCGGCGAGCCAGTAGCGGATCCACAGGTCGTGGGTGCCGCCCGGGAAGGTCATCGCGGCGGTCAGCTCCTTGCCCTGCGCCTTCTTGCGCTCGAAGGCGGCCTTCAGAGGCGAGGAATCCTTCTGGATGTTCAGGTCCTTGTACTCGTTGGAGACCGAGATGGCCTGGCCGTCCTCGTTGAGGTTGAGGAGCGTGTACATCGGCAGCGGCTGGCCGTTCTGCATCACCTTGCCGGTGGAGTAGAGATGCGTCTTTGGCCGCAGGATGTGACCGCCGTCGATGCCGTTGGCCCTGGTGCCGAGGGCCATGTTGTCGCGCGTCGCGCCCCACGAGGCCTGGCGGGCAATGTCCATGTCGGGCACGCCGTGCTTGGCGTAGAAGCCCTTCTCCCTGGCGATGATGAGCGGCGCTGCGTCAGTCAGCGCGATGTAGCCGAGCTTGGTGCCCTTCACCTCGGGACCTGCCCCTTGCGCGAAGGCGCCTGACGGCAGTGCGGCCTTGGCGGCGGCGAGCAGCGCGGCGGTCGCGGCAGTGTCGCGCAGGAAGCTGCGGCGCGTCAGCCGGCGCGCGGCGGCGAGAGGAGCATCCGCGGTCGTGTCCCTGGAAGTCTTGCTCATGCGTCGGATCCCGGTTCGGCGCCTCGCGGCGCGGGTGGAGGTCTGGGCCGGTCGCATCGGGCGCCCGGCGGGCTGCACGGTCCCGGCTCGGCCGGGAATAAAAAAACCGCCAACAAAGGTCCGGGTGCGGCCTGCCCTGGCTGTGCGGGCTGCTCGTCGGACATTTGTCAGCGGCGTTGCTGAGCGGCCCAGCGTCGGGCCTCGCGACACCTCACGGCATCGCTTCAGAGATGAGTATTCAAGGCTTGTGCCAAGTGCCTCGGGCACGGCCGGCGGCCGCTTTCACTGGCTTTCCGCAGGGATCGCGGTGGTCGAGGCCCTGGGCATCAGACCGAATCGACGCCATTTGTCTGGCGTGCTGCCACAGGATTGTGCAGCGCACATACGCGTCAGGCGCGCAGCTTCGGCAGGCCCCGGTCATCGAAACGGGCGAGATAGCCAGCGAGGTCGGCGGGGTCGAAGGCCGGTTCGAGGATGCTGCCGATGGGATCGGCATCGGCCGGCGGCAGCGGGCCCGGCATGGCGGCGTCATAGATGTCGGTGCGGATGAGCGCCGCGATGCGGGCCGGGATGCCCGGATCGAAGCGCGTCTGGCCCCAGCGCACCATCTGGGCATAGAGCCAAGCGTAGCGGCCGGCATCGGGACGCACCGTGCCCGGCACGTCGTAGCGGATGAAGTCCGGAACCGAGCGCGAGGGCCCGCCGGGGGCGAAGACCAACCGCCCCTCGATGGTCCTGAGCACCAGTGGCGCCGAGACGCCGAGGTAATGCGGCGCGGAGAGGATCGCCGCCAGTTCGAGCGCATTGGCTGGATCGGCGCACCAGGCGGCGCCCTTCGCCGTCGCGGCTACGATGGCGCGCAGCGTATCGGGATCGCCGCCGGCCAGTATGTCGCCGATGACCAGCGTCTTCTCGGGGATGCGGGCAAAGAGGGCGGAGCTCGGGGTGAGGATGTGACCGGCGCCGCGATCCACCGCCACGGAGTTCCAGGGCGATCCCACGCAGAAGCCGTCGATCAGGCCCTTCTCCAGCGACCCCGCCATGAGCGGCGGCGGGATGACGACGAGCTGCACGTCGCGATCAGGATCGATGCCACCAGCGGCGAGATAGGCGCGCAAGATGTAATTGTGGGTGGAATAGGGGAAGGTCGAGGCGAAGACCGGCGGGTTGAGGCCTGCCTCCACCCGCCGGCGGATGGCGGCTGCGAAGAGCGGCAGTGCCGCAACTGGGTCATCCGGAAGGTCGCCAAGCTCCCGCACGAAGGCGGCGGAGAGGGTGATGGCGTTGCCATTGAGGGCGAGCGTCGCCGGAGCGATGAGCGGCACCGTGACATGGCCGATGCCGAGCGCGCTGGCGATGGCCAGCGGGGTCAGCATGTGGGCGGCGTCGAACAGGCCGATGGAGAGCTTGTCGCGGATATTGGCCCAGGAAACCTCGCGGACGAGGTCGAAGGCGAGGCCCTCTTCCTCGGCGAAGCCGCGCTCGTGGGCCGCGATCAGCGGTGCCGCGTCGGTGAGGGGGATGAAGCCGATGGTGATCCGTTTCATCCCAGCATCTCCAGACCGGTGACCACCGCCTGCGCGATCTCTCCCAGCTTCTTCTTCTCGTTCATGGCGCGCTTGCGCAGCAGGGCATAGGCCTCCTCCTCGGAGATGCCCTTGTGTTTCATCAGCAGACCCTTGGCGCGCTCGACCACCTTGCGCTCCTCAAGGGCCGATTTCGCCTGGTCGAGTTCGTTCTGCAGCCGCGCAAAGGCGTGGAAGCGGGCGACGCACATGTCGAGGATCGCCTTGACCCGCTCCTTCTTCAGGCCGTCCACCACATAGGCGGAGACGCCGGCCTCGATGGCCTTGTTGATCATGCCGGTGTCGGACTGGTCGACGAACATGGCGACCGGCCGCTTCACCAGCCGCGACACCTGGAAGAGCTGTTCCAGCACGTCGCGAGAGGGGTTCTCGAGGTCGATGACCACGACGTCCGGATCGGTGGCGTAGAGCCGGGCGAGCAGATTGGTCATCTCGCCGATATGGACGATGCGGGAATAGCCGGCGTCGCGCAGGCCCTCCTCGATGATCGCCGCGCGGGAGCGGCTTTCGTCGACGATGGCGATGGTCAGGCTCAGATCGTTGGGGATCGGGTCCGGCATGATGTGGGTCGAGGGTGCACTGCACTCGCCCCGGCTGCAAGCCCGCGGAGGCTTGCCGTCAATAGACGGCGCGGCCTCCGGAAATGTCGAAGACGGCGCCGGTGGAGAAGGCGCAATCCTCCGAGGACAGCCAGGCGATCATGGCCGCGGCCTCGTCGACCTGGAGAAAGCGGCTCATCGGGATCTTCGACAGCATGAAGTCGATATGCTCCTGCTTCATCTGGTCGAAGATCTCGGTACGGGCCGCCGCCGGCGTGATGCAGTTCACCAGGATGCCGGAGGTCGCGAGTTCCTTGCCGAGCGACTTGGTGAGGCCGATCAGGCCCGCCTTCGACGCCGAATAGTGGGAGGCGTTGGGGTTGCCGTCCTTGCCGGCGATGGAGGCGATGTTGACGATGCGGCCATAGCCCTTGGCCAGCATGACCGGCACGATGGCCCGGCAGGTCAGGAACGGCCCGACAAGGTTGACGTCGACGACCCGGCGCCAGACCTCCGGCGAGAGCTCCCAGGTCTTGCCGTTGCCGCCGGTGATGCCGGCATTGTTGACGAGGATGTCGATGCCGCCATGGGCTGCGACGGTTGCCTCGGTCGCCGCCTGCACCGATGCCTCGTCGGTGAGCTCCACGACATGGGTGCTGACCTTGGCGCCGGCGGCCAGCGTCGCCGCCGCCTCCTTCAGCCGGGCGGCGTCGATATCCCAGAGTGCCACGGCGGCACCGGAGTCGAGCATGCGGCGGGCGGCGGCATAGCCGATGCCACGGGCGCCGCCGGTGATGACAGCGGTGCGGCCGGTGAGATCAATGCGGTTCATGGGGTCGTTTCCTCAGGGCTGTTTTTGTCGTTGGGGTCGTCAGCGCGTCGCGACGATGAAGAGGCGGGGGAAGGCGAGCAGCACCTTGCCCTCCGCGTCGACGGGATAGTGCGGTGCGATCCGCGTGCGATAGGCGGAGAGATAGGCCTCGCGCTCCTCCGGCTGGAGGGCGGCGAGGAAGGGACGGAGCCCTGAGCCCTTGAACCACTCGACGATGCCGTCGAGCCCGTCGAGCGGGTGGTGGTAGACCGTGCGCCAGACGTCGACACGGGCAGCGTGGGGCTTCAGCAGCCGGTAGTACCAGGCGGCGCTGCCGAGCGCGGTGCGCGTGCCCGCCGCGGCTGCGAGCCGGCCGGCCCAGGGCCCGTCGGCGGCGGCGTCACGCATGCCCACATGGCTCGGCTCGTCGAGATTGTCCGGCATCTGCAGCGCGAGGCTTCCGCCCTCGGGCAGGAGGCCGAGGAGCCGCGGCAGGATCGTCTCGTGGCCAGGGACCCACTGGAAGACGGCGTTGGAATAAAGGATGTCGACGGGCGCTGTCGGCTCCGGCCGCCAGGTCGTGAGGTCGGCGACCTCGAAACGGATACCGCTCAGGCGGGCGCGGGCATTGGTGATCATGTCGGGGGAAGAATTGAGGCCGATGATCTCGGCTTGCGGAAAGGCCTCCAGCAGCAGTTCGGTGGTGTTGCCGGGCCCGCAGCCGAGGTCGACGACCCGCCGCGGCTGGCGCGTCGGCACAGCGGCCAGCAGGTCACGGGCGGGCCGCGTTCGTTCGTTCTCGAACTTCACATATTGCTTGGCCGACCAGTCCATGCACGCCTCCCGCGCGGTGCAGTCGATCACCGGTCGGGGCGCGTCGCAAGGCCGCGCGGGGTGGCCCCCTTCGTCACAGGCGCATGCCCGGAATGGCAAGGGGGTTGTCGGTGAGCGCCGTCCGGTCGGCCTGGTCGGGCCGCGCGATGCCGAGGAAGGCGTCGTGCAGCGCGCGGATCACCGCCGGATCCATGTCCTTGAGGATGAAGACGATGCGGGTGCGCGCGTCGCCGTCCGGCCAGGAATCGAGCACGGTGGTGGGGTGGAAGAGGTGCTGCGCGCCATGCACCACCACTGGCCGTTCCGGGAATTCGGCGATCTTCACCACGCCCTTCACCCGCAGGAGATGCGGCCCGTGGGCGCCGCGCAAGAGCTCGAGGAACATGTCGAAGGCGGCTGAGCCCATCGCCTGGTCGGTGGTGAGGACGAAGGCGCGGATGCCGTCGTCATGGCCGTGGGGCGCGGAATCGGCGCCGGTCAGCGCCTCCTCGTTGAGCCAGCGTGCGACGTCGGGGATCTTGGTGACGGGGTCGTGGAGGCCGGCGGCGAGGATGGCCTCGGTGGTCGCCTCGCCCTTGGCCGCATCGAGGCGGCGGGCGGCCGGGCTCAGCGCCGCGAGGCGCTCGAGTAGCGCGAGATAGGCGGGGCGGCGCGTCTCGTCGACCAGGTCGGTCTTGGTGATGACGATGCGGTCGGCCACGGCCGCCTGCCGCACCGCTTCCGGGTGGGCGTCGAGGGTCGCAAGGCCGTTCACCGCATCCACCACCGTGACAACGGCGTCGATCTTGTAGCGCAGCGCCAGATAGGGATGGGCCATCAGCGTGTGCAGGACGGGGATCGGGTCGGCGAGGCCGGTGGTCTCGATGACGACGCGGGCGAAAGGCTCGACGCGCCCATTGTCCACGGCGCGCAGGAGATCCTCGAGCGCAGCGACCAGATCGCCGCGCACGGTGCAGCAGACGCAGCCCGAGGACAGCATGACGATGCCCTCTTCCACCGTTCGGACCAGCAGGTGGTCGAGGCCGATCTCGCCGAACTCGTTGATGAGCACGGCGGTGTCGGCGAGGGCCGGATCGGCGAGCAGGCGGTTCAGGAGCGTCGTCTTGCCGGCGCCGAGGAAGCCGGTGAGCACGGTCACCGGCACGGGCGGTCGCGGGCGGCGGGGAGCGGGGTCAGCGGCCATCGGAGGCGGGCACCGGCGGGGTTTGCGGCTCGCGCCTCAGTTCCGCCAGCGAGGAGGCGACGAGGGCGGCGAGCACGAGGAGGCTGCCGATCATCTGGGCATAGGAGAGCGTTTCGCCAAGGACGAGGCCGGCAAAGAGGATGGCGACCACCGGTTCGAGGCAGAAGATCAGGCCGATCATCGCCGCCGGCGCGCGGCGTGCCGCCACCATCTGCAGGGCGAAGCCGGCGAGATAGCCGACCACCGTCAAGGCGCTCGGCAGCCAGGCGTTGGCGATCGCGCCCCAGCCGATGCCCCCGAGGAGGAGGGCAGCGGCCCCCGAGATCGGCATGATGACGATGTGCGACCAGAACATCATCGCCTGGGGGCCGACATGCCGGCCGGACCGCGAGGCCATGAAGAACTGCCAGGCGGCGAGCGTGCTGGCGAGCGCCGCGAGCAGGATGCCACGCGGGTCGATGTCGCCGAGCTTCGGGCCGATGGCGATGGCAAGGCCGGCAAAGGCCAGCGCGAAGACGAAGAAGCGGTGGAGGGTGAAGCGCCCGCCTTCGACGAAGGGGCTGGCGAGAAGGATGAGCAAGGGGAAGGTGTAGAAGATGATCGCCGCGACGCCGATCGGCACGAAGGAGACGGCGAAGAAATAGGCGAGGCCGACGCCGGCCGAGGCGATGCCGAGGCCGAGGATCGATGGCCGCCCGGCTGCCGGCAAGCGGAGCGCCGCCCGGCTCAGGGCCGCGACCACCGCCACCGCGCCGAGCATCAGGAAGACGCGCAGGAAGACGAGGTCGGCGGCCGAGACGCCCTGCTGGGTCGCCATGCGCGCATAGACGATGTTGATGCCATAGGCCGTCGCCGAGGCGAGGGCCGCCGCAATGCCGATGCCGACGGAGCTGCGGATCACGGCTGGGCGGCGGGCCGCTGCGGACGCTGGGCCGGGCGGGGAGTCTGGCGGTTGGCGTTGGCGGCGCGGTTCTGGCGCGTGGCCGGAGCGGCGCGCTGCGCGGGACGCGGCGGAGCGGTGGCGGGGCGCTCGGGCGGCAGCGCGCCGTTGAGCATCATCGGTGCTCCTGTCGGCGCAATGGCGCCATGGCGGACCGGTATCGCGGCCGCAGGGGCAGCGCCGCCGCGGATGGCTCCCGCTGCGGGCGCGATGGCTGCGGCGGGGGGCGTGGGGGCCACTGTGACATTGGCCGGGGCGGCAGCGGGCAGCGTCACCGCCCGGTTGCCGGCCGAGGCAAGGGCTGGACCGGCAGGGGGCGTTGCCGGCGCGCGGCTGCCGATGAAGACCGGCACCGGGTCCGTGCTCGGGCGGTAGGGGCCGAGCAGCGACACGACGGCCCCTGGCATGGCAGCGAGCGCCGTCGGACGCGTGCCGGGACGGGCGGTGCGGCTCTGCTGCTGCGCCATCATCTGCGCATAGGAGAGATTGCCTGGGTCGGCGGTGTGGGCCGCGGCGACCGGCTCGGCGTCGAGCTCCTCGCCCGCTTCGATATAGACGGGGCCGCGCGGACCACGGCGGCGGCAGGTCTGGTCGCGGATATCAGGCGGACCGGAGGAGAGGTCATTGGCGATGCCATCGAGGCCAATTCCCGAACCGCCGGAGACGAAATGGCGCTCGAACAGGCCGGCCGCCGTCTCCGCCCGGCCGCGGGCCGAGGTGGCGCCCAGCACGACGACGATGAGCTGGCGGCCGCCGCGCGTGGCCGTCGCGACGACGTTGAAGCCGGAGGCGCAGGTGAAGCCGGTCTTGAACCCGTCGGCGCCCTGGTAGCGGCCGATCAGGTGGTTCGGGTTGCGCATGACGCGGTTGCCGTAGCGGATCGCCGGAATGCGCCAGAGCTGCGCCTGTTCGGGGAATTCCCGCATCATGGCGCGGGCGAGCAGGGCCATGTCACGGGCGGTGGTCTGCTGGCCGGCGCCGGGTAGGCCGTTCGGGTTGATGAAGCGGGTGCCGCTCATGCCGAGCCGCTGGGCTTCGGCATTCATCATGCCGGCGAAGGCCTCGACCGAGCCGCCGACGCCCTCGGCGATGGTCACCGACACATCGTTGGCCGACTTGACCATGATCATCTTCAGGGCGTTGTCGAGGGTCACCACCGTGCCCGGCCGGAAGCCCATCTTGGACGGTGCGGAGCGGAAGGCGCGCTGCGAGACGACGAGGCCGGTATCCAGCGACAGGCGACCGGCGCGCACCTGACGGAGCGCCACATAGGTGGTCATCATCTTGGTGAGCGAGGCCGGCAGCCAGGGGGTACCGCCGCGATCGGATTGCAGGACCTGGCCCGAGGCCACGTCGACGACAATGGTCGGCCCGACCTGCTGGGCCGCGGCCGGGGCGAGACCGGCGATGAGGGCGAGCGCGCCGGCGAGGACAGGAATTCTGATCCGCAATGGCTTGGGCCTTCTGGCACGGGCGGCGCAACCGACCCTGTTTATCCGCTTCTTGCGGCTTTCGCCAAGGGAGAAGCGGGGGTCAGATCGGGGTCTCTGTGAAACGGGACGAAGGCGGCCAAAGCGTGACGGCGGGCCGGCCTCGCAACCGCGTCGCGCCTGCCATGCGCCGGACGGAGGATGGCGCGGGTTCGGCCCGGTCCTTATTGTGTAACGACACGTCGTCCCCTTCCGCTCCGCTCCCCTCACGAGGATCGCCGCCATGACCGCCTGCATCGTCGGCTGGGCCCACACGCCCTTCGGAAAGCTCGAGACCGAGACCGTCGAGAGCCTCATCATCCGCGTCGCCAACGAGGCCATGGACAATGCCGGGATCAGCCCGGATGAGGTCGACGAGATCCTGCTCGGCCATTTCAACGCCGGCTTCTCGCCGCAGGACTTCACCGCCTCGCTGGTGCTGCAGGCCGATCCGCGGCTGCGCTTCAAGCCGGCGACGCGCGTCGAGAATGCCTGCGCCACCGGGTCGGCCGCCGTTCACCAGGCGGTGCGCGCGGTGAAGGCAGGCGATGCCCGGGTCGTACTCGTCGTCGGCGTGGAACAGATGACCAAGACGCCGGGCCCGGAAATCGGCAAGAACCTCTTGCGCGCCTCCTACCTGCCGGAGGATGGCGACACGCCCGCGGGCTTTGCCGGCGTCTTCGGCAAGATCGCCCATAACTACTTCCAGCGTTGGGGCGACCAGTCCGATGCGCTCGCCATGATCGCGGCGAAGAACCACAAGAACGGCGTCGAAAACCCCTATGCGCAGATGCGCAAGGATTTCGGCTACGAGTTCTGCCGCACCGAGAGCGAGAAGAACCCCTTCGTCGCGGGCCCTCTGAAGCGGACGGACTGCTCGCTCGTCTCCGACGGCGCGGCGGCCCTGGTCATCACCGACACCGCGACGGCGCTCAGGATGAAGAAGGCGGTCGCCTTCCGCGGCCATGCCCATGTGCAAGACTTCCTGCCCATGTCGAAGCGCGACATCCTGAAGTTCGAGGGCTGCAGCCAGGCCTGGGGCAAGGCACTGGCCGAGGCCGGCATCGGCCTCACCGACCTCTCCTTCGTCGAGACTCACGACTGCTTCACCGTGGCCGAACTCATCGAATATGAGGCGATGGGCCTCGTGCCGGAGGGGCAGGGCGCCCGCGCCATCCTCGAGGGATGGACGCAGAAGGATGGCAAGCTGCCGGTGAACCCCTCAGGCGGCCTGAAGGCGAAGGGCCATCCGATCGGCGCCACCGGCGTGTCGATGCATGTGCTATCGGCCATGCAGCTGATGGGCGAGGCCGGCGGCATCCAGGTGAAGGATGCGAAGCTCGCCGGCATCTTCAACATGGGCGGCGCCGCGGTGGCGAACTACGTCAGCGTGCTCGAGCGCCTGCGCTGAGGGCGCTCTTCGGGCCGATGAGCGGCGGCGGACTTGCCGCCATTGAAGACGGCGCGCCATAGTCATCCCAAGAGCTCCGGGCGGCGGTCCCCGCCGCACCGGGCCGATCCGGGAGGACGACCATGGTCATGACGCGCGTCGCGCGGCTCATCGCCGCCGCCATTCTGTTGCCGCTGCTCGCACTGACCGCCGTGGCGGCGGACTATCCCGAGCCGAAGCGCGGCACCTTTGTCGCCCGCGACTTCCGCTTCCACACCGGTGAGATGCTGCCGGAGGTGAAGCTCAGCTACCTCACCATCGGCAATCCGTCCGGCGAGCCGGTCCTCGTACTCCACGGCACGGCGGGTTCGGCGGCCAGCATGGTCAATCCGGGCTTTGCCGGCGAGCTCTTCGGGCCGGGCCAGCCGCTGGATGCGACGAAGTATTTCATCATCATCCCCGACGCGATCGGTGCGGGGCAGTCGTCGAAGCCCTCCGACGGGATGCGGGCCGCCTTCCCGCGCTACAATTACGACGACATGGTCGCCGGCCATCACCGGCTGCTGACCGAGGGCCTCGGCATCCGCCGGGTGCGGCTGATCATCGGCAATTCCATGGGCGGCATGCATGCCTGGGTCTGGGGCGTCACCCATCCCGACTTCATGGACGCGCTGGTGCCCATGGCCTCGCAGCCGACCGAGATGTCGAGCCGCAACTGGATGATGCGGCGGCTGATCATCGACTCGGTGCGCAACGATCCCGACTGGAACAACGGCAATTATACGTCTCAGCCGAGGGCGCTGCGCGTCGCCAATGTCTTCTATGGCATCGCCACCAATGGCGGTACGCTCGCCTACCAGGAGATGGCGCCGACCCGCGAGGCCGCCGACAAGCTGCTCGACGGGCGCCTCTCTGCGCCGTTCACGGCAGATGCCAACGACTTCATGTACCAGTGGGATTCCTCGCGCGACTACAATCCGGCGCCGCGGCTCGACCGCATCCGCGTCCGTGTGCTTGCCATCAACTCCGCCGATGACGAGCGCAATCCGCCGGAGACGGGGATCATGGACCGCGAGCTGAAGCGCATTGCGCATGCGCGGCTGCTGCTCATCCCGGCGAGCGCCGCGACGCGCGGCCATGGCACGACCGGCATGGCGCGGTTCTGGAAGACGGAACTCGGCGCGTTCCTGGCGACGGTGCCCCGCCGGGGGTCGTGAGGCTTTAGCCGAACTCGCTCGCGCTGGGCACCGCCGGCACGCCCGGCCCCGATACCGCTCTCGCCGCCAGGACGGCGCGGATCACCGCCGCCGCCATGACCTGCGCGGCGATGGCGCCGAGCGCCATCATGTTGCCGGTGACGCCGCTCTTGCCCGTCGCGACGCAGAACAGCGTGTCGCCGTCCCACATCGTGTGGATGGGGTCGATGGTGCGGGCGAGGCCGTCATGGGCCTGCTGGGCGATCTTCTGCGCCTGGGCCTTGGTCAGCTGCGCATCGGTCGCGACGATGCCGATGGTGGTCGCCATCCCCGGCTGGAGAGCGGGCGGAAGCTCGCCGCGCAGGATCGCCTGGGTGAGGCCGAGGCGGCGGCGGCCATCCTCGGTGCGGGTGCCGGCGATCACCTCGCCGGAGCGCGGGTCGATGACGTCGCCGACCGCATTGACCGCCACCAGCGCGCCGACCGTCACCTTGCCGACCTTCACTGATGCCGTGCCGATGCCGCCCTTCATGGCGCGGGCGAGGCCATAGGCCTTGCCGACGGTCGCCCCTGCTCCGGCGCCGACCGAGCCCTCGGCGGGTGCCTCGGTGGTTGCGGCGGCGCAAGCCCTGTAGCCGGCCTCCGCGTCCGGGCGGATGCGGTGGTCGCCCATGCCGAGGTCGAAGAGGATGGCGGCCGGCACGATGGGCACACGCGCCGGTCCTGCCGGAAAGCCGATGCCCTTCTCCTCGAGAAAGCGCACTGCGCCGGTCGCGGCCTCGAGGCCGAAGGCGCTTCCCCCCGCCAGCATGATGGCGTGGACGCGGTCAACGAGGTTGGTGGGGTTGAGGAGGTCGGTCTCGCGCGTACCGGGGGCGGCGCCGCGCACATCGACGCCGGCCGTCGCCCCCTCCTCGGTGATCAGGACCGTGCATCCGGTGGGGCGGCGCGGATCGGTGAAGTGCCCGACCTTCACGCCGGCGACGTCGGTGATGGCGCCGCCGAGCGGCGGGGGTCTTCCGCCCTGGGCCTGGGCCGAGGCGGGCGTTGTCAGGGCCGAGAGCGCTCCCAGGCCGAAAAGAGCTGCGGTTGCGTCGCGCCGGTCCATGATCGCCTCCGTGGTGCGTATCGACGGAGGCTAGACCGGTCACCGGAGGAGGTGAAGACGTGTTGTCACGCCCCCTTGGGCCGGAAGGCCACGCAATGGGCCGGGTTCGTCTCCAGGCGCGGACCCTCGATCAGGTCGATGCAATAGGGGATGGCGGGCATTACCGCGTCGAGGCACTCGCGGATGGAGGAGGGCTTTCCGGGCAGGTTGACGATGAGCGAGCGGCCACGGATGCCGGCGGTCTGTCGCGACAGGATGGCGGTCGGCACGACCTTGAGGCTGACCTGCCGCATCAGCTCGCCGAAGCCCGGCATCATCTTCTGGCAGACTGCTTCCGTCGCTTCGGGCGTCACGTCGCGGATCGCCGGGCCGGTGCCGCCAGTGGTGAGGATCAGCGGACAGTGTTCCTGGTCGGCCAGCTCGATCAGCGCCGCCTCGATCACCGCCTGCTCGTCGGGGATGACGCGCGGCACGGCGTGCCAGGGGCTCGCGAGGAGGTCGGTGAGGGCGGCGACGATGCCGGGGCCGCCCTTGTCCTCATAGAGGCCGCGGCTAGCGCGATCGGAGACGGTGACGACCCCGATGGGGATGGAGGTGCTGGTCATGCATCCTCCCTAGCGCCGGCGCCCGGCATTCTCAATGCGGCGCGGCGGCCTCGTGATCCTCCCGGGTGAGGATCATGTCCACATGGGGCACATCGGCGCCACGGGCGGCGCTGGCCTTCACGCTCTCGCCAGTGCGGCGGAAGCCGAGCTTCTCCTGCACCCTGAGTGAGGCCGGATTGTCGGCAAAGGCGCCGGCCTCCAGCCGCTGGATCTCCGGGTCGCGGAAGGCGAGGGCGATCATTGCCCTGACAGCCTCGGTGGCGAAACCCTTGCCCCAGAAGGGCTTGCCGAACCACCAGCCGATGGTCGCCGTGTCATCCTGCCGGGAAAAGCTGACGAAGCCGACGAGGGCGTGCGGCTCCTTGGCCCGCGCCACGGCGAGAGCGAGCGAATCGCCTGTGAGGTTCGAGGCCAGCACGTCGCCGATGAAGGCGGAGGCATGGGCCTCGGTGTAGGGATGCGGCACGACCGCCAGCATCCGGGCGACATCCTTGTCGCCGGCGAGGCGAGCGAGGCGCGGCACGTCGTCGAACGTCGGCTGGCGCAGCACCAGCCGCCGCGTCGTCAGCGGCACATGGGGCAGGAAGGGTCCCGTCATGGGGTTCACCTGCGAACCCCGCCGGCTGTGCCGGCGGGGGGCTGCGGGACGAGGCTCACGCCGGGCAGCACGCGATGACCTTCGGCGCCGAGCGCCTCAGGATCGGGTCGCGCCAGGCCTTCAGGCTCGCCCAGAGCGTGCGCTCCAGGCGGAACTTGTCGACCGGCACCGAACTCGCCAGCAGGCGCGAGCGGGTGAGGCCTGCGCCGACCCACTGGAAGCCGCAGCGCTCGATGACCCGCCGCGACGCCGGATTGACGACGCGGGCGCGGGCGGCAACCGCCTCGGCGGCGCGATCCGTGAACAGGTGGTCGACGACGGCCCGGGCGGCCTCCGTCGCATAGCCGCGGCCCCAATGGGCGGTGCCGAGCCAGTAACCGATTTCGGGATCGCCTGTGTCGGGCATCACGAAGCCCGTCGCACCGATGGGCGCGCCGTTGGCCTTGAGGGTGATGAGAAGGGGATGGTCCTGGGAGGTCCAGGCGTTGGCGATCCAGTTTTCCGCGTCTTTCGCCGCATAGGGGTGCGGGAGATTGGCCGTCATCTCGGCAATCCGTCGGTCATTGGCCAGCGCCACGACCGCCGGGACGTCCTCGAAACGCGGCACACGGAGAACGAGCCGCTCCGTCTCGAGGACGGGCATACAGCTCTCGCGCAGATCGCCGCCGAGGCGGCCTTCCAGTTCGGTTTCCAGGGCAGTCATGGCAGGTTCCTTCCCTTGCCTGTCAGCGGGCCTGGAACCATTTCCAGGACCGAAGAAGAAGGGGCGCCCGGCTGTCTCGCCTGGCGCCCCTCGATCTTCGATCCGCGATCATGGGGCAGCCTGGCGAACTCGCCGGCGGCCCCGATGTCGGTGCCGCCTGTTACTCGGCGGCGGCAATCATCGGAACAACCGACACGTAGGTACGGTCATTCGCTTTCGTTCGGAACTCTACGCGGCCGTCGACGGTCGCGAAGAGCGTGTGATCCTTGCCAAGCCCGACATTGGTGCCGGGATGGAACTTCGTCCCGCGCTGACGCACGAGGATGTTGCCCGAAACGACCTGCTGGCCGCCGAACCGCTTCACACCGAGACGCTGGGCGTTCGAGTCGCGACCGTTACGCGACGAGCCGCCTGCCTTTTTGTGAGCCATGATGAGCTCCCGATTCCGTTGGTCTTATAAGACGTGTTGTGCAGAGAGATGGCAAGAGCGTGGCGATGAGCCGCGCTTACTTGTCTTCCCCGGATTCCAGCTCGGCCTTGTCGACCTTGGCGCGCGGCGGCTTGCCCGCCAGCAGCTCCTTGGCCTGCTCGACCCATTCCTCGCGCGTGGCGCGGCCACGGAGCGCGAGCTCCTTGTCCTTCGCCTCGATGTCGGCCTCGCTCCAGGAGGCGATCTGCTCCCAGGAGGTGATGCCGGCGGCGCGCAGCTTCTTCTCGATCGTCGGGCCGATGCCGGCGATCAGCGACAGGTTGGACGAGTCCATCTTGCCGGTCGGGGCGGCGGCCGCCTGGGCGACCTCGGCCTTGGCGGCCTTGCCCTCGGCCTTGTCGGCCTTCGGAGCAGCGGCCTTCGACGGCTTGGCGCCGCCGGTGAGGATCTCGGCGATGCGCACGATGGTCAGGTCCTGGCGGTGACCCTTCTTGCGCTTCGAATTCTGGCGGCGGCGCTTGCGGAACGAGATGGTCTTCGGGCCGCGGGCCTGCTTCACGACCTCGGCGGCCACGGAGGCGCCGGCCACGAAGGGGGAGCCGATGGTGATGCCGGCGTCGCCGCCGACCACGAGCACCTCGGGGAACACCACCGTCTCGCCGGCCGCGGCCTCGAGCTTCTCGATGGTGATCGTGTCGGCGGCGGCAACCTTGTATTGCTTGCCGCCAGTCTTGATGACTGCGTACATGTTTTCGGTCCTTGTCGACGATGCCTGGCGGGTCCGGAGGCGTGAGCCTCAAGCCTTGGCCGGCCGTCTTCTTGTTTGGTCTTGCCGCCGGCGGACCGGCGGTTGTCGGTGATTGTCCCGAACCGCCATCGGAACCCAAAGGTCCGCGACATGCGGGAGCGGGACGCGGCTCAATGATGGAAAAGGCGGCGCGAGTCAAGGCAAACCCACGACGCGCCGCCATTTTTCGCGGGTTGGGGGCCTCACGCCTCCCGTCGGCGCTACCCGGGCAAAACGCGCACATCGCGCGGACCTTCGAGCGCGGTCGCGCACCTCCCCAGCGCGAAATTCCACGCCTGCGCCCACGCCGCGCTTGAATGCGCCCGCTCGTTCCGCTATGTGCCGCTTCGCTTCAACTCGGGCGTTGCGCTTGCCGCATCGCCTTGCGACCGCGGAGAGGTGGCTGAGTGGTTGAAAGCACCGCACTCGAAATGCGGCATACGGGCAACCGTATCGGGGGTTCGAATCCCTCCCTCTCCGCCAATCCCATCTGAAATCGCTGGTAAAATTTCGCTGTTGGGTGGCTTACCCTAACGGCTGCCCTAACGCGCCGCCGTCATGGATCTTTCCGAAACTCGGCTTGGCTCGCGTGGGCCGATCAGCGTGACGTCGAACTTCTGTGAGACGTTTGCCACGCAAGATCGAGCGGTGGGCTGCGGCGTCTTTACACCGGGAATCTCCGTCCGCTTCTGGGCCGAGGCTGTGTGAAAACCTGCGCTGTGATGTCATTCGACAGCTGGTTCGGAGGTGCCAGATTGAACCGCCCCGCGTTCGCTTCTCGATCAGGAACGGCGCAAAGGACGCCCATTCCGCATCGTTTATCAGCCCGCGAACCACCGCTGGCCTCCGCAAAGAGCAGCGTTGAATCAGACATCAGGCGATTTGGGCGTTCCGTTTGTCCACACGACCTAGTTGTCCCCTAGCCGGACCCGGCTCGGGGAGCCGATGACAACCCGCCATTATGCGCGGCCGTTCGTCGAGTGGCTGGATCTTGCCGGGCTCGACCTTACGCTCTTCGGCACGCACAGACTGCGACGCACGATGGTCGCCTTGATCTACAAGAGGACCGGCAATCTGTGGGCCTGCCTGCTTTTGCGTGGACATGCCAAGCGGGAGACGACGACACGCTACCTGTGAGTGGAGCTCGACACGTTGTAGCTATCCAGAAAAGTCGATCTGTGACGGCCTGGCGGTGCTTCACTGCTGAATCTGCAGCCAAATCCGTCAAACTGGGCAGGAAATTGACCCTGTTCACGCTTGCGCAGTTGCTTCGGCATTGTCATTTTTGGAGCGCGGGTCGAAATTGCCGATGCTAGCCCATCCCTGACAACTCCATCTGGCGCGATGGAGCAGCGCCTTGAATGGTCCCGAGTGCCGTCTCCAGGCCTCGGAGCCTCCAACCATGGCGCCTCCTTGACAGGGCGCCTCTGCACCGAGGATCGAGCACCGATGCGGACGGAAATCGACACGCTCGTCGCGGGCACGGCGCCGTGGAGCCTCCGCGCCATAGGGCTGTCGAAGAGCTACAAGGTCTACCGGCAACCATCGGACCTTTTGAGCGAGATCATAACCGGAAGGCCCAGCCACGATCTAAAGCATGCGCTGCAAGATGTAAGCTTCACGATTGCGCCCGGCGAGGTGGTTGGCGTAATCGGGCCAAACGGGGCGGGTAAAAGCACATTGCTCAAAATAGTAGCCGGCACACTGGCGCCTACCGCCGGCATACTGGACATTCGAGGCAAAATCTCGGCCATTCTTGAACTCGGCACCGGCTTCCACCCCGAATACACAGGTCACGACAACATCTATCTCGGTGGGTTGTGCATGGGTATGTCACGCGAGCAGATCGACCAGAAACATGACTGGATCGTGAAATTCGCTGAACTCGGGCCTGCGATCCATCAGCCGTTCAAGACGTATTCGAGCGGCATGCAAGCGCGCTTAACCTTCGCCACGGCGATCAGCGTCGAGCCAGAGATCCTCATTATCGACGAGGCTCTGGCGGCGGGCGATGCCTACTTCGTCGCGAAATGCGGTCACCGTATCCGCCAGCTCTGCGAGAGCGGCGCAACCGTTCTGTTCGTCAGCCACTCGACGTACCAGATTGCCGCTCTGTGCCAACGGGCCATCTGGATCGAGGACGGGCGCGTGCGCGAGATCGGAAGCGCGGTGGACGTGTGCCGCCATTACGACTACGCGGTGCACGAGCGCATCTCGGGCGGCGAGGGCAGTATGGTCGCTGTGCAGGCGACGGCGACCGGCAGCGCCTTCGACGCTCCCGCCGAGCAGGGGAACGCGCCTGCCATCGCGATACCTGACGTCTCAACCGACGAGGATCCGATGCGCGAGGATCCGTCTTTCGCGACAGCGCGCAGGCTGGAGGGCGAGCTTGAGGTTATCGGCCTCGAGACCGTCCATGCCGAAATCTATCGCCGAGGCCCTTCGCGCATCACCTCGGTTCGGCTGCTCGACGCGGAAGGCCGAGCATTCTCCCGACTGAGGACATGGGACGAGGCACAGCTCGTGGTCGCGTATGAGTATCAACAACCGGCGACCGCGGAGGAACCGACGCTCGGCTTGTCGATAGCCATCAATAGACGCCATGACCTGCTCTCGGTCGCTATGTTCTCCATGGTCAATCCGGTCACCGATGAAGGCCTGGTTGGCTATGAGGAGGTCGAATGGCGCCGTCGCGCGTTTGGGCGCGGCGTCCTCGTGGCGAGATTTCCGCATATCGAGCTTCTGGAGGGAGAGTACCTGCTCTCACTCGGGATCCAGCACAACGTGCCCAGCACCAGCGACTTCCACGAATACCATCACATGCGTTACGTGCTCCGCGTTGGACGCAACGGTTACCCGAGCGGGTCGATTTTTCACCCTCTTGTCGAATGGCGCCACTTTCCGCGCTGAGATTGATGCCATGGTGGCGAACGTTATGGTCGGATTGCCCAGCGATACTCCGAGTCGTTCCGACCGAGGGGACCCGACCGATGAGGCCGCCGCCCGCCCCGAGCCGGTGCTGGGCGCGCCCGAGGCAAGCACGCACGAGAACTGCCAGGTGTTGATGTCCGATCCATCTCCGGAACTGGGCCCTCCGCCCTTCGAGACGACCGATAGGGACCGCTATTGGATCGAGCAGCTCAATCATTTGCAGGCCAACATGATGACAGTGATGGAGGCCAGCAACGCCAACCTTGTCGGCCTGATCGAAACGAACGCCAAGGAGATGCTGACGCTCATCTCCAAGTTAGATGTCGACACGCGCAACCAATCGTCGCTCATCGACCTCCAAATCCAAACGCTGCAAAAAAATGTAGAGGCGGCCAACGCGGTCGCGCGGCAATCCATCGCTGAGGGAACATCGGCACGCTCCGAGGCGCAGCTCATGGGCGCGTCTATGCTGGAACTGATTGGTCAGAACTTCCACAACCTGAGCCAGGTCATGGGCGAACGACTCAGGGACTTATCCCAAGAGTTCGATGTCCGTGAGCAGCGCATCCTTGAGACGTTGATGACCCAACGGCTCCATGCGCCACCGCGCCACTCACCGGACGCGGGAGCAACGCCAAATCCGCAGCCGCGTCAGCCGATCCCGCTGGAGAATGCCTTCGCGCTGCTGCGGGAGCTCGCGCCACTCAATTTCGATGCCTACAGGTCCTGCTTGGCCGAGGGGACGCGCAGCTACGAGGGCCTGCCATCGGAAAGCTGCAGCACCGAACGACATCCTCAAGGGCGTCAGTTCGCCGGTTTCCTTCGGCCCTATCTCGCGGGCCACGTACTGGATATTGGGTGCGGACCGCAGACAGTGCCCAGCTACCTCGCTCATTGGCCCACGAACCAGATCGCAGGCGTCGACCCCATCTCATCAGCCGAAGATCACCCATTTCTGTTCGTACCGGGCGTTGGCGAGTTTCTGCCCTTCGATGACGGGAGCTTCCAGACGGTTGTATCGGGCACAACGCTCGACCACTATTACTTGCTCGATGTCGGGCTCCGGGAAGCGTTCCGTGTGCTGGCACCCGGAGGCTACTTCGTCGCCTGGATCACCGAGTTCGAGGGCGCGCCCCCCTATGATCCGTACTTGCGCGAGATGGAGCCTTACGACTCCGAGCATATGTACCATATCGACCGCCGCTGGTTCCTCCCATTGATGCAGCAGACGGGCTTTGAGGTCGCCGAGGTGATCGCCTTCCACCAGCCGTTCCGATACCTGTTCATGAGCTTCCAAAAGCCGCCGGGTGTCCGGCACAGTCAAGCCGCTTGCGAATGATCCCGGAGGCTGACCTGGGGTCCGCAGATGCCGCATCATCTGACTGGCCTGAACGGTTCCGTTCGCACATGGGCCGACCGCCGCGGGTGCTTCATGTCGGGAACATCGGCAATTATGCTTGGGTCAATGCAAAACTGATGCGCGCACGCGGCGTGGACTGCGTCATACTCGACCCCGACTTCTACCATGTCGCGTCGGCCCCCGAATGGCTTGAAGCCGAGATATCTGGCGATCCGGGCGACCTGTTCTACCCAGATTGGCGGGCGGCGGGCGCGCGCGGATTCAGCCGGCCGGAATGGTTCATCAACGGACCGGGGCCGTTCGTCCTGCGAGAGCTGGCCGCCAGGGAGGCAGGGCGAAAGGTTGCGAGGGCCCGCTATGCCGTGCTGTCCGCGCTCTACAGGCGAGGCCTTGCGTCAGCCAAAGGTAGGCGCTCTCGCTTTCGTGCCCTGATGGAGTCCGATGGGCAGGCCCTCCGTCTGGCGAAGGCGATGGCGAGGCGGTTGGCGCTGGGCGGCGCCGCGTCGCGGATGGCGCCCGCGATCCACAGTGAGGCCTTCCCGAGCGAGCCGGAGATGCTGCCCTCTAGTGTCCCTCGCGAGATCATTGGCAAGGCTTTGGCAGGCTTCGACGTGGTGCTGGGCTACGCGCTCGGCGCTCGATTCGCCCATGGCGTCAACCATCCGCGCTATGCGTCGCTCGAACTTGGGACCTTGCGGGGGCTCCCCTTCGAGGACACGCCGCTCGGTGTTCTGGCAGCGGGGCTATACCGCCAATCGCCGGGCGTGTTTGTCACCAATGTCGACTGCCTCGCCGCCGCGGCACGCCTTGGTATCCCCGAGGAGCGGATCACTGCCATACCGCACCCCTTCGAGCTGTCGGCGGCATTGGCGGCGGCGACGGCACATCCGGTGGCCACCGAAGGACGACCTCTGCTTCTGTGCCCCGCCCGGCACCACTGGACCAAGGGCAACGCCAGTTGGCGGAAAGGCAATGACGTGCTGATCCGCGGAGCCGCACTAGCTGCCGAGCGAGGCGCGGACTTCCGGCTCGTTTTTGTCGAATGGGGAGAGGATGTAAATGCGAGCCGCGAGTTGATCGCCGAGCTCGGGCTCTCTGGACGGACGCGCTGGGTACCGACATTGCCGCGACGAAGGCTGTGGGCTCTCATGCTGGAAGCGACCTGCGTACTCGACCAGTTCGACGCCTCGGCTTTTGGAGGGCTTGCTCTCGAAGGCATGGCGCTCGGCAGACGTGTCGTGACACGCCTCGATCAGGCTCCGCCAGCAGCCTTCTTCTCCATGACGCCACCTCTGCTGGCGGCGGCCACACCCGAGGAACTGGCCGCCCGAATCCTTCAGATCTTGAGGGACCCAGGTGACGCCGAGGGCATCGGGCGTCGCGGCATGGAATGGATGGAGCGTGAGCACGGCGAGGACCGTCAGCTCGCGCTCCAGTTCGCGGCCTTCGAGCGTCTGCTGGCGGCCTCCGGTGCGTCCTCATGACGGCCTTGCCAAACCCGATTGTCGATGGATCCCGGCTGCGCATCCTGCATCTGCCTGTGGACCTCGGCGGCCATCCTGCTGCCCTGGCAAGGGCGCAGCGCGCGCTTGGTCATGATGCAGTCGCTGCAAACCTTGCTTGGTCGCCTTTCGGCTTCCATGGGGACATCAACCATGCCGTCGAGCCGGGGAAACCTTGCCGCCTCGTGCGTCGCGAGCTCGGCCGCGTGGCTCTTCTGGCGCGTGCGTTCCGGGCCGACGTGATCCACGCGCACTTTGGCCAGACACTCTTCTCCCTCCGCCCCTTCCCCATCACCGATCCGTCGCGGCACGGCCTCGTCGAACGAGCAACAGTCGCGGCGGCACGGGCGCTGTGGATGGGGGACCTGGCGCTCTGGCGCCGGATGGGGAAAGCCCTTGCCATGACCTTCTACGGCGACGACGTCCGCCTCGTGAGCGGCGCGGTGGAGCGCAATCCCTGGAGCCATCTTGGCCTTCCCGAAATAGCGCGGGCCTACGAGGAGCGTGACCCGTGGAAAAGGTTGCTCGGGGACAAGTTGGGCCGGGCCGGAGTCACGCTTTTCGCCGTCAATCCGGACCTTCTCGATACCTTGCCCGCCGGTGCAGAATTCCTTCCCTACGCCCATGTCGACCTTGGCCGTGAAGCGCTGGACGCCCTCGCATCCACTTTGCGAACCGAGCGCGAGCTGCGACTCCTGCACTTACCGAGCGACCGGGCAGTTAAGGGCACGGAAATCATCGTCTCGATCGTGGACCGCTTGCGGGCGGAGGGAGTCGCCTGCCGTCTGACCGTGGTCGAGAACCTCAAGCGCGATGAGGTGCCTGCCCTTTTCGCCCGGCATGACGCGCTGATCGATCAGTTGCGCGTTGGTTGGTATGGCGGAGTCGCGGTCGAGGCGATGGCCGCTTGCCGGCCCGCCCTCGCTCACATCGCGCCGCGCGACCTGCAGCACATACCGCACCAGATGGCGGCCGATCTTCCGGTAATCGCGGTGACAGCCGACACTCTTGCCGCCAAAATCCGTGAGCTCGCTGCGCTCGATTCCGCCGCGTTCCGCTCTCTGGGCCTGCGCTCACGAGCCTTCGCGCAGCACTGGCACGCGCCGGAAGCCGCGGCTCGGCGTACCATCGCAGCCTATCGGTCGCAGCTCGGATAGCACCTCGTATTTGATGAGACGGGCGCTGGCGCGAAGCGCGCCAGGGTCGGCCGTCAGACCAGAATGCGGGGTTGAACAGCAGTTGCTGGCGGCCGTGCGGTCCGCAACGTCGGACACCAATGCACCACCGGATGTACCGATGAAGGATGCGCATCACGCCGGCCATGGCCGCAATAGCCAGTCTTTGATCACTCATCTACGGACCGGGCATCGTGGTTCCCTTCGCGCAAACTTGCTAATGAAGGACTCACGAACTGCTCAAAAAGCCGGAGAGACGGATCCAGCATGTTGGAAGGCAAAAAGATCTTCATTACCGGGGGGGCGGGCTTCATTGGCTCTAATTTGGCCAAGCTGCTGCTGGGGGCGAATGAGGTCGCCACCTATGACAACTACGTCCGCAACGCGGCCGACTCTATCCTCGGCGAAGATGTAAAGAAGCTGAAGATCTACACGGGTAACGTCATGGACGGTGAAGCTATTCACAAGGCGGTCACCGAATTCCAGCCGACGCATATCGTTCACTGTGCAGCGGTGGCTGGCATCGACACGGTACGTCAAAAGCCGGTTTCGACACTTGAGATCAACACGCTCGGCACCATCAACTTACTACGGGCAGCTCATAGTGTCGGCGATAACGTCGAGCGGGTCGTCACCTTCTCGACATCCGAGATTTTCGGCTCGCATGCATACGGATCAAGTGAAACCTCCTCGGCCGTTATCGGCGCCGTCGGCGAGGCGCGTTGGACCTATGCCGTCTCGAAGCTCGCAACCGAACACCTCTCGCTCGCTTACTGGACACAGCACCGGCTGCCGACGGCTGTGGTACGGCCGTTCAACGTCTACGGCCCGGGCCAGGTTGGCGAGGGCGCACTCTCGACTTTCATAAAGAGGGCAATCCGCAACCAGGATCTCGTCATCCATGGCTCGGGCACGCAGATTCGCGCCTGGTGCTATGTCGACGACATGATAGCCGGCATCATGGCCTGCCTTGAACACCCCAACGCGGTGGGCAAGGCTTTCAACATCGGCAATCAGCGCGCTGTGACGACGATTTATGGCCTCGCCAACACAGTGATCCGCCTCCTCGGCGCGACGTCGAAGATCACTTTCCAATGGAAGGACTATGCCGACATCGAACTGCGGGTGCCGGACGCCAACTGGGCGAAGTCACAGATCGATTTCGAGGCCAAGGTGGATCTCGAAGAGGGCATCCCGCTGACAGCGGATTTTTATCGAAGCCAAGCGAAGGCCTGACGTCGTTGCAAGGTCAAAGCCTGCCCATGCGGGACTTACGCAACGTGGCAACCCAGCGCCCTTGATCGCGCCGAGCCAGATCCGAACCCGCGTCGCATGATCGGGCATTAATGAGTGAGTGCGAAGACTACAAGAATGATCTCGGACCGTTGGAACTGTCCTTGAGTTCCGTCTTCACCAACGTTATGGCCGGAAGGAACAGCTAGGGCGGGGCGGTGGCGTCCGGCAATTGCGAACACGGCGCAAGCGCAAAGATGTCCGACGAAGTCACCCGGCGGCGGATCGGCAAGACGCCTGTGAGCGTCTTGGCGTTCCTGCGGCTCATCATCGAGCGGAGGGCGCTTCTCCGGGAACTGGTAATCCGCGACCTACGCGACGGCTACCAAGGCTCCACCTTCGCACGCTGGTGGGCGTTGTTTCATCCTTTGGCTCTCATTTCCCTCTACCTGTTCGTGTTTGGCAATGTATTCACGCCTCGGCTTGGTGAGAAGCTGCCGGAAGCGCCTGACTTCGCTGTGTTCTTGCTAAGCGGACTCTCGGTCTGGCTCACAGTACAGATGTCACTGGTGAAATCGGCAAGTGCGGTAGTCGGCTCGACAAATCTTGTAAAGCAGGTCGTATTCCCGATCGAACTACTACCAGTTCGGGCCGTATTGGCGTCCTTGATGCCCATGATACTGGCGATGGCCGCTACTGCCCTCTATTCAGCGCTGCGCTTCGGCATCGTCAGCCCGATGTTACCGCTGGCTTTTCTGGTGGTGTTCTTCCTGGCCATGACGCTGATGGGGCTGGGCCTGTTCTTCGCGGCGCTCACCGTGTTCATCCGAGACACGCGCGAGGTGCTGCAGCTCTTCACTGCAGCGGGCTTGTTCCTGACCCCGGTCCTCTATCTTCCGGGCACATTGCCTGGCTGGTTCGAGACGGCGATCTACCTCAATCCTTTCTCGCATCATGTCTGGTGCCTACAGGACGTCTTCTTCCATCAGGGCCTGATGCATCCGACGGCGTGGATCGGGATGTTTGCTGTTGGCCCACTCGCGCTCTGGCTCGGCGTGGCCTTCTTCGAGCGGACGCGCCACAACTTCGGGGACGCGCTATGAGGTCTGGAGAGAAGGCCCGGCAGCTCAGGGTGCTGCACATCGGAAACGTTGCCAACTATGCGTATAACATCGCCAAGGTGCTGCAGACGGACCGAATCCGCAGCGATGCAATCTCTTGGGACTATTATCATATTAATGCCCGCCCCATATGGGAGGAGGGTGACTTCGACGCCTCGTTGGCCGGAGACCATTTCTTTCCCGCGCTGCCAAGCGGAGCGGAAGCCCGGTTCGACGAGCCGGATTGGTACTGGCACGGGCCGCGCCGGCTCGCCTGCCTAGGGCTGATCGCGCATAACGAGGGCCACCCTAGGCTCGCAGCCATGATACGCCGGATGTGCGAGCGGCATCTTCGACGCATCGCTGACCCCAGCCGGCGCGCTCGAGACGTTGAGCGCGGCGACGTGCGCATCTTGGAGATCCTGGCAGGGGACCTGCTTGGCGGCTTCGGACCGGCCGACAGCCCGCGGCAGGTCCAACGCTGGCTGAATGGACGATGCTGGGGCCGGCCGCTCGTGCCGTTGGCGGAACGGTTCATGGCTGTGGCCACACGACGCCGCGAAGGTCCGGTCTGGGAAGAAGCCGGTGCGGGTGCCTATTTTGGCGGATTGGTCGAGCGTCTCCTCTCAGAATACCAGACTGCTTGGCCGGATCGGGCGATCGATCCGATGCTGCTGCATCAATTCGCCAGCGATATCGGTCTCATGCGTCGGTTGCTCAAGCCTTACGACGTGGTCATCGGCTACGCCATCGACGGCATCTGGCCGCTGCTCGCCGGCCGCAAGTATATTGCCTACGAGTTTGGCACGATCCGGAACTTGCCCTTTGAAGACAACCCGATGGGCCAGTTGGCCTCAATGGTCTACCGGAATTCGGAGCTCACTATCGTTACAAACTGCGACAACGAGGCGCCGGCGCGCCGCTTGGGTCGGCCCTACCGATTCCTACCTCATGTGATCAACGAGAGCGGTCTGATTGAGAGCCGCGACGGGTTGCGTGCCGAGCTTGAGGCCCGCCATGGCGGCTCCTTCTACATCTTTCATCCCCCCCGGCAGCATTGGGACGAAACGCGCAACACGAATTGGGACAAGGGCAACGACAAGCTCTTCCAAGCGCTGGCGATCCTCGTCCACGACCGGGGTTTGGATGCACGGTGCATTGCGGTGAACTGGGGCGCGACACTCGCGAGCAGTAAGGCGCTCATCTCCGCGCTCGGCATCGAGCGAAACGTGATCTGGATCGAGCCTCAGCCTCATCGGCGGATGATGCGATGGATCGCTGCGGCCGACGTCGTGGCCGACCAGTTCACCATCCCGACCTTTGGAGGCATCCCGCCGAAGGCCTTCCTGGCGGGCCGGCCGGTTGTGACCCGCTTCGATCCCGCGCTTCATCGTTGGTGCTTTGAGAACTTGCCGCCGTTCTTGCCAGCATCAGAGCCGGAGGAGATCGCCTCGGCACTCCAAAGACTAGCCAGCGACCCCGCTTTTGCTGCCGAGTTGTCGGCGCGGGGACGAGCCTGGTACCGGATGGAGAACTCCAACGACCGGATCCGTTCC
Organism: Phreatobacter sp.; assembly: GCF_027532945.1. Classification (GTDB taxonomy): domain Bacteria; phylum Pseudomonadota; class Alphaproteobacteria; order Rhizobiales; family Phreatobacteraceae; genus Phreatobacter. Next base: position 66,344 of record NZ_JAPZTZ010000029.1, read on the forward strand.
ATCTTGGTCGATATGGTCGAGAAGAGCGTCGCAGCCTGACAAGAAGCGCTCGCTGCGGAATGATGAGCCGGCTACTTCCCCACTTACTGGATATCCAATGAATAACGCAGCCCCCTCCGGCCGCATTCTGATCACCGGTGGTAGCGGGTTCCTGGGCCGCGCCTTCATCGCCGCAATGGGGGCCGAAGGGCGGGAGGTCATATCCATAGGGCGATCGCCGGCGCCTGGGGCGCGCCACGCGCCGGCCGATCTTGCCGATCCCGCATCGCTCCGGGCTGCTCTGGCCAGCTTGCGCAACGAGCCGGCCCCTGACGCGATCGTCCATCTCGCCGTCTCGCGCCATCATCGCGATTTCCCTGCCAAGGCACTCGACCTTTTCCATGTCAATGCCAGCACAGCGGCGGAACTCCTCGACTTCGGTTGCGCGAGAGGTGTTCGGCAGGTCGTTTTCGGCTCCACGGGCACGGTCTATGGCGCGGGCGTGACATCGCCGGAAAAGGCCAGCCTGCGCGCGTCGGAGGATACCTTCCAACGACCATCCTCGTATTTCGCGGCCAGCAAGCTCTTCGCTGACACTATGGCCGAGCTGTATCGCGGATACATGTCGGTGGCGGTGCTACGATTCTATGCTCCTTACGGACCCGGACTGAGAAATCGAATGCTCGCTGATCTCGTCGAGCGAGTTCGCGAAGGCAGGCCGCTCAGCCTGCCGTCTTCCGGCGGCGGGCTGACCTTCAGCGCGATCCATATTGACGATGCGGTCGCGGTGCTGAGGGCAGCGCTGGATCTAGGCTGGCGCGACACGGTCAATGTGGCTTCACCAGAAGTCTGGTCCATTGAGAGCGCGGGCCACCTCATTGGGCGGCTGGTGGGGACAGAAGCGAAGTTTGAGCGGGATTCGAACACCTTAGCGCTGCGCCTGGTGCCGGCTGTTGATCTGCTTCAAACCCTCATGCCTGGACGTGACTGGATCCGGCTGGAGGATGGCCTGGCGGGGATGATTGCAGGACTCTGATGTCGTGCAGTAACAAGGGCTGCGCCAGTCATAGACCTGATCTCGAAGATCCCGCGGTGATCCTCCAGCCGAAAGGCAAGCGACTGTCCGGCACCGAGGGCCTATAGCTGGCCATCACAGTGTGACGGCAAACCTTTCTCCCCAAATGCCCACGTTCGCAATGCGCCAGAGCGTGAAGTCGAAGGGCCGGCGACCATCCAGCATGTCGTCTCGCAGCGCGCGGACGCCCGCCGGATTGAACAGATCCGGATAGCGCACGAGCGTTTCCTCGATGCCTTCGTGGATCAGGGGGCGCAACGGGCCACGGAACCAGATCTCCTCGGGCGTCGCAAAGCCGAGCTTGTCCCGCCGCTCACGGACCGCCGCGGGCAGAACGTCGTGCATCGCCCGACGCAGCACGCGCTTGGTATCGCCGCCGACGACCTTGTGATCGTCTCCGAGCGCCAGAGAGAACTCCACTAGCGGATGGTCCAGGAACGGTACCCGTGCCTCAATGGAGTGCGCCATGGAGTTGCGGTCTTCCCAGTGAAGCAACATCGGCAGGTTCGTGGCATAAGTCGACGCTAGGCATAGGCTACGCAGGTCTGTAGGCGGAGCCAGGCCAAGCGATTGCGTAGCTGTTGTGAACGCGTCGGCCGTATTGCCTATGGCGCGCAACAAGTCAGAACCTAGCCAGTTATGCTGGGTGAGCGAGGCGCGCTGACGGCGGAGCGTAGCGCCAACAGACCAAGGCAGGAGTGTCAGCAGGAGGCGTCGCAACTGCGCCGGAATCGGCGAGCCGTGATACCGGCGACGCTCAGCGAGCGTGCGCAGAAACTGCGCGAACTTCCCTTCGCGCACCAGCGCAGCCATGTAAAAGTCGAAGCTTGAATGGTAGCCGGCGAGCAGTTCATCAGCGCCCTGCCCATCGAGCATGACCTTCACGCCGACCCTTCGCGCCTCCTCAAAGACGCACCACTGCGCGAAGATCGACGTCGACCCGAACGGTTCGTCCTGATGCCAGGTGATGTCGGCCGCGCGCTGAAACACGTCATCCGCGCGGGGAAAAGTGAAGTGCGGCCTTGTGCCGGCGTGTGCCACGACCGCATTCACGAACGGCCGCTCGTCGGCGCTCTTCTCGGCGTGACATGACGAGATTGTCTGCAGCTGCTCGCCGGGCGGCAACAGGCCGGACGCCAGGCAGACGATTGATGAGGAGTCCAGCCCGCCTGAGAGGCAGGAGCCGACCGGCACGTCCGACCGCAAATGAAGCCGGACGGATTCGAGCAGAAGAGAGCGAAATCGCTCGGCCGCTTCATTCTCGGAGAGTCGCAGGTCACGCGCTGCGGTCGGATACCAACGCCGTTTTGTGGCGACGGGGAGGGCCGACGCGGCTTCCACAGTCATGCACTCTCCGCCCCGAAGCTGCATGACGCCATCGAACATCGTTTCTTCGGTATGGTCGCTGATGCCGTAGGCAAGGAAGTCATGCAGTCGCACGACGTTCATGCGGCCCCTAAGCCCTGGGAGGCCCACAAGCTGCTTGATTTCTGAGGCCAAGGCGATTTCCCGCGGCCGGACCACGGTATAGAGCGGCTTGATCCCGAAACGATCTCGGGCGGCGAACAGCCGTTTATCGCGCTCGTCCCAGACGATAAATGCGAACATGCCCCGCAGCTGATCCAGGCAGCCCTGGCCCCAGAGCATGTAAGCCCTCAGTAGGACCTCGGCGTCTGTCGCCGTCGCGAAGGCCTCCCCTCGCGCCTCCATCTCGGCGCGCAGCTCAACATGATTGTAGATCTCGCCGTTGAAGATTAGGTGATAGCGCCTGGACGCATCCTGCATGGGCTGCAGACCGGCATCGGATACGTCGATGATTGCCAGTCTCCGATGGCCGAGTGCAACCGGCCCCGCCGCACTCGCGAATGTGCGCCAACCGCGCCCGTCAGGCCCGCGATGCGCCACCATGTCGATACGGGCGACGTCGGGCGCGAAGCCAATGGAGGCATAAAGTCCGCACATTCCCTGTCCGTGTCCTCGTCGTGCACCGATGGCGCGTCCAAGCGATTGGACGGACGGCCTCCACCGAAGATCCTCGCTGAATGCAGGCCGGCGCATCAAACTCGTGCGATACGCGCCAACTCACGAAACTTCATTCCTTCCACCGCGGTGCGAGGCCGGCACGAGCGCAGGCGCCATGCAAAACCTCCGCTAATCTGCGCTTCTCATGTTCCCAGACCAGTTCCCGAGCCGCTGCGCGTGAAGCCGCCTTAAAGCGCGCTACCACCTCTGGCGTCAGCCGCGCGATCGCAGCTGCGATCGCCTCGACGCCAGCGTCACGGCTGACCACGCCGACACCATATGTCTCGACCAGCTCTTTGAGATCGTCGCCTGGAGATACGACGACGGCTAGTCCCGCAGCGATGTATTCGAACAACTTGTTGGGCAGGCTCAGGCGTTGTTGAGGGGTTCGCAGGGGCGGCGTGAAGACACCGACATCGGAACTGGCGGCCGCTGCGTCAACGACCTCCCACGGCTCCACGGACGGCTCGAAGCGGACAAGACCAGCCACCCCAGCTTCCGCCGCGAGGTTTTTGAGTTCACACAGGTACTGGTCAGGACCGGAACCGCGGATCAAAAGTGTATTGCGCTCTGGGAGCGCCGCTAATGCCAGGATTAGCATGTCGATGCCGCGATCTGGCCGGATCAGGCCATGATAGAGAAGCCGCGGCGGCCAGAAAGTCTGTTCCTCGCGGAACGTAGCATGCTTTTCAGGCACGGAGCGCACGGTCGCAGGAAGGCGATGGAGGCCATAGAGATCCTGCAGCGCTCGAGCGAGACTTGGGCCGACCGTCGAAACGCTGTCCGCCGCACCAATTGCCGCGCGCTCCAGATGCGTCACGAAGGGCTTGTGCACCAGCCGCCACCACGGCCTGTCGTCGAATTCGTGCACTGAGAATTCGTGCGAATCGTAATGGACCGCTGCGCCTGTCTCCGCGCGCCAGCGGGCCGCGACGACGAGGGCTGGCCAGTCATTGGCCAGAACGAGGCGAGGCCGGATCTCGCGAAGGCGACCCAAGGCCCAGCGATGACGCTGAGCCGCCCAAAAGCCGTACCCAGCCGCGGCTTCACCCCAGGGTCTTGGAAGATGCGCGGGAAGCTGCCTTAGAACCGTCGGCAGCCGATGCTGCCAGGTCGGACGCGGCTCCGGATAGGAACAGAAAGGCAGGCTTATGGCATCATCAGGCTCGCCGAAGCCGACTGCGCAGGTCGTCAGGCCCATATTCACCAGCAACGCGCCTTGCCGCAGGACGCGCCAGTCCCGCGCGACCCGCGAGAACGAAAGGATGACGGCGTCGGCGCGGCTCACGGCGCGTCTCGGGCGAGACGGCTGGCCGCCACCTGGTCCAGCACTGAATGCAGCCGGCTTACCTGCTGCCGCCAACTCGCCTCAGCCTGGACATGAGCTGCGCCGTTAAGCCCCATGGCCCGGGCGCGGGCCTTATCCCCTGCGAGCTCCGCGACCGCGGCGGCTAGGGCGGCGGCATCGCCCATTGGCACGACCAGCCCTGCATCGAGCCGGCGCACCAGATCCGATTGTCCCGGCAGGTCGCTGACGATGACCGGAGCGCCGCAGGCCATGGCCTCGAGCAGTTTGAGCGGAGCAACACCGGTGCTGGAGCGCCTGTCAGGATCATCAAGAACGCATAGTACGCTGACCGCTCCCCGCAAAAGGGGCGCGATCTCGGCCTGCTTCCGAAGGCCGAGATAGACGAGGCGCGGATGCCCGGCCTTACGAACCAACTGGTCGCGTTCGACGCCGTCACCAACAATGACGAGGCGCACGCTGGCCGGCCATGCCGGATCCTCGAGTGCGAACAGCATCTGACCGATGCCATGCCAAGCGACCAGGCCGCCCACGAAGACCACGAAGGGCGCCAGCTCCGCATCGGCCGGCCCGGCCGGGTTGAAGATATCGGTGTTGGCACCGTTCGACACCATGGATACACGGTCATGGCCAGCGAAGGCTTTCGCCCAGACAGCTAGCCCCTCCGTCACGGCCACTAGGTGGGCAGCGCGACGATACTGGCCGCGATAGGAGCGTTGGATTAGCCAGGAAAGCATGCGCAAGGCAGGGTATGTAATGACCACGTCGCGCGGAGTGCCGTTGATTTCGTGCACGACTGGAACGCCGCAGAGGTGCGCAAACCATGTCACGGGCCATGCCATGAAGTGGCTGCGGACGTAAAGCACGTCATAACTCGCGACCCGGCGCGCCAACGCGATCTGCAACGCGAGCTGCTCGATCACGCGCCCCGCGAGCGACGTCCCGCTACTGGCCCCGCCGCCACGGCTCGCATGGAGGTCCACCGCCCATCCCAGCGCGCGCAATCCCGCGACTACCTCGCCCACTTTCGTGTAGCTGGCTTGACCTTCCCTTGGCGTTTCCAAGGAGAGGTAGGCAAGGCGCGCCAAGTCAGGCAGCCTTAACGCCACCCCTGAGGGCAGCCCGCGCCGTGTCAACGATGCTGCCCTGCATACCGACGTAGAGGTAGGTGCTCGTTGAAATCGCGCTGACCTCCGAAACTACGCGGTCCGAAACGGGCAATTCGTTGCCCGCCGGTGGGCAGCGCCGGTGGTCCATTTGCTGGTACGGTGACCTTGGGTCGTTGAGGGCGGTCGGCACACTGTTGGCCTTGAACTGGTCGACACTCGGGCGAAGCAGGATAGGGCTATAGACGATACACGAAGCCCATATGGAGGCGCAGCCATTTTGTCATCTGCGTGACCACCGCGACACCGACGACGCGCGCCGCTTAACCGTCCGCCATGATCGGGCGCCTGCTAAACTCCTCATCGAAGGCAGCTAGGCTCTCGATAAGCACGGCGGCCCAGACCGTATTGGGTAGCGAGTTCACGCCGATACGAGTCTAGTCGCGGATGCAGTGCCATTCGTCTGCGACTTGACGATCGCCTCCCCCATGCGTTGACCGGTATGGCGGCGCTGAGCCTCGAGATCGATGAAGTCGATCGCCGGAAGGGAGGGAGCGGCGATCATCAAGTGATCTCCGTGAGATCGTCGGGTGCGGCCTCGCGGTAACGCCGCCCGGTCTCCGGGCACACGAGATCCGCGCCTAGCCGGATGCCCGCATGACTCATCCACCCGATCCGCCGCGCCGGAACCCCTGCCATCAGGGCGAAGGGCGGTACGTCATCAACTACCACTGCCCCAGCGGCTATGAAGCAGTAGGCTCCGAGTTCATGGCCGCAGACTATCGTTGCGTTCGCACCGATTGTCGCGCCGCGACGAACATATGTCGGTCGATATTGCGTTTTCCTGACGATTTCTGCGCGAGGGTTGTTGACATTCGTAAACACGCACGATGGGCCACAGAAAACACCATCTTCCAGGATAACGCCTTCGTATACGGACACATTATTCTGTATCTTGACATTAGAGCCGACACTAACATTCGGCCCAATCACCACATTTTGTCCAATATTACAGCCATCACCGATCGCAACATCACTCAAGACATGACTGAAATGCCAGATCTTGCTCCCGGAGCCGATCGAGACGCGGTCATCAATATAGGCCGATTCGTGCACCAGGACGCCTGCTGCCAGCCTTGCGCCGGGGTGGACACGAGGCAGACACTGCGGTTCCCCTTTCGGCCCCCTAAGCGCGGCGGAGGCACGCTCGAGCACGGCGAGGACCCTTAGCCCTTCGTCGCCGTCTGTGCGAGGCACGGACCCTTTGGCAATCACCTCCAGGAAGTGGCGACACTCGTCCTTGAGCGGGTTGCCCGTATCGTACGGTAGGGCTACCCCCTCCTCCTTTTCGGCCTTGACGGCGTGCGGCGTGCCGTCCGACCACTCTACCTTGTGCTCGTAGAGCCGCAGCTTGGCCGTCGCGTCTTTGGCTGAGTCCTCAAACACTAGCATTCCGCGCTCGCCCACCGCGACGATCCGCTGCTCCTTGAACGGGTGCAGCCAAGAGCAGAACACATGGGCGCGCACGCCCGAGGGGAAGCTCATCTGAACCTGGCAGAAATCACCGACGGTAGGATGAAGCGTGGATGCGCCAAAGGCGCTGACGTCCGACGGCTCCTCGCCGGTCAGGCCTAGTATCATCGAGATGTCGTGGGGAGCGAAGGACCACAGCACGTCCTCCTCTCGTCGCAGGATGCCGAACGATAGGCGATTTGAGTAGATGTAGGTTAGGCGGCCAAGGCTGCCCCGAGCGATAAAGGCCTTCATCGCAAGATAGGCCGGATGAAACTGAAGCAGATGACCGACCATAAGCCTTCTGCCAACGCGCGCCGCCAACGTCACAAGCTCTGCACCGTCTCGCGTCGAGAGCGCGAGCGGCTTCTCGACATAGACATGCTTGCCCGCCTCAAGCGCTTCCTTGGCTAGAGCGTAATGGGCTTTCGCCGGTGCAGCGATGGCAACGCCTTCAATACGCGGATCGGCGAGCGCCTCGGCAAGCGAGGCTGAGCGAGTGCCGTACTGATGGCAAAGCGCCCGCGCAACATCCTGATCGGGCTCAACGATCGCCTCGAGTGCACCCAGCGCCGCGAAGTCGCGTACCAGGTTCTTACCCCAATAACCGCAGCCGATCACCGCCACGCGGGGGCCCGCGCCTTCTGCCCTCATCGCCATCCTCCAACTCAGTGCGTCGTCAGGCCTTGACGACGTTCACCGCCCTCACCCCCGCGCGTTCGCAGGCGTTGCGGGTGTCCAGGACCACCTTCGAGGCGGCGGCGACGGTGTGGTAGTCTACGTGGTCGTGATCGGTGGCGATCAGCACAGCGTCGTAGCGTGATAGGCTTTCACGATTGATCGGCACCGAGCTGCGCCCGGCAAGGTCCATGTGCTCGCGAGTCGCAGGGATCACCGGGATCAAGGGGTCGTGATAGTCGACATGCGCGCCTCTTTTCTGGATCAGCTCGATGAGCTTTAGCGCAGGGCTCTCACGCATATCGTCAACGTTCTTCTTGTAGGCTATGCCTAGGATCAGCACGCGCGCGCCGCTGAGTCCTTTGCCAACCATTGCGTCGACCGCCTCAGCCAGCCGTTCAACCACCAGGTACGGCATGCGTGTATTGATCTGGCCTGCCAGCTCGATGAAGCGCGTCGAGATGTCATACTCGCGCGCTTTCCAGGTCAGATAGAAGGGATCTATGGGAACGCAGTGCCCGCCGAGACCGGGCCCGGGATAGAAAGGCATGTAGCCGAAGGGCTTAGTCTTCGCCGCCTCGACCACCTCCCATATGTCCAGTCCCATTGCGTTGTAGACGACCTTAAGCTCGTTCACCAAGGCAATGTTGACAGCTCGGAAGATATTCTCGGTGAGCTTCACCGCCTCTGCGGTAGTGGCGGACGAGACGGGCACGGTGCGTACGACGATCGCGGAGTAAAAGGCATCCGCCATCCTAAGCGCGCCCGCGCTGTCGCCGCCTATCACCTTGGGGATATTGCCAGTGTTGAACTGGTCATTGCCCGGATCCTCTCGCTCGGGCGAATAGGCTAGGAAGAAGTCCTTGCCGCTCCTGAGGCCGCTAAGGGCCTCGAGTTGAGGGCGGATTACTTCAGCTGTGGTTCCGGGATAGGTAGTGGACTCCAGAACGACAAGCTGGCCGCGCCGCAGGGTTTTGCCGATCGCCTCGACCGTCGTGATCACATAGGACAGGTCTGGCTCGCGGTACCTGTTAAGCGGGGTCGGTACAGCAATCAGGATGGCGTCGAGCTCTGCAAGGCGCGAGAAGTCTGCTGTCGCTTCGAAGCGCCCCTCGGCGAGGCCCTGCTTAATCTCCGTCATGTCGATGTGGGAAATCGATCGGAGGCCGGAATTGAGGCCGTCGACCCGGTTCCGATCGATGTCGAAACCGATCACCCGGAAGCCTTTGGAGAGCGCCGACAGGGCCAGTGGAATGCCGACATATCCCATGCCCACGATTCCAACGACGAGGGACCGGCTTGCGACCCTGGCACAGAACTCCTCGACTTCCCGAGGCACGTGATGACGATCCAGCATTTGCATCTTCAGAAACGATTAGTGCCCCGTAGAGCGCTTACGACAGGGGACTCTAACTACGCACCAAATGACCTGCCACTGGTTTGTCATCCAGCGGCGGTCAGAGCCTCGGCGGCTGTTAGTCTTGTCCCGGACCTGGTCCAAGGTCTCTGCCTCCCTCTCCGCCAATCTTCTTTGATATTGCTGGGGAAATTGCGCTGCCGGGCGGCTTACCCTAACGGCTGCCATCACGGGCCTCGATCGTCGATGCTCTGAGAAATCGACAAGCGGGTGCTGGACCAAGAGCTTGTCGCCGACCTCGTGGCTGATGAACGCCATTCGCACGTGGGGCGGTGGGGTCGGCGTGTCAGGTGTCTCACCGAGCCGTCGGCTTTTGGGCCCGCAGTTGTCGCCACGGGCTGATGCCTTTCCCAGCGCGCGAGAGCACAGAAAGACCTCACAGGCCGCGAAACTGTTCTGCGGGCTCATGGTTGCGGCGCGTCTCCCGTCGTCGCCAGCGCGATGCGGCGGGTGAAAATCGAGGCTGCCATGGTCCGGTGGGACATCGTGATCAGCACTGAAAGCGGCAAAGCCTCCCGGATCTTCCGGAAAAGCAGGGTTTCGGTCTCCTGTGACAGAGCGCTGGAGGCGTCGTGCGTGAGGATCCAGCGCGGTTGATGGACAAGCAGCCTGGCAAAGCCAAGTCTCTGCTGGTCCTCGATCCCCAGTTCCTGCGCCCATAAAGACGTTGTCACAACCTGCGCGGCAAGATGGACCAAGCCGACATCGGTCGGGGCGCGGCAGACCAGATCATGAGAGACGTCGTCGGGGCCGAGGGGCTCGGCAATCACCTCGAGCAATGTCGCCTCGGGCAGATAGGGCTTATCCGTCAGGAAGAAGATGTCGCCGTCGTTCGGAAGCACGATTGCCCCTGCGCCGTCGGTCGGCAGGCCGGCAATGGCACCGATCAGGGCCGTTGAGGCCTGCGGCGTCGCCTCGATCAAGACGCGCTCGCCTTGACGGACCTCGGTCGTCAGATCGTTCACCAGTCTGTCGCCAGATGGACCGACGATGGTGAGAGCGGAGAATGTGAGGACCGGCCCGTCACCGATCGTCCGCGACACCAGGCCCGAGGAGGCTCCCTCCCCTACCCGGAGCCGATCGATGGCGTCGCCTAAGGCGAGCACGCGGGATGCCGAGGCCTGCCATTGGGCGATCATCGCATAGTTCGCCGACAGCCAGGACAGCGCCATCGTAACCTGGCCGAAGGCGATCGCCACCTGCATCAGCGTGCCGAGGGTGATCGCACCATTCAGGTATCTCGGTGCCATGATGAGGAGGGGCAGAGTGCCGGTCAGCAGCGCCAGGCCCGACGAGAAGAACATGAGATTGCGGAACGAGGCAGTTTGAACCGCCCATGCCCGCCGGATCGCGTCGAAGGAGCGTGCCAGCCGACGCCTCTCGCCAGCCTCTGATCCTGTGAGCGCAATGGCGGGCGCCTGAGCCACGATATTGACGAGGCGTGACCGATATTGGGCCTCGGCCGCCTGTCGGAGATCTGTGGCCTTCACCAGCGGATGACCCACGACGGTGATCAGGGTCGAAGCGATGATGGCATACGCGATCGCGACGAAGACCATATGCCCCGGCACAGTTACGGATATGGTCCCGGCACTGACGGTGAGCGGGCCTGAATAGAGCCAGAGGACCCCTGCGAACAGGACGAGCTGCACGAGGGCGTAGAGCAGCGACACCGCAAACTCGACGGCCATCTCGCAGACGATGCGAATGTCCTCTGCGATGCGGGCATCCTCGTTGGTGTGGTCGCCCGCCATCGACCTCAGGCGATAGTAGTGTCCCTCTGACATCCATCTGTCGCGCACCAACGTCGTCAGATGTGATCTCAGTGCCATCTGCAGCTTCATCTTCGTCTGCAGGCTCAGGCCCTGGAGAGTCATCATGCCCAGGAGCAGGCCCGCGAGGATCCAGATCTGGCTGTGCAGGCTCGCGTAGGATCGCGCCTCCAGGACGTCGAAGAAATCCGCGTTCCAGGTGGCGAGCCGCAAGACGACCAGCACCTCGACAACGGTCACTGTTCCGACGAGAACCGTAAGCGCCAGAATGCGCCAACGACCGGGTTTGCGAGCGACACCGGCGATCAAGGCGAGCATCCGGAGAGACGACCGACCTGGACGCGGGCTCGAAGCAAGACGAGCACGAACCGCAGCATTGGCGGCAAGCTGTTCCCTCAGAGCGGTGAGGTCGTTGAACAGCATGGCGTGGCTCCGGGCCGAGGGGTCGCCGACATGCGCAACGGCAATGCAACAATTGCCGCAGTTGGCAGTTCATGGCCCATACGATCGCGCTAGTCAAAACTATTGGCGCAGCATTTTCGATCCTTGATGCACATCAAGGCGATGGCTTCAAAATATGTCTCACCTATGCGAGCCGAAATGCGCCGCCCGAATGCGTTGGTCTGGCCGTCATGTCGACAGGTCTCCGGCCAAGGAGAAGTTCCATGTCTATCGGCACCATTCTCGTTATCATCCTGATCGTCTTTCTACTCGGTGGCTTTAGCGGCCGCTTCGGTGGCTACGGTTATGGCTTCGGCCACGGCGGCGTGGGCGCGCTCGGCACCATCCTCATCATCGTCCTTGTCCTGATGCTCCTCGGCCGCCTGTGACCGTCGCCCCGCGCAGCGATATCGGGACTGCCGTTCCGATGCTGGCCATCGGTGATCTTGCGACAATTGACGACCGCTCGGGAGCGGGGCCACGGCAACTGCCGGATGGAGAGATGCGATGACCGACCTTCGACCCAGCCTAACCGCCCCCGCCACGGAGCTTCGCCACGACGGATTGTCGATCGCGCTGCACTGGGCAATGCTCGCCGCTGTGGTGCTGACCTACGCGCTGGGCATCGGACGCGAAGCCGTGCCGCGCGGCCCGGCCCGCGACATGGTGCTGCTGCTCCACATCTCCACGGGGCTGCTCGTGCTGGCCGGAGCTGTCCTCCGTATCGCCTGGCACGCCGGACGGAACGGCTTCGGCTTCCGCTCACCCCCGACGCCTTGGGCTGGCAGGCTGGCTCACCTTGGCCTTTATGCCGGCATGATCCTTGTGCCGCTCGCAGGTCTCGTTGCGGTCTGGACCCGCGGCCAGGCTGCACCCTTCTTCGGGATCGCGGAGTTGCCACAGCTGCTGCCGACGAACCGCGCGGCGGCGGCGTTCCTCGCAGAGGCGCACGAGGTGCTCGCTCACGGCCTGATCGCCCTGGCCGGACTGCACGCGCTGGCCGCCCTGGTCCACCATTTCGTGCTCAGGGACGGCGTTCTGCGCGGCATGCTGCCCCGCTTCCGGTAAGCCCTCTTGCCGGGAAGCGGCGCCTCCCCCTCTCGGCCCAGGAGATCCCGATGCTGCCGCATGCACCCGAACGTCACCTGGTCGATCGGATTGGCTGGCTGCGCGCCGCCGTGCTCGGAGCCAATGACGGAATCATTTCGACGGCCAGCCTCATGGTGGGCGTGGCGAGCGCCTCGACGTCGCCTCACGAGGTCGTCGTGGCCGGAATTGCTGGCCTTGTCGCCGGCGCCATGTCGATGGCGGCTGGAGAATATGTGTCGGTCAGTTCGCAGGCGGACACCGAAAGGGCGGACACCCATCGCGAACGGCAGGAACTGCTCTCCCAGCCTGACTTTGAACTGGCCGAACTTGCCGGGATCTACGAAGCCCGGGGGCTCGATCCGGTCCTGGCGCGCGAGGTTGCGACCCAGCTGATGGCCCGTGACGCGCTCGCCAGCCATTCCCGCGACGAGCTCGGGATCACCGACATCGGGACGGCCAGACCGGTCCAGGCGGCGCTGACATCCGCCGCCACGTTCTCGATGGGCAGCATCCTGCCGGTGATCGTCGCGATGGCCGCTCCGGCCTCCCTCGCATCCGCTGCCATCACCGCGTCGTCGCTCGCCATGCTCGGGATCCTCGGCGCCATCAGCGCAAGGGCCGGAGGGGCCGGAACCGGCCGGCCGACGTTCCGGGTCCTCTTTTGGGGAGCGCTGGCCATGGCGACCTCGGCCGCGGTGGGTATGCTGATCGGGCGGGCGGTCTGATCAGTCAGGCTTCGCGCACCTGATCGCCCCGGCGCGCCAGTCCGGAGCTTGGCGAAGCGGACTGCAATCCTGACAATGCTAGGCCTCCTCCTGGACGAGAATGATTGCCAGACTCCAAGTTCGGTCACGCGCCGGAATGACACCGAAAGGACTGGCCCCGCATCTGCGCCAACCAGGTCACAAACTGCAGCTGGTGGCGAAAGGATCACGGGCCAAATGCATTGTGGACCGCCTAACCGCCTCATTGCCTGTGCCGTGGCTGCCTGCGTTCGGCTACCTTCAGACCCGCCAGCGAAGTGGCGGCGCCCGCTTGCCGGCGCGGCCTATCGCAGCGTCGGATCGAGCCGGTCGCGCAGCCAGTCGCCGAGGATCGACACGGCGAGGGTGGTCACCACGATGGTCAGGGCCGGCGCCAGCATGATCCAGGGCGCGCGGGTGATGTATTCGCGGCCATAGCCAACCATGTTGCCGAGGCTGGTCATGGGCGGCTGGACGCCGAGGCCGAGGAAGGACAGTCCGCTTTCGAGGAGGATCACCTCGGGAAAGACCAGCGTCATGGAGACGATCAGGGTCGAGGCGATGTTGGGCAGGATGTGCTTGAGATAGACCCGCGTCGGCGACGCGCCGAGCTGCGTCACCGCCGAGGCATAGCCCTGGGCGCTGGCCGCAATGGCGAGGCCGCGGGAGATACGGGCATAGCGCTCCCAGCCGAACAGGCCCATCAGCCCGATCAGCAGCGGCAGCGACGAGCCGAAGAAGGCGAGCACGGCGAGGGCCATGATGAGGAAGGGCATGCTCGCCTGGAAGTCCGCCAGCATCAGCACGACCTGCTCGACGAAGCCGCGGAAATAGGCCGCGAGGAAGCCGAGCGTCGTGCCGACAACCGCCGACATCAAACTCGCGCCGAAGGCGATGAGCAGCGAGATGCGGATCGAGGCGATGAGGCGGGAGAGCACGTCGCGGCCGAGTTCGTCTGTGCCGAGCCAGTGCAGCGGATGGCCGGGCGCCACGAGCCGGTTGCGCAGGTTCGGCGCGGTGTAGGAATAGGGGCTGACGAGGTCGGCGAGCAGGGCCACGGCGATCATGCCGCCGAGCCAGGCGAGGGCGAGCCAGACGAGGAGCGGCACGCCGGCGAGCCGCTGGCGCAGGCCGGGGGACGCAGCGGCCGTGTCGATGGCGCGATCGGTCATGAGCCGCTCCTGCCGCCGGCATGACGCAGGCGCGGATCGAGGAAGCCATAAAGGAAGTCGACGATCAGGTTCGAGACGACCATGGTCGCGGCCACCAGCAGCAGGATGCACTGGACCACCGCGAGGTCCCGGTTGGAGACGGCGACCACCAGCAGCCGGCCGACGCCCGGCCAGGAGAAGACGCTCTCCACCACCACCGCGCCGGCGATGAGCGAGCCGACCATGAAGCCGATGATGGTGACGGTGGGGATCGTCGCATTGGGCAGGGCATGGCCGATGACGACCTGCCGCCACGGGACCCCCTTGGCCGAGGCGGTGCGCACATAGGGCTGGCCGAGCACTTCCAGCATGGCGCTGCGGGTGAAGCGCGCCAGCACTGCCGCGCCGCCGATGCCGAGCGTGGCGATGGGCAGGATGGCGTGGCGCCAGCTGTCCTGGCCGCCCGAGGGCAGCCAGCCCAGATGCACCGCGAAGATCAGCACCAGGACGAGGCCGAGGACGAAGCTCGGCACGGTGAAGCCGGCGACCGAGAGCAGCATGACGAGGCGGTCGGTGAGGCTGCCGCGGTTGAGGGCGGCGATGATCCCGGCGGGAATGCCGATGCCGATCTTGATGATCAGGGCGGGAATCGTGAGCGCCAGCGTCGCCGGGATGCGCTCGGCGACGAGGTCCATGGCGGCACGGCCATCGCGCATGGAGCGGCCGAGCTCTCCCTGGGCGATCGCGCCGAAATAGCTGAAGTACTGGCGCCACAGCGGCTCGTCGAGGCCCCAGGCCTTGCGGAAGGCGGCGATGGCCTCGGGCGCCGATTCCGGGCCGAGGATGATGAGCGCGGGATCGCCGGACAGGCGCAGGACCACGAAGGCGAAAGTGACCACGAGGCCGATCGTGATGAGGGCGCGCAGCAGGCGCAGGGCGAAGAAGCGGAGCATCAGGCGGCCTCGCGGTTCGCGGCAGCGGGTCCCGCCACGACATGGCAGGCGACGCGGCGACCGCCGCCAAGCGTCGTCAGGGCCGGCGTCGCCTCGCGGCAGCGGCCTTCCGCCAGCGGGCATCGCGGATGGAAGGCGCAGCCTGGCGGGCGCGCCGCCGGGTTCGGCGGCTCGCCGGTGAGGATGATGCGCTCGCGCTTCGATCCGGGCGCCGGGGCGGCGGAGACGAGGGCGCGGGTGTAGGGGTGCTGCGGTGTTGCAAAAAGCTCGTCGGCGTCGCCCTCCTCGACGATGCGGCCGAGATACATGACGGCGACGCGCCGGCTCACCTGGCGCACGACCCGCAGGTCGTGGCTGATGAAGAGCATGGCGATGCCGAGGCTCTCCTGCAGGTCGACCAGCAGGTTCACCACCTGCGCCTGGATCGAAACGTCGAGGGCGGAGACCGGCTCGTCGCAGACGAGGAAGGCCGGGTCGGTCATCAGCGCCCGGGCAAGGACGACGCGCTGACGCTGGCCGCCGGAGAGTTCGTGCGGATAGCGCATGACCACATGGCGGGAGAGGCCGACGCGGCCGAGCATGGCGAGTGCCTTCTCGTTGCGTTCAACGGCAAGGCCGCGGCCGTGGATGGCGAGCGGCTCGGCCACCTGGTCAAGGACCGTGAGACGGCGGTCGAGCGCCCCGAGCGGGTCCTGGTAGATCATCTGCATGCGGGCCCGCGCGCGCCGCCAGGCCGCCGTGAATGGTTCGGGCATGGGGGCGCCGTCGAAGGCGACCGTGCCGCCATCCGGCTTTTCCAGCCCGAGCACCATGCGGCCGAGCGTCGACTTGCCCGAGCCGGATTCGCCGACGATGCCGAGCGTCTCGCCGGCGCCGACATGCAGGCTGACGCCATCGACGGCGCGGACGGCAACCGGGCGGCCGAAGAGACCGCGGCGAAGCTGGTAGGTGCGCGCCAGGTCGCGGGCGGTGACGAGGCTGATCATGGGGTGAGCGCCAGGGCGGGGGTCGCGGCGCTCGTGGGAGCGGTCGCCACATCGGCCGGCACCGGCACGGCGGTCTCGGCGCCCGGATGGAGGCAGGCGACCCGATGGACCTCACCCGCCGCCGCAAGGCGCGGATCGGTGTCGCGGCATCCGCCGCTGGCGACGGCGCAACGCGGCGCGAAGGCGCAGCCAGCCGGCAGGTGACGCGGATCGGGAACGGTGCCGGGGATGGAGGTCAGCCGCCGCCGCGGTCCGTCGAGCGGCGGCAGCGAGCCGACCAGGCCGCGTGTGTAGGGATGCAGCGCCTCGCCGAACAGGGTGGCCACCGGCGCCTCCTCGACGATGCGGCCGGCATACATGACGGCGACGCGCTCGCAGGTCTCGGCGATGACGCCGAGGTCATGACTGATGAGCACCAGCGCCATGCCGAACTCACGGCGCACGGCGCGCAAGAGGTCGAGGATCTGCGCCTGGATCGTGACGTCGAGGGCGGTGGTCGGCTCGTCGGCAACGAGGAGGTCGGGCTTGCCGGCCAAGGCCATGGCGATCATCACCCGCTGGTTCTGGCCGCCGGAGAATTCATGCGGATAGGCGTCGAGCCGGCGGGCGGCGTCGGGAATGCCGACGAGCTCCATCAGCCGCTTCGCCTCGGCCCGCAGGGCGCCGCCCGAGAGCCCGGCATGAAGCGCCAGCGCCTCGCCGATCTGGCGGCCGACGGTCAGCACGGGGTTGAGGGCGCTCGCCGGGTCCTGGAAGATCATGGCGACCCGGCCGCCGCGCACGTCGTCGAGCCGGGAGGGCGGCGCAGCGAGCAGCTCCTCGCCGGCGAGACGCACGCTTCCCGCCACCCTCGCCTTGGGGGGCAGGAGACCGAGTGCGGCGAGCCAGGTGACGGACTTGCCCGATCCGGATTCGCCGACCAGGCCGACGGCCTCGCCAGGCGCGACGGTGAGGTCAATGCCGCGCAAGGCGGGCACGCCCGCAAAACTGACGGTGAGATCGCGGATGGCGACGAGGGGCACATCCCCCGGGGCTATTGTCGTCTGAATGAGGGACATTGCGGCCCTTTTTCGATCAACGCGGCGGAGCCGGCCGCGGGCGGCGGCCGGCTCGAGGCCAGAGGGATCAGGCGCCGTAATTGCCGGGACGGAAGTCCATGGCGAAGGCCGGGGCGGTCTTCCAGCGGATGGATTTCGCCTTGGCGGTGAAGGTCGCGTTCTGGTGGAGCACCGTGTAGGCGGGGTCCTCGCGCTCGCAGATCTCCAGCATGCGGCGGAAGGACTTGCGGCGGAGATCCCGGTCGGTCGAGGTCTCCAGCACCTCGCAGAGCTGGTTCATCTCGGCATTGGTCCATTCGCCGATCTGCTGCTGCTGGCCGTTGGGGCCGTGCTGGTTGACGATCGAGGAGACCGGATCGTTGAAGGGCGCCGAGTTCGACCAGTCGCGCACGGCGCGCGCCGGCCCGCGCTCCATGATCTGGCTCCAGTTCTCCACCGTCTGCATCTGCACGTTCAGGCCGACCGAGCGCCACATCTCCGTGAGGATCTGCGAGGTCGGGTTCTGGTTGGTGTAGTAGTTGTTGAGCACGCGGTAGACGATAGGATCGCCGCGATAACCAGCCTGGCGGAGCAGGTCGCGGGCGATCTTCGGGTCGTAGTCCGGCACCTTCCAGTCGGCATGGAACATGTCGCCGTAGAACTCCCACTGCAGGCCCGCCGGCACCTTGGTGCGGCCGGCCCAGAGCGTCTCGACGATGGCCTGACGGTCGATGGCATGGGTGAAGGCGCGGCGCACGAGCGGATTGGCGAGCTGGGCGTTGTTCTTGTCGAAGACGGTGAGGCGGTGGTTCTGGATGGTGCCGCCCTGGACCTCGAAGGCGGCGTTCTTCTCGATCTCGCCGATCTGGTCCGGCGGGATGTCGCAGGCGAACTGGTACTGGCCTGACAGCAGGCCGGCGACACGGCTCGCCACTTCCGGCACCTCGACGAAGCGGATGGACTTCAGCGGCGGGCGGCCACCCCAGTACTCGTCATGAGCCTCGAGGGTGAGCGACACGTCGGGGCGGAACTCGACGACCTTGTAGGGGCCGGTGGTGATCGGCTTGCGCGCCCAGTCGAGATAGCTTGCCGCCTCGTCCCAGCCGCGGCGGCTCATGATGTCCGAGCCGTAGCGGGACAGGCGGCCCTCCAGCGTCACGTCGGGCGTCGCATTGATGAAGCGCACGGTATAGCGGTCGACGATGTCGATGCGCAGCAGGTCGGGCCAGATGCGGCGGGCCGTCGCCGCAATATCCGGGGGCAGCTCCTTGCCGGCGCGCGGGGTCGGGATCTGCTCGAAGGCCCTGATGGTGGAGCGGTTCTTCGCCTCGGTATTGGCGAACATGCGCTCGCGCGAGAAGGTGAAGACCACGTCCTCGGCGGTCATCTCGTCGCCGTTGTGGAACTTCACGCCCTGACGGAGCTTCAGCTCGACCGTCTGGTCGTTGACGCGGCGCCACTCGGTGGCAAGGCCGGGGCGCGGCGCGAGATTGCCGAGCCAGTCACGGCCGATCAGGCTCTCCCAGAGCGAGGTGTAGAACACGCGCTCGCCGACATTCGACTGCTCGCGCAGCACGTCGAGCACGTTGGAATTGACGATTTTCTGCACCGCGATGGTGATGCGCGGGCGGTTGTCGGCCTGGGCCACGGCAAAGCGCGGCACGAGGGGCGCGGCGACGGCGGCGCCGCCGAGGAGAAGCACGGAACGACGTGAGGTCTGGCTCATGGACGGAAGCTCCTGCTGGGGGAGGGCTGCGGCATTCCGCCGCCGGTCATCCGCACAGCTAGACCTCCCGGACGACACGGCGGTGAACCCGCCGTGTCGGATCAATGACGGGTCGATCCCGCCCCGCGGGACGGCCTCAGACGGCGAGGCCGAGCCCGATCAGATGCTCGGCGCCGGCGCGGACCAGGTCCTTGTTGCGGACCTCGAGGATCAGTCGGGGGTTGCTGCTGAGCGTGCCCAGGGTGCGGAAAACCTGCGGCCAGACGATGCTGCCCTCGCCGGGATTCCAGTGGCGGTCAGCATAACCGTCGGAGTCCTGCAGGTGGACGTGGTGGAGCATGTCGCCGGCGGCCGTCACGTAGAAATCGACCGGCGGTGCGCCGGTGGAGACATGGGCGTAATGGGCGTGGCCGGTGTCGATCGAGACCCGCACGGCCGGGCTGTCGAAGGACTTGGCGAGGGCCACGCGGTCGGCCGGGTCGCAGTCCTCGATGTTCTCGATGACGAGGGTGACGCCCATGTCCTCGGCGCGGCGCACGGCCTCGGCGAGCGTGTCGTGGGTGCGTTCGACCACCTTGGCGCGGGCGCCGGGATTATAGTCGAGATTGTTGTAGTCCCAGGTCGTGTAGGGCGAGTGGATGACCATCTGCGTGGCGCCGAGCGCGGCGCAGACGTCGAGGCCCTGGGCCATGCGCCGGCTCACGAGGGCGCGCACATCGGGATCGAGGCTGGCGATGGTGAAGCCCCAGAAGGGCCCGTGGATGCCGAGCCTGCCGTGGTAGCCGTCGAGCTCCTTGCGGATCGCCTCGGCGAGCGGCGCCCAGTCGCTGTTGAGCACCTCGGCCCAGAAGAAGTCCTGGATCTCGAGATCGCGCTGGCTGTCGATGATCCAGGAGCGGTGCTGGCGCAGGCCGTCGAGCGGCAGCGCGACGCCAAGTTTGGGCAGGGACATGGGTGTGATCCGTCGATAGGCGGCCCTCGGCCGCGGCGCTCCCGGGCATCGCGCCGCCAGACGACGGGGGAATGACAAAGGGACGCGCAGGAGCCGTGTCGAAATCGGGGGAGCTGGCCCGTCATGGCGTCGGGAGGCTCGTGGTGAGCCTGCCCGAAACGATGGAGCCTTCCATGACGTGCAATCCTCGCCTCTCGCGGCGCTGGGCGGCCGGCATCTTCGCCGGTGTCGCTCTTGCCGCCCTTCCCGCCCTCGCCGGCGACCGCTTCGGTCCGCGCGCCGATCTGGAGCGCCTGTCCGGCACCTATGCCAGCGCGGCGCCCGAGCCCTGGTACGGCGGCTACGGCACCCGCCGGTTCACCTTCGAGAATGGCCGCTGGAGCCTCGTCTTCACCCATGCGCTGGATCCGGCGATGCAGCGGCGCACCTTCTCCTTCCGCACCGACGGCCCCTACCGCGTCGGCGCGCCGTCGGGGAGCGTCGCCGGTGCCTTCGAGGCCGTGTTCTCCGAGGACGTGAAGCGGGTGACGCTGCTCACCGACGATCCCGCCATTATCCAGGCCTTCGGCTTTGCCGGCTGCGGCCTGACGTTCAATGTCGAGGTCGATATCTCCGCCAGGGGCTGCGCGGGCTGGAAGCCCGTCTCGGTCTGCCGCGACGATCACGACCTGATCGCCATCGACGCGGCGGGCCTCTACTTTGGCGTCAGGCCGCGCGACAATGACATGTGCAGCGCCGAGCGGCGTCCGACCGCGCTGCTGATGCCCGTCGTCCGGCAGTGAGGGAGGCTCCGATGCGCTTCGCCATTCTGAACTATGTGAAGCCGGATGGTTTCGCTGATCGTTTGCCGGACAATGGTCCGGACGGGCCAGCCTGGGGCGCCTATACCAAGGCGCTGATCGAGGCGGGCGTGCTGGTCGGCGGAGCGGCGCTGGTGTCATCCCACGCCGCAACCACGCTCCGCCTCGTCGAGGGGCGCCGCGACATCCATGACGGCCCCTATGCGGAGACCAAGGAGCAGCTCGGCGGCTTCTACCTCATCGAGGTGCCGGATATCGACACCGCGCTGGAATGGGCCGCTCGCAACCCGGCGGCTGCCACCGGCGCCGTCGAGGTGCGGCCGGTCCATTCGGCCTGAGCCATGGGGGACGCGGCGGCGAGAGCGGTCGAGCGGGCGGCACGCCTGTCCTATGGGCGGCTGCTGGCGCTACTCGCCGCGCGCGGCCGCGACCTCGCCTCCGCCGAGGACGCCCTCGGCGGGGCTCTGCTGCGGGCGCTGGAGACCTGGCCGCGGACGGGCGTGCCGGACAATCCGGAGGCCTGGCTGCTCGCCACCGGGCGGCGTCTTGCCGTCGATGCCTGGCGCCGGCAGGCGACCGCCGCAACCCATGCACCGGAGGTCACGCTGCTCGATGAGGAGCGGTTCGCCCGGCAGG
Organism: Phreatobacter sp.; assembly: GCF_027532945.1. Lineage (GTDB taxonomy): Bacteria > Pseudomonadota > Alphaproteobacteria > Rhizobiales > Phreatobacteraceae > Phreatobacter. The sequence continues at coordinate 87,725 of NZ_JAPZTZ010000029.1, forward strand.
AGGGTGCCTTTCCCGATCGGCGATTGGCGCTGATGCTCGCCTGCGCCCATCCGGCCATCGATCCCGGCATCCGCACGCCGCTGATCCTCCAGACGATCCTCGGCATCGACGTGCGCCGGATGGCCTCGGCCTTCCTCGTCAAGCCCGCCACGCTCGGTCAGGGCCTCGTGCGCGCCAAGGCCCGCATCCGCGACCTCGCCATCGGTTTCGAGCTTCCCGGGCCCGAAGCGCTGCCGGAGCGGATCGACGCGGTTCTCGGTGCCGTCTACGCTGCCTACACGCTCGGCTGGGACGATGCTTTCGCCGGCGAGGACGCCCGCGGCGACCTGACGGAAGAAGCCTGCTGGCTTGCGCGGATCGTGGCCGACTGCGCCCCGGCCCATGCCGAGGCCAATGCCCTTCTGGCGCTGCTGCTGTTTTCGGAGGCGCGGAAATCCGCCCGCCGCGACCGGCTGACCGGCGCCTTCGTGCCGCTGTCGGACCAGGACCCCGCGACCTGGGACGCGGCGCTCCTCACCGAGGCAGAGGACCGGCTGCGCCGCGCCCGGCCTGAAGCCAAGCCCGGCCGTTTCGGCCTCGAGGCGGCGATCCAGGCCGTCCATGCCGAGCGTCGTCGCACCGGGCGGACCGACTGGCCAGCGATCGAGCATCTCTATCGCGGGCTGGTGGCGCTGGTGCCGACGGTGGGTGCGCGGATCGGCCATGCCGCCGCGCGGGCGGCGGTGTCGGGGCCGGCGGAGGGCCTCGCCCTGCTCGACGCCCTGGGCGTCGAGGCCATTGCCACGCATCAGCCCTATTGGGCGACGCGGGCCCATCTGCTGGCCGAGCTCGGCCGGCCCGTCGAGGCGGCCGAGGCCTTCGAGCGTGCCATCGGGCTCAGCCGCGACCCGGCGGTGCGGCAGTTCCTGACCGAGAAGGCCCGCCATCCCCCGCTGCGGACCGAACCCGCCCGGATCGCTCCGGGCGGGACTGGGACAGGGCCGATCAGCCCTGGCGGCGCGGGATGAGGCGCGTGACCTCGCGGGCCATGTCGCGCACGACCTCTTCCGGAGAGGCCTTCTGCTCGGCGATGCGGGCGAGGTTGTCGACCATGACCTGGGTGACACGCACCGAGTTCTGGCCGGGGAAGGCGTACCAAGGCACCATCAGGTGGACCTGCTTGGTGGCGGCGACGAAGAGCGGGTTCGCCTTGTAGAACTCGGCGAGATAGGACTGGTCGTCGATGGCGAGCTGGTTGCACGGCACATAGCCGGTGTTCTTCACCATCAGCGACGTGCCCTCGGCGGAGGTGGCGAACTTGATGAACTCCCAGGCCGCGTCCTGACGGGCGGGATCCTTGGCGGTCATCATGGCGCCAGCGCCACCGGTCGGCAGGCGACCCTTGACGGGATCGATCACCGGCAGGGTGGTGGTCTGCAGCTCGAAATTGTTGCCGACCATGCCGGAGATCTGGCGGACCTGGGCGGTGGTGCGGAACATCATGCCCATCTTGCCGGCGCCGAAGGCCTGGAGATCGGCGGTCGCGGTGGCGGAGGCGCCGAAGTTCGGCATCTTGCCTTCCTTGACCATGCGATCGAGCAGGCGGACGGCGGCGATGCCCTCGGGACCGTCGAAAGCGACCTTGGTCTCGTCCTCGGTTAGCATGCGGCCGCCGAAGCCGTAGAGCAGGGCGGAGAACATCCAGTCGTCGCCCGGCCAGCGGAAGAACATGCCGGTATTGCCGTCACCGAGGGCGGCGATCTTCGCCGAGAGGGCGATGACGTCGTCCCAGTTCTTCGGGAAGGCCTCGGCGCTGGAGCCGACCTTCTTGAGCAGGTCGACGTTCAGGTAGCTGATCGGGTTCGACGTGGCGAAGGCGAGGCCACACTGGACGCCGCCATGGAAGCCGAGGCCGAGGATCGGGCGCGAATAGCCGAGCTTGCCGAGATCGGACTCACGGTCGAGGAAAGGCTTGAGGTCGGCAGCAATGCCGCGCTCGGCGAAGAGACGCAGGCGGTTGAGGCCCTGGAACGAGACGTCCGGCAGGCCGCCGGTGGTTGCCTGGCGGAGGATGAGCTGGGCGCCGTCCTCGTAGTTCGGCGTGGGGTTCACATAGGTGACCTTCACGCGCGAGCTCTGCTTGTTGAAGGCCTCGGCGACGGCCTCCTGGGCGGCCTTGAAGATCGGCGGCATGGAATAGTGCGCGACGACCTCGATGGTCTGGGCGCGCACGACATTGGGCATGGCGAGCGTGGCGGCACCGGCCATCAGGCCGAGCGTCGAGCGACGGGAGAGTTTCGTGGACATGACGACCTCGGTTCCGGGGCTTGTCGTGGGAGGAACCCCGCCGGCCGGCCCCTCCGGCCGCGGGGGTATGAAAGATCAGACGCGTGGCAGCAGGCGGGTCACCTCGCGCGCCATGTCGGCGAGCGCGGTGTCGACGGAGGCCTTCTGCTCGACGACGCGGGTGACGTTGTCGGTGATGACGGAGGAGATGCGGACCCCGTTCGGGCCGGGGAAGGCGTACCAGGGCACCATGATCGGCATCTGGCGGACGCCGGTCATGAACAGGGGGTTGTCGCGGTAGAAATCACCGAGCCAGCGGGGGTCCTGCGCGGCGATGGCGTTCACCGGCACGTAGCCGGTACCCTTGACCATGATGGCGCAGCCCTCGGGGCCGGTGGCGAAGCGCAGGAAGCGGAAGGCGGCCTGCTGCTTTGCGGGATCGCGGGCGAGCACCATGCCGGCCGAGCCGCCGGTCGGCAGGCGGCCGCGGGCGGGTTCACCGAGCGGGAACTCCCAGGTCACGAGGCGGAAGTTCTGCCCGAGGGCGTTCATCGCCTGCCGCAGGAAGGCGGTCGACCAGAAATACATGCCGACCTTGCCGGCGGCGAAGGCCTGGGCGCCGGCCTCGCCCGACAGGGCGGGCATGCCGCCCTCCCTGACCAGGCGCTCCAGCACCGTCAGCGAGGCGCGCCCTTCGCGGCCGGCGAAGCCGATCTCGCGCTCGGCCGCGTCCATCATCGTGCCGCCGAACCCGAAGAGCAACGCGGAATAGATCCAGTCGCCCTGCCAGCGGTAATAGGCGCCATGGATGCCGTCGCCCAGGGTGGAGATGCGGCGGGAGGCATCGACCACCTCGTCCCAGGTCGTGAGGCGCCGCTCGGGGTCGAGCCCGGCCCGGCGGAACAGGTCGGCATTGACGAAGACGATAGGATTGGAAGTGGCGAAGGCGAGGCCCACCTGAATGCCAGCTGCCTGACCGAGGCCGAGGATTTCCGGTGTGTAACCGAAGGAGGCGGCATCGCCTTCCGCCGCGAGCAGCGGCTTCAGATCGACCGCGAGGCCGCGCTCGGCGACGACGCGCAGGCGGTTCAGGCCCTGGAAGACGATGTCCGGCTGCCGGCCGGTGATGGCCTCGCGCAGGACGAGCTGGGTAGCGTCGTCATAGCTGGCGCTGGCCTGTCGCCAGGTGACCTTCACGTCGGGATGGGTGGCCATGAAGGCCGCGGCGATGCGGTCCTTCACATCCTTGAACACCGATGGCATGGCGTAATGCGCTTCGATCTCCACGGGCGCGGCACGGGCGACCGTGGGGGCGAGCACCATGGTGGCGCTTCCGGCGAGGGCCGCGCGGCGGGTCAGGCGGACGGTCATGGCGCTCTCCGTCGGAACAGGGGATCCGTCCGGGCTCATCCCTTGAGCCCGGTCATGGTGATGCCTTCGATGAAGCGGCGCTGGGCGAGGAGGAAGGCGGCGACCAGCGGGATGGTGGTCAGCGTCGCGGCGGCCATGAGCGCGCCGAAATCGTCGCCGGCCTCCTCGGTGCGGAAATAGATGACGCCGAGCGCGGGGGTGGCGAGGTCGCCCTTCCCCGACACGGCGATGAGCGGCCAGAACAGGTCGTTCCAGTGGGCGACGACGGAGAAGATCGCGAAGGCGGTGGCGGCCGGCCAGGCATTCGGCACGATGATGCGCCAGACGATGGACCATTCGCCGAGGCCGTCCATGCGGGCCGCCTGGATCAGCTCGTCCGGCATGGCGCGGAAGAACTGGCGGAACATGAAGATGGCGAAGACCGAGATAGTGGAGGGCGCGATCAGCGCAGCATAGGTGTTGAGGACGCCGGTCTTGGCGAAGGCGATGTAGAGCGGGATCGCCGGTACATGGGCGGGGATCAGCAGGCCCAGCATGACAAAGGCGAAGAGCGTCTCGCGGCCGCGGAAGTTCAGCTTGGCGAGGGCGTAGCCGGCGGGCAGGGCGAAGGCGAGCTGGAAGACGAGGATGCCGGCGCAGACGATGGCGCCGTTGAGCAGATAGCGGCCGATTGGCACCTCGCGGAAGACGCGGCCATAGTTCTTGTCGATGGCGAGTGTCTCGGGGATCAGCGACATGGAGGCGCGCCAGACCTCGTCCAGCGGCTTCAGCGACACCGACACCATCCAGATGTAGGGCATCAGGAAGAGCAGGCCGAGCAGCGACAGGATGGCGAGGCGCGGCAGGTCGGCGAGAAGGCTGCGGTCGTTCGAACCGGGGATCATCGCCGCCTCACCCGTAATGGACGCGCCGGTCGATGAGGCGCGTCTGGAGCAGCATGAGAACGACCACCACGGCGAGGAACACCACTGTAATGGCGGCGGAATAGCCCATGCGGAAGAAGGTGAAGCCCTCCGTGTACATGGTGTAGAGCAGCACCTCGGAGGCCTTGTTCGGACCGCCCTGGGTGAGTGTCGCGACGATGTCGAAGACACGCAGCGAGCGGATCATGGTGATGGTCAGGACGAAGAGCGTGGTGGGGCCGAGCAGCGGCCAGGTCACCGTCCAGAAGCGCGACCAGCCCGACCGCACGCCATCCACCTCCGCCGCGGCATAGAGGTCGCGTGGGATCGCCGTCAGGCCGGCGAGGAACAGCACCATGTTGAAGCCGACCTGTTCCCACACGCCGATGATGGAGAGGGTCCACATGACGCTGTCGGAGGAGCCGAGCCAGTTCGGGCCGGCGACGCCGATGCTGCGCAACAGCGCGTTCACCGGGCCGATGGTCGGGTGGAACATGTACTGGAAGGCCGTCGCCATCGCGACCATCAGCGAGACGACAGGCAGGAAGAACACGGCGCGGAAAAAGGTCCGCCCGCGCCGCCCGCCCTCGATGGCCAGCGCCAGGGCGAGGCCGCCGATCACAGAGGCCGGCGTCGTTACCGCGACGAAGAAGGCGGTGTTGCGGAAGGAGGTGACGAAGCCGCGGTCCTCCATCAGCTCGGCGAAATTGGCGAGGCCGATGAAGCGCAGCGAGGTGGCGCCGAGCTCGTAGTCGGTGAAGGCGATGGCGACCACCGCGAGGGTCGGCACCAGCAGCATCAGGACGAAGGCGATGATGGCCGGGGCGGTGAGCAGCCAGGCGGCGATGGCCTCGCCGCGGCCGATGCGGTCCGCCTGAGGCGCCGTCGCCGCGAGGGCCGAGGGCAGCGCGAGGTCAGACATAGCGCGGCACCCGCACGACGGGCTGTGCGGGTTCCTGGACCTGCCGGGCTGCGGCGGCGCTGATCAGCCCGACACGATGTCCGCCTGCATCAAAGGCGAGGAGGCGGCCGGCGAGCGGGGCGACGCGGACGGTCTCGCGCGACGGCGCGGCCTCCCAGGCGGCGGGATCGAGGCGGATGATCAGCGGCGTGCCGTCCGTCTGCGTCTGGCCATAGACCAGCACCTCGGCGCCGAGAAACTCGACGTGGCGCACGGTGACGGCGAGGCCCTCGGTGGCGAGGGCGAGATGCTCGGGGCGGATGCCGAGCTGAAGTGGCCCCGCGGCGCGCGGCGCAACCTCGTCCGTCGCCTGGCCTGCCAGGCTGATGCGGCCCTCGGCGCCCGCCTCGCCGGGCAGGATGTTGATGCGCGGCGAGCCGATGAACTTCGCCACGTCGATGGTCGACGGCTGCTCGTAGATCTCGCGCGGCGTGCCGAATTGCAGCACCACGCCGCCGAGCATGACCGCAACCCGGTCGGACATGGTCATGGCCTCGGCCTGGTCGTGCGTCACATAGACGGTCGTGACGCCGACGCGCCGGTGCAGATCGACGAGCTCCCGGCGCATGTCGTGGCGCAGGGCCGCATCGAGGTTCGACAGCGGCTCGTCCATCAGGAAGGCGCGGGGATGGCGGACGATGGCGCGGCCCAGCGCGACGCGCTGGCGCTGGCCGCCGGAGAGCTGGCCGGGGCGGCGCGCCATGAGATGGTCAATGGAGAGGAGCTTCGCCGCCTCCTCCACCTCGCGGCGGATGGCGGCGCGGCGCTCACCGGTGCCGGAGACGAGGCGACCGAGGAAGGGCGCCCGCTCCATCGCCGAAAGCCGCCGCATGACCAGCGGCAGGGCGATGTTCTGCTCGACCGTCATGTGCGGGTAGTGCGCGTCGTTCTGGAACACCATGGCGACGGCGCGGTCGGCGGCGCGCCGGCCGGTCACGTCGGCGCCGCCGATGACGACGCGGCCGCGGTCGGCGCTCTCGAGCCCGGCGATGATGCGCAGCAGGGTGGTCTTGCCGCAGCCCGAAGGACCGACCAGCGACACGAAGGCGCCGGGATCGAAGGCCAACGACACGCCCTTGAGGACGCGCGTCTCGCCAAACGCCTTTTCGATGCCGTCGAGACTGATGCCGGCCATGCCAACCCCGTGTGATGATCGGGCTGGCCTACGCTGCTTGAGCGACGAAACAGCAAAGAGCGGGTGACGGTTCACCGACGATTGGACGACGATTCGGTGACGGTCGCCGCCATGGCGGCTGTCGTCGCCGCGTCATGGGAGGCGCTTAGGCAGCCGGCGAACGAGGTCAGGACCCCACGCCATGCTGCTTGCCCATCTCACCGATCTGCACATCCGCCCGCACGGGCTTCCCGCCTACCGCATGGCGGAGACCAATATGCTGACCGAGCGGGCCATCGACGCGGTGCTGGCGCTCGATCCGCGGCCCGACGCTGTGCTCATCACCGGTGACCTCACCGACAACGGCCTGCCGTCGGAATACGAGAACCTCAAGCGGATGCTCTCCCGCCTGCCGATGCCGGTCTGGCTGATCCCCGGCAACCACGACCGCCGCGAGAACCTCAAGGCGATGCTCAGCGACTTCCCCGGCCTGTCCGACCATCCGCATTTCGCCCAGTGGGCGACCGATCTCGGCCCGGTGCGCCTCATTGGCCTCGACACCGTCGTGCCTGGTTCCGGCGCGGGCAAGCTCTGCGCCGACCGGCTCGCCTGGCTCGAGGAGCAGCTTTCGGCCTCGACCAAGCCGACCATCGTCGCCATGCATCATCCGGCCTTCATCTGCGGCATCCACCACATGGACCGCATCAGCCTGATCGAGGGCACGGCCGAGTTCGAGGCGATCATCCGCCGCCATCCCCAGGTCGTGCGGGTCCTGTCCGGCCATCATCACCGGCCGATCCAGGCGCTCTTTGCCGGCACGCTCGCGATGGTGGCGCCGTCCGTCGCCCACCAGGTGGTGCTCGACCTGGTCGACCGGCCGCCGGCCCAGTTCAATCTCGAGCCGGCCGCCTTCCACCTGCACCTGTGGACAGAGGCCGCCGGCCTCGTGAGCCACACCGCCTATGTCGAGAAGGCGCCGGGCCCCTATCCCTTCCTGCGCGACCCGGACTATCCGGGCGCCTGAGATGCGGACGGGCATCCGTGACGCGGTGGCGTCAACGGATGCCCTTTCCCGAGGCCGTGTTGACGGGCGGGATGCCCGCTGACGACCCCGCTATCCCTTGGCGTGGGTCGCGACCTCCCGGGGCGCATCGGCGCCAGTTCCCTGCGTCGTCTCCGCCTCCGGAGCCAGAGAGGTTGTGAGCCCCTGCGCCGCGGCGGGCGCCATCCCGGCGGTGCCGACATGCCCTTCGGCGTCGTCGGCCAGCCGCGCGTCATGCGCCGCCTTCTCCGCTGCCGCGCAGCCGAAGCGCTCGTAGAGGATCGGCAGCAGGACGAGGGTCAGCAGCGTCGCGGTGAACAGGCCACCGATGACCACGATGGCCAGCGGCTGCTGGATTTCGGCGCCGGGCCCGGTCGCGAAGAGGAAGGGCACCAGGCCGAGCGCGGCGATGGTGGCGGTGAGGGCCACCGGCCGCAGGCGCCGCCGCGCGCCTTCCAGTACCGACTCGCGGAAGGTGAGGGTCCCGCGCGCCACGACCTCGTTGATGTAGGAGACGAGGACGACGCCGTTGAGCACGGCGATGCCGACCAGCGCAATGAAGCCGACCGAGGCGGGAACCGACAGGAACTCGCCCGAGGCCCAGAGCGCGACGATGCCGCCAATGCTGGCGAAAGGCACGATGCAGAAGACGAGCAGGGCCTGCCGCAGCGAGCCGAACGTCATGTAGAGCAGGAGGAAGATGACCCCGAGCGCAATGGGCACGACGATGGCAAGGCGCGCCGAGGCGCGCTGCTGGTTCTCGAACTGGCCGCCCCAGTCCAGCGTGTAGGAGGCGGGCATCTGCACCGAGGCCGCCACCGCTGCCTCGGCATCGGCGACGAAGGAGACGAGGTCGCGACCGCGAACATTGGCGAGGACCGTGGCAAAGCGCTGGCCCTGCTCGCGGGTGACCTGGATCGGTCCATCCTCGAGGCGGATCTCGGCGACCTGGCCGAGCTCGACCGTGCCGCCCGTCGGGGTGACGAGCTGGACGCGCTCGAGATCGGCCGCGGATTCCCGCAAGGCCTGCTCGCCCCTGAGGACCAGCGGCGTTCGCACGGTACCCTCCAGCACGATCCCGAGCCGGCGGCCATCGACCCAGACGCGGATGGCCTCCTGCACCTCGGTGGCGTTGAGGCCGAGCCGGCCTGCCTTCAGCCGGTCGATGCTGACGGTCAGGTACTTCATGCCGCCGTTGCGCATGGCGAAGACGTCCGCCGCGCCCGGCAATGCGCGGATCCGCGCCGCAGCCTCGGAGGCGATGCGGTTGAGCTCGTCGATATCGTCGCCGAAGACCTTGAGCACCACGTCGCCGCGGGCGCCGATGATCATCTCCTGCACGCGCATGTCGATCGGCTGGGCGAAGGCGTAGGAGATGCCGGGCATGGCGTCGAGAACCTGGCGGACCTCGCGCTGCAGCCAGGCCATGTCTGGACCACGCCAGCGCTCTTTCGGGGCCAGCGTCAGGAACATGTCGCTCTCGTTGAGGCCGACCGGGTCGAGGCCGAGTTCGTCGGCGCCGGCACGGGCCATGATGCGCCGGATCTCGGGGATCGCCGTCATCAACTCGCGCTGGATGCGCAGGTCCGTCTGGGCTGTTTCCTCCACCGAGATGGTCGGATGCTTGCGGATCGTGATGATCGGCGTGCCCTCGTCCATGGTCGGCATGAAGGTGGCGCCGATGCGCGGATAGGCCCAGGCGGCGGCGCCAAGGCCAAGCGCCACGGCGACGAAGACCGGAAGCGGCTTGGCGATGACCCGCGCGATGAACGGGTCATAGACCGCGTGCATCTTGCGAATGAGCCAGGGCTCGTGGTGGACGCCGGCCCGCAGCAGATAGGCCGACAGGACGGGCACGATGGTCAGCGACAGCACCAGCGCCGCGGCAAGCGCGAAGCCGATGGTCAGCGCAACGGGCCCGAACAAGCGGCCTTCCAGGCCCTCCAGCGCCAGAAGCGGCGTGAAGACGATGGCGATGATCAGGAAGCCGGTAAACAGCGGCGAAGCCACCTCGCGGGTCGCCTCCAGCGTGGCGTCGAGCCGGTCGCGGAAGCTCGGCTTGGACAGATGCGCGAGCCGGTGCTCGACGTTCTCCACCACGACCACTGCGAAATCGACCAAGAGGCCGATGGCGATGGCGAGGCCGCCGAGCGACATGATGTTCGCGGACAGGCCGTAGAGGCTCATGATGCCGAAGGTCGCCAGCACCGCCAACGGCAGGATCAGCGAGACGACGACGGCGGCACGCAGGTTGCCGAGAAAGAGCAGCAGGATGATGACGACGAAGGCAATCGCCTCCAGCAGCACCTTCTGCACCGTCCACACTGCCTTGGAGATGAGCTCCGAACGGTCGTAGAAGATCTCGACGCGGACGCCCTGGGGCAGCTGCGGCTTGATCGCCTCCAGCCGCGCCTTGACGCCGTCGACGACGGTACGGGCATTGGCGCCCCTGAGGCCGAGCACCAGGGCCCAGATTGCCTCGCCCTCGCCATTGGCGGTGACGACGCCGTTGCGCGGCAGCTCGCCGAAGCGGACATCGGCGATGTCGCCGACCCGCACGATGCCCGACGGCCGGGCGACGACAACGATCGCCCGGACATCCTCGAGCGTCCGGATGCGGCCCTCGGACCGGACGAGCAGCGCCTCCTCGCCATCGCGGACGCGGCCGGCGCCATCGTTTCGGTTATTCGCCTGCAGCGCCTGTTCGAGAATGGTGGTGGTGATGCCGCGGGCCGCCATGGCGGTTGGCGAGGGAACAACCTCGAAGGTGCGGACGAAGCCGCCGAGGACGTTGACGTCGGCAACGCCCGGCACACCGCGCAACGCCGGACGGATGGTCCAGTCCACAAGGCTGCGCTGCTCCTGCGTGCTCATGCCCTCGGCGACGAGGGTGAACATCAGCATTTCCGCCAGCGGCGTGACGATGGGGGCGAGGCCTCCTTCGGTGCCGGACGGCAATTGATCGCGGACCTCCTGCAGCCGTTCGTTCACCTGGGCGCGGGCCCAGAAAATGTCGGTGCCGGCGGAAAACTCGAAGGTGAGCAGCGCCACCGAGTAGCGCGTCACCGAACGCATGTGGACGAGGTTGGGAATGCCGCGGGCGGCGATCTCGATGGGAGCAGTGACGCGGCTCTCCAGCTCCTCCGGAGTCAGGCCCGCGGCCCGCATGGAAACGAGGACCTGTGTCGGCGCGACGTCCGGAAATGCGTCGATCGGCAGCTTGAGATAGGCGTTGGCGCCCCAGGCGATGAGCGCGATGGCGGCAATGAAGGCGATGAGGCGCTGGCGCAGGGCCAGCTCGGTCAGGCGTCCAAGCATGGCCTCACTCCTCCCCGGTCTCGGCGAGTTCGGCGACGAGGGCGAGGAGGCCGCGCGTGGCGATCTCGGTGCCCGGAGCGAGCTCCGCCCGGATGGCGACGCCGCGCGCCGTCTCGGCGACGACCTGCACCGGCACGGCGAGGAAGCCGCTGGCATTGCGCGTGAAGACCCATGTGCGGTCGCGGTGGCGGACGACGCCCGACGACGGCGCAAGCCACTGGGCAAGGCCATTCTGCTCGACACGGACGGAGACGTTCACCGCGAGGCCAGGCCGCACGCTGCCGCCATTGGTATCGACCTCGGCAACGACCGCAACCGATTGGGTCGCGGCATCGACCGTCCGGCCAATGCGGATGACGCGGCCCTGCGCGCCCTGTGTCGGCAGGATGACGCGCGAGCCGACCTGCAGGGCGCCGAGGCGGGTGGCGGGCACCTGGATATTGACCCAGAGCGGGCTGAGGTCGGCGATGGTGAAGATCGGCGAAGATGCGACGACGCGCTCGCCCGCACTGGCGTGACGAATGGTGACGACGCCGTCCATCGGCGCGCGCATCTCGATGGAGGCCATGAGCCTGCGCGTCCGCCGCAGCGTTTCGACCCCCTCGTCCGCCATGCCGATAAGCTTCAGCAACTGGATCTGCTCGTCGAGCTTCGCCGCAGCGTTCGTCGCCTCCGTCTCGGCGACACGCAGGTCGCGCTCGGGGATCACCCGGCTTTCGTGGAGCGAGCGGGAGCGGCGCAGCCGATCCTGGGCGAGGCTCTCGTCGGCAATGGCGGTGAGGAATCCGCGCTGCGCCTCGATCAGGTCCGGCGAGCGCATCGTGGCGATGACCTGGCCCTGACGCACGGTCTCATCGGGCGCCACCAGCACCGTTTCGACCAGTCCGGCGGCGGGCGCCGCCACGACACGGATCTGCTGGGGCGGGACAGCTACCATCGCGGGGAACGACAGGTCCGTCGCGCCCGATTCCGGCTGGATCGGGCTCAACTGGATGCCGGCTGCGCGAACGGCCCTTTCGTCGATGGAGAGGGAAATCGGGCGAAGGGCGGAGGCGGCGGGTGAATCGGCGGCCCGCGCAGGGGCGAGAGCGGCGAGGGCCAGCAGCAGGGAGCCGGTCGATAAACGGAGGACGGAAGGGGTCATGGCTTTGCCAATCAGGAAGCGCGCCCGTCGCGGAGCGGCGGGCCTTGGGACGGGGATGACAGGTGGAAACGGCTCAGCCGCGGAGCGGGCCCGCAGGCGGATGCAGGCAGGGCGGCCGCGCGCCGGGAGGCTCCGGCCTGCGGCCAACGGGCCGCGACGGGACGGGATCGCCTGCACGGCGGAAGTGGAATCGGTCAGTCATGGTCTCGCCAATCGGACCGGCGCAGAGACGGGTCGTCAGGTCGCGACATCACGAGATCGCCGGTGATCTCGCGAGAGGGGCCCGCGCCTCGCGGCACATGCAGGATGCGCCGTGTGCTGCGGCTTGCCGAGCGTGCGAGAGCGAGGATGCGTCCCGCACGCGATCGTTTGTGGCAAGTCTAACGCAGCTTGGTTTGCTTATACGCTCTGTAACGAGGCAAAAAACCCGTCACTGAATCGGTACTGCAAATCACATTGATTGAGAGTATTATCAGGCCTCTGCGGATCTTGGAATGAGACATTGCGCCGCTGCCTATCACAGTCTCCTCGCAGAAGCGTGATCTTCAATCTTTCGTTAAGATGTCTCGGCGCGCGGCGTGATGATCTGTTAGTATTCGGCTTATACTGGAATACCACACTGATTGCCGCGATGGCCTCGGCGTCCGGCTGTCGAGGCTGAAGGGTTGGCTGCTCGGCCATGGACGCCCCGGACATGGTCCGGAGTGCAGGTCGTGTCGAACGCGGTCACGGCACGACGAAGCGGGCGCTCAGCCCTGGCGGCGCAGGAACCGGGTAATCGTCACCGCCCGCCAAATGCCTGCGGCATGGAACGGGTCGGCGCGGTTGAACGACTCGACGGCGGCCCGGCCCGCTGCCTCCACGAGGAACAGGCTGCCGATCATCTGCTCGCCATCGTCGCTCATCAGCGGACCGGACATGACGATCCGCACATTGAAGGCCGAGGTGTCGGCGAGAAAGGCCTTGTGGGCGTCGTAATGGGCAAGGCGGGTGGGCAGGGCGCCGTCGCGGTCGAGGGCGTGGATGGCGAAGAGCGTGCTCATGGGGACGGGCTCCGGGGAGCGGCTTTGGCCGGCAGATCGATGCTGAAACCGCCGAGGAAGCGATCGATCGCGCGCTCGATGACGGGCATCACGTCGTCGGGGGTCGGCAGGTGGTAGATGTGACGGCGGATGCCGAGATAGATGATCCCGCCATGGAGGTTCCACAGGTCCTCCATCTCCGGTTGGGCATTGTGCCGCGCGGCGAAGCGGATCTCTTCCAGGAGCGGCGCCAGCAGCAGATCGCGCACATGGTCGAGATAGCGGCGGTTCAGCGCCTCACCAGCGAGGCCGGCCGCCATGAAGATGCGTAGCCACTCATAGGAAAAGATGGCACCTGAATATTCCGCGTAGAAGGTCAGCATGCGCTCGCGGAGCGGGCGGTTGCGGTCTGTGATCAGCCCAGGCCAGTGCGGCGACATCCTGTCGAGATAGACGCGGGCGAAGACGGCATCCAGCAGCTCGGCCTTGCTGCGGAAATATTGGTAGAGCAGCGCCTGGGTGATGCCCGCGCGCTTGGCGAGGTCGCGCGTGGTGCCAGCGAGCCCGACCTCGGCGAAATAGCAGACAGCCGCGTCGACGATCTGCTCGCGCCGCGCCTCGGGCGCGAGGCGCCTCCGCCTGACCATCGTGTCCGGGCCGTCGGACATGAAATGCATCCCTCCGCTGCCGCCTGGGAAAGCCTCTTGACTTCCGCGTCGGCCCTAGCTGATCATTTGACCAATTAAACAGAACGGGGTCGTCGTCGGCAAGGCGAAGAGGTGTCCCGACACGAGGAGACGTACCATGAAGTGGCCGGCGATGGGCTATGCCCGCGTCGAGAGCCTCGACGAGCTCTGGCGCGCGCTCGACGCGGCCGGGCCCGAGGCGCAGATCCTGGCCGGCGGTCAGAGCCTGCTGGCGACCCTCGCCTTCCGCCTCTCGGCGCCGTCGACCCTCATCGACATCACCCGCATCGCCGCGCTGAAGGGCGTTTCGGTCGCCGGCGACGTGCTGCGCATCGGCGCTCTCACCCGCCATGCCGACCTTGCCCGCGACGCGCTCGTCGCCCGCCACGCGCCCATGCTGGCCAAGGCCGCACCGCTCATCGCCCATCCCGCCATCCGCAACCGCGGCACGATCGGCGGCAGCCTGGCGCTGGCTGATCCCGCCGCGGAATTGCCGGCCTGCGCCGTGGCGCTGGGCGCAACCGTCGTCCTCGCCGCGCCCACCGGCGAGCGGCGGGTCGCGGCCTCCGACTTCTTCCAAGGCCTTTTCACCGCCGCCCTTGAACCGGGCGAGATCATCACCGCCGTCGAGGTGCCGGTGGCCACCGCGTCGAGCCGCCAGACCATCGTCGAGGTGACGCGCCGCTCCGGCGACTACGCCATGGCGGGCCTCGCTGCGGCGCTGGAGATGGATGGGGCCGGCATCGTCACCAGCGCCCGCCTCGTCTTCTTCGGCATCGGCTCGGGAGCGGAGGTCGCCCGCGGCGCCTCGGCCACCCTCACCGGCAAGGCGCTCTCGGCCGAAACCATCGCGGCAGCGCAGGCTGCGCTCGACGGCGACCTCGACCCGCCGACCGACCTCCATGGCGGCCCGGAGATGAAACGCCACCTTGCGCGCGTGCTCACCCGCCGCGCCCTCACCGCCTTCCTTGTTCCCTCGGAGCAGGCCGCATGACGACCCGCATCGACATCACGCTGACGGTCAATGGCGAGCGCGTGTCGCGCAGCGTCGACACGCGGTCGCATCTCGTCGATTTCCTGCGGGGCGATCTCGGCCTTGCCGGCGCCCATACGGGCTGCGAACACGGCGTCTGCGGCGCCTGCACCGTGCGGCTCGACGGCGAGCCGGTGCGCGGCTGCCTTGTCATGGCGGCGAGCCTGGACGGCGCGGTGGTCGAAACCATCGAGGGCCTGTCCGACAGCGGCGAGATCCGCGACCTGCAAGAAGCCTTCGTTGCCCGCAATGCCTGCCAGTGCGGCTATTGCACCCCGGGCATGCTGGTCACCGCCGCCGATATCCTCGTCCAGTCGCCTGAGGCGACGCGCGAGGAGATCCGCGAGCACATTTCCGGCAATTACTGCCGCTGCACCGGCTACCAGGCCATTGTCGACGCGGTCGAGGACGTGCTGAAGGCGCGGGCCGCCAAGCGCGAGGCCGCCTGATGAACGAGATCGTCACGCCCCAGTCGCTCGGCCTGTCCCGCGAGGACCTGCCGAACTCCTACATTGGCCGCTCGGTGCCGCGCCCCAACGCGCGCAAGCTGGTGGAGGGCCGCGCCAGCTACACGGACGATGTCGACCTGCCGCGGCTCGTCCATGCCGCCTTCTATCGCTCGCCCCATGCCCATGCGCGCATCGTGTCGATCGACACCAGCGCGGCGATGAAAGTGCCGGGCGTCGTGCGCGTCTTCACCGGCGCGGATCTCGCCAAGGTCTGTGACCCCTGGGTCGCGGTGCTCGCCCATCTCAAGGGCATGAAATCCGCACCGCAATATCCGCTGCCGCTGGAGCGCGCGACCTGGCAGGGCGAGGCGGTGGTCGCCGTCGTCGCCGAGAGCCGCGCCGCGGCCGAGGATGGCGTCGCGGCGCTGGCGGTCGAGTTCGAGCCGCTGCCGGCGCAGGTCGACATGGAAACGGCGCTGAGCCCCGGTACGGTGGTCATCCATCCCGAGCTCGGCGACAATCTCGTCTTCACCCGCACCGCCGAGACCGGCGACATCGCCGCGGCCATGGCCGCAGCGCACAGGATCGTCGAGGCGACCTTCCATACCGGCCGCCACACGGGCGTGACGCTGGAGCCGCGCTCCATCATTGCCGACTACAATCGCGCCGACGGCACGCTGACCGTGCATCATTCGACGCAGGCGCCGCACATGATGCAGAACGTCTTCGCCACGCAGCTCAGGCTGGCGGAGAGCGACGTGCGCGTCATCTGCAAGGATGTCGGTGGCTCCTATGGCATCAAGGTCCACGTCTATCCCGACGAGATGGCGGTGGCCTGCATGTCGCGGATCATGGGCCGTCCGGTGAAGTTCATCGCCGACCGCTTCGAGGCCTTCGGCAGCGACATCCATGCCCGCGACCACCGCATCAAGGGCCGCCTCGCGGTGGATGCCGAGGGGCGCTTCCTCGCCTTCGACATCGACGATCTCACGGGCATCGGACCCTATTCGGTCTATCCGCGCACCAGCGCGGTGGAGGGCAACCAGGTCGTCAATCTCTGCGGCGGCCCCTACAGCTTCCCGAACTACCGCTGCACCACGACGGTCGTGCTGCAGAACAAGGCGCCGACCTGCCAGTACCGCGCCGTCGGCCATCCGATCGCCACCGCCGTGACCGAGGGCCTCGTGGACCTCGCAGCCGAGGCGCTTGGCATGGATCCGGTGGAGATCCGCCGCAAGAACCTCATCCCCGACGATGCCTATCCCTGCACCTCGCCGGCCGGCATGAAGTTCGAGGGCCTTTCCCACCACCAGTCGCTAAAGACGCTGCTGGACATGGTGCCGGTTGACAGGATCCGTGCCGACCAGGCCGAGCAGCGCAAGCGAGGCGTCTATCGCGGCCTCGGCTTTGCCAGCTTCATCGAGCTGACCAATCCCTCGCCCTTCATGTACGGCATCGGCGGTGCCAAGATCTCGGCGCAGGACGGCTGCACGGTCCGCATGGACCCGGACGGTTCCGTCGTCGCCATGTCCGGCGTCACCGAGCAGGGCCAGGGCACGGAAGCCATCCTCGCCCAGATCGTCGCCCACGGCGTCGGCGTGCCGGTCTCGAAGGTGCGCATCGTCACCGGCGATACCCGCACCGTCCCCTATGGCGGCGGCACCTGGGCCTGCCGCGGCGCGGGCATCGGCGGCGAGGCGGCGCTGCTATCGGCCATTGCCCTGAAAGAACAGATCCTCGAGGTCGCCGGCGCCATGCTGCAAGCGCAAGGGCCGAGCCTCGACATCGTCATGGGCGAGGTGGTCGACAAGGCCACAGGCCAGGCGCGCATGCCGCTCTCCGAGCTCGGGCGTATCGTCTACTACCGCGGCGATACGCTGCCGAAGGAGCTCTCGCGCGAGCTCGTCCAGACCCGGCACTTCATCACCAAGGAGTACCCCTTCGCCTTCACCAACGGCATCCAGGCGAGCTGGCTGGAGGTCGACGTGGAGACCGGCATGGTGAAGCTCCTGGAGCACTGGTGCGTCGAGGATTGCGGCCGCGTCATCAACCCGCTGCTCGTCGACGAGCAGGTGCGCGGCGGCATCGTCCAGGGCATTGGCGGCGCGCTCTACGAGCACTGCATCTACAACGAGGACGGCCAGCTGCTGACCACGACGCTCGCCGATTATCTCGTCCCCATGGCCGCCGAGATGCCCGACATGCATGTCGGCCATGTCGAGACGCCGACGAAGGAGTCGCTGCTCGGCGCCAAGGGCGCAGGCGAGGCCGGCACGGCCGGTGCGCCCGCCGCCATCATGAATGCCATCAACGATGCCCTGAAGCCCCTCGGCGCCAAGGTCTTCGCCCAGCCCTTCACCCCCGAGCGTATCCTGAAAGCGCTCGGGACCATTGCATGACCGGGGCGGAAGGGTGCTAGCCTACCCGCCACGCCGAAGGCCGGAACAACCGGCCACCAACAAAGACTGAACGGAAACGCCGGCCCTCGTGGCCATCCCCAGGAGAGGAATGCCCCCATGTCTGACATCAAAAGGACGGCAGAGACCACCAAGGCTCTTCGCGCCACCCGCCGCACCTTCCTCGCCGGCGCTGCCGGCGCCGCAGCGCTCCCTGTCTTCTCGATCAGGGCCTCGGCGCAGCAGACGCTGAACGTCACCATCGCCGCGAGCCACCCGGTCCAGAACTTCTGGGTCTCGATGATGAAGAACGTGTTCCAGCCGGAGGTCGAGAAGCATCTGCGCGACAATGGCAATCAGGTTCGCGTCAACTGGCGCGAGGCCTATGGCGGCACGCTCTACAAGTTCCAGGACACGATGGAGGCGGTGCGCGATAACATCACCGATATCGGCTATGTCGGCACGCTCTGGGAGGGCTCGACCATGCCGCTCCAGAACGTCACCTATTTCACGCCCTTCAGCACCGGTGACCACGGCCTGATCGCCCGCACCTTCGACCAGCTGAACGAGAGCGTTCCGGCGATCAAGCAGAACTGGAACGGCCTCAACATGGTGCCGCTCTCCTCGTTCATCACCGACACCTACCACATCTGGTCGACCTTCCCGGTCCGCACCCTCGACGACCTGCGCAACAAGAAGATCTCGGCGCCCGGCACCTCGGCCAACTGGCTGCAGGGCACCGGCGCCACCCCGGTCGACGGCGCGCTGACCACCTACTACACCGACATCCAGACCGGCGTGTCGGAAGGCGCCCTGTCCTTCTTCGTCGGCATCCTGCCGACCCGCGTCTACGAGGTGGCGAAATACGTCACCAAGTGCGATGTCGGCGCCATGTATGTCGGCGGCATCGCCGCCAACAAGCAGCGCCACGACCGCTGGCCGGCCGCTTTCCAGAAGGCGGTGGCCGAGGCCGGTAAGATCACCACGCAGAAGCACGTCGAGGACGTGTCCTCGCGCATCGCCGCGGCCGAGAAGGAGATGGTGGACAAGGGCGCCATCATCACCACCCTCGCCGATGCCGAGCGCAAGCGCTGGATCACCGGCCTGCCGAACATTGCCAAGACCTGGGTCGACACCTCCGGCGCTGCCTCGCGCGACGTGCTGCGGGCCTATTTCGCCTCCATCCGCGCGGCCGGCCAGACGCCGGGCCGCGAATGGGATCGCGAAGCCACCAGCTGATCCCCGACATGATCGCGGGCGCCGGTCACTCCGGCGCCCGCACCCGTTTCAGACAGGCATACCCGGAGACAGACCATGGCCGACGACATCGACATGTCGGCGCTCGAGCGCGAAGCGGCGCCCCAGCCCTTCGATCCGATCCGGATGCTGCTCGACGCGCTGGCCGCCATCGGCACGGTCTGGACCTTCGGGCTGATGCTGTTGATCTGCGCCGACGTGATCGGCCGCTCCTTCCTCAGCATGCCGATCACCGGCGTCGCCGAGATCGCGGCCCATTCCATCGTCGGCATCGTCTTCCTGCAGATCGGCGCGACGATCTACGCCAAGCGCATGACCCGCGCCGACTTCCTCATCGACGGCATTCTCTCGCAGCGCGCGCCGGGTCTTGCCTGGGCCATCGAGGCGCTCTTCCTGCTGATCGGCGCCGCGGTCATGGCCTTCGTCGCCTGGGCGGCCTGGCCGGGGGTCTGGACCTCACTCGCCGCCCGCGAATTCTTCGGCGTCCAGGGCCTCTTCACCTTCCCGACCTGGCCCTTCCGCGCCCTTATCGTCCTCGGCGGGGCCGCCGGGGCACTTGCCTACATCATGCTGTTCGTCGCCGAGATCGGCGGCCGGCGCAAACCGGCCGAGGGCTGATCCCATGGATGACGTCACGCTTGGATTCCTGCTGATCGGCGCGATGGTCGCGCTGATCGTCCTCGGCCTGCCTATCGGCCTGTCGCTCATCGGCACCGGCGCCATCGGTGTCTGGCTGATCCGCGAGAATGTCGACCTTGCCTTCCGCTTCACTGCGCTGGCGACCTATTCCGGCATCCAGGACTATCTCTTCGCCACCATTCCGCTCTTCGTGCTGATGGGCCTGCTGGTGTCCATATCCGATGTGGGCAAGGACACGTTCGAGGTGGCGCAGGCGCTGCTGCGCCGCATCCGCGGCGGCCTCGGCATGGCAACGGTCGCCGCCAACGCCGTCTTCGCCGCGGTCACCGGCGTCTCCATTGCCTCCGCCGCGGTCTTCACCAAGGTGGCGGTGCCGGAAATGGTCCGCCATGGCTACACGATGCGGTTCGCCGCCGGCACGGTCGCGGGCTCTTCCATCCTCGGCATGCTCATCCCGCCGAGCCTCCTGATGATCGTCTACGGCGTCCTCTCCGAGGTCTCGATCGGCAAGATGTTCGTCGCCGGTGTCATCCCCGGCATCATCATCGCCATCGGCTTCACGATCATGATCTGGTTCTACGCCATCGTCTGGCCGCACAAGATCTTTGTCGATGCGGCTAAGTCCGATGCCGACGACGTGCCGCCCATGCCGGTCGGCGAAATGATCATCAAGTCAGTGCCCATCGCCTGCCTCGTGGTGCTGATCCTCGGCGGTCTCTATACTGGCTTCTTCACGCCGACCGAGGCGGGCGCCGTCGGTGCCGCGGGTGCCCTCGTCATCGCCCTCATCCGCCGCCGGCTGGACTGGCCGAAGTTCTGGCGGGTGCTGAAGGAAGCCGGCATCGTCTCGGCCTCGATCCTCTTCCTGCTGATCGCGGCGAGCCTCTATTCGCGGATGCTCTCCATGGCGGGCGTGCCCAATGCCATCGGCGATTTCGTCGAGCATCTCGGCCTTGGGCCCTACGGCTTCCTCCTGGCCTTCGTCGTGGTCATCCTGCTGATGGGCATGATCCTCGATTCCACCTCGATCCTGCTGATCATGGTGCCGATCGGCGCGCCCATCGCCTCCGCCATGGGCTTCGACCTCATCCATTTCGGCATCGTCACCATCATCGCCGTGGAGATGGGCCTGCTGACGCCGCCCTTCGGCATCTCGGTCTTCACGGTGAAGGCGACGCTCGGGGATCCGAAGGTGCGAATCGAGACGATCTTTGCGGGCTCCATGCCCTATGTGACGGTGATGGGCATCGCGCTGTTCTTCATCGCGATCTTCCCGCCGCTCTCGACCATCCTCGTGCGCTGAGGGCTCGCCATGCTGTCCTTCGACGAACACAACCTGACCGACGAGGTGGTGAAGCGCTTCGCCGAGTGCCCCGATCCGCGCCTCAAGCAGGTGATCCAGGCGCTTGTGCGCCATGCCCATGCCTTCGTGAAGGAGGTGGAGCTGACCGAGCAGGAATGGTTCACCGCCATCCAGTTCCTCACCCGCACCGGCCAGACATGCGATGACAAGCGGCAGGAGTTCATCCTGCTGTCGGACGTGCTCGGCGTTTCGATGCTGGTCGACGCGATCAACCACCGGATGCCGGACGGGGCGACCGAGAGCACTGTGCTCGGCCCGTTCTATCTTGGCGAGCACCGCGTGACGCCCTTCGGCGCCGACATTGCCGGGGACGAGCCGGGCGAGCGCCTCTTCGTCGAGGGCACGGTGTCATCGCCCGGCGGCGTGCCCATCGCGGGGGCAGCGGTGGACATCTGGCACTCCGACGATGACGGCTTCTACGATGCCCAGAAGGGGCTGGAGCAGCCCTCGCTGCGCGCCCGTTTCATCACCGATGATCAGGGACGGTTCGGCTTCCGCTCCATCGTGCCGTCGAGCTATCCGATCCCCCATGACGGGCCGGTGGGCGAACTGCTGGAGGCGACGAAGCGCCATCCGATGCGCCCTGCCCATATCCATTTCAAGATCGCCGCGCCGGGCCACGAGACACTGGTGACCCATCTCTTCATGCCCGGCGATCCGTGGCTGGAGAGCGATGCGGTGTTCGGCGTGAAGGAAAGCCTCATCGCCACGCTCAGCGAGCGCCAGGGCGGCACCTATCCCGATGGTGGCGCGGCGCCGGCCACATGGACCCATCTCGCGCATGATTTCGGCCTGAAGCCGACGGCGTGACGGCCGACGGTGGGCCGAAAGCGAGGCCGTCCGCGTTGTTCAATCTATTTGACGCTACCAATCATAAAACAAAAGAGAATTTTTTCGTAATTTTACGTAGTTAAGGAACGCTTCATTGGATTTTCTGTAGCGTAAATGGGTCGCTGTTGTCGAGGTTCCCCATGTCGCTGTCCCGCTTGAGCCTGCGCATCAAGATTCCGGCCTTGGTGGTCGGTGCCGCCATGACCACCGCCGCCGTGCTCGGCGTCTCCTCGTATATCGCTGCGCGCAGCAATGCGCTGACGATGATCCAGGAATCGCTCTCGGCGGTGGCCACGGAGCGGCAGAAGGCGCTGGAGAGCTATTTCAGTGCGATCCGCGAGGATACGCTCCTGATCGCGTCGAGTGACATGGCGCGCGACGCGCTTGTGTCGTTCTCCGCCGGCTATCGCGAGCTTGGCCCCACGGCCGAAGAGCGGCTGCAGCGCCTCTATATCGACGAGAATCCCCACCCGACGGGCAAGAAGGACGAACTCCAGACGTCCCCGGATGGCTCGGCCTATTCGCGCCATCACGCGCGCCTGCACCCCTGGTTCAACCGGCTGCAGCGCGAGCGCGGCTATTACGACGTCTTCGTCTTCGATGCGGCCGGCAACCTCGTCTACACGGTGTTCAAGGAGCGCGACTTCGCGACCAATCTGGTCTCCGGGCAATGGCGCGACACCGACCTCGGCGTCGCCTTCCGCAAGGGCCTCGCGGCGGCGCCCGGCACGGTTCACCTCACCGATTTCCGCGCTTATGCGCCCTCCGAGGACGCCCCGGCGGCCTTCATTTCGACCCCCATCCTCGATGTTGCCGGCAAGACGATCGGCGTCTTCGCCTTCCAGATGCCCGTCGACCGCATCAATGCCGTGATGACCGCGACGCACGGCCTTGGCACCACGGGCGATGCCATCATCGTCGGCGGTGACGGGCTGATGCGCTCGAACTCGCGCTTCACCGCCACCGGCCAGACAGACATCCTCAAGACCCAGGTCCGTTCCGGCGTCGTCGACACGGCGTTGCGGGGCAACCCTGCCATTGGCGAGACCGCCTATCGCGATGCCGCCAGCCTCGTGGCCGCGCGCCCCTTCGCCTTCGGTGACCTGCGCTGGTCGGTGACCGCTCTCCAGGCCGAGGACGAGGCCCTCGCGCCGGTCAATGCGTTGAAGCGCAACCTCATCATCATCGCGCTTCTGGTGCTGCTCGGCGTCGGGCTTCTGGGCTATCTCGTCGCGCAGACGCTGACCCGCCCGATCGTCGCCCTGGTCGCCGACATGGGCGACCTTGCCCGCGGCCGCCACGACATCAAGCTGGCCGGCATGGATCGCGGCGACGAGATCGGCCTGATGTCGCGCGCTGTCGGAGTGTTCCGCGACAGTGCCATCAAGCGCGAACGCCTCGAGGCGCAGCAGCGCCGCCAGCGCGAACGTGACGTCGCCCGCCGCGCCAATATGGAAATGCTGGTCGAGCAGTTCCGCGGCGAGGTCTCGGGGGTCATCCACAATCTCTCCGATGGCACCACCTCGATGCGGTCAGCTGCCACCGTGCTGTCGCGCGTCGCGTCCACGACACTCGACCAGGCGACGCAGGCCCGCTCCGCCACGACCGAGTCCAACTCCAATGCCCAGACCATTGCCAGCGCGTCGGAGGAGCTCGGCGCCTCGATCCGCGAGATTGCCGGGCAGGCACACAAGGCCAGCGCCATCGTCAACGAGGTGCGCCAGCAGGCGCTGTCAAGCAACGCGGACGTCGCGGCCCTTGCCGAGGGAGCCAAGAGCATCGGACGCGTGGTCGAGCTGATCCGTTCGATCGCCGACCAGACCAACCTCCTTGCCCTCAATGCCACGATCGAGGCGGCTCGCGCCGGCGAGGCGGGACGCGGCTTCGCGGTGGTCGCAAGCGAGGTGAAGAGCCTGGCGACGCAGACCGCGCGGGCAACCGACGAGATTGCCGCGCAGATCTATGCGATCCAGTCCTCGACCGACACGGCGGTGTCGTCGATCGGCGCCATTGCCCAGCGCATCGACGACATCTCCTCGCTCAATGCGGCCATCGCCGCCGCGATCGAGCAGCAGGACGCTGCGACGCGCGAGATCGCCGCCAATGTGGCCCGGGCGGCTGATGGCAGCCGCGTCATCTCGTCGAATGTCGACGGCGTCGCGACCTCCGCCTCCGACACGACCAGCGAGGCCTCGCGGGTGATGAACACCGCCACTGTGCTTGGCGAAGCGTCCGAGGCGCTTGCAACTTCCGTGTCCACTTTCCTCGATGGCATGGGCGCCGACCTCGACGAACGCCGCCGCAGCAGCCGTACCACCCTCTGTGAGCCTGGATCGCTGGAGGTGAATGGCCAGGAGATCGCCGTGGAGGTGGTGGACATCAGCTCGGAGGGAGCGCGCACGGACCAGCCGCTGAGCGTGCCCATCGGCACGCGGGTACGTCTGCGCATCGCCAAGGTTGAAGTGGCTGGAAAAGTAGCTTGGTCTAGCGACATCGGGACCGGGATTGAGTTCGACGCGCCGCTCGCAGTGCTCCCGCCAACGGCGGACGCTTCCCTCTCCCAGGCGGCCTGATCGAGGGCGATTGAACGCTTCGTCCCATGGCTCGGCGGCACTGTCACCGCAGGGCGGTCACGCCGCCTTCCGGCTGACCATCAGCGCGGCGGTGCCGGTCTGTACCGTCTCGCCGCGCTGGTTCACCACGTCGAGGCGCAGGTCGACGACGCCGCGATCCTCCTTGCGGGTCGGGCGCTTGCCGACGACCGTCACCACCACATGCACCGTGTCCTGCGCCCGCACCGGGCCGGTGAAGGTCCAGGTGATGCCGAGGAGGCCCATCACCGTGCCGTCGAGCAGGCCGGCGCGGGAGGCGAGGCCGAAGGCCATGCCGACGAGCATCGGGCCGTGCGCGATGCGGCTGCCGAACTGGCTCGCCGCAGCATGGACCTCGTCGACATGCAGCGGATTGAAGTCGGCGGTGAGGCCGGCGAACTGGGTGATGTCCGCCTCGATGATGGTCCGCCGCGGCGTCGTATAGGTCGCGCCGGGTTCAAAGGCGTCGTAGCTGAGGCCCATGGTGATCCTCTCCCTCAGGCAGCCGGACGGCAGCGCATCAGCGCCGCGCGCAGGCAGGAGGCGACCTCGACGCCGTCCTGGTTGAAGGCCTTGTGCTCGAAGGTGACAATGCCCTGTTCCGGGCGCGAGCGGCTGCGGCGCACCTCGCGCACCCAGGTCTCGGCGCGGACGGAGTCGCCGGGGAAGACCGGGGCCGGGAACTTCACGTCGGTGAAGCCGAGATTGGCGACGGTGGTGTTCAGCGTCGTGTCGGCCACGGTGAGGCCCACCAGCAGGCCGAGGGTGAAGAGGCTGTTGACGATCGGCCGACCGTATTCGCTGCGGGCGGCCGCGTGGCTGTCGATGTGCAGCGGCTGCGGGTTCAGCGTCAGGCAGGAGAACCAGATGTTGTCCGCCTCCGTGATGGTGCGCGTCACCTCATGGGCGAAATGCTGGCCGACAGTGAAGTCGTCGAAATAGAGCCCGGGCATGGTCGTCTCCTCAGGATGTCGTCTCTGGCGCCAGCGCCACGAGGCGGTGGCCGGCCGGGACGGTCTCGCCCGCCTTGACCGCGACAGTGGCGATGGTTCCGGCGCGCGGGGCGGAGAGCGTCTGGAACAGTTTCATCGATTCGATGACGATAAGGGGTTGGCCGGCTGCGACCACGTCGCCCGCGGCCACCTTCACCTCGGCCACGATGCCCGGCATGGGGGCGAGCAGCGTGTCGCTTCCGGCCCCGCCTGCGCCCGCCGCCTCGTGGGCGTCGAGGGCCGTGCGGACGCTCGCGCGCCATTCGGCCTCGCCGAGGCGGATCGCCACCGTTTCGCCCTCGACCACCGCCGTGCCGCGGCGGCTGTCGCCGTCGATCCGGAAGGAGAGGGCGGATGGGCCGCCGTCGACCTGGATGGAGACCGGACCCTCCGGCGTCACCATGGACACGGCTGTCCCGTCGAACAGGATGCGGGCGGTCTCACGCCCATCGTCGATGGTCACGGTGTAATCCTGCACCGCCGGCCGGCCGGCGGGTGCGAGGATGCGGAAACCGCGCAAGGCGGTCCAGGGCGTTCTGGAGGCCGGCCTGGCAGCCCCGGCGACCAGCGCCGCAGCAATGCCGGCGGCCCGATCCGGAGCCAGCGAAGGGCGCGTCCAGCCGCCGGGGAAGAGGTCGCGCAGCATGGCCGTGGTGGCGCGGCCTTCGGCGAAGGGGCCATGCCCCGCAACATCGACCAGGAAGGCCCGGTTGGTGTCCGGCCCGAGCACCGTCAGGTCTGACAGGCCGCGGATCAGCGCCTGGCGCGCGGCATCGCGGGTCGCGCCATGGGCGATCACCTTGGCCACCATGGAATCGTAGTGGACGGTGATCTCCGACCCGCTCGCGATGCCGGAATCGATGCGCAAGCCGGGCCGGGGCACCGGCTCGCGCCAGAGCGCCACGCGACCCGAGGCGGGGAGGAAGCCGGCTTCGGGACGTTCGGCGAGGAGCCGGGCCTCGATGGCATGGCCGCTGGCGCGGATGGCGTCCTGCGCCAGGGGCAAGGGCTCGCCGGCAGCGATGCGGAGTTGCCATTCGACGAGGTCGAGCCCGGTGATCATCTCGGTTACCGGATGTTCCACCTGCAGGCGGGTGTTCATCTCCAGGAAGAAGTGCTCCCCCGTCGCGGCATCGACGAGGAACTCCATCGTGCCGAGATTGCGGTAGCCGATGGAGTGGGCAAGCCGCACGGCATCGTCGAGAAGCCGGCTCCGGATCTCATCGGCCAGGTTCGGCGCGGGCGCCTCCTCGAAGACCTTCTGGTTGTTGCGCTGGACCGAGCAGTCGCGTTCGAAGAGATGGACCACCGCGCCGTGATGGTCGGCGGCGACCTGCACCTCGACATGGCGGGCCGAGCGCACCAGCCGCTCCAGCAGCAGCCGGTCGTCGCCGAAGGCGGCCTTGGCCTCGCGCCGCGCGGTGCCGATGGCCTCGGCCATGTCGGCCGCCGCCTCCACGACGCGCATGCCCTTGCCGCCGCCGCCGGCCGAGGCCTTCACCAGCAGCGGAAAGCCGACAGCCCCCGCCGCCGCGACGAGTGCGGCGTCATCGCCACTGTCGGCGTCGACGCCGGGCACCACCGGCACGCCGGCAGCGACCGCGAGCCTCTTCGCCGCGATTTTCGAGCCCATGGACGCGACCACCTCGGCCGGCGGGCCGACAAAGGCGATGCCGGCGGCGGCGCAGGCGGCAGGGAAGTCCGGCCGTTCCGACAGGAAGCCGTAGCCGGGATGGATGGCCTCAGCGCCCGTGCGTTTTGCAGCCTCGATGATCGCGTCGATGCGCAGGTAGCTGTCGCGTGCGGCGGCCGGGCCGATATGGACGGCCTCGTCGGCCTCGGCGACGTGAGGCGCATCGGCGTCGGCATCCGAGTAGACGGCGATGGTGCGCAGGCCCATGCGGCGGGCGGTGCGGATGATGCGGCGGGCGATCTCGCCGCGATTGGCGATGAGCAGGCTCTCGAACATGACGCGGCTCACATCCGGTAGACCGGGCGGGGGGAAGTGTCGCGCGGCTCGCCATGGGAGAGGGCGAGGCAGAGGCCGAGCACGTCACGCGTCTGGTCGGGCTCGATGATGCCGTCGTCCCAGAGCCGCGCCGTGGCGTAGTAGGGGTCGCTCTGCTCCTCGAACTGCGCGCGTGTGCGGCGGTCAAGCGCCGCGATGGCCTCCTCGTCGGCGCCGCCCTTGAGGCTGGCGCGGCGAAGGTCGGTGACGACGGTGGCGGCGACGTCCGGGCTCATGGTGGCGATGCGGCTGTTCGGCCAGGCGAAGAGGAAGCGCGGGCGGAAGCCGCGGCCGCACATGCCGTAATTGCCGGCGCCATAGGAGCCGCCGATGATGACGGTGAGCTTCGGCACGCGGGCGTTGGAGACGGCATAGACGAGCTTGGCCGAATGTTTGGCGATGCCGCCGCGCTCGGCCTCGGTGCCGACCATGAAGCCGGTGATGTTCTGCAGGAAGATGAGGGGGATGTGGCGCTGGTCGGCGAGCTCGATGAAATGCGCGCCCTTCACCGCCGATTCCGAGAAGAGCACGCCATTGTTGGCGAGGATCGCGACGGGATAGCCGTGGATGCGGGCGAAGGCGGTGACGAGGCTCGAACCGTAGTCCGGCTTGAAGGCCTGAAGCGTGCCGCCGTCGACGATGGCCGAAAGCGCCTCGGTCACGTCGTAGGGACGCTTGAGATCCGTGGGCACGATCTCGGCGAGGGGTCGGGTGACCCCGGGCGTCGACGCGGCGAAGGGCGGGGGCGAAATCCGCCTGGCCTCCCCGAAGCCTGAGACGATGGAGCGCAGCTTCGCCAGCGCCGCCCGCTCGTCAGTGGCGATATGGTCGGAGACGCCGGAGACGCGGGTGTGCATGTCGGCGCCGCCCAGCGTCTCGCCGTCCACCACCTCGTTGATGGCGGCCTTGACGATCGGCGGTCCGCCCAGATGGATGCGCCCGGTGCCCGCGACCATAACCACCTCGTCGGAGAGGGCCGGGATATAGGCCCCGCCGGCGGTGCAGCCGCCGAAGACGGCCGAGGCCTGCGGGATGCCGGCGGCCGAGAGGCGGCACTGGTTGTAGAAGGTGCCGCCGAAATGGTCGCGGTCGGGGAAGACGCGGTCCTGCTCGGGCAGGAAAGCGCCGCCGCAATCGACGAGATAGAGGCAGGGGAGCCGGTGCTCCTCGGCGATCTCCTGCGCACGCAGGTGCTTCCTCACCGTCTCGGCGAAGAAGGAACCGCCCTTCACCGTCGCATCGTTGGCGATGATCATGCAGGGCGTGTCGTGGACCAGGCCGATCCCCGTGACGATGCCGGCGGCCGGCACCTCGCCGCCATAGAGGCCGTTTGCGGCGAGCGGCGAGAGTTCGAGGAAGGGGCTGCCGGGATCGAGCAGGTGATCGATGCGGTCGCGCACCAGGATCTTGCCGCGGGCGTGGTGGCGGTCGACCTGCGCCTTGCCACCACCGGCAAGCACGGCACCGTGGTGCTGGCGCAATCGCTCGATCAGGTCGGCGAAGGGCTCGGGGCCCGGGCGTTGGAGGCTGGCGGCGGTCATCCTGCGATCCCCTGCTTGACCTGGCCAGTCTGCCTACCTAACGTCTGTTAGGTCAAGATCGCCGAGGGACCGCCATGACCATCCGTCAAAATCCCGCCGAGCTCACCGCCGGGGCACGCTCGCCCTTCTTCGAGACCGAGCACGAGATGCTGCGCGACCAGGTCCGCCGCTTCGTCGAGGAGGAGGTAAAGCCGCACGCGGAAGCCTGGGAGGAGGCGGGCTTCGTGCCGCGCGGCGTGCTCAGGCGCATGGGCAGCCTCGGCTTCTTCGGCATTCGCTACCCCGAAGCCTTCGGCGGCTCGGCAATGAATGCGCTGGCGACCGTCGTCTATGCGGAGGAGCTGGGACGCTCGACCTTCAGCGGCGTCGCCATCACCGCGCTGGTCCATACCGACATGGCCTCGGTCCATGTGTTCAACGCCGGGACGGAAGCCCAGAAGGCGAAATGGATGCCGGGCATTGTCGCGGGCGAGGTCATCACCGCCGTGGCGGTGACGGAGCCGGATGCGGGCTCGGACGTGAAAGGCATCCGCACCACCGCGCGGCGGGTGGAGGGCGGCTACCTGCTCAACGGCACGAAGCTCTACATCACCAACGGCGTCCACGCCGACCTCTACTGCGTCGCCGCGAAGAGCGGCACGGACGGACCGGCCTCCAAGTCGGTGACCATGTTCCTGGTGGAAAAGGGCACGCCCGGCTTCCGCGTCGGCCGCGCGCTCGACAAGCATGGCTGGCGCTCCTCCGATACGGCGGAGCTCGTCTTCGAGGATTGTTTCGTTCCCGAGAGCGCCATCCTCGGCGAGGAGGGCCGCGGCTTCTATGCCATCATGAAGAACTTCCAGAACGAGCGTCTGGTGCTCGGCGCCATGGCGGTCGGGGAATCGCAGGCGGCCATCGACCTGACGCTGGACTATGTGAAGACCCGCAAGGCCTTCGGCGCGCCGCTCTGGGACAAGCAGGCGATCCGCCAGAAGCTGTCGCTGCTCGCCGCCCGCACCGAGGCCTGCCGGCAGCTCGTCTATGCCACCGCCTGGCGCGAGACGCGCGGTGAGGAGGTGACGCGCGAGGTGTCGATGATCAAGGCGCTCTGCGGCGAGCTGGTCAACGAGGTCATGTATGGCTGCCTGCAATTCCATGGTGGCTTCGGCTTCATGCGCGGCAGCGCCATCGAGCGGATGGCGCGCGACGCCCGCGTCCAGTCCATCGGCGGCGGCGCGACCGAGGTCATGCTCGAAGAGGTGGCCAAGCGCCTCTGACAGCGGTTGCCGGACGGCGTCCGGCATGGGACATCGCGGCGTGATGGCCTGAAGGGGAATGGACGGAATGGACGGCGCCGACGAGGCCAGGGGAGCGGATGCGGCGCCGCGGGATGCGCGCCGGACCATCCTCGACGCCGCTGCGCGGATCCTGCGCCACAACGGCACCAAGGCAACGACGCTGCGCGACATCGCCGCCGCCGTCGGCATCAAGGCCGGCAGCATCTACTACCATTTCGCCTCCAAGGACGCGATCGTCGCCGCGGTGATGAACGACGGCGTCGAGCGCGTGCACGAGACGGTGACGCGGGCGCTGGAGGGCCTGCCCCGGACGGCCGGGCCGGCGGAGCGGCTGGAGGCGGCGATCGCCGCCCATCTCCACGCGCTGCTCGATCACAGCGACTACACCTCGGCCGGCCTCAAGGCCTTCACCGACGCGCCGGAGGCGGTCAGGGCCGCGGCGCGCCCGGTCCGCAAGCGCTACGAGGCGGTGTGGGACGGCATCGTCGCGGATCTTGCGACAGCGCGCCTTGTGCCGGATGACGTGCCGGCGGAGACGCTCGCCCTCGCCATTCTCGGCATGATGAACTGGTCGCCGGAATGGTATCGCGCCGACCGCCACGCCATCGACCGGCTGGCGCGCGACTTCGCGTCCATCGTGCTGCGGCCGCCGTCGCGGCTGTGAGCTGCGATCAGCCGGGGCGCCGGCGGATCTCGAACCGGCATTCGGCAGCCCCCGCCGCGGCGCAGGCCGTCTCTCGGCAGCGGCAATCGGGCGCCACCAGCACGCGGTAGAGCCGCTCGAAGACCGCCGCGTGCCAGGCGCAGAGCGGCTCCCCGGCCTGTTCGCCACGCACCAGTGGATTATCGCGCAGCGTGAAGGTCCAGGAATCGATCCGCCGGAATGATCCCGAGCCGGCAAATGTCCAGGCGTTGCGCTCGATGGCCCGCGACAGCAGCGGAGCGGCAAGGGCGGCGGGAAGTGCCTTCAGAAGACGCTGCGCTGCCGCAGGGATGCGGTGGGCGAGGATGTAGTCGGCGGTCGCCGCGCCGGCCTCGCGTTCGAGGGCCTCCGCATCGGGCGCGGTGCGCAGGGCCCGGTGCAGGGCCGCGGCCTCGCCTTCCGGGATCATCGCGTCGCCCGTCGGCAGGCGAGAGAGCCGTGCCGCTGCCATCACCTGAGCGAGGCGGGCCTCACCGCCGTGGCGGCGGATCACCGCCGCGTGCTGGAGCACGGCATTGGGGCCGATGACGGCGCCGCCGCTTGCCATGGCTGCCTCCTCCTGCCCCGCTTACATTGCCGGCGCCGCGGGACCGCCGCCGCAGGCGCGGATCTCGGCGCGCTCCTTCATTTGGGTGCGCACGGCATCGCGGCGTTCGGCGGCACGCGCCGCTCGGTCGGCGGAGGCCTCCCAGTCCTCGAGCTGCGCCTCGGCGAGGGTGCGGGTCTCGTCGAAATGGAAGTCGACCGTCTTCTTCGTCTGCGGACCCCAATAGCCGGCCTTGCCGAGGTCGTAGAAGCTGCGCTTGAAGCCGGCGCGCAGGAAGGCATAGAGGCATCCCAGCAGATAGCGGCGGCGGAAGCCGGTGCCGCGCCAGGGGTAATGCAGGAGCGCCTTCTTCATGTAGAAGCGGCGGTAATTGTTCATGACGCCGTCGAGCAGCTCGCCGCGCTCCATGGCCGCAGGCTTCATGATCGGCGTGACGAAATTGTACTTGGAGAAGTCGAAGACCTCGACCTGGTCCTTGATCTCCTGGAACAGCGGCGTGAAGGGCCAGGGCGTGTACATGGACCAGTTGGCGAGGTCCGGCTGCCAGTCCCAGGCCATGCGGTAGGTCTCTTCCAGCGTCTGCGGCGTCTCGTTGTCGAGACCGACGATGAACTGCGCCTCGACGAAGATGTCGGCCTCGCGCAGCAGGCGGATCGCCGTCTTGTTCTCGTCGACCTTGGTCTCCTTGTTGAACTGGTCGAGCTTCAGCTGCGCCGCGGCCTCCGTGCCGAGGCTGACATGGACGAGGCCGGCCTTGCGGTAGAACTTCAGGTCGTCGCGGTCGCGATAGATGTCGGTGACGCGGGTGTTGATGCCCCATTTCACCTTGTCGGGCAGGCCGCGGGCGATCAGCTCCTCGCAGAAGGCGACGAACTTCTTCTTGTTGATGGTGGGCTCCTCGTCCGCGAGGATGAAGAAGCCGACGCCATGGTTGACGACGAGATCCTCGATCTCGTCGACGACGTCCTTCGGGTCTCGGACCCGGTAGTCGCGCCAGAACTTCCACTGCGAGCAGAAGGAGCAGGTGAAGGGGCAGCCGCGCGCGAGGTTCGGGATGGCGACGCGGGTGCCGAGGGGGATGTAGATGTATTTGCTCCAGTCGAGGATCGACCAGTCCGGCTTGATGGTCGCCATGTCCTTGACGGTTGCGGCCGCCGCCGTGGCGACGATCTGGTCGCCGTCGCGGAAGGCCAGGCCCTTGATGGAGGAGCGCGTTTCGGGCCAGCGGCCGTCGCGGATGGCGCTCATCAGCTCGGTGCAGATTTCCTCGCCCTCGCCGCGGACGATGACGTCCACCCAGGGCGCCTCGCTCAGCACCTGTTTGTACATGAAGGTGGCGTGGACCCCGCCGAGCACGCGCACGGCGTTCGGGACGGTCTCCTTGGCGATGCGCAGCACCTCCTCGGCCTTGTAGATCGACGGGGTGATGGAGGTGACGCCGATGGCGTCGGGCGTAAGCTCGGCCATGCGGCGGGCGAGGTCCTCGCTCGTCACGTTATCGGTCATGGCGTCGATGAAATGGATATCGTCGAAGCCGGCACGTCGCAGGTGGCCGGTCAGATAGGCGACCCACGACGGGGACCAGGTGCCGGCGATCTCCGCGCCACCGGAATGGTAGTTGGGGTGGACGAAGAGGATCCGCATGGCATGCCTCCCTGTGTGTCAAATAAAGTTGACACGTGAGGCGACGCGACGGGTTGACGCAGATCAAGAAAGCGGCCGTCGCCTCAGTCGGCTTCCACCGTGAGGCCGACTGGCCGGGCCGAGGCCTCCAGCCAGTGGAGCAGGCTGCCGGCAAGGCTGCGCGGGATGGCGAGGGTCACCGTGGCGCGGTCATCGCTCATCCACAGCGTGACGCCGACATGGGCGATGGCCGTCACGGCGACATCGTCGGCAGCGAAGGCGGCGGGGTGGAGGTCGAGGCGCAGGCCCTTCTCCAGCACATCCACGAGACGCGGTCCGGAGAGGTCGAGGATGGCGTTGGCATCGGACTGGTCGACCACGGCGGCGAGCCCGTCCAGCGCTGCCGTGAGGTCGGCGACCAGCGCCGGCCGGTCGCCGAAGACGAGCCAGGTGCCCGGCCCGGTGCCAAGGACGGTGACGTCTCCCCCAGACGTCCGCTTCCCGCCGTCCACGACAGGCGCGCCAAGCATCCGCCCGAGTGCCGTCGCCGCGTCTGCCGCCTTGCCGCGCCGCGCGATCACAGTCGCCGCGGCGAGCCCGGCGCGCTCCACGGCTTTCAAGCCCTCGCCGCTGCCGATGCGGCGGGAGAGGCCGGCAAAGCCGCCACGGTGGGTCCAGTCGCTGACAGGATCAGCCATGGAGGCGTGCTCCTTCCGGATCGACGAAGACGGGGGATACGATGGTCGCCACCACGTCGCCTGATCGGACGGGGTCGTGGATGCGCACCTCCTCGCCATGGCGGGCCGGGCCGTTCGCCACCAGCGCCAGGGCGATCCATGAGCCGAGCGTCGGACTATAGGCCGTGGATGTCACGTAGCCCTGGTCGTGCTCGGCGGTGGGCGGCACGCCAAGCGGCAGGACATGGGCACCGGAGCGCAGGCGGACGCCGGCAACGGTCGGCTTCAGGCCGACGAGGGTCGGGCGCGAGGCCTCGTTCAGCGCGGCACGTTCGGCCATGAGGCGGCCGACATAGTCCTTCTTCTTCGACAGCATCCGGCCGAGGCCGAGGTCGCGCGCTACCGTCTGGCCGTTGAGTTCGGCGCCGGCGACATGGCCCTTCTCGATGCGCATGACGGCCAGCGCCTCCGTGCCATAGGGCGTGACGCCGAGGTCCCGGCCGGCCGCCATGAGCGCGCGCGCGAGGGCGTCGCCATAGCCGGCCGGCACGGCGATCTCATAGGCGCGCTCGCCCGAGAAGGAGATGCGGAAGAGCCGCGCGCGCGTCGGCCCGAGGGCCAGGGTGGTGCAGCCGAGATAGGGCAGGGCGGCGTCGGAGACATCCGCCTCCGGCCCGAAGAGCGCCTCGAGAAGGTCGCGCGAGCGCGGTCCGGCGACGGCGAACTGTGCCCATTGCTCGGTGACCGAGACCATCTGGACATCGAGCTCCGGCCATAGGACCTGATGGCAGAAGGCGAGGTGCTGCATGACCTTGCCGGCATTGGCGGTGGTCGTGGACATGACCCATTCGTCCGGACCCAGACGCGCCGTGGTGCCGTCGTCCATGACGAAGCCGTCCTCGCGCAGCATCAGGCCGTAGCGCACCTTGCCGACGGGCAGGGTCGAGAAGGTGTTGGCATAGACGCGGTCGAGGAAGGTGCCGACATCGGGGCCCGAGAGCGCGATCTTGCCGAGGGTCGAGACATCGCAGATGCCGACGCCCGCGCGCACGGCCTCGACCTCGCGGGTGACGCTCTGCAGCCAGTCCGTCTCGCCGGCCTTCGGGAACCATTGCGCCCGAAGCCAGGGTCCTGATTCCACGAAGATCGCGCCCTGCTCCTTGGCCCAGCCATGGGCGGGGGTGAGGCGGGTCGGCTTGAAGTCGCGGCCACGGTGGAGGCCCGCCAGCGCGCCGATGGCCACCGGCACATGTGGCGGACGGGCACGCGTTGTCCCGGTCTCCGGGATGGTGCGGCCGGTCAGCGCCGCAAGGATGGCGAGGCCGTTGACGCTGGAGGTCCGACCCTGGTCGGTGGCCATGCCGAGCGTCGTGTAGCGCTTGAGGTGCTCGACCGAGACGAAGCCTTCGCGGGCGGCGAGCGCCACATCGCTGTCGGTGACGTCGTTCTGGAGGTCGACGAAGGCCTTGCCGCGGCCGCCCTCCACATGGAACAGCGGCGCCACCGCGCAGGGCTCGTCGCCGGCGCGGAAAGCCGGCGTCTCGGCGGGCGTGTGACCGGCCTCGCGGGCGGCCTCCGCGCCGAGCCTTGCGCCGTCGGCAAGAGCCGCGGCGAGGGTGAAACGGCCGGCGGCGGCGCCGGCCACGGCGACATTCGCCGGCAGGTCGCCGGGAATGAAGGCCGCGCGCTCATCCGACCAGACGGGCTTGTGACCGAGATGGGTGGTGAGGGCGAGGTCCGGATTGAAACCGCCGGAGACAGCGAGGCCGTCCACGGCGAGGCGGCGGCGGCCATGGTCGCCGACGATGTCGATGGCCCTGAGCGACTGTCCGCCGATGGCGTCGAGCACCCGCGCGCCGAGGAAGACCGGCACGTCGCCGGCCAGCGCCCGGACCGCCTCCGGCACCTCGCGCCGCGCATCGATGATCGCGGCAAGCGGGGACCCGGCGCGGGCGAAGCTCGCGGCGGTCTGCCAGCCGTCATCGGTGGTGGTGAAGAGCGCCACTTGCCTGCCTGGCAGGGCGGCATAGCGCTCGACATAGGTCCTCATGGCGGAAGCGAGCATCACGCCTGGCCGGTCATTGCCGCCGAAGACGATGGGCCGCTCGATGGCTCCGGCGGCGAGAAGGATGCGCTTCGGCACGAGCGTCCAGAGCCGCTGTCGCGCCTCGCCGGCCGGCGTCACCGGGAGATGGTCGGTGAGCCGCTCCACTGCGCCGACCTCGCCGTCATAGAGGCCGAAGGCGCTGGTGCGGGTGAGGATGCGGACGTTGGACAGGCTCTTCAGCTCGGCTTCCACCTCGCCGGCCCAGACGGGACCGGGCATGGCGTCGACCTCGACCCGCTCGCAGAGGAGCCGTCCGCCAAGGCGGAAATCCTGGTCGACGAGGATGACCCGCGCCCCGGCGCGCCCGGCCGTGAGCGCGGCAGCAAGGCCGGCAGGGCCTGCGCCGATCACCAGCAGGTCGCAGAAGGCATGGGCCTTCTCATAGGCGTCCGGATCGGCGGCGCCGGAGAGACGACCGAGGCCCGCGGCGCGGCGGATGGCGGGCTCGTAGAGCCGCTCCCAGAGCGCCGCCGGCCACATGAAGGTCTTGTAGTAGAAGCCCGCGCCGAGGATCGGCGCAGCGAACTGGGCGATGGCCTGGATATCGAAGGCAAGCGAGGGCCAGCGGTTCTGGCTCGCCGCGTCGAGGCCGGGATGGAGCTCGATGGTGGTGGCGCGGGTGTTGGGCTCGCGCCGGGGGCCACGGCCCTTCTCGACCAGCGCGTTCGGCTCCTCCGGCCCCGCCGAGACGATGCCGCGGGGGCGGTGATACTTGAACGAGCGGCCGACGAGACGGATGCCGTTCGCCACCAGCGCCGAGGCCAGCGTGTCACCGGCATGGCCGGTGAGCGGCCGGCCGTCGAAGCTGAAGCCGATGGGGGTCGCGCGGTCGATCAGGCCGCCGGAGGCGAGGCGATGGCTGGTCATGCCGGGCTCCGCGTCGCGGCGAGGCGGGCGTTCGATATGGCGTGGTCGCGGGTGTCGCGTGTCACGACCAGCCAGGAGCGGCAGCCCTGCGCGTGGTACCAGAGTTCCTCCATCGGGCCGGCCGGATTGGCGCGCAGGTAGACATAATCCGCCATGGCCGCGGCGTTGCCAACCGCCGGGCGGCGCGGGGCCGCATCGCCGTGATAGGCGAATTCGGAACTGTCGCGCGGGCCGCAATAGGGGCAGGGAATGCGCATCGGGCCTCAGTGCAGGTTCGGTTGGGCGCCCTGGCCCTTCTCGTCGATGACGCGGCCGAGGGCGAAGCGGTCGAGGCGGAGCGCGGTCGCCGCCGGATGCGGCTCGTCGCGGGCGATGAGATGGGCGAAGGCATAGCCGGAGCCGGGAATGGCCTTGAAGCCGCCGTAGCACCAGCCGGTGTTGAGATAGAGCCCCTCGACCGGCGCATGGTCGATGATCGGCGAGCCGTCCATGGACATGTCCATGACGCCGCCCCAGCTGCGCAGCATCCGCGCCCGGCCGATGGCGGGCATCAGCGCCATGCCGCCCTCGCAGACATCCTCGACCACGGGCAGGTTGCCGCGCTGGGCGTAGGAATTGTAGCCGTCGATGTCGCCGCCGAAGACGAGGCCGCCCTTGTCGGACTGGCTGATGTAGAAATGGCCGGCGCCGAAGGTGATGACCCCCGGAATGATCGGCTTCAGGCCCTCGGAGACGAAGGCCTGCAGAACGTGGCTCTCGATCGGCAGGCGGAAGCCGGCCATGTCGGCCACCTGCGACGAACTCCCGGCCACCGCCATGGCAACCTTGGCGGCGCGGATCGTGCCGCGGGTCGTCTCGACGCCGGTGATGCGGCCACCTTCACGCAGGAAGCCGGTGACGGCGCAGTTCTGGACGATATCGACGCCGCGGTCGCTTGCCGCGCGGGCATAGCCCCAGGCCACCGCGTCATGGCGCACCGTGCCGCCGCGCCGCTGCAGGAGCCCGCCCTGAATGGGGAAGCGGGCATTGTCGTAGTCGAGGAAGGGATAGAGCCGGCGCACGGCCCCCTGGTCGAGGAGTTCGGCATCGATGCCGTGCAGCCGCATGGCGTTGCCGCGGCGGGCATAGGCGTCGCGCTGGGCGTCGGAATGGTAGAGGTTCAGGACGCCGCGCTGGCTGACCATGGCGTTGTAGTTGATGTCCTGCTCCAGCCCTTCCCACAGCTTCAGGGACAGTTCGTAGAGCGGGATATTGCCGGGCAGCAGGTAGTTCGAACGGATGATCGTGGTGTTGCGGCCCACATTGCCGCCGCCGATCCAGCCGCGCTCCAGCACCGCGACATTGGCGATGCCGTGGGTGCGGGCGAGGTAATAGGCGGTGGCGAGGCCGTGCCCGCCGCCGCCGATGACGATGACGTCATAGGCGGGCTTCGGCGCCGCATCCCGCCAGGCCGGCGTCCAGCGCCGGTTGCCGGTGAGCGCGCCGGCGAGAAGCGAGACGACCGAGTAGCGCATGGCGGGGCGGGTTCTCCGGAGCGGCGACGCGAGCCTTCATAGCGCCGCCTGCGGCAAGCCGCCATGCGCTGGAGGCAGGGCGGCAGCGTTGACAGGTGGCAGCCGGGATCCGCACAATCCGACAATACTGACGTATTGTTGATCGATACGACACCTCAGGACCGCGCGCCATGTCGGAAATCGCCGCCGCCTCCCGCCCCGCTCCGGTCCTCGACCTCGATCCCTATGACGACGCCGTGCTGGCCGAGCCCCATGCCATGCATGACGCGGTGCGGCGGGGA
This sequence comes from Phreatobacter sp., assembly GCF_027532945.1. Lineage (GTDB taxonomy): Bacteria > Pseudomonadota > Alphaproteobacteria > Rhizobiales > Phreatobacteraceae > Phreatobacter. Next base: position 126,246 of record NZ_JAPZTZ010000029.1, read on the forward strand.
GGGCCGGTGGTGCAGCTGTCGCGCTACGGCGTCCATGCCATGGGCCGCCACCGCGACATTGGCCCTGTGCTGCAGGACTGGGAGACCTTCTCCTCCACCGGTGGGTCGGGCCTCGGCGACATCCGCAAGCCCGGCGCCTGGCGGCCGGCGAGCCCGATCGTCGAGGTCGACCCGCCCCAGCACACCCGGGTTCGGTCGGCGCTCCAGCGCGTCCTCTCGCCCGCGCTCATCCGCGCCTGGCGCGTCGATTTCGAGGCCGCTGCCGACCGGCTGGTCGCGGAGCTGGTGGAGAAGGGACGCTTCTGCGGGGTCCATGACCTTGCCGAGACCTATGTCTCCACCACCTTCCCGCCGGCCCTCGGCCTCAGGAACGGGCCGGAGGTGCGCGACAATCTCTTCCTGCTCGGCGCGCTCAACTTCGACGGCCAGGGGCCGAGGAACGCGCGGTTCGAGGAGACCCAGCGCAAGGCCGACGCCATCTGGGATTGGTACCTCGCCTCGATGCAGCGCGAGGCGATGGTCCCCGGCGGCTTCGGCGCCTCGATCTTCGCGGCTGCCGATCGCGGCGAGATCGAGCCGGAGGTGGCGCCGCTCCTCGTCCGCTCCTTCCTGCGTGGCGGGCTCGACACCACCTCCAGCATGATCTCCGCCGCGCTGTGGTACCTCGCCATGGACCCGGCCCAATGGGCGCTCCTCAGGGCCGATCCCACCCGCATCCGCACGGCCCTTGACGAGGCCATGCGGCTGGAGACGCCGATCCAGAATGTCTGCCGCCAGACCATGCGCGACGTGGTGATCGACGGCGTCGCGGTTCCGGCCGACACCAAGATCCTCATCATGCTCGGCGCAGCCAACCGCGACCCGGCGGCCTGGGAGCGGCCGGATGCCTTCGACCTCACCCGCCAGACCATGGGCCAGCTGGCGCTGGGTGCCGGCGTCCACATGTGCATCGGCCAGATGATCGCGCGCCTTGAGGGCGAAGCGGTGCTGAAGGCGATGATCGCCCGCGTGAAGACACTGGAGCTCACCGGCGAACCGACCCGCGCCCTCAACAACAACCTGCGCGCCCTCAAGACCCTGCCGCTCGCCGTCACCGCAGCGTGAGGCCGACGGTGCCTGACGGATGGCGAGGCGCGTGCTAAAGGGCGCCCGTTGCGCCCGTCCTCCGTCGAGAGCCATGACCCAAGCGATCCTTCCCCATGCCGATGTCGTCATCCTCGGCGCCGGCCAGGCCGGCCTGCAGGCGGCGCTGTCGCTGCGCGAGGAGGGCTTCACCGGCACGATCCAGATGATCGGCGATGAAAAGGCGCTGCCCTACCAGCGGCCTCCGCTCTCCAAGGGCTTCCTGCTCGGCCAGGTTGGCGAGGAGGCGCTGGAGCTGCGCCCCCAGGCCATGCTCGACAAGCTCGATATCCGCCTCGCTATCGGCGTGTCCGGCACCGGCATCAACCGCGCGGCGCGCCGCCTCGCGCTCTCCGACGGTGGCGTCTGCGGCTATGGTCATCTCATTCTCGCCACGGGATCGCGGGTGCGGCTGTGGTCTGGCGAAGGTGCGGACCTTGAGGGCGTCGCCACCTTGCGGACGCTCGCGGACGCCCGCGCGCTTGGCGCCCGGCTGCAGGCGGCGACAGATGTTGTTGTGATCGGCGCCGGCTTCATCGGCCTCGAATTCGCAGCCGTTGCCGCCAAGCGCGGCAAGCGCGTCCATGTCGTCGAGGCCGCCGACCGGGTCATGGCGCGGGCGGTGACGCCGGCCATTTCGGCTTTCTTCCGCGAGCGCCACGAGATTGCCGGCGTGCAGTTCCGCTTCGGTGCGAAGCTCTTGCGCATCGCCGGCCGCGATGGCCGGGTTGCGGGCGTTGAGCTGGATGGCGGCGAGCACCTTGCCGCCGATCTCGTCCTTGTCGGCATCGGCGGCATTCCGAACGCCGAACTCGCCGCGGCCGCCGGCCTTGCGGTCGAGAACGGCGTGGTGGTGGACGAGATGATGGCCACCGCCGACCCGCATATCTCGGCCATCGGCGATTGCTGCAGCCATCCCAATGTCTTCGCGGGCAGCCGTATCCGGCTGGAATCCGTGCAGAACGCCATCGACCAGGGCCGCACCATCGCGGTCCGCCTCGCCGGCAAGCCGCAGCCCTATCGCGCCGTGCCGTGGTTCTGGTCTGACCAGGGTGACCTGAAGCTGCAGATGGCGGGTTTCACCACGGGTTTCGACCACCAGGTAACGATTGGCGCGCCAGATGAGGCCCGCTTCTCGCTGCTGGCCTTCCGGGGTGGCGTGCTCATCGGCATCGAGTCGGTGAACCGTCCCGCCGACAACATGCTGGCACGCCGCATCCTTGCCCTTGCCGAGCCGGTGACCCTGGCGGCCAGCGAGGCCGCAGGCCACGACCTCAAGGCGCTCGCCATGTCGGCGCGCCCTGCGTGATCCCCCGCAGCTTGTAACGCATCGCGTTCCGGTGGTATCGGCTCGCAATACGCGCGCGTCGGGCCCTCAGAACACCGCCCGCGCCGGAGGAACCCGTTGGGGCGGTGAAGGATGAAGAAGACTGCCGGCACCGGTGCCGTCGATGAGCGCCTTTTCCTCCAGTCGGTTGCCCGCGCACTCGACGTGCTGGAAGCCTTTGCCCAGAGCCCGCGGCCGAAGTCGCTCGGCGAGATTGCCGCCGCGACCGGGGTCAACAAAAGCGCAGCCCAGCGCATCGGCCAGACGCTGCTGGCGCGGGGCTATCTCGAACGCTCGGAGAATGGCCGCCTGACCCTCGGCCGCCGGCTGCTCGACCGGTCCTTCGACTATCTGCGCTCCAACCCGCTGGTGGAGCGGGCGACGCCGGTGCTCATGGACCTGCGCAAGCTCACCGGCGAGCGCGTCGACCTCAGCCTCTTCGACCAGGAGACGACGGTCTACGCCATCCGGCTGCAGAGCAAGCGCGAGACCTTCTACGCGACGCTGCCGGGCCGGCGCATCCCGACCTTCCTGTCGTCCGGCGGGCGCGCCTGCCTCGCCCAGCTGCCCGACGCCGAAGTCGAGGAGATCCTCGCCCGCTCGGAGCTGCGCGCCTTCACGCCGAAATCGCGCATCACCCTGCCGGAGGTGTGGGAGAAGATCCGCGAGGCGCGGGCAGATGGCTATTCCTGGGCCGCCGAGGAGGCGCTGATCGGCGAGGTCGTGCTCTCCGCCGCCGTGCTCGACGGCATGCGTCGGCCGATCGGCGCGGTCCATATCGCCGGCTCCTTGAGCGAATGGTCGATCGAGGATTTCCGCCGCCGCTTCTCGCCTCTCGCCATCGAGGCGGCCCGCGCCCTGAGCGGCTGAGACTGGCCGTTCCGCTTGCCGGCCTGCATCAGCGGCAGGCCTCCCATGCTCGCTTCCACAGCGTTTGACAGGCCCCGGTGAGGCCTCTCACACTGGCGATATAGCCGTATCGTTCGGCGATACGCGGAGGCTCGCCATGGGCATGAGCGGTCGGGGTCGCTTCGAGGGCCGCGTTGCGGCCATCACCGGGGCCGGTGGGGCACTGGGCCGTGCCTCGGCCGTCGCACTCGTCGCGGAGGGCGCCAAGCTCGCCCTGTTCGATCGCGATCCCGCAGCCCTCGCCGAGACCGCCGCCCTCTGCCCCGGCGCCATCACCGTCACGGGCGACGCGAGTTCATCTGCCGACGTGAAGCACTTCGCCGAGACGGCGCGGGCGCAGTTGGGGCCGGTGGAGCTGCTGGTCGCGGCGGCGGGCGTCATCGGTCCGTCCAAGATCGCCATCGACGTGGAGGAGGACGAGTTCGACCGCGTCTTCGCCATCAATGTGAAGGGCTCGTGGCTGGCGGCGAAACACATCATTCCGCAAATGCGCGAGGCGGGCCGCGGCGCGGTGGTGCTGTTCTCCTCGACCGCCGGCCTGCAGGGCTCGCCGCTCTATTCGGCTTACTCCGCCTCGAAGGGCGCGGTGACGCTGCTGACCAAAAGCCTCGCCCTGAACCACGCCACCGAGAACATCCGCGTCAATTGCGTCTGTCCGGGGACGATCGACAGCCCGATGCATCGCCAGGGCATGGCGAACATTGCCGATCCCGTGGTGCGGGCCGAGCGCGAGGCCTTCCAGAAGACAAAGCACCCGATGAACCGCTTCGGCCAGCCACAGGAGGTGGCCGCCGCCGTGCTCTGGCTGCTCAGCGACGAGGCCTCCTACACGACCGGCCATGCGCTGCCCGTCGATGGAGGCCGCCTTGCCTGACGCGGGGCGCTTTTCGGCGAGGGGCGTCATCGTCACGGGAGCGGCGCGCGGCATCGGCGAGGCCGTGGCCGAGCGCTTCGTGCGGGAGGGCGCGCGGGTGCTGCTCGTTGACGTGCTGCCCGAGGTGGAGGCGACCGCTGCCCGGCTCGGCCAGCCGTGGCTCCTTCAGGACGTCGCGGCGCCGGGCGCCGGCGAGGCCATTGCGACTCACGCGCTCACCGCCCTCGGCCGCATCGACGTGCTGGTCAACAATGCCGGGATTGGCGGCTCGAAGCGGCTCGCAGACAGCGACGACGCGCTGATCGACCGGTTCCTCGCCACCAACCTCGCCGCCGTGCTGAAGGTGACGCGCGGGGTGCTGCCGCACCTGCCGCGGCCGGGTGGGCGGATCATCAATGTCTCGTCGATCTTCGGCATCACCGGCTATCCCGGCACCACCGCCTATGCGGTGGCCAAGGCCGGCGTCGCCCAGTTCACCCGCCAGCTTGCCGGCGAGCTCGCGCCGGAGGGCATCCTCGTCAATGCCGTGGCGCCCGGCCTCATCGCCACGCCGATGACCACGGGCCATCGCCAGAACGCGCTCTATACCCGGCTCATCGTCGAGGGCACGCCGGTCGAGCGCCTCGGCACGCCCGCCGACATTGCCGGCCCCGTCGCCTTCCTCGCCTCGGAGGATGCGGCTTTCGTCACCGGTGTCGTGATGCCCGTCGATGGCGGCTTCCTCGCCGCCCGCCACGGCAAGGTTTGAATCTTCAAGGGAGAGACGTGATGCATGACATGAGCGTCAAATGGCCGAACGGCGCCCGCTGCGCCGTCATGCTGACCTTCGACTTCGATGCCGAGACGCTGTGGACGTCGCGCGACCCGGACAATGCCCGCCGTCCCGGCGTGCTCAGCCAGGGCCGCTATGGCGCCAAGGTCGGCGTGCCGAAGATCCTCGACACGCTGCGCGACGAGGGCATCAAATCGACCTTCTTCGTGCCCGGCTGGACAGCGGAGAACCACACCGACCGGGTGGAGATGATCCTCAAGGACGGCCACGAGGTCGCCCACCATTCCTATTCCCACCGCTGGGTGAGCGATGATCCGGCGGCCGAGGTCGAGGAGATGGAGAAGGGGCTGGAAGCGCTGAAGCGCACCGTCGGCGTGGTGCCGAAAGGCTACCGGTCGCCCGCCGGCGAGGTCTCGGAAGGGCTCTTCAAGCTCTTGAAGAAGCACAACTTCCTCTATGATTCCTCGCTGATGGACGACATCAACCCCTATCGGCACATCATGCCGGACGGCTCCAAGGGCGTGATCGAGCTGCCCTGGCACTGGTCGCTGGACGATGCGCCCTTCGCGCTGTTCTCGGTGAAGACGCCGCGGCCGATCTTCACCAACGAGCACATGCTCAGCGTCTACAAGGAAGAGTTCCGCGAGATCTACAAGTGGGGGGGGCTCTTCGACATGATCTTCCACCCGCAGGTGGGCGGCCGGCCGAGCCGCATCGCACTGATCCGCGAGCTCATCGCCTTCATCCGCACCTTCCCCAATGTGTGGTTCGCCACCGGCGCCGAGGTGGCGGAGGCCTGGTCGGCGGCCCACGAGACCGACTGATCCGGCGGCATCACACGGGGCCGGGCCGGCATTGCTGGCCTGCCCTTCGCCTGCGTTGACAGGCCGGGGGGGCCTCCCTAACCGTTGCGCCCCAAGTGAAAGGCGCCGGGCAACGGCGCGGCACGGGGCTGGGAGGGAGCCCGGAGGCAGCGGCGGCGCCAGGCGCGCGCCGCACCGGCGATGCCGGACCTCCGCCCGTCCACCCCTTGATGCGGCATCGTCCGCGGGTGGAGAGGCTCGATGAGCGACAATGAGATGACGGGCGGCGAAGCCCTGGCGCGGATGATCCTCGCCTTTGACGGCGGCCCGATGTTCGGCATGGGCGGTTTCCAGCTGCTGCCCTTCTATGACGCCGCCCGCCGCCTCGGCCTCAAGCACAACCTCATCAACGACGAGCGCGCCGGCTGCTTCGCCGCTGACGCTTATGCCAAGGTCACCGGCCGTGTCGGCCTGGTCGACGCCACCCTTGGACCTGGCGCGACCAATCTCGTCACGGGCCTCATCGAGGCGCTGAATGCCGGCACGCCCATGGTCGCCATCGTCGGCGACACCCACCGCGACCATTCCTGGAAGAACATGACCCAGGAGAGCCGGCAGCTCGACATCCTCCGGCCCTGCGCCAAGGAGGTCATCCGCGTCGAGGCGATCCACCGCATCCCCGAGCTGATGCGCCGCGCCTTCGCGGTGGCGACGACCGGCCGGCCGGGCCCGGTCATCGTCGATGTGCCGGAGGATATCTGCCACGGCACCCACGGCTTCACCGACGATGACTTCCGCGTCGATCCCGCCCATGGCGGGGCGCCGGCGCTCCGCTGCCGCCCGGACGGGGCGTCGCTGGCCAAGGCCGCCGATCTCCTTGCCGGTGCCAGCCGGCCGATCGTGCTCGCCGGCGGTGGCGTGCACCTGTCGGGCGCGGCGGCGACGCTGCAGCGCTTCGCCGAGACCTTCTCGATCCCCGTCGCCCATACCATGACCGGCAAGGGCGCCATCGCCTGCACCAGCCCGCTCTCGGCGGGCCTTTTCGGCCGCTATGACCGTATCGCCAACGGGCTGATCGAGGAGAGCGACCTCATCCTCGTCATCGGTTGCAAGCTCGGCGAGATCGCCACCAAGCGCTTCACCGTGCCGCCGAAGGGCAAGCGCATCATCCATCTCGACATCGTCGCCGAGGAGTTCGGCCGCACCGTGCAGCCGGAGATCGTGCTGTGGGGCGATGCCAAGCTCGGGATCGAGGACCTCGCCGCGGCGCTGGCGCCGAAGGCGGAGGCGATCCGCGCGCGCCTTGCGCCTTACGCCGCCGAGGTGCCGCAGCGCATGGCCGCCTGGCGCGCCGACGTGTCGGAGAAGCTCAATTCCGACGAGGTGCCGGTGAGCATGGGTCGGCTGATGACCGAGATCAACGCGGTGCTGCCGGCCGACGGGTTCCTCGTCGCCGATGGTGGCTTCGCGGCCCATTGGGGCGGACTCCTGTTCGACACCAAGCAGCCCGGCCGCTCCTTCGTGCCGGATCGCGGCTTCGCCTCCATCGGCTACGGCCTGCCCGGCGCCATGGGCGTCGCCATGGGCGCGCCGGGCAAGAAGGTCATCGGCCTCACCGGCGATGGCGGCTTCAACATGATGCTGGGCGAGATCGAGACGGCGCGGCGCATGGGGCTCGACCTCACCATCGTCGTCGTCAACAACGCCGCCTCTGGCTACGTCAAGGCGCTGCAGCACCTCGTCTATGGGCCGGGCGCCTACCATGCCTCGGACCTCGCCGAGACCAACTATGCCGATGCCGCCAAGGCGCTCGGCTGCCACGGCATCCGCGTCGAGGACCCCGGCACGTTGCGCGCCGCGCTTCAGGAAGCGCTGGCGACCAAGGGGCCCTCGGTGGTCGACGTGGTGGTTACCCGCGACCCCGCCAAGATGCTGCCCGGCGTCGACAACCGTGCCGCCGCCAAGATGAAGAAGGGCGACCGTCCCGCCTGAGCCGCGGGACCTTCCCGCGCTCTGCGGCGTTGTGCCGGCGCGCCGCCCGTGACCTGATGGTCGCGGCGGATCGCCGGCGCGCGATGCGGAGGACCCCTTGAGCACCGGACTGATCGCCCTTCTGGACGACATCGCCGCCCTCGCCAAGGTGGCGGCGGTGACGCTCGACGACGCGGCCGCGCAGGCCACCAAGGCCGGCGCCAAGGCCGCGGGCATCGTCATCGACGACGCCGCCGTCACGCCGCGCTACGCGGTGGGCTTCGCCGCGGCGCGGGAGCTGCCCATCGTCGGCAAGATCGCCATCGGCTCCGTCAAGAACAAGCTCCTGTTCCTGCTGCCGGCTGCGCTCGCCCTTGCCGCCTTCGCCCCCTGGGCCATGACGCCGCTGCTGATGACCGGTGGCGCCTATCTGTGCTTCGAGGGTTTCGAGAAGGTGCTGGGCATGGTCGTGCCGCACGGCGCCGCGGCCAAGGGACCGGACCCGCTGGCCGCAGCGCCGGCCGATGCTAAGGCCCTCGAGGACCAGCGCGTCTCCAGCGCCATCCGCACCGATTTCATCCTCTCCGCCGAGATTATGGCCATCGCCCTGTCCACGATCACCGTGTCGTCCATCTGGATGCAGGCGCTCGTCCTCGCCGTGGTCGGCATCGGCATCACCATCCTCGTCTATGGGGCCGTGGCGCTGATCGTGAAGGCGGACGATGTCGGCCTCGCCCTTGCCCAGAGCGAGCGGCCGGTGAGCGGCCTCCGCGAGGTGATCCGCGGCCGGCCGACGGGCCTTGCGCCGCGGGAGCCAACGGGCGCCGACCACGCCGTCGCCCATCTCACGCAGCCGGTCGGCCGAGTGCTGGTGGCGGGCATGCCGCATTTCCTGAAAGGTCTCAGCCTTGTCGGCACGCTGGCCATGCTGTGGGTGGGCGGAGGCATCGTCGTGCACGGTCTTGCCGGCTACGGGTTCGCCGGCCCGGAACATGTCATCCACGCCGTCGCGGTCGCCGTAGCGGCGATCGTGCCCCCGGCCAAGGGTGCGGTCGAATGGCTGGTGACCGCCGTGGGATCGGGCCTCGTCGGTCTGGCTCTGGGCGGGATCGTGGCCCTTGCCATGCATGTCATCGTCAGGCCCCTGCTCCACCGTGGCGGCAAGGCCGGTGCGGGTCACTGACCCGCTCGCTGCGTCGAATCCCGGCAGCTCCGCGGTGAGTTGCCCTATGATTGGGCGCTGCACCCCCTGATTGTACACAATTCCGCGGCCTCGCGGCTGGCCCGCTCCTTGCTGGTGTCCTGACACTCGCCGAGAGGTCATCCGCCGCGGAGCGCGTGTCATGCGCCAGGCCACCATTGCCGCCGATCCGGCCCCCGTCACGGTCGATCTCGACCGCACGGCCGTCATCGTCATCGACATGCAGCGCGACTTCCTGGAGCCCGGCGGCTTCGGCGAGGCGCTCGGCAATGAGGTGGCGAAACTCCAGCGCGCCGTGCCGCCCATCGCCCGCCTGCTCGCCGGGTCCCGGGCGGCGGGCCTCCTCGTCATCCACACCCGCGAGGGCCACCGTCCCGACCTCACCGACGCGCCGCCGCTGAAGGTCGAGCGTGGCGACCCGTCCATGCGCATCGGTGCCCGCGGGCCGATGGGCCGCATCCTGATCCGCGGCGAGCCCGGCCATGACATCGTGCCGGAGCTTGCGCCCGTCGCCGGCGAGCCGGTGATCGACAAGCCCGGCAAGGGCGCCTTCTACGAGACCGACCTCGAACTCATCCTGCGCAACCGGCGGATCGAGACGCTTATCGTTTGTGGCGTCACCACGGAGGTCTGCGTCCACACCACGGTGCGCGAGGCCAACGACCGCGGCTTCCGTTGCCTCGTGCCGGGCGATGCCTGCGCCTCCTATTTCGACGAGTTCCATGCGGTGGGCCTGAAGATGATCGCCGCCCAGGGCGGCATCTTCGGCTCGGTCACGACCACGGAGGCCGTCACCGCAGCGCTTTGACATCCTGACCTTGAGAGGGGAGACGAGCATGGCCATGACCGACACGGCCGCTTCACGCGGCCAGCCTGCCTTGTGGACGCCGGGCGACTGGAACGCCTTCTTCGGCTTCGGCACCAACATCCTCGTCAACATGCTGGTGCTGACCGGCCTGCTGCGCTTCGTGCTGAAGATGCCGGACAGCCTCGTCTTCGGCCGCATCCTCCCGGCCCTCGGCCTGATGATGGCCCTGTCGACTATGTACTATGCCTATCTCGCCTGGAAGCTCGCCAAGGAGACCGGCCGCTCGGACGTCTGCGCGCTGCCCTCGGGCGTGAGCGTGCCGCACATGTTCATCGTCACCTTCGTGATCATGCTGCCCATCTCGATCTCGACCGGCGATCCGATCAAGGGCTGGGAGGCGGGCCTTGCCTGGGTGTTCATCCAGTCGGTCATCCTGATGGTCGGCGGCTTCATCGCCCCCTACATCCGCAAGGTGACGCCGCGGGCGGCCCTACTCGGCACGCTGGCCGGCGTCTCCATCGCCTTCATCTCCATGCGCCCGGCCATGGAAATGTACATGACGCCGGTGATCGGCCTCACCTGCTTTGCCATCATCATGCTCTCGTGGTTCGGCGGTTTCCGCTATCCGCGCGGCATCCCCGCCGGCCTCGTCGCCATTGCTGCGGGCATGCTCATCGCCTGGGCCTCGGTGCTCATCGGCCAGCCCATCGGCGGCGTCGGCTTCGACAAGCTCGGCCAGGCCTTCTCGAGCTTCGGCTTCTCGCTGCCGATCCCGGCCATCGGCCACACCTTCTCGGGCTTCCAGTTCCTCGGGATCATCCTCGTCACCGCCATTCCCTTCGGCATCTATGACCTCGTCGAGGCCATGGACAATGTGGAGAGCGCCGAGGCGGCCGGCGACCACTATCCGACGACGAAGGTGCTCAGCGCCGATGGCGTCGTGTCGATGATCGGCTGCCTGATGGGCAACCCCTTCATCAACGCGGTCTATATCGGCCATCCCGGCTGGAAGGCGATGGGCGGGCGCATCGGCTATTCGGCGCTGACCGGCGTCATGGTGCTGGCGCTCGCCTGGTTCGGCATCATCGCACTGCTGACAGCCCTCATCCCCGTCGTCGCCATTGCGCCGATCCTGCTCTACATCGGCATGCTGATCGGCGCTCAGGCCTTCCAGACGACGCCGTCGAGCCACGCGCCGGCCGTCGTGCTGGCGCTGACCCCGCATCTCGCGGCCTGGGCCAAGGTGCTGATCGACGGGGCGCTGGGGGCCGCCGGCACCAATGCCGCAGCCGTCGGCCTCGACAAGATGGCGCAGGTCGGCGTGCTCTATCACGGGCTGGAGATCATGGGCGGCGGTGCCATCATCACGGGCCTCGTGCTCGGCGCCATCGGCGTCTTCGTCATCGAGAAGAAGTTCGTCGAGGCGGCGATGTTCTCGGCGGCAGGCGCTGCGCTGACCTTCTTCGGCTTCATGCACGGCGAGGCGGTGGGCTTTGCCAAGTCGCCCGCCGTGGCCGTCGCCTACCTCATGGTGGCAGCGCTGCTCTATGCCGCCTCGCGCCAGCCGGCGACATCAGAGGACAAGCCGAAACTCGCCGCCCAACCCGCCGAATAGGCCAGCGACGGGGCGGCGGGACCATGGTCCCTGCCGCCCCCGCATCGTTCAGTCGTTGAAGTTCACCACCGCCTTCTCCGACCGCTCGTCCGCATAGTACGGATACACCGCGTAATCGCGGATGAAGTGGAGCGAGATGTAGAAGGAGATGCGGTTGTCGTCGCCGCTGTTCGAAATGCCACGGTGGATGGTGCCGCGGCCCATGTAGAGCACCGACATGGGCTTGGCGACGATCTGGTGGACCTGCAGGTGGTCGACATGGCGCGCCAGCGCGTCGACATCCACATGGTCGACATTCGAGGCCACCGCCTCCAGCGCCTCGTCCGGCGTGTCGTGGGGAAGCGTGATGAACTGGGTGGCGTTGCGGTCGGTGAACTGCGTCAGCGGGATCCAGACGGCGGCGGCATCGGTGGTTTAGTCGACGTGCCAGACCTGCGGCTTCGACCCGATCGGGTTCACCACGAAGCCGTAGCCATCCATGATGGCGCCCTTCTCGGCATAGAGCGCCGCGGCCGTCTCGCACCAGGCGTGGAGCTCGGCGGCGAGCGCCTTGTCGGAGAGCTCCATGGCGTCGCCCTCGTCGTCCTCCTGCCAGATGTTCATCCAGCAGATTTCCCTGGCGGCGATCTGCTGGTCCCACGCGGCGCCCATGGAGCGCTTGAGGTCCTCGTAGGCGCGGGTGAGCAGGGGCCGGGCCTCGTGCGGCACCTGGCCCACATAGCGGAAGCCCATGAGTTCGGGCTTCAGTTTGACATAGTCGCGATCGTCCATCGTGCGCTGCTCCGTTCAACCGAAGGTCGATGCCGCCCGCAGGACAGGCAGCACCTTTGGCATGAACCGAGCGTGAAGGGACTTTGTTGCAGTGCTTCGACAGGACCGCGGCGCGATGGAGTCGAGCCGCGGCGCCTGTGTATCAGAAGGTCACGACCGAGCGGATCGAGGTGCCCTCGTGCATCAGGTCGAAGGCTGTGTTGATCTCGTCCAGCGGCATGGTGTGGGTGATCAGGCTGTCGATGTCGATCTTCCCCTCCATGTACCAGTCGACGATCTTCGGCACGTCGGTGCGGCCGCGCGCGCCGCCGAAGGCCGAGCCCTTCCAGACGCGGCCGGTGACCAGCTGGAACGGCCGGGTGGAGATCTCGGTGCCCGACGGCGCGACGCCGATGATGATGCTCTCGCCCCAGCCCCGGTGGCAGCATTCCAGCGCCTGGCGCATGGTGTGGATGTTGCCGATGCACTCGAAGGAGAAATCGGCGCCGCCGCCGGTGAGATCCACCACCGCCTGCACGACCTTGTCGCGGCCGACCTCATCCGGATTGATGAAGTGGGTCATGCCGAACTTCTTGGCCATCTCGGCCTTGGCCGGATTGAGGTCGATGCCGATGATCTTGTCGGCCCCGACCATGCGGGCGCCCTGGATGACATTGAGGCCGATGCCGCCGAGGCCGAAGACCACGACATTGGCGCCGGGCCAGACCTTGGCCGTCCAGATCACCGCGCCGAGGCCGGTGGTCACGCCGCAGCCGATGTAGCAGATCTTGTCGAACGGGGCGTCCTCGCGGACCTTCGCCACCGCGATCTCCGGCAGGACCGTGAAGTTCGAGAAGGTCGAGCAGCCCATGTAGTGGCAGATGTCGTTGCGGCGGCGGCCGCCGACCGGCGCGCAGGTGACGCGCGTGGTCAGGTCGGGCATGAGGCCCTGGCCCTGCGTGCCACGGCTGGCGGTGCAGA
>NZ_JAPZTZ010000006.1 GCF_027532945.1 Phreatobacter sp.
TCAATCACCGCCGCCTGATGCGCCCCATCGGCGATATCCCGCCCGCCGAAGCCGAGGAGCGCTACTATGCCATGCTGGACCAGGCAGCCATGGCCGCATAACTTAACCCAAAAGGCCTCCGGCGAACCGGGGGCGGTTCAGTCCGGGTCGATTTGCCGTGGAGTCTTTTCCAGCTCCTATTGGAAGACGATTTAATCAAGCCGAGCCTGACTTGAACGACCTCTTTGGCAACCGCAACGGTTGCAACACTTGCGGTGTCAGAACGCCCGGTACAGTCTCAGGTCATTGGTATTTCGATCATCAGCCAAACACAGGTTGGAATCCTTGGGGGCGTCCACAAGATGTCTGGCCCCAGTGCCAGCACTGCAGCAACACCCAGGGTGCCTACGTCCGATGGTTGAGAAACAGAGGTGAGCAATGATGCAAACCGCAATCGTTCGCCCAGAGCACTCCATCCTGTTCATCGAAGACCGCTCGGGTGGCGAAGTCCCCATCTTCATGCCGGAGGATTTCCCAAACCAGGCCTGCGCCACGGAGACCTCGATCTGCTTCATGCTCCTGCCCGAGCCCGACGGGCCGACCGAAGTCGTCATCGGCACCCGCGCGGAGGTCGATCCCGGCCGCGAGCCGAAATTCGTCAGGGAGATCCCCACACCCTCGCGCCTCATCCGCGTCGTCGAGGTCGACGACACCGAGGTCTTCGCTGTTCCCGTGCCGGGCGTAACGACGCGGGTCAGCCTCTGGTTCAGCCACCCGCGTTGGCCCGACAAGGTCATCATCGGCCTCGGATGACGTCGCGGTCGGCTGTTCGGCATTGATTGGAGGCCGAGCGGTTCGCGAATGAGGGACCCGGAATGAAGCAAAGCGTCTCCACAAGCCCCATTAACTCGATCCTCTTCATCGAGGACCGCCCCACCTCGAACATTCCGGTTGTCGATCCGCCGACCGCACCGGCCTGGGCCACGCCCGACTGCATCATCATCAAGGCCTATCCGGAACAGGATGGCCCGACCGACGTGCTCCTCGGCGACCACACCGACGTGGATCCGGGCCGGCCGCCGGACTTCACCTCGATGCTCAGGACTCCTGGTCGCCGCGTATTGGTCAGAGACGCCCTGGATCAGGCGGTCATCACCATGCCATCGGACCGAGACCTGACCCGCATCGCGATCTGGCTAAGCCATCCCGAGTGGCCCGAGAAGGTCATCATCGGCCTCGACTGACATCCCCACCCCGCCCCTCGCGGAGCCTCCCATGTCCTTCCTCTCCCGTCTCCTCGGCACCCCCGAGGCGAAGCGGTCGCGCACGGCCGCCCTCGTTGCGCTGTCGCCGCTCGGTCGGCCCGCCTGGTCCGCGCCCGAGCCGAAGCGCTTCCATGGCGAGGCGCTGGCGAAGAACCCGGTCGCCGCCCGCGCCGTCGCCCGCGTCGCCCGTGCGGCCGCCGAGATCCCCTTCCAGTTCACCCAAAGCGGCTCGGATGCCCCCGCCCATCCGGCGGCGCTGCTCATCGAGCGGCCGAACGAGACCCAGGACCGCGTGGCCCTCGCCGAAATGCTGGCGACGCATCTGCTCCTCACCGGCAATGCCTATGTCGAGGCGGTGAGCGTCGAGGGCCGTATCCGCGAACTCCACGTCCTGCGCCCCGACCGGATGCGCCTCGTGCCGGGCGCCGACGGCCGGCCCGCGGCCTACGACTATGAGCTCGACGGGCGGTCGCTGCGCTTCGTGCAGGAGGGCGCGGTGCCGCCGATCCTCCACCTCACCCTGCCGCATCCCTTCGACGACCATTTCGGCCTCGCCCCGCTCACCGCGGCGGCGGCCGCCATCGACATCCACAATGCCGCCACCGCCTGGACCAAGGCGCTGCTCGACAATGCCGCCCGGCCCTCCGGGGCCCTCGTCTATTCCGGCGGCGACGGCACCCTCACCGAGGAGCAGTATGAGCGGCTGAAGGCGGAGCTGGCGGAGGGGTTTTCCGGCGCGCGCAATGCCGGCCGTCCGCTGCTGCTGGAGGGCGGGCTCGACTGGAAGGCGCTGTCGCTGTCCCCGAAGGACATGGATTTCATCGAGGCCAAGCACGGCGCGGCGCGCGAGATCGCGCTCGCCTTCGGCGTGCCGCCGCTCGTCCTCGGCATTCCCGGTGATGCAACTTACGCCAATTACCAGGAGGCCAACCGCGCCTTCCACCGCGACACCGCCCTGCCGCTCGCCCGCCGCATCGTCGGCGCGCTCGTGGGCTGGCTGGTGCCGGAGGGAACGCTTCACGCCACGCCCGACGAGGACGCCATCGGCGCGCTCCATGCCGAGCGCGAGAGCCTGTGGCGGCGCATCGGCGCGGCGGGGTTCCTGTCGGACGGCGAGAAGCGCGAGGCGCTGGGCTATCCCAGGCAGAAGCCGGGGGTGTGAGGAGCCCATCCTGCCCTTCCTTTCCGCCCCACCCCGAAAGGATCGCCATGCTCCCCCAGGGCGCCGAACCCGTCGTCCGCGCCTTCATCGAGCGCGCCGACATCGCCGCCCTGGCCCTGTTCATGTGGGCCTCCGTCACCACCGGCCTCCTCGTCTGGACCTTGAGGGAACTCGCCGCCGCCAACCGTCGCTTCGACGCCTTCGTGCGCGAACTCGCCCGCTTCAACGCCCGTGCCGGCCGGCCGCACGGCTCCCGCGAGGACGAATGACCCCATGTGTCTCAATTGCCGTTGACCGCCCCTTCACCCTGCGGACAAGCGCCGCCGCCGCCTTAACGCCTCGCCAAGGACGAAGCCGCCAGCATGGCCGCGCACGGAGCTTGCCGTCATGCTGCCGAAAGCCTTCCTCCTGTTCATGCTGCCCGTCGCCGGTCTCGCGGTGCTGCGGCCCGACGCCTTCGAGACGCTGCTCGGCGCCTCCGGCCATCGCTCGCAGCAGGCAGCCGCCGTCACGCCCGCCGCCATACCGGCCGGCGGCAATGGCGGCTATCCCGCCAAGCGCCTCTATGCCGACCGCGACGGCCATGTCCGCGCCCGCGCTCGCGTCGACGGGCGATCCTTCGACGTTCTGGTCGATACCGGCGCGACCATCGTCGCCCTGACATGGAATACCGGCCTCGACCTCGGCCTCGTCCGGCCGGGCATGGTGATGGACGCGCCGATGCAGACCGCCAATGGCCGGGTCGTCGGCAAGCGCGTCACCATCCCGCGCCTCGAGGTGGAGGGGATGAGCGTCGCCTCGGTCGATGCTGTGGTGCTGCCCGCCGGGGCGCTCGCCACCAACCTGCTCGGCATGAGCTACCTGTCGCGGCTGCGCCGCGTCGAATTCGCCCAGAACACGCTGCTCCTGGAGCAGTGAGGCGCCCTCCCGCGGGAGGGCCTATCCCGCGGGACCATCCCATGATCGACCAGGTTCTCCGCCGGCTGCGGCCGGAACGCCGACCCATGCCCGACGCCGACCCGATCCGGCGCTTCGTCGAGACCCTCGCCACCCTGGAGGAGAGCCGTCCGCGCCCCGTTCGCGGCGGGGGCGGGCGCATCAGCGCCCTCGACCCCGGCGGCGCACCGTTCAGCCGGACCCCGCGGAGGCCATCATGAGCGCCGCGCTCCATCGCTTCGCCGCCCCGCCGGCCCGGCTCGACCCGGCCACCGGCATCTTCACCGGCTATGCCTCGCTCTTCGGCATTCCCGACGCCCAGAACGACGTGGTGGAGCGCGGCGCCTTTGCCGCCTCGCTGCTGCGCCGCGGCACGGGCGGAATTCGGATGCTCTGGCAGCACGATCCGGCCGAGCCCATCGGCACCTGGCTGTCGCTGGCGGAGGATCCGGTGGGGCTTCGCGTCACCGGCCGGCTGGTGACGGCGACGGCGCGGGGGCGGGAGGCGCTCGACCTCCTCGCCGCCGGCGCGGTCGACGGCCTCTCCATCGGCTTCAAGGCGATCCGTGCCGAGCGCCGCCGCCGTGACGGACCCCGCCGGCTCCTGGAGGTCGATCTCTGGGAGGTCTCGGTCGTGACCTTTCCGGCGCTCGCCGGAGCGCGGGTGACGCGGGTCGCGGCGTAGGCCCGCTCTCGCATCTTCAACCCCCCGAGCCCCGCCATCGCGCGGGGCATTTTGCGTTTCCACCCCCCTCAAACCCCGAGGAATCCATGCCCGAGATCCACACCGACGCCTCGCCCGAGACCAAGACCCTGCTCCCCCACGAGGCGCAGCTGACCCATCACGAGGTCATGCGCCTGTTCGAGACCTTCAAGGAGGCGAATGACACCCGCCTTGTCGAGATCGAGCGGCGCGCGAGCGATGTCGTCACCGAGGAGAAGCTCGCCCGCCTCGACCGGGCCCTCGACGAGCGGCTCGCCCGCCTCGACCGCCTGGTGCTGGAGGCCCGCCGCCCGCAGCTCAGCCCCGAGCGTCGGGAGGCGCGGACGGGCGCGAGCGAGCACAAGGCCGCCTTCGAGGCCTATATCCGCTCCGGCGAGACCGGGGCCTTGCGCGCGCTGGAGACCCGCTCCCTCTCGGTCGGCTCCGGCCCGGATGGCGGCTATCTCGCCCCGCCGGAGATCGAGACGACGGTGACGCAGCGCCTCTCCGCGCTGTCGCCGATCCGCGCCATTGCCGGCGTCCGCCAAGTCTCGGGCGCCACCTACAAGCGCCCCTTCGCCAAGGCGGGCCCCGCCACCGGTTGGGTCGGCGAGACCGCGGCGCGCAGCCAGACCGACGCGCCGCTCCTCGCCGAGCAGGTCTTCCCGGCCATGGAGCTCTACGCCATGCCGGCGGCGACCCAGACGCTCATCGACGACGCGGCGGTGGATCTCGAGAGCTGGATCGCCGGCGAGGTCGAGACCGTCTTCGCCGAGCAGGAGGGCGCCGCCTTCGTCCATGGCGACGGGGTCAACAAGCCGACCGGCTTCCTCACCCAGACGCTGGTCGCCAATGCGGCCTGGGAATGGGGCAAGATCGGCACGGTCGCCAGCGGCGCGGCGGCGGGCTTCCCCGAGGAGGATCCGGCCGATGTGCTCTTCGACCTCGTCTATGCGCTCAAAGCCGGCTACCGCCAGAACGGCCGCTTCGTCATGAACCGCAAGACGCAAGGCGCGCTGCGCAAGATGAAGGACGGGTCGGGGGCCTATGTCTGGGCGCCGCCGGCCCAGGCCGGCGGGCAGGCGAGCCTCTTCACCTTCCCCGTCACCGAGGCCGAGGACATGCCGGATATCGCGGCGGGCGCGACGCCCATCGCCTTCGGCGACTTCCGCCGCGGCTATCTGGTGGTCGACCGGGTCGGCCTGCGCATCCTGCGCGACCCCTATTCCGCCAAGCCCTATGTGCTGTTCTACACCACCAAGCGCGTCGGCGGCGGCGTGGCGGATTTCGACGCCATCAAGCTCTTGAAGGTGGCGGCGGGCTGATCCGGCATCGGCCGGACTGATCGGCTCCGGCGGACGGGATAGGCTTGTTGCCTGCCCATTCGCCAGAGGTCGCCATGGTGATCGGCACGCGGATTCTGACGCTGCGCACGGAGGCGGGTGAGGTGCCCGTGCCGGTGACGATCTATGGACCCGAGGCGGGGACGGATGGCGGCTGGCTCTGCCGCTACGAGATTGGCTGGCCGGATGAGCTGAGGGTGAGCGTCGCCGGGGGTGTCGATGCGCTGCAGGCCGTTCACCTGACGATGCAGAAGATCGCTGTCGATCTCTACACCAGCGATGAACACCGCGAGGGGCGTCTCTCCTGGTCCGGTCAGGGCGGGGGCTACGGCTTCCCGATGCCGAAGGGCGGCCGCGACCTGCTCGTCGGTTTCGACAAGCAGTTCGACGGCTGACCCCTCAATTCCCGCCGCGATCCAGCCGCGCCCAGGGCGGCAGGCCCTGGCGCTCCGGCGCACGGGGCGGCGGCAGGGTCGCAACCACCGGATTGGGCGGGGCGACGGCCTCGCCGGTCGCCATGGCGCCGCGGATCCAGCCGGCAATGCCGACCACCGGCATGGCCACGGTCAGCGAGCCGCAGCCGCGCGTCTCCGGCGGGCCGGAGACGAGGCTGACGACGCCGACCACGCTGCCGCCCACCATGGCGGGGCCGCCGGAATCGCCCTGGCAGGCCGAGGGGCCGAAGCCGCGGGAGAGCCGCTGCAGGTCGCCGAGGGCGGTGTAGCCGGAAGGCGAGCGCTGGAGCACGGGCAGCGCCACGCGGCGCAGCTCGCCGGCGCTGCGCATATTGTCGAGCTGCTGCCGGCCGAAGCCCGCAATGGTGACGCGGCTGCCGGGCGCGGGATCGCGCGTGCCGATCGGCGCCGGGCCGAAGCCGGCGGGGGGAAGGTCGCGTAGCGTCAGCACGGCCACGTCGATCGGGGCGGTGCGGCCGCCCTGGGCGGAAACGCCGGGATGGCCGGCCGCCGCCAAGACCGGGGTCAGCGCCACGATGCGGCCCTGGCGGATGAAGGCGACGACGGCGAGCCTGGCGCCCGCCACGCAATGGGCGGCGGTGAGCACCGTGCGCCGGCCGATCAGCGTGCCGGTGCAGCCATTGGCGTCACCGGTGACGATGAGCACGGAGGACCGGGCAAGCGCATCGCCGGGCGGCACTGCCTGCCCGCCAATGATGGCGTTGGCCGGCGTCACGGCCGCAAAGGCCGCGGCCAAGGCGCCGAGAACGAGAGATCGTGCGGGGGACACGACAGGCATCAGGAACCTCCAAGGCCGCGAGCGGCTTCCTCGATCCAGCGACGGTGCGGGGCGACGGGGACCGTGCCGGTCAGCGCGCCGCAGCGCGCGCTGCCACGCCCCGTCGTCCAGCTGACAATGCCCGATACGACCGGGCGCCCTGCTTCGGATGCATAGACCGGACCGCCGGAATCGCCGGTGCAGGCACCGAGCGCCTGGGGGCCCGGCCCGGTGAGCCGCACCTGATAGGTCGAGGGACGGCCGGTGACGGAGAGGGCGGCCGCCCTCAGCGTGCCGGCGCTGCGCCCGTCGCCTTCCGCTGCCGGGCCGAAACCGACGAGGCGGATGGATGTTCCGGGCGTCGGCAGGCTGCCGCCGGCGAGCCCCGCGGCGCGGCGGCCATGGCCGATGGGCTGCGCGGTGCGAACCACCGCGAGATCGACGGCGGTGCGGCGGGCCTGCCAGTCCGCCCGCCGGTATTGCGGATGAACGCGGCTGCCGACGACCTCGTTGATCAGCGGCTGGCGGCCGGAGCCGAAGACCAGCACGGCGATGCGCCCCGCGCCGTCGACGCAATGGGCGGCGGTCAGCACCAGCCGCTCGCCGATGACGGCGCCGGTGCAGAAGCCCTGGTTGCCGGTGATCATCACCGTTTCCGCCGACGCCGGATCGCCGGCGCCGACGGGAGATCCGCCGATCACGGCGAAAGCCGGGGCGGGGGAGAGACAAACGAGCGCCGCGAGCGCCCGGGCGAAAGCCTGCACGTGAACCTCTGATCCCGGACAAGAGCGGGCCGAGAAGGCCCGCCGCCGCCCGCCCTGTCAACCCGCGCCCGGTTCCGCCGCCGACACGCCCGCGTGAACCGCCGGGCGGCGTGCCGCCACTCAAAGCCCATGCGAGGCCACGATGAGCCTGATCCAGACCGCCCCTCCCGCCGGGGAGCCGCTTCCGCTTGCCGACCTCAAGGCCTTCCTGCGCCTCGACGGCGCCGAGGAGGACGCCCTCGTCCTCTCCACCGCCGCGGCGGCGCGGGCCCATCTCGAGGCGATGACCGGCCGGCTCTTCCTCAGCCAGGGCTGGCGCATCCGGCGCGATACATTTCCGCCGACCGGCCGGCTGATGTTGCCCATCGGGCCGATCCTGTCGCTCGATGCGGTGACGGTCGCGGGGGAGGGCGGTCCGGTCGCCGTTCCGGTCGACCGGTTCCTCCTCGATGGCACCGCCGCCCCGCCGCGCCTCGCCTGGCGGCCAGGGAGCCTGCCGCAGCCGGCAACCCCACTCGCCGGCATCGCCCTCGACGTCACTGCCGGCTTCGGCACGGCGGAGGACGTGCCGCCCTCGCTCCTGCAGGCGCTGCGCCTGCTCACCGCCCACTGGTTCGACAACCGCGCGCTCATCGCCGTCGGCCACGAGGTCGCGGTCATCCCGCGCATGGTCGAGGACCTGGTGGCCCCCTTCATC
This sequence comes from Phreatobacter sp., assembly GCF_027532945.1. Taxonomy (GTDB): domain Bacteria; phylum Pseudomonadota; class Alphaproteobacteria; order Rhizobiales; family Phreatobacteraceae; genus Phreatobacter. The sequence goes on from NZ_JAPZTZ010000006.1 coordinate 8,083, forward strand.
ATGAGGAGGATCGCATGACAACCGGCCTCTATCCCGGCACCCTGCGTCACCGGCTCTATGTCGAGGCACCCTATGAGGTGCCGGACGGCATGGGCGGCGTCACCCGCGCCTTCGAGACGGTGGGCCTCGTCTGGGGCCTCATCGCGCCGCTCGGCGGCACCGAGGCCCTCGCCGAGGATCGCCTCGCCCAGCGCCTCACCCACCGCATCGTCATCCGCCGCTTCGCCGGCCTCACCGCCGCCCACCGCCTGCGCAAGGGCGCGCGGCTCTTCGACATCCGCGCCATCCGCGAGGACGTGCCGGTGCGCTCCTACCTGACCCTCTTTGCCGAGGAGGTCACGCCGTGAAGCCCCTTGTCACTGTCGCCTATGGCGGCTTGTCCGGCATCGGCCGCCTGCCCCGCTGGACCACGCCCTTCCTCGTGCGCCTCGCCGACCGCTTCCTCATCGCCGCCGCCAATGAGGGTCCACCGCTGCGCCTTGTTACCCGCGCAGATGGCGGGCTCGCCCTGGTCGATCCGGCCACGGACGCCTTCGCCCGCGAATATGGCGCGACGGGACGCCCGGCGACGCCGCGCCTCGGGCCGGCCGCCGACCGCATCCGCGGAGGCCTCGCATGACCGCGCCCGCCTCCCTCGCGCTCAGGCGCGCGCTGCATGACGGGCTGCTCGCCCATGCGCCACTTCTGGCGGTTCTGGGCGGGCCGAAGGTCTGGGACGAACCGCCGCGCACTGCCGCCTTTCCCTATGTGACGCTGGGCGAGGCCCGCACCACCGACTGGTCCACCGGCGACGGCACCGGCCACGAACATGCGATCACGCTGCATGTCTGGTCGCGCCAGGGCGGGCAGAGCGAGGCGCATCTGGTCGCCGGCGAGTTGGTTGCTGCGCTTGAGGCGGTGCCGCTCGCGCCGCAAGGCCAGCGCCTCGTCAACCTGCGCTTCGCCACCGCCGACATCCGCCGCGAGCCCGACGGACGCACCTGGCACGGCGTCGTGCGGTTCAGGGCCGTCACCGAGCCGGGGTGAGGGGTTCTCGGCCGCTCGTTCCCTGGCCCCCTCCCCCCGTCCGTCCCCCCCATCCACCCCCGGAGAACCCCATGGCCGCCCAGAAAGGCAAGGACCTGCTCGTCAAGATCGCCGACGGCGCAGGCTTCGTAACCGTCGCGGGCCTGCGCTCGCGCCAGCTGCGCTTCAATGCGGAGACCGTCGACGTCACCCATGCCGAGAGCGCTGGTCGCTGGCGCGAGCTGCTCGGCGGCACCGGCGTCAAGCGCGCCTCGGTTTCCGGCTCCGGCCTGTTCCGCGACGAGGCCTCCGACGCGCTCATGCGCCAGGTCTTCTTCGACGGCGCGGTGCGCGACTTCCAGATCGTCGTGCCGGATTTCGGCGTGGTCGCAGGTCCCTTCCAGATCACCGCGCTCGAGTTCGCGGGCAACCACAATGGCGAGGTCACCTACGACATGGCGCTGGAAAGCGCCGGGGCCCTCACCTTCACCGCTGCCTGAGGAGGCACCCATGGCCAATGCCCGTCGCGGCGAGATCGAGGCCGAGCTCGGCGGCACAAGCCGCCGCCTGGTCCTCACCCTCGGGGCCCTTGCCGAACTCGAGGCGCATTTCGAGGCCTCCGACCTCGTCGACCTTGCCGAGCGCTTTTCCGCCGGCCGCCTGTCGGCGGGAGATCTCGCCGCCATCATCGGCGCCGGGCTGCGCGGTGCGGGGGAGGCGATCACCGACCGCGAGGTCGGGGCGCTCGCCGTCGAGGGCGGGGCTGCCGGCTATGCGCGCATCGCCACGCAATTGCTCGCGGTGACCTTCGGCGGCGGCGCGGCGGAGGAGGGGGCCGGGCGCCCTTTCGGCGGAGCCCCGAGCCCTTCCCCTGGGACGAGGTGATGCGGCTCGCCTTCGGCGTCCTTGGCTGGCCGCCGCAGCTGTTCTGGCAGGCGACGCCGCGCGAACTCGCCGCCGCGCTGGAGGGATGTTTCGGCCGCATCGCCGCGCCGCTGGATCGCTCGGGGCTGGAGCGGCTGATGGCAGCCTTTCCGGATGGGTGAGCGGCAAACCACGCACGCACACAAGGAGTTTCCCATGACCGCCGTCGACACCCTCTCCGTCGAGATCACCGCCGACACGTCCGCCTTCCGCCGCGAGCTCGGCGAGGCCGACAAGCTCGCCCGCGGCTTCGGTGCCTCCATGTCCCGCGCCTTCGCCAATGCGGTGGTGAAGGGTCAGGACCTCGGCACCGTCGTCCAGTCGCTTGGACAGCAGCTCTCGGCCATGGCGCTGCGCGCGGCGATCCGCCCCATCACCGATGGGCTGTTCTCCGGCTTCCAGGACCTGATGATGGGCTTTCGCGGCCTCGGGCAGGGCATCACGGCCGAGGCCGGGCCGCTCTCGGGCCTGACGCCCATGGCCCGCGGCGGTGTCGTCGCGGCGCCAACCTATTTTCCTCTTGCCGGCGGACGGACGGGCCTCATGGGCGAGCGCGGCGCGGAGGCGGTCATGCCGCTTGCCCGCACCGCCGATGGCCGCCTCGGCGTCGCCGCCGGTGGAGGAGGGGCGGCGGGCCGTCCCGCCGTCGTCGTCAATGTCACGGCCACCGATGCCGGCAGCTTCCGCCGTTCGGAGGCGGAGGTGACCGCCATGCTGGCCCGCGCGGTGGCGCGCGGCCGCCGCCAGCTTTGACGGCCACCCCGCTCACGCCGCCTTGGAGAGCAGCGCAGCGATCTGGTCGAGCAGGTGGAGCCGCTCCTTCTTCAGCGTCTCGGCGGTCTCGTCGGAGGCCGGCGCGATCTCGGCCTCGATGCGGTGAATCTCGCGGTTCACCGCGTGATAGCGGTCGGCGAGCCGGGCGAAATGCGCATCCGCCTGCTTCAGGCGCGAGATGGCCGCCACCTTGTCGGGGAATTCGGCGGAAAGTTCATGCGGCGTATGGCTCACGAGGGCCTCCTTGGGTGGGATCGCCGCGATCATGGCCCGGCCGTCGATGCCCGGCCTTGTGCGAGATCAAGCGAGGAGCCCATGCCGGCCTTCCACGAGGTGACCTTTCCGCTCGATGTGGCGCTCGGCGCCTCCGGCGGGCCGGAGCGGCGGACTGATGTCGTCCTGCTCGGCTCCGGCCGCGAGGAGCGCAATGCCCGCTGGGCCCATTCCCGCCGCCGCTGGGATGCCGGCTACGGCGTCCGCAGCCTCGCCTCCCTTCAGGCCGTCGTCGCCTTTTTCGAAGAACGCCGCGGCCGCCTCCACGGTTTCCGCTTCCGCGACCGGCTCGATCACGCCTCCGCTCCTGCCGGCGTGGCGCCGTCGCCCACCGATCAGCCGATCGGCACGGGCGACGGCGAGAGGCTCGTCTTCGCGCTGGCGAAGACCTACGGCCAGGGTGACAGCGCCTATGTGCGGCCGGTGGCCAAGCCTGTCGCCGGTTCGGTGCGGGTCGCGGTGGCCGGGATCGAGACCACCGCCTTTGCCTGCGATGCGACGACCGGCCTCGTCACCTTCGACATGGCCCCGCCAGCGGGCGCCGCCCTCACCGCCGGCTTCCTCTTCGACGTGCCGGTGCGCTTCGACACCGACAGGCTAGACGTCAACCTCACCTCCTTCGCTGCCGGCGACATTCCCTCCATTCCCCTCATCGAGATCAGGCCCTGACCCATGCGCATGCTGCCCCCCGGCCTGCAGGCCCGGCTCGACACCGGCTGCACCACGCTCGCCACGGCCTGGATCGTCCGGCGCAGGGACGACGTCGTGCTTGGCTTCACCGACCATGACGCGGATCTGGTGGTGGACGGCGTCACCTGTCGCGCGGCTTCGGGCTTCGACGCCTCGGCCGCCGCCGAGAAGCTCGGCTTTGCCACCGCCACGGCGGAAATTGCCGGCGCGCTGGTGGATGAGGCGAGCAGCGAGGCGGATCTGCGCGCCGGGCGCTATGACGGCGCGAGCGTCGAGGTCCATGTGGTGGACTGGCAGGCGCCGGAGCTGTCCCTGCACCTCTCCACCCTGACGCTCGGCGCCGTCACCCGCGAGGGCCCGGCCTTCCGCGCCGAATTGCGCTCCCGCACCGCCGCGCTCGATGTCGAGCGGGGGAGGCTCTACACCCCGCGCTGCTCGGCCGATCTCGGCGATGCCCGCTGCGGTGTCGATCTCACGGCGCCCGACCGCCGCGCTGAGGTCCTCGTGGCCATGGTGGGCGAGGCAAGCCTCGTCGTCTCCGGCCTTGGCCTCGACAGCGACCGGCTGGCGGGAGGGCGGCTGCTGGTCACCTCCGGCGCGGCGGCCGGCTGGAGCGTCGAGATCGCCGCGGCGAGTGCCGTGACCGGCGGTGTGCGCCTGTCGCTGTGGCAGGCGCCGCCGGACCCGCCGGCCCCCGGCGATGCCGTGACGGTGACCATCGGCTGCGACAAGAGCTTTTCCACCTGCCGCGACCGCTTCGCCAATGCCCTGAATTTCCGCGGCTTCCCCCACATGCCCGGCATCGACCGCATCCTCTCCGTGCCGGTACCGGGCGAGGGCGGCCATGACGGGGGCGTGGTGGGGTAGGCGGGTCGCGGTCTTTGGCCCATCAACCGACGGCACACCCATGCCCACTCGCGCCACCATCATCGCCGCGGCGCGCGGCTGGATCGGCACGCCCTATCGCCACCAGGCCTCGCTCCGCGGCATCGGCTGCGACTGCCTCGGCCTCGTCCGCGGCGTCTGGCGCGACCTCCTCGGCCCCGAGCCGGAAACCGTCCCGCCCTACACGCCCGACTGGGCGGAGGCGCAGGGCCGCGAGACCCTCGCCCTCGCCGCTGGCCGGCATCTTCTGGCCATCCCGCTCGCCGAGGCCGCCCCCGGCGACGTCGTGCTCTTCCGCTGGCGCGCGCATCTGCCGGCCAAGCACTGCGCCATCCTCTCCGGGCCGGCGACGCTGATCCACGCCCATGACGGCGCCGCCGTCGCCGAGGTCGCCTTCGCGTCCTGGTGGCGCCGCCGCCTCGCCTTCGCCTTCGCCTTTCCCGACCTTGTGCCGGAGCCCGACTGATGGCCTCGCTCGTCCTGTCCTTCGCCGGCGCCGCCATTGGCGAGAGCTTCGGCGCCGCCGGCGCCATGGCTGGCCGCCTCGTCGGTGCGCTGGCCGGGGCCGTCATCGACCGCGCCCTGTTCGGCGCCCGCCCGCCGGACGGGCCGCGGCTGAAGGATCTCGATGTCCTCTCCTCCACCGAAGGCGCGCCCATCCCGCGCGTCTATGGCCGGATGCGGGTTGCCGGCCAGGTCATCTGGGCGACGAAGCTGACCGAACATGCCTCCGGCGGCGGCAAGGGCGCGCCGCGCCAGCGCAGCTACAGCTACACCGCCGATCTCGCCGTGGGGCTCTGCGAGGGACCTATCGCCGCGATCGGCCGCATCTGGGCCGACGGCAAGGAGCTCGACCAGAAGGGCCTGACGATCCGCCTCCATCGCGGCACCGAGGACCAGCCAGCCGATCCGCTCATCGTCGCCAAGGAGGGGGCGGGCGAGGCGCCGGCCTATCGCGGCCTCGCTTATGTCGTCTTCGAGCAATTGCCGCTCGACGCCTTCGGCAACCGCATCCCGCAGCTGACCTTCGAGGTGATGCGGCCGGTCGGCCGGCTGGAGGCCATGGTCCGTTCGCTGGTGGTCATCCCCGGCGCCACCGAGTTCGGCTACGAGCCGGGCATCCATGCCCGCGAGTTCGGCTATGGCCGTTCCGCGCCGGAGACGCGCCACACGACGCGCGATGGTTCGGATTTTTCCCTCGCCCTGGACGATGCACAGGCGCTCTGCCCGAACCTTCAATCCGTCTCGCTGGTGGTCGCCTGGTTCGGTGACGACCTGCGCGCCGGAACCTGCACCATCCGCCCAGGCGTTGAGCGCCGCGACAAGGAGGTGGCGGGTGTGGACTGGAGCGTGGCGGGCGAGAGCCGCGCCAGCGCCCGCCTCGTCAGCGAGGTCGATGGCCGGCCCGCCTATGGCGGTTCGCCCTCGGACGCGACCGTCATCCGCGCCATCCGCGACCTGAAGGCGCGCGGGCTGAAGGTGACGCTGATCCCCTTCGTCATGATGGACGTGCCGGCCGGCAACGCCCTGCCTGATCCCTGGACCGGAGCGGCGTCCCAGCCGCCCCATCCCTGGCGCGGCCGCATCACTGTGACGCCGGCGCCGGGCCGGCCCAGTTCGCCGGATGGCGGGGCGGCTGCGGCCAGCGAGATCGCCGCCTTCCTCGGTTCAGCCTCAGCGAGCCATTTCAGTATCGCGGGCGAGGCCGTCGCCTATGCCGGTTCATCCGAATGGCGCTACCGCCGTTTCGTCCTGCACCTCGCGGCCCTCGCCAAGGCGGCGGGAGGCGTCGACGCCTTCGCCATCGGCTCGGAAATGGTCGGCCTGACGCGGGTCAGGGGCGCGAGCGGCCATCCCTTCGTCGCCGGGCTGGTGGACCTTGCAGGCGAGGTGAAGAGCCTCATCCCCGAGGCGACCCTCACCTATGCCGCCGACTGGACCGAATATGGCGGCCAGGCCCGCGGCGCCGATCTCGACTTCCCCTTGGATCCCCTCTGGGCGAGCGAGGCCATCGGCGCGGTCGGCATCGACTGGTATGCCCCGCTCGACGACCGCCGCGACGACACACCCGGCTCGCCCTACGACCGCGCAGCGCTGGCGGCGGGCTTTGCCTCCGGCGAGGGCTTCGACTGGTTCTACGCCACGGAGGCGGACCGCAGCGCCGGCCTGCGCACGCCGATCACCGACGGGCTCGGCAGGCCCTGGGTCCATCGCCAGAAGGATCTTGTCTCCTGGTGGTCGAACCAGCACCGGCCGCGCATCGGCGGCGTCGAGGGCACTCCGACCGCCTGGGTGCCGCGCTCCAAGCCGATCTGGTTGACCGAACTCGGCGTGCCGGCCGTCGATCGCGGCGCTAACCGCCCCTCGGTCTTCCCCGATCCGAAATCCAGCGAGAGCGGGTTGCCGCCCTTTTCCAATGGCGACCGCGACGACCTCATCCAGCGCCGCGCGCTCGAAGCCGTGCTCGGCCGGCTCGATCCCGCCTTTGGCGCGGATGATCAGGCGAACCCGGCCTCGCCGCTCTATGGCGGCCGGATGGTCGATCCGGCGCGGATCGCGCTCTGGGCCTGGGACGCCCGGCCCTGGCCGGCCTTTCCGCGCGCTGGCGACGTGTGGGCCGACGGCGCGAACTGGGAGACGGGCCACTGGCTCACCGGCCGGCTCGGGGCGGCACCGGTCGGCGACCTGATCGCTGCCGTTCTCGGCGATGACGACATCGCCGTCAGAGAGCTGACGCCGGTCGAGGGCGTGCTCGACGGGTTCTCCATCGACCGCCCCATGACGTCGCGGGATGCGGTCGAGGGCCTTGCCCGTGCCTTCGGCGTCGAGATCCGCGACTCGGCCGGCGGGCTCGTCCTCGACGGCCGGCCCGCGCCGCCGGTGGCGGTGCTGACCTCCGCCGACCTCGTGGAGGACGGCGACACGCCGCCTCTCTCGCTCTCCCGCGGCGAGACCGATGACCTGCCGGCCGAACTCTCCATCGCCTTCGCCGAGACGGCGGCGGACTTCCGCGCCTCGGCTGTCACCAGCCGCCGCCTTGCCGGCGGCGGGCGTCGCGTTGCCGGCCTGTCGCTCTCGGCGGCGGGGGAGGGCGGCGAAATGACCATGCGCGCCGAAGCCCTGCTGCACCGGCTCTGGGCGGCGCGGGACCGCGCCAGCTTCGCCCTGCCGCCCTCGCGCCTCGCGCTGGAGCCGGGCGACGTCGTCTCCCTCGTGGCCGGCGGCTCGACCGCGCCGCTGCGGCTCGCGACGCTCGAAGGCGGGCTGATGCGCCGCGCCGAGGCCATCGGTCATGCCGCGCCGGTCCGCGCCCGGCGTCCGCCGCCTCTGGACCGCAGCTATGCTGTTGCCAAGGCGGAAGGCCCGCCCGCTGTTGCCGTCCTCGCCCTGCCACCGCTCGCCGAGACCGGCGATCCGCCGCTGCTGCACGTGGCCGTCGCCGCCGATCCCTGGCGCGGGCCCTATACGATCTGGCGGGGCGGTGAGGGCCTCGGCCACGAGGCCGTGGCGACCCTGTCGCGGCCCTCGCTGATGGGCCGCACCATCACGGCGCTTGGCGCCGGCCGTCGCTGGATCTGGAACCGCGAAGCCAGGGTCACGGTCGAGCTCGTCACCGGGGCGTTGGCCGGCCAGCCCGAGAAGGCGGTGCTCGGCGGCGCCAATGCCCTCGCGCTCCACCATCCCGGCGAAGGCTGGGAGGTTCTGCAGTTCCGCGATGCAGAGCTGGTGGCCGAGCGCACCTTTCGCCTGGGGACCTTGCTGCGCGGCCAGCGCGGCACCGAGCATCTCGCCGGTGCGGTCGCGGCGGGGGCCGAGGCCGTGCTTCTGTCGGGCCCGCTCGCGCCGCTCGTCACCGAACTCGACCTGGTTGGCCGCGCCTTCCGCTACCGCGTCGGCTCCTCGACCCTTCTCGCCGCCGATCCGGCGGTGGCGGAGGTCGCCGCGACCGCCGACCTCACCGCGCTCCGGTCCTTCGCGCCGGTCCAGCCGCGCGTCCGCAGAACGGCGGAGGGCATTGCGGTGAGCTGGATCCGCCGCACCCGTCTCGGCGGCGACGGCTGGGACCTCGCCGAGATCGGCCTCGGCGAGGCGAGCGAGCGCTACCGCCTCGTCATCCGCGATGCGGCCGGCACCGCGCGCCGCACGGTCGAGACCACCGAACCGGCCTTTCTCTATGCCAGCGCCGCCGAACTCGCCGATTTCGGCTCAGCCCTCACCGCCCTCCGCCTCTCCATCGTCCAGCTCTCCGCCGTCGCCGGCGAGGGCCGGCCGCTGGAGGCGGTGCTGCCGCTCTGACCTGTCCACCTCACGGGAGACCTGCCATGTCTGATCTCGACATCGATCGTTCGAGCTTTCGCCTCGCGCCGATCCTCGCCAGCCGCACCGTCTGGTCGAGCCTCGTCGGCATGGGCTGTTTTGTCGGCTCCATTGCCGGCGTCCAGACCGAGCTGATCGACCAGGGCGCGCTCGCCGAGGCCCTGCTCCAGGCGGCGACCGCCCTCGGTTTCGTCAGCTCCATCGTCTTCCGCGTCGTTGCGACGCGGAAGCTGGCGCCCTGATCGCGGCATCGATGAACGGCCATTCATCCGGGGTTCAGACCGGCGGGCTAGGGTCGCGGCTCACCCTCGCCCTGGTCCGTTCCCGATGACGCTGGTCCGTCGCACCGCTCTCGCCGTCGCCGCGCTTGCCCTCTGGGCGGCGCCGGCGCTCGCCGACGAGGCGTGCCTGTCGCCGGCCGAAAGGCGCGCGGCGGTGTCGGGCGGGCAGGCCATCCCCCTCGCGCAGGCCCAGCGGGCGCTCCGCCCCGAGCATCGCGGCGAGGTGCTCCAGGCGCGCCTCTGCCGCGCCGATGCCGGGCTGGTCTACCTGCTGACAGTCATGCAGCGCCATGGCAAGGTCGTCCGCGTGCGCATCGATGCGAAGAGCGGCCAGATCGTCCAGGTCCGCTGACGCCGCGCCCGAGCCTTTCAGGAGATTTCAGCCTTGCGCCTGCTCGTCGTCGAGGACGATCCCGACCTCAACCGCCAGATCACCACCGCCCTGACCGACGCCGGCTATGTCGTCGACCGCGCCTTCGACGGCGAAGAGGGCTATTATCTCGGCGACAGCGAACCCTATGACGCCATCGTCCTCGATATCGGCCTGCCGAAGATGGACGGCATCTCCGTGCTCGAGCAGTGGCGGCGTTCGGGGCGCACCATGCCGGTGCTGATTCTCACGGCCCGCGACCGCTGGTCCGACAAGGTCCAGGGCTTCGACGCCGGCGCCGACGATTATGTGCCGAAACCCTTCCATATGGAGGAGGTGCTGGCCCGCCTGCGCGCCCTGCTGCGCCGCGCCGCAGGCCAGGCGACCAACGAGTTCACCTGCGGCCCCGTCCGCCTCGACGCCCGTGCCGGCCGCGTCACCGTCGACGGCAACCCGGTGAAGCTGACCTCGCACGAATACCGGCTGCTCGCCTATCTGATGCACCAGCAGGGCAAGGTGGTCTCCCGCACCGAACTGGTCGAGCACATCTACGATCAGGATTTCGATCGGGATTCCAACACGATCGAGGTCTTCATCGGGCGCCTGCGCAAGAAGCTCGGCGTCGACGTGATCCAGACCGTTCGCGGCCTCGGCTACATCCTCCAGCCGCCGCCTGCTGCCGCGGGCGGCTGAGATGGCGACAGCGCCCCGCGCGCCGTCGCTGGCGCGGCGCCTTATCCTTCTGGCCCTCGCCTTCGCGCTCGTGCTGCTGACGCTGACCGGCTTCGTCCTTGCCACCGTCAACCGCGCCTCGGTCGAGCGCGGCTTCGACCGCCGCCTCGGCGTCTATGTGAAGCTGCTCATCGCCGACCTCGCCGGCGCTGTGGACGATACGCAGATCGTCGTCGGCGCCAATCTCGGCGAGCCGCTGTTCGAGCTGCCGCAATCCGGCTGGTACTGGCAGATCATCCGCACCGATGCCGGCCGCAACGAGGTGCGCGCCTCGCGTTCGCTCTTCGACGGCCGCCTGCCGCCCCTTGGCCCCGAGGCGGTGGCGGATGGGCCGACCCGGTCGCGCGAGGGCTATCTCGACGGGCCGAACAATGTTCGCCTGCGCGCCGTCGAACGCACCATCGAGCTCGGCGAGGACGGCGATTTCACCGTGCTGGTGGCCGGTCCCTCCGAGGACATTGCCGTCGCGGTGCGCGAATTCACCCTGACGCTGGTCGGCACACTGCTGCTGCTGGCGGTGGGCATGGCGGGCGCCGCCCTCCTCCAGGTGCGCGTCGGCCTGCAACCGCTGCAGACGCTTGTGGGCGGCCTCACCGCGATCCGCAAGGGCGAGCAGGACCATCTCGCCGGCGCCTTCCCGGTCGAGATCGCGCCGCTCGCCCGCGAGGTCAACGCGCTGATCGACAGCAACCGCGAGATCGTCGAGCGCTCGCGCACCCATGTCGGCAATCTCGCCCATGCGCTGAAGACGCCGCTCTCGGTCATCCAGAACGAGGCGACGGGGCGCACCGATCCGCTCGCCGCCAAGGTGGTCGAACAAGCGCAGATCATGCGCGACCAGGTGAACCACCATCTCGACCGCGCCCGCGCCGCCGCCCGCGCCCGCGTCGCCACCACCCTCGTCCCGGTCGAGGAGGTGGTGGGGGGCCTTGCCCGCACCATGCAGAAGATCCACCGGGATCGCGACCTCGCGGTGGACGCCGAGATCCCTGCCGGCGTGACGTTTCGCGGCGAGCGCAACGATCTCGAGGAAATGGTCGGCAACCTCGTCGACAATGCCTGCAAATGGGCCGCGTCCCGCGTCGTGGTGACCGCCGCCCGCGAGGAAAGCCCGACCGAGGCCGACCGCGCCTACTTCACCATCATCGTCGATGATGACGGGCCGGGCCTGACGCCTGAGCAGCGCGCCACCGTCGGCCAACGCGGCAAACGGCTCGACGAGACCAAGCCCGGCTCCGGCCTTGGCCTCTCCATCGTCTCCGAGCTCGCAGGCCTCTATGGCGGCGGCCTCACCCTCGACGCCGCGCCGACCGGGGGCCTCCGGGCTCTGCTGCGCTTGCCGGCGGTGTGAGGGTGCGCCCCCAATTCGCCTAAATCCGCTGGAGAGTAGCGACCGCCTTTCCGGCGGCCTTCGCCGCCATTCAGCAACGGACACTCTCCATGAAGCTTCGCCTCGTCGCCGCCACCGTCCTGATCGGCCTCACGGTCGCCGGATGCGAGACCCGCGAGCAGGGCGGCACCGCCGTCGGCGCCGTGGCCGGCGCCCTCATCGGGTCGCAGTTCGGCGGTGGCCCGGGTGAGCGGCTGGCCGCCGGTCTTGCCGGCGCCGCCATCGGTGGCCTTATCGGCAATGCCATCGGCCGCGACCTCGACGCCCAGGACCGCCAGCGCGCCTACGAGGCCGAGCGCGTCGTCTGGGTCGAGGGCCGCCGCTCCGAATGGCGCTCGGAAAAGGCCTATGGCTATGTCGAGCCCGGCCGGGCCTACTATCGCGGCGCCAATTACTGCCGCGAGTATACCCACACAATCTACATTGGCGGCCGCCCCCAGACGGCGGTTGGCACCGCCTGCCGCAATCCGGACGGCAGCTGGACGCCGGTGGGCTGAGGTCCGCGGCAGGCCGTCGCAGCGGGTCCGCCGGGTCGCCGGCGGGCTTGCGGTCGCCACCACTTTTTAACGCCCCGGCGTTAACGTGGTGGCCCCATGACTGACGCCGCCGCGGTCAAAGCCACAGCCGACAGTTCAGCCGCTCCGTCCGCGATGGAGCGCTTGCGGTCCTATTTGTCCGCGCTTCCCGACGCCGCCAAGCAACTGCTCTCCGCCGAGATCGCCCGCGCCCGCTCCCGCGGCGAGGACGTGCCCGGCGGCGATCTCATTCTTGCCGCCCTCGGCACCGCAGCACCTGCCGCCCAGCCCGCCGCGCCTGGCGAGCGGCCCGACGCCACGCCGCGATTCCTGTTCCGGTCGCTCGAGCCCTTCCTCATCGACGAGCGGCTGGAGACCAAGGCCCGCGGCCGCATCATGCGCGGCTCGCTGCAGGCCATCTGGACCTATTTCAAGCGCGACCTGCAGCCCGACGCCATGGCCGAGCTGGAGCGCATCTCCCGCGCCGCCGAGGATGGCGGTGACGAGGCGCCCGTCGCCTCAGCCATCGCCCAGGTCCTGCCGACGCTTGCCGCCTCCGCCCAGGCCGCTCTCGACCAGGCTGCGCGCAGTGAGCAGGACAGGAAACGCCTCACCGTCCGCCTCGGTGACGATCGGGTGAAGGAGGATCTCATCGACATCCTCGCCATCCTGGCGGAGCAGCAGATCATTGCCGGCTCGGTGTCCAGGGCGCCGAACGGCATCAAGAACCTCGCCGAGGAGGGCCTCGCCAACGCCCGGGCCATGCTGGAGCCGATCGCCACCCATCGGCCACAGGCGCTGCCCTACTGCCTCGCCCTGCTGCAGAACCGTCTGGTGCACCGGGCCCAGCTCGCAAGGCTCGCGGTGCTCGTTGCCGAGAGCGACGACCCCGTGAAGATCGCGGCGACGCCCTACAAGGCGGCGGTCGACCTCGTCATCGCCGATATCGAACGGGCGACGCAGCGCGTCTCGCGGGCCCTGAAGGAGGGCAATGGCGAGCGGGCCCAGGCAGGCATCAAGGAATTCCACGATTCGATCCGCTCGCTGCGCACCGACATGAGCCTTGTCGGGGAGGGCGTCTGGCAGAAGCGGCTCGGCATGCTGCGCGCCGACCTGTCCGGCCTGCTCTCGGCGCAGATCGAGAATCTGCCCGGCGAGGTCCGCCGTGTGCTGCGTCCGCGCCAGAAGTCCGACCATCCGATGGCGCCGCTCAGCGAGGAGACGGTGCAGGAGATCGAGGGGCGGCTCGACCTGCTCATCTGCTGCCGCAACCATGCTTCCGAGATCGCGCTGAACGAGATCACCTCGCGCGTTTTCTCCGAGATCCAGGGCTATCTCGATCCGACCCTGACCCAGTTGATGGACAGCATCCGCGCCGCCCCCGACACCGATCGGGAGCTGAAGATCAGCCAGATCGAGGCTGCGGTGCGCTTCTCGGCGCGCATTTTCGGCCAGAGCTATGCCCAGCTCCTGCAGAAGGCCGCTGACGTCGCCATCGCCTCGGGCAAGGCGGCCCGCTGAGCCCCCGCGCACCCTTGCGCCACATCAAATCCCGCTGAGCGCGACAACCCGGACGTTGTAGCCGGATGGGGTGCTGGTCTAATTGGGATCATTCCAAGTAGGGTGGCGTCACGGTTTGGCCCCCCGCTGAACCCATAAACGGGACGTCGTCGCAGTCCATGGACGGTTCTATCGGCATCTGGCTCGCGATCGCGGCCATGACCTGCGCCGCGGTCTTCGCCGTTCTCATTCCCCTGTCGCGCCGGACGGACACCGCCGCCGATGCCCGCGACGTCGAGGTCTATAAGGACCAGCTCGCCGAGGTCGACCGCGATGCCGCCGCCGGCCTCATCGGGCCGGCCGAGGCTGAAGCCGCGCGCATCGAGGTCTCCCGCCGTCTCATCGCCGCCGCCGAACGGGCTGGCGCCTCTGGTGCTGCCGGCGAGGGCATGTCGCGCCGCCGGCGCATCGCCGCCATCGCCGCCATCGTTGTCGTGCCGGCCATCGCGGCACTCGCCTATGGCCTGCGCGGCCAGCCCGGCTATCCCGGCCAGCCGCTCGCCGAGCGCCAGCGCGCCGCCCCGCAGCAAAGCGACGTCGCCACGCTCATCGGCCGCATCGAGGCCCATCTCGCGACCAATCCCGAGGATGGCCGCGGCTGGGAGGTCGTCGCCCCGGTCTATCTGCGCATGGGGCGCCTGCCCGATGCGGTGCGCGCCTATTCCAATGCCATGCGGCTGCTTGGGGTCACCGCCGACCGTCAGGCCGATCTCGCGGAGGCGCAGACCATCGCCGCCGGCGGCGTCGTCAGTGCCGAGGCCAAGGCCGGCTTCGAGCGGGCGCTCGCCCTCGGCCCCGGCCATCCCAAGGCCGGCTATTTCCTGGGGCTGGCCTCCGAGCAGGACGGCAAGCCCGAGGAGGCGAAGGCTCGGTGGACGCGGATGATCGGCGAGGCGCCGGCCGATGCGCCCTGGCTCGGCCTGCTGCGCTCCGAGATCGCCCGGCTCGGCGGCACTGCGCCGGCTGCCGCGGCCCCCGCACCTCAGGCAACGCCGGGACCGGCCCAGATCCGCGCCATGGTCGACGGCCTCGCCCAACGCCTTGCCGCCGATGGCTCGGATTTCGACTCTTGGCTCCGGCTGGTTCGCTCCTATGTGGTTCTCGGAGAGGGCGACAAGGCCCGCGAGGCCGCGGCCAGCGCCCGCCGGCTTTTCGCCGCCGAGGCCGAGAAGATCGCCCGCCTCGACAGTCTGGTGAATGAACTGGGGATCGGTGGATCATGACGACGATCGGCACGCCCGCGCCCGCCTCCCGCGGCATGACGCGCAAGCAGCGGCGGCTGACCCTCATCGGCCTCGCCCTTGGTGTGCTCGGCCTCGCCGCCGGCCTGGTGCTCTATTCGCTGTCGGGCTCGATCACCCTGTTCCAGTCGCCGACGGACGTCGTCGAGAAGAACCTCCAGCCGGGAACGCGCATGCGGCTCGGCGGTCTCGTCGAGGGCGGCTCGGTCCGCCGCGGCGAGAACATGGAGGTCGCCTTCGCCATCACCGATGGGCGCACCACCATCCCCGTCGCCTATCGCGGCATCCTTCCCGACCTGTTCCGCGAGGGGCAGGGTGTCGTCACCGAGGGCGTGCTGGGGCCCGACCGCTCCTTCCGCGCCGACAGCGTGCTCGCCCGGCACGATGAGAACTACATGCCGAAGGAAGTGGCCGACAGCCTGAAACGGCAGGGCCACTGGAAGCCGGGCGATCCGGCCCCCAACCCCAACGCCCCCGCGAGGCAGCGCTGATGTCCCCCGAGATCGGTCACTATGCCCTCGTCCTGGGCCTCGCCCTCGCCCTCTTCCAGTCGGTCGTGCCCATCTGGGGCAGCCGCAAGGGCGACGCGACGCTCATGGCCACGGCCCCCTCCGTCGCGCTCGGCCAGTTCGTCTTCGTGACGCTGGCTTTCGCCGTCCTCACCCACGCCTATCTCGTCTCGGATTTCTCGGTCGAGAACGTCTATCTCAACAGCCACTCGAGCAAGCCGCTCATCTACAAGATCTCCGGCGTCTGGGGGAACCATGAGGGCTCGATGCTCCTCTGGGTGGTGATTCTCACCCTGTTCTCCGCCCTCGTCGCGCTGTTCGGCCGCAACCTGCCGCTGTCTCTGAAGGCCAATGTGCTGGCTGTGCAGGGCTGGATCACGGTGGCCTTCCTCGTCTTCATCCTGAAGACCTCCAACCCCTTCGCCCGCCTCGCGCCCGCCCCCTTCGAGGGCCGCGACCTCAACCCGCTCCTTCAGGATGTCGGCCTCGCGATCCACCCGCCGCTGCTCTACCTCGGCTATGTCGGCTTCTCGATGTCCTTCGCCTTCGCCGTGGCGGCGCTCATCGACGGCAAGATCGACGCCGCCTGGGCGCGCTGGGTCAGGCCCTGGACGCTGGTCGCCTGGATCTTCCTCACCGCTGGCATCTCCATGGGCTCCTACTGGGCCTATTACGAGCTCGGCTGGGGCGGCTGGTGGTTCTGGGACCCGGTCGAGAACGCGTCCCTCATGCCCTGGCTCGCCGGCACGGCGCTGCTCCACTCCGCCATCGTCATGGAGAAGCGCGAGGCGCTGAAGGTCTGGACGGTGCTGCTCGCCATCCTCACCTTCTCGCTCTCCCTGCTCGGCACCTTCCTCGTACGATCCGGCGTGCTGACCTCGGTCCACGCCTTCGCGGTGGATCCCGAGCGCGGCGTCTTCATCCTCGCCATCCTCGTCGCCTTCATCGGCGGCTCGCTGGCGCTCTATGCCTGGCGCGCGCCGCTGCTCAAGCAGGGCGGCCTCTTCGCCCCGGTCTCGCGCGAGGGGGCCCTGGTCTTCAACAACCTCTTCCTCACCGCCTCATGTGCCGCCGTCTTCGTCGGCACGCTCTATCCGCTGGCGCTGGAGACGCTCACCGGGGCCAAGATCTCGGTCGGCCCGCCCTTCTTCAACTGGACCTTCGGGCCGCTGATGGTGCCGCTGGTCATCGCCATGACCTTCGGGCCGCTGGTCGCCTGGAAGCGCGGTGACCTGCTCGCCGTCGCCCAGCGCCTCACCGTCGCGCTCGTCGTCGGCATCGCCGCCATCGCCGTGACCTATGCGGTCACCACCGGCGGCCCGGTTCTGGCGCCGCTCTTCGTCGGCCTTGCCGCCTTCATCATCGTCGGCGCCATGGTCGATATTGCCGAGCGCACCCAGCTGTTCCGCGCCCCGGCTTCCGTCAGCTTCGCCCGTGCCCGCGGCCTGCCGCGCGCCGCCTGGGGTACGGCGGTTGCCCATGCCGGCGTCGGCGTCATGCTGCTCGGCATCGTCGGCGAGACCGCCTACAAGCAGGAAACCATCGTGCAGATGCGCCCGGGCGACAGCGTCCAGGTCGCCGGCTACGACCTGACCCTTCAGGCGCTGGTGCCGGTCCAGGGGCCGAACTACCGCGACCTCGTCGCCCGCCTCCAGGTGCGCGAGGGCGGCGTGCCGGTCGGCATGATGGAGCCGGCGAAGCGCCTCTACACCGCCCGCAACATGCCGACGACGGAAGCCGCGCTGAAGACGCGCGGCGTCTCCCAGCTCTATGTCTCGCCGGGTGACGCCACCGCCGACGGCTCCATCGCCATGCGCTTCTTCTACAAGCCGATGGTGCTGCTCATCTGGATCGGCACGCTGGTGATGATGCTCGGCGGCCTCCTGTCACTCTCCGACCGGCGCCTGCGCGTCGGCGCGCCGAAGCCCTCGGCCCGCCGTGCCGCGGCCGTGCAGGCGGCGGAGTGAGGCCGATGCGCCGCATCGCCCCGCTCGCCGCGCTGATGATGGCGCTGACCCTTGCGGCGCCCGCCCGGGCCGTGCTGCCGGGCGAGCGTCTCGCCGATCCGGCGCTGGAGCAGCGGGCGCGCACTCTCAGCCAGGACCTGCGCTGCCTCGTCTGCCAGAACCAGTCGATCGACGACAGCGACGCCCCACTCGCCCGCGACCTCCGCGTCCTCGTGCGCGAGCGGCTGAAGGCCGGCGACAGCGACAGCCAGGTGATGGACTTCCTCGTCGCCCGCTACGGCGAGTTCGTGCTGCTGCGGCCGCGCTTCGCCTGGCACACCCTGGTGCTCTGGGGCGCGCCGATCCTGTTCCTGGCCGGCGGCGGGATCTATCTCCTCCTCGCCGTGCGCCGACGCCGGGTGACGCCGGCCTCTGCGGTGGCGCCGCTCTCCGAGGAGGAGAAGGCACGGCTCGCCGCGGCACTGAAGGCCGAGGGCTGACCTTACGAAGATGTAATGCGCCCGACAGGGTCGCGTAATCTCGCCTCCTCCATGGTGACGCCATACACGGACGCAACCCCGTGTCCCGGCTTCCCCCATGGAGACTGTCGCATGACCTCCCCCACCACCACGACCCGCGGCGCCCGCATCCGCGCCGCCCTGCTCGGCACCGTTGCCATCGCCGCCGTCGGCGCCGGCATCGTCGCCTGGCAGCCGGTCCGCGCGCCCTTCGTCGCCAGCGCCACCGCCCAGGGCGTCCAGACCGCGCCGATGTCCTTCGCCGATGTCGTCGAGCGGGTGAAGCCCGCCGTCGTCTCCGTCCGCGTCACCCAGGCCGCCCCGCAGGCGATGAACTATCGCGAGCTGCCGGGCATGGGCGAGGACGAGAACGGCGACATGGAGCGCTTCATGCGCCGCTTCGGCGAGCAGTTCCGCAACGACCCGCGCTTCGGCGGTCCCCGCGGCGGCCAGGGCCCGCAGCGCGGCGGCCCGCGCGCCATGTCGCAGGGCTCGGGCTTCTTCATCTCGGCTGACGGCTTCATCGTCACCAACAACCACGTCGTGCGCGGCGCCACCGAGGCCGACGTTGTCCTCGATGACGGCCGCACCGTGAAGGCCCGCGTCGTCGGCACCGACGAGCGCACCGACCTCGCCCTGCTGAAAGCCGAGGGCCGCGACTTCCCCTTCGTGCCCTTCGCCCGCACCGCTCCGCGCATCGGCGACTGGGTGCTCGCCGTCGGCAATCCCTTCGGCCTCGGCGGCACGGTGACCGCCGGCATCGTCTCGGCCCGCGGCCGCGACATCGGCTCGGGTCCCTATGACGACTTCATCCAGATCGACGCAGCGGTGAACCGCGGCAATTCCGGTGGCCCGACCTTCAACGTCAATGGCGAGGTCATCGGCGTGAACACCGCGATCTTCTCGCCCTCGGGCGGCAATGTCGGCATCGCCTTCGCTATCCCCTCGGAGACGACGCAGACTGTCGTCGCGGCGCTGCGCGATGGCGGATCGGTCCAGCGCGGCTGGATCGGCGTGCAGATCCAGGGCCTCACCCCTGACATCGCCGAGAGCCTGCGCCTCGCCAAGCCGGAGGGCGCGCTCGTCGCCGGCATCCAGCCGGGCAGCCCGGCCGCTGCCAGCGACCTCAAGCCCTCCGACGTCATCATCGCGGTCGATGGCCAGCCGGTGAAGGACGCCCGCGAACTCACCCGCCGCATCGGCGCGGCCCGCCCCGGCACCACGGTACGCCTCGGCGTCATCCGTGACGGCGCCGAGCGCAACGTGGCGCTCACCCTCGGCCGCCTGCCGGGCGAGGGCCAGATGGCCGCCCTGCAGGACGGCCGTCGCGACCGCCGCTCCGACGCGACGCCCGACACGGCGCCGATCGGCCCGCGCCTCGGCCTCTCGGTCGAGCCCGCCGGCCGTGGCCAGGGCCTGGTCGTGACCGAGGTCGAGCCCGGCGGCCCCGCCGCCCAGCGCGGCATCCGCCCCGGCGACGTCATTCTCGACGTTGCCGGCCGCTCGGTCGCCTCGCTGCGCGATGTGCGGGAAGCGCTGGGTGCTGCCCGCGCCGATGGACGCCGGTCCGCGCTGATCCGCCTGCGCTCCGGCGAGGGTCAGCGCTTCGTCGCCATCCCGCTCGATCCGGGCTGAGAAAAATCCGTGCCGGCGTCGAACCTTTTCGGCGCCGGCCGCCACTCACGAGGGATCCCGGTGGCAACCCCAGTCGCCCCCCGCTGCCGGGATCCTCTCGCGCGGGGCGGTCGGTCACCATGCCGGCCGCCCCGTTTTTTGCGTTCCGCGCGCCGTATCGCCGTCTCGCAAAGCGCCCGAGGGGCCGTGTAACATGCAGACCATGCGCATCCTGATCATCGAGGACGACCGCGAGGCCGCGTCCTATCTCACCAAAGCCTTCCGCGAGGCCGGCCATGTCGCCGACCACGCCGCCGATGGCGAGGATGGCCTCGCCATGGCCATGGATGGCCCCTACGACGTGCTGATCGTCGACCGCATGCTGCCGAAGAAGGACGGACTGTCGGTCATCGGCGACCTGCGTTCCGCCGGCCGCGACACGCCGGTGCTCATTCTCTCCGCGCTCGGCCAGGTCGACGACCGGGTGAAGGGCCTGCGCGCCGGCGGCGACGATTACCTGCCGAAGCCCTATTCCTTCTCCGAACTGCTCGCCCGCGTCGAGGTGCTCTCCCGCCGCCGCTCCTCCGGGAGCGCGCCGGAGACAGTCTACAAGGTCGCCGACCTCGAACTCGACCGCCTGTCGCACCGCGTCAGTCGCGGCGGCGAGGACATCATCCTCCAGCCGCGCGAGTTCCGCCTGCTCGAATATCTGATGAAGAATGCCGGGCAGGTGGTGACCCGCACCATGCTGCTCGAACACGTCTGGGACTACCATTTCGACCCGCAGACCAACGTCATCGACGTCCATGTCTCGCGCCTGCGCTCGAAGATCGACAAGGGCTTCGAGCGGCCGCTGATCCACACCATCCGCGGCGCCGGATACACGGTGCGCGCGTGACGGTGGCCGCCCCTCCGCGGCCAGCCGGACCCATCCGGCGGCGCCTGTCCGGCATGCGGTCGCTGCTGTCGACGACCGCCTTCAAGATCATCGCCGCCTATCTGTTCATCTTCGTGCTCTTCGCCGGCTTCGTCATCGGCTGGCTGGGCTTTGCCACCCAGCGCCAGCTCACCGACCAGCTCACCGAGACGATCACGGCGGAAGTGCGGGGCCTTGCGGAGCAGTTCGCGGTCGGCGGCATCCGCCGCCTCGTCGAGGTGGTGGACGAGCGCGGCAACCGACCCGGCGCCTCGCTCTACCTCGTCGCGACCTTCTCCGGCGTGCCGATCGCCGGCAATATCGGCGAGCTGCCCTCCGGCACGCTTGGTCGGCCCGGCTGGATCGAGACGGACTATCGCCGCGCCGGCGAGAGCGCCACCGACCGCCCGCACCGCGCCATCGCCCAGGTCTTCGGCCTTCCCGGCAATTTCCGCCTCCTCGTCGGCCGCGACCTGGAGGACCGTGACCGGATGCGCGACATCTTCGGCCGCGGCTTCCGCCTGTCGCTTCTCGTCGCGCTCGTCCTCGGCCTGCTCGGCGCCTATTTCGTCACCCGCCGCGTGCTCAAGCGCGTCGATGCCATGACCGACATGTCCCGCCGCATCATGGACGGCGACCTCACGGGTCGCCTGCCGACCGGTGGCTCGCGCGACGAACTCGACCGCCTCGCCGGCTCGGTGAACGACATGCTCGGCCGCATCGAGGCGCTGATGGCCGGCATGAAGGAGGTCTCGGACAACATCGCCCACGACCTCAAGACGCCGCTCACCCGCCTGCGCAACAAGGCGGAGGAGGCGCTGCGCGGCGAGGCCTCGGACGAGGCCTATCGCGCCGCGCTCACCGGCATCATCGAGGAATCGGACGGGCTCATCCGCACCTTCAACGCCCTCCTGATGATCGCCCGCGCCGAGGCCGGCAACCAGCGCGACGGCATGGCCCCCGTCGACCTCGGCGAGATCGCCCGCGGCGTCGGCGAACTCTACGAGCCGGTGGCCGATGAGGCTGGCGTGACCCTCACCGTCGCCGCCGGGCCCATGCCGGTCACCGGCAGCCGCGAACTGCTGGGCCAAGTCATCGCCAACCTCGTCGACAATGCCTTGAAATATGGCCGCGTCGAGGGCCAGGCGGGCGAGGTCACGGTCACTGTCGCGGCCGACGGGCCCGACGCCGTCCTCACCGTCGCCGATCGCGGCCCCGGCATTGCCGATGCCGACCGCGGCCGTGTGCTCGACCGCTTCGTGCGGCTGGAAACGAGCCGGTCGCGGCCCGGATCGGGCCTCGGCCTCTCCCTCGCCGCCGCTGTGGCGCGCCTCCATGGCGGTTCCATCGCCCTCGATGACAATCGGCCGGGTTTGAAGGTCACGCTGCGTCTGCCAAGGTCGGCTGATGACCCGCGTGCCGCGAACCCCTCCAGCTGATTCGACGCCTCCCCCCGGCCTCGCCGCGCGGCTGAAGGCGGCGCCGGTCCTTCCGAAGGGCGAGAGCGCGGCGAAGCGCATTGCCGCCTTCCTCGACGGCGTCGAGGACGATGGCGTCCGCGACGGCCTCGCGGCGCTGCTGAAGGCCCCGAAGGTGCGGGGCCTCGTCGCCGGGATCCTCGTCCATTCGCCCTTCCTCGCGGGGATCGCCACCCAAGATCCGGCGCACCTGCTGGCCGCCCTCACCGAACCGCCTGAGGCAGCCTTCGCCCGTGTGAAGGCGGAGGCGGTCGCCGCCTGCCGCAAGGCGCGCAGCGACGAGGGCGTCGGGCGCGCGCTGCGGCGTTTCCGCGCGGAGGTGGCGCTGCTCGTGGCGCTTGCCGACATTGGCGACGTCTGGCCGCTGGAACAGGTGACGCGGGCGCTCACCGAGACCGCCGACCTCGCCGTGGCGGAGGCCGTCGCCCATCTCATGCGCGACCTCACCGATGGCGACATCCTCGCGCCGCCCGATCCGAAGCGGCCGGAGGAGGCCTCCGGCTACATCGTCCTTGCCATGGGCAAGCACGGCGCCTTCGAGCTCAACTATTCCAGCGACATCGACCTCATCGTCTTCTTCGATCCCGACAAGGCGCCGATGGCGCCGGGCAAGGACGCCCAGCCCGCCTATGTGCGGCTGACCCAGCGCCTGGTGCGCATCCTTCAGGAGCGCACGGCCGACGGCTATGTCTTCCGCACCGACCTCCGCCTTCGCCCCGATCCCGGCGCGACGGCGGTCGCCATCTCGGTGCCGGCGGCGCTGCACTATTACGAGACCATCGGCCAGACCTGGGAGCGCTCCGCCTTCATCAAGGCGCGGCCCTGCGCCGGCGACATCGCGGCGGGTGAGGCCTTCCTGCAGGAGATGCAGCCCTTCATCTGGCGCAAATATCTCGACTACACCGCGGTGGCCGATGTCCATGCCATGAAGCGACAGATCCACGCCTTCCGCGGCCATGATGCCGTGGCGGTCGAGGGCCACAACATCAAGCTCGGCCGCGGCGGCATTCGCGAGATCGAGTTCTTCGTCCAGACCCAGCAGCTCATCGCTGGTGGCCGCAACCCTGGCTTGAGGGTGCGCGACACGATCACCGGGCTCGAGCGTCTGCGCGAGGCCGGATGGGTGGCGCCGGAGACACGCGCCGCGCTCGAAAAGGCCTATCGCTATCTGCGCCGCGTCGAGCACCGGCTGCAGATGGTGGCGGATGAGCAGACCCATTCACTGCCCGAGAGCACCGAGGGCGTCACCCGCATCGCCCAGTTCCTCGGCTATCGCGACCACGCCGCCTTCGCTGAGGCGCTGACCGCCGAGCTGCGGCCGGTGGAAGCGGCCTATGCCAGGCTCTTCGAGACCCTGCCGCCGCTCGCCGAGGTGAAGGGCACCCTGGACCTCTCGTCGGAACCACCCAAGGCGACGACCCTCGCGGGGCTCAAGGATATCGGCTTCACCGATCCGCCTGCCGCCATCGCCACCGTCCTCGGCTGGCAGAACGCCAAGTCAGGCGGCCTGCGCGCGCGCGAGGCGCGCGAGCGCGTCGCCGAACTCGCCCCCGCCCTGATCGATGCCCTGTCACGCTCGGGCGATGCGGATCTTGGCCTTCGTGCCTTCGACCGCCTGCTCAGCCGCCACTCCCAGCCGATCGAGCTGCTGGCCATCCTGCGAACCCATCCGGGCCTCTTGGAGCTGATCTCGCAGATCCTCGGCTCGGCGCCGCGCCTCGCCGACCTGCTGGGCCGCCGCGCCCATGTCCTCGACGCGCTGCTGGAGCCGGCCTTCTTCGGCGAACTGCCCTCCGATGCCGCGCTCGCCGCCCGTCTTGCCGCGACGCTGGGCGATGCAGTCGATGCCGAGGACGTGCTCGACCGTGCCCGCATCTTCGGCCAGGAGCAGCTGTTCCTGACCAGTGTGCGCGTGCTTGCCGGCACGGTCTCGGCCGAGGCCGCCGGACAGGCCTTCGCCCGCCTCGCCGAACAGCTCATCAAGGCGCTCTATGCCGCCGTCACCGGTTGGATCGCCAGCGCCCACGGCACGGTGCCGGGAATGCGCACGGCGGTGGTCGCCATGGGCAAGCTCGGTGGCCGCGAGATGACGGCCGGGTCCGACCTCGATCTCATCCTGCTCTACGACCACGATCCCGACGAGACCGCCTCGGACGGGCCGCGGCCGCTCTCCGGCAGCCACTATTTCTCCCGCCTCACCCAGCGCCTCGTCAGCGCGCTGTCGGCCCCGACCTCCGAGGGCGTGCTCTATGACGTTGACCTGCGCCTGCGGCCATCCGGCCGCTCCGGGCCCGTCGCCACCCATCTCGCCGGCTTCCGCGCCTATCAGGTCAAGGAGGCCTGGACCTGGGAGCATATGGCGCTGACCCGCGCCCGCGTCATCGCCGCCTCGCCCGGTTTCGAGCCGGAGGTGACCGAGGCGATCCGCAAGGTTCTCACCGCCAAGCGCCCGGCCAAGGCGACCCTCGCCGATATCGTCGACATGCGCCGCGCCATTGCCGAGGACAAGGGCGAGGATGACCGCTGGGATCTGAAATATGTGCGCGGCGGCCTCATCGATATCGAGTTCGTGGCGCAGGCGCTGCAACTCGTCCATGGCGCGCGCCATCCCGAGATTCTCGATCCGAACACGATGAGGGTGCTCGACCGCGCGACGACGGCGGGGCTGGTGAAGCCCGCAGAGGGTGACGTGCTGCGCGCCGCCTGCCGGCTCTACCAGCGCCTCACTCAGATCCTGCGCCTCTGCCTCGTTGAGGGCTTCGACAAGGACAAGGCCTCGCCGGGCCTCAAGCGGCTGCTGGCGCGGGCGGGCGAATTGCCGGATTTCGCGACCCTCGACGCCCATCTCGTCGAGGTGCAGAAACAGGTGCGCAAAGCCTTCGAGGCGATCGTCGGGCCGTTGTGAGGGAGGAGCTCCTCACGCCTCCGCCGTCACGGGCCCACCCACCGGCAGCCGCACCACCACCGTCGTGCCCTGTCCGACGGTGGAGCGGATGCGCAGCGAGCCGCCATGCATCTCCGCCAGCGACTTGGCGATGGCGAGGCCGAGGCCCGAGCCCTGGTGATTGCGCGAGAACTGGCTCTGCACCTGCTCGAAGGGCTTGCAGAGCTTGGTGATAGCATGGCGCGGGATGCCGATGCCGGTGTCCTCAATGGCCAGCGTGATGAAGCCGCGCGCCCGCCGCGCCCTCACCGAAATCATGCCGCCGCGGGGCGTGAACTTCACGGCGTTGGAGAGCAGGTTCAACGTGATCTGCTTCACCGCGCGGCGGTCGGCGATGAGGTCCATGCCGGTCGGCACCTCCGCCTCGATGAGGATCTCCTTGTCGGCTGCCATCTTCGAGACGACGCGCATGGTCTCGTCGAGGGTCTCGTCGAGCCGCGTCTCGACCGTCTCCAGCCGCATCCGCCCGGCCTCGATCCGCGCCATGTCGAGGATGTCGTCGATGAGGGAGAGGAGGTAGTGGCCGCTGGCGTGGATGTCCTTGGCATATTCGCCGTATTTCGGCGCGCCGAGTGGCCCGAAATGGCCCTCCTTCAGCACTTCCGAGAAGCCGATGATGGCGTTGAGCGGCGTGCGCAGCTCGTGGCTCATATTGGCCAGGAATTCCGACTTGGCGCGGCTTGCCTCCTCGGCCTGGGTCTTCTGGTCGGAATATTTCTCCGCCAGTTCGGCGAGCTGCTGGGTCTGCATCTCCAGCACGTACTGGCTCTTCTGGAGCTGGGCGACGCTGGCGCGCAGGCGCTGCTCGCTGGCGGTGAGCTGGGTCTCGTGGCGCTTCAGCGCCGTGATGTCGGTGCCGACCGAGACGAAACCGCCGCAATGGGTGCGCCGCTCGGAGATCTGCAGCCAGCGGCCATCGGCGAGCTCCATCTCGATGTCGCGCGAGCCGGGTGCGCGCTCGGAGAGAATGCGCCCCTCCTTGATCTTGGCGCCGCCGCCCGCCGCGGCGAGGATCTCGTGGTAGCACGCACCGGGCCGCGCCTCGTCCTCGCTGAGGCCGTTCAGTTCGCGGAACTTGGAATTGCACACGACGATCCGGTCCTGGTCGTCGCAGACCACGAAGGCTTCGGAGATGGTCTCGATGGCCTCGCGGATGCGGTGGTCGGCGGCGGCGTTGCGGGCGGCGATCTCGAGCTGCTCGGTAATGTCGACGACGATGCCGACGAAGCGCGGATGGCTGACGCCGGCGAGCATCAGCCCGCGGCCACGGGCGCGCAGCCAGATCCAGCGGCCATCCGCGTGGCGCATGCGGAACTGGAAATCGACGGCGTTGCGCGGATCGAGGTCGGTGAGCTCGGCGATGCCGCCGAGATAGCCGTCTTCCGGGTGGAGCAGCGGCAGCAGCTCGTCGAAGGTGACCAGGCCCTCGCGGTCGCGGAAGCCGAGGATCTCGAACATCGAGGCCGACCAGTACATCTGGCTGGTGCCGATCTCCCAGTCCCACAGGCCGCAGCCGCCGCTCTCCAGCGCCGCGTCGATGGTGGCGCGGGCATTGTGGTTGATCATGTCGGCGGTCGCGGCGCGCACCGTCTGGACGTGGAAGGCGAAGCCGATGACGAGCAGCAGCAGGCCGGTCGTCGCGAAGAGCGTGCCGAGCAGCAACGAGGAGCGGCCCCACTGGGCGAGGGCGGCATCGGTCGCCTGGACGACGTAGAGCCGGCCGGGCGAGGCCGGCAGGGCCCGCGCCACGATGATGGCGCCGCTGCCGTCGGCGAGCGCGCCATGGGTGCCGGCGCCGAGCATCGGCAGCGCAGAGCGGACAGCATCGCCAGCCGGCCGGCCGAGCCAGCGCTGGCGCAGGGAGGGCGGGGTTGCGGCGACAACGAGACCGTCGGCATCGGTGGCCAACATCGCCCGGCCGGCCTGCACGCCGATGCGCGCGGCGGTGACGTCGAGGGCGGCCTGCACGGCGGCGGCGGCCTGCGCGGCGCCGGCGGCGGCGCTGCGATGGGCGAGGTCGATCTCGACCGCTGCGGCGGCGACCTCGAGGTCGGCCTCGACCGCGTTGAGGATGTCGGTGCGGTTGTTGAGGATCTGCTGGATGGCGCCGGCGCCCATCACCACGATGAAGGCGACGATGAGGGTCGGCACGAGGCGCCGCAGCAGCGGCTCGTAGGGAGCAAGCCGCGTCTCGATCGAAGCATTGATCGAGCGCGCGAAGCCCTCTGGCCGCAAGGCATGAATCAGCGCGTCCGCGCTGGGCGCAGCATTGCGCTCCATCGCCGGTGTCCCCCGTCGAATCCTGGATAATCCGGTCCGGAGTCCGAGCCCCAGCCCCCCCGAATCGCGGTCATAAGAATCGATTTGGACGACTCCTGTCTAGAGTCGCCGAATCGCGAAATCGGAAATTTTTGGTTAACGCCTTAGGACTATTTGCCGGGCTCGCTGAGCATCCGGTCGACGATGTCGCGCACGTCGGGCGACAGGCTCGCACCCCCCGCCACACGCTCCAGCGCGGCCCTCGCGAGAGACCGCCGGCCGGCCTCCAGTGCCCGCCAGCTGCGGAAGGCCTGGAGCAGGCGCGCCGCCACCTGCGGATTGCGCGGATCGGTGTCGATCACCACCCGCGCCAGGAAGGCATAGCCCGCCCCGTCCGGCCGGTTGAACTGCGTGGCATTGCCCGCGGCGAAGCCGCCGACGAGGGCCCTGAGGCGGTTCGGATTGCCCATGGCGAAGGCGGGATCGGCCAGCAGCGCCTCGACGCGGGCGAGCGTGGCCTCCTCGGGGATCGCCGCCTGGAGGGCCAGCCACTTGTCGAGGATGAGCGCGTCCGCGCGGTAGCGCTCGCGGAAGGCGGCGAGCGCCGCCTCGCGCCGCGCGCCCGGGTGCTGGGCCAGCACGGCGAGTGCGGCGAAGCGATCGGTCATGTTGTCGGCGCCGGCGAAGCGCGCCTCCACCACGGCGAGGCGGGCATCCTCGCCGGTGGCCGCCCAGAGATCGAGCGCGACATTGACCAGCGCCCGGCGGCCGGCGGAGGTCGCATCGGGGCTGTAGGGGCCGGGTGTGGCGAAGCGCTCCCGCAAGGCGGCGAGCCGGTCGCCGAGGGCCGTGGACACGTGCAGCTTCAGCGCCTTGCGCGCGGCGAAGACGGCGGCGGGATCGACCTCGGCCCCCATCTCGCGGGCAATGTCGGCTTCCGAGGGCAGGGTGAGCGCCTGGGCGGCGAAGGCGGGATCCGCCGCCGCGCCGTCGATGACATTGGCGAGGGCCGCGGCGATGGCATCCGCCCCGGCCGCACGGGTGTTGCCGCGGCTTGCGGCGACGAGATGGTCCGTCGCCAGCGACTGGATCGCCTGCCAGCGGTTATAGGCATCGCCATCATGCCGGGCGAGGAAGGCGAGGTCCTCGGCCGTGAGGTCGGTCTTCAGGGCCACCGGCGCGGAGAAGCCGCGATTGATGGAGAGCACGGGCCGCGTCGGGTGGCCGGAGAAGGTGACCGTCTTCTGCGGCTCGTCGAGCGTGAGGACGGCGGCGACCTGCCGCCCGTCCTCATCGAGCAGCGGCCGGTCGCGGCCGTCCTCGCCGACGAGGCCGAAGGCGAGCGGGATCACCATGGAATGCTTGTCGGTCTGGCCGGGGGTTGGCCGGTGGCGCTGGACCAGCGTCACGGTGAAGGTGCCGGCGACGGCGTCGTGGCGGGTCGCGACGCTGACCTCCGGGGTGCCGGACTGGCGATACCAGAGGAAGAAGGCGGTGAGGTCGCGACCGCTCGCCTCGGCGAAACAGGCGATGAAATCCTCGACCGTCGCGGCATCCCCGTCGTGGCGGGAAAGGTAGAGATCCATGCCGGCGCGGAAGGCCGTCTCGCCGATGAGCACTTTCAGGGCACGGATCACCTCGGCGCCCTTCTCATAGACGGTCGCCGTGTAGAAATTGTTGATCTCGTGGTAGATTTCCGGGCGGACAGGATGGGCGAGGGGGCCCGCGTCCTCGGCGAACTGATGGCTCTTGAGCAGCCGTACGTCGGCGATGCGCTTCACCGCCCGCGAGCGCATGTCGGAGGAGAATTCCTGGTCGCGGAAGACCGTGAGGCCCTCCTTCAGGCAAAGCTGGAACCAGTCGCGGCAGGTGATCCGGTTGCCGGTCCAGTTGTGGAAATATTCGTGGGCGATGATCGCCTCGATGGCCGCATAGTCCTGGTCGGTGGCGGTGTCGGGCAGGGCCAGCACATATTTGTCGTTGAAGATGTTGAGGCCCTTGTTCTCCATCGCGCCCATGTTGAAGTCGGACACGGCAACGATGTTGAAGACGTCGAGGTCGTATTCGCAGCCGAAGGCCTCTTCGTCCCAGCGCATGGAGCGCTTCAACGCGTCCATGGCATAGGCGCAGCGGTCCTCCTTGCCATGCTCGACATAGATGCCGAGTGCGACTTCGCGCCCCGAGCGCGCGGTGAAGCTGTCGGTGACCACCGCAAGGTCGCCGCCAACGAGGGCGAAGAGATAGCTCGGCTTCGGGTGCGGGTCGTGCCAGACGGCATAGTGCCGGCCATCGGGAAGGTCGCCCGCCTCGACGAGGTTGCCGTTGCCGAGGAGGACGGGTGCGGTCTTCTTCTCGGCCTCGATCCGCGTCGTGTAGACGGCGAGCACATCAGGCCGGTCGGGAAAGTAAGTGATGCGGCGGAAGCCCTCGGCCTCGCACTGGGTGCACCAGGTACCCGACGAGCGGTAGAGCCCCATGAGCTGGGTGTTGGCCTGCGGGTCGACCACGGTCTCGACCGTAAGCTGGAACGGGGTCTGCGGCGGGCGGTGGATGGTCAGGCGCTCGGGCGTCGCAGCATAGGCATCCGCCGCCAGCGCTACGCCGTCGATGGCGATGACCTCAAGCGTCAGGCCGTCCCCGTCGAAGGTGAGCGGCGCGCCGGCGCGTCCCTCAGGGTGGGGTGCGACATCACTGGTCGCGCGGATGCGCGTCGCGGTCGGGTGCAGCACCACGTCGAGATGCACCTGCGTCACCACATGGTCGGGCACCCGGTAGTCCGAGAGTTTCACGGGTGTCGCCTGGTCGCTGCGCATGTGCCGAATCCTGCCGATGGCCCCGGCGCGGGGCGGCGCGACCCTAGTCCATGACGGCGCCCGGCGGAATGGCGGACCGGCGGCAGCGGCGCTGGCATCGTCGGACCTCCTAGGGCAGCATGCGCGCCGCCGATCGGAAAGACCCGCCATGCCTCTCGACCTCGACGCCCAGTACAACAACCGCGCCATGGTGCCGGACCATCCCGCCATCATGGCTGGCTGGGCGCGCGATGCGGCGGCCTATCGCGCCGCGCGGCCGGATGCGGCGCTCGATCAGGCCTATGGCACCGGCGAGCGCCACCGCTACGATCTCTTTCCCGCGCCTGCGCCGCGTGAGGGGGCGCCGATCCTGCTCTTCATCCACGGCGGCTACTGGCAGGCCCTCGACAAGACCTCGTTCAGCCACATGGCGGCGGGCGCCAATGCCCATGGCCTCGACGTGGCGGTGATGAGCTACGACCTCTGCCCGCAGGTGAAGCTCGCCAAGATCGTCGATGACGTCATCGCCTGTATCCGGGTGCTGCACGAGCGCAGCGGCCGGCGCGTGCAGCCCTTCGGCCATTCCGCCGGCGGGCATCTCGCCGCCTGCATGGCCGCCGCGAACTGGCGAGCGATCGGCGAGTTCTCCGACCTCATCGCCGCGGCCATGCCCATTTCCGGGCTGTTCCATCTTGCCCCCCTGGTGCCGACCTTCGTCAACAAGGCCATGGGCATGGATGCGGGTGAGGCGGCGTCGCTCTCGCCGCTCGTCTGGTCGCCGCCATCGGGCCTCAGGGTGACGGTGGTGGTGGGGGGTGACGAATCCGCCGAATATCACCGCCAGACGCGCGCGCTCTGCGACTGCTGGGGCGCGCTCGGCGTCGCGGCAAAGGAGATCGTCGTTCCCGGCGCCAACCATTTCACCGTCATCGCCCCCTTCGCCGATCCGGCCTCGGCGCTGACGGCGGAGCTGGTGGCGCTCGCCGGTTGATCGACCGCAACGCGGCGCAGGGCCGGGCGTGGGAGAATTTCATTCGTTCCACCGCCCGGAGTCCCCCATGCGCCGCAGCCTCGTCACCGCCCTGACCCTTGCCGTCGGCCTCGCCCTCGGTGTGTCGGCCGCCGCCGCCCAGAGCCGGCAGGTGCTGATCCAGCGGGGCGAGGCGCTCGTGCGGCAGAACTGCTCGCTCTGCCACGCGGTTGGTCGCGAGGGCGCGAGCCCCTATCCCAACGCGCCGCTCTTCCGCGAATTGTCGAAGCGCTATCCGGTGGACGTGCTGGAGGAGGCGCTCGCCGAGGGCTTCACCTCAGGCCATCCGGCCATGCCGGAATTCACCTTTTCGGCCGAGCGCGCCGCAGCCATCGTCGCCTATCTGTCGTCCATCCAGGTAGATCCCAACGCTCGCCCGCAGCGGCGGTGAGGGCAGAGCTGTGCCCCCACCTCTCCCCGGCGGGGAGAGGTCGGCCGAAGGCCGGGAGAGGGGGCTCTTGGTCCTTGCGAAAGCTCCCCCTCTCCCGCCTCGCTGCGCTCGTCGACCTCTCCCCGCCGGGGAGAGGTGCGGGCTGCGCCCTTCATGCCCCCCGTGGAGCCGCTGCGGTCCTGCGTGAAGCCCTGTCGGTCCCCAAAAGCAGAAGGCCCGGCGCGGTGGCCGGGCCTTCCCAATCCGTCCGTCGAACGGCGATCAGAAGAACGCCTGGATGCCCGTCTGGGCACGGCCGAGGATCAGCGCGTGCACGTCGTGGGCGCCCTCGTAGGTGTTGACCGTCTCGAGGTTCACCATGTGGCGGATGACATGGTACTCGGCCGAGATGCCGTTGCCGCCGTGCATGTCGCGGGCGAGGCGGGCGATATCGAGGGCCTTGCCGCAATTGTTGCGCTTCATCAGCGAGATGGCCTGCGGCGCGAAGTTGTGGCCCTCCATCAGCCGGCCGAGGCGCAGCGCGCCGTGCAGGCCAAGCGTGATCTCGGTCTGCATGTCCGCGAGCTTCTTCTGGACGAGCTGGGTGGCCGCCAGCGGCTTGCCGAACTGCTTGCGATCCAGCGTGTACTGGCGGGCGCGGTGCCAGCAATCCTCGGCCGCGCCCATGGCGCCCCAGGCGATGCCGTAGCGGGCGCGGTTGAGGCAGCCGAAGGGGCCCGACAGGCCCTTGGCGTTGGGGAGCATGTTCTCCGCCGGCACGAAGACGTCGTCGAGGACGATCTCGCCGGTGATCGAGGCGCGAAGCGAGACCTTGCCCTCGATCTTCGGGGTCGAGAAGCCCTTCATGCCGCGCTCGACGATGAAGCCGCGGATGGCCTCGTCGGTCTTGGCCCAGACCACCGCCAGATCGGAGATCGGCGAGTTGGTGATCCACATCTTCGCGCCCTTGAGGATGTAGCCGCCATCGACCTTGGTCGCGCGGGTCTTCATGCCCGCAGGATCAGAGCCGGCATCGGGCTCGGTCAGGCCGAAGCAGCCGACCCACTCACCGCTGGCGAGCTTCGGCAGGTACTTCTTGCGCTGCGCCTCGGAGCCATAGGCGTAGATCGGATACATCACCAGCGAGGACTGCACCGAGCAGGCCGAGCGATAGCCGGAATCGACACGCTCCACCTCGCGGGCAATGAGGCCATAGGCGACATAGCCGAGGTCGGCGCCGCCATATTCGGAGGGAAGCGTCGAGCCGAGGAGGCCGAGCTCGCCCATCTCGGTCATGATCTCGCGGTCGAAGCGCTCCTCGAGGAAGGCCGAGGTGACGCGCGGCAGCAGCTTCTCCTGGCAATAGGTGCGGGCGGTCTCCTGCACCATGCGCTCTTCTTCGGTGAGCATGCCGTCGAGGTTCAGCGGGTCTTCCCAGTTGAACTCCTCGCTGTCCTTCACATAGGAGCCGGAAGCGGGGGTGATTGCGGCGACAGCCATGGCAATGATCCTCGAAAGAATGATGCCGATGTCTTAGGGCAGGAACCCTGCATCGCCAAGCGGTGGATGGTCATAGGCCTCCTGCCGTCGCGGCGGGGGCGGGCAGGGCGACGAGCCGTGCCAGCGGCGAGGCGAGGCAGGCGAGGGCTGAAGCCGCGAAGGCGATGGCCACGAGGCCGAGCGCCGCATCGAGCCCGAAGGCCTGCGCCGTGGCACCGCCGGCCAGCGCACCAAGCGGCCTGACGCCGTAGATCGCCACCTGGATCGTCGCGGTGACGCGTCCCATCAGCTCGGGCGGCGTGACGATCTGCCGGACGGTAAGCTGCATGACCAGCCAGAGGATCGGGCCGAAGCCGATCAGCGCGAAGGCAAGGCCCGCAAGGCCGATGCCGCCGAAGGTCGGAGCTACGAGGATGGCGATCGCCGCCAGCGCCGAGACGCAGGGGCCGAAGACCAACAGCACCCGCGGCTGCAGCTTCGCGAGCAGGGCCGGGGCGGCGAGCGCGCCGGCAATCATGCCGAGGCCGGCAAAACCCTGGGCGAGGCCGGCGCCGGCCGCATCGGTGCCGAGCCGCGAAAGGGCGAAGGGCACGAAGACCGCGAGCAGGGCGATGAAGGCGAAGTTCCAGAACACGGCGCAGAGCGCGATGGCCCGCAGCAGCGGCTGCCGGATGACGAAGCGGGTGCCCTCGGCAATGGCGGTGAGCACCGGCGGGCGCGCCGCGGGCGGCGCGTCGGCGGGGCGCAGGCCCGTGCCGAGCACCAGCGCGCCAAGGGCCAGCACCGCGGCGAGCGGATAGGCGGCGGCAGGCGAGAGCCACGTCGCAAGCAGGCCGACCAGAACCGGGGCCGCGGCGGTCGCCAGCGCCCGTGCAAGCTCGATCCGCGCATTGGCGACCGGCAGGCCCGCCGCCGGGACCATGCGCGGGACGAGGCCGACCTGCACCAGCACGAAGGTCACGGTGCCCGCCGAGGCGACGAAGACCGCCGCCGCCAGAAGCCATGGCAAGGCCAGTTCCGCCGCCGCGATGGCCGCCGCCATGCCGGCGAGGCCGAGCGCCAGGGCGATACGGATGACGCGCTTTGCCGGCAGGCGGTCCACCACCACGCCGGCGGGAAGCGAGACGATGAGCCAGGCCGCCGTCTGGGCGGCGACAAGCAGGCCGACCAGCGCCGGACCAGCGCCGAGCAGCAGCACGGCGGTGACGGGGAGAGCGGCCAGCGCAATCTGGTCGGCGGCCTGGACCAGGGCGGCCGTGGCGAAGAGGCGGGGGAAGGCCGAGGGCGGGCGAGGGGTCATGGCGGGGCTCCTGTCCCGCAGACCCTGTCAGCGCGGAAGCCGCGCCGACACCCGATCCCTGCACCCGTTTTCTGCGCGGCCCTCAGGCGACGCGCGCGAACTGGAAGTTCCGTCCCGGCGCCGCCTCGAACAGCGAGCGCGTATAGGCGTGCTGCGGATTGGCGAAGACCTCGGCCGTGCGCCCGTGCTCCACCACCACGCCGTTCTGCATCACCGCGATCCGGTCGCAGATCTGCGCAGCGACGCGCAGGTCGTGGGTGATGAACAGCACGGCGAGGTCGAACTTCTTCCGGACGTCGTCGAGGAGGTCGAGCACCTGCGCCTGCACCGACACGTCGAGGGCGGAGACTGCCTCGTCGGCGATGAGGATCTCCGGCTCCATGGCAAGCGCCCGGGCGATGCAGATGCGCTGGCGCTGGCCGCCCGAGAACTGGTGCGGATAGCGGTCGAGCGCATCCGGCGACAGGCCGACGAGCTTCATCAGGTCGCGCGCCTTGGCGACGGCATCGGCCTCGGACATGCCGAAATTCATCGGCCCCTCGATGATCGAGGCTCCGACCGACCGGCGCGGGTTCAGCGAGCGATAGGGGTCCTGGAAGACGATCTGGCAGTGCTTGCGATGGGGCCGGAGCTGCCGCTCCGGCAGCTTGGCAATGTCCATATTGCCCACGACGATGCCGCCCGAGGTCGGCTCGATGAGCCTGGCGATGCAGCGGGCCACCGTCGACTTGCCCGAGCCGCTCTCGCCGACGATGCCCAGCGTCTCGCCGCGACGGACGCGGATCTCGACATCGGCAGCGGCGCGCACCTCGCGCTTCTTCTGGAAGAAGCCGCCGCCGCCATAGACCTTGCAGAGCTTCACCGTCTCCAGGGCGACCTCGCCGGTGCGATCCTCGCGCTGCGGCGGGGTGAGCGTCGGCACGGCGTTGATGAGCATCTTGGTGTAGGGGTGCTGCGGGTTGGTCAGCACCTCCGTCGCCGTGCCGGTCTCGACCACGTGGCCCTTCTGCATGACGACGACGCGGTGGGCGATCTCGGCCACCACGCCGAAATCGTGGGTGATGAACAGCACGCCGGTGCCGCGGCGCTCCTGCATCTCGGCAACGAGCTTGAGGATCTGCGCCTGGGTCGTCACGTCGAGTGCGGTCGTCGGCTCGTCGGCGATGAGCAGGGCCGGGTCGAGCACCAGCGCCTGGGCGATCATGATGCGCTGGCGCTGGCCGCCGGAGAGCTGGTGCGGATAGGCGTCGTACATCTTGATGGGATCCGGCAGGCGCACCGATTCCATGACCGCGATCACCTTCTCCTTCCGCTCGGTGGCGGGAAGGTCGGTGTGGATGCGCAGCACCTCGTCGATCTGTTCGCCGCAGGTGACGACCGGGTTCAGCGCCGTCATCGGCTCCTGGAAGATCATCGACATGCGCGTGCCGCGCAGGTCGCGCAGCCGGTTGGCGCTCGCCTTCAGAACGTTCTCGCCCTCCAGCAGGATCTCGCCGCCGGCAACCGTGAGCTGGCCCTTCGGCAGGAGCCCCATCACCGCATGGGAGGACACCGACTTGCCGGAGCCGGACTCGCCGACGACGCAGACGATCTCGCCGGGATTGACGGTGAGCGAGACGTTCTCGACTGCGAACTTGCGGTCAGCGCCCTTGGGCAGCTGGACCGTGAGATTGCGGATCTCGAGGATGGGGCCGGTCATCCGCGCTTCTCCATTTTCGGATCGAGCGTGTCGCGCAGCCCGTCGCCGAGCATGTTCACGGCGAGCACCGTGAGGGCGAGGAAGATGCCCGGATAGAGGATGTTGTGGGGGAAGATGCGGAAGAGCTGGCGGCCCTCCGCCATGATGTTCCCCCAGGTCGGCACATCCGGCGGGATGCCGATGCCGAGGAAGGACAGGATGGCTTCCACCAGGATCGCCGAGGCGCAGATGAAGGTGCCCTGGACGATCAGCGGGGCCACCGTGTTCGGCAGGATGTGGCGGATGATGAGCTTCAGGGTCGGCGTGCCGGCCGTGACGGCGGCCTCCACGTAGGGCTCCTCGCGCACCGACAGCACGACGGATCGGACGAGGCGCACGACGCGCGGCACCTCCGGCACGACGATGGCGATGATGACGGAGGCCAGTCCCGCCCGCGACAGCGATACCACTGCGATGGCGAGCAGGATGGCGGGGATCGCCATGAGCCCGTCCATGATCCGCATGATGATGCTGTCGAGCCAGCGGAAATAGCCGGCCGCCATGCCGATCACCAGGCCGATGCTGACCGAGAGGATGGCGACGGAAATGCCGATGAAGATGGAGACGCGGGCGCCGTAGACGACGCGGGAGAAGACGTCACGGCCGAGCGTGTCCGTGCCCATGTAATGGGTGACCGTAGCGCGCGTGCCGTCGTCCATCCGCATGGTGCTGGTTGCCATCGGCACGCGGTTGCGGGCGCCGGGATTGATGGCGGTCGGGTCGGAGGTGGCGATGAGCGGCGCGATGAGGCCGATGCAGACCATCACCAGCACGATGGCGACGCCGACCACGACATTGGGGCTGCGCAGCAGCTTGCGCCAGACCGTCGGCTTGGCGGGCAGCGGGACCGCGGTTTCCGCCACGGGCGAGGAAGAGGCTGGGGCGGTCAATAGCGGATCCTCGGATCGAAGATCGTGTAGGACAGGTCGACGATCAGGTTGATGAGGACATAGACGAAGGAAAAGGCGAGGATGATCGCCTGGATCACCGGGAAGTCGCGCGCGAGCACCGCGTCCACCGTCAGGCGGCCGAGGCCGGGGATCGAATAGACGCTCTCCGTCACCACCACGCCGCCGATCAGCAGGGCGACGCCGATGCCGACCACGGTGACGATGGGCACCGCCGCGTTCTTCAGGGCGTGCTGGAACAGAACCTTCACTTCCGTCTGGCCCTTGGCGCGGGCGGTGCGGATGTAGTCCTCAGACAGGACCTCCAGCACGCTGGTGCGGGTCATGCGCGCGATGAGCGCGATGTAGATGACCGAGAGCGTGAAGGCCGGCAGCACCAGGCTGCGGAACCACGGGAAGACGCCGCCGCTGATCCGCTGGTAGCCCTGGACCGGGAACCAGCCGAGCTTGATGGCGAAGATGTAGATGAGCAGGTAGCCGATGACGAAGACCGGCACCGAGAAGCCGATGACCGAAAAGCCCATCACCACGCGGTCGATCCAGGTGCCCTGCCGGTAGGCGGCAAGGACGCCGAGCGGGATGGCGATGACGACGGCGAGGACGATGGTGAGGAAGGCGAGCGACAGGGTCGGCTCGATGCGCTCGGAGATGAGCTCGAAGACGGTCTTGCGGAAGAAGAAGCTCTCGCCGAGGTCGCCGCGCAGGATGCTGCCGAGCCAGATGAAGAACTGCTGCAGGATAGGCTCTTCGAGGCCGAGCTTGGTGCGGATGTCGAGGATCTGCTGGGTGGTGGCGTTGTCGCCGGCGATGATCGCGGCCGGGTCGCCCGGGGTGAGCCGTAGCATCAGGAACACCATCACGGCGACGGTGAACAAGACGGGCACGGTCGCCGCAAGGCGTCGGAGGATATAGGAAATCATGATGGAAAAGGCCTGTGGCAATGAGGAGACGGCGGCCGGACTGCCCGGCCGCCGGTCGTCACATGCTCACGCGCCGCGGCCCTTTTCGATGTTCCAGAACACCGGGGCGGGCGCTTCCAGCCAGCCCGAGATGTTCGACCGGTGGGCGCCCGGCTGGTACCACTGACCCAGATGGATATGGGTCGGGGCCTCGGCGACGCGGCGCTGCACCGCCTCGGCGATCTGCTTCTGCTCGGCTTCCGAGCCGGCGCGGGCAAAGCGGGCGCGCAGGGCCTCGATCTCCGGATCGTTCGGCCAGCCGAAGGCGGCACGGTCGCCCGAGGCGTTGAAGAAGCCGGCCATGACCGGGTTGAGGATGTCGGCGGCAACCCACGAGGTGAGCATGGCCGACCAGCCGCCCTGCGTCGGCGGATCGCGCTTCACGCGGCGGGCGACGACCGTCTGCCAGTCCATGGACTGCATGTCGACGACGAAGCCGGCGCGCTCGAAGAGCTGCTTGGCGACCGGGGCGAGGTTGGTGAGCACCTGCAGGTCGGTCGAGTGCAGCAGCACCACCGGCTCGCGGGCATAGCCGGCCTCCTGGAGGAGCTGGCGCGCCTTGGCGAAGTTGCTCTCGAGCTTGTCCTCCATGCCGGCCAGCGTCTCAAGCGGCGAGCCGCAGACGAACATGGCCTTGCAGACCTTGTAGTACTCGGGATCGCCGATCGTTGCCTTCAGGAAGTCCTCCTGGTTGAGCGCGTAGAGCGCCGCCTGGCGGATCTTCGGATTGTTGAACGGCGCCGTCGTGTGATTGAAGCGCAGCGTGTACTGGTTGCCGAGCACGTTCCAGTTGTGCAGCTTGACGTTGCGGTCGGCCTTCAGCAGCGGCAGCAGGTCATGGCTCGGCGCTTCGATCAGGTCGATTTCGCCGGCCTGCAGCGCGTTGATCGCCTGCTGCTGGTCGGTGATGACGCGCCACTCGACGCGGTCCACCTTGGCGACCTTGCCGCCGGCAAGGCCGGACGCCGGCTCGGAGCGCGGACGATAGCCCTGGAACTTGGCGTAGACGGCCCGGTCGCCCGGCCTCCACTCGTCACGCACGAACATGAAGGGACCGGAGCCGACGAACTCGGTGATCTGCGTCTGCGGATCGGTCTCGGCGACGCGCTTCGGCATCATGAAGGGCACGTTCGAGGACGGCTTGCCGAGGGCGAAGATGAGGAGGCCCGTCGCCTCTTTCAGCTTGATCTCGAAGGTCTTGGGGTCCTTCGCGTCCATCGAGGCGATGAAGCCCATCACCGTCTGGCCGAGTGGGTCGCGGGCGGCCCAGCGACGGATGGAGGGGATGATGTCGGCGGTGGTGACGGGCTGGTTGTCGTGCCACATCAGGCCGTCGCGCAGCGTGAACGTGTAGGTGAGCTTGTCGTCGCTCACCGTATAGCGGTCCACCATCTGCGGCTGGACCTGACCCTTCGAATCGAGCGCGAAGAGCGTGTCGTAGATCATGTAGCCGTGGTTGCGGACGATGTAGGCGGTCGTCCAGATCGGATCGATGATGCGCAGGTCGGAATGCATGACCACGCGCAGCACATTGGCGGCACCCTGCGCCGAGGCGCCCGAGGCCCCTGCCAGCGCGCCGGCTGCCGCGGCACCTGCCACGACGGTGCGGCGGGACATCTTGACGGATTTCATGATCACTCTCCCCTGGAACGACACGGCTGGACCTTGTGCAAGCCGATCCCTGACCGCACGGAGACCGGATGAGACGATGGTTGGTGAGAGGGTGTCAATCCCGTTGCGCAGGCAACAGTCGCGCAAAAACCGTGCAGACGTCTGATGTCTAGGCGGGCCGGTGCGGCATCGGGACGCGCGCCGGCGGGCGCTCGGATTCGAAGGCGCGCATGGCCTTGAGAACCGTCGCCTCCTGCCGCTTCCAGCCGACGATCTGCAGGCCGATCGGCAACCCTTCCCCGTCGAGGCCGCAGGGCACCGTCCCGGCCGGCTGCTGCGTAACGTTGAACGGCGGCGTGTAGGGGCACCAGTCTGTCCACAGCGGCCCCCATGCGGACTGGCCGGCGAAGCCCGGCGGCGGCAGGTCGGCGCCGAGCGGAATGGCTCCCGTGGGCATGGTCGGCGTGATCATCAGGTCGTAGCGCTCGAAGAAGCCGGCCATGGCGATGACCGCCTTCGTCCGGCGATAGAGCAGGGCGTCGATGAGGGCGGAGGCGGGGAACCGCGCGCCGGTCTCGGCGCAGGCGACGAGGCCGGGATCCATCTCGCGGCGCTGCTCCGGCGTGAAGGCCGAGAGGGCGAGCGCCGCGCCGGCGTTCCAGATGTCCCAGGCGATGGGGGCCGGGTCCTCCAGCGGCGGATCGACCTCCTCGACGATGGCCCCCATGGCGGCGAAGGTGGCGGCAGCCGCGGCGACCGCCCGCTCCACCTGGGGGTCGAGCTTTGTCACGAAGCCGAGCCGCGGCGAATAGGCGATCCGGAGGCCGCGGACGCCGTCATTGATGCCGACGCCGTAATCCGGCGCCGGGGTGTTCCACGCCATCGGGTCGCGCTTGTCCGGGCCCGAGAGGATGGTCAGCAGGGCTGCGACCTCCCTGACGTCGCGGGCGATGGGGCCGAGATGGGCGAGTTCGCCCATGACCGAGATCGGATAGGCCGGCACCCGTCCATAGGTTGCCTTGATGCCGGAGACGCCGCAGAAGGCGGCGGGGATGCGGATGGAGCCGAGCCCGTCCGAGCCGAGATGGAACCGGCCGATGCCGAGCGCTGCCGCCACGGCGCCGCCCGAAGTCGAGCCGCCGGCCGTGCGATCAAGGTTCCAGGGGTTGCGGGTATGGCCGGTGAGCGGCGAGGTCGACAGGCCGATCCAGCCGAATTCCGGCATGGTCGTGGTGCCGAGAATGACAAGGCCCGCCTCCTTGCAGCGCGCGGTGACCGGCGCGTCGAAGGTGACGGGGGCGGGGGGTGCGACCTTCGAGCCCTTCATCGACGGCCAGCCGGCGACCGCCATATTGTCCTTGATCGTCACGCCAACGCCGTCAAAGGGGCCAAGCGGCTCGCCCTTCGCCCAGCGCGCCTCCGATTCGCGCGCCCATCCGAGCGTCCGCTCGCGGTCGATCAGCGCGAAGGCATTGACGGTTGACTGGCTCGCCTCGGCCCGGTCCAGCGCGTCTTTCGCCGCCTCCACCGGCGACAGGCGCCGTTTCCTGAAAGCGTCCCCGAGCGCGAAGGCGTCGAGATCGGAGATGGCAGTGGCGTGGACGGTCATGGGAACTCCTGACCGGAGGCTGGCACGGTGTACTACCCCACGGTCAAGGGGGGCGTTCGCTTGAGCCCCATGCGTCCGTCAGACGTGACGGCGCCGGCGCCGTCCCTTGCGCGCCGCCTTGATGGCGGCGATCCGCTCCACGTCCTCAAGCTGGAGGTGGACGCCGCGTTCGAGGATTTCCAGCGTGTATTCCTCATAGGTGAGGCCCAGCCGGTCGGCCTTCTCCATCCGGAACCGCATCACATCCGGCGAGACCTTTTTCCAGGCCTCTGCATG
The DNA here is from genome assembly GCF_027532945.1 of Phreatobacter sp. GTDB lineage: Bacteria > Pseudomonadota > Alphaproteobacteria > Rhizobiales > Phreatobacteraceae > Phreatobacter. The sequence continues at coordinate 49,317 of NZ_JAPZTZ010000006.1, forward strand.
GGCGCGTTTCCAGTAGAGGAAGCGCTGGATGTCGCCCTTGCCCCAGGGTGGCGTGTGCTTCTCGTCCTCCAGCGGCGGTCCGCCATTGTGGCGAGGGGAGGGGGCGCGAAGCGGGGCCGCCGCCGTCGATGGTCTGCTCCGCCGCTGCCGTTTCAGCCACATGCCATTCTCTCTCAAGAGAGATGATAAATCCATCATAATGGAATATTTGGCAAGGCCATGCTTGACCGGCAGCGCGTGGCGCGATCCAACCGGGAGATGGGAGGCGTCTGCATGGCCAACGACAACTGGGCGAGCCTTGCCCGCATCGGCATGTTCATCGTCGGCCGCGAGGTTGTGCCCGAGGCGGAGTGGTGGGCCATGGCGCCGCCGGGCGTGTCGATCCACGCCGCCCGCGTCACGGCCGGCACGCCATGGGCACCCTGGACCGCCGGCCGGTCAGGCGTGACGCTGTGCGACGATCTCCTCCGCGGCTGCCGGGATTTCGCCGCCATCGGCGTCGACGTCGCGGTGCTCGGCCATTCCTCCAGCAGCATCGTCGGCGGGGCGGGCTGGGACGAGGCGGCGATCGCAGCGCTCGGTGCGGCGCTGGGCAGCGCGGTGCGGCCGACGACCAATGGCGCCGATGTTCGCGCGGCGCTCGCCCATCTCGGCGTGAGCCGGCCCTTCCTGGTCATGCCCGCCTGGATGTCCGATGGCGTGCTCGCGGCCGCGGCGCGCTACCTTGAGGCCCATGGCACCCCGGCATCCGCCGTCTGGCGCTATCGGCCGCCCGCGCCCTGGGATGCGTTGCCACCCGACGGGCTCTATCCCGCGGGGATGGCGACGGCGCAGGAGACCGAGCGTCTGATGACTCAGGTGCTCGACCATTGTCCCGCCTCCGCCGACGGCGTTCTCCTCGCCGGCACCGGATTTCGTTGTGTCGGGATTATCGACGCGCTGGAGAAGCGCCTCGCAAGGCCGGTGGTGACGGCCAACCAGGCGAGCCTCTGGAACGCCCTGCGCCTTGCCGGTGTCACGGCGCGGCGCGAGGGCTACGGGACCTTGCTCGCGGGGTGAGGCCTTCACGTGCCGCCCTCTGCACGGCCTGCCGGGATGATCGCTCGCGCCACCCCGCGCGTAGATCCACCGCACGATATGGGAAGGGTATGCGCATGACAGGACGATGGGCGGTGATCGGGGCAGGCATAGCGGGTCTTGCGGCCGCGCGGCGCCTCGTCGGCGCAGGGTGTGACGTCAGCGTCTTCGACAAGAGCCGCGGCGTTGGCGGCCGCATGGCGACGCGCCGCGCCGAGGGCCTGCAATTCGACCACGGCGCGCAGTTCTTCACCGCCCGCGGTGACGGCTTCGTCCGCGAGGTCGAGGCCCTGGTCGCCGATGGCGGTGCCGCCGCCTGGGGCGAGGTCGGCTATGTCGGCACGCCCGGCATGAGCGCCGTCGGCCGGGCCTTCTCCCGCGGGCTGTCCCTCGTGCCGAGCCGGACCGTCACGCGTCTCGACCGTGCCGCCGACGGCTGGCGCCTCGCCACCGCCGAGGGCGACGGGACGATGACCGAGGCCTTCGACGGCGTCGTCGTCGCCGTGCCGGCGCCGCAGGCCAAGCCGCTCCTCGCCTCCGCCGGCATCGACTGGTCGGGCATCAGCCGCGCCCGCTACGCCCCGTGCTGGGCGATGATGCTGGCCTTCGCCGGCATCGAGAACCCGATCGGCCTGTCGCTGAAGCCGACCGACGAGGCCATCGGCTGGATCGCCACCGATTCCTCCAAGCCCGGCAGGGCCGGCGGCGCCACGACCTATGTGGTCCATGCGACGCCCGCCTGGTCGCGCCAGCATCTCGAGCGAACCCCGGAGGAGGCGGCAGCCATGCTGCTCGCCCGCTTCCAGGTGCTGACCGGCCTGCAGGCGGCGCCGAGCTATCTCGCCGCCCATCGCTGGCGCTTTGCGCTGGTCGAGCAGACGGCCGGCGCGCCCTTCCTCTATGACGAGGCCCGTGCCATCGGCGCCTGCGGCGACTGGTGCCTCGGCGCGCGGGTGGAAGCCGCCTTCGACAGCGGCGACGGCCTTGGCGCCGCCATCGCCGGCCGGGCCTGACCGGCGCGGGCAAGGCAGGGCGGCTCTGCCATCCCTGCACTTTTCCTCTCGTCGCCGCCGGGCATGATGCGGGTCCTCCGATTGCCAGGACCAACATCATGATTCAGCACGACGCCCAAGCCGCCCTCGACCGACTGATGCGCTTCCTCTCCATCGAGGGCGTGACCGGCGAGGAGAAGGCCATTGCCGAGGACGTGGCGAAGGCGCTTCAGGAAGCCGGGGTGCCCGCCGAGGCGATCGCCTATGACGACGCCAACACCCGCATTCCCGTGCCGACCCAGACCGGCAACCTGATCGTCAAGATCCCCGGCCGCGGCGCCCTCGGCAATGCCGAGCCGATCATGTTCATGACCCATCTGGACACGGTGCCGCTCTGCGCCGGCGCCAAGCCCCGCATCACCGGCGACAAGATCGTGTCCGGTGGCGACACCGCGCTCGGTGGCGACAATCGCACCGGCTGTGCCGTGCTCGTGTCGCTGGCGGCCGAACTCGCCAAGCAGAGCCTCGACCACCCGCCGCTGGTGCTCGTCTTCTGCGTGCGCGAGGAGAGCGGCCTGTGGGGCGCCCGCTACATCGATCTCGACATGCTCGGGCCCGTCTCCATGGGCTTCAACTATGACGGCTCGCGGCCGGCGGATGTCGTCACCGGCGCGGTCGGCGGCGATGGCTGGTCGGTCGAGATCTTCGGCCGCGCCTCCCATGCCGGCGTTGCCCCCGAGCGCGGCATCTCCTCCAGCATGGTCGCTGCCATGGCGCTGGCCGATGCGCAGGCCAATGGCTGGTTCGGCAAGGTGGTGAAGGGCGACAAGGCCGGCACCAGCAATGTCGGCACCATCGCCGGCAAGGATGGCCGCGGCGCGGGCGATGCCACCAATGTCGTCACCGACTATTGCTACGTGGAGGGCGAGAGCCGCAGCCACGACATGGCCTTCGTCGATGCCATCACCGATGCCTTCGAGGCCGCCTTCGTGAAGGCCGGCAAGACGCTCGCCTCCAGCGAGGGCAAGACGGCGCGTGTCGTCTTCTCCCGCCAGCGCAAGTACCACTCCTTCTCCCTCGATCGGGAGTCGGCGGTGGTCCGCCGCGGCATCAAGGGCGTGGAGGCCATTGGCCTTGCGCCGAACCCGCGCCTCGTCAATGGCGGCCTCGATGCCAACTATCTCTGCCTGCACGGCATTCCGACCGTCACCTTTGGCGCCGGCCAGAACGAGGCGCATACGGTGGACGAGTGGGTGGATATTCCGGCCTTCCAGAATGCCTGCCGCCTCGCCATCGCGCTCGCCACGGCGCGCTGAGCCGCAACGATCCCGCGCCGCCGGTTCGCCGGCGGCGCACCCATCCGAGTTCGCCACCAGAGCGGACCACCCCGAGGAAATCCCATGGCCTTCCAGCGCCCCTATCGCGGCGTCTTTCCCGTCGCGCCCACCATCTTCCACGACGACGGCACGCTCGACCTCGATGGTCAGCGCCGCTGCATCGACTTCATGATCGATGCGGGGTCCGAGGGCCTGTGCATCCTCGCCAATTTCTCCGAGCAATTCGTGCTGACGGATGCCGAGCGCGAGACGGTGATGGAGGCGGTGCTCGCCCATGTCGCGGGCCGCGTGCCGGTGATCGTCACCACCACCCATTTCGCCAGCCATATCTGCGCCGAGCGCTCGCGCCGGGCGCAGGATCTCGGCGCCGCCATGGTGATGATCATGCCGCCCTATCACGGTGCGACCTTCCGGGTGGCCGAGCCCGCGATCGAGGCCTTCTTCCAGCGCGTGTCGGACGCGATCTCCATCCCCATCATGATCCAGGATGCGCCGGTGGCCGGCACGCCGCTATCGCCGGCCTTCCTCGCGAAGATGGCGCGGGAGATCGACAACGTCGCCTATTTCAAGATCGAGGTGGCGCAAGCCGCCGCGAAGCTGCGGACGCTGCTGGAGCTCGGCGGCGAGGCCATCGAGGGACCCTGGGACGGCGAGGAGGCGATCACGCTGATGGCCGATCTCGATGCGGGCGCAACCGGCGCCATGACCGGTGGCGGCTATCCCGACGGGATCCGCGCCATCATGGATCCGTTCCGCGCCGGCGACCGCGCCACGGCGAAGCGGGCCTATGAGCGCTGGCTGACGCTGATCAACCACGAGAACCGCCAGTGCGGGCTCTCGGCGGCGAAGATCCTGATGCAGGCGGGCGGCGTGATCCGCTCCGCGGCGGTCCGCCATCCCCTGTCACTGCCGCATCTGGCTGCCCAGGCCGAGCTGATCGAACTCGCACGCGAGCGCGATGCGGTCGTGCTCCGCTGGGGGCGGTGAGGGTAGGGGCGCTCGCCCCCCCCCCCGTGAACGCGCAAAAGCCCCGCCGGTTTTGCCGTGCGGGGCTTTTGAGTGTTGGTTGCGGGGGCCAGATTTGAACTGACGACCTTCAGGTTATGAGCCTGTTTTTTGCGGCTCCGTGGAATTCCATCCTGCAACCTGACTATCGATTTTTTCCGTTTTATATCAATAATATGTGGTGCAGGCTGTAACATCATGTTCCGCCCCGATCCTCGACATTCTGCTACCCATATGCTACCCGGAATGACGCTCGGAATGCTGCCGTACGGCCCACCCAAATGGCCAAGTCCGGCACGCATCCGCACCCCGCCGCCGTCATTCAGGACCCGTCGCCATGCCTCAGAACTTCACCGATCTGATGCTGCGCAAGCTCACATCCGAAGGCCAGGCCCGCGTTGAAATCTGGGATGCCCGTATCCCCGGCTTTGGTCTGCGGGTCTCAAGCGCAGGCACCAAGACCTTCGTGCTCGTATACCGCCATCGGGGACGCCCGCGCCGCCTGACCTTGGGGCGCTATCCGATCCTCTCGCTCGCAGACGCCCGCACCAAGGCCACGCAGGCGCTGCTCGCCGTCAACGAGGGTGTCGATCCGGGCTTGGTCGAACAGGCGGAGGACGATCTGGCCTATCAGTTCGACGCCGTCGTGACCGCATTCGTGAAGGCGCATTGCGCCGTACACAACAAGGCAAGCACCGCGAAGGAAACCGAGCGTTTGCTCCGCAAGCACTTCGTGAGCGCCTGGAAGAAGCGCGACGTGCGGGATATCCGCCCCCCGCACATCAACGACATCCTCGACGCCCTCGTGGAGGCCGGAAAGCCAAGCGAGGCCAATCACGCTCTCGGGGTCATCAAGACCCTGTTCGGTTGGTGCGTCGACCGCGACATGATCGCGGTCAGCCCCGCCACAAAAATCAAGAAGCCCGCTAAGCACGGCTCACGATCCCGCGCGCTCTCGGAAGGTGAGCTTCAGCGCCTCTGGCCTGTGCTGGAAGACGAGGGGTACCCCTTCGGCACTATGACCAAGCTGTTGCTCCTAACCGGGCAGCGGCGGGGCGAGGTGACGCAAATGAAATGGTCGCAGCTCGATCTTGCCGCCAAGACCTGGCTCATTCCGGCCGAACTCTCAAAGAATGGGCGCGAGCATCTGGTGCCGCTCTCGGACCACGCCATGGCCATCATCACCTCCATCCCGAAGGACCAGAACGACCTTGTGTTCCCCGCGCGCGGCAACGGCGAGAACGTCGTCTCGGGCTTCACAAGGGCCAAGAACCGGCTCGATCGCCTATCGGGCATCAAGGACTGGACGCTCCATGACCTGCGCCGCACGGCGGCGACCCATCTCGCCAAACTCGGCACACCGCCCCACATCATCGAGCGTGTGCTGAACCACGTCTCGGGCAGCTTTGCGGGGGTGGCCGGGGTCTATAACCGCCATCCGTATTTCGAGGAAATGCGTTCGGCCTTGCAGGCCTGGGGCGAGCAAGTGGCCGCCATGCCGGCGCACGAAAGCAGTGCCTCGCAACGCGCATCCGAACGCCAGCCGCAACCCAATGCTTGACAAATGTCAATTGACATTTTACATTGAGAGTTGAATATGATCGATAGCTTTGCGCATAAAGGCCTGAAACGGTTTTATGAAAGTCAGGACGAGCGCAAGCTTCCGCCAGACATGGTTGAGCGGATCGCCATTCTTCTGGCAGCGCTCGACGAGGCGAAGGTCATCGAGGATTTGGATCGCCCGAGCTTCCGGCTACATAAGCTGAAGGGTGATCTGGCAGGATACTGGTCGATCACAGTACGCGCGAATTGGCGCATCGTGTTCAGGTTCGAAGACGGCAATGCGTCGAACGTGGACTTTTTGGACTATCACTAGGAAGGAGGACGCCATGCCGATGAAAAACCCGCCGCACCCCGGCCTTGGCCTGCGCGACGATCTCGTCGAGCTAGGATGGTCCGTGGCCGAGGCTGCCGTAGCCCTGGGGATCACGCGCCAGCAACTCTACAACGTCATCAACGGCAAGAGCGCCATCACGCCCGATATGGCCATTCGCCTTGAGAAGGGGATTGGCAGCACTGCCGATGCCTGGCTCCGGATGCAGGCCGCGTTCGATCTGGCCCAGGCACGCCTCCGCACGGCGTCGCTGAACGTCAAGAAGCTCGCACCAAAAGTGGCCTGAGGGGCGAGGGGAAACGAAGTGGGGAAGACGATACCGCCATGAAGGGGCACGGGGGCAACTTCCATTTTCTGGAGGTTTATGATGCGCAGCTCGTAAGGCTTGGCGCGCTTGCGGAGCGTTACTTCGCAGACGACCCGAATACCTGCCTCATCAAGTTGCGCCAGTTCGCCGAGTTGCTCGCCCAGCAGCTCGCAGCCCGCATGGGACTCTTCGGAACACCGGATGAACCGTTCGCAGACCTCTTACAACGATTGAAAGCCGAGCGCGCGATGCCGCGCGAAGCCGGTGACATTTTCCATCAGTTGCGCATCGCGGGAAACCAGGCCGCGCATGCCAACCGCGAGGATCATGCGGGAGCGCTGACCGCACTGAAACTTGCTCGCCAGCTCGCCATCTGGTTCCACAAAACCATCGGCCACGAACCAGGGTTTAAGCCGGGACCATTCATCCCGCCGACGTCGCCACAAGATGCCTCGTCCGAGCTGAGCGCCGAGATCGCACGACTCAAATCCGCGCTCGAAGAGAGCCAATCAGCCGCCGACCGCGCTCGCGCCGATGCCGAGCGACATGCCCGCGAGAAGGAAACCGCTGAGGATCAAGCGCGTCGCGAAGCTGAAGAACGAGCCTTATGGGAGCAGCTTGCGAACGAAGCCGAGAGCCACAAGCTCGCATTAGCCCAGGAACTGGCAACGCTTCAGAAGGCCTCAGAAGAAGCACTGCCAAAATCGCTCGCGGTTCTCTACGAACAGGCCGAAACAGCGGCGCGCGCCATTGATCTCGATGAATTGGCGACACGCGCCTTGATCGATCAGCAACTGCGCCAACGCGGCTGGATCGTCGACAGCCGGGCAATGACCTATGCGAAGGGCGCTCGCCCCGTGAAGGGCCAGAATACGGCCATCGCCGAATGGCCAACGGCGACAGGCCCCGCCGATTACGCTCTATTCACCGGCACGACGCCTATAGGCGTGGTCGAGGCCAAGCGTCAGCGCAAAAATGTCTCAGCGGCCCTAACCCAATCCGAGCGCTATTCGAAGGGCATCAAACTTGGTGCGGAGGGGCAGTTCGCCGCCGCCCCATGGGGCGAGTTCAAGGTACCGTTCCTCTTCGCGACGAACGGCCGACCCTACCTCAAGCAAATCGAAACCGAGAGCGGCATCTGGTTCCGCGACGCCCGCAAATCGACAAATCATGCTCGCGCTCTCGCCGACTGGTTCACTCCCGAGGGTCTGAAGGCCGAACTGGATATTGATCGTGCCAAGGCCGATGAAGCCCTGAAGAGCGAACCGTTCAATTTCGGGTTCAGCCTGCGGCCCTACCAGAAAGACGCTATCCAGGCGATTGAGACAAAGCTGGCTGAAGGCAGGCGAGAGATGCTGGCCGCGATGGCCACCGGCACCGGCAAGACCAAGCTCGCCATCGCGCTCCTCTACCGCGTTCTTGCCGCGAACCGATTCCGGCGTGTGTGCTTCATCGTCGACCGGAGTGCGCTCGGGAACCAGACCAAGGACGAATTCACGACAACGAAAGTGGTCGGCGTTCGCGCCTTCGCCGACATCTTCGGCTTGAAAGGCCTAGAGGACATCAACCCCGACCTCGACACACGCGTCCACATCTGCACCATCCAGGGCCTGGTCAAGCGCGTGCTCTATGCGAGCGACCCCGCTGACGTACCGCCTATCGATCAGTATGACCTGATGCTGGTCGACGAATGCCACCGCGGCTATCTGCTCGACCGCGAGCTGTCTGACGCCGAACTCGGCTTCCGCAACCAGGACGACTACGTCTCGAAATATCGTCGCGTCCTGGAGCACTTCGATGCGGTGAAGGTGGGCCTCACCGCAACACCGGCCTTGCATACGGCTCAGATATTCGGCGACCCGATTTACACCTACTCTTATCGTGAAGCCGTCATCGACGGTTATCTCATCGACCACGAGCCTCCGTTCCGGATACGGACGCAACTCTCGGACAAAGGCATCATCTTCAAAAAGGACGACAACCTCGACCTATTCGACGCTGCAACCGGAACCGTCCACTCGACGCGTGCGCCCGACGAAATCGCGTTCGAAGTGGAGGAGTTCAACAAGAAGGTCATCACGGTGCCCTTCAATGCGGTTGTCTGCGAGGAATTGGTCAATCACATCGACCCGGGCCTTCCTGGCAAGACGCTGATCTTCGCGGCGACCGATGCGCATGCCGACATCGTGGTCGAACAACTCAAGAAGGCTTACGTTGCAGCCGGCATTCCAATCGAAGACGGGGCTATTAAGAAGCTGACCGGCAGCGTCGACAAGGTACAGACCCATATCCGGTCATTCCGCAACGACGCGAACCCGAAGATCGCCGTAACCGTCGACCTGCTCACGACCGGCATCGACGTGCCTTCGATCACCAACTTGGTGTTCCTGCGTCGCGTAAACAGCCGCATCCTCTACGAGCAGATGCTAGGCCGCGCCACGCGCCTATGCCCCGACATCGGCAAGGAGACCTTTCGCATCTTCGACGCGGTCGACCTCTATGCGAACCTGCAAGCCGTGACCGCCATGAAGCCTGTGGTGGTCAATCCGCAAATCTCCCTGACACAGCTCATGGAGGAACTCGCGAAAGCCGAGGACGATGCGCACCGCGAATTCATCCGTGACCAGTTAATCGTGAAGCTACGCCGCCGATTGAGAAAGCTCCCTGATACGGCACGTGCACAATTCGAAGCCGAAGCCGGCGAAGCGCCTGAAGCTACCCTCACGCGCATCCAGCAATCTGACCTTGGCGACCTCGTCGGATGGGTACGCTCCAAACCTCGCCTTGGTCCCATCCTCGATTGGAACCCGGACGGCCCTGGCGTCCTGATCCCGATCTCAGAGCACGATGATCAACTCAAAGGCGTGAGCCGTGGCTACGGCGATGCTGCGAAGCCTGAAGACTTCCTAGACAACTTCACGACCTTCGTGCGGACCAACCTCAACAAGATCGCAGCGCTCACCGTCGTGGTGCAGCGCCCGCGCGACCTTACACGCCAACAGCTCCGGGAACTGAAGCTCGAACTCGACCGGCAGCAATACAGCGAGACCAATCTCCGGCAGGCCTGGAAGCAGACCAAGAACGAGGACATCGCCGCAAGCATCATTGGCTTCGTAAGGCAGGCTGCTCTCAAGGAGCCGTTGATGCCCTACGAACAACGCGTCGAGCGCGCTCTCGCCACGATCCTGAAAAGCCGTGCCTGGACCGATCCGCAACGCCAGTGGTTGCAGCGCATCGGCGAGCAGCTGAAGAAGGAGCTTGTGGTCGACCGGCAGGCACTCGACGACACCCCATTCGCAGAACATGGCGGCTTCAACCGCCTCAACAAACAATTCAACGGTGAGCTGGAAACCATCCTCTCCCAACTCAGTGAGGAACTATGGCAAGCAGCGAGCTGACAAGAACGAACGTAACGACAGGCGATATCGTCGCTAAACTCTGGAGCCTCTGCCACGTCCTTCGCGACGATGGCATCACGTACAACGAGTACGTGACCGAGCTGACATATCTGCTCTTCCTCAAGATGTTAGCGGAAACCGGACACGAGGAACGGCTGCCTAAGGGCTACCGTTGGGCCGAGCTTACCCGCCGCACGGGCATGGATCAGCTCACATATTACCGCCAGCTCATGCTCGACCTCGGCAATCCCGCGCACGTGAAGGACCCAACCGTCCTTGCCATTTTCGCCGACGCTCAAACCAAGCTTCGTAAGCCCACGAACCTCAAATCCCTCACGACCGACATCGAACAACTCGACTGGTTCTCGGCACGCGAGGAGGGGCTTGGCAATCTCTACGAAGGCCTCTTGGAGAAAAACGCCGCTGAAAAGAAATCAGGTGCCGGGCAGTACTTCACGCCGCGCCCCCTGATCGACAGCATCGTCCGGCTTATGAAGCCGCAGGCGGGCGAGGTCATTCAGGACCCCGCTGCCGGTACCGGTGGCTTCATCGTAGCCGCCGACCGCTACATCAAAGACGCGACCGACGACCTTTTCAAGCTGCCAAAAGACAAGGCCGCATTCCAACGCCGCAATGCCTATACGGGCTCTGAGCTGGTGCCGGACACACACCGCCTCCTTCTCATGAACCTGATGCTCCACGGCATCGAATGTCCTTTTGAAAGCGGCGACTCGCTCTCGCCCACCGGGGAAGGGTTGGGCAAGGCCGACCTCATCCTGACCAACCCACCCTTTGGCACCAAGAAGGGCGGCGGGCGGCCGACGCGGGCTGATTTCTCGATCACCGCCGAGACGTCGAACAAACAGCTCGCCTTTGTCGAGCATATCGTGCGCGCCTTGAAGCCCGGAGGACGCGCGGCCGTCGTGCTGCCCGACAACGTGCTGTTCGAAGACAACACAGGCCGCCGACTGCGCACATGGGTCATGAACCTCTGTGATCTGCACACCATCCTGCGGCTTCCAACAGGCATTTTCTACGCCCAGGGCGTGAAGACCAACGTGCTGTTCTTGACGCGCAGCAAGACTGACACCGGCAACACAAAAGCCGTCTGGGTCTACGACTTGCGCGCCAACATGCCAGCATTCGGCAAAACCCGACCGTTGAAGCTGGAAGATTTCGCAGCGTTCGAGAAGGCGTTTGGGGATGATCCGCACGGCAAATCCAAGCGCACGGACGAGGGTGAGGAGGGGCGTTTTCGGTGCTTCAAGAGACAACAGATCGAAGAACGCAACGACAATCTCGACATCGCGTGGCTTCGCGACACGGAGGCTGAGGCCGAGGAAGGCCTCACCGAACCCGAGGACATCGCCGCAGCCATCATCGGGCATCTGAAAGCTGCGCTCGGCGAGATAGAGGAGCTGAGCGACGAATTAGAGGGCGGGGAAGAAGCTCTGACCGCGCTCACCAAGGAGGCCGCAGAATGACCGAGCTTCCGACCGCGTGGGTCCAAACTACACTTGGCCAACTAGGTGGTTGGTCAAGCGGCGGAACGCCATCGAGAAAGAACCCAAGCTATTTTGGCGGCAACATTCCATGGGTAAAAACAGGTGATCTAAATGATACGGTACTCACCGCAACGCCTGAATTCATAACGGAAGCAGGCCTGCACAATAGCGCCGCAAAGCTCTTCCCGCCCGGCACTCTTCTTGTCGCAATGTACGGTGCCACAATTGGCAAGACGGCAGTCCTCGGAATTCCTGCCGCTACCAATCAAGCGTGTGCTGCTTTGCTGCCCGGAGAGATAACTAGTGATCTAATTCCCTACGTCTGGAAGTTCCTCATCGGCAATATCAACGAACTGAAGCAAGCGGGACAAGGTGGAGCGCAGCTGAATATCAGCCAAGAAATACTGAAAGCTTTGCCGATTCCGCTAGCTCCACTTCCGGAGCAGCGCCGCATCGTCGCAAAACTCGACAGCCTCCGCTCCCGCTCGTCCCGCGCCCGCCAGGAACTCGACCACATCCCCAAGCTGATCGAGCGCTACAAGCAGGCCATCCTCGCCAAAGCGTTTTCTGGACAGCTAATCGGCCTCATTCCCGAAGACACGGCGCACCCACATGAAGCCTGCTGGAATCTACCGAAATCCTGGCGATGGGTTCGCTTCGACGAAGCAGCTGAAATTGCTTCGAACCTCGTTCCAACATCTGAAGTGCAACAACTGCCGCACATCGCTCCAGACAACATCGGTGCGGGGACCGGCAAACTGCTTGCTTTCTTCACAGTAGCTGAAGATGGCGTTAAGAGCCCTAAACATCGGTTCTACCCAGGCCAAGTCCTATACTCAAAAATTCGTCCGTACTTGCGCAAAGCCGTCTTAATCGACTTTGAGGGCGTTTGTAGCGCGGACATGTATCCGCTCAACGCGAAACCGAATGTCGTTCCTCGCTATCTATATTACTGGGCATTTAGTCAGCAGCTTGCTAGCTTTGTTGTTGACCATGAAGGGCGAACGGTCCTCCCAAAGGTAAACCAGGTTGGCCTGAACCAGACTCCATTTCCGCTCGCTCCCGAGCCGGATCAGCAAGCGATCGTGAAGTTGTTAGACCGTGCCTTCGCGTGGCTCGACAGAATCACCGCCGAGCACGCTTACACTGAGCATCTACTGCCTAAGCTCGACCAAGCCATCCTCGCCAAGGCCTTTCGAGGCGAACTCGTTCCCCAAGACCCGAACGACGAGCCAGCATCGGATCTACTGAAGCGGATCAAAGCCGAGCGAAACACTCAAGCTGGAGCACGTCGCCGTGGCCGTAATCCGCAAAATTGAAATCCGTCATTTTCGAGGAATCGCTTCTCTTGACTGGTGCCCAAGTGTAGGAATCAATTGTCTCATCGGACCAGGCGATAGCTGCAAAACGACGATCCTCGATGCGATCGACTTATGCTTAAGCGCTCGACGCAATCTGACTTTGAATGACTCTGACTTTCACAATCTCAACGTCGCCACGCCCATCACTATCTCGATCACGGTCGGAGCGCTCGGAGACAATCTTAAGAACCTCGAATCCTACGGCCTCTACCTGAGGGGCTTCGACCCAAAAACTGGTGATTTGCATGACGAGCCCGATACTGGCCTTGAGACGGTCCTAACCTTGCGGCTCACAGTCGCGGCCGATCTGGAGCCTTCTTGGACCCTTGTATCCGATCGCGCCGAGCAGCAAGGTCAGTCACGGGGGCTCGGCTGGACCGATCGTGCAAGCATGAGCCCGACACGCCTTGGTGCGTACGCTGACCAAAATCTGAGCTGGGGCCGCGCGTCTATCTTAAACAAAATCTCCGACGAAACCATTGCCGCGTCGACAGCTCTCGCTGACCTCGCTCGAAACGCTCGCAATGCCTTCGGGCAACAGGCCGAAGCTGGCTTGCCAAAAGCGTTAGCCACAGTACAGACGACCGCGATTGAATTGGGCGTGCCCGTCGGCGGTGCCGTCAAAGCCATGCTTGACGCTCAGTCCGTATCATTCTCCGGGGGGACGATCTCACTGCATGGTGAAGATGGCGTCCCGCTCAAAAGCCTCGGCCTTGGGTCGAAACGCTTGCTCATTGCTGGCCTTCAGCGTGCCGCCGCCGCAACCACCCCCATTGTCTTAGTCGACGAGATCGAACACGGGCTTGAGCCACATCGTGTGATCCGTCTCATTGACGCTCTCGGTGCGAAGGAGGCCAAGCCTCCATTGCAGACGTTCCTTACTTCACACTCTCCAGTCGCTGTACGCGAGCTATCTGCCAACCAGCTCTACGTCGTACGCTCGAATGGTACCAGCCATCTCGTTCACCGGGCCTCCGATAGCGGGGATGTCCAAGGCACGATCCGATTATCCCCAGACGCTCTGCTAGCCCGCTCAGTTCTTGTCTGCGAAGGAGCAACTGAAATCGGCCTCATAAGAGGCATAGACCAGTTTCGCGCTACAACTGGCGCAGCCTCGCTCACAGCGTGCGGCGCAGCTATTGTTGACGGAGGTGGCGAGAACGTCTTCAAACGCGCCCGCGCCTTCCAACTGCTCGGCTACCGGACTGCTGTGCTCCACGACAGCGATAAGATTCCGACCCCCGACGTGAAAGCCGCCTTCGAAGCGGATGGCAGCCCAACATTTGCATGGCAGGAAAACTGCTCGACTGAGGAAGAGTTGTTCTTGTCGCTTTCGGATAGCGCGGCCTTGGCGTTGCTTGAGAACGCTGTTCTGCGCCGCAGCGATAAGACCATCGACGACCAAATCAGGTCAGCGTGCGCCGCAAAACACTCTCTCGCATCATTCCGCGCCAACCTGACAACTGAAGCGAGAGCAATACTTGGCTTAGCATCGAAGGCTAAGCACTCAGGCTGGTACAAATCTATCAGCGACATGGAAGTTGTTGCTCGCGATATCGTAGCTCCGGACATGCAGAATTGCGCGGCACCGCTCAAGACAACGATTGCCGGAGTGTTCAAGTGGATCACCGATGGCAGCCGATGACATCGATCTGCTTAACATCCAAAGAGGCCTCGTTATCGCGCCTGCTGGCTGCGGCAAGACTCAACTGATAGTCAACGCCTTGACGCGACATAGAGGTTCTAAACCGGTTCTTGTGCTGACGCACACGAATGCTGGCGTCGCCGCCCTGCGCATCCGTCTAGAAAAAGCGAACGTTCCCTCATCTGCCTACAGGCTGTCCACGATTGACGGTTTCGCCATTAGGCTGGTGAGGACGTTCCCGGCCACTTCGCAGATAACGGAAGCGCAGTTGGCCGCCGAGCGACCACCTTACCGCGAAATCAGAGTCGCTGCATGCAACATCCTCAAAACTCCGCGCATTCACGATGTTCTCGCAGCAACCTATACGCGGCTTTTCGTCGATGAGTACCAAGACTGTTCATCTTGGCAGCACGGTATCGTCTACTACCTCTCGCACGTCCTGCCGACGTGCGTGCTCGGCGATCAACTGCAGGCAATCTTTGGATTCGGCGATGATGCGCTCGCCGATTGGAACAAGCACGTCGGAGGGCATTTCCCGCTAGTTGCTGAACTGAAAACCCCCTGGCGATGGATCAACGCCGGTGCGAAAGAGCTGGGCGATTGGGTGCTTGATGCCCGAACCAAACTCCTCTCGGGCCAAAAGATTGATCTCCGATCAGCACCTGAGCCCGTCGAGTGGATCGAACTCGATGGATCCAACAACGATTACTCGAAGCAACTCAAAGCCGGTAACACGAAATCCCCGGTGCAAGATGGACGTGTTCTTATCATTGCTGATAGCACTCAGCCTGCCAAACAACAGCGCCTGGCCAGTCAGCTGCAAGGTGCAATTGTGGTTGAGGCTGTTGATCTCCGTGATCTCGTGTCGTTCGCCAAGAGCCTGGACATTTACAAGCCGGACGCGGTGTCACGTGTAGCAACCTTCGCCGCAAAACTTATGACTGGCACTGAGCCGGACCAACTCCTGCGACGACTTGAAACCATCCGCGCCGGCCGGTCCCGCACGGAGGTAAGCGCTGTCGAACAAGCTGCTATAGACTTCGCTGCAACCCCTACCTACGGCGGCGTCGCGCGGATGCTTGCTGAACTCAATGCCGAGGTCGGTGTTCGTGTCCATCGCCCACTCGTGCTCAGAGCATGCCTTCGGGCTCTGAATGCATGCGACGAACCCGGCGCACCGACGTTCCGCGAGGCCGCCGTGCGTGCGCGGGAACAGAACCGCATGGTAGGGCGATCTGTGCCACGCCGTGGCGTCGGCAGCACGCTTCTTCTAAAAGGCCTCGAAGCTGAGGTTTGCGTTATTGTCGAAGGTCACGATTTGAATGCGAAGAATCTCTATGTTGCAATTACCCGAGGGTCAGTAAAACTCGTTATATGCTCCCGCACTCCAATTCTTCCAGCCATTTAACGCCTCATTTTTGCTGCACTGAGACGATCAAAATATCAAGGAAATCAATCAGTATCAAATTTCGATTTTTCAGAATCTAAGTTATCACTCTGCGATTATGGAATTCTGGGCGACGCGGCCCCGGCATATGCACCGCAGTTTCGCAACTTACCAAAAGCCTGATTTCATTGACGATCGCGTCATAGCGCGAATGTCCTGATTTCCGCACCAAGCTATGGAAATCCGCAAAGCGCCGCGAGCGTCCTGTCTGGGACCGCCCGCGACGCTCGCAGTGCAAAGCCGCTTCTCGACCTCTCACCAGACCGCGATTTCTTCGCCGTTGATTGTCGCCCTCATCTGCGGATACCGCACGGACTCGACGCATTCGCTCATCAGCACCGCAAGCTCGATTGAATCGTCCGGCTCCAACCGATGTGCGATGCGGCAAACCCGCCCTCGCCGCGTGATGACGCTGACGTTGCCCCTCTGGGATAATCCAGTTTGAAGTTCGTTCTGGCCCATCGAGAGGACCAGAACATGAGGCGCAGCCGCTTCACGGAAGAGCAGATCATCGGGATCCTGAAGGAGCACGAGGCCGGGATCCCGGTCTC
>NZ_JAPZTZ010000017.1 GCF_027532945.1 Phreatobacter sp.
TCATCGCGCAGTTGCCGCAATGGTTCGAGCACTACAACACCGTTCACCCGCATAGCGCGCTGGGATATCGTTCCCCGCGCGAGTTCATCAACGAGCGCTCAAGCCGGGAGGCGCTGTCCGGAACTTAAGGGGCGACAACACTGCAAGGCAGTCCCGTCTATATCGCAGTGACGACACGTGAATGGCGCCCCGGCGGCGCCGCGACCTGCGAGGACCACCATGAAGAACCCCCTGGACCGTCGGCGCTTCCTCGCGTCGATGATTGCATGTCCGGCCTGCGCCTCTGCGGCTCTCGCCCAGAGCCCGCTGCCACACTGGGAGTATGACGGCGCCCGCGGCGCAGAGAATTGGGGGCAGCTCGACAACAGGTTCCAGGCCTGCGCAGTGGGCAGCCAGCAATCGCCCATCGACCTGAAGGGCGCTGTCCGAGCCGATGTCGGCGGGCTTGATATCCGGTGGGAACCGCAGCCGTTCGAGGTCGTCAATAACGGCCACACGATCCAGGCCAATGCGGAGGCCGGGAGCCGCCTGACACTCGGGCGGACCGCTTACGAGCTGAAGCAGTTTCATTTCCACACGCCCAGCGAACACGCATTCGACGGCAGGAGGACGGCCATGGAGGCTCACTTCGTCCATGCCGCGTCCGATGGCAAGCTGGCCGTGGTCGGCGTGCTGATGACCGCTGGCAAGAAGCACGACGCCTTTGCCGAGATCATGAAGGCCGCGCCGAAGAGGGAAGGGGAGGCCAAGCTTCGCCGGCCGATCAACGCCCGCAGTTTCCTCCCCGAAGCCAGGGAATTCTTCCGCTACGAGGGCTCCCTGACCACGCCGCCCTGTTCCGAGACCGTGAACTGGAACGTCCTCCGCTCCACCATCGAGGTGGCGGCGAGCGACATCGATACGTTCAAGGGCCTGTTTCCCATGAACGCCCGCCCGCTGCAGGCGGCAAACCGCCGCTTCCTGCTGCGGAACCGGTAGAGCCAGCCGGCCGTCGCACAGCAGCCCGCCCCTCCCCCATACCAGCAGGGCGCCCGGCAACGGGTGCTGCTTCGAAAACCTTGCCCGGAAGGTTCCCCCAAGGGGCTTTCCCGAGGCCAATAGAGGAGTGTCCCCATGAGAACGACGCAGGATAACCTCGCCGGGCGGCCCATCCGCCTGGCGGACCGCCAATGCGCCCGCAGCGGCCTCACACAAGCTGCCATTTGTCTGGCGCTTGCCCTCGCCCTCGGCGCCTGCTCGGTGTCGCGCGACGCCGCCCGGTCGGCCACCGGGCAGACCTCCGGCCAGGTTGAGCCGAAAGTGCCGGTCAGGGACTATCCGAGCCAGCACTGATCGGCACGCCCCGGGGCCCCTTTGTCCGGTGGAGGGGCCCGCCGTTGTATGACGTCGAGGATCTTGGCCGCGGGTGCAACACTGCGAGGGGACCGTAACCAGCCGCCCCCGGCGAAGTCCGGAGATCGACAAAAATCATCGCAGGCGTCATGTGTTTCCGTTAGGGCACGTCAGATCGTGCGCCTGACGCGGCACAGGGGCAGCCTTCTTGCGTATTCTGGTCATCGAAGACGAAGTGCATATCGCCCGGGACATCCGTGACAGTCTGGTTGACGCAGGCTATCTGGCGGACCTCGCCCGCGACGGCGAGGACGGGTGGTACCGCGGCGACAGCGAAACCTTCGATGCGGTCGTCCTTGATCTCGGCTTGCCGGTCCTCGACGGCCTGACCATCCTCAGGCGGTGGCGTCGCTCGGGTCGGATGATGCCCGTGGTTATTCTGACGGCGCGGGACGGCTGGCGCGAAAAGGTCGATGGTATCGATGCCGGGGCCGATGACTACCTGGTCAAGCCGTTCCAGATGGAGGAATTGCTGGCGCGGATCCGCGCGGTGACCCGGCGCGCGGCCGGCCACAGCTCGCCGATCCTCTGCCGAGGCGTGCTTGAAGTCGATACGCGGCGCCGGGCCGTCAGCCTCGAAGGACGCGAGGTCGCCATGAGCCCCCTCGAATACCGGCTGCTCTCCTATCTCATGCACCATCAGGGGCGCGTCGTGTCCCAGGGGGAACTGTCCGAGCACATCTATGACCAGGACGCGGACCACGACTCCAATGCCATCGAAGTTCTGGTATCCCGCGTCCGCCGAAAGGTAGGCAGCGAACTGATCGAGACACGGCGCGGCCACGGATACATCGTCAGCCAGATCGAGGGCGCGCCATGATCTCGTTGCATCGACGGCTGCTGCTCACGGCAGCCGTCGTGCTCACCGCGGTCTTCGTCCTGATGGCGGGGGTCCTCAACTATGCTTTCGATCGCGCGGTGCGCGCCCACACCTATGCCGAGCTCGATGACCGCATCGGCGGACTGGCCCGGGGGCTGCACTCCGGTGCCGATGGCGGTCTGTTCCTGTTGCGGCTGCCGCATGATCCCCGGTTCGATGTGATCGCGGGCGGCCTCTATTGGCAGATCGGCACCGCCGACCGGGTCGTCCTGAGGTCGGGCTCGCTCGGCGCGCTCGACCTCGCATGGCCGGACATCTGGCCGCAGGTCGGCGGCAAGCGCGTGGCGGTGATGGCCGGGCCACGGGACCAGGAACTGCTCGCGGTGGAACGTGCCGTGCCGGTCGAGACCCCATCGGGGCCTTCCGAGGCGCGGATCATGGTCGCCATCGACGATGCGGAGCTGGTCGAGGCCCGCCAGGGCTTCCTCGCGGCCATTGTCCCTTCCCTGGCCGGGATTCTCATCCTGCTCGTGGCCGGCCTCTGGGGCTTCCTCCGGTTTGGACTGGCGCCGCTGAATCAGCTTCAGGGGGCGATTGCCGATGTCCGCGCCGGCACCCGGCCAACGATCTCGGGAGAGTTTCCCCGGGAGGTGCAGCCGCTCGTTGATGAAGCCAATGCCCTCATCGCGGCCCGGGCCAAGGACCTCGTCCAGGCGCGCGCCCGGGCCGGCGATCTCGCCCATGCGATCAAGACGCCGCTGGCTGTGATCGATGTCCATGTCAGGCGGCTGCGGTCGGAAGGGCAGCTGGACATTGCAGATCCCATCGCCCTCGAACTCTCGCATATGGACGGGGTCGTCCGACGGGAGCTCGCCCGGGCAAGAGCGAATATCCACGCCGCAAGCCGGCAGGGGCGGACAGAGGTCGGCCCCATCCTGAAGCGAACCTGCACGGCCTTGTCGAAGGTGGGGCGTGGACGCGAACTCAGCTTCAACATCGACTGCGACCGGTCCATCGCGGTGCTCATGGACGAGACTGACCTTCTGGAGATCACCGGCAATCTCGTCGAGAACGCGGCCAAATGGGCCCAATCGGCGATCCGGGTTTCAGCCAGGCGCGGCGACGACGGGTCTGCCCGGCTGGAGGTGACGGACGACGGACCCGGGCTTTCTCCCCAGGACATCATGGCCGTCCAGGCGCGGGGAGTCCGACTGGACCAGACTGTTCATGGTACCGGCCTCGGCCTCGGGATCGTGCGCGACCTTTGCGATCTCTATGGTGCCGAACTGCTTCTCGACCGAGCCCCTGCGGGTGGGCTCCGTGCGGTGGTCGCCTTTCCCGCCGAGCGGGTTGCCTGACTTTCGTGTCGGGCTCGGCCTTGCCGGCAGTCGCAGCAAGCCCTGCAGGACGATCCAAGGTTTCTCAGAAGCGTCCGCCGGTGTCGAAGCCGTCACCACCGCCCGACGAACCGCCTGACGAGCCGCCGCCGCTCCAAGAGCCGCCGGACGAGCTGCCACCGGACGAGCTGCCACCGGACGAGCCTCCGCCCCAGCTACCGCCGCCGCCCCAGCTGCCGCCACCCCAATTGCCGCCACCCCAGTTGCCATCGTCCTGGCGCTGCCAGCGGCGGCCCTGTTCCATGCGGCCCCAATAGTCGGCGCCGGTGATGACACCGGTGACGAGGCCGCGCAGCAGGGCGCCGACCACGTCGTTGGAGAAGACCGAGCCATCGGCGTCGTAGCGGCGCTGGCGGAAGCCGTTCGCCACCTGCGAGACCTCGCCCTTGCGGCGCGACAGCTCGGCGAGCTCGGCCCTCTGCCGTCGCGTGTCGAGCGCAAGCCGCTCCTGCTCGTCGCGCAGGGCGCGGATCCGGCCGACCAAGGCCTCGTCCTCGGGCGAGGGCGTGCGCAGGGCCTCGGCATAGAGGCGGTCGAGGTCTTCGCGGCGCAGCGCCTCGGCGAGGGTGCCCACGGCCTGGCGGAAACGGTCGTCCTCGCCGCGGGCGAAGGCGGCCGCCTTGTCGTCGAGGTCCTTGTGCCTTTGCTCGGCGGCGGCGCGGGTGGCGTCGAGCCGTTCCAGCTCGGCATGGAGCTTGCCGATCTCGGCCTCCGCGGCATCGCCGCCGGTGCCGAGGAAGGCCTCCCGCTCCATGGCCTTCAGCCGCTCGGTTGCCTCCACCGCGGCGGCGGCGCTGCGGTTGGCATGTTCCCGGAGCCGCTTGGGGATCTCGGTGAGGCGGGCATAGTTTGGACGGGCGTTGTTGTAGTCGACGAGCCTTGCCACCCAGCCATCGAGCAGCCGGGCGATGTTGCCGGCCTCATAGGCGCCCGTCGCGTAGGACCGGCGCCACAGATACATGAACAGCGCATCGTCCTCGTAGGGCTTGCGCTTGGCCTCGAGCTCCTCCTCGGCGAGCTTCGCCTTCTTGTCGGCCTCCTCGGCGACCCTGACGAGGCGTTCGGCCTCGGCCTTGCCGGCGAGATAGTCGGTCTTTGCGGCGAGGCCGATCTGGGCGGCATTGGCCACCGCCTCGCGCTTCTCGGCGGAGTCGTCGAGGCGACGGGTCGCCTGCTGGCGCTCGTCGGCGATGCGGTCGATCTCCGCTTCTACCGCGGTGATCTCGGCATCCAGCTTGTTGCGGTCGTTGAGGCGCAGCGCCAGCATGGCGCGCACGTCGGTGGCGAGCTGGGCGAGCGTGCCGCCGAGCGCCCCGGCCGCATTGAGGCGGAAGGCGGCGAGGCCGCGGAAGGCCTCCGCCTCCTCAGCCCGCGCCTCGGCCACGCGTCGCGTCGCCGTGTCGAGGCGCGCATTGGCGTCGGCCTCGGCCCGGCGGATTTCGGCGAGGGCGCTCTCGATGCCGCCGAGGGCGGAATGTCCGGGAATCATGGCGGCTCGTCCTACCAGTCGAGAATGGCGCCGCCGGGCAGCGCCTCGCGCCAGACCGGTTCGAGCTGCCCGCGGGCCTTGCGGCCGAGGATGGCGTTCTGGACGATGCCGTCGTCGCGCTTGTCGGCCTCGACGCGGCGATAGAGGCTCTCGGGAACCCTGACGCCCCACTTGGTTACGGTCCGCGTCGTGCCATCTTCCTCCGAGGTGACGGGCCTTGCGATGGCCCGACCGTCCCGGCCGATGGCCTCGACGATGACATAGTAGTTCATGGCGCCTGGGTTGCGACGCGGGCGGCGCCAGACGCCGGTGGATTCGCCGGGGCGTGAGACGATGCGCAGGTCATATTCGAGGCGAAGGTCGTCGCGCAGGGCCTCCAGGGAGGCGACCGCGGCGCGGGCGGCAGCCGCCTTGCCGTCGCGGGCCGCCGTCTCGCCGTCCATGACGAGGGCCGCGGCGCGCTGGCGCACGGCGTCGGAGCCGGCCTCGCGGGTGATGTCGGTGGAGAGGCGGGTGATGGCGGCGGGGATGGTCTGGGTCAGCTCGACGCGGGCCGAATAGCCCTCATAGGCAAGCCATCCCGCGCCGATGACGACGGCCGCGAGGGCGCCGAGGGCCCATTTGCCCCAGCGCTCACGGGTCACGTAGAGCCGGGCGAGCTTCAGCGACAGGCTGTCGCGCGGTGGCTTGTAGGTGAAGCGCTCCTCGCGCAGCGCCTTGACGCCCTGGCGCAGGATCTCGTCCGGCACCGCGATGCCCTGGCTGCGATAGACGGCGCGCAGGCGCTCGATCAGGTCCTCCTCACGGTCGCTCTCGGCGAGTTCCCGCTCGGTGATCTTCTGGTCGTGGCGCAGCGTGTCGACGACGTCCATGGCGAGCATGACGTCGTCGAGCTTGGAGGACTGCCTCTCGGGCGCCGGGGCGGCCGCGGCGGGAGCGAGAGCGGTATCTGTCATGAAGCGGACCCTCGGTCAGCGGCGGCGGCAAGGCTGGCGGGCGTCAGGCCCGCCTCACATGCCGAGCGCCGCGCCCTTCTCGGCGAGAGCCGAGAGCCGGCGCTTGCCGTCCTCGACCACGTCGCGGATCTCCTTGGAGTTCTGCGTCGACTGCTTGCGCATCTCGTAGATGATCTCGCCGGACTTCTCCTGGAACGAGACGACGCTCTCCACCAGCTTCTTCACGGCATCGGCGCGGATGGTCGGTCCGTAGCCGGCTCGTAAAGCCTCTTCCTGCACCTTGTCGCCGATCTCGGACAGGGTCTCCAGCGACTTGGAGACGCCCTCCTTCATCTCGTTGAGGGTGCGGGTCGATTCATGCAGGCCCTGCAGGCCGGTGAAGGAGGCCTTCAGCGCGGTCAGCACGGCATCGTTGGTGGAGAAGAAGGAGATGGCCTGGGCATAGACGCGCTCCTTGGCGTTCGTCGTCTGCATCAGGCGCGCCATGATGACCTCGGAGGTGTTGTAGCCGATGGTCAGGTTGTCGGAGAGGTCCTTGGCGATCTGGAAGCGCTTCTCCTCGTCCTGCATCTCGCGCAGCCTGCTGTCGCGGACGAGTTCGAGATTGGCGCGCTCGGCGGGCACCGAGCCGGCATAGGCGGCCACTGCCTCGGAGGCGGCCTTCAGCTCGGCCTGCTTCTCCTGCAGCTTGGCGTCGGCCTTCTGCAGAACCTCGAGGGCGAGGACCTCGGCCTGTTTCAGCGCGCCGCGGAAATCGCGATAGGCGTCGAGAATGGTCTGCTCGCGCTGGATCTGGTCCTTGGTGGCGCGGGCGACGTCGAGATAGGTGGTGCGGATGCTGTCGAAGCGGGTGGCGATGTCGCCGCGGCGCACCTTGGTCCAGACGTTCTCAAGCCGTTCGAAGGTCGAGAGCTTGCCATCGGCGAGCTGGTCGACCATGCGCTTGGCATCGTCACGGATCGAGTTGAAGCTCTTGGTGATGAGCTCGTAGCGCTCGCCGACCTCCATGCCGGCGACCTGGTTGCGCACCACCTCGTTGAAGACGCCGACCTGGTTGAGGGTGCGGGCGATCATGGTGACGCGCCCCTCGTCGAGGTCGGAGATCTTCTGCAGCAGCGGGATGATCGGCTGCTCGTCGATCTTGGCGGGCATGAGCCCGAGATCGCGCAGGACCCCGGTGGCGCGGTCGAGATATTGCATCGCCGAGGGCACGACCGTCGTCGTGGTTCCGGTCGGGGCGGTGGTGGTGGGCGTCGTCATCACATCGCTCATGGGGCCAGAACCGGCCTGACGCCGGCGGCCTCAATGTGATGGCGGCATGTGCCGATGGCAAGACAGCCGCGCGGCTGCGTCGCGGCTGTTTCAGCGGCGGGCGTTGCGGACGATGGTCCCGGCGACCTGCTGGGCCATGCAATCGTGGCCGGCGGCGCTGAGATGAAGGCCGTCGAAGGCGATCAGGCCGTCGAAGGCTGGGCGGTTCGATTGGGCGAGCTGGAACATGGCCTGGTAGCGCCGGACCACCGGCACGCCGGCCCGCGCGCCCTCGGAGGCGATGAGCGCGGCGAATTCGCCGGTGCGCGGGCGACCTTCGGCCCAGCGGGAATATTGCGGATCGACCAGCAGGGCGTCGGCATTCGCCGCACGGATGGCGGCGAGGCCGGCGGTGATGGTGGCGCGGAAGGCCTCGGCCGAGACGCCGAAATTGGCGTCGTTGGTGCCGAGCTGCCAGACGACGAGGATCGGCTGATGCTGGGCGAGCTCGGCCCGCAGGCGGCCCGCCGCGCCCGAGGCGGTCTCGCCGGAGACGCCGGAGACGACGACCTCGACGGTGGTATCGGGCCAGCGCGCCTTCACCATCGGGCCGAGGCGATGGGCGAAACCGGCTCCGCCCGCGCCGACGCCGGCGGTGGTCGAGGAGCCGATGGCGAGGATGCGCACGGGCTGGCGGGCCTTGAGGCGCGCTGTCGTGCGCGGCAGCGCGCCGGAGGCCGTCGCCGTGGCGATGGAGGGAACGGTGCAGAGGGCGGAGGCGGGGGATGTGGCGGTGCCGGCGACCAGGAGCGCGGCGAGGGCGATGCCGAGATGGGGCAGGCGACGACGGAGCATACGGGGAACCCCGAAAAAACCTGCTGCGACCGATAGCCGAGACGGACCGTGTCGGCAATCACGTTGGGGTTGTTTTTGGCCGTTTTCCGCCGTTTTCAGCCCTTCCGGGAGGGTCCGAGGACGATCCGCGCCGCAAGCGGCAGGAGCAAGGCGATGCCGACGAAGCGGACGAGATGGTGGGCGCCGACGAAGGCGGGGTCCATGTCGAGGACGAAGGCGAGGATGGCCATGGCCTCGATGCCGCCAGGGGCATAGGCGAGGATGACCTTGCCGGCGGGCAGGCCGGTGATCAGGGCGACGGCGAGGGCGACGACCAGCGTGACGGCGACGCCGACGACGAAGGCGCCGATGGAGGCTCGGAGCAGCTGGCGCAGCTCCACCAGCGAGGTGCCGGCGAAGCGTGCGGCGATGATGAGGCCGATGACGATGAAGCCAAGCGTCATCAGCGGCTCGGGCACGCCGACCGTCACGAGGCCGGTGCCGTGCAGCACGGCGCTTGCCAACATGGCGCCGACGGTCGCGCCTCCGGGTACGCGCAGGCGCTCCATGCCGAGGCCGCAGCTCGCCGACAGCACGGCGAGGAGCAGGAGTTCACCGGCCGTGTCCGTGGTGGCAGCCGGGGCGGGCGGCATGGGCACGCCGCCGAGGCCGGCGAGCGTCAGCAAGCCGGGCAGGGCCGCGACCAGCAGGACGAGTCGGAAGCTCTGGATCACGGCGACCGCGCGGGTGTCGGCGCGGGAGGCGAGCGTCATGGCCATGACGTAGCTCAGCGCGCCCGGAATGGAGGCGAAGAAGGCCGTGTTGCGGTCGAGGCGCTCCACCCGCTGCAGATAGAGCGTGATGCCGGCGATGATGGCCGGGACCAGGACGGCAAGGCCTGCCATGGAGACCGGCCAGGTCATCATCAGGCGCAGGGTGTTCGGCGTCACCGCCGAGCCCATGATCGTGCCGAAGAGCAGGAAGATGCCGGTGGCGATGGGGCCAGGCACCGCCACGGTGAAGCCCGCCAGCGCCATGACCGTGGTCGCGACCAATGCTCCCGACATCCAGGCGGCCGGAAGGCCGAGCCACGCGAAAATCCAGCCGCCGACAGCCCCGACGAGGCCGGGCAGCGCAAAGGTCCGGAGAAAGTGGAGAACCGAAGCGGGCATCACCTCGCCCGCTTCGCACGAAGCGGCGGGCGAGGCAAAGCCACGGGCGAATGCCTGCTGCGCGGGGCGCGCCGGTCAATCCTTCAGCCTGACCTCCAGCGCCTCGATCCGGTCGGCCTCGCCCGGCGGCTTGTCCCAGCGGATGCGGGCGATGCGCGGAAAGCGCATGGCGACGCCCGACTTGTGCCGCGTCGAGCGCTGCAGGCCCTCGAAGGCGATCTCCAGCACCAGCCCCTCGGTGGCGCTGTGGACGACCTCGCGCACCGGGCCGAAGCGGTTGATGGTGTTGTTGCGCACGAAGCGGTCGAGCTGGCCGAGCTCCTCGTCGGTGAAGCCGAAATAGGCCTTGCCGACCGGCACCAGCTCGTCGCCGGATGGGCCGGCGCGCCAGACGCCGAAGGTGAAGTCGGAATAGAAGCTGGAACGCTTGCCGTGGCCGCGCTGGGCGTACATCAGCACGCAGTCCACCGCCATCGGGTCGCGCTTCCACTTGTACCAGAGGCCCTTGGGGCGCCCCGGCATGTAGGCGGACTGGAGCTGCTTGATCATCAGCCCCTCGATGGCCTCGGCATCCTCGCCCGCTGCGGCGGAGGCCGGATCGAGGCGGGAGGCGGCGAGCGCGTCCCAGGAGTCGAAGGGGACGAGGGGGGAGAGGTCGACCCGCGGCGAGCCGATGCTGCCGACGAAGGCCTCCAGCAGCGCGCGGCGGGCGGCGAAGGGCCTGTCGCGCAGGTCCTCGCCATCGGCGACGATGAGGTCATAGGCGCGGATATGGGCGGGGAAGTCGGCCAGCATGGCCGGCGTCACCTGCTTGCGGTTGAGGCGCTGTTGCAGGACGTTGAAGCTCTGCACGCGGCCCTCGCGCAGCACCAGCAGCTCGCCGTCGATGGCGCCGTTGAAGCTCATGGCCTCGGCAAGGTCCGGGAAGGCGGCGGAGATGTCCTCGCCGGTGCGGGAATAAAGCCGGGCGACCCGCCGCCCGTCGGGCAGGGTGCCGGCGGCGGCCTGGACGCGGATGCCATCCCATTTCCACTCGGCGGCGAAGTCGGCAGGGTCGAGCTTGGCGAAATCCTCGTCCTCGATGCCATGGGCGAGCATGGGCGGTCGGAAGGGCGCGGGATCGATGGCCTCCGGGCGCGGCCCGCGGCCCTCGACCCAGGCGAAGAGCTCCTCGTAGGGCGGCTTGAGCCCCGGCCAGACCAGCTCGATCTCGTCGGGGTCGCGATCGCCCAGCGCCGCCACTGCCGTCTTGGCGAGGCGGGCGGAGACGCCGATGCGCAGCGCGCCGGTGATAAGCTTGAGCAGGGCCCAGCGTCCGGTCTCGTCGAGATGGTCGAGCCAGCCGGCAAGGATGCGCGGCAGCGCGGTCTTGGATGTGGAGGCAAGCGTTGTGACGACCTCGGAGAGGGTCGGAGGCGGCTCGTTCCGCGCGGGACCTTCGGGTGCCGGCCACATCAGCGCGACGGTCTCGGAGAGGTCGCCGACATAGTCATAGGAGAGGCCGAAGAGGACAGGATCGGTGCGCTCGGCGATGAGGCCGCGGATGAGGCCCGCCTTGGCATTGCGGAAGGAGAGGGCGCCGGTCATGGCGGCGAGGGCGAAGCCGCGCTCCGGATCGGGTGTCGAGCGGAAATGGTCGGCGATCAGTGCCAGCTTGGCGTTGCGGCGCGGCTCATAGGCGAGGCGGTCGAGAAGGGCGGCGAAGCGGTTCATGCCGCCGGCTCCGTGCTGGCGGGGGCGAGGTCGGCGGGCTCCGCCTCGCCCTCCTCGCCATAGCCGACGAGGCGCAGCGGCCGCGCCTTCAGGCCCACCGTGCCGCACCAGTGGACGAGGGCGTCCTCCTGGCCATGGGTGACCCAGACCTCCGAGGCCCCCGTCTCGCGGATGGTCTCGCGCAGCTCGTCCCAGTCGGAATGGTCGGAGATGATCAGCGGCAGCTCGACGCCGCCCTGCCGGGCGCGCGCTCTCACTCGCATCCAGCCGGAGGCGAAGGCGGTGACCGGGTCGGGGAAGCGGCGGGCCCAGACGTCCTTCATGGAGCCGGGTAGGCAGAGCAAGACGGCGCCGCCCAGCGCCTTGCGGTCGGCGGCCTTGACGAGGCGCACCTCGCCGAGGTCGATGCCCTCCGCCTCGTAGAAGCGCGTCAGCTTCTCGGCCGCGCCATGCATGTAGATCGGCTGGTCCCAGCCGGCGGCGCGCACCAGCGACATGACCCGCTGCGCCTTGCCCAGCGCATAGGCGCCGACGAGATGGGCGCGGTCGGGGAAGAGCCGCAGCGAGGCGAGGAGCTTGGCCACCTCCGCCGCCGGATCGGGATGGCGGAAGACCGGCAGGCCGAAGGTCGCCTCGGTGATGAAGACGTCGCAGGGCACGACCTCGAAGGGCTCCGCCGTCGGGTCGCGTCCGCGCTTGTAGTCGCCGGAGGCGACGATGGTGAGGCCCTTCCAGCTCACCGCGATCTGCGCCGAGCCGAGGATGTGGCCGGCGGGATGGAAGGTGAAGGTGACGCCGTTGATGGTGACAGGCCGCCCCCAGTCCGCCGCCTGCACCGTGCCGGCGAAGTTCTCGCCGTAGCGGATCGCCATGATCTTCAGCGTCGCGGCGGTGGCGAGCACCGCCCCATGGCCGGGCCGGGCATGGTCGGAATGGCCGTGGGTGATGAGCGCCCGCTCCACCGACCGGACCGGGTCGATATAGACATCGGCCGGCGGACAATAGAGGCCCCGCGGCGTCGGCTGGAGAAGGTCGTCGGGGCGCATCGGGGACGGGTGGCTCTTCACGAAAAGGGGAACGGGCGGGCGTCCCGGGCTTTTGCGTCGGGCTGCATTGTGGACTAGATAAACGCCATGTCGACCCGGACGGTTCAGCAGCCTTCCTCCAGCGTCCCGCGCCTCGCCAAATGGGCGACCGCGGCGGGCGTTGCCGCGCTGTTCCTCGCCTCGGGTCTCCTCTGGTGGACGCAGGGCGCCAAGGTCTTCCTCGACACGCTCGCCGCCGGCCTCGCCTGGTGCTTCTGAGCCTGCCATGACCGACAAGACACCCTCGCCCGCCAGGGGCCCGCGCTCCATCGCGCTGCTGCTCTCGCTCGCTCTCCTGGTCGGCGGCCTCGGCATTCTCGCTGCCGTGGTGCATTTCACCATGCCGCGCGGCGGCCAGCTCGCCTCCAGCCCCTCGGCGATCGGCGGCGCCTTCGCCCTCACCGACCAGACCGGCAAGGCGGTGAGCGAGCAGGACCTGATGGGCAAGCCGAGCCTCGTCTTCTTCGGCTTCACCCATTGCCCGGACATCTGCCCGACCAAGCTCTTCGAGATCACCCAGATCCTCGACCAGCTCGGGACGGATGCCACCAAGGTCAATGTGGTCTTCATCACCGTCGATCCGGCGCGCGACACGACGGAGCTGCTCTCGACCTATCTCGGCAGCTTCCATGCCGTTATCCGCGGCTTCACCGGCACGGAGGAGCAGGTCACGGCGGCGATGCGCGCCTACCGGGCCTATGCGCGCAAGGTGCCGCTGGATGCCGGTGGCTACACGATGGACCACACGACCTTCGTCTATCTGATGGACCGGCGCGGCCAGTTCGTCTCGACCTTCGACGTGGCGCGCGACCCGGCGAAAGCCGCGCAGGACCTGCGCCGCTATCTCTGATCGG
Organism: Phreatobacter sp.; assembly: GCF_027532945.1. Classification (GTDB taxonomy): domain Bacteria; phylum Pseudomonadota; class Alphaproteobacteria; order Rhizobiales; family Phreatobacteraceae; genus Phreatobacter. Next base: position 12,964 of record NZ_JAPZTZ010000017.1, read on the forward strand.
GCGGTGCCCACTACCGTTCCCCCTTCGTTCGTGAAGCGCCGCCGAATCACCTAAGGTGGCGGCATGTCCGACATCCTTCTTGTCATCGGCGGCCGCCCCGTCACGGCCGGCGAACTCGTCCTCGGCCTCCTCGGCTTCGCGGTCCTGCTGCTCGTCGTGGTCTTCGTGGCGCTGCGCCGGCAGGCCGCCGCCCAGGCGCTGGAGGCCCAGCGCTCCGTCATCCACGCCCAGGAGCTGGAGGAGCGGATGGGAGAGATGACCCGCATTCAGTCCGAATTGACCGGCCGGCTCCAGGCCATGGCTGAAGGGCTCGGATCGCGCCAGAACGACCTCGCCAAGCAGCTCGGCGACCGGCTCGACGGCATGACGACCCGGATCGGCCAGTCGCTGGAGGGCCAGTCCAAGTCGACGATGGAGAACCTCGGCAAGCTCAACGAGCGGCTCGCCGTCATCGACAATGCCCAGCGCAACATCACCGACCTTGCGGGCCAGGTGGTGACGCTGAAGGACGTGCTCGCCAACAAGCAGGCGCGCGGCGCCTTCGGCCAGGGGCGCATGGAGGCGATCCTCACCGACGCCCTGCCGCGCAACGGCTTCCAGCTGCAGCCGACGCTGTCCAACGGCAAGCGTCCCGACGCGGTCATCCGCCTCGCCGGTGACAGCCGCGGCCTCGTCGTCGACGCCAAGTTCCCGCTGGAGGCGGTGACGCTGTGGCGCGAGGCCAAGGCCGAGGAGGTCAAGCGGCTCGCCGCCCAGCGGCTCAGGCAGGACCTCTCCGTCCACATCAAGGACATCGCCGAGAAATACCTGCTCGCCGGCGAGACGCAGGACGTCGCGCTGATGTTCGTGCCCTCGGAGGGCATCTATGCCGACCTCAACGAGTTCTTCGACGACGTGATGCAGAAGGCCTTCCGGGCCCGCGTGCTGGTCGTCTCGCCCTCGCTGCTGATGCTGGCGGTGCAGGTGGTCCAAGGCCTCCTGAAGGATGAGCGGATGCGCGAGGAGGCCCGCGTCATCCAGAAGGAGGTCTCGCTGCTGCTCGATGATGTCGGGAGGCTGACGGATCGGGTGCTCAACCTGCAGAAGCATTTCGGCCAGGCGCAGGACGATCTCGGCCAGATCATCACCTCGTCGGAGAAGATCACCAGGCGGGGGGCGCGTATCGAGGCGCTGGAATTCGACGAGCCGGCGGTCCAGCCACCGCTGGCCAAGCTGCCGCTGAAGGGGTCGATGGCGGCGGAGTGAGGGAAAACAGTGCCTGACGCATGGCAGGCCCGCCCGCCTCACCCCTCCTTCGCGAGACCGTCCCAGAACGCCTTGGCGCGGGCGAAGAAGCCGGCGGTCTCCGGCTGGGTGTCCTTGGAGCTCTCCTTCTCGAACTCCGCCAGCAGCTCCTTCTGCCGCTTGGTGAGGTTGCGCGGGGTCTCCACGTCGACCTGGACATAGAGGTCGCCCAACGCCTTGGAGCGCAGCACCGGCATACCCTTGCCCGACAGGCGGAAGCGCTTGCCGGACTGGGTGCCCTCGGGGACCTTCACCTGGGCGCGGCCGCCGTCGATGGTCGGCACCTCGAAGGTGCCGCCGAGCGAGGCGGTGACCATGGAGACCGGGGCGCGGCAATAGAGGTCCTGGCCGTCGCGCTGGAAGAAGGCGTGCGGTTCGATGGACAGGAAGATGTAGAGGTCGCCTGTCGGGCCGCCGCGGAAGCCCGCTTCGCCCTCGTTGGCGAGGCGGATGCGGGTGCCGTCCTCGACGCCCGAGGGAATGTTCACCGAGAGCACGCGCTCGCGGGTGACGCGGCCGGCGCCCGAGCAGGAGGCGCAGGGATCCTCGATGACCTGGCCGCGGCCCTGGCAGGTCGGGCAGGTGCGCTCGATGGAGAAGAAGCCTTGCGAGGCGCGGACGCGGCCATGGCCGCCGCAGGTGCCGCACGTCTTCGGCTTGGAGCCGGGCTTGGCGCCGGTTCCCGAGCAGGCCTCGCAGGACACCGTGGTGGGAATGCGGATCTGGGCGGACTTGCCGGCGAAGGCTTCCTCCAGGGTGATGTCCATGTTGTAGCGCAGGTCGGCGCCGCGCTCGCGTCCGCCGGACGAGCCGCGGCGACGGCCGCCGCCCATGCCGAACAGCTCCTCGAAGATATCGGACATGGAGGAGGCGAAGTCGCCGCCAAAGCCGGGATGGCCGCCACCGCCGCCATTCTCGAAGGCCTGGTGGCCGAAGCGGTCATAGGCCGCGCGCTTCTGGCCGTCGGACAGCACCTGATAGGCCTCGTTCAGCTCCTTGAACTCGGCCTCGGCCTTCTCGTCACCGGTATTGCGGTCGGGATGGCACTGCATCGCCTTCTTGCGGAAGGCCGATTTCAGGGCCGCCTCGTCGGCGTCCCGGGGGACACCGAGGATCTCGTAATAGTCGCGCTTGGACATCGACAGTCGCTCTCGCCCCTCGTCAAGCGAAGGCCCCCGGAACAATGTCCGGGGGCTCGATGGGTAGGCCCTTCAGGCCTTACGCGCTCTTCTTCTTGTCGTCCTTCACTTCCGTGAAGTCGGCATCGACGACATCGTCCTTCTTCGGCTGGGCGCCGCCCTCGGCTTCCGCCTGCTGGGCCGCATACATGGCCTCGCCGAGCTTCATGGAGGCCTGCGCCAGAGCGTTGGTCTTCTCCTTGAGGGCCTCGGCATCCTCGCCCTTGACCGCTTCCTTCACGGCCGCCAGCGCGTCCTCGATGGCCTTGCGCTCAGGTTCCCCGACCTTGGCGCCATGCTCGGCAAGTGCCTTCTCGGTCGAATGAACGAGGCCGTCGGCCTGGTTCTTCGCCTCGGCGAGCTCCTTGCGCTGCTTGTCCTCGGCCGCATGGGCCTCGGCGTCCTTCACCATCTTCTCGATGTCGGAATCGGACAGGCCACCGGAGGCCTGGATGCGGATCTGCTGCTCCTTGCCGGTGCCCTTGTCCTTGGCCTGGACGTTGACGATGCCGTTGGCGTCGATGTCGAAGGTGACCTCGATCTGCGGCACGCCGCGCGGCGCCGGCGGCAGGCCCACCAGGTCGAACTGGCCGAGCATCTTGTTGTCCGCCGCCATCTCGCGCTCGCCCTGGAAGACCCGGATCGTCACCGCGTTCTGGTTGTCGTCGGCGGTGGAGAAGACCTGGCTCTTCTTGGTCGGGATCGTGGTGTTGCGGTCGATCAGGCGGGTGAAGACGCCGCCGAGCGTCTCTATGCCGAGGGACAGCGGGGTCACGTCGAGCAGCAGGACGTCCTTCACGTCACCCTGCAGCACGCCGGCCTGGATCGCGGCGCCGATGGCGACGACCTCGTCCGGGTTGACGCCCTTGTGCGGCTCCTTGCCGAAGAACTGCTTCACGACCTCCTGGACCTTCGGCATGCGGGTCATGCCGCCGACGAGAACAACCTCGTCGATCTGGCCCGCGGAGATGCCGGCGTCCTTGAGGGCCTTCTTGCAGGGCTCCATGGTGCGCTGGATGAGATCGTCCACCAGCGCCTCGAACTTGGCGCGGGTGAGCTTCAGCTGCAGGTGCTTCGGGCCCGAGGCGTCTGCGGTGATGAAGGGCAGGTTGATCTCGGTCTGCGTCGAGGACGACAGCTCGATCTTGGCCTTCTCGGCCGCTTCCTTCAGGCGCTGCAGGGCGAGCTTGTCCTTGCGCAGGTCGATGCCCTGCTCCTTCTGGAACTCGGCCGCCAGGTAGTCGACGAGGCGCATGTCGAAGTCCTCGCCGCCGAGGAACGTATCGCCGTTGGTCGACTTCACCTCGAAGACGCCGTCGCCGATCTCGAGGATCGACACATCGAAGGTGCCGCCGCCGAGGTCGTAGACCGCGATGGTGCCGTTGGACTTCTTGTCGAGGCCATAGGCGAGGGCCGCCGCCGTCGGCTCGTTGATGATGCGCAGCACCTCAAGGCCGGCGATCTTGCCAGCGTCCTTGGTGGCCTGGCGCTGGGCGTCGTTGAAATAGGCGGGAACGGTGATGACCGCCTGGTCGACGCTCTGGCCGAGATAGGCCTCCGCCGTCTCCTTCATCTTCATCAGCGTGAAGGCGGAGATCTGCGAGGGCGAGTAGGCCTTGCCCTCGACCTCGACCCAGGCGTCGCCGTTGCCGGCGCGGGCGATCTGGTAGGGGACGAGCTTCTGGTCCTTGGTAACGGTCGGGTCGTCGAAGCGACGGCCGATGAGGCGCTTCACCGCGAAGATGGTGCGCTCGGGGTTCGTCACCGCCTGGCGTTTGGCCGGCTGGCCGACGAGGCGTTCCTCGTCGGTGAAGGCGACGATGGACGGCGTCGTGTTGGCGCCTTCCGAATTGATGATGACCTTCGGCGTGGTGCCTTCCATGACGGCCACGCAGGAATTCGTCGTACCCAGGTCGATGCCGATGACCTTGCCCATGGTCTACTCCTTCTCAAGCGGATCGGCCGGGCCCGAAGCACCCGTGATGCTCACGCGCCGGGACGAAGAGGGATTTTCGTTCCGGCCGCTCGCGCCGACCCCTTCGTCAAGCGGGGTTTGCAAGCTGGTGGTGACTGGCGAAAGCCGCGGCGCCCTGCCGCTTTCCGCCTGTTGGGCCGGATATAGGGGGGGCACCATGGCGCCGCAAGCGTCCGCGTCACGTCGCCGTGAGGGAATCTTTCGACCTGGGGATACCGGCAGGACCACCGGCGAGTGCGTCCCGCGCGCAACATCGCGGCAGCGTCGTGCCGAACTTGTACCGTGCGTAATGACGCTGAGTCGGGCGCAGGTTATGTGTCGGCTCCGAACTGTGGATGATTCATGCCCCGCCGCGCCGCACTCCTGCTGATTCTGACGCTCGCCGTTCCCTCCGGGCCGGCGCTGGCGCAGCTGCAGTTGCCGGGTGCCGTGAACCCCACGCCACAGGGGGCTGCGACGCCGGGCGGTGCCGGTGCCCGCCCGATCGGTGATCCCTCCGTGCCGCGCACGGTCTCGGGCCCGCCGCTGCGGCGCTGGGAGGAGGGTCTGCCCGGCCGCACGCTGCGCTTCCTCGGCCAGCATGGGTCCATGGTGATCAGCCGCACCGGGGCCGGCGCGCAGGCGGGCTACACGATCGCCGCCACCAACATCGTCGGGCGCCGCGGCAACGATATCCGCAATATGTGCGCGCCCGACCTCAATGGCGGCAGGCCGGTGACGCTGACGCCGGCGGGCCGGCCGGAGGGGCTCGCGCGCTACCAGGCCGCTTTCCCCGGCTGCACCATCATTCTTGACCTGATGGCGGATGCCGCCTTCGTTTCGGCGCCGGGCGGGGTCTGTACCTTCGACGATTGCGTCTTCGACCCGTCCGGGCTCTGGGGGCCGAACGACCGCGAGATCCCCGCGGATCGCGAGATCGAGCGTGCGCGCGGCGTCGCCGAACGCAAGCTCAACGATGCCCGCCGCATCCTTCAGGAGCGCCTGCGCAGCACGCCCGAGGGCCGGCAGTTCCTGCAGGAGCAGGCGGCCTTCCCGGCAAACCGCGAGCGGCTCTGCCGCAATTACGGCACCTCCGATATCGGGCCTGGCTTTTGCGCGCTGAAGTTTACCGAGGCGCGTGCCGAGAAGCTCACCGCCATGGTCGGCGGGCCGTCCTCCGACGCGCCTCCGCGCCCCGCCCGCCCGCGCCCGCCGCCGCAGAACCCGGCGCCCGCCCCGCAGCAATGAGCGCGGTTCCGGTCGTTCCGGGCTGCACCTGGTATCCGGGCTATTGCGATGGTGAGGCGCAGCGCCGCCTCGTGGACACGCTACGCGAGATCCTGCATGTCGCGCCGCTGTTCCAGCCGGTCATGCCGCGCACGGGGCAGCCCTTTTCGGTGAAGATGACCAATCTCGGGTCGCTCGGCTGGGTGTCGGATCGCGAGGGCTATCGCTACCAGCCGCTGCATCCGGTGACGGCCGAGCCCTGGCCGCCGATCCCCACCGAGATCATGGCGATCTGGGAGGCGGTATCGGGCTATCCGCATCCGCCGCAGGCCTGCCTCGTCAACTGGTACGGGCCGGGCGCGCGGATGGGCCTTCATCAGGATCGGGACGAGGAGGATTTCGATGCGCCGGTCGTGTCGCTGTCGCTCGGCGAGACCGGGCTGTTCCGCATCGGCGGCACGGTGCGCGGTGGCAAGACCGTGCCGGTGAAGCTCGCCTCGGGCGACGTGCTGGTCTTCGGCGGCGCGGCGCGGCTCGCCTATCACGGGGTGGACCGGCTCATCCCCGGGACCAGCGGCCTCTTGAAGGATGGCGGGCGCATCAACCTGACGCTCCGGCGCGTGACGAAGCCTGCGGTTTAAGCACCGGCCTGCTCCAGTCGATCAAGACCGTCACGGTTATGGGTCCGGTCGCCCGTTCATGCACCATTCCCCTCCCCCCGCTTGCGGCGGGGAGGGGTCAGGGGTGGGGGCCTTCCGGGGCATGGCATTCCATCCCCCCACCCGGCCCTCCGCTGCCGCTCGGGCCACCCTCCCCGCCGCTCTGCGGGGGGAGGGGAGCCGCGATCCTCAACTCGCGGGCGCGGTGACCGGCTTCATCAGGCCGAGCACGGCGCCGGCCGGATCCTCGACCACAGCGATGCGGCCGACATTCGGAATGTCCATGGGTGGCTGGAGGACCTGGCCGCCGCTGGCGGTGGTGGCCGACACGGCGCGGTCGAGGTCGTCGACCTGGACGTAGGACAGCCAGCCGGGCTGGCTTTCAGTGTCCTGCGGGTCCATCGGCATGATGCCTGCGGTCGGCGTGCCGTCGGGGGCGCGGGCAATCCAGTACTCGCCATCGGGCATGGGGAAGGGCTCGAACGTCCATCCCAGGGTCTGGCCATAAAAGGCCTTCGCCTTGGCAATGTCGTTCGTCATCAGTTCGTTCCAGTTGAACCGGCCGCTCATGCGGGTCTCCTCCCATGTATGCGCGCGGGAGGACGACCTCCCCCCGCCAGTCGCGAGAGGATCATGGTCGGATGGCAGCCCGGCGACAATGAGGCGGCGCCGGTCATGTGCCGTTCAGGTGATGAGCCGCGACAGGACTTTCGCCGTGTAGTCCACCATGGGCACGATGCGCGCATAGTTCAGCCGGGTCGGGCCGATGACGCCGAGCACGCCGACGATGCGGCTCTGGCCGTCGCGATAGGGCGCCACCACCATGGAGGAACCGGAGAGCGAGAAGAGCTGGTTCTCCGAGCCGATGAAGATGCGCACGCCGTCGGCGGTCTCGGCCCGGCCGAGGAGGTCGACGAGGTCGCGCTTCGATTCGAGGTCGTCGAACAGCAGGCGGATGCGCTCGAGGTCCTCCATGGCCTTGAGATCACCAAGCAGGTTCGCTTGGCCGCGGACGATGAGCTTGCGCTCGGTCGGATCGCCGCCGGACCAGGAGGCGAGGCCCGCCTGCACCAGCTTCTGCGTCAGCCCATCCAGTTCCTGGCGCGACTGGTCGAGGCTCGATTGCAGCTCGTTGCGCGCATCGGCGAGGGTTCGGCCGCGGATATGGGCGTTGAGGAAGTTCGAGGCCTCGATCAGCGCCGAGGGCGGAAGGCCCGCCGGGATCGGCACGATGCGGTTCTCGACCTGGCCATCCTCGGACACGAGCACGACGAGGGCGCGCTCCGGCTCGATGCGGACGAACTCGATGTGCTTCAACCGGACATTGCTTTTCGAGGACAGCACCACGCCGGCGCCGCGCGACAGGCCGGAGAGGAGCTGCGTCGCATCCGCCAGCACGGTTTCGAACGATTGCTGCCGGGCGGAGGCCGCCACCTGCGCCTCAATGGCCTGGCGCTCTTCCTGGGCGAGGTCGCCGAACTGCATGAGCGCGTCGACGAAGAAGCGCAGGCCCCGTTCGGTCGGCATCCGGCCAGCGGAGGTGTGCGGCGCATAGATGAGGCCGGCCTCCTCGAGGTCCTGCATGACGTTGCGGACCGAGGCCGGCGACAGCGTCATCGGGATGATCTTGGAGATGTTGCGCGAGCCCACCGGCTCGCCGGTGGCAAGATAGCTCTCGACGATCTGCCGGAAGATCTCGCGGGAGCGTTCGTCGAGCCGGGCCAGCGCCGAAGGGGCACCGGCGGTCGGATCGGGATTCTGGCGCGGGAACTCGGCTGACAAGGGGCAAACCTCCAGCAGCGAATTTGGGCCTGCCGGGCCCGCCGATCAAGCATTCTGTTGGCGGGCCCCCGGCTGAGCGTCCTTGCCGCCCCGGCCGTTCGGCCCTATGACCGCCCGACCCGGCCCCCTTCGCCCCAGGATCACGCCCATGCGTCCCTCGAAACGCGCCCCCGATGCGCTGCGCCCCGTCTCGCTGGAGCGCGCCGTCGCCCGCTACGCGGAGGGCTCCTGCTTCGTGAAGTTCGGCAACACCCACGTGCTCTGCACCGCCTCGCTGGAAGAGAAGCCGCCGCCGTGGCTGCGCGGCCAGGGCCGCGGCTGGGTGACAGCGGAATATTCCATGCTGCCGCGGGCGACGCTGGAGCGCACCCGCCGTGAATCGACCTCCGGCAAGCCCTCGGGCCGCACCCAGGAGATCCAGCGGCTGATCGGCCGGTCGCTGCGCACCATCGTTGACCTGCAGGCGCTTGGCGAGCGGCAGATCACCATCGATTGCGACGTGATCCAGGCCGACGGCGGCACCCGCACGGCCGCCATCACCGGCGCCTGGGTGGCGCTGCACGACTGCATCGCCTGGATGACGGCAAGGTCCATGCTCAAGGTGAACCCGATCCGCGACCATGTCGCGGCGGTGTCCTGCGGCATCTACCAGGGCACGCCGGTGCTCGACCTCGACTATGCCGAGGATTCGGACGCTGACACCGACGCCAATTTCGTCATGACCGGTGGCGGCGGCATCGTCGAGATCCAGGGAACGGCAGAGAAGACCCCCTTCAGCCAGGAGGAGCTCCTCAGCCTGCTCGACCTCGCGCGCGGCGGCTGCGCCCGCCTCGTCGACCTGCAGAAGACGGCGGTGGTCTGATCAGGCGATGCCGAGTTTCGCGCGGCCGAGGGCGTTCAGCGCCTCGCCGTCGGCGAAGACATAGCCACCCTCGACCAGCCGGGTCGTGTACTGCTTGTTGTACATGAAGGCCCAGATGATGTTGCTGATGCCAAGGGTGAAGAAGCTCAGCACCATGGTGACGAGGCCGATGACGATGTCGCCACGGAACAGGGCCGGGAAGCCGCCGAAGAAGAGCGTGGTCCAGGAAAAGCCCACCAGGCCCTTCTTCACCAAACCGGTCTGAGGATGCCTCATCATCACAGTCGTCGCCACGGATAGCCCCTTGAATGTACGAGCGAAATCGGTCGAATTCACTTGTGCATATGACCATACGGAAAGCACGATGTCACGCGCCATGACGGTACTGGAGGCTGGTATGCGCCTCGTGGTGGCCACCCATAATGCGGGCAAGCTCGCTGAATTCCGCGACCTGCTCGGACCGCACGGCGTCGAGCTCGTCTCGGCCGGCGATCTCGGCCTGCCCGAGCCCGATGAGACCGGCACGCTCTATGCCGAGAACGCGCTCATCAAGGCGCGCGCGGCGACGGATGCGACCGGCCTTCCCGCCATCGCCGACGATTCCGGCCTCGCCATTGACGCGCTGGACGGCGCACCGGGCCTGTTCACCGCGGACTGGGCGGGCAAGCCACGCGATTTCGCCGCCGCCATGGCGCGGGTGGACCGGGAACTCGCCCTGCGCGGCGTGACGACGGCGGGCGCGCGGGCGCATTTCGTCTCGGCGCTGGCGCTGACCTTCCCGGATGGCTCCGAGCGCATCTTCGAGGGGCGCGTCTTCGGCACACTCGCCTGGCCGCCGCGCGGGCCGAAGGGCTTCGGTTATGACCCGATGTTCCAGCCGGACGGCCATGCTCTGACCTTCGGCGAGATGACGGCCGAGGAAAAGCACGGTCTGCCGCCAAAGGGTGCCGGCCTGTCGCATCGGGCGCGCGCCTTCATCGCGCTGGAAAAGGCGGTGTTCGGCGGGTGAGCGTGGGTGAGGAGCCTGGATTGAGCTCCTGCCGCTCCGGTCCCGCTGTCCGTCATGCCCAGCCCCATGGGCACTCCTTCCCCCGCATCCCTCTCCCGCGCCCCTCCGCTTGACTTCGCCGGCGAAGGGTCCAGATTGGGCCCCGTCCAAGGGGGGCCCCGACGAAGGGGCTGAGAGGCTGCACCGTTCCTTCACCGGAACCCCGCAAGCGACCCTTGAACCTGATCCGGGTCATGCCGGCGGAGGGATGGGACACCTTGGTTTCACGACACTCCCCGTCCGTCATCCGACTGGCCCGTCCGACTGTCGCCGGCGCGCTTTCGCGCGGCCGGCCAACATCATCTGCCTGAAGGGAGGCGCCCCATGAACGTCCCGGTCAAGGACATCAAGCCCGCGGTCACCACCGGTCCGCTGCCCGCCTCCCGCAAGGTGCATGCGATCCCTGAGAGCGCGCCGGACCTGCGCGTGCCGTTGCGCGAGATCATCCTGTCGGAGGGCTCGGGCGAGCCGCCGCTTCCCGTCTATGACACGTCCGGCCCCTATACCGATCCCAGCGTCGTCATCGACGTGGAGAAGGGCCTTGCCCGCAACCGCACCGCCTGGGCGCTGGAGCGCGGCGGGGTCGAGGCCTATGACGGCCGCGAGGTGAAGCCCGAGGACAATGGCCATGCCGGCCGGCACCTTGCCCGCGCCTTCCCCGTCTCCCACCAGCCGCTGCGCGGCGTCGGCGATGCGCCGGTGACGCAATACGAGTTCGCCCGCGCCGGCATCATCACCAAGGAGATGATCTACGTCGCCGAGCGCGAGAATCTCGGCCGGAAGGCGATGATCGAGGGCGCCGCCCAGACGATCGCCGACGGCGAGAGCTTCGGCGCGGAGATCCCGGCCTTCATCACCCCGGAATTCGTCCGCTCGGAGATCGCCCGCGGGCGGGCCATCATCCCCTGCAACATCAACCACCCGGAGCTGGAGCCGATGATCATCGGCCGCAACTTCCTGGTGAAGATCAACGCCAATATCGGCAATTCCGCCGTCTCCTCCTCCATCGAGGAAGAGGTCGACAAGCTCGTCTGGTCGATCCGCTGGGGCGCCGACACGGTCATGGACCTGTCGACGGGCCGCAACATCCACAACACCCGCGAATGGATCATCCGCAACTCGCCGGTGCCGATCGGCACGGTGCCGATCTACCAGGCGCTGGAGAAGGTCGGCGGCGATCCGGTGAAGCTCACCTGGGAGCTCTATCGCGACACGCTGATCGAGCAGGCCGAGCAGGGCGTCGACTATTTCACCATCCATGCCGGCGTGCGCCTCGCCTATGTGCCGCTCACGGCCAAGCGCGTCACCGGCATCGTCAGCCGCGGCGGCTCGATCATGGCCAAATGGTGCCTCGCCCATCACCGCGAGAGCTTTCTCTACGAGCATTTCGACGAGATCTGCGACATCATGCGGCGCTACGACGTGTCGTTCTCGCTGGGCGACGGGTTGCGGCCCGGCTCCATCGCCGACGCCAATGACGCGGCGCAGTTCGCCGAACTCGAGACGCTGGGCGAGCTCACCCAGATCGCCTGGAAGAAGGGCTGCCAGGTGATGATCGAGGGGCCCGGCCACGTGCCGATCCACAAGATCAAGATCAACATGGACAAGCAGCTGCGCGAATGCGGCGAGGCGCCCTTCTACACGCTCGGCCCGCTGACCACCGACATCGCGCCGGGCTATGACCACATCACCTCCGGCATCGGCGCGGCGATGATCGGCTGGTTCGGCTGCGCGATGCTCTGCTACGTCACGCCGAAGGAGCATCTCGGCCTGCCGAACCGCGACGACGTGAAGACCGGCGTCATCACCTACAAGATCGCCGCCCATGCGGCCGATCTCGGCAAGGGCCACCCGGCCGCGCAGCTGCGCGACGACGCCCTGTCGCGGGCGCGCTTCGAGTTCCGCTGGGAGGACCAGTTCAATCTCGGCCTCGATCCGGACACGGCGCGCGAGTTCCACGACGAGACCCTGCCGAAGGAGGCCCACAAGGTCGCGCATTTCTGCTCGATGTGCGGGCCGAAATTCTGCTCGATGAAGATCACGCAGGACGTGCGCGACTATGCGGCGACGCTGAATGATCCGGAGCGGCGGGCAGTGGCCGGCGCCGACGGGATCACGGCCGAGGAGGGCATGGCGCAGATGAGCGAGAAGTTCCGTGCCATGGGCGGCAAGGTCTATGTCGAGACCACGCAAGCGGTGAAGGCCAGCAACAGCAAGCTGTGAGCGAGACGGGGGCGCGGCGAAGGTCGCGCCCCTTCCTCATCCTGAGGTGCGAGCGAAGCGAGCCTCGAAGGACGCACTCCCGACCTGCATCACAGTCAGTGCCGGCTCTGCACCAGATCACCCCTTGGGGTGAAGTCAGTTCAGTTGGCCCAAGTACCGCCTTATCAAACCCTCGTTCGCCGTGAGCCATCGAAGGCGGGCGTGCCAAGCCTGCTCGCCGTAGAACACGGTCTGCCAATTGCCGTTGTCGTAGGCGCGGGCGCGGTCGAGGAATTCCCCGAACATGGGATAGCCTTCGACGAGAAAGTTGCGTTCCGCGACGGCCCGCGCCCTTGAAGCGATCGCATCGGCCTCGCAGTGGTCGCAGCAGCGCCGAAGCTCCGGGATGGTTCCCGCGTGATCAGGTGCTCCGGTCAGGGCATAGGCCCTTTCGGCGATGTCCAGCATGACCCGCCAGTGGGCGACACAGTTCCACAGAAACTGCCCCCAGCCGCCATTGCTGACATTGTATTCCAGAGAATCCATCACGCAGAGCATCCGGATTTCGAAGGGCTCCGCCGCGAGAGCGTGATAATCGGCCTCGCCCCAACGGGGACCGTCCGGATCTCTTTCGTCCAGCTGCACCATGAGGGCACGCCAGAGGGTCAGGCCTTTCTCCACCGCCTCATCCATCGCCCGCTCGCTTGCTGCGCGTTATGTTCTTATTTTGTTCTTATACCCCAGGTTGCGTCAAGAGTATTGGGTTTAATCCTGATCTGGCTGGTGGTCAGGTCCCGGGCGCCCGTGCTTTCCTGCGCGTCCCCTCATCCACCGAGCCCGCCCATGCCCCTCTCCCGCCGCGTCGTCCTCGCCGCCCGTCCCGACGGCATCCCGCAGGCCCAGCATTTCCGGGTCGAGGCCTATGAGCCGCCGGCGCCGAAGGCCGGCGAGGTCGTCGTGCGCAACCAGTTCCTCTCGGTCGAGCCGGCCATGCGCGGCTGGGTCTCGGCGGTGGCGAACTATGCCGAGCCCGTCGGCATCGGCGAGGTCATGCGCTCCTTCGCCTCCGGCGAGGTGATCGCCTCGGAACATCCGGGCTACCGGCCCGGCGACAGGGTGACCGGCATGTTCGGCTGGCAGGAGGTGGCGGTGGTGCCGGCCTCGGCCATCAGCCGCAAGGTGACCGAGACGGACCTGCCGCTCTCCACCTCGCTCGGCGTGCTCGGGCTCAACGGCGTCACCGCCTATTTCGGCCTCCTCGATGTCGGACAGCCGAAGCCCGGCGACACCGTGGTGGTGTCGACCGCCGCCGGCTCGGTCGGCTCGGCGGTCGGCCAGATCGCCAAGCTCATGGGCTGCCGCACGGTCGGCATTGCTGGCGGCGCGGACAAGGTCGCCCAGTGCCGCGAGGAGTTCGGCTATGACGCGGCCATCGACTACAAGGCGACGAACGACCTCGCCGCGGCGGTGGCCGAGGCCTGCCTGCGCGGCGTCGACGTCTATTTCGACAACACCTCCGGCGCGGTGTCCGACGCGGTTCTCAGGACCCTCGCTATGGGGGCGCGTGTGGTGATCTGCGGCACGGCCTCCGTGTCCTCCTGGGATCCCTGGCCGACGGGGCCGCGGCCCGAGCGGCACCTCCTCGTCAAGCGCGCGCGGATGCAGGGCGTGCTCGCCTTCGACTATGCCCACCGCTTCCCCGAGGCGCTGTCGCGGCTGGCGGGCTGGGTGCGCAGCGGCGAGCTGCGCTACGCCGAGGACATCCTGGAGGGGATCGAGGCGGCGCCCGACGCGATCGCCTCGCTCTATCGCGGCGAGAACCGCGGCAAGCGCCTCATCCGCCTCCACGCCTGATCCATGGCTCCGGGCCTGCAACCGCGGATGGCGCATCCTGCCGGCGAGCCATCGCTCCCGGCCCGCATCGGCGCGCTGGCGCTCGCCCATCCCGTCGCCACCGCCCTTCTGGTCTTTGCCGCGTCGCGGGTCGTGGTCTGGCTCGGCGTGATCTTCGCCGATGTCGTCATTGCCCCCCGCACCGGGCCGGGCCTGTGGAACGTCGGCGAATACTGGTTTCACCGGCTGCTGCGCTGGGATGCCGGCTGGTACATGAGGATCGTAAACCAGGGCTACCGGGTCGGCGCGACGCCGCAGGCCGAGGGCTCCATCGTCTTCTTCCCGCTGCTGCCCCTGCTGGCGCGCGGACTGTCGGGACTGACGGGGCTGCGCGGCTTCGACGCGCTGCTGGTGGTGGCGAACCTCGCCTCTGTCGCGTCCATCGGCCTGCTGGCGGCCCTGGTGCGGCCGGTCTTCGGACCGAAGGTCGCGATCCTCTCGGCGGCGATCCTCGCCTTCACGCCCACCTCGGTGTTCCTGTCCTCCGCCTATACCGAGCCGGTGACGCTGGCTCTCGTGCTGGCCATGTTCCTCGCGCTGCAGCGCGGCTGGCTCTGGGCGGCGGCTCTGGCTGCGGGCCTTGCCTCCGCCGCCCGCCTGACGGCGGTGGCCGCAACGGCTGCGCTGGTCGCGCAGGTCGTCCTTGCGGGTGCCGGGTCCGCCCCGCGGCGGCTCCTCCTTGGCGCGGCGCTCGGCCTTGTCGGCATCAGCGGGCTCCTCGCCTTCATGGCCTGGCAGGCGTCCGTCTTCGGCGATCCGCTGGCCTTCATGCGTGGGCAGGAGGCCTGGTCCGGCCGGATCGATGCCGGCGAGCGACTGTGGCGGATGGTGACACTGTGGCCCCTCCGCTCGCTCAATCCAGGCGCCGCCTGTTTCCTCGCCTATACCGTGGTGCTCGCCATAGGCGCCCGGAAACTGCCCTGGAGCTGGACCCTCTATGGCGCCCTGACCCTCGCCATCCCCTATGCCACGGTCGGAACCGGCGTGGCAGGGCTGGGCTCCATGCCACGCTTTGTGCTCACGGTCTTCCCCGCCGCAGTGGCGGCGGCGCTGCTGCTGGAGCATCGCCCGCGCTTGACCCTCGCCGTGCTCGCGGCGGGGGCCATCGGGCTCTTCATCGCCACCGCCCGGTTCAGTGGCTGGCACTGGGCCGGCTGACGATCAGACCGCCGGGGCTTCGGCCAGCAGGGCCTGGAGGTCGAGGCGCTTCGTCACCATGGCGAGCGTGCCGTCGGCATTGCGTGGCCATTCCGCCTCGGGCCGGTCGCGATAGAGCTCGACACCGTTGCCGTCGGGATCGGAGAGGTAGAGCGCTTCGCTCACCCCGTGGTCGCTGGCCCCATCAAGGCGGATGCCAGCCTCGATCAGGCGGCGCAGCGCGTCGGCCAGCGCCGTGCGGTCGGGATAGAGGATCGCCGTGTGGAAGAGGCCGGTGGTGCCCGGCGCGGGCGGGCGGCCGCCACGGCTCTCCCAGGTGTTGAGGCCGATATGGTGGTGATAGCCGCCGGCCGAGAGGAACACCGCCTGGTCGCCATAGCGCTGGGTGACCTCGAAGCCGAGGACGTCGCGGTAGAAGGCGAGCGAGCGGTCGAGATCGGCGACCTTCAGGTGGACATGGCCGATCCGGGTGCCGGCGGCGACGGGGCGCGGCGGGCTCTCGGTGGGGACGAGCGGGACGGCGGTGGCGGTGGTCATGGTCATGCTCCTCGGATCGTGGGCGGCATCGCGCCGCGTCGTCGAGAAACATGCGCTTGCCGCTCTCGTGGCGCGAGAGCGGCAAGCGGATTCTTGCAAACGTGCATGATCGCCTTGCGGATCAGCCGATGCGCGTCGCCAGGATCTTGTCGATGCGGCGGCCGTCGAGGTCGACGACCTCGAAACGCCAGACGCCCTTGTCGAAGCTCTCGCCCACCTGCGGCAGGCGCTGCATCTCGTGCAGCACGAATCCGGCCACGGTGTGGAAGTCCGCGTCACGGTCCATCACAATGCCGAACTGCGCGGCGAATTCGTCCGCCGCCATCCAGCCCGCCACCAGCAGCGAGCCGTCGGTGCGGGAGACGACCGCGGGTTCCTCGTCGGTTTCATCGGGCAGCGCGCCGACGATGGCTTCGAGCACGTCATTGGCGGTGATGAGGCCCTCGAAATGGCCGTACTCGTCGAAGACCAGCACCATATGGGCGTTGGAGCCGCGCAGCGCCCTCAGCACGTCGAGGGCGGGTGTCCGGTCGAGCACCACAGGAACGTCCTGGATGAGGCCGGCAATATCCGGCCGCGCCTTCGCCCCAAAGGCCTCGAGCAGGTCCTTGGCGAGGATGATGCCGATGATGGAATCGGAATTGCCGTCCTGGACCGGCAGGCGCGAGCGGCGCGTCGCCACGGCGCGCTGGCGGATGGTCTCCAGCGGCTCGGCGAGGTTGATGACCTCCACGTCGCGGCGGGGCGTCATCAGGGCGTTGGCGGTGCGGTCGGCGAGGCGCATGACGCCGGCGATCATCTCGCCCTCGTCGCGCTCTATGACGCCTGCGGTTTCCGCCTCGGCGATGATGGTCTTGACCTCTTCCTCGGTGACCTTCTCACCGCTCGCGCCGCGCTGGCCGAGCAGGGCGAGGACGAGCCGGCCGGAATGGTCGAGGAGCCAGACCAGGGGCGCGGCGACGCGCGAGAGCAGACGCATGGCGGGCGCCACCATGACGGCGACGCGCTCGGGGTCGCGCAGCGCGACCTGCTTGGGCACGAGTTCGCCGATGATGAGCGAGAGATAGGTGATGAGCACCACTACCAGGCCGAAGCCGAGCCATTCCGCAATGTTCTGCGACAGGCCGAGGTCCTGCAGCCCTGCGGCGGCGCGCACGCCTAGGGTCGCGCCGGAAAAGGCGCCGGACAGCACGCCGACGAGGGTGATGCCGATCTGCACGGTGGAGAGGAAGCGGCCGGGATGCTCGGCCAGGGCGAGGGCTGCCGTGGCACCGCGGCTGCCCTGTTCGCTCAGCACCTTGAGACGCGCGGGGCGGGAGGAGACCACCGCCAGCTCGGACATGGCCAGCACGCCGTTGACGACGGTCAGGACCAGGATGATCGCAATCTCGAGGTACAAAGATCTCTCGCGTGACGCGGATGCCGCACTCGATATCGGCCCGCTTCCGGCGCCCCTCATACAGGATGGAGGTGGCATCGCGCCATGACTTCGCGACGCACCCGGCCTGCCGCGCGTCACCGCCTCGCTTGACAGGACCCGGTGGCACGGGGACAAGGCGCGACTGATCCTGCCCTTCCGCGGAACCCGCCCCATGTCCCACGCCCAGCTCCAGTCCGTCATCGAGACCGCCTTCGAGAACCGCGCCGAGGTGACCGCCGCGACGAAGGGCGAGATCCGCGAGGCGGTGGACACCGCCCTCGACCTGCTCGATGCCGGCACGCTGCGCGTCGCCTCCAAGGAGACGGGCGAGTGGGTCGTCCACCAGTGGCTGAAGAAGGCGGTGTTGCTCTCCTTCCGCCTCAACGACATGACGACCATTGCAGGCGGGCCGGGTGGCTCGTCCTGGTGGGACAAGGTGCCCTCGAAGTTCGACGGCTGGGGCGCGCCCGAGTTCTCCCGCGCCGGCTTCCGCGCCGTGCCGAACTGCGTCGTTCGCCGCTCCGCCTTCATCGCCAGGAACGTCGTGCTGATGCCCTCCTTCGTGAATCTCGGCGCCTATGTCGACGAGGGCACCATGGTCGACACCTGGGCGACGGTTGGCTCCTGCGCGCAGATCGGCAAGAACGTTCACCTGTCCGGCGGCGTCGGAATCGGCGGCGTGCTGGAGCCGCTGCAGTCCAACCCCACCATCATCGAGGACAATTGCTTCATCGGCGCGCGCTCGGAGGTGGTCGAGGGCGTCGTGGTCGGCCAAGGTTCGGTGATCTCGATGGGTGTCTATCTTTCCGCCTCGACCAAGATCGTCGACCGCCAGACCGGCGAGATCCATGTCGGCCGCGTGCCGCCCTATTCGGTCGTCGTCTCCGGCAACCTGCCGGGCAAGGTGCTTCCGGGCGAGAACTGGGGCCCGTCGACCTATTGCGCGGTCATCGTCAAGACGGTGGACGAGAAGACGCGCTCCAAGACCGGCATCAACGAATTGCTGCGCGACTGAGGCGGCCCGGTCCGTGGCGCGCCTCGACTGGACGAGCCGGCGGATCTGGGTGGACCCTGCCGCCTGGTCCTACCTCCTGCTGTCCTTCGAGGGGCGCATCCCGCGGCTGCCATTCTGGGTCGCCGCTGTGGCGCTCAACATCGCGGCCTTCCTCGCCGACCGGCTCGCGATGGCTCTCGGCGGCAATCCTGCCGCTGCGGTCGTCGGGCTCGCCTTCCTTTATCCCTCGCTGGCGCTCGCCATCAAACGCGCCTACGATCGCGGCCATTCCGACCTATACCTGCTCTTCCTCTTCCTGCCGGCCTTTCTCGTGACGGTGCTGCAGGTGCTCGGCTATCTCGATTCCTCCGGTCCCGTCGGCCCGATCCTGTCGATCCTCGGGCTCTGGGTGCTCATCGCGCTCATTGTCCTGGTGATCGATCTCGGGCTGCTGCGCGGCCAGGAGGGCCCGAACGCCCATGGGCCCGACCCCCTCGGCTGATCTGTGCGGAGGGGGGCCGATCGGCGACATGGGGTGGAAACCTTCGGCGTTGACCTTGCCGCCGTCACCAGCCACCTTCGGCACGGGTGGCGTTTCAGGCAGTGTCAGACCCGAGGCAGACCCATGGACCTCCAGTATCTTTTCCTCAACGGTGACGGGCGCATCGCCCGCCGCGACTTCTGGATCGGCATCGCCATCCTGATCGTCACCAACATCCTGCTCAGCATCGTCCTGGGCCTCATCGGGTCGATGATCGGCGGCATGTGGGGCGCCATCATCCTGGTTGGCATCGCCGGTCTCGTCATGGCCATCCCCGGCTATCTCCTCATGGTGAAGCGGTCCAACGACCGCGATTACCCGCAGACCTATGTCCAGGCCCTGACGGCGCTCAACATCGCCTTCCAGCTCCAGGCCATGGTGCTGCCGATGACCATGGGCGGGCAGAGCCTGCTCGCCAATCTCTTCTCCATCGCCATCGCGTTGGCGGGCCTCTGGGCGCTGGTCGATCTCGGCTTCTTCCAGGGCACCCGCGGTCCGAACCGCTACGGTCCCGATCCCCTGGAAGTTCCGCAGACATGACATCCGATCCGGTCGCGCTGACGCGCGCCCTCATCCAGTGCCCCTCCGTCACACCGACGGAGGGCGGCGCCCTCGCCTTCCTCGAAACGGTCCTCAAGCCTGCCGGCTTCAGGGTCGAGCGCGTCACCTTCTCCGAGCCCGGCACGCCGGACGTGGAGAACCTCTATGCCCGCATCGGCACCGAGGGCCCGCATCTGGTCTTCGCCGGCCATACCGACGTGGTGCCGCCTGGCGATGCCGGCCAGTGGCGGCACGGACCCTTTGCCGGCGAGGTCGTCGACGGCCAGCTCTATGGCCGCGGCGCGGTCGACATGAAGGGCGGCATCGCCTGTTTCCTCGCCGCAGCGCTGGATCACGTGGCGTCGCATGGCGGGCGACCGAAGGGCTCCATCAGCTTCCTCATCACCGGCGACGAGGAGGGCCCCTCCGTCAATGGCACGGAGAAGCTCATCGCCTGGGCGCATCAGCGGGGCGAGCGCTTCGACCATTGCATCGTCGGCGAGCCGAGCAATCCCGAGGCCCTCGGTGACATGATCAAGATCGGCCGGCGCGGCTCGCTCTCGGCCATCGTCACGGTGGAGGGCCGCCAGGGCCATGTCGCCTATCCGCACCGTGCGGCGAACCCGATCCCCGTCCTGCTGGCGATCCTGAACAGGCTGACGGCGGAGCCGCTGGACGCCGGCAATGCGCATTTCCAGCCCTCCAATCTCGAGATCACCTCCATCGATGTCGGCAATGGCGCGACCAACGTCATCCCGCAGGTGGCGACCGCGCGGTTCAACATCCGCTTCAACGACGAGCACACGCTGGATGGCCTGAAGGCGCGGATCGGCCAGGTGGTGGCGGAAGCGGCCCGGCCGGGCATCACGCCCTCCGTCACCTATGCCCGCGGCAATTCGCAGAGCTTCATCACCAAGCCCGGGCCCTTCGTGGAGATGGTGGCCGAGACCATCGCTGCGGTGACGGGGCGCCGGCCGGAACTGTCGACCACCGGGGGCACGTCGGATGCGCGCTTCATCAAGGACTATTGCCCAGTGATCGAGTTCGGCCTTGTCGGACAGACCATGCATGCTGTGGACGAGCGGGTGGCGGTTGCCGACCTCGTGGCGCTGACCGCGGTCTACCGGCGGATCATCGACCGCTATTTCGGCGACTAGGGCACCGGTTTCGGAAACGGGCACCCAAGCCGCAGGCTTGCCCGCCTAGCCCCAGATCAGGTTCGCCGCCAGCAGCGCGGCGATGATCCAGAGCGCCACGGTCGAGGACCGGTTGCGGCGGGCCTCGGCCTCGCCGATGCCCTTCAGCGAGTCCGGCGCCAGCACGAAGCCCTCCCGCGTCAGCTCGTCGATGCGCTCCGACAGCATGGCGGCGCGGCTGAGCAGGGCCGGGGCCTCGGCGATGACGCGGCCAACCTCGCGGACGCCGGCACCGGCCTCCTCGATGCGCCCGACGGGCCCGAGGTTGCGGGTGATCCACTCGCGCACGACAGGCTCGGAGCTCGTCCAGATGTCGAGGCGGGGATCGAGCGAGCGGGCGACGCCCTCGACCACCACCATGGTCTTCTGCAAGAGGATCAGCTCGGTGCGGGTCTTCATGTCGAAGATCGCCGTCACCTCGAAGAGCAGCGACAGGAGCTTCGCCATGGAGATCTGGTCGGCGGTGCGGGAATGGATGGGCTCGCCGATGGCGCGGATGGCCTGGGCGAACTCGTCGATGGAATGGTGCGCCGGTACATAGCCGGCTTCAAAATGCACCTCGGCGACGCGGCGATATTGCTTGGTGATGAAGCCGAGCAGGATCTCGGCGAGGAAGCGCCGCTCCTTCGGGCCGATGCGGCCCATGATGCCGAAGTCGACGGCGACGAGATTGCCGTCACGGTCGGCGAATAGATTCCCCTGATGCATGTCGGCATGGAAGAAGCCGTCACGCAGGGCATGGCGCAGGAAGCTCTGGATGACGATCTGGCCGAGCGCTCGCGCATCGATGCCGGCGGCGTCGAGGCCGGCGCGGTCGCCGAGCTTCAGGCCGTCGATCCATTCGGTGGTGAGCACGGAGCGCCCGGTGCGGTTCCAGTCGACCGAGGGCACGCGGAAGCCGGGATCGTCCTTCGTCCGCTCTGCCATCTCGGAGGCGGCGGCCGCCTCGAGCCTCAGATCCAGCTCGATGGCCATGGAGCGGGCGAGGGTGTCGACGATACCGAGGGGCTTGAGGCGGCGGCTTGCCGGCACGAGGCGCTCGGCGAGGTGCGCGGCGAAATAATAGTCGGCGAGATCGGCGCGGAAGCGGTCCGCCACCTGCGGCCGCAGGATCTTCACCGCGACGTCGCGTTCGATGTCGCCGTCGCGCACCCGCGCCTTGTGCACCTGGGCGATGGAGGCGGCGGCGATCGGCGGGCCGAAGGCGATGAAGGCGGAGGCAACCGGCTCGCCCAGCGTTTCGGCGACGATGGCCTCGGCGGTCGCCTGGTCGAAGGGCGGCACCTTGTCCTGGAGGCTTTCGAGGTCCCGCGCGATGAGCGGGCCGACCACGTCCGGCCGGGTCGACAGGAACTGGCCGAGCTTCACATAGGTCGGCCCGAGGCGGGTGAGGGCGGCGGTGAGACGGTCGGAACGGGTGCCGGCGCGGCGGCGCTCGACAAGGCGGGCGAGCCTGAGGCCGAGACGCGCCGGCGGCGGCAGGGCCGCCGGATCGACAAGCGCGAAGACGCCCTCGCGGGCGAAGACGAAGCCGGCCCGCCCGAGGCGGATGGCGTGGAGGAGACCTGCGATCACGGCGTCAGATCTTCCAGCCGCCGGAGAGGCAGGCAATGCCGCCGGTCATCGGCGTCACCTCGACGCGCGAGAAGCCGGCCTTGGCGATCATGCCGGCAAAGACGTCATTGCGCGGGAACTTGCGGATGGATTCGACGAGATACTGGTAGGGCTGGGCATCGCCGGTGACCATGCGGCCCATGGGCGGGATGACGGTGAAGGAATAGGCGTCGTAGACGCGGTCGAGGCCGGGGATGACATCGGGCGAGAATTCCAGCACCAGCAGCCGGCCGCCGGGACGCAGCACGCGATAGGCCTCGTCCAGCGCCTTCTGGATGCGCGGCACGTTCCGGATGCCGAAGGCGATGGTGTAGCCGTCGAAATGCGCGGAGGGGAACGGCAGGTCCTCGGCATTGCCCTGGACGAAGGTGACCCGGTCCGACAGGCCGCGCTTGTCGGCCCGGCCCTGCCCGACCTTCAGCATCTCGCCATTGATGTCGCAGACGGTGGCGCTGGCACGCTCGCCGGCGCCGACCACCTTGAAGGCGACATCGCCCGTGCCGCCTGCGACGTCGAGATGGCGGAAGGGCCGGGTCTTCGACAGGCCGAGCCGCGTCACCAGCACGTCCTTCCAGACGCGGTGGAGGCCGGCCGACATCAGGTCGTTCATCAGGTCATAGCGGGCCGCGACCTTGTGGAACACGTCGTCGACGAGGTCTTGCTTGGCGTCGAGGTCGACGCGGCGGAATCCGAAATCGGTCTGGGCGGCTGCTGACATGGCCAGGTCCTGTAAGGTTGGCCGGACCATAGCGGAATGGTCCTGCCGGCGCTATGTGGGGCAGGGCGCGGCTTCTGCCAGCGCTTCCGCTGCCCTTTTCGTGCCGAAAGGCCTGTTCTCATGCCTGAATTGCCCGAGGTCGAGACCGTCCGCCGCGGCCTCCAGCCGGTGATGGAGGGGGCGCGGATCGTTGCCGCCGAGGTGCGGCGGCCCGACCTGCGCTTTCCCTTTCCCGAGCGTTTCGCCGAGCGGCTCGCCGGGCGCACGGTGACCTCGCTGGGGCGGCGGTCGAAATATCTCCTCGCCGATCTCGACGGCGACGACGTGGTCATCATGCATCTGGGCATGTCCGGCTCGTTCCGCATCGCCCAGGCACCGACCGGCGGCGCGGTGGTCGGTGACTTCCACCATGAACGTTCGCGGGATGCCGCCCACGATCACGTCGTCCTGTCGCTCTCCTCGGGCGCCATCATCACCTACAACGATCCCCGCCGCTTCGGATTCATGCTGATGACGCCGCGGGCGAGCCTTGCCGACCATCCGCTCATGGCGAAGCTCGGCGTCGAGCCGACCGGCAACGACCTTTCGGCCGAGCACCTCGCGAGCGCCTTCCGCGGCAAGGCGGCGCCGCTCAAGGCGGCGCTCCTCGACCAGTCCATCATCGCCGGCCTGGGCAATATCTATGTCTGCGAGGCGCTGCACCGGTCGGGGCTGTCGCCGCAGCGGGCGGCGGGCACGCTGGTCACCAAGGGCGGCGATCCGACCGTCCGGCTGGAGCGGCTGGTGCCGGTGATCCGCGAGGTCATCGCCGAGGCCATCGCCGCCGGCGGCTCATCGCTGCGCGATCATGCCCAGCCCTCCGGCGAGCTCGGCTATTTCCAGCACAGCTTCCATGTCTACGATCGCGAAGGCGAGGCTTGCAGACGGTGCGGGGATGGGCACAGAGTGCGCCGCATCGTGCAATCTGGCCGCTCCACCTTCTACTGCGCGGCGTGCCAGCGCTGAGGATCAAAAAGAATGCTGAAGGTCTGGGGTCGGAACAATTCGTCCAACGTGCAGAAGGTGATGTGGGGCATCGCCGAGATGGGTGTGCCGCATGAGCGCATCGATGCGGGGCGCCAGTTCGGCGTCGTCAACGAGCCCACCTACCGCGCCAAGAACCCGAACGGCATGGTGCCGACCATCGAGGACGAGGGCGTCGTCCTGTGGGAATCGAACGCCATCCTGCGCCATCTCGCCCGCAAGCACGGAAAGCTGATGCCGGCGGCCCTCGCTGACCAGGCCCGCGTCGACATGTGGATGGACTGGCAGCAGACCGTGCTCGGCCAGGGTGTCGGTCCCGTCTTCATCGGCATGATCCGCACGCCGGCCGAACAGCGCGACATGGCGGCCATCGAGAAGGCCAAGCAGGCGGCCATCGCCGCCGTCGGCATCCTCGACGCCGAGCTCGAGAAGCACATGTTCGTGGTCGGTAACACGTTCACGGTGGCCGACATCCCGATCGGCATCATGATGTTCCGTTACAAGACGCTCATCCCCGAGGCGCCGGCGCGGGCGAATGTCGACCGCTGGTACGCCGCGATGCAGGCGCGCCCCGCCTTCCGCCAGCACGTCACCGACATCCCGCTGACCTGACCCGATCTGCGATCAGCGCCCGACATGGCCCCAACGGGTCATGTCGGCGACGGTCTCGGCGATCGACTGGCGGATGTCGCGGAAGGACATCGCAAGCTCCCGCTGGATCTTCGCGGTGTCATAGCGCGGGGCGCGGCCGATATGGCTGCGGAGATACGAGCCGACGCCCTGCGGCTGCGTGTAGGACAGGAGCCGGACGAGCAGGCTGCCGACAGGATTGTCGAGGCCGACAGTGGGAAGCCGCTGGCCCGGCACGTCGAGGCCCCGCATGAGGCCGACCACCTCGCGCATGGTGATGGTGTCGCCGGCGCAGAGGTAGCGGCCGGCGGCGGCCGGCGTTTCCAGCGCGCGCAGATGGGCGAGCGCCACGTCGCGGACGTCCACCATGCCCCAGGTCAGATCGATGATCCCGGGATAGGTGCCCTTCAGCAGGTCGGCGAGAATGGCGTTCGAGGTGTTGAGCTGGGGCGTCAGGCTCGGCCCGATGACGATGAACGGGTTGATGGCGACGAGGTCGAAGCCCGGCTTGTCGGCTTCGACGAAGGACCAGGCCGCGCGCTCGGCCTCGGCCTTGGAGAAGTAATAGGGGTTGCGGGTGAGGGAGGAGGTCGTGTTC
This sequence comes from Phreatobacter sp., assembly GCF_027532945.1. Classification (GTDB taxonomy): domain Bacteria; phylum Pseudomonadota; class Alphaproteobacteria; order Rhizobiales; family Phreatobacteraceae; genus Phreatobacter. Next base: position 38,022 of record NZ_JAPZTZ010000017.1, read on the forward strand.
CAGTTCGCCTCAGTCAGCAGCACGGCGCTGTCCGGCTCGTCGGTCACCGCGGCCATGGACGAGGTGAGGACGACCCGTCCCACCGACGGAGCCCGCGCACAGGCGCGCAGCACGGAGACCGTGCCCTGAACCGCCGGGTCTACCAGGTCGCGCTGCGCGTCCGCGACCGTCATGACATAGGGGCTCGCCATGTGCAGGACCGCATCGCAGCCGGCGACCGCCGCATCGAAGGACTGTGGCGCCAGCAGATCGGCCTCCACCAGGGTCAGCCGCTCCTCGGCTCCCGGGAGGCTGGTGAGAAAGGCATGGGCCTCCGGCCGCGCCAGCGAACGAACGGTGCCGCGGACGCGATGACCCGCCTCCAGCAGCAGGGCAATGGTATGGGATGCGATGAAGCCGGTGGCCCCGGTGACGGCGATGGTCCGCATGGGTGTTCTCACAAAAAAACTGTTCAGTATTTGAATACTATTCGGTATCTAAAAAAGCAAGGAGACCGGTGTTGACCCGCGTGCCGCGCGCCGAACAGAAGATCCGGACTCGCTCGCGCCTCATCGAGGCGGCGGGCCAGCTGTTCCTCGCCCACGGGATCGAGGGCGTCTCGCTGGACGCGGTTGCGGACGCTGCCGGCTTCTCCAAAGGAGCCGTCTACGCCAATTTCACCGGCAAGGAGGACCTGCTGCTCGCCGTCTGGCGTGAACATTTCGCCGCCAAGCGGATGCGTCTCGCCGATTCCGTCGCAAGCGCCGACGAGGCAGCGGCGGTGCTGGGCGCGATCCACGCGACGATGACGGCGTTCTTCGCTGCCGGTCCCTGGGCGCTGCTGCAGGCCGAGATCCGCCGCCGCTCCGCCGACTGGCCGCGTCTTGCCGGAGAACTCGCGGCGCTGGAGGCGGAGGAGCTTAACGAGATGAAGGCGCTGGTCTCCGGCTTCCTGCAGCGCTTCGCCGCCGAGCCCCGTCCCGATCCCGCCGAGATGACCGAAACCCTTGCTGCCTTGTTCGATGGGCTGGTGCTGCGCGGCGTGGTCGCGCCGGTCGCCCCGGAACGGCTCGCCGACCGGTTCATGAGCGTGGTGATCGCCCTCGCGGGGCTGGATCGGCTGGCACCGGGGGCATCGCGTTGACTTTTGCCGGCCCACCTGCCTATAACCCGCCCCGACTTGGGAGCGGCCCGCGCCCGAGCGCGTGATCCTTATACCGGTTCACCGCCCGCGATCTGCCCCGATCCCCATTTGACCGATTGACACCGATCCGCGCGGAGACGTCCCGTGAAACGCACCTATCAGCCCTCGAAGCTCGTCCGTAAGCGCCGCCACGGCTTCCGCGCCCGCATGGCGACCAAGGGCGGCCAGAAGGTTCTCGCCGCCCGCCGCGCCCGCGGCCGCAAGCGCCTGTCCGCGTGAGCCGACACGGCCGGTCACGCGGCTGATCCGATCGACGGGAGGGCGCGAATGACGCATTCGACCACGCCCATCCGTCTCGTTCGCCGGGCCGATTTCATCGCCTGCTCGAAAGGCCGCCGTGTCTCCACGGCGGCTTTCGTGTTGCAGGAGCGCCTGCGTGGCGATGCCCACCCGCCGCGCTTCGGCTTCACGGTGACGAAGAAGACCGGTGGCGCCGTCGAGCGCAACCGGATGCGCCGCCGCCTGCGCGAGGTGGTGCGTCTCGCCGCCGCAGAGGCGGCCCGCCCCGGTTCTGATTACGTGCTCGTGCTGAACCGCGCCGCGCTCGACCGCCCCTTCGAAGTGCTCAAGACCGACTTCGCCGAGGCGCTTGCTCGCGCCGCAGCTCCCCGCCCCGCCAAGCCGGCGGGCCGCCCCCCTTCCTGACATCCGACGGACCGATGGCCGATAACCGCAACTACATTCTCGCGATCGTTCTCTCGATCCTCGTCCTGGTCGGCTGGCAGTACTTCGTCGGCATGCCGCAGATGGAGCGCCAGCGCGAGGCGCAGCGCCAGCAGCAGATCCAGCAACAGCAGCAGGCGGGCCAGGCCCCCGGTGCCGCGGCCACGACGCCCGGCGCGCCCCCTGTGCCCGGCCAGCCGGCGGCGGCTCCCGGCGCCACGCCGGCCGCGCCCGGCGCTCCGGTCCCCGGCCAGACGATGACCCGCGAGGCCGCGATCGCCGCCACGCCGCGCGTCGCCATCGCGACGCCGCGCCTCACCGGTTCGATCAACCTCGTCGGCGGCCGCGTCGACGACCTGGTGCTCGCCACCTATCGCGAGACCATCGAGCGTAACAGCCCGAACGTGGTGCTCTTCGCGCCCGCCGGCTCGCCGATCGACCCGGTCCACCACAGGCATCCGTTCTATGCCGAGTTCGGCCATGTCGCCGGCGCCGGCCAGACGCTCGCCGTGCCGAATGCCCAGACCGTGTGGACGCAGCAGGGCACGGGCACGCTCACCCCCGCGACGCCGGTGGTGCTGACCTGGGACAATGGCCAGGGTCAGACCTTCCGCCGCACCTTCGAGATCGATTCCGAATATCTGATCACCGTGAAGGACGCCGTGGTGAACAGCGGCGCCGCGCCGGTCACGCTGCATCATTTCGGCCTCATCTCCCGTCACGGCCTGCCGCAGACCTCGGGCTACTACATCCTGCACGAGGGCCTGATCGGCGTGTTCGGCGACAAGGGCCTGCAGGAGGTCGGCTATTCCACGCTTGAGACCGCCAAGGTCCAGAACTTCCGCGCCCGCGGCGCCTGGCTCGGCATCACCGACAAGTACTGGGCGGCGACGCTGATCCCGGATCAGTCCATTGAGACCGACGCGAGCTTCAAGTTCTTCCAGTCCGGCACGGCCAAGGCCTTCCAGACCGACTTCCTCGCCCCCGCGGTGACGGTCGCCCCCGGCGCCACCTCCGAGACCACCACGCGCCTCTTCGCCGGCGCCAAGGAGGTCCGCCTCGTCGACGGCTATGCCGACCGGCTGAAGATCGACCGCTTCGACCGCCTCATCGACTGGGGCTGGTTCTATTTCATCACCAAGCCGCTCTTCGTGGTGATGGACTGGATCTTCATCCAGACCGGCAATTTCGGCATCGCCATCCTGCTGGTCACCCTGCTCATCAAGGGCCTGTTCTTCCCGCTCGCCAACAAGAGCTACGCCTCCATCACCATGATGAAGAAGGTGCAGCCGGAGATGATGGAAATCCGCGATCGTTACGCGGAGGACAAGATGAAGCAGCAGCAGGAGCTGATGGCGCTCTACAAGCGGGAGAAGATCAACCCGCTGGCCGGCTGCTGGCCGATCCTGATCCAGATCCCGGTGTTCTTCGCGCTCTACAAGGTGCTGTTCATCACCATCGAGATGCGGCACGCGCCGTTCTTCGGCTGGATCCAGGACCTCTCGGCACCCGATCCGACCTCGATCTTCAACCTCTTCGGTCTCCTGCCCTTCTCGGTCCCGGCCTTCCTGCTCATCGGCGTCTGGCCGATCATCATGGGCATCACCATGTGGGTCCAGATGCAGATGAACCCGGCCCCGACGGATCCGATCCAGGCCGCGTTCTTCAAGTGGATGCCGATCCTCTTCACCTTCATGCTGGCCTCGTTCCCGGCGGGCCTCGTCATCTACTGGGCCTGGAACAACCTGCTCTCGGTGCTGCAGCAGGGCCTGATCATGCGCAAGTACGGCGTGAAGATCGAGCTGTGGGACAACATGCGGTCGATGTTCGGAGGCGGGCCGGCCAAGCCCGCCGCCTGACGGCATGGCCGACGACGCCATTGAGGTCGGGCGCAAGCTCTTCGCCCGGCCCTGGACCTTCTGGCGGGGCACGCCCGACATGAAGCACCTGCCCCCGATGACGGGGGTGGAGATCGCCTTTGCCGGGCGGTCCAATGTCGGCAAATCCAGCCTGATCAACGCGCTCGTCGGTCAGAACCAGCTCGCCCGTACCTCCAACACGCCGGGGCGGACGCAGGAGCTGAACTTCTTCCACGTGCCCTCGGATGCCGGGCCGGGCATCGGCCTCGTGGTCGTGGACATGCCGGGCTACGGCTTCGCCGCGGCTCCCGAGGCCAAGGTGAAGGCCTGGACCAAGGTCATCCACGACTATCTGCGGGGCCGGCAGAACCTCGCCCGCGTCTATGTGCTGATCGACGCCCGCCACGGCATCAAGCCGGTGGATGTCGAGGTGCTGGACGAGCTGGGCAAGGCGGCGGTGTCCTACCAGATCGTGCTGACCAAGGCGGACCAGATCAGCCCGGCGGCGCTCGACAAGCTGATCGCGACGACGCTGGAGCAGCTCAAGAAGCGGGCCGCGGCTTTCCCCGAGATCATCGCCACCTCCAGCCGCAAGGGCGAGGGCATCCCGGAACTGCGCGCTGCCATCGCGCGGGTGGCGGCCGAGCGCGCCTGAGGGCGACCCAATGGCCTGCGGGCAGCCCTGCCGCCCGCAGGGTGAGATAGCGCCTCGCTTTCCGGACTTCCCGAAGGATGAGGCTGTCGGACAGACTGCCTCTCGTCCGTCCCTCAGTGCGCCTCTTCCCAGTTCGCCGCGGCCCGCGCATCCACCGCCAGCGGCACCTTGAGCTGCAGCGCCGGGTGGGTCGCCTCCTCCATCACCCGCTTGATGACGGGCAGAGCGCGGTCCACCTCGCCGTCCGGCACCTCGAAGACCAGTTCGTCGTGGACCTGCAGCAGCATGGAGGCCTTGAGCCCCGCCGCCTCCAGCGCCGCATCCATCCGCACCATGGCGCGGCGGATGATGTCGGCGGCCGAGCCCTGGATGGGGGCATTGATCGCCTGCCGCTCGACGAAGGCGCGCTCGGACGGATTGCCGGAGCGGATGGCGGGGAAGTGGCAGCGCCGGCCGAAGATGGTCTCCACATAGCCGTGCTCGCGCACGAAGGCCTTGGTCGCGTCCATATAGTCGCGGATGCCGGGGAAGCGCTCGAAATACTTCTTGATATAGGCGCCGGCCTCCTCCCGCGGGATCGACAGCTGGTTGGCGAGGCCGAAGGCCGAGATGCCGTAGATGATGCCGAAATTGATGGCCTTCGCCCGGCGGCGGACCAGCGGGTCCATGCCCTGGACCGGCACGCCGAACATCTCCGAGGCGGTCATGGCGTGGATGTCGATGCCGTCGGCGAAGGCCTGCCGGAGCTGCGGGATCTCGGCGATATGGGCAAGGATCCGCAGCTCGATCTGCGAATAGTCGGCCGAGACCAGCTTGTGGCCGGGCGCGGCGATGAAGGCCGTGCGGATCTTGCGGCCCTCCTCGGTGCGGACCGGGATGTTCTGGATGTTCGGCTCGGAGGAGGACAGGCGCCCCGTCGTCGTCGCGGCGAGCGCGAAGGAGGTGTGCACCCGCCCCGTCGTCGCGTTGATGTAGGTCGGCAGCGCGTCGGTATAGGTCGATTTCAGCTTCGTCACCGTGCGCCAGTCGATGATCTTGCGCGGCAGGGCGTGACCCTCTTCCGCGAGCTCCTCGAGCACGCCGGCGGCGGTGGACCAGGCTCCGGTCTTGGTCTTCGACCCGCCGGGCAGGCCCATCTTGCCGAAGAGGATGTCGCCGAGCTGTTTCGGTGAGCCGGGGTTGAGCGGCTCGCCGGCGAGCTCCTGGATCTCAGCCTCGACGCGTGCCGCCACCTGCGCGAAGTCGCCGGAGAGGCGCGAGAGCACCTGCCGGTCGACGAGGATGCCGCGCCGCTCCATGCGCGCGAGCACCTCCACCAGCGGTCGCTCCAGCGTCTCGTAGACGGTGGCCCGCCGCTCGGCGGCAAGGCGGGGTTTGAGCACCCGCCAGAGCCGCAGCGTTACGTCGGCATCCTCGGCGGCATAGGCGGTTGCCTGGTCGAGGGCGACGCGGTCGAAGGTGATGCGCGCCTTGCCCGTGCCGGTCACGGCATCGAAGGAGATCGGCTCGTGGCCGAGATGCTTCACCGAGAGCGCGTCCATGCCGTTCGAGCCGAGGCCGGCATCGAGGGCGTAGGACATCAGCATCGTGTCGTCATAGGGCGCGACATCCATGCCGTAGCGGGCAAGGACGAGGAGGTCATATTTCAGGTTCTGCCCGACCTTCAGGACGCTGGGGTCCTCGGCCAGCGCCTTCAGCCGGTCGAGCGCCGCGCGCATCGGGATCTGGCCCTCGACCGCACCGGAATCGAACAGGCCGGCCTCGCCGGTGCGGTGGGCGAGCGGCACGTAGCAGGCGGCGTCCGGGCCATAGGCCAGGGAGAAGCCGACGAGGTCGGCGGCCATGGCGTCCAGCGCATTGGTCTCGGTGTCGAGCGCGACGACACCGGCCTCCCGCGCGCCGGCGATGAAGGCGTCCAGCGCCTCCACCGTGGTGATGCACTGGTAGCGCGACCGGTCGACGCGGGCGGCGCGGGCCGCGGCGGCGACGGAGGTGGCGAGACGCTGCGGCGTCGGGGCCGAGGGATCGGCCGGTACCGGGGCTTCACCGTCGAGGGGTGCGGCAGGCGCCGCGATGGCGGCTGCCTTCGGGCCGGTAGCGAGCGCCGGATCGGGATCGATGGCGCTCGCGTCGACGCCGTAGAGATCGGCCACCTTGCGGGTGATGGTGGTGAACTCCATCGCCTTGAGGAAGGAGACGAGCGTCTTGCCGTCCGGCGGGGCGAGGCCGGTCTCGTCCAGGGGCACCTCCAGCGGCACGTCGCGCACCAACTCGACGAGCTTGCGGGAGATTTTCACCTTCTCGATGACGGCCGGGTCGGTCAGCGTCTCGCGGCGCTTTGGCTGCTTGATCTCGCTCGCGCGGGCGAGCAGCGTGTCGAGGTCGCCATATTCGCTGATGAGCTGGGCGGCGGTCTTGCGGCCGATGCCCGGTGCGCCCGGCACGTTGTCGGAGGTGTCGCCCTCCAGCGACTGGATGTCGACGATCTTCTCCGGCGGCAGGCCTTCCCAGTATTCGGTGACGTCGCCGAGCTTGTCGGCCGGCACGTTCCAGCGCTCGAAGCGGTCGCCATGGGTGAGAAGCCGCTCGGGGCGATAGCCGGGCTTGCCCTTGATGCCGCTTTCCGGGTCGTAGAAGGCGACGCAGGGGCGGACCAGCTGCATCAGGTCCTTGTCGGCGGAGATGATGAGCACGTCGGCGCCGCGCCCGCAGGCAATCTCGGCATAGGTGGCGATGAGGTCATCGGCCTCGTAGGTGTCCTGCTCGATGGCGTGCAGGCCGAAGGCGCGGATGCAGTGCCGCATCAGCGGGAACTGCGGCACAAGGTCCTCCGGCGGCGGCGGCCGGTGCGCCTTGTAGTCGGGATAGAGCGCCTTGCGGAACGAGTTCTCGCTCTTGTCGAGGATCATGGCGAGATGGGTCGGCTTCACCCCCAGCGCGCCCTCCTCGACGAATTGCAGCACCTTGGTGGCGAAGAGGCGCACGGCACCTGTCGGCAGCCCGTCAGACCGGCTGTTGTATTTCCGGTCCTGGTTCATCGACTGGAAATAGGCACGGAAGACGAAGGAGGAGGCGTCGACGAGGAAGACGCGGTCGCCCTTGCCGACGGGGCGATGATGCTCGGTGTGCATGAAAGGGGCCTTGTTGATCGGCGCGCATTATGGACGGCGGCGCGGCCCGCGTCATGTCAGCAGTCGCGTCTTCTCACCAGGCGAGCAGGCGGCGGCCGAGCAGGGCCCCGAGGCTGGCGAGCAAGGCGATGGCGGTGCCGTACCAGACGATGACGAAGAGCGGCGAATCGTCGGTGCAGTGAAGCCCATAGGCGGTGGCCGCGATGGCACCGGCGGCGAAGCCGGCGAGTGCGCCGGCCCGGGCCGCGTGGCGAGGCGCTGCAGCCCGCATGGCGCCGAGGATCGCCGCCAGCGGGATGAGGCCGAGCAGCGGGATGGCGATGAGGCAGACGCCCCAATAGCGGCCGATCATCCGGGCCGAGAGGTTCGCGGGAACCTGCGTCGCGACCTCGTGGCCGAGGGCAACCAGCAGGACCACCACCGGCACGACGAGCACCCCGCGCGGCAGGTCCGCCTCCGGCCGTGCGGCCGCCCGCACCAGCGCCATGGCGCCGACCGCGAGGGTTGCGACCGCGAGGATCTTGAGGGGAAAGAGCATGCCGGTGCTGGCCGCCGCGATGTCCGGGCGGATGCCGAGGGTCGGCAGCATCACGGCGCCGGCGGCCGCCGCGGCCGCCAGGAAGGCGAGGGCGAGCCGGCGGTGGACGTCCGGGCCAGTGGCGGCGGCGTCCCGGGAGAGGCTGGCGATGAGGTCGTCGGTCTTCATGGTTTTCGTCCCGATATCCACCCGCTCACACCGTGCCGCGCAGCATCTTGGCAAGGCCCGCGAGGCCTCGATGCAGCGCGACGCGCACCGCGCCCTCGCTCATCGACAGGGCCGCAGCCGTGCCCTTGGTGTCATGGCCATCGACGAACATGGCGTGGATGACGGCCTTCTGCCCGGATGGCAGGCCTTCCGCCAGCTTCACCACGTCGCGCGTGGCGATGCCCGGTTCCTCCGACGGTGAGGCGATGACCTCCGCGAGGTCGTCGATATCGACATGGCCGGTGCCGCCGCGTCGGCGCAGGTGGTCGATGAGCTTATGCTTGGTGATGGCGCGCAGCCACGGCACCAGCGGCTCCGTCGGGATCCAGCTGGTGCGCTTGGTGTGGACGGCGATCAGCACCTCCTGCACGATGTCCTCCGCCTCCGCGGTGCCACGGCCCGCCCGCGCCAGGCCGGAGCGGGCGATGGTCCGCAGAAACGGGGTCAGCTCGCGGAGGAGGCGCCCATAGGCCGCCTCGTCGCCCGCCAGTGCCGCCCGCATCCAGGCGCTCCAGTCGTCGTTCCGGTCTCTCAAACGTGGACCTTCATTGGGGGTTACGGATGGACGTCGGCATTCGTTACACGCGGCGGCGATCCGCGAAAGCCGGTCGTCGTGCCACGGGCCGATCCGGCTGTGTAACGGTTCGTTAGGGTTAACAGCATCTGATGCGGCCGATCCATTTTGCCGCAAGTCGATTTTCATGACCCGCCCGTCCAGCGCCATGACCTTGGCTCCTGCCACCTCGGCCCTCTCCGTCTTGCTCGCCACCGGCATGCCGCGACCCGCAGCAGCCGGTGCCGGGGTGCAGGCCACGGGGCGGGCCGACCCTACGGCAGCGCTCGCGGACACGGTGCAGCTCTCGCCAGAGGCGCGGGCGAAGCACGTGGCGGCGCAGGAAACGCTCGGCAAGCTGCAGCAGGCCACCGCCTCCATGGCCACCGATCGCAAGGCCGCGGCGAAGCAGAAGCTCGACCAGGCCAAGGCCAAGCTGCAGATGCTGCGGATGTTCAGCGGCGATCCCAAGGCCATGGCGCGGCAGGCCAGGCAGATCGCCCAGGAGATCCGCGAGGCGGCGCGCGACTATGGCGCGGCGGCGGCCAGCGAGGCGCCGGCTGAGGCGACACCCTCCGATCAGGCCCCGGGGACGGCGGCAGGGCAGACGGGCGCCGAGACCGCATCGGACGCCAGGAACCCGCAGGGCGAGGACAAGGCGTCCGCATCGCCCGCCCCTGATCCGGCGAAGACCGGGGAGGCCGGCAAGGCGCCGGATGCCGGCAGCGCCGGCACGGAGCGGCCACCGACTGACGAGGAGCGGCGGCAGCAGGTCGCCGATGCCTATCGCGCCGCCGCCCATGATATCGCCTCACGCGGGGCGAAGGCACAGGCCGACCGCGAGGATATCGAACAGTTCAAGGACGCGGCACGCCAGGCCCGCCAGCTTCTCCAGGAAGCCGCCCGCCGGCTCAAACAGGAGAAGGCCGATCCCGCCGAGATCGACGAGATCGAGAAGGCGAGCCGCTCGATGACTCACGAGGTGGACGAGCTCTCCGCGCCCGATGCCACGAGCGCTGAGCCCGGCGCGATGCCAGTCCTCGACCTGCTGGCGTGACGCGCTGGCCACGGCGCTGCCCGCGCTCGCCCTGGCCCTTGTCGATGGGACGGACGACCGCCGCATTTTGATGGCACTGTCAGCCAAGCTGCCGAAGGGCATCGAATCGGCGGCGGCCTTCGCCTCCGGTCCGGCCGGTGTCACCGCGATGTCACAAAACGCGCCGACACAGCCGCACAACAGGAGCATGGGTCGGATGGACTATTTCAAGCGCTTCAACTTCCTTTTCGCGACGCCGGCCTTCGACGAGGACGACCTGGAGGGACAGCGCTTCCACCAGATCGTCGGCGAGATCGAGCGGTCGGGCTTCGAGGTGGTCAAGGCGCCGAAGCTCGAGGATGCCGAGATCGCCGTTCAGACCGATGCCGCTATCGGCTGCATGGTCGTCGACTGGGGCAAGAAGGGCCTGGAGGGCCGCACCTCCGCCCTGATCAATCTGATGCGCCGCCGCGGCCTCGACTTCCCCATCATCCTGCTGATCCGCCGCAAGCGCTTCGAGGACCTGCCGGTGGAGGTGCTCGATTTCATCGACGGCTATGTCTTCCTCTCCGAGGAGACCCCGACCTTCATCGCCAAGAACCTCATCAGCCGGCTCAAGCAATATGCCGAGACGCTGAAGACGCCGTTCTTCGGCCAGCTCGTCGACTATGCGGAGGAGGGCAACCAGCTCTGGACCTGCCCCGGGCACAATGGCGGCGTGTTCTACAGCCGCAGCCCGATCGGTCGGGTGTTCATGGAGCATCTCGGCGAGGCGGTGTTCCGCGACGACCTCGACAATTCCGTCCTCGACCTCGGCGACCTCCTGACCCACGAGGGGCCGGCCCTCCACGCGCAGAAGGAGGCGGCGAAGATCTTCGGCGCGGAGAAGACCTATTTCGTGCTGAATGGCACGTCGGCTTCCAACAAGATTGCCCTCGGCGCCCTCGTCACCGACGGCGACCTCGTGCTGTTCGACCGCAACAACCACAAGGCCGCCCATCACGGCGCGCTGCTGATGGCCGGCGGCATCCCCGTCTATGTGCCGACGACCCGCAACCCCTGGGGCCTGATCGGCCCGATGCGCCACGATGCGCTCGACGAGGCGGCGCTGCGCGAGCGGATCCGCACCCATCCGCTGGTCAAGGACCCCGAGGCCTGGAAGAAGCCGCGCCCCTTCCGCGTGGCGGTGGTCGAGCAGTGCACCTATGACGGCACGATCCACAGCGCCGAGGTGATCCTCAAGAGCATCGGCCACCTGTGCGACTACATCCTCTTCGACGAGGCCTGGGCGGGCTTCATGAAGTTCCACCCGCTCTATGCCGGGCGCTTCGCCATGGGTCTCGGCGAGCTCGGGCCGGATGCCCCCGGCATCATCGCCACCCAGTCGACGCACAAGCAGCTGGCGAGCTTCAGCCAGGCGTCGCAGATCCACATCAAGGACCGGCACATCAAGGGGCAGAAGCGGCGCGTCGAGCATCGCCGCTTCAATGAGAGCTTCATGCAGCACGCCTCAACCTCGCCCTTCTATCCGCTCTTCGCTTCGCTCGATGTCGGGGCGCAGATGATGAAGGGCCGCTCGGGCGTCGTGCTGTGGGATGACACGATCCGGCTCGGCATCGAGCTGCGCAAGAAGATCCGCGCCGTGCGGCGCGAGTTCGAGGAGAAGGAGCAGCGCGCCGAGCGCCGCTGGTTCTTCGAGCCCTTCGTGCCCGATCGGGTCTCCATTCCGGACGCGGCGCGGGAGGGCGGCGTCCACGACGTCGCGTGGGAATCGGTCAGCACCGACCAGCTGATCGCCGACGCCTCGTTCTGGGAGCTGGCGCCGGGCGCGGCCTGGCACGGCTTCCCCGATATGGCGAAGGGCTTCGCCATCACCGACCCGAACAAGCTGACGTTGCTCACCCCCGGCTTCGACCGCGCCACCGGCCGCTATGCCGACCATGGCATTCCCGCGCCGGTCGTCGCGCAGTTCCTGCGCGAGAACCGCATCGTGCCGGAGAAGAACGACCTCAACTCCATGCTCTTCCTGCTGACCCCCGGCGTCGAGGCGAGCAAGGCGGGCACGCTGGTCAGCGGGCTGGTGGCCTTCAAGAAGCTGCACGACGACAACGTCCTGCTGGAGGAAGCGATCCCGGAATTCTTCCGCCGCCGGCCGCAGCGCTATGCCGGCGCGAGGCTGCGCGACCTGTGCGGCGAGATGCACGCCTTCTTCCGTTCCGCGGATGTGAGCGGGCTGCAGGCCCGGCAGTTCTCCCTCGACCACCTGCCTGACATGGCGATGTCGCCCCACGATGCCGCCCGCTGCCTCGTGCGGAACGACGTCGACTACCTGCCCATCGACCAGATTGCCGGGCGCATCGCCACGACGCCCTTCGTCGTCTATCCGCCGGGCATCGCCACGGTCGTGCCCGGCGAACGGCTGACCGACAAGGCCAAGCCGATGATCGACTATCTCAAGATGTTCGAGACCTGCTTCAACACCTTCCCCGGCTTCGAGGTCGAGATCCAGGGCGTCTATCGCGAGGTCGGCGAGGACGGCCGCGTGCGCCTCCACACCTATGTCGTGGCGGAGTGAGGGGGATGGAGGCCCATCCCGGCATTACCGTCAGGCCGTCCCGCGACCAGGATGTCGAGGACATGCTGGCCATCTACCGCCACCACATCCGGCGCGGCATCGAGGAGGGCGTGGAGGACGGCGACACGCCTGACCCTGATGACCTCCGGGAGCGGCGCAAGAATCTCAGGACGCGGCGCTATCCGCATCTCGTGGCGATCATCGACGGCCGCGTCGTCGGCTATGCCTATGTGGTGCTGTTCCGCAAGCGCCCGGCCTATCGCTACGCCGTGAAGCACTCGATCTATGTGCATCACGACCAGCTCGGCCGCGGCATCGGCCGGGCATTGCTCGGGGAACTGATCGATACCTGCGCCGCCGCCGGCTTCCGGCAGATGATCGGCTATGTGGATGCCGACAACGCGGCCTCGCTCGGCCTGCATGACGCTTTCGGTTTCAAGCGCGTCGCGCATCTGCCGGCGGTCGCCTGGCGCTACGGGCGCTGGGCTGACAGCGTCATGGTGCAGCGGTCGCTTGGCCCCGGCAGCACCGCCCCGCCGCCGCCGCTGCCGCTGTCGCGATGAGGCCTGAATCGGGGCCGCGGCCCGGTGCTGCAGGTGAGGCGGATCAGAGCCCCTGAAGCAGGGCGTCGGACTGCACGACGAAGCCGAAGCACTGGTTGACGTTGTAGACGGTTGCGGCGTGGCAGTAGTCGGGCGAGGTGGTCGCAGCGCAATCCTCGACGAGCAGGCAGTCATAGCCGAGGAAGTTGGCGTCCTGCAGCGTGCACAGGACGCACTGGTCCATGTTGACGCCGCCGAACAGCAGCGTGGTGATCCCCAGTGTGCGCAGGATGCTGTCCAGCGGCGTGTCCGGGAAACCGGACATGCGATACTTCGCGACCTCGATGTCCGATGGCGCGATGGTCAATTCCTCGACGACCGCCGCGGACCAGGATCCGAATTCGAGCACTCTTGCGCCGGTTGCGGGCAGCGGGTCGCCGAGGCCGACACCTGTTCCGGTGGGGTTGTAGACGTGAAGCAGAGCCGGGCTGAGGTTCAGCCGATCCGGCCGGTTGCCCCAATTGACCCAGACGATGGGCACGCCGGCTTGCCGCAAGGCCGGCAGCAGGCGCTGAAGCGGGGCGATTGGCCGCCGCGCCGGCGCGATGTCGACGCCGATATGGGCGAGCCAGCCGTCCGGGTGGCAGAAGTCGTTCTGCATGTCGATGACGATCATCGCCGTGCGCATGAGATCGACCGTGACCTCGCGCGTGCCGGTCGCCAGGGTCAGCGGCCGCGGCGCGATCGGCGCCCGCACGAGGTTCGCCGCCTGCGGCGACACGCGCCAGGCGGTTCTCGGAGAGGCGCCGAGGGCAACCGGTCCCTCCGCCGCGGCCTCGCTCACAGCAGGCCACCGAGAACGCGGCGATCCTCGTCGTCGAGTTCGACCCGCTGGCCGCTGCGGATCAGCTCGGAGAAGCCTTCGTTCGGGGTCATCACCGTCAGGGTGTAGAGCTTGCCTGCGCCGGTGTTCTCGAGGATGTGCTCGGTGCCGGGATGGACCAGGACGGCATCGCCCTTCTTCACCGGCGTCGCCTTGCCGTCGCAGCGGGCGATGCCCTCGCCCTCCAGAACGTAGAAAAACTCCTGGGCCGCCACGTGGGTGTTCGGCGGTGTGGCGCCGCCGACATTGAAGATCTCGATGAGGAAGATGGCTTCGCTCGCGCCCCTCTTGGGGTCGAACAGCACCGCGAAATAATTCGTGTCGGTGGGGCTGATCTGGAAGACGTCCGCCATGCGGGCATTGGCGAGCATGTGGCTCATCGGTTCAGTCCTCTCCGCGCTGCGGCATTCCTCGACGCGATCTCGCCGCAGCCGACAGCCGCCCGCAAGCGCAAGAAGCGGGCAGAACGGCGAGAAAGGAAGCAAGGCGCCCTTCGCGAGGCCGGGAACAGGTGCGCGCTATCGTCGCGGGTCCTCAGGGGGCGCCGATCTGGCGATGGCCGGGGCAGGAGCGAGGGGGCCTGCCAATGGCCTGTCCGTCCGGCCCGTGTGCGTCGTGTCGTCCCGCCCGGTGCCCACGGATGTCGCCAAAGCACAGGCTACAAACACGATTTTCTATGTATCAGTCATTCTGGAAATAAAAACTCTAGAACAACAATGATTATTGAAACTGATTTTGTGGGAGGAGGACTCTGAGAACAACCTCTATCGCGCAAATATACGAAACTGTCTGTATAATGTGCTGGGTCCGTACAATTAAGTATTCATGCATCAACCCAAGGTAGAATTCTGAACATTGTGCTCCTTGAAAAAGGGCGATGAATGTTTTGGATGATTTCTGTGGCGGGCAAGGCATTGCGGCGGAGGGCCCGTTGGATCTCCACGGGAGACGTGTTCCGTCGTTTCCGACGGGCCCGGACTGGCAGCGTGGCAACGGTCTTCGCGCTGGTGGCGCTTCCCCTGATCGGCCTCCTGGGGTCGGCTGTCGACTTCACCCGCGCCTCGGTTCAGCAGGCCCGGCTTCAGGCCGCGAGTGATGCGGCCGTCCTGGCCGGGGTCGTGGCTGCCAAGACGGAGCTCGATCGCGGCACTGTCGAAGCCACGGCGCTGGCCTCCGCCCGCGGCACCGCGCTGGCGTTCTTCCAGTCGAATTTCGGGTCCGGCGCCACATTCGACGCCCGGTTCGGCCTGAGCGGGTTGACCATTTCCGGCAATGGCACCGCCAGCTTCGCCCAGGTCAACGCCTTCATGGGGCTCTTTGGTTTCCCGAGCATGCCGATGGAGGTGCGCTCGCAGACGCAGGCATCGGTAGAGCCATTCCTCAACATCTACCTGCTGATCGATATTTCCGCGTCGATGCTTCTCCCCGCGACGAGCGCGGGCATCACCCGCATGAGCAGCGGCACCGGCTGCGCGCTGGCCTGCCACAACAAGACCGACGGATCGGACACCTATGCCTGGGCGGTCCGCAACAACATCCTCATGCGCTACCAGGTGGTGAACCAGGGCGTGGAGAACCTCCTGAACCACATCCGCTCCCGGCAGAGCCTGTCGGGGCGCGTGCGGGTTGAGCTCTGGTCCTTCGACCATGACATGCGCCGACTGGTGAACCTCACCTCCGACCTGACACGGGTGGCGAACAACTTCCCCGCGCCGGCCCTGGCCTCCAACGAGGAGTCGGCCGCCACCCGGTTCGACGATCTGATTGGGAATTTCGTCACGGCCGTCGGCACGTCCGGGTCCGGCGCGTCGCGGCAGGACGCGCGGAAACTGGTGATGATCGCCACCGACGGCGTCAACGATCCGACCCGCGCCTGGACTTGGAACACGCCCCTGCGGGCCCAGGTCCGGGCCTTCAACATGGCCTTCTGCGACACGCTGAAGTCGCGCGGCAACACGGTGGCGATCATCAATACACCCTACCTGCCGCTGCCCTGGGACTGGGGGTACAACGCGACCCTCGGCCAGCCCGGCCTGCATGGCGGGGCCACGCGGGTCGACGACATTCCCATCGTGATGCGGCGCTGCGCCGGCCGCTATTTCACCGCCGCCTCGGATGCCGATGCCATCCGGTCGGCCTTCGTGGCGCTGTTCACGGCGGCGTCGCCGGTGCGCCTGTCGCAGTGATGGCCGGCGCGGGCCGGGCGCTTGCCCTGGTCGTTTTAGGATGCGGCATGTCGCATCCGTGACGGTCATCGGTCAGGGGGCGGCCGTGCTGGCCCCGGCGCTTCGACGACGTCGGCGTGAGCGGCGAGCTTCAAGGAAACGGGCAGCCAGGACCAAGAGCGGCGGCGCCTCCATCGCGGCTGATCCGGTGATGACCGGGGATGTGCCGGGCGCCATCGAACGGCGTGCTGAGCATGGTCGGCGCTGTCGCCGCGGACCGTCTCCCGCCCCATCCGCCCTTCTCCCGATGTTGACGTTTACGTAAACGTGAGTTAGACAAAAGGCGAAGTCAGCCTGAGCCCTCCACGGGAGACCGACGCCGGTGAGCCGCATGGCCGAACAGGACCTCGCCCGGGACGGCGGCGCCACGCTCGCCGAGCTGCTGGCGCGCACCGGCAAGGCCTCCGAGAAGGAGGTCTTCACCATCCGTGAGCTGACGCGCGAGTTCGGCCTCACCGCCCGCGCCCTGCGTTTCTACGAGGAGAAGGGCCTGCTGGCGCCCAAGCGCCAAGGCCAGGACCGGCTCTATTCCCGCCGCGACCGGTCACGCCTGCGCCTCGTTCTTATGGGCAAGTGGGTCGGCTTCTCGCTGGAGGAGGTCAAGGCGATGCTCGACCTCTACGACCTCGGCGACGGCGGCGTCACACAGATGAAGGTGGCGCGGACCAAGTATCGCGAACAGGTCGGACGCCTGGCCGCCCAGCGCCGCGACATCGACACCGCCATGAACGAATTGCAGCGAGCGATCGGCGTGATCGACGAACGCCTCGCGGCCATCGGCGCCTCGGCGTCCAAGGACTGACATCCCGCCGCCGTGAGGCGGCCCAGCACGCGGCGCCGAAAGGTGCCCCTCTCGGAGGAGATGAGACCATGCCGACCTACAAGGCTCCCATCGAAGACACGATGTTCGTGCTCTATGACGTCCTGAAAATGGAAGCCTATGGCAACCTGCCGGGCTTCGCCGATGCGCCGCGCGACCTCGTCGAGGCCATCGTCAACGAGGGCGCCAAGTTCTGCGAGGAGGTCCTCCAGCCCCTCAACGTGGTGGGCGACACGGTCGGCTGCCGCCGCAATGCCGATGGCACTGTCACGACGCCGCCGGGCTTCAAGGAGGCCTACAAGCAGTACCAGGACGGCGGCTGGATGGGCCTCGCCTTCGATCCGGAATATGGCGGGCAGGGCCTGCCTGCCACCGTCAACACCGTGGTCGGCGAGTTCATGTCCTCGGCCAACCTCGCCTGGGGCATGTATCCGGGCCTGACCCAGGGCGCCATGGCGGCCCTGCATGTCCATGCCAATGACGAGATCAAGCGCACCTACCTGCCGAAGATGACCACCGGCGAGTGGACCGGCACGATGAACCTGACCGAGCCGCATTGCGGCACGGATCTCGGCATGCTGCGCACCAAGGCCGTGCCGAACGGTGACGGCTCCTACAAGATCTCCGGCCAGAAGATCTTCATCTCGGCCGGCGAGCACGACATGGCCGAGAACATCGTCCACCTCGTCCTTGCCCGCATCGAGGGCGCGCCGGCCGGCACCAAGGGCATTTCGCTCTTCGTCGTGCCGAAGTTCCTGCCCACCCCGGACGGCAAGCCGGGCCAGCGCAACGGCGTCTCCTGCGGCAAGATCGAGGAGAAGATGGGCATCCACGGCAATGCCACCTGCGTCATGAACTATGACGAGGCCACCGGCTGGGTCGTCGGCCACGAGAACAAGGGCCTCAACGCCATGTTCGTGATGATGAACGAGGCGCGCCTCTCGGTCGGCGTCCAGGGCCTGTCGCAGTCGGAGGTCGCCTATCAGAACGCGGTTGCCTATGCGAAGGACCGCATCCAGGGCCGCTCGCTTTCCGGCACGAAGGCGCCGGAGAAGGCCGCCGACCCGATCATCGTCCACCCGGATGTGCGCCGCACGCTGATGACGCTGCGCGCCGTGAACGAGGCCGGCCGCGCGCTGATGCTGTGGACGGCGCTGATGGCTGACGTGTCGCATCGCTCGGAGGATGCGGCCGAGCGCCAGAAGGCGGAGGACCATCTCGGCCTGATGACGCCGATCATCAAGGGCGTGCTCACCGATCTCGGCTTCGATAATGCCGTGAAGGCCCAGCAGATGTATGGCGGCCACGGCTACATCAACGAGTGGGGCATGGGCCAGTTCGTCCGCGATGCCCGCATCGCCATGATCTACGAGGGCGCCAACGGCATCCAGGCGCTGGACCTCGTCGGCCGCAAGCTCGGCGCCAATGGCGGCCGTGCGGTGATGAGCTTCTTCAACGAGGTCGGCACCTTCTGCGCCCAGAACAAGGACGACGCCACGGTCGGCCCCTTCATCGGCTCGCTGTCGAAGGGCCTGAAGGAGCTGCAGGCGGCCACCATGTGGTTCATGCAGAACGCCATGGCGAAGCCCGACAATGCTGGTGCCGGCTCCACTCCCTACATGCACATGTTCGGCCTCGTCGCCATGGGCTACATGTGGGCGAAGATGGCCAAGGTGGCGCAGGAAAAGCTCGTTGCCGGCGCCAATGGCTCCACCGACCGCATGAACGCCAAGCTGGTCACGGCGCGCTTCTTCTTCGAGCAGATGATGCCGGAGACCGGCGCCCATCTCGCCCGCATCCAGGCGGGTGCGGATTCGATGATGGCGCTCGCCGCCGACGCGTTCTGATTGGATGGAGAACGCATGGGAGCCGGCCCCAGGCCGGCTCCCCCGTAAGGCCCTCTTCCAGAGCCGCGGCGCCCGGTGGTGTAACTGCACACCAGGGCCGACAAGCGGCCAAAAAAGACTGCAAGGGAGACCCCAATGAGCGCGCTGAACCTGCCGAAGCCCGCCTGGCGCACCGAAGAGCACGACATGCTCGCGGAAAGCGCGCGGGCCTTCCTCGCCAAGGAATTCACGCCGAACCTCGACCGCTGGTCGGAGGAGGGCGTCATGGACCGCGACGCCTGGATCAAGGCGGCGGATGCCGGCCTGCTCTCGGCCTCGATCCCCGAGGAATATGGCGGGTCGGGCGGCGACTATAGCCACGAGGCGGTCATCGCCCATCAGATCGCCATGGCCGGTGCCGACAGCTGGGGCTGGGCCATCCACGGGCCGATCGTCGCGCCCTACCTCCTCCATTACGGCACCGAGGAGCAGAAGCGCGCCTGGCTGCCGAAGATGGCCACCGGCGAACTCATCGCGGCGCTGGCCATGACCGAGCCCGGGGCCGGCTCCGACGTCCAGGGCATCCGCACCAAGGCCGAGCGCTCCGGCAATGGCTGGGTGCTGAACGGCTCGAAGACCTTCATCACCAACGGCCAGCACGCCAATTTCATCCTGGTCGCCGCCAAGACCGACCCGTCCGCCGGCGCCAAGGGCACCTCGCTCTTTGCCGTCGAGACGGAGAACGCGCCGGGCTTCCGCCGCGGCCGCAAGCTGAAGAAGCTCGGCCTCGACTGGGCCGACACGTCCGAGCTATTCTTCGACGACATGAAGCTGCCGGCCGAGGCGCTGCTCGGGCCTGAGCCGAACCAGGGCTTCTACCAGATGATGCGGGCCCTGCCGCAGGAGCGCCTGACCATCGCCGGCGCCGCCGTCGGCATGATCGAGCGGGCGCTGACGCTGACCATCGACTACGTCAAGGAGCGCAAGGCCTTCGGCAAGGCGGTGATCGATTTCCAGAACACCCAGTTCGAGCTCGCCGACATGAAGACCGAGGCCACCATGGCCAAGATCTTCTACGAGACCTGCGTCGGCCTCCACATCGAGGGCAAGTGCGACACCGTCATGGCCTCCATGGCGAAGTACAAGCTCTCCGACCTGCAGAACACCATCGTCGACCGCTGCCTCCAGCTCTTCGGCGGCTATGGCTTCATGGACGAATATCCGATCTCGCGGATGTACCGGGACGCGCGCATCCAGCGCATCTACGGCGGCACCAACGAGATCATGAAGATCCTGATCGCACGCTCGCTCTGACCAGCGCAGCGCTCAACCGAACCACCGGGGAGGAACCCGCATGACCGACGTCTTCGTCTACGACCACGTGCGCACGCCGCGCGGCAAGGGCAAGTCCGACGGGGCCCTCCACGAGGTGACCGCCCTTGAGCTCGCCACCACGACGCTGCGCGCCCTCAAGGCCCGCAACGGCCTCGACACCAGCCTCGTCGACGACGTCGTCCTCGGCTGCGTCGATCCGGTGGGCGAGGCGGGCAGCGACATCGCCCGCGTCGCCGCCCTCAAGGCCGACTATGGCGACATCGTCCCCGGCATCCAGATCAACCGCTTCTGCGCCTCGGGCCTCGATGCGGTGAACTTCGCCGCGGCGCAGGTCATGGCCGGCCAGCACGACCTCGTCATCGGCGGCGGCGTCGAGAGCATGTCGCGCGTCGGCATGGGCGCCTCGGGCGGTGCCTGGCCGGTCGACCCGTCCATCGCGGTGAAGAGCTACTTCATGCCGCAGGGCATCTCGGCGGATCTCATCGCCACCAAGTACGGCTTCTCCCGCGACGACGTCGACGCCTATGCGGTGGAGAGCCAGAAGCGCGCCGCCAAGTCCTGGGAAGAGGGCCGGTTCAAGAACTCGGTCATCCCGGTGAAGGACATGAACGGCCTCACCATCCTCGACCGCGACGAGCACATGCGCCCGACCACGACCATGCAGTCGCTGGCGAGCCTCAACCCCTCCTTCGTGATGATGGGCGAGGCCGGCGGCTTCGACGCCGTGGCGATCCAGGCCCATCCCGAGCTTGAGGGCGTCACCCACGTCCACCATGCCGGCAATTCCTCCGGTATCGTCGACGGCGCCGCCGCCGTGCTCCTCGGCTCGGCCGAGGCCGGCAAGGCCTCCGGCCTGAAGCCCCGCGCCCGCATCCGAGCTTTCGCCAATATCGGCTCCGAGCCGGCGCTGATGCTCACCGGCCCGGTGGACGTCACCAAGAAGCTGCTGAAGAAGGCGGGCATGCAGCTCTCCGACATCGACCTCTTCGAGCTGAACGAGGCCTTCGCCTCGGTGGTGCTGCGCTACATGCAGGCCTTCGACATCCCGCACGACAAGATCAATGTCTGCGGCGGCGCCATCGCGCTCGGCCATCCGCTGGGCGCCACCGGCGCCATGATCCTCGGCACGGTGCTCGACGAACTGGAGCGCACCGGCAAATCCACCGCCCTCGTGACGCTGTGCATCGGCGCCGGCATGGGCACCGCCACCATCATCGAGCGCGTGTGAGAGGAGTGATGACCATGAACCTCAAGAACTTCACTTGGGTCGTCGATTCCGACGGCATCGCGCTCCTCACCTGGGACATGCAGGGCAAGTCGATGAATGTCATCGACGAGTCCGTCGGCCATGACCTCAATGCCGCGGTGGATGCCGCCGTCGCCGATCCGGCGGTCAAGGGCGTCGTCATCACCTCGGGCAAGGACACGTTCTCGGGCGGCGCCGACCTCACCATGCTCGAGCGCCTCGGCCAGACCTTCAAGGACGCGATCAAGGCCAAGGGCCCCGAGGCGGCCATGGCCGACTTCTTCGAGCAGAGCCGCGCCTATTCGCTGGTGCTGCGTAAGATCGAGACCTGCGGCAAGCCCTTCGTCTGCGCCATCAACGGCATGTGCCTCGGCGGCGCCTTCGAGATCGCGCTGGCCTGCCACGCCCGCATCGCCTCGGACAATCCGAAGCTGCGCGTCGGCCTGCCCGAGGTGAAGGTCGGCCTGTTCCCCGGCGCCGGCGGCACCCAGCGCGTGCCGCGCATGGCCGACATCCAGTCGGCGCTGCAGATGCTCTTGAAGGGCGACCAGCTCAAGGCCGACCGCGCCAAGGCGATGAACCTGATCGACGAGATCGTTCCCGCCGACAAGCTGATCGAGGCGGCGAAGGCCAGGCTGAAGGCCGGCGTCGACCCGGTGAAGCCCTGGGACAAGCCGAAGTTCAAGCTCCCCTCCGGTCCGGTCTATTCGGCTGGCGGCATGATGGTCTGGCCGCCGGCCAATGCCATCTACCGCAAGGAGACCTATGACAATTATCCGGGCGCCCGCGCCATCATGAGCGCGGTCTATGAGGGTCTTCTGGTCCCCATGGACACCGCGCTGCGTATCGAGTCGCGCTACTTCGCCTCGGTCCTGCGCTCGCCGCAGGCCCAGGCGATGATCCGCTCGCTCTTCGTCTCCATGGGCGCGCTCGGCAAGGGCCTTCGCCGTCCTGCCGGCGTGCCGGCGACGCAGCTCAAGACGGTCGGCGTGCTCGGCGCCGGCTTCATGGGCGCGGGCATCGCCTATGTCACGGCGCAGGCCGGCATGGACGTCGTCCTGCTCGACCGCGACGTGGAGGCGGCCGAGAAGGGCAAGGCCTATACCCACAAGCTGATGACCGACCAGGTCAACAAGGGCCGTGCCACCTCGGCGCAGCGCGAGGCGCTGCTCGCCAAGATCAAGACCACCGCCGACTATGCCGACCTCAAGGACGTCGACCTCATCATCGAGGCGGTGTTCGAGGACCCGGCGGTGAAGGCCGACGTCATCAAGAAGACGGAAGCGGTGATCCGCCCCGACGTGATCTTCGCCTCCAACACCTCGACCCTGCCGATCACCGGCCTCGCCAAGGCCTCGGTGCGCCCCGAGCAGTTCATCGGCATCCACTTCTTCTCGCCGGTGGACAAGATGATGCTGGTCGAGATCATCATGGCCGAGAAGACCGGCGATAAGGCGCTTGCGGTCGCCCTCGACTACGTCAAGGCGATCAAGAAGACGCCGATCGTGGTCAACGACACCCGCGGCTTCTATGTGAACCGCTGCGTCGGCAATTACATCAAGGAAGCCCACCTGATGGTGATGGAGGGCGTGCCCCCCGTCATGATCGACAATCTCGCCAAGCAGGCGGGCATGCCGGTCGGGCCGCTGACCCTCAACGACGAGGTCGCCATCGACCTCGGCCTCAAGATCCTCAAGGCCACCAAGGCGCAGGTCGGCACCCAGGCCGTCGATCCGCAACAGGAGAAGCTGCTGACCTTCCTGGTCGAGCAGGAGGGCCGCGTCGGCAAGAAGGCCAAGAAGGGCTTCTACGAGTACCTCGACAACGGCAAGAAGACGATCTGGCCGGGCCTCAAGGCCTTTGTCGGCAGCCAGCAGGACCCGGACGCGATCGACCGCCAGGAGATCATCGACCGGCTGCTGATCACGACGGCGCTGGAGGCCTCCCGTTGCGTCGAGGAGGGGGTGGTCACCGATCCGCGCGAGGCGGATGTCGGCTCCATCCTCGGCTTCGGCTTCGCACCTTGGTCCGGCGGCACGCTCAGCTACATCGACATGATCGGCACCAAGGCCTTCGTCACGAAGTGCGACGCGCTCGCGGCGAAGTACGGCGACCGCTTCACGCCGAACAAGCTGCTGCGCGAGATGGCCGAGACCGGTGAGACCTTCTACGGCCGCATGGCCGGTCGGAAGGCCGCCGCCTGAGGCTTCGCGGATTGCGAGGGGATGCGCGGGCGGCCTTCGGGCCGCCCGTTGCGTTTGGGGGCTACCACGGCACCGCGGCGATGTCCGTCTGCCTGAAATCGTCGCCCTTGAAGAGCAGGGGCTCGCCGGTGTCCCGTGCCAGGGCGTAGGCGATGCAGTCGCCGTAGTTGAGGCCGGCTTTGGCCTGGCCCTTGCCGAACAGACGAAAGGCGCGTCTGGCGAGATCGGCGTGATGCGGCGTCATCGCGACCACGACGATGCCGAGCTTGAGGATCATGAGGTCGAGCGCATGGCCACCGGCGTCGCCCTTGCGGGCCTGCGCGATGATGCCGGCCTCCAGTACGCTCCCCGCCGACATGAGCCGCGTCCCGTCCTGCGCGATGGCGCGGATGAGCGCGGGCGCCTCGGGCTCGGAGAACAGGATGGCGAGCAGCGCCGATGTGTCGATCACCATGGGTCACTCCGCCATCGTGTCGAAGCCTAGGATCGCCTCGTCACTGCGCTGATCGAGCACCGGCACGCCGGCGAGACTGCGCGCGATGCCTAGAACGTCATCGACCAGCACCTCCACATCCACCTGCCGCCGCTCCTCGCGCGCCAGCTTCTCCTTGAGGGCGATGACCACGGCCCGGGTGATGCTCTCGCCCGTCATGTCGGCGACCTGGCGTGCCAGCCGGTCCGCCTCCGGATCCTTGATGTTCAGTGCCATCTCGGTTCTTCCTAGCTTCCTGTTTGTCTTCTTGGGAATATAGCAGATCGCCATGGCCGCCGACAGGACTGATGCTTGCGCCTGTCCCTTTCACCGATGCGCTGTCGGACCATCCGGGTCGAAACCCGTGGAAAGCCGCGGCTCCGCGACCTTTGGTGCAGAGGCACACGGCGCGCATGGCGTTGCACCATGAGAATACGTGTGCTACCGGACAGCCGACTTCGGGGGCAGGCCACCGTCATGGCCCACTTCCGGGGCTGAATTTCCCAGTCGAGACAACGGTTTGATGTCACCGCGCGATAGCGGGGCGGCACATGGGGACCGGAGGTCTCGACGCCTCAAGCGCGAGAGACGCGGTGGCTGGCGAAGACAAGACCGTTTCCGGCATGGCGGGGCGCTATGCCTCCGCCCTTTTCGAGCTGGCGAGCGAGGCTGGCCAGGTGGACAAGGTCCAGGCCGATCTCGGCCGGTTCGTCGCCCTTCTGGAGGGGTCCGAGGACCTGCGCCGGCTGGTGAAGAGCCCGGTCTTCTCCTCCGATGACCAGTCCAAGGCGGTCGCTGCGATCCTCGCGAAGGCTGGCATCGATGGCATCGCCGCGAACCTCATCAAGGTGGTGGCGGCGAATCGCCGTCTCTTCGCCATCGAGAGCATCATCCGCGGCTTCAACGCCCTGGTGGCCAAGTCGCGCGGCGAAGTCGTCGCCGAGGTGACGGTCGCCGAGGCGCTCTCGCCCACCCATACTTCCTCGCTGTCGTCCGCCCTGAAGGACGTGCTCGGCAAGGAGCCCAAGATCGCCGTGAAGGTGGACCCGGCCATCCTCGGCGGGCTGATCGTGAAGGTCGGCTCGCGGATGATCGACACGTCCCTTCGCACCAAGCTCAACGCGATTCGAACCGCCATGAAAGAGGTCGGCTGATGGACATCCGCGCCGCTGAAATCTCTGCGATCCTCAAGGACCAGATCAAGAACTTCGGTCAGGAGGCGGAAGTCTCCGAGGTCGGCCAGGTGCTCTCCGTCGGTGACGGCATTGCCCGCGTCTACGGTCTCGACAACGTCCAGGCGGGCGAGATGGTCGAGTTCGACAACGGCATCCGCGGCATGGCGCTGAACCTCGAGACCGACAATGTCGGTATCGTGCTGTTCGGTGCCGACCGCGACATCAAGGAAGGCGACACCGTCAAGCGCACCGGCGCCATCGTCGACGTCCCCGTCGGCAAGGGCCTGCTCGGCCGCGTCGTCGACGCCCTCGGCAACCCGATCGACGGCAAGGGCCCGATCGAGGCCACCGAGCGTCGCCGCGTCGACGTGAAGGCCCCCGGCATCATTCCGCGCAAGTCGGTGCATGAGCCGATGGCCACCGGCCTGAAGTCGATCGACGCGCTGATCCCGATCGGCCGCGGCCAGCGCGAGCTGATCATCGGCGACCGCCAGACCGGCAAGACCGCCATTGCCCTCGACACCATCCTCAACCAGAAGCCGCTGAACGTGGCCGGCGCCGACGAGCACCAGAAGCTCTACTGCGTCTACGTCGCCGTCGGCCAGAAGCGCTCCACGGTCGCCCAGTTCGTGAAGGCGCTCGAGGAGAACGGCGCGCTCGAGTACTCGATCGTCGTCGCCGCCACCGCCTCGGACCCGGCGCCGATGCAGTTCCTGGCGCCCTTCTCGGGCTGCGCCATGGGCGAGTTCTTCCGCGACAACGGCATGCACGCCGTCATCATCTATGACGACCTGTCGAAGCAGGCCGTCGCCTACCGCCAGATGTCGCTGCTGCTGCGCCGTCCGCCGGGCCGCGAGGCCTATCCGGGCGACGTGTTCTATCTCCACTCCCGCCTGCTCGAGCGCGCGGCGAAGATGGGTGACGACGCCGGCAAGGGCTCGCTGACCGCGCTCCCGGTCATCGAGACGCAGGCGAACGACGTGTCGGCCTATATCCCGACCAACGTCATCTCCATCACCGACGGCCAGATCTTCCTCGAGACCGACCTGTTCTTCCAGGGCATCCGCCCGGCGGTGAACGTCGGCCTCTCGGTGTCGCGCGTCGGCTCATCGGCGCAGACCAAGGCGATGAAGAAGGTCGCCGGCAAGATCAAGGGCGAGCTCGCCCAGTATCGCGAGATGGCCGCCTTCGCCCAGTTCGGCTCGGACCTCGATGCGACGACCCAGCGCCTGCTCAACCGCGGCGCCCGTCTCACCGAGCTGCTCAAGCAGAACCAGTACTCGCCGCTGAAGATGGAAGAGCAGGTTGCGGTCATCTGGGCCGGCACCAACGGCTACCTCGACAAGCTGCCGCTGAACCGCGTGAAGGCCTTCGAGGAAGGTCTGCTCGGCAAGCTGCGCTCCGAGGGCGCCATCCTCGATGCCATCCGCACCTCGAAGGACCTCTCCGACGATACGGCCGCCAAGCTGAAGGCCGCGGTGGAGAGCTTCGCGGCGTCGTTCGGCTGATCGCCGGACAGTGAGCTACGTCGGCGACAGCCTCGGGCCGGGCGAGACCATCGTCCATGAAGCGACGATCCACTGGGTCGTCTACTTCTGGCCCATCGTCGCCGTGATCGTCGGCCTCGCCGCCACGGTCGTCGCCTGGCCCTATGGCCTGGCGGTTCTCGCGGTGGCGGCGCTCTGGCTGCTGGTGGCCTGGTTCCTGAGCCGGACCACCGAGCTGGCGGTCACCTCCCGCAAGGTGGTGGCGAAGTGGGGGCTCGTCGCCCGCTCCACCATCGAGCAGAGGCTCGAAAAGGTCGACTCCATTGCGGTCGACCAGACATTTCTCGGCCGCGTTCTCAATTTCGGGAACGTGACCGTCCATGGGACTGGCATCAACGCCACGCCCATCAAGATGATCGCGGATCCGCTGGCCTTCCGCCGCAAGGTGGAACAGGCCATCGAAGCCAGAAGGGACGTCGGCTGATGCCGAGCTTGAAGGATCTGAGGAACCGCATCGCCTCCGTGAAGGCGACGCAGAAGATCACCAAGGCCATGCAGATGGTGGCCGCGGCGAAGCTGAAGCGCGCCCAGACGGCGGCCGAGGCGGCGCGCCCCTATGCCGAGAAGATGGACGCGGTGCTCGCCAACCTGACCGCCGGCGTGTCGGGCTCGGATGCGCCCGTGCTGCTCGCCGGCACGGGGAAGGACCAGGTTCACCTCCTCGTCGTCGCCACCGCCGAGCGCGGGCTGTGCGGCGCCTTCAACAGCTCCATCGTCCGCCTCGCCCGCGAGCGCGCCCTGGCGCTGCAGGCCGAGGGCAAGACGGTCAAGTTCTTCTGCGTGGGACGCAAGGGCTACGACCTCATCCGCCGCCAGTTCGACAAGCAGATCGTCGGCTATATCGAGTTCCGCGCGGTGAAGCAGCTCTCCTACGCCCAGGCGGAAGAGGTCAGCACCCAGGTTCAGAAGCTCTTCGCCGACGGCCAGTTCGACGTCGCGACGCTGTTCTTCTCCAAGTTCAAGTCGGTGATCTCGCAGATCCCGACGGCGCAGCAGATCATCCCGGCGCAGGTCGCCGGCGAGGCCGCTCCGGCCGGCGCCGACATTGCCCCTTACGAGTTCGAGCCCGGCGAGACCGAAATCCTCGCCGATCTCCTGCCGCGCAACGTGACCATCCAGATCTTCAAGGCGATCCTCGAGAACGCCGCGTCGGAGCAGGGCGCCCGCATGTCCTCCATGGACAATGCGACGCGCAATGCCGGCGAGATGATCAAGAAGCAGACGCTCAAGTACAACCGTGCGCGTCAGGCGATGATCACCAAGGAACTCATCGAAATCATCTCGGGCGCTGAGGCGCTCTGAGCTCACGACATCAAGCGAGGACCCCATCATGGCAAAGACTGCGACCAACGCGCCGGCGGGTACCGGCCGGATCAGCCAGGTCATCGGCGCCGTTGTCGACGTGCAGTTCGACGGGCATCTGCCGCAGATCCTGAACGCGCTCGAGACCAGCAACAACGGCAACCGCCTCGTCCTCGAGGTCGCCCAGCACCTCGGCGAGAACACCGTCCGCTGCATCGCCATGGACACGTCCGAGGGCCTGGTGCGCGGCCAGGAGGTGAAGGACACCGGCCAGCCGATCGCCGTTCCCGTCGGTGACGAGACCCTTGGCCGCATCCTCAACGTCGTCGGCGAGCCGATCGACGAGGCCGGTCCGGTCAAGACGACGCTGACCCGCGGCATCCACCAGCCGGCCCCGACCTTCGCCGAGCAGGCGACCGAGGCCGAGATCCTCGTCACCGGCATCAAGGTCGTCGACCTCCTCGCCCCCTACGCCAAGGGCGGCAAGATCGGCCTGTTCGGCGGCGCCGGCGTCGGCAAGACCGTGCTCATCCAGGAGCTGATCAACAACGTCGCCAAGGCCCACGGTGGCTACTCGGTGTTCGCCGGCGTCGGCGAGCGCACCCGCGAGGGCAACGACCTCTATCACGAGTTCATCGAGTCCGGCGTGAACAAGAAGGGCGGCGGCGAAGGCTCGAAGTGCGCCCTCGTGTTCGGCCAGATGAACGAGCCGCCGGGCGCCCGCGCCCGCGTCGCCCTCTCGGGCCTGACCATCGCCGAGCACTTCCGCGACCAGGGCCAGGACGTGCTGTTCTTCGTCGACAACATCTTCCGCTTCACCCAGGCGGGCTCCGAGGTGTCGGCGCTTCTCGGCCGCATCCCCTCGGCGGTGGGCTATCAGCCGACGCTCGCCACCGACATGGGCGCCCTCCAGGAGCGCATCACCACCACCCAGAAGGGCTCGATCACCTCGGTGCAGGCGATCTACGTGCCGGCGGACGACCTCACCGACCCGGCGCCGGCCACCTCCTTCGCCCACCTCGACGCGACGACCGTGCTCAACCGCTCGATCGCCGAGAAGGGCATCTATCCGGCGGTGGACCCGCTCGACTCGACCTCGCGCATGCTCGACCCCCGCGTCATCGGTGACGAGCACTACGCGGTGGCCCGCAAGGTCCAGCAGACCCTGCAGCGCTACAAGGCGCTCCAGGACATCATCGCCATCCTGGGCATGGACGAGCTCTCGGAAGAGGACAAGCTCACCGTCGCCCGCGCCCGCAAGGTCGAGCGCTTCCTCTCCCAGCCCTTCCACGTCGCCGAGGTCTTCACCGGTGCTCCGGGTAAGTTCGTCGATCTGAAGGACACGGTGAAGGGCTTCGCCGATCTCGTCGAGGGCAAGTACGACCACCTCCCGGAGGCCGCCTTCTACATGGTCGGCACCATCGAGGAGGCCGTCGAAAAGGGCCGCAAGCTCGCCGCCGAAGCCGCCTGAGCGGCCTGAGAAAGAGGATCGCACGACATGGCGACCTTCCATTTCGAACTGGTCTCGCCCGAGCGTCAGCTCTTCTCGGGCGCCGTCGAGCAGGTGGTGGTGCCGGGTTCCGAGGGTGACTTCGGCATCCTCGCGGGCCACTCGCCCTTCGTTTCGACGCTGCGGCCGGGCATCCTGACCATCCATGGCGATGGCCAGCCGAAGCGGCTCTATGTCCGCGGCGGCTTTGCCGAGGTGTCGTCGGGTGGCCTCACCGTGCTGGCCGAGCGCGCCACGCCGGTCGAGGACCTCAACGCTGCCCATCTCGACCAGGACATCAAGAACGCCGAGGAAGACCTCGCCGACGCCAAGGACGACGCGGCGCGGAACAAGGCCTCCGAGCGCCTCGACCAGCTCAAGGGCGTCAAGGCTGCCCTCGGCACGGCCGGCTCGACGCACTGAACCGCGTCCGGTTTCTGACTTTAGCGAAGGCCGCCTCCGGGCGGCCTTTTTGCGTTTGGGTTTGCTTGGCGACGGGATGCCGGTCGATGTGCGGCGAACCGCTACCGGCCGCGCTGCATCAGTGAAGTGCGTCCTTCGAGGCTGGCTGCCGCTCGCACCTCAGGATGAGGGAGGTTGAGAACGGCATCGGGGTTGGTCTCTGGGATGGCCGTCGCACCCCCGTCGGAAACCTGCAGGTCTCGTCCCACCTCATCCTGAGGTGCGAGCGGCAGCGAGCCTCGAAGGACGCAATTGGGCAATGCAGCGGGAGGGTGGGGGCGGCCCCAGTCGGCGCTCGAGGCGCAGCACCGGAACCTGCCTCAACACCTACCACGGAGCGTTACGCTCGTCAAGGACAAAAATCCTATTTTGGTGTTTGCGGGCTGCCGACCCTCACCCCAGATCCGTCGCCTTGATCCGCTTGACCCCCAAGGCCGCCATGTCGGCCCAGGCCTTGTCCAGCGAGCCGCCGAGGTCGATGGCGCGGCAGGCCTCCTCGACTACGAAGGTCTCCAGGCCCGCCTTGGCCGCATCCTGCGCCGTCCAGTTGACGCAGAAATCGGTGGCAAGGCCAACCACCACGGCGCGGGAGACGCCGCGCTCCTTGAGATAGCCGCCGAGCCCCGTCGCTGTCCGGCGGTCGGCCTCGAGGAAGCCGGAATAGCTGTCGACCTCCTTACGGTAGCCCTTGCGGATGATGGTCTGGGCATGGGGCAGGTCGAGCCCCTCGTGGAATTCGGCGCCGGCCGAATCCCAGGTGCAGTGGTCGGGCCAGAGGACCTGCGGCCCATAGGGCATCTGCACCACCTCGAAGGGCTTCTTGCCGGGATGGCTGGTGGCGAAGGAGGAATGGCCCTCGGGGTGCCAGTCCTGGGTGAAGACGACGTTCTGGAAGCGCCGGCCGATCGTGTTGCAGATGGCCACGACCTCGTCGCCCTTCGGCACGGCGAGGCGGCCGCCGGGGCAGAAGTCGTTCTGCACATCGACGACGATGAGCGCCGTCTGCCCGTCGATCGTCGGCCGCCCCTGGCCGCGGGCGGCCGTGGTCGCGGCGGTGGCGGTCAGCACCGAGGCTCCGGCGATCATGGTGCGGCGGTCGAGGGTGAAGGGTCCGGCGGCGGGAATTCGGGGTTCGGTCACGGCGGCCTCCTCAGGCATCAGGTCCTGAAGGCTAAGGCTACGCCGATCGCAGGATGGTGCGATGCGGGAGAACCCTGATGCCGCAGGGTCCGTCAGACCGGATGGGCGAAGGGCCGGAAGGCCTCGACGACCCGCTCATAGACGCCGCGCTTGAAGGGGATGATCAGGCCGGGCGTCGCGTGGAGGTCCTCCCAGCGCCAGGCCTCGAATTCCGGCTTGTGGTGGCCGCCGCCGGGGCGCAGCACGTCGATCTCGGCTTCCTCGCCGTCGAAGCGGAAGGCGAACCATTTCTGCGTCTGGCCACGATACTTGCCGCGCCAGGCCTGGCCGGCGACGACCTGCGGCAGGTCGTAGGCGAACCATTCGGCGGCCTCGGCCAGCAGCGTGACCGAGCGGACATTGGTTTCCTCGAAGAGCTCGCGGCGGGCGGTGGCGAGCGGGTCCTCGCCGGGATCGATGCCGCCCTGCGGCATCTGCCAGGCATGGGTCGCATCGACATGCTCGGGCGCCGGGCCCTTGCGGCGGCCGACGAAGACGCGGCCCTGCCGGTTGAAAAGGGCGACGCCGACGCAGGGCCGGTAGGGCAGGTCTTCGAAGCGGGGCATGGCGGTGTTCCGGTCGGACAGGCAGATTAGCCGGTGGGCGAACGGCGGGCCACCCCGGCGGAGACGGGGACCAGCAGGATGCCCCTAGCCTCCAGCGCCCGCGCCCAGCGGGCGACGCGGTCGATGGTCACCGGCAGGGCGGCGCCGACGCCGAGGGCAAAGCCTGTCTCCCGCGCCCTCGCCTCAAGACGGGCAAGCTGCGCATCGACCTCGGCCGGGGTCGGCACGCGGTCGAGATGGACATCGCCGCGCAGGGCCGGCTGCTGCAGGCCGGCGGCGATCTGGGGAATGAGGCTGCGCGCCGAGGTGCCGTCGTCCACCACCATCAGGCCGCGGCGGTTGGCTTCGCGCAGCACCGGGGTGAGGGCGCCCTCGGAGGCCGAGAACTTGGCGCCCATGTAGTTGACGATGCCGGCATAGCCCTGGAAGCGTGCCATCGACCAGTGGAGCCGCTCGATGTTGCGCTCCGCCGGCAGGGTGGTGAGCAGGGTGCGCGGGCCGGGATCGTTCTCGGGATAGTCGAGCGGCTCCATCGGCACCTGCAGGAAGACCTCGTGCCCGTCGGCGCGGGCCCTGGCGACGAGCCGCTCGAGGTCGCTCGGATAGGGCGCGAAGGCGAAGGAGATCTGCCCGGGCAGCTTCGTCATGGCCTCGGACGTGCTCTGCTGGCTGATGCCGAGGCCGCCGATGAGGATGGCGACGCGCGGCTGGGCCGGGTCGGCGCCGGGCGGCAAGCGCACGGCGCGGGCATAGACGTCGCGGGGCCGGCTGCCATCGGGGGCGACGCGCGGCAGGATGCCCTGCGGCGTGCGCTCGACGAGGCGCGGGTCGAGGCCGGCGGTCTGTTCGGGCGGCGGGGCGGCGACCCGCACCTGGCGGGACTGGCCGGACATGCCGTCGATGATGGAGATGGTGTTGCCCGGCTCCTCTGCGGGAGTGGCGGCGGGGGGCGGGGCTGCCCGCTGCTGCGGTGTCGGTTCGGCGGCCCGCGGCGGGGCGGTGGCGATGGCGGCGATGGCGCGCGGCTCGCCGCCGAGCGGATTGTGGATGAAGGCTATGGCCCCGGCGATGCCGAGGATCATCACGCCGACAACGCCGGCAGCGATCGGCACGAGCGGAAGCGCCGGCCACCGCCGCTTCGTCTCCTGGTCGCTGGCCACCCCAAGCGGGGCATTGAGGTCGTCGGTCATGGCGCCCGTGTCGGCGCGGTTCGGATCACCGCTCCCCTAGATCACGGGTCAAGCGTTAAACCTCGGTTAACCAAACCGCCGAAACCCTCCACCTTCCCCTGGGGCGGCCGGCGATTTTACCTGTTTTGCCGGCCGTGCTACGCACGGTCCCCTAGAAGACCAGGGAAGCGGGGCGTGCGATGAGCGCGACGATCTCCGCCGGCGTCGCCGCCATCGGCGAGGCGGCGAGCACCGAGGAGCAGATGCTGGAGATCGGCCGCAAGGCCCGGGCCGCCGCGCGGCGCCTGGCCCTGGCGACGCCGGCCCAGAAGGACGCCGCCCTCGCCGCCATGGCTCAGGCCATCCGCGCCCGCTCCGCCGCCATCTGCGAGGCCAATGCCGAGGACGTGGCCGAGGCCCGCCGCCAGGGCATGACCGCCTCCTTCGTCGATCGCCTCGCCCTCGATCCCGCCCGGGTCGACGCCATCGCGGCGGGCGTGGACCTCGTGCGCTCGCTGCCCGATCCGGTCGGCGAGGTGATGTCCGCCTGGGACCGGCCGAATGGTCTCCGCATCGAGCGCGTCCGCGTGCCGCTCGGGGTCGTCGGCGTCATCTACGAAAGCCGGCCGAACGTCACGGCGGATGCCGCGGCGCTGTGCCTCAAGTCGGGCAATGCCGCGATCCTGCGCGGCGGTTCGGACAGCTTCCGATCCTCCCGGGCGATCCACCAGGCCATCGCCGCGGGACTGGAGAAGGCGGGCCTGCCGGCTGCCGCCATCTCCCTCGTTCCGACCCGCGACCGCGAGGCCGTCGGCCTCATGCTGCAGGGCCTCAATGGCGCCATCGACGTGATCATTCCGCGCGGCGGCAAGAGCCTCGTCGCCCGCGTCCAGGCGGAGGCCCGCGTGCCGGTCTTCGCCCATCTCGACGGCAACAACCACGTCTATGTCCATGGCGCGGCGCCGCTCGCCATGGCCCGCGACATCGTGCTCAACGCCAAGATGCGGCGCACCAGCGTCTGCGGCGCGGCGGAGACGCTGCTGGTCGATGAGGCCTGCGCTGGCACCCATCTCAGGCCGCTCGTCACCGCGCTGATCGATGCGGGCTGCGAGGTTCGCGGTGACAGCCTCACCCGCATCGTCGATCCGCGGGTGAAACCGGCGAGCGAGGAGGACTGGTCCACCGAGTTCAGCGACGCGATCATCGCGGTGAAGGTGGTCTCCGGCCTCGGCGACGCCATCGCCCATATCGAGCGCTACGGCTCGCACCACACCGACGCGATCGTCACCACTGATCAGGTGGCGGCCGACCGCTTCCTCGCCGAGGTGGACAGCGCCATCGTGCTGCACAATGCCTCGACTCAGTTCGCCGATGGCGGGGAATTCGGCTTCGGCGCCGAGATCGGCATTGCCACGGGGCGCATGCATGCCCGCGGGCCGGTGGGCGTCGAGCAGCTCACCTCCTTCAAGTATCGGGTGCGCGGCGCGGGGCAGACCCGTCCGTGAGACCGCAGGGCAGCCGCAT
Source organism: Phreatobacter sp. (assembly GCF_027532945.1). GTDB lineage: Bacteria > Pseudomonadota > Alphaproteobacteria > Rhizobiales > Phreatobacteraceae > Phreatobacter. The sequence goes on from NZ_JAPZTZ010000017.1 coordinate 72,388, forward strand.
CGCCCGCCGCCGGCCGCGGCCGGGCGCCCGCCTCGTCCTGCCGCCGCATGCGCCGGGCATGCGCATCGGCCTGTTCGGCGGCTCGTTCAATCCGCCGCACGAGGCGCATCGGCTGGCGGCGCTCGCCGCGCTGAAGAAGCTCGGCCTCGACGCGGTCTGGTGGCTGGTGAGCCCCGGCAATCCTCTGAAGAGCGGCCGGGGCCTCGCCCCGCTGGAGGAACGGATCGCCGCGGCGAAGCGTCTCGCCCGCCACCCGCGCATCGCGGTGACAGGCATCGAGGCGTCGCTCGGCACACGCTATACCTCCGACACCATTGCCGCGCTCAAGGCGCGCTGCCGCGGCGTGCGCTTCGTCTGGATCATGGGCGCCGACAATCTCGCCCAGTTCCATCTCTGGCAGAACTGGCGCGGCATTGCGGCCATGCTGCCGCTGGCGGTGATCGACCGCCCCGGCGCCAGCCTGCGCGCCAGCGCCGGCGTCGCGGCCCAGACGCTCGCCCGCCATCGCCTCACCGAAAGCGACGGTCTGCTCCTCGCCGACGCCCGCCCGCCGGCCTGGATCTTCCTGCACGGATTGAAGTCGCCGCTGTCCTCGACGGCGCTCCGCGCAAAAATGCAACTTCATTCAAATTGACTCAATCGGCTTAGCCCGGGTTCAAGCCGCGGCCCCTAATGTGCCCCCAACAGCCACAGGGGCGGCGGACACATGAACGGCCTGATTTCCAAAAAAAAGGCGGAACAGCTTCTGTCGAGCGTCGACGTGCTGATCGTCGACGACAACCAGTTCATGCGCAAAGTCGTGCGCAACATCCTCATCAATATCGGCATCAAGACGATCCACGAGGCTGCCGATGGCCTCGCCGGCCTCGAGCACATCCGTGTGCACGCGCCGGACATCGTCATCCTCGACTGGGAGATGCCGATGCTGAACGGGGCGGAGCTGCTGCGCATCGTGCGCAATCCGCGCTCCTTCCCCATGCCCGACGTGCCGATTATCATGCTGACCTCGCATCTGGAGCGCTGGCGCGTGATGGAAGCGACGCGGCTCGGCGTGCACGAATTCGTCGCCAAGCCGATCTCGGGCAAGGCGCTGCTGGAGCGCATCATCTCCATCATCGTCAAGCCGCGGCCCATGGTGCAGCTCGACGGCTATTACGGGCCGGAGCCGCGCAAGCTGCTCGTCGAGCCCCGCCTCAAGGCGCGCGCCCAGCAGCAGCCCGCCAACGTCGCCTGAGCGACGCGAGGATTTCGGCGGGAGCCTTGCACCGGCAGGCCTTGCAAGGCCAGAGCGATCCGGTTCCAATCTCCTTCGAACCATTCGAAGGAGCTTCGCCGTGACCACCCAGACCGCCGCCGCCGCGCCGCCCGCCCATCCCGCGGGCCTCTCCATGATCGAGAAGCGGCGGATCGAGGCGGAAATCCTCAAGCACGTCTACGACCAGCTGAAAGAGAGCCACGGCATCGAGGTGGCGCGCTCAACCATCGGCGAGGCCGTGCGCCGGTCGGCCCTGGAACAGGCCTCGCGCTTCGCCGCGCAGCAGGGCAGCACCTCGCTGCAGGCCTTCATCGACATGCAGTCGCTGTGGACCGCCGAGGGGGCGCTCACCATCGAGGAGGTCGGCCGCTCCGAGACGACCTATGCCTTCAACGTCGTGCGCTGCCGCTATTCCGAGATGTACAAGGCCATGGGCCTCGGCGAGATCGGCGGGCTGCTGTCCTGCCAGCGCGACGGCACGTTCTGCGAGGGCTACGACCCCAAGCTGAAGCTGGAGCGCACCCAGACCATCATGCAGGGCGCCTCGCATTGCGACTTCCGCTTCAAATACGAGGCCGATCAGCCGAAGGGGTGAGGGGCCCAGCCCCAAGGCCCACCGCCCCCTCCGCCTCCTGACACCTCGGGGGTGGCGCGGCGCGGCACGGATCGCCATAAGGTCCCTATGGCGGAGGCGATTCAGGACCTGGGGGACATGGGGATGGGCGCACAGCCCATCCGCGGCCGTGTCACGCGGCTCGCCCTGTCGCGCTTCCGCAGCTACCGCGCCGCCACGCTTGAGCCCCGCGCCGATCTCGTCGCCCTTGTCGGGCAGAACGGCGCCGGCAAGACCAATGTCCTCGAGGCCCTCTCCTTCCTGACCCCCGGCCGCGGCCTCAGGCGCGCCACCCTTGCCGAGGCCGCCCATGACCAGGGCGATGGCGGCTGGGCGGTGAGCGCCACGGTGGAGGGGCCCTATGACGAGGCGGTGCTCGGCACCGGCATCGACGGCGGCGATCCGGAGACGCGGTCGCGCCAGTGCCGTGTCGACCGGGTGCCGGTGGGCTCCGCCGCCGCCTTTGCCGACCATGTCCGCGTCGTCTGGCTGACCCCCGCCATGGATGGGCTGTTCCTCGGCTCGGCCGGCGAGCGGCGGCGTTTCCTCGACCGGCTGGTGCTGGCGGTGGACGCCGACCATGGCAGCCGCGTCAACGCGCTGGAGCGCTCGCTGCGCTCGCGCAACCGCCTGCTCGAGGAGGTCGCGCCCGACCCGGCATGGCTCGACGCGGTGGAGCACGAGACGGCCGAGCTCGCCGTGGCGGTCGCCGCCGGCCGCGCCGAGACGGTGCGGCGCCTGGCCGGGCTGATCGAGGCCACCAAGGACCCGGCCTCGCCCTTTCCCTTCGCGCTGCTCGCCCTCGACGGGGCCCTGGAGGCCGGCGTGCTGGAGCGCCCGGCGGTGAGCGTGGAGGACGAGTATCGCGCCGTGCTGCGCGACAATCGCCACCGCGACCGTGCCGCCGGCCGCACCACGGCCGGGCCGCATCTGACCGACCTGCTCGCCGTCCACGGGCCCTCCGGCGCGCCGGCCGAGCGGTGTTCCACCGGCCAGCAGAAGGCGCTGCTGATCGGTCTCGTCCTCGCCCATGCGCGGCTCGTGGCGGAGATGGCGGGCTTCACGCCGGTGGTTCTGCTCGACGAGGTCGCGGCCCATCTCGACCCGGCCCGCCGCGCCGCGCTCTATGACGCGCTGGAGGCACTTGGCGCGCAGGTCTGGATGACCGGGGCCGATCCGCAGGCCTTCGAGGGTCTCGCGGCCCGCGCCGATATCTTCACGGTCGCCGACGGCCTCGTCTCCCGCTGAACCCCTCTAACGACGAAGCCCGCCTCGAGGGCGGGCTTCGATGCGTGTTCAGGTCGCGGCCGCGTCAGTGGGCGGCGGAGGCCGCGGTGCGGCGCTTGCGCACCACGAGGCCCACCAGCACCACGAAGACTGCGCCGGTGACGGCGGCGATGTAGTGCGGCAACGGAGCGGCCTTCCAGCCGACGGCGGGGTTGACCAGGTCCTGGACCACGAGGGCCGGGTTAAAGGCCTGGAGCTGCTTCAGGACGAAGGGGTCGTTCAGCAACATGTCGCCGGCGATCCAGCCGAGCAGGGCCGCGCCGGCCCAGACGAAGAGCGGGAAGCGCTCGATGATGCCAAGGATCAGCGCCGAGCCGAAGATGATCAGCGGGATGGTGAGCGCCAGTCCGAAGACAAAGAGCCAGACATTGCCGTGCGAGGCGGCGGCGATGGCGAGGACGTTGTCGAGGCTCATCACCGCGTCGGCAATGGCGACGGTGCGCACCGCGGCCCACAGATTGTCGGTCTCGGCGATTTCACCATGGCCGCCCTCTTCCTCACCGATCGCCAGCTTGGCGGCGATCCAGAGCAGCAGCAGGCCGCCGACGAGCTTCAGGAAGGGAATGGCGAGCAGGTAGGTGATGATCAGGGCGAAGATGATGCGCAGGCCGACGGCCGCGCCAGCGCCGAGAAGGACGCCCATCTTGCGCTGCTTCTCGGGCAGGCCGCGGCAGGCCAGCGCGATGACGACCGCGTTGTCGCCGGAGAGGAGGAGGTCGATCCAGATGATCTGGAGGAGGCCGATCCAGAATTGATTGTCCATGCCGCGTCCATCGGGTGCGACCGCGGGACGCGGCCGGGGGAGGGTGGTGCGACATAATACGTAATTGTGCAGATGTCAGCAGGGGCCCGCGATTTTTTTGCGAGCCCCTGCTGGGATCAGACTGCTTCGGCCGTTCGCGTCCGGCGAATCAGATAGGCGATGCCGATGACGATGGCCGCTCCGACCACTTCGGCCGGCAGTTCGAAGCGATGGACCACGTCGCCGCCGAGATAGCCCTTCACGAGCGGGTCGTTCAGCATCATGTCGCCGGCGAGCCAGCCGAGCAGGCCTGCACCGGCCCAGACGAGGATCGGCAGGCGCTCCAGCAGCTTCATGATGAGCGAGGCGCCGGCAACGATCAGCGGGATGGAGATGATCAGGCCGATGACCAGCATGGCCTTGCTGTCGCGGGCGACCGCGGCAATGGCCAGCACGTTGTCGAGGCTCATCACCGCATCGGCGATCGCCACCGTCTTCACCGCGTGGAAGAGCTTGTCGGAGGCCTGGATATGGTCGTCGCCCTCACCCTCGTCGGTGACGAGCTTCACGGCGATCCAGAAGAGCAGGAGGCCACCGGCGAGCCGCAGGAAGGGCATGTCGAGCAGGGTGGCGACAAAGAGCGTGAAGACGACGCGGAGCGCGATCGCGACACCGGCGCCAAGCACCATGCCAATCATCCGCTGGCGTTCGGGCAGGCCGCGGCAGGCCAGCGCGATGACGACCGCGTTGTCGCCGGAGAGAATGATGTTGATCCAGATGACCTGAAGAAGACCGATCCAGCTCAGAGTCGAGAAATCCATGGGGGCGCCCTACCGTGTGGGCGCCAAAATTAGGCAATTGCTGCCTTCATGGACATACGCAGTTGTTGCTACGTAAGGGCTCATGCTCAGCGAATGACTTCTCGAAACTACGTACGTGGAAGAATCTACGTACGTGATTTCAGTTAATCGTCGAGTTTCTCGGAAGGCTGCGGGAAACACCGTCCGTCATGCCCAGGCTTATCCCGGGCATCCACGAATTTCGTCGACGACGTGGTGGTCAAGTCGTGGATGGCCGGGACGAGCCCGGCCATGACGGTTGAGGTTCCCATGGCTGTTCTGCCGCGCCGGCAGGCGCGCCGTCGCAGCTCTCACGCCAGGGCGTCAGCCACCGCCTTGCCGCAGCCGATGGTGTCGGCCGTGCCGCCGAGGTCGCGGGTGCGATACTCGGCCTTCGCCAGGACTTCCTCGATGGCGCGGACGATGGCCGCGGCGGCCTCCGGCTCGCCGAGATGGTCGAGCATCATCGCCGCCGACCAGATCTGGCCGATCGGATTGGCGATGCCCTTGCCCGCGATATCCGGGGCCGAGCCGTGGACCGGCTCGAAGAGCGAGGGGAACTTGCGGTCCGGGTTGATGTTGCCCGAGGGCGCGATGCCGATGGTGCCGGTGCAGGCCGGCCCTAGGTCCGAGAGGATGTCACCGAAGAGGTTCGAGGCGACGACCACGTCGAAGCGGTCCGGGTTCAGGACGAAATGCGCGGTGAGAATGTCGATGTGGTACTGGTCCACGGCGACGTCCGGATAGGACTTCTTCATCTCGGCGACGCGCTCGTCCCAGTAGGGCATCGAGATCGAGATGCCGTTGGACTTGGTGGCGCTGGTCAGCTTCTTGCGCGGCCGCTTCATGGCGAGCTCGAAGGCATATTTCAGGATGCGGTCGACGCCGATGCGGGTCATCACCGTCTCCTGCAGCACGAATTCGCGCTCGGTGCCGGGGAACATGCGGCCGCCGACGGAGGAATATTCACCCTCGGTGTTCTCGCGCACGACGAAGAAGTCGATATCGCCGGGCTTGCGATTGGCCAGCGGCGAGGGCACGCCCGGCATCAGTTTCACGGGGCGCAGGTTCACATATTGGTCGAACTCGCGGCGCATCAGCAGCAGCGAGCCCCAGAGCGAGATGTGGTCGGGGATCTTGTCGGGCATGCCGACGGCGCCGAAGAAGATGGCGTCCGAGCCGCCGATCTTCGCCTTCCAGTCCTCCGGCATCATGCGTCCGTGCTTCTCGTAATAGTCCCAGGACGAGAAGTCGTGGTGGTCGAGATCGACCGAGAATCGGAACTTGGCGGCCGCGGCCTCAAGCACGCGCAGGCCCTCGGGCATGACCTCCTTGCCGATGCCGTCGCCGGGAATGACGGCGAGCTTGTAGGTATTGGAACGGGCCATGGGGATCCTCCGGTGCGTCGCGGCGGTGATAGGGTCTCCCGCCGTCTCGCGCCAGAGGACCAGTGACGACCTGCTATTCGTTGTCGGCGCGGATGGCGGCAATCACCGCATCGGTGACCTTGCGCGTCGTCGCCTTGCCGCCGAGATCCGGCGTGTGAAGCGACGCGTCGGCCGTGACGCGCTCGATGGCGCGCATCAGCCGGGCGGCCGCCTTCGGCTCCCCGACATGGTCGAGCATCATCGAGGCCGACCAGAAGGTGCCGATGGGGTTGGCGACGCCCTTGCCCGTGATGTCGAAGGCCGAGCCGTGGATCGGCTCGAACATCGAGGGGAATTCGCGCTCCGGATTGAGGTTGGCGGTCGGCGCAATGCCGAGCGAACCGGCGAGTGCGGCGGCGAGGTCGGAGAGGATGTCGGCGTGGAGGTTGGTCGCCACCACCGTGTCGATGGTCTCGGGCTTCAGGGTCATGCGCATGGTCATGGCGTCGACGATGGCCTTGTCCCAGGTCACGTCCGGGAACTCCTTCGCTACCTCCACCGCGATCTCGTCCCACATGACCATGGCGTAGCGCTGGGCGTTGGACTTGGTGACGACGGTGAGGAGCTTGCGGGGCCGCGACTGCGCCAGCTTGAAGGCGAAGCGCATGATGCGCGAGACGCCGGCGCGGGTCATCATCGACACGTCGGTCGCCGCCTCGATCGGCAGGCCCTGGTGGACGCGCCCGCCGACCCCGGCATATTCGCCCTCGGAATTCTCGCGGACGATGACCCAGTCGAGTTCCGGGCCGGTGACGTGACGCAGCGGCGAGGTGATGCCCGGCAGGATGCGGGTCGGGCGCACATTGGCGTACTGGTCGAAGGGCTGGCAGATGGCGAGCCGGAGGCCCCACAGCGTGATGTGGTCGGGAATGTCGGGGTGGCCGGCCGAGCCGAAGAGGATGGCGTCGTGGTGGCGGATCTGCTCGCGGCCGTCCTCCGGCATCATGCGGCCATGCGTCTTGTAGTACTCGCCACCCCAGTCGAAATGGTCGAAGGCCATGGCGAAGCCGCCGTCGCGGGCGGCGAGGGCCTCGAGAACCTCGACGCCGGCGGACACCACCTCAGTGCCGATGCCGTCTCCAGGAATGGCGGCGATGCGATAGGTCTTCATGGGCGGCAGTCCTCGGGCGCCAGAGGGTCGTCGGGGCGGTGTGATGCGCCCGGCGAACCCTCCTTGTCAATGATCCATTGCAGCTTCCATGGAAGATGATATGGATGTCCCGTCTTTGCCGGTGACCACCAGTGACCCTGTCGCGCTCCTCCGATCCGCCCAGCCGCCCGTCCCGGGGTGACGACGCTTATGCCGCCATCAAGGAGGCGATCCGCGACGGCACCTTCGCGCCCGGCTACCAGGCATCGGCGCAGGAGATCGCCCTCAGGCTTGGCGTCAGCCGCACGCCGGTCCACGAGGCGCTGCTGAAGCTGCAGGAGGAGGGGCTCGTCCGCATCGTGCCGAAGCGCGGCATCGTCATCTGCGCGCTGGCGCCCGACGATGTCCGCGAGATCTACGACGTGATGATCGCCATCGAGGGCCGAGCGGCCGAACTCGCTGCGGGCCTTCCCGACGAACGCCGTGAGAAGGTGGCCGATAGCCTCGCCGCGGCGACGGACCGCATGGCCGAGGCGCTCGCCGCGGGCGACATGCGGGCCTGGGGCGTCGCGGACGAGGCCTTCCATCGAGGCCTCGCGGAAGCCTGCGGCAATGGCCGCATCGACCGCATCGCCCGTACCGTCGCCGACCAGATGCACCGTGCCCGCATGCTCACGCTGAACCTGCGCGGCAACCTCGCCGCCTCCACCGCCGAACACGAGGCGATCGTCACGGCGATCCGGGCCGGTGATGGCGCTGCGGCCGACCGTGCCGCGCGCGCCCATCGCCAGCGCACGCAAGCCGAACTCCTGCCGCTGCTGGCGGCCTGGGGCCTGAAACATCTCTGAACCCACGAGGGGCAGCCGGGCCAACCGGCGTCCCGCCACAGGAGGAACCACCATGACTTGCCTGACCCGACGCGTGATCCTCGGCCTCGCCGCTGTCGCGGGCCTTGCCGCCACCCCGGCGGTGCAAGCCCAGACCTTCCCCGACCGGCCCATCACCCTCGTCGTCCCCTTCGCCGCGGGCGGGCCGACCGACATCATCGCCCGCATCATGGCCGAGCACATGAGCCGCACGCTGGGCCAATCCATCGTGGTCGAGAATGTCGCGGGTGCCGGCGGCACCACCGGCTCGACCCGTGTCGCCCGCGCCACGCCCGACGGCTACACGCTCGTCATGGGCAATCTCGGCACGCACTCGGCTTCGCTCGGCCTCTATCCGCGCCTCGGCTATGATCCGCGCACCGATTTCGAGCCGGTGATCAATGCCGCCGGCACGCCCATGCTGATCGCCGCGCACAAGGATTTCCCGGCCAACACGCTGTAGGAGATGATCGCGCTGATCCGCGCCAATCCCGGCCGCTACAACTACGGCCATGGCGGCGTCGGCTCGACCTCGCACCTGACCTGCGTCTTCTTCCACCACCTCGTCGGCGCGCCGGTGCAGCACGTGCCGTTCCGCGGCTCCGGCCCGGCCATGGCGGCGCTGCTCGGCAAGCAGCTCGACTATGTCTGCGACCAGACCGTCGGCATCGTGCCGCAGCTCGCCAACCTCAAGACCTTCGTGGTGGCGACGCCCGGCCGCCTGCCGACGGCACCGGACGTGCCGACCAGCGCCGAGGCGGGTCTTGCCGCCTTCCAGGCGGTGGGCTGGAATGCCATCTTCGCGCCGAAGGGCACGCCGAAGGAGATCGTTGACCGGCTGAACGCCGCCGGTCGTGCGGCGCTGGCCGACGAGGGCGTGCGCCGCCGCCTGCTCGAGCTCGGCTGCGAGATCCCGGATGCGGCCGGCCAGACCCCGGATGCGCTGCGGGCGCATGTGGCCGCGGAGGTCGACAAGTGGACGCCGGTCATCAAGGCGGCCGGCGTGACCGCGAACTGAGGGCTACCGGGTGTCGCGCGAGACTGCCGCGACATCGATGACGTGCCTGAGCCTCAACCGTCATGCCCGGCCTTGTGCCGGGCATCCACGACTTCCCCGCAGCGGCCGTGGTCGAGTGGTGGATGGCCGGGACCAGCCCGGCCATGACGCGGGAACGGCGGCGCCCAACAGCCGCGGCTCGCTTTGCTCCGCACGGCGCGCCCCGGCACATCAGCCGAAGAACGCCTGCAGCTCGCCCGCAACCTCCTCGGGAAGCTCCTCCGCAAGGTAATGCCCGCCCGGCAGGGCGCGGCCGGACACATCCACAGCCCGCTGCCGCCAGAGCTCCAGCGCATCGAAGCAGCGCTCGATGACGCCATGTTGCCCCCAGAGAACCCGCATCGGGCAGGCGACCTTCCTGTCGCCGTCGGCATCGTCATGGGCGATGTCGATGGTCGCCGCGGCGCGGTAGTCCTCGCAGCTGGCGTGGATCGTGGCGGGATCGCGGAAGCAGCGCAGGTACTCGGCCAGCGCCTCGGGCGTGAAGGGCGCGAGGCCCGCCGATCCCGAGCCGCATTTCTTCAGCCAGTAGGCATCCGGGTCGGCGGCGATCATCCGCTCGGGGAAGGGCGCGGGGGTGATGAGGAAGAACCAGTGCCAGTAGGCACGGGCGAAGGCATCTGTGGTCCCCGCATACATCTCGCGGGTCGGCGCGATGTCGAGCACGCAGAGCTTCTTCACCCGCTCCGCGTGGTCGAGGGCGAGCCGGTGGGCGACGCGGGCGCCGCGGTCATGGCCGCAGACGAAGAAGCTCTCGTGGCCGAGGGTGGTCATCACCTCCGCCATGTCCTGGGCCATGACGCGCTTCGCATAGGGCGTGTGACCGGCATCGGTCGCCGGCTTGCCGCTGTCGCCATAGCCGCGCAGGTCGGCGGCGACGACGGTGAACCGCTCGGCAAGACGAGGGGCGACCTTGTGCCAGAGCACATGGGTCTGCGGATAGCCGTGCAGCAGCAGCAGGGCCGGACCCGTGCCGCCGGTGCGCAGCCGGATCGTCGTGCCGGAGGTGGCGATATCCAGCTTTCTGAAGCCGGGGAAGAGACGGTCCGTCACCACATGCTCGATCATGCATCCTCCTCGGCACCACACCCGGATGCCGCAGCCTTGCCGCGAAGCGTCGCAGCCCTAGCTCCTTACTATCCAAGGCTCGGGGAATTGGGTATGGCGTGGGTCAACCGGGCAACACAGGACCCGGACGCGAAATTTCCAGAGAGTTCAGGAGGACCTTGATGAATCGTCGCCACATCCTCGCCGCGACCGCCGCCGCCCTCGTGGCGGGCGTCGCCCCGGCTGCCGCGCAGACCTTTCCGGCGCGCCCGATCACCATGATCATTCCCTTCGCCGCTGGCGGCCCGACCGATGTTGTCGCCCGTATCGTTGCCGAGGCCATGTCGAAGAACCTCGGCCAGGCCATCGTTATCGAGAACGTCGCCGGCGCCGGCGGCACCACCGGCTCGACCCGCCTCACCCAGGCGGCCCCGGATGGCTACTCGATCATGATCGGCCACACCGGCACCCATGCCGCCTCCGTCGCGCTCTATCCGAACCTGCGCTACAACCCGGTTTCGGATTTCGCGCCGATCGGCCTCGTCAACACCAATGCCATCCTGATCACCGCCAAGAAGGCGCTGCCGCCGAACAACCTCACCGAGTTCGTCGCCTGGCTGAAGGCCAATGAGCGCACCGCCAACAACGCCCATGCCGGCATCGGCTCGGTCAGCCACACGACCTGCCTCCTGCTGCACGCCATCGTCGGCGTGAAGCCGCAGTCGGTGCCCTATCGCGGCACGGGCCCGGCCATGAACGACCTCGTCGCCGGCCAGGTCGACTATCTCTGCGACCAGGTGGTCAACGTCGCCCCGCAGGTTCGCGCTGGCACGATCAAGGCCTTCGCCGTCGCCCAGCCGCAGCGCAACGCCGCCCTGCCTGATGTCCCGACCACTGCTGAGGCCGGCCTGCCCGGCTATCAGGTCGTCGTCTGGAACGCGATGCTCGCTCCGAAAGGCACGCCGGATGCCGTCGTCACCCGCCTCAACCAGGCCCTGGTCGCGGCTCTCGCGGATGACGGCGTGAAGGCCCGCCTCGCCGAACTCGGCGCCGACCTGCCGGCCGCCAATCTCGCCACCCCTGCTGGCCTGCGTGCCTTCCTCGAGGCCGAGATCGCCAAGTGGACGCCGGTCATCAAGGCGGCGGGCGTCACCGCCTCCAACTGATCGGCTGGGCTGCGCCGCAGCTTCGCCGTCCCACAAGCGAAAGGCCCCGCCATTGGCGGGGCCTTTTTCTCGTTCAACGCGTTCCCGGCAGGCGCTGATCGAAGCGGCGCGACCATTCGGTGAGGATGCGATCGCGGTTCTGGGCCATCCAGGAGAAGTCGCTGCGCAGCATCCGCGCTTCGGCGAATGGCGGATAGTTCGCCGGCCTGTTGGTTACGTCGCGATGGGCGACCACGGCGTAGAATTGGCCGTAGAGTTCGTTGGCGCGCTTGCTCGCAGCCCAGTCAGCGATGCGCCGGGCGGCAGCGGCCTGGACCGCCGGCCGGTTCCGCATCAGGGCGAAGGCTTCCATCTCCCAGCCCGCGCCATCCTCCGGCACGACGACGTCGATGGGCGCTCCTTGCGTCTTCTCGCGGGCACCACGCATGTCGAAGGACAGGCCGAGGACGCGCTCGCCACGCCCGGCCTGGACGCAGGGCGCGCTTCCCGAATGGGTGTAGAGCGCGATGCTCTCGTGCAACTGCTCCATGAAGCGCCAGGCTGCCTCCTCGCCCATCATCTGGATCCAGCCGGAAACCAGCAGGAACCCGGTCCCGGAGGAGGCGGGATGGGGCATGACGATGCGTTGCCGGAGCGTCGGATGGAGCAGGTCGCGCCACCGGTTGATCGGCGGCGCGCCGACCTTGCGCGCCTCGTCGCGGTTGAAGCAGATCGCCGCGACATAGGCGTCCATGCCGGTCCAGCGATAGGCGGCGCTGCTGTCCTGGAAGGCCGGCTTCAGCTGATCCACGCCGGCGGGACGATAGGGCTCCAGCAGGTCCTGCTCAGCGAAGAGCAACAGGCTGGTGCCGGCAAGGCCGAGGATCATGTCGGCGCGTGGCGCGGCGCGCTCGGCCAGAACGCGGGCAGTGATGACGCCGGTGGAATCGCGCACCCAGCGCACCTCGATGTCCGGCAGATCCGTCTCGATGGCCTGTTTGAGCGCATTGAGCTGGTCGGTCTCGACCGAGGTATAGAGCGTCACGACGGTGCGCGCCTGGGCGAAGACCGCTCCGGTGGCAGCCGCGAGAGCGACGGCGGCCGACAGGGCGAGAGCGGCGAAGCGGCGCGTCGGCGTCATGGTTCGGCATCCCCTTGGCTTGGTGCGGGCTCGGCCAGAGCCTCGCATGAGGCCGCCGCCCTATTCTACCAGCACAGCGCGGAAATCGTTGACGTTGGTATGTGACGGTCCAGTGACGACGAGGCCGTCCACCGCAGCGAAGAAGCCGAAGCCGTCGTGGCGGTCGAGGAAGGCGCGCAGCGAGAGGCCCTGGGCTTCGGCTGCGGCGAGAACGGCGGGGGTCACCAGTGCGCCGGCATTGGCCTCGATGCCGTCGATGCCGTCGGTGTCGAGGGCGATGGCGTGGATCCGGTCGCGCAAGGCGCGCGGCAGCGGCTGTATCGCGGCGGCGAAGGCGAGGGCGAACTCGGAATTGCGGCCGCCGCGCCCGGTCGTTCTCTCCCGCGGCAGGGTGACGGTGGTCTCGCCGCCGGAGAGGATGAGGAGCGGGGCGGGGAAGGGCAGGCCATGTTCGAGTACCGAGCGGGCCAGCGCCGCATGGACCTGCGCCACGTCGCGCGCCTCGCCCTCGATGGTGTCGCCGAGGACGAGGGTGCGCAGCCCCTCGCGCTCAGCGATGGCCGCGGCGGCGCGCAGGCTCTCCACCGGCCGGGCGATCATGCGGATGTCGAGGCCGCCGGCGAAGGCGGGATGGTCGGGCTTCACGCTCTCTGAGGCCGGGCTTTCGAGATGCGCCATCACGGCGGCGGGCAGGTCCATGCGGTAGCGGCGGACGATGGCGAGGGCCTCCTCGCGCGTCGTCGGGTCCGGCACCGTCGGGCCCGAGGCGATGACGGCGGGGTCATCGCCCGGCACGTCGGAAATGGTGATGGTGACGAGCTTCGCCGGATGGGCTGCCGCGGCGAGCCTGCCGCCGGCAATGGCCGAGACATGTTTGCGCACGCAGTTCATGGCGGTGATGTCGGCGCCCGAGGCGAGGAGGGCGGCATTCACGGCCTTGAGGTCGTCGAGGCTGAGGTCGCCGCCGGGCAGGGCGAGCAGCGCCGAGCCGCCGCCGGAGATGAGCGCCACGACCAGGTCGTCAGCCCCGAGCCCGTCGAGCCGCGACAGGATGCGCCGGCTCGCGGCGAGGCCCGCAGCGTCCGGAACGGGGTGGGAGGCTTCCAGCACCTCGATGCGCGAACATGGCACCGCATGGCCGTAGCGGGTGACGACGGTGCCCTCGAGCGGCGCCGGCCAGAGCTTCTCAAAGGCGGCGGCCATGCTGGCAGCGGCCTTGCCGGCGCCGATCACCACGGTGCGGCCGGCGGGCACCTGCGGCAGGTGCTCGGCGATGCGGTCGGGCAGCGCAGCACGGATGGCGGCGTGGCCGAGCGACAGGAGGAAGGCGCGGGGATCGGTCACGGCTGGGTCCTCATTCATTGCCGGTGGCGCCGCGGTTGAAGCGCTGGCGGATGCGCTGGAGCAGCATGTCGCGCACCTGGCGATAGGCGTCGAGGCGCTGCTCGCGCGAGCCTTGGGCGAGCGTCGGGTCGGGCGTCGGCCAATATTCGACGTCCATGTCGTTGGTGCGGGTGAGGTCGAGGGCGCGGTGGTGCGCGTCGGGGGCGAGGGTGACGACGAGGTCGAAATTCAGCCCCTCCCATTCCTCCAGCTCCTCGATGGTCTTGGGGCGGGTCTTCTGGGTGTCGATGCCGATCTCGTCCATCACCGCATCGACGAAGGGGTCGTGCTCGCCTTTGTGGACGCCGGCACTATCGGTGAAGATCCGCTGGCCGAAGAAATGCTTCATGATCGCGGCGGCCATGGGCGAGCGCACCTGGTTCATGCCGCAGGCAAAGAGCACGGCCTGGGGGTTCTTGCGCCGGTCCGAGACCACCTCAGCCCTTCCAGTGCAGGACCGAGACGAGGGTGAAGAGGCGGCGGGCCGTGTCGAAGTCGAAGTCCAGCTTGTCCTTCAGCCGTTCGCGCAGCGTCTCCGAACCCTCGTTGTGCAGGCCGCGGCGGGCCATGTCGATGGTCTCGATCTGCGACGGGGTGGCGTGGCGGATGGCGTCGTAATAGCTGTCGCAGATCATGAAATAGTCCTTCACGATCCGCCGGAACGGCGTCAGCGACAGGATGTGCGTCACCACCTGTCGGCCATCCTCATGCTTCACGTCGAGGACGAGCTTGCCGTCCGACAGCGAGATGTGGAGCGTGAAGGGCCCGCTCTCGATGCCGACCGGGCAGAAGCTGTTCTCCTCCAGCAGATCGTAGATGGCGATGGCCCGCTCGTGCTCGATATCGGGCGAGGAGCGGCCGATGGAGGCCTCGTCGATCGTGACCGCCACGAGGCGCCGGCCGGGTGCCTTGCCTCCGTCCTGTCCCTCCCGATCGGTCATGGTCGTCCTTTCCGGCGGATCAGCCGCCGAGGTTCATGCGGATGGCGACGGAGCGGGCATGGGCGGACAACCCCTCCGCTTCGCCGAGCGCGATGGCGGCAGGCCCAAGCGCGCGCAACTGGTCCGGTCCGCATTTGAGGATCGAGGTGCGCTTCATGTAGTCGAGCACGCCGAGCCCGGAGGAGAAACGCGCCGAGCGCGCCGTCGGCAGCACGTGGTTCGAGCCGCCGACATAGTCGCCGATGGCTTCGGGCGTGTGGCCGCCGAGGAAGATGGCGCCGGCATTGCGGATGCGGCTCGCCAGGGCGTCGCCGTCGGCGGCGATGATCTCGAGATGCTCGGCAGCGATCCGGTCGGCGAGCGGCACGGCCTCGTCGAGGGTCTCGACCTCGATCACCGCGCCGTAGTCGCGCCAGCTGGCGCCGGCGATTTCGGCGCGGGGCAGGGTGGCGAGCTGGCGGGTGACGGCTGCCTCCACCGCGGCAGCGAGGGCCGGGTCGTCGGTGATGAGGAGGGACTGGGCAGCAGCGTCGTGCTCGGCCTGCGCGAGGAGGTCGGCGGCGATCCAGTCGGGATTGGCGGTTCCGTCGGCGATCACCAGGACCTCGGAGGGACCGGCAATCATGTCGATGCCGACCGTGCCGAAGACCTGCTTCTTGGCGGCGGCGACATAGGCATTGCCCGGCCCCATGATCTTGGCGACCGGGCGGATCGTCTCGGTGCCATGGGCGAGGGCGAAGACGGCCTGGGCGCCGCCGATGCGATAGATCTCGTCGACGCCGGCGAGGTCGGCCGCGGCGAGGACCAGCGGGTTCAGCGTGCCGCCGGGGGCGGGCACCACCATGACGACGCGCGGGCAGCCGGCGACCTTGGCCGGCACGGCGTTCATCAGCACGGAGGAGGGATAGGCCGCCGTGCCGCCGGGCACATAGAGGCCCACCGCCTCGATGGCGGTCCAGCGATAGCCGAGCTCGACGCCGAGCGCGTCGGTGAAGCGGTCGTCCTTCGGCCTCTGCCGCTCGTGATAGGCGCGGATACGGTCGGCGGCGAGGCGTAGCGCATCGAGCGTGCGCGGATCGCAGGCGGCGACCGCCGCGGCGATCTCCTCCGCCGTGACGCGCAGCGTCGCGGGCGTGAGCACCAGCTTGTCGAACTTGGCCGTATACTCGATCACCGCCGCATCGCCGCGGGCGACGACGTCCTGGCCGATGGCGCGCACCACGTCGTTCACCTCTTCCGACACCTCGCGTTTCATCGCCAGCAGGCTGGCGAAGCGGGCGTCGAAATCGGGGTCGCGGGTCGCGAGGCGCAGGGGCATGAGGGGGCCTTTCGGATCGCAGGCAGGCATGGGGGAGGCTCCCCGTCCCGTCAAGTCCCGGAGGTCTCCGTCATCGATCGGGTCGCTTCGCGGGGCGGGGGCTTGAAGCGGCCAAGAGCCTTCGCCATGGTCGCGCGCCTGGAGTGACCCCATGACCGATGCAACCCGTGACACGCCTGCCCCGCTGCCCGGCATGATGCCGGGGAACCTGCCGGAAAATGCGCCGCAGGCGCGGGATTTCAAGCCGGTGGAATGGGCGCGGGACCTGTTGCGCACCATCCGCACCGGGGCGCTGGGAACGCTCGATCGCAACACCGGCCATCCCGTGACGACACTCGCCAATGTCGCCACCGACACGGATGGCGCGCCGGTCATCGCCATCTCCAAGCTCTCCAGCCACACCGCCAATCTCGAGGCGGATGGGCGCGCCTCGCTGCTGCTGGCGCGCATGGGCAAGGGGGACCCCCAGGCCCATCCGCGCCTCACCGTGCTCGGGCATTTCGCGCCGGTGACCGATGAGGCGGTGCGGGCGCGGCTGCGCGGCCGGTTCCTCGCCCGGCACCCCAAGGCGCAGATCTACATCGACTTCCCGGATTTCTCGCTCTGGCGGATGGACGTCGCGGCGGCGCATCTGAACGGCGGTTTCGCCCGGGCTGCTGACCTGACCGCGGCCGACCTGATGCTGGATGTCACGGATGCGGCCGGGCTGATGGAGGCCGAGGCTGGCGCGATCGAGCACATGAATGAGGATCATGCCGAGGCGGTGGCGCTCTATGCCACCGTGCTGGCTGGCGAGGAGCCGGGGCCGTGGAAGCTCACCGGCGTCGACCCGGAAGGCTTCGACCTCGGGGCAGGGGACCGGACCGCGCGGGTTCTGTTCCCGGAGCGGATCACGAGCGGCGAGGCGCTGCACAAGGTTCTGGTTCAGATGGCGCGGCAGGCGCGGGCGAAGGGGTAAAGCCGACAACGATGCTCCCTTAAGCCAGATACCCCTGCAGCACCTGATCGACGATCCCGTCCGCCAGCGCCTCGCGATGGGCGCGGGTTTCGCCGGGCCGCGGCGAGTACCAGACTGCCACCCAGTTGATGGCGCCGAGCAGCGTGCGCATGGCGAGGGAAGGGTCGGGCGCCGCCAGCGAGCCATCGGCCTTGCCGGCCGCGAAGGTGCGGCGGAAGGCGTCCTCATAGGCACGGCGCAGGTCCATCAACTCTTCCAGCGTTGCGCGATGCTCGGCGCTGGTCTCGCCGAAGCGATAGAGATCGACGCCGAGGGTGAGGTTCCGCTGGAAGGTCTGCGTCTCCATCATGCAGAGCACGTGGGCACGGGCCATGCGGCGGAGCCGCGCGGCGGCCGTGCCCGGTCCCGTCTCGTGCACCCCGGCCTCGCGGGCCAGGATCGAGATGGCCCGCCGGAACACCTCGAAGAACAGCTCCGGCTTGGAGCGGAAGTGGTGATAGACGCGGCCCTTGGTGGCGCCGAGCATCTCCGCCACGTCGTCCATGGACGTCGCTTCGTAGCCGCGCCGCATGAAACATTCTGCGGCGGCGGCGAGCACCTCCTCGCGGCGGTCGGCACTGATGCCGTCGTTGGCGGCAATGGGATGCGCGGTCATCCGGCCTCCGGCAGCGGATGGTCGGCGAATTGCCGGCGCAGCGTCAGCTTGGAGATCTTGCCCGTGGCGGTGAGGGGCAGCTGGTCGACGAAGACCACGTCGTCGGGGAGCTGCCATTTGGCGATGGCCTTTTCCAGCGTCGCCAGCACCTCGGCCTTGCTCGGCTCGGCGCCGGGCGCCTTCACCGCGACGAGGAGCGGCCGCTCCTGCCATTTTGGATGCGGCACGCCGATGACGGCGCAGGCGGCGATGCCGGGATGGCCCATGGCGGCGTTCTCGACGTCGATGGACGAGATCCACTCGCCGCCGGATTTCACGAGATCCTTGGTGCGGTCGACGATGACGAGATAGCCGTCGGGCGTGATCTTGGCGACGTCGCCGGTGCCGAACCAGCCGTCGGCGTCGAAGGCGCGGGCGCTGGCCTCGGGGTTCTCGTAATAGCCGGAGATGATGCCCGGACCGCGCACGAAGAGCTCGCCCGAGGCCTCGCCGTCATGGGGCAGCGCCTTGCCCGCCTCGTCGACGATCTTCAGCTCGACGCCGAACATGCGGCGGCCCTGCCGTCCCTTCAGGTCGATGCGCTCCTGAAGCGGCTTGCCCTGGTCCTTGGTGGCGAGGATGCCGAGGGTGCCGACCGGGCTCATCTCGGTCATGCCCCAGCCATGGACGATGGAGACGCCCATGGTTTCGAAGGCCTCGATCATGGCGCGCGGCGCCGCCGATCCGCCGATGATGACCTCGCCGAGGGCGGCGGGCTTGCGGCCGCGCTTCTCGATCTCCTGGAGGAGACCCATCCACACCGTCGGTACGCCCCAGGAGGAGAAGACCTGCTCGCTCTCCATGAGGTCCCAAAGGTTCGGGCCGTCGAGCTTCACGCCGGGCATGATGAGGTTGAGGCCGGTGATCGGCGCCGTGTAGGGGAGGCCCCAGGCATTGACGTGGAAGAGCGGCACCACGGGCAGGATCGTCTGGCCGGTGCGGAGGCCCGGCATGCCCGAGGTCAGCGTGAACAGCGCGTGCAGCATGACCGAGCGCTGCGAATAGAGCGCGCCCTTGGGCTCGCCGGTCGTGCCGGAGGTGTAGCAGAGCGAGACCGCGGCATTCTCGTCGATGCGCGGCCAGGCGAAGGAGGTCGGCTGTCCGGCGAGCAGGTCCTCATAGGCGAGGACGCCCTCGAGGCCCTCGCCCGTGGGCAGATGCGCCCGGTTGCACATCGCCACATAGACGAGGTCCTTCGGCCAGTGCGCCCGCATCTTCGCCACGAGGGGCGCGAGGTTGATGTCGAAGAACAGCACGCGGTCCTGAGCGTGGTTGACGATGTAGGTGAGCTGTTCGGGGAAGAGCCGCGGATTGATGGTGTGGCAGACCGCGCCGATGCCACCCACGGCATAGTAGAGCTCGAAGTGGCGGTAGCCGTTCCAGGCGAGGGTGGCGATGCGGTCGCCTTGCCTCACGCCGAGGGCCTTCAGCGCATGAGCGAGCTGGGCCACGCGCGGTGCCGTCTCGGCATAGGTGGTGCGATGGATGCCGCCCTCGATGGTGGCGGAGACGATCCGCGCATCCGGGTGCATCTCGGCGCCATAGTCGATGGCCGCGGACACGTTCAGCGGCGTGTCCATCATCATTCCGCGCAGCATCGCGGCATCCTCCCTCATGTCGCGCCTTTGCGGCGTCCTTGCTTCGTCGGGGACCGGCGGCCCTCTGCCGGAAGGGGGACGGGCTGAGCGCCCGGACCACCCGGCGGGGGGCTCGACAACGGCCGGGCACCCGAACATACTCCAGAGTATGTCCCTGCCTTGGCGGGGCCGTCAACGACGACAAGCAGGGGGCCGCCGACAAGGCCAAGGCGCCCGCGGGAGGATGCCCATGGATGCCCTCGAAGCCTTCAGGCGCGAGACGCGCGCCTGGCTCGATGCCAATTGCCCGGCCGAGATGCGCACGCCCGTCTCCGGCGATGACGACATCTGCTGGGGCGGCCGCAACTTCGTCTTCAAGTCCGAGGCCCAGAAGGTCTGGCTCACGCGCATGGCGGCGCGCGGCTGGACCGTGCCGGGCTGGCCGAAGGAATATGGCGGCGGCGGCCTCTCCCACGAGGAGGTGAAGGTTCTCAAGGAGGAGATGCGGGCGATCGGCGCGCGCTCGCCGCTGGAGAGCTTCGGCATCTGGATGCTGGGTCCCGCCCTTCTCGCCTTCGGCTCGGAGGCGCAGAAGCAGGAGCATCTGCCGAGGATCGCCCGCGGCGAGATTCGCTGGTGCCAGGGCTATTCCGAGCCCAATGCCGGCTCCGACCTCGCCTCGCTCCAGACCCGCGCCGAGGATGCCGGCGACCATTTCGTCGTCACCGGCTCGAAGATCTGGACGAGCTATGCCGACAAGGCCGACATGATCTTCTGCCTGGTGCGCACCGACTTTTCGGCGCCGAAGCATCTCGGCATCTCGTTCCTGCTGTTCGACATGACCTGGGCGGGCGTTTCGACCAAGCCCATCCTGCTCATCTCCGGCAAGTCGCCGTTCTGCGAGACCTTCTTCGATGGCGTGACAGTGCCGAAGGCGAACCTCGTCGGCACGCTGAACCGTGGCTGGGACATCGCCAAGTACCTTCTCACCCACGAGCGCGAGATGATCGGCGGCGGGGGCGGTGGGTTGCTCGGCGGTCGCTCGCCGGGCCAGGTCGCGGCCAATGAGATCGGCACGGACGGCGAGGGCAAGCTCGCCGATGCCTTCCTGCGCGCCGACGTCGCCCGCGCCGAGGTCGATGCTCTCGCCTTTGCGGCGACAATGGCCCGCTACAAAGACGAGGCGGCCTCCGGCGGCAAGGGCGTCGGCGACCGTTCCGCCGTGCTCAAATACTACGGCACCGAGCTCAACAAGCGCCGCCATGAGCTGCTGATGCGCGCCGCCGGCCATGAGGGTCTCGAATGGGAGGGCGCGCGGTCCAATGACGGCGAGCGGCCGAGGGGCTGGCTGCGCACCAAGGCCAATTCGATCGAGGGCGGCACGTCGGAGGTGATGCTCGACATCGTCGCCAAGCGCCTCCTCCAGCTGCCGAATGCGTGAGGCCGCCATGCTCGTGCTCAATGACGACCAGGTGATGCTGCAGGACGCCGCCCGCGGCTTCGTCTCCGAGAAGGCGCCGGTCGCGGCGCTGCGCAAAATCCGCGACGAGAAGGTCACCGACGGTTTCGACCGCGACCTCTGGCGCTCCATGGCGGAGATGGGCTGGACTGGCGTGCTCGTGCCGGAGGACCAGGGCGGGCTTGGCTTCGGCTTCGTCGGCGCAGGCGTGATCTGCGAGGAGATGGGCCGCACGCTCACCGCCTCGCCCTTCCTCTCCACCGCCATGATGGCGGCGACCGCCCTGTCGCGCGCCGGCTCCCCTGCCCAGAAGGAGCGCTGGCTGCCCGCCATCGTCGCTGGCGAGGCGGTCATCGCCGCCGCCGTGGACGAAGGCCGCCGCCACGATCCCGCTGGCACGGCCATGCGGGCCGAGCGCCACGGCAACGGTTTCCGCCTCTCGGGCACCAAGACCTATGTGGTGGATGGCCAGGCTGCCGATGCCGTGCTGGTCGCAGCGCGCACGGCGGGCGCTGCCGGCGAGACGGGAGGGCTCAGCCTCTTCCTCGTCGAGACCGGCACGAAGGGCCTCTCATCCGAACGCCTCTCGACCCTCGATTCCCGCGGCGCCGCCGAGCTCACCTTCGACGGCGTCGAGGTGACGGCCGATGCGGTGGTGGGCGAGGTCGATGACGGGTTTCCCCTGCTCGAGGTCGTGCTCGGCGCAGGCCGCGCCGGCCTTGCCGCGGAGCTCTCGGGCAATGCCCAGGAGAGCTTCGGCCGCACCATGGCCTACCTGCGTGAACGCAAGCAGTTCGGTCGCACCATCGGTGCCTTCCAGGCCCTCCAGCACCGCGCCGCCCATCTCTTCTGCGAGGTGGAGGTCGCCCGCTCGGCGGTGCTCGCCGCGCTGCAGGCGCTCGACACCGATCCGGCGGGCGCATCGCTCGCCGTCTCCGTCGCCAAGTCGAAGGCCTCGTCCGTTGCCCGGCTCGCGGCGCAGGAGGCGGTGCAGATGCATGGCGGCATCGGCATGACGGATGCCATCGATATCGGCCTGTTCATGAAGCGGATGCAGGTCGCCTCCACCCTCTACGGCGATGCCGATTTCCATGCCGACCGCGTCGCCCGGGCGCGCGGTTTCTGATCCCGAGGACGACCATGGCAGAGCAAGTGACCATCGATGAGCTGAAGGGCCGCATCGGCCAGGAAGTGGGCGTGTCGCAATGGTTCGACATCCCGCAGGCTGCGATCGACGCCTTCGCGGACCTGACCCACGACCATCAGTTCATCCATATCGACGTGGAGAAGGCGAAGCAGACGCCCTTCGGCGGCACCATCGCCCACGGCTTCCTCACCGTCTCCATGCTCTCCGCCATGGCCTATGACGCGCTCCCCGACATTGCCGGGCGCACCATGGGCGTGAACTACGGCTTCGACCGGCTGCGCATGATGAGCCCGGTCAAGGCGGGCGCGCGCATCCGCGGCCGCTTCGTGCTGAAGGCGCTCGATAGCAAGTCGCCCCAGCAGCACCAGCTCACCCATGCCGTGACCGTCGAGATCGAGGGCGCCGAGAAGCCGGCGCTCGCCGCCGACTGGGTCACGCTCGCGTTCACGCAATGAGGACCACCCCATGACCATTCGCTTCGACGGCCGCGTCGCCATCGTCACCGGCGCCGGCAACGGCCTCGGCCGCTCCCATGCCCTCGGTCTCGCGGCGCGCGGCGCCAAGGTGGTGATCGTCGATTTCGGCGGCGCCCGCGACGGCACCGGCGGCTCCACTGAGGCGGCGGAGAAGGTCGTCGCCGAGATCAAGGCGGCGGGGGGCGAGGCGATAGCCCATGGCGCCAATGTCGCCGATTTCGGTCAGGTGCAGGACATGGTGAAGCGCACCATGGACACCTGGGGCCGCATCGACATCCTCATCAACAATGCCGGCATCCTGCGCGACAAGACCTTCACCAAGATGGAGCTCGCCGATTTCGAGGCGGTGGTGGACGTGCACCTGATGGGCACGGTCAACTGCACCAAGGCGGTGTGGGACATCATGCGGGCGCAGAATTACGGCCGCATCCTCTTCACCTCGTCGTCCTCGGGCCTCTACGGCAATTTCGGCCAGGCGAACTACGGCGCCGCGAAAGCCGCCATGGTCGGCCTGATGAACGTCCTCCACCAGGAGGGCGCGAAGACCGACATCCGCGTCAACACGCTCGCCCCGACCGCCGCGACGCGCATGACCGAGGAGCTGATGACGCCGGAGACGCTGGCGCTCTTGAAGCCCGAGGCGATCACGCCGGGCGTGCTCTTCCTCGTCAGCGAGCAGGGGCCGTCGCGCACGATCCTCTGCGCCGGTGCCGGCGCCTTCGCCCGCACGCTCATCTACGAGACCGACGGCATCTGGCTGGACGAGGCCGAGCGCACGCCCGAGACCATCGCCGCGCGCTTCGCCGACATCTCCAACCCCGATGGCCAGAAGGCGCTGCAGGGCGCCTTCGAGCAGACCGCCAAATTCGCCATGAAGGCCGCCGCCGCCAAGGGCATCGCCCTGCCGCCGCGCGGCTGACCACCCGTATCAGGACACGTCAGGAGAGACCCATGCGTGAAGCCGTCATCGTTTCCACCGCCCGCACGGGCCTGGCGAAGTCCTGGAAGGGCGCGCTGAACAACACCCATGGCGCGTCCATGGGCGGCCATGCCGCGAGCCATGCCATCGCCCGCGCCGGGATCGATCCCGGCGAGGTCGAGGACGTCATCGTCGGCTGTGCCACGCCCGAGGGCGCTACCGGCGGCAATATCGCCCGCCAGATCGCGCTGGCCTCAGGCTGCCCGGTCAATGTCTCCGGCATGACCATCAACCGCTTCTGCTCCTCGGGCCTGCAGACCATCGCGACGGCCGCCCAGAACATCATTTCCGGCGAGGCGGACATCTATGTCGCGGGCGGCGTGGAATCGATCTCGCTGGTGCAGAACCAGGCGAACAAGTCGAACGGCCAGGACCCGGCGCTCAAGGCGAAGAAGCCGGAGATCTACTGGTCCATGCTGCAGACGGCGGAGATGGTGGCCAAGCGCTACGGCATCCCGCGCGAGCGCCAGGACGAGTACGGCGTCGAGAGCCAGCGCCGCGCTGCCGCCGCCCGCCAGGGCCGCAAGTTCGACCAGGAGATCGTTCCCTTCACCACGAAGATGCTGAAGTCGGAGATCAACGAGAAGAAGGAGGTCGTGCGCACCTGGGAGGAGGAGGTCACCCTCACCGAGGACGAGGGCATCCGCGCTGACACGACCTATGAGGGCGTCGCCAAGATCCGCCCGGCCCTCGAGGGCGGCGTGATCTCCGCCGGCAATGCCAGCCAGTTCTCCGACGGCGCCTCCATGGCGGTGGTGATGGAGGCGAAGCTTGCCGAGAAGCGTGGCCTCGCCCCGCTCGGCATCTTCCGTGGCTTCGCGGTGGCGGGCTGCGAGCCGGACGAGATGGGTATCGGCCCGGTCTTCGCGGTGCCGAAGCTCCTGAAGCGCGCCGGCCTGCGCGTCGAGGACATCGACCTGTGGGAGCTGAACGAGGCCTTCGCGGTGCAGGTCCTCTATTGCCGTGACAAGCTCGGCATCCCTGCCGACCGGCTCAACGTGAATGGCGGCGCCATTGCCGTCGGCCACCCCTACGGCGTCTCGGGCGCGCGCCTCGCCGGCCACGCCCTCATCGAGGGCAAGCGCCGCGGCGCCAAGCATGTGGTCGTCACCATGTGCATCGGCGGCGGCATGGGCGCTGCCGGCCTGTTCGAGGTCGCCTGACGAAACCGCGCCTCGGCCTTCCGTCGGAGAGGACGGATGGCCGGGCGCCATGGCAGTGTCGCGCTGCCGCATGACAGCGGTGGCGCGCCGACCGGCGCCGCCTCGCATCCGCAGGGAGTTCCGCCTTGGCCACGCCAGTGCCGGCATCCGCCATGATCATCGACGAAGCGGCGCTCGGCGCCTATCTCGAGGCCCACTGGCCGGGCTTCCGCGGGCCGGTGAAGGCGGAGAAGTTCGCCGGTGGCCAGTCCAACCCGACCTTCATGCTGACCCATTCCGGCGGCCGTGCCGTGCTGCGCAAGAAGCCGCCGGGGCAGCTGCTCAAGTCCGCCCATGCCGTCGACCGCGAGTATCGCGTGATGAAGGCGCTCGGCGGCACCGCCGTTCCCGTTCCGAAGATGCATGTGCTCTGCGAGGACGAGAGCGTCATCGGCACCGCCTTCTACGTGATGGAATTCGTCGAGGGCCGGATCATCTGGGACCCGGCGATCCCCGAGGTCTCCAGGGAGCAGCGCTCGGCGATCTACGACGCCATGAACGCGGCGCTCGCCGCCCTGCACATGGTCGATCCGGCGGCCGTCGGCCTCGCCGATTTCGGCAGGCCCGGCAATTATTTTGCCCGCCAGCTGTCGCGCTGGACGGAACAGTACCGCGCCTCGGAGACGGAGCACCTGCCCTATGTCGACCAGGTCATCACCTGGCTCGAGCAGAACCTGCCGCCGGATGACGGCTGCTCCTCGCTCGTCCATGGCGACTACCGCATCGACAACATGATTTTCGCCCAGTCGAGCCCGGAGCTCCTCGCCATCCTCGACTGGGAGCTCTCGACCATCGGCCATCCCTTCGCCGACATCGCCTACCAGTGCATGCACTGGCGGCTGCCCCATGCCGGCTCGTTCCGCGGCCTTGCCGGCATCGACCGCAAGGCTGTCGGCATCCCGAGCGAGGCGGACTATGTGGCGCGCTATTGCCAGCGCACCGGCATCGACGGCATCCCCGACTGGAGCTTCTACCTCGCCTTCTCGCTGTTCCGCATGGCGGCGATCCTGCAGGGCGTGCTGAAGCGGGCGCTGTCCGGCAATGCCTCGAACCCCGAGCGCGCCATGCAGGTGAAGGACAATATCCCGATCCTCGCGCGCATGGCCGTGGACGTCATCGAGAAGGGTCCGTGATGACCGCCATCCGCCGCTACGAGGGCAAGGTCGTCCTGATCACCGGTGCCGCCAGCGGCTTCGGCCGCCGCGCTGCCGAGCGCTTCGCGACGGAGGGCGCCTCGCTGGTCCTCGGCGACATCCAGGCGGCGGGTCTTGCCGAGACCCAGCGCCTCGCGGAGGCGGCCGGTGCGAAGGTCGTCGCCCGCGTGACCGACGTCTCCGACGGGGCGGCCGTTACGGCGCTCGTCGCCGCCGGCACCGATGCCTTCGGCCGCCTCGACGTCGCCCTCAACAATGCCGGCGTGGCCCACGGAACGATGAAGCTCGTCGATACCGACGAGGCGGTCATGCGGCGCATGATCGACGTCAATGTCATGGGCGTTTTCCATGGGATGAAGGCGCAGATCCCGGTCATGGAGCGGCAGGGCGGCGGCGTCATCCTCAACACGGCCTCCGTCGCCGGTGTCGCCGGCGCGCCGCTGCTCGCCGCCTATGCGGCGGCCAAGCACGCGGTGATCGGCCTGACCAAGACGGCGGCCGCCGAGACCGCGCGCAAGGGCGTGCGCATCAATGCCATCTGCCCGGCCTTCGCCGAGACGCCGATGCTCACCCAGTCGCTCGCCCAGCCCGGCCGGACGCAGGAGGAGATGGTCTCGCGCCTCGTCCAGACCATGCCGATGCGCCGCGCCGGCACGGCCGACGAAATCGTCCAGGCCATGCTGTGGATCTGTTCGGACGAGAATTCCTTCATGACCGGCCACGCCCTCGTGGTCGATGGCGGGCTCACGGCGCTCTGAGGCCGGCCTTCAGTTCACCGTGCGGTGGGCAAAGGGGCTGTCGAGCGAGAAGGCCGGGATCTCCGCGTGGAAGCTCTCGTTGCGCTCGCTGACCATCAGGTAATGCCCGGCCATGATGCCGGTCGGCGTGGTGAGCGGGCATCCGGACGAATATTCGAAGGCGGCGCCCGGCTCGATGATCGGCTGCTCGCCGACGACGCCCGGCCCGCGCACCTCCTGCAGCCGCCCGATCTGGTCGGTGATGCGCCAGTAGCGGGCGCGCAGCTGCACCCGCTCGCCCGACAGGTTCAGGATCTCGACGTGATAGGCCCAGAAGAACTGGTTGGAGTCCGGTTCCGACCGGTCGGGCAGGAATTCCGGCGTCACCGTGACCTGGATGCCCCGCGTCAGCGCGCGATACATCGGATGCCTCCCTCGGCTCGCCCGACAGGCTCGCCAAGCCGGCGAAGCCTGTCAACCGTTGACGGTTCCGCGAGCGCCTCAGGCCGGCATGTCCGGGAAGATGTGGCGGCCGTCGGGCCCAAGCGGCAGCGGCTTCACCCAGAGCACGGCGTCCATGCCGAGATCGGCGTAGAGATGGGGGAAGAGGGCGCCGCCGCGGGAGGGCTCCCAGCGCAGCGTTTCGCCGAGGCGGGCGGCATCCACTGCGACGAGGACGAGGTCGGCCTGTCCGGCGAAGTGCTTGGCAGCCGTCTCGACCGCCTGCGCGGCCGTGGAGAAATGGATGTAGCCATCGGCGAGGTCGACCGGAGCGCCGGTGAAGCGGCCGGCGGCCTCCGCCTGCTGCCATGCGGCGCGCGGCGAGATCTTATAGATGGTGGGGGTCATGGCTTCACCGGCGGCACGATGTGATCCGCGCGGACTTGCCGTGGATTGACAGGCGCTGTCAAGGCCAATAGTCCTAGAAACGGATGTTCTTCCTGACATCCGGGGCATTGCAGCGGCTTCTCCGCTTCATGCCGGGAGGCCTCATGTTCTCGCACGCCGATATCTGGGCGGCCATCGATCGTCTGGCTGAGACCAACGGCCTGTCCGCCTCGGGCCTTGCCAAGCGCGCCGGGCTGGACGCCACCACCTTCAACAAGTCGAAGCGCGTCATGCTGGACGGGCGCGAGCGCTGGCCCTCCACCGAGTCGCTCGCCAAGGTGCTGAATGCCACGGGCACCAGTTTCGGTGAGTTTGTCGCGCTGGTCGGCGGGGCGCGGCTGGCGACGCGGCCGCTACCGATCCTCGGCTTCGCGCAGGCTGGCGCCGGGGGCTATTTCGACCAGAGCGGGATGCCGGCCGGCAACGGCTGGGATGAAGTGTCCTTCCCGGACGTGCCGGAGGAGGCGATCTATGCGCTGGAGATCCAGGGCGATTCCATGCTGCCGGTCTATCGTGACGGCGACCGCATCGTCGTCTCGCCGACCGCGCCGATCCGCCGTGGCGACCGCGTCGTGGTGCAGACCGCCGAGGGCGAGATCATGGCCAAGGAGCTGAAGCGCCAGACCAACAAGACGGTCGAGCTCGCCTCGCTCAATGCCGATCATGCCGACCGCAGTTTCGCCGTGTCGGAGGTGGCCTGGATGGCGCGGATCATGTGGGTGAGCCAGTAGGGGGGCGCCGGACGGCGTCGCCCCTCGTCGCTCACCCCTTCACGAACTCGCCCACCAGCGCCTTGCGGATCAGCGCGCGGGTCTCGTCGAGGCCGTAGAGGACGGCGAAGGAGCCGAAGCGCGGGCCCTTCTCCTGTCCGAGCAGCACCTTGTAGATGGCCGAGAACCATTCGGCGGAGACGCCGGGCTTCTCCGGCGTCGCGCCCTTGGCCTTGAGGTCCTGGTAGCGCGGGATGGCGCGGCCGACATCGTAGACGGCACCCTGCACGTCCTCGGCGCTGGCGTCCTTCGGCAGCGCCATGATGGCGGCGGCGAGCGCCTCCAGCGCCTCGCGCTCGACCGCGTCGGCCTCCTTGTAGACCTTGGTCGGCTTCACGAAGTCGTGGAAGTAGCGCACCGCATAGCCGGCGAGCTCGTCGAGCTTCGGGTTCTTCTCCGGCGAGGCGTCGGGCGCATAGCGGCGGATGAAGCCCCAGAGCACGCTGGTCTCCGGCGCGTTCGACACCGAGACGAGGTTCATCAGCATGGAGAAGGAGATCGGCACCTCGACCGTCGGCGGCGTGCCGGAATGGATGTGCCAGGCCGGGTTCATCAGCCGGGCCTTCTCGTCCTGACCTGGGAACTTCTCGACAAAGGTCAGGTAGTCGTCGACATTGCGCGGGATGACGTCGAAATAGAGCCGCTTGGCGCTCTTCGGGTTCTGGTACATGAACAGCGACAGGCTCTCGGGCGAGGCATAGGCCAGCCAGTCCTCGATGGTCAGGCCATTGCCCTTGGACTTCGAGATCTTGCTGCCGTTCTCGTCGAGGAAGAGCTCGTAGTTGAAGCCTTCCGGCGGCGTGCCGCCGAGCGCGCGGCAGATCTTCCCCGACTGCGTCACGGAATCGATCAGGTCCTTGCCGGCCATTTCGTAATCGACGCCGAGGGCGGTCCAGCGCATGGCCCAGTCCGGCTTCCACTGCATCTTGGCGTGGCCGCCGGTCACCGGCGTCTCGTAGCGCGTGCCCGAGGCCGGGTCGCGCCAGACGATGGTGCCCTTGGAAACGTTGCGCTCCTCCACCGGCACCTGCATGACCACGCCCGATTCCGGGTGGATCGGCAGGAAGGGCGAATAGGTGGCGCGGCGCTCCTCGCCCAGTGTCGGGAGCATGATCGCCTGGATGGCGTCGAAGCGCTCGAGGGCGGTCATCAGCGTCGCATCGAAGGCGCCCGACCGGTACATGGCGGTCGAGGAGACGAACTCGTAGTCGAAGCCGAACTGGTCGAGGAAGCCGCGCAGGCGGGCATTGTTGTGGGCGCCGAAGCTGTCATGCGTGCCGAAAGGATCGGGCACGGCGGTGAGCGCGCGGCCGAGATGCTGGGCGAGCAGCTCCTTGTTCGGCACGTTGTCCGGCACCTTCCTCAGACCGTCGAGGTCGTCGGAGAAAGCGACGAGGCGCGTCGGGATCTTGTCCTCGGTGAGGAGGCGGAAGGCGTTGCGCACCATGGTGGTGCGGGCGACCTCGCCGAAGGTGCCGATATGCGGCAGCCCCGAGGGGCCGTAGCCGGTCTCGAAAATGATCGGACGGTTCTTCGGCGTCTTTTCGAGCCGCGCCACGAGTTTCTTCGCTTCCTCGAACGGCCAGGCGGTGGAGACGCGGGCGGCCTCCAGGAGGGCAGGCGTGATCGGGAGCGCGGGCAACATGGCGGGGTCCGGCGGCAAGCGAAGGAAACGGGTGGGTTGCAATAGGGCGGGGGGGCTAGAAGGTCAATGAAAGCCGCTGCCGCCACGACGATGGCCGCGGCCTCTGCTAGGCTCCGCCCGTGATCTCGTTCGTCCTTTTCGACACCGTGCTCGGAACCGTCGGCCTCGCCTGGGGCGAGGGCGGCATCGTCGGCGTGCGCCTGCCGGCGGCAAGCCGCGAGGCAACGCGGGCGAGCCTTCTGGCCCGGCATCCCGGCGCAGCCGAGGCCGAGCCGCCGCCCGCCATCCGCGCTATCATCGACCGGATCGTGGCGCTGGCCGGTGGCGAGCGCGTGGATCTGTCCGATGCGCCGCTCGACCGGGCCGGCCTCGCAGACTTCCCCGCCCGCGTCTATGACGTGGCGCTGACGATCCCGCCCGGCGAGACGCTGACCTATGGCGAGGTCGCCCGCCGCATCGGCGAGCCGGGCGCCGCACAGGCGGTGGGCCGGGCGCTCGGCGCCAATCCCTGGCCGATCATCGTGCCCTGCCACCGCGTTCTCGCGGCGAGCGGTGGCACCGGCGGTTTCTCGGCGCCGGGCGGCGTCGAGACCAAGCTGAAGCTTCTGTCGATCGAGCGGGCGCGCACCTCCGCCGCGCCAACCCTCTTCGACGACGATCCGGCCTTCGGCCTTGCGGTGAAGCCGCGTCGCTAGGCGCCGCTACGCGATCACATGGCCGAGGGCCGCACGGTTGGCGGCGAAGGCCCGGTCGTACTCGATCAGCGCCGCCACCTCGTCGCGCGTCTCCGCACCATAGAGCCGGCCGATGATGTGCAGCGTCGCGTCAATGGCGAGCGACACGCCGCCGCCGGTGACTATGCCGCGGTCCTCGACCACGGCCGCCTCCACCGGCTCACTCCCGCGGGCAAAGCTGATGATGAGCGCCAGCGGTGCGTCCGTCTCCGCACCGACGGCCCGCCGCCGGGTGGTGAGGCGATGCCCGTCGAGGGTGCCGGAGGCTGCGAGAATGAGCGCGCCGGTGCAGACGGAGGCGAGGCGCAGCGGATCGAGGCCACGCAGGAAGGCGAGCATGGCGGGGTCGGTGACCTGCTCGCGCCAGCCCGGTCCGCCGGTGACGATATAGGTGTCGCAGGCGGGCGCTTCGGCGAAGCCCGCATCGGCGAGGATGGTGAGACCCCCGGCGAGCGCCACGGGACCCGCCTCTGCGGCGATGGTCACGGCGCTGATGTTCGGCAGGATCCGCCGCGCCATGGAGACGACGCCGGTCGTGCCGCCGATATCGATGGGCTCGACCCCCGGATAGACGATGACGCCCATGCGTGCGGCTGCTTGCCGGTCCCGATGCATGTTGGGTCCTCCCGGTGGCGACAGATGCAACGGTTGGGCCGCGCGCAGGGCTGCATCGCGCTGAAGGGGGCCGCGGGTGGCATGGCGGTTGCGACTGGGACCATCGGACAAAGCCGCGATGGCCGCGGCCCGACCGACCCCGGAGGTTCCGCATGAAACGCCGAGACGTGCTCACTTCGACCGGTGCCGCCCTTCTGGCCGGCGCGGCAGTCGCCAGCCCCGCCATCGCGCAGTCGCTGCCGACCATCCGCTGGCGCGCGACGTCGAGTTTTCCGAAGAGCCTCGATATCACCTATGGCGCCGCCGAGCAGTTCTGCCGCCATGTGGGCGAGCTGACTGAGGGCCGCTTCACCATTCAGCAGTTCGCCGCGGGCGAGATCGTGCCCGGTCTGCAGGCACTCGATGCCGTCTCCAACGGCACGGTGGAGGCCGCCTATACCGGCATGCTCTTCTATGTGGGCAAGGACCCGACCTTCGCGCTCACCGCCTCGGTGCCGTTCCTGATGAACCCGCGCCAGCAGCACGCCTGGTACTATCACGGCGGTGGCCTCGCCATGACCAACGCCTTCTTCCAGAAATACAATGTCTATGCGCTGCCCTGCGGCAATACGGGGATGCAGTGGGGCGGCTGGTTCCGCAAGGAGATCAAGACGGTTGCCGACCTGTCGGGCATGAAGATGCGGATCGCGGGCCTCGCCGGCACCATCGCCGCGCGGCTCGGCGTCGTGCCGCAGCAGATCGCTCCCGGCGACATCTATCCGGCGCTGGAGCGCGGCACGATCGACGCTGTCGAGTATATCGGGCCCTATGACGACGAGAAGCTCGGCTTCAACAAGGTGGCGCAGCGCTACTATGCCCCCGGCTGGCAGGAGGGTGGCACCGTGTTCCACGGCGCCTTCAACCTCGCCAAGTGGAACGAACTGCCGCCGCTCTACAAGAAGGCGGTGGAGGTGGCGGCGCAGGCCGCGACCACCGACATGCTCGCCCATTACGACCAGAAGAACCCGGAAGCGCTGATGCGCCTTGTGGCGCAGGGCGTGCAGGTCTCGCTCTTTCCGCAGGAGGTGCTGGAGCGGCTCTATGTGGAGGCGGAGGCCTACTACAAGGAGATCACCGCGACGAACCCCGAGTTTGCCCGCATGTTCGCGCATCAGCGCGAGTTCCAGCGCAAGGGCAACATGTACCATCAGGTTGCGGATTTTCAGTATGACCTGATGATGCTGCGGCTCCGGCGCAGCTGAGGCGGGGCGGTCGCGGGGAGGACAGCCGATGACGATCCACACGACGCCGGAGGCGGCTCCCGCCTTCGATCCGGAGGCGGTGAGCTATGTCGCCTCCATCGACGCCGTCCGGGCCGTCCATCCCGCGCCGATGTCGCGGGCGACCGACAAGGTGATCACCCGGCTCGACAAGCACTGCCGGGCGATCATCGCCCGGTCGACCTTCGTGATCGTCGGCACGCACGGGCCGAAGGGCGCCGACGTGTCGCCGCGTGGCGATCCCGCCGGCTTCTTGCGGGTGCTCGACGACACGCACCTGCTTCTGCCCGACCGCATCGGCAACAACCGCTTCGACTCGCTGGAGAACATCTTCGCCACCGGGATCATCGGCATGCTCTTCGTGGTGCCGGGGATGGCGGAGGTGCTGAGGGTCAACGGCCGGGCGCGCGTCACGGATGATGCGGACCTTCTCGCCGCGTCCGAGGTGCAGGGACGCCCGCCGAAGATCGGCGTGCTCGTTACCGTTGGCGAGGCCTATCTCCACTGCGCCAAGGCGGTGAACCGGGCATCGCTCTGGGACCCGAGCCGCTACATCAACCGCGACGACCTGCCGAGCTATGGCGCGATGCTGGTCGACCATTGCGAAGGCTTGACCCAGGACGAGAGCGATCGTCAGGGCGCCGAGATGGCAAGGCGCGGCATGTACTGACCGGGCTCAGTAGATCCCGCCGGGAAAGGCCTTCAGCACCAGTTCGGCATAGATGCCCTTCTCCCACAGCCGCTGCAGGGCGTGGTTGATGGCGCGGCGCAGGGGCTCGTTGCCGCGACGCATGACGATGGCGAGGCCCTCGCCGAAATAGCGGTTCTCGGTGAAGGCGCCACCGAGGAAGCGGCAGCAATCCGCCGAGGCCTCGCCGATGATCCAGAAGCCGGAGGCGACGCCGTCGGCGAAGAGCACGTCGACGTCGCGCTCCAGCAACGCCTTCCGGGCCGCGGCGATGTCGGGGAAGCGGCGCAGCGACGACGTCGGGTAGAACGTCGCGGCATAGGCCTCGTGGGCCGAGCCCTGCACCACGGCGATGGAGCGGCCGGCGAGCGCTTCCGGGCTCGCATCGGTGAGCCGCGTATCCTTGCGCATGACGAAGCGGGCCGGCGTGTCGAGATAGCGGTCGGAGACTTCGAAGCGCCGGCGCAGGTCCGGCGTGATGGCGAGCGAGGCGATGACCGCATCGCCGGCATTGCGATCCAGCCCTTCGGTGAGGAGGTCCAGGCGCCGCGCCTGGATGGTGCAGGGGATCTTCAACTCCTCGCAGATTGCGCGGGCGAGGTCGACGTTGAATCCGGCAGGGCGACCGTCGGGGCCGGGGAAGCCGAAGGGCGGCAGCTCGTCATCGGTGAGGAAGCGGATCTGCGGCACGCGGGTGAGATCGACGCGGTCGGTGCGCCGGCGCGGGTCCCAGTAGCCGGGGATGAGCACGGTCGGGGCACCGGCCTCGGCCGCCGGCGGGGCGGGAGGCACCTGCGCCTGCGACGGCACGGCCGCGGCGACCAGGATCGATGCAACCATAATCAGCAGAGGCGCCATCGCGCACGTCATCCGTGTTTGTCCGACTGATGCCGGATCACCGGCCGCTTATAGCCTCGACTGCGGCGTTCCGGGAGGGGCCGGCTGGGGGGCGCGGATCATGCGCTTTGTGGAGGAGGGGCGTCCGGTGGGGGGCGGAGCGTCATGGGCGCAGCCGCAGCGCCGCCCGGCGCCGCTCCCGCGGCAGGATCGTCCGGTCGTCGCGCCGACCCGTCAGCCACGCCTCGTCGACGAGTTGGTCGCGCCGCTGCATCGGCCGCGGGTGGACTGGGTGGCGCGGCGCTGGGGCGTCGATCCGCTCGATGCCGCCATCGGGCTCGGCCTGGTCACGCCCGAGGCGATGATCGACCGTCTCGCCCGCCGCATCGGTGCCGGGGTCATCCGGGCCGAGGCGGCCATCCAGATCGCGGCGGACCGGTCCGAGTGGCGGGCCCTGCGCGAGCGCGGCTGGGTGGCGATCGACCGGTCGGTTGGCGGCATGGCCGTGCTGGTGGCGCCCGATGGCGCGACTGCCGAGAGGCTTGCCGCCGGTCGGGTGGCCATTGCAGGCGGTGCCTTGCCGCTGGTGCTGGCGACAGAGGCCGCCTTCTCGGCGCTGCTGCGGCGCTGGGCGGAGGCTGTCTGGGTCGAGGAGGCGGTGACCCATCTCGCACGGGGCGATCCCGCCGCGTCTGCCGGCGACCGCGACCTGATGCGGTGGACCGCTGCGCTGCTTGCACTGGGGCTTGCGGGCCTGTTCGCGGCGCTGGCCTTTGCGCCACCGCCCTTCGCGCTGGCGGCCGGTGCCGCTGTCGGGCTGCTGGTCGTCCTCTGGACGGCCATTCGGCTGTCGGCCTGCGCGATCCGCCCGCCGCCGTTTCCGCGCCAGACCCTCTGCGACGCCGAACTTCCCCGCTACACGATCCTCTGCCCGCTCCATCGCGAGGCCGCCGTCGTGCAGGCCTTGCTCGCCGCGCTCGGTGGGCTGGACTATCCGCGCGCGAAGCTGACGATCCTGCTGCTGGTCGAGGCCGATGACCCGGACACGCGGGCGGCCATCGTCGCCTGCCGGCCGGACCCGGCTGTCCAGGTCGTGGTCCTGCCGCCAGATGGGCCGCGCACCAAGCCCAAGGCGCTGATGCTCGGCCTCGCGCTGGCCGATGGCGATCACGTCGTCGTCTACGACGCCGAGGACCGGCCGGGACCTGGCCAGCTCCGCGAGGCGGCGGAGACCTTCGCCGCGGCGGATGCATCGATGGGTTGCCTGCAGGCGCCGCTCACCATGGTCGATGCGCCGGGGCTGCTATCGCGCTTCTTCGCGGCGGAATACGAGGCGCTGTTTCGCGTGCTGCTGCCGGCGCTCGCCCGCTGGGGCTGGCCGCTGCCGCTCGGCGGAACCTCCAACCATTTCCGCCGGTCGGCGCTGGTCGCTGCCGGCGGTTGGGACCCCTACAACGTCACCGAGGACGCCGATCTCGGCTTTCGCCTCGCCCGCCACGGCTTCACCACCGGCACAATCGCAACGCCGACGCGGGAAGAGCCGCCGGCCACCGTCGCCGGCTGGATCGGCCAGCGCGCCCGCTGGTTCAAGGGGTGGATGCAGACCCTCGCCGTCCTCGCGCGGCGGCCGCTGCATCTTCACCGCGAGCTCGGCATCGGCGGCTGCCTTGCCCTTGGCGTGACGCTGGCGGGATCGTTGCTCGCCGCCCTCGTCCATCTCGTCGCCCTCGCGGCGCTCGCGACCGGCTGGGGGCTACACGGGCCGCCGCCCTGGCTCGGCGCGGCGGCCCTGGTCTTCGTCGCCGGCTATGGCGGGAGCCTCGTGTTCCTCGCCGCCGGGCTCGCGCGGGGCGGGCGCACCGGCCTCCTGCCGTGGCTACCGCTCCTGCCCGTGGTCTGGCTCGCCATGGGCCTTGCTGCTCTCATGGCGCTTCGCCAGCTCTGGTCGCGTCCGTTCCATTGGGAGAAAACCGCCCATGGCGGCATCGCCTGGCCGGAGGATCGTCGTGCCGCCGGCCAGCCCTCTCCCGTCGAGGCCGAGGTTCTTGAGCGCGTGCGTGTCCTGACAGAGGTCGCGCTGGCGACGCGGCGGCACCAGCCGCAGGACGTGGCGGCGGCGCTGAGACGTCACGCCTTGCGGCTCAAGCGGGGAAAGGCTTCGCCGTCGATCGTGTCGGGGCTTGAGGCGATGGCGCGGGACCTCGGCGGGTCCGCGTCCCGCGCATCTCCGCCATTCGAACGAGGTTGAGCCCGCCCCTGCGACCTTGCCTCCGTCGCTGCGCCGCGACATGGTCCCGCGCCGCAGCCGAGGGAGGGATGACACGGAATGAGCGAGGGGGATGCACCGGTCGCGGTCCGGCCAACCGATCGCCACAGCGCCTTCCATCGCCTGATCGGCTGGGAGGTGGTGGAGTGGAGCGACGGTCATGCCGTCATGCTCTGCCCGGTGCGCGAGGAGTTCATGAATCGCGGCGGCGGCCTGCATGGCGGCCTCGTCGCGACGCTGATGGATTCGGCCGGCGGCTATGCGGCGCTCGGCGGCCCCCCGAAGGACCCCGACGCCGTGGACGGGCGCGGCGTCACCCTGTCGCTGACGGTGAACTATCTCGGCACGGCGCGGGAGGGCACGCTGAAAGTGACCGCCACCCGCACGGGCGGCGGCAAGAGCGTCGCCTTCGTGACCATCCGCTGCGAGGACGACAAGGGCAACCCGATCGCCGAGGGCGTGGGCACCTTCCGCCGGTTTCAGCGGGAGGGCTGACCTTTACTCCGCCGCGTCGAATTCGCCCGGCGCGAAGCGGTAGCTCGACGAGCAATACTCGCAGGTGACGGTGATGGCGCCGTCCTCGACCATGTCGCGGCGCTCGTCCTTCGAGAAGCTGCGGATGATGCCGTCGATGCGGTCGCGCGAGCAGGTGCAATGCTCGCGCACGTCCTGCGCGTCAAAGACCCTGACGCCGCGCTCGTGGAAGAGGCGGAACAGCAGCCGCTCCGGCGACAGGTTGCGGTCGACAAGTTCGTCGTCGCCGATCGTGTCGGTGAGCGCACGGGCCTCGGCCCAGGCCTCGTCCGGTTCGGGGATGGCGGTGCCGTCCGGCGCATCGCCCGGATCGAGGTCGCGATGGCCGGTGGAGGCTTTCGGCAGGTGCTGGACAAGCACCCCGCCGGCGCGCCAGGCGCGGGTCAGGCCGTTGTCGCCGGCGACGAATTCCTCCGCCGCCGCCAGGCGGACGCGGGTGTCGATCTGCTCGGACTGGCGGAAATACTGATCGGCCGCCTTCTCCAGCCCCTGGCCGTCAAGGGAGACGATGCCCTGGTAGCGCTGCATGTCGCCGCCCTGGTCGATGGTCATGACCAGCTGGCCGTCGCCGAGGAGCGACGCGGGCTCGGCCTGGCCGGCAGCGATGGCGGCATCCACCGCCTCGGCGTCGAAACGGGCCAGGGCCCTGACGCGATCAGGCGTTGCAACGTCCACCACGACCATTCGAACGGGGCCGTTGGTCTGGGTCTGCAGGATCAGCCGGCCGTCGAACTTAAGGCCCGAGCCGAGCAGCAGGGTGAGCGCGGTGGCCTCCGCCAGAACGCGGGCCACCGGGGCGGGATAGCCATGGCGGTCGATCATGGTCGAGACGGAACGGCCGAGGCGGATGACGCGGCCGCGCAAATCGATTTCTTCGACCTGGAAGGGCACGACGATGTCGTCAGCGCCATGGGTGATGTCGGGGATCGTGGACATGCCGGCTATATGAGCCTTCCGGGCCGGGAATGCGAGAGGCAGATACGGCGCGGAGCGGTGCCTCCGGCGATCACGGCGCCGTGATCACTCTCCGCAGAACTACGCAGGATTTTTCAAGGTGCTGGTGTATTGAACAGGAGCGATCGTTGCGTCGCGGTCACACCTGCATGGCAAATCATGGCACGACGGGGTGTCCGTCTGCCATGCCATTGCGCAGCGGTAGGTCGTTACGCTCTATCGATTCGTCCGTTTCGCGACGGGCGGGTGCCACATGCCGTGCCGCCCTACCGACGCGCACAACTCCGGGGTTCCCTCATGCGGCGCTTGTTGCCCGTCCTTGCTGCCCTTGCGGCGCTCGCCTTCTCCGGCGCTGCGTCCCAGGCGCAGACCGTCAATTTCGGCTACGGCGATCAGGTCATCTTCGATCCGGCCACCGGCGGCCCGATGCAGATGCGCCCGCGCACCGATGGCGGGCCGCGCCCGTCCGCCGGCGTCTCGGCCATTCCGCGCGAGACCGTTCAGTTCTCGGGCCGCTACGCCCCGGGCACCATCGTCATCAACACCCAGGAGCGCCGCCTGTACCTGGTGCAGGCCGGTGGCACCGCGATCCGCTACGGCGTTGGCGTCGGCCGCCCGGGCTTCTCGTGGGGCGGCAACCAGACCATCACCCGCAAGGCTGAGTGGCCGGATTGGCGTCCGCCGGCCCAGATGCTGCGCCGTCGTCCCGATCTGCCGCGCTTCATGGCCGGTGGCCCGGACAATCCGCTCGGCGCCCGCGCCCTGTATCTCGGCTCCTCGCTCTACCGCATCCACGGCTCCAACGAGCCGGATACGATCGGCACCGCGGTGTCTTCGGGCTGCTTCCGCCTCACCAATGACGACGTGATCGATCTCTACAACCGCGTCCGCGTCGGTACCCGGGTGGTCGTCCTGCGCTGATCGCGCCTGCGATCCTGTTCCTTTGCGAAGGCCGGCGGTGACGCCGGCCTTTTGCTTTGGGGTGCGCGGGTTGGCTTTGGACGCTCCAAGCCCCATTTTGGGCGAGAACCGAATCGGAACATCCCGCGCCCATGACCGACCCCGCCGCCTCCCGCCAGCCAAGCCTTGCCGAAAGGGCCATGGCTGCGCGTGGACAGCAGGCGGCGGCTTCCTATCTCTCTGGCCTCAACCCTGAGCAGCGCGCTGCGGTGGAGACAGTGGACGGGCCGGTTCTGGTCCTCGCCGGCGCCGGCACCGGCAAGACGCGGGTGCTGACCACCCGCATCGCGCATATCCTCTCGCAGCGCCGCGCCTATCCCTCCGAGATCCTCGCCGTCACCTTCACCAACAAGGCGGCGCGCGAGATGAAGGAGCGCATCGCCCATCTGGTCGGCGAGGCGGTGGAGGGCATGCCCTGGCTCGGCACGTTCCACGCCACGGGCGTGAAGATCCTGCGACGCCATGCCGAGCTGGTGGGACTGAAGCCCGGCTTCACCATCCTCGACACGGATGACCAGATCCGCCTGCTCAAGCAGCTCATCCAGGCCGAGAACATCGACGAGAAGCGCTGGCCGGCCCGGATGCTCGCCTCCGCCATCGACGGCTGGAAGAACCGCGCGCTCACCCCGGACAAGGTGCCGGCCGGTGAGGGCGCGTCCTATGCCAACGGTCTCGGCCTCAAGCTCTATGCCGATTACCAGGCGCGGCTGAAGGTGCTCAACGCCGTCGATTTCGGCGACCTGCTCCTGGAAGCGATCCGCCTGTTCCGCGAGAACCCGGAGGTGCTGGCCGAGTACCAGCGCAAGTTCCGCTTCATCCTCGTCGACGAGTACCAGGACACCAACGTCGCCCAGTATCTCTGGCTGCGCCTCCTCGCCCAGCGCCAGGAAGGCCGGCCGCAGAACATCTGCTGCGTCGGCGACGACGACCAGTCGATCTATGGCTGGCGCGGCGCGGAGGTCGACAACATCCTGCGCTTCGATAAGGACTTTCCCGGCGCGACCGTCATCCGGCTCGAGCGCAACTATCGCTCCACCGGGCATATCCTTGCCGCCGCCTCGCACCTCATCGCCCACAATGAGGGCCGGCTCGGCAAGACGCTGTTCACCGACGGCGAGGACGGAGAGAAGCCGACGCTCACCTCGGTCTGGGACTCCGAGGAGGAGGCGCGCTCTATCGGCGAGGAGCTCGAGCAGTTGCAGCGCTCCGGCCACCTGCTGAACGAGACGGCGATCCTCGTCCGCGCGTCGTTCCAGATGCGCGAGTTCGAGGACCGCTTCATCACCATCGGCATGCCCTACCGGGTGATCGGCGGTCCGCGCTTCTACGAGCGGCTCGAGATCCGCGATGCGCTCGCCTATCTGCGCTGCGTCGCGCAGGCCTCCGACGACCTCGCCTTCGAGCGCATCGTCAACACGCCGAAGCGCGGCCTCGGCGATGCAACGCTGCAGCAGCTCCACGACTTCGCGCGCGCGAAGGGCGTGCCGCTGATGCAGGCCGCGCGGGTGCTGGTGGAGACCGAGGAGCTTAAACCCAAGGTGCGGAGGTCGCTCAAGGACCTCACCGAGCAGTTCGACCGGTGGGCCGGCCAGATCGAGGCCATGCCGCATTCCGAGCTTGCCCAACTCGTGCTCGACGAGAGCGGCTACACGGAGATGTGGCAGAAGGACAAGACGGCCGAGGGCGCCGGACGGCTGGAGAACCTCAAGGAACTGGTCCGTTCCATGGAGGAGTTCGAGAACCTCTCAGGGTTCCTTGAGCACATCGCTCTTGTCACCGAGGCGCGCGGCGATGCGGAGACCGAGGACGCGGTCTCGATCATGACCCTCCACTCGGCCAAGGGCCTTGAATTCGAGACGGTCTTCCTGCCGGGCTGGGAGGAGGGGCTCTTCCCTCACCAACGCTCCCTCGACGAGAACGGCCGCGCCGGTCTGGAGGAGGAGCGGCGTCTCGCCTATGTCGGCATCACGCGCGCGCGGCGACGGGCGAAGATCTATTTTGCCGGCAACAGGCGCATCCACGGCCTGTGGCAATCCACCGTGCCGAGCCGCTTCGTCAATGACCTGCCCTCGGCCCATGTGCAGATCAGCGAGGGGCTCGGCACCTCGGGCTATGGCGGCATGGGCCGGGGCGGCTTCGGCCAGAGCCGCTTCGACAAGGTCGAGAGCTTCTCGTCGAGCTATTCGACGCCCGGCTGGCAGCGCGCCCAGGCGCAGCGCTCGCTGCACGAGGCGCAGGCGCGGTTCACCGGCCGCACCGGCAGCCAGGCCTTCGGGTCGAGCTATGCCGAGGGCCGCGGCGGCTTCCAGGGCCGTCTCACCGACCGGTCCGGCGGGGGCAAGACCATCGACGGCGAACTCGTCGCCAAGTCCACGGGCGAGTCCTCCCGCTACCGACCGGGCGACCGGGTGTTTCACCTCAAGTTCGGCTATGGCGAGGTGACAGCGGCCGAGGGCAACAAGCTCACCGTGCAGTTCGACAAGGCCGGCGAGAAGAAGGTGGTCGACAGCTTCGTGCAGGCGGCGTGAATTC
Organism: Phreatobacter sp.; assembly: GCF_027532945.1. Classification (GTDB taxonomy): domain Bacteria; phylum Pseudomonadota; class Alphaproteobacteria; order Rhizobiales; family Phreatobacteraceae; genus Phreatobacter. The sequence goes on from NZ_JAPZTZ010000017.1 coordinate 113,604, forward strand.
GATGATCGTTGCCCCTGGTTCATAGCCACCGGTCGAAGGTTGTGGCGTCTTAGGCGGAAATCGGTGGGGCCCTCTCCATGATCCGCGATAGTCGTGACATTATCCGACGTCTTGAAAGCGAAGGGTTCGTGCTGCGCGCCGTGAAGGGCTCGCACCACAAATTCCTCCACGCCGCCACACGACGGATGGTCATTGTCCCTCACCCCAAGCGAGACTTGCCGCGCGGAACGGTGTATTCCATCTATCGACAGGCGGGCTGGTCCCGCGATTGATAGTTCGAGCCTTCGTCGCGCCATGCCGAGCTACATCGCCATCGTCCACAAGGATTCCGACAGCTGCTACGGCGTCCAGTTTCCGGACGTACCCGGCGTTTTTTCTGCAGCTGACGAAATCGAAGACCTGGTCGCGAATGCGGTCGAGGCGCTTGAGCTGGGCGCTGAAGACTGGGAGGAGACCCATGGATCTCCCTTCCCTCTGCCCCGGACGATCGACGAGCTTCGCGACGATCCTCAGTTCCGGGAGGCGGCGGTGGACGCCATGCTCCTGATCGTCCCATTTGATCCGGCCACCCGCCGCGTCGCGGCGGAGTGATGCTCCTTAGCCCGCCCGTTGCTGGATGACGCCGTACCAGCCGAGCCCCGCATAGGTCTCGTAGCCCGGGGTCAGGTGGAAGGCGGTGGTTGTTCCCCCCGCATCCGTAGTGAACCCGGCGCTTCGGCCGCCGGTTTCGAAGGCCACGGTCTCCGAGAGGACGCCCTTGCCGTCGGAACTGGCGATCACGCGCTTGCGGGCATCGACCAGCAGGACGCGGCTGCGGCTCGCCTCCTCCTCGCTCAGCCGCACGCCCTGGACTATGGCGCGGGCCTGGGGCTCCCAGTCGAAATGGATGGCGAGGACGCCGAGCGGCATGCCGTGCATGGCGCCGCCGGCGCGAACCGCAGTGGCGTAAGTCGCGACCTCGGCATCGCGCAGCAGGGCTGAGCGGGTGACATCCGCCACGGTGTAGTCGTCACCGGTCGACAGGCCCATGGCGCGGGTGAACCAGGCCTCGTGCCGCGCCGACTGGCCCGCAACGGGGAAGCGGTCCGGACGCCCGGAGGCGATGATGCGGCCCTCGCGGTCGCAGAGCCAGATGTCGAGATAGACGGTGTAGGCGCCGAGGATGACGCCGAGCCGGCTGGAGGCATGGCTGGCGCGCTCGGGCGTCGGCTCGGTCAAGGCCTCGACGACGGCGGAATCGGTTGCCCACCAGCGCACGTCGCAGGTGCGCTCATAGAGGTTCCGGTCCATCAACTCGATGGCGTTGAGCGCAAGATCGACAAGGCGCTGGCCCGCCGCCTGGCTGCTCATCGCCAGTGTCATGGTCTCCAACTCCTGCATCTGCCGGGCGAGTTCGGCGGAGAATTGCTGCGCGATGGCCCCGACCCGGCCGGAGATCTCCCGCACCTCGGCTGCGACAACGGCGAAGCCACGACCGTTCTCGCCGGCGCGAGCGGATTCGATCAGCGCATTCAACGCCAGCATCCGCAGGCCATTGGTGATCTTGTGGATCTCGTCGATCTTTGCGGACGTGCTGCCGCGCACCTCGCGGGTGGCGGCGAGGATGGCGTCGAGGGAGGGGGCGGGCTCGTCCAGCGAGGAGGCCGAGACTGCAGATGAGGTGGAGATGGACATGAGGGTTGGCTCGCGGACCTGATGGGCATTTCCTTGGCGGGAAACTGCTATGTCCATCCTTACCGAAATCTAAACTTCCCAAAGGGAATGTTGAAATCAAACCATTGATATCGAACGGTATTTTCTCATTGCATACAATTTGAGCACTCGCGCCGAAAATTCCCCACCACCTCTGGATTGCAGCCTGCTCTGCCGGCTCATTCCAAGGGTTGGTGACAGGGGCGCAGACGATCGGCTATCACGCCTCCATGCTCGAAGGCCTCCATCCCGTCGCCCCCACCCATCTCATGCGGCTCGAAACCTCCGAGCGCGCGGCGCGCAAGGTCGGCGACCTCATCGGCGAGATGTTCGATCCCGCCGAGACCGCGGTCGCCGCCTTTGAGGCTCCTGATGGCCAGATCTGGCTGGTGGAGGTCTTCTTCCGCGAGGCTCCCGACGAGGAGCACGTGCGGGCCCTGGTGCGCGGCGCCGCCGGCGATGCGGTGGCGGCCTGCGTCACCTTCCACGCCATCGAATCCCGCGACTGGGTGCGCGCCTCGCTCGACGGGCTCAAGCCGGTCGAGGCCGGCCGCTTCACCGTCTTTGGCAGCCACGACCGCCACAGGGTCGCGCCCAATGCCATTCCCATCGAGATCGAGGCGGCGCTCGCCTTCGGGACCGGCCACCACGGCACGACGCTCGGCTGCCTGCGCGCCATCGACCGCCTGGCCAAGGCCCGCCGGTCCTTCCGGCCGCTCGATGTCGGCACGGGCACCGGCGTCCTCGCCATCGCTGCCGGCCTGCGCCACCGCGTGTCGGTCCTCGCCTCCGACATCGATGCGGTCTCGGTCGAGGCCTCGCGCGATAATGCCGTGCTCAACAAGGCGCGCGGCTATGTCCAGGTGATCCATGCGGCAGGGCTCAAGGATGGGCGCTTCCGCAACGGTGGTCCTTACGACCTCGTGCTCGCCAATATCCTGCCGCGCCCGCTGGTCGGCATGGCGACGGATCTCGTCCGCCTTGTCGCGCCGGGCGGCTGGGTGGTGCTCTCCGGCATCATCCCGGCGCACGCCAATCTCGTCATCTCCGCCTATCGCGACCGCGGCCTGAAGCTGGTCATGCGAGAGACCATCGAGGGCTGGGTGACGCTCACCATGCGTCGCGGCGGCTGAAGGCCAGCGCGTCAGGCCTTCTTCGGGTCCGGCCGTCGGCTCGCGGTCTCGCTCTCCGCCGTCCGGGCCTCGCCGGGACCGGGCTTTCCGGGCTTCTGAAGCTCGGCGATCCGCCGCGCCGCGCGCTCCACCGCAGCCTCGTCTTCGTCCCGCGCCATGGTCACCTCCCCGTTATCCGTTGCCGTGATGCTGCGCCGAGCGGTCAGCTTGCCCCGCCCGGGCACGGGTGATCAACTCCGCCGCCGTCCATCGGGTCCTCGTCCATGCGCATCGTGAAGACCATCGTCAAATGGGCCACCGCCCTCGTCCTGCTGCTGGTCGCCGGCGTTCTTGGGGTAGGGCTCTGGTACGTCCGGTCGGTGGAGCCACAGGTGGCCGGCACCATCACCCTGCCGGGCTTCCAGAAGCCGGTGGAGGTCCTGCGCGACCAGGAGGGCGTGCCGCATATCTTCGCCGAGAGCGATCTCGACGCCACTGCGGCCCTCGGCTTCGTCCATGCCCAGGATCGGCTGTGGCAGATGGAGATGAACCGGCGCATTGCTAATGGCCGCCTCTCCGAGCTCGTCGGCGCGCCGGGACTGGAGACCGACCGCTTCCTGCGGACCATCGGCATCCGCCGCGCGGCCGAGGCGATCTTCGCCAATCTCGACCAGGACACGCGGGTGCAGCTTGCCGCCTATGCGCGCGGCGTTAACGCCTATCTCACGACGCGCTCCTCGCCGCTTCCGCCGGAATTCTGGCTGCTGCGGGCTCCCGCCCCTGAGCCCTGGTCGCCGGTCGATTCCATCGGCTGGTCGCTGATGATGGCCCTCGATCTCGGCGGAAATTTCAATGCCGAGATCACCCGGATGCGGCTCGCCCAGCGGGGTCTCACCATGGAGCAGATCGGCCAGTTCCTGCCGCCCTATCCCGGGGAGAGCTGGCCGGCGCTGCCGGACTACACGGCGCTCTACCGGTCGCTCGGTGGCCAGACGCAGCGGGCGGCGGCGCTCATCCGCGCCTTCGATTTCGGCGTCGAGGGCCTCGGCTCCAACAACTGGGTCGTCTCCGGCGCCCGCTCCGAGACCGGCAAGCCGTTGCTTGCCAACGACCCCCATCTCGGCCTCTCGGCGCCGGCGCTCTGGTATTTCGCCCGCCTCACCTCGCCCTCGGGCACGGTGATCGGCGCGACGTTGCCGGGCGTGCCCAGCGTCGTCCTCGGCCGCAACGATCGCATCGCCTGGGGCTTCACCAATACCGGCCCGGACGTGCAGGACATCTTCATCGAGAAGATCGATCCGGCCGACCCGACCCGCTACCAGACCCCCGATGGCTGGGCGCGTTTCGAGACGGTGCGCGAGGTCATCCAGGTGCGCGGCGCGCCGGACGAGGTGCTGAATGTCCGCATCTCCCGCCACGGCCCCGTCATCTCCGACGGCGCGTCCGGCGGCGCGACGCAGGCCGTGCCGCAGGGCCATGCGCTGGCGCTGCAATGGACGGCGCTCTCCCCCGACAACCTCACCGTCCAGGCCTTCGCCAAGCTGAACTTCGCGCGCAATTGGGACGAATTCCGCGACGCCGCCCGGCACTATGCCGTGCCGCAACAGAACATGGTCTATGCCGATGTCGACGGGAATATCGGCTTCGTCGCGGCAGGCCGCGTGCCGGTGCGCCGTCCCGACAACGACCTGAAGGGCCTGTTCCCGGCGCCGGGCTGGGATGCTCGCTACGACTGGGCGGGCTTCATTCCGTTCGAAGAGCTGCCGCAGGAGTTCAACCCGGCGCGCGGCCACCGCATCACAGCCAATGAGCGGATCACGCCCGAGGGTTATCCGCACCACATCACCTTCGAATGGTCCACGCCGCATCGCGCCGACCGCATCGCCGAGCTGCTCGCCGCGACCCCGCGCCACGGCATGGCGAGTTTCCGCGCCATGCAGGCCGACCACCGGTCGAACGCGGTGCGCGAGGCGCTGCCGCTGCTCCTCGCCGCCCACCCCAGGGGCGAGGCCGAGCGTGCGCGGCAGACGCCGGAGACAGTGCGGCAGGTGCTGGCGGCGCTCGGCACCTTCGACGGCACCATGGCGACCGACCGTGCCGAGCCGCTCGTCGTTGCCGCCTGGATGCGCGAGCTGACGCGGCTCATCTATGCCGATGAGCTCGGCCCGCGGCTGTTTGCGACGCTATGGGACCAGCGCCACAGCTTCATGATGGGCGTGCTGAAGGACCAGAACGGCGCTGCTGCCTGGTGCAACGCCGAGGGGCGTCCGCAGAGCTGTGCCTTGCTCGTGTCGCGTGCCCTGGATCTCGCGCTCGAGGACCTGACGAAGCGCTATGGCGCCGACTGGCGCGCCTGGCGCTGGGGCACGGCGCATGAGGCCCTTTCGGAGCACCGGCCCTTCTCGCGGGTGGCCCAGCTCGCCCCGCTCTTCGACGTGCGCGTGCCCGTGCCTGGCGACACCTACACGGTGAACGTCAACCGCTACACGATCCGCAACGAGGCCGGGCCCTTCGTGTCGCGCCATTCCGCCTCGCTGCGCGCCATCTACGACATGGCCGACCCCGAGCGGTCTGTCTTCATGCACTCGACCGGGCAGTCGGGCATCCCGACCTCGCAGCTCTACCGCAATCTTGCGGAGCGCTGGGCGCGGGTGGAGTTCATGTCGATGCGCACGAACCGGGCGGAGATCGAGAAGGGCGCGATGGGCCGGCTGGTGCTGCAGCCGCGCTGAGCGGCGCTGGACGAAACACAAGGGACCGCGGCCCGCCACAGGGCCGCAGGATCCGCGCGCTAGGGACTGAGGATCACACTCGTTCCGGAGCACCGCCATGGTCCGTCGCTGTCTGTTCGCTGCCTTTGCCGTCGCTGCCCTCGCTGCCACACCGGCCAAGGCCATCAACGCCGTGTGCGAGGTGCTCCCGACGTCCGATGGCTTTGCCGCCCTGCGCGCCGGCCCCTCGGTGGATGCCCGGCTGATCGCACGGATGAAGACAGGCCATAACGTCCAGCTGCGCGCCCGCAACCAGGGGGAGGTCATCCGTTCCGGTCCCTGGACGCAGGTTCTCTACTGGCCCGACGGCGAGCTCTACATGCCCAGCCAGCCCGAATATCGCAGCGCCAAGATCGGCTGGGTGGCGCAGCGCCTCATCGGCGATTGCGGCTGAGCCTCAGGCGGCTTTCGGCGCCTTCGGGTGGCGGTGGCTCGGCGTGCGCATCGTGACGAGCTCCTCGGCCGCGGTCGGATGGACGGCCATGGTCGAATCGAAATCGGCCTTTGTCGCGCCCATCTTCACGGCTATGCCGGCGAGCTGGATCATCTCGCCCGCATCCGGACCGCAGACATGGACGCCGAGGACGCGGTCGGTCTCGCCATCGACGAGCAGCTTCATCAGCATGCGCGTGTCGCGGCCGGAGATCGTGTGCTTCATGGGACGGAAGGTCGCCTTGTAGACGTCGAGGGCGCAGCCGGTGGCCAGCGCCTCGGCCTCCGACATGCCAACCGTGCCGATCTCGGGCTCCGAGAAAACGGCGGTCGGGATCAGTTGATGGTCGGCCGTCCAGGTCTTGCCGCCGAACACGGTGTCGGCGAAGGCATGGCCCTCGCGGATGGCGACGGGGGTGAGGTTCACCCGGTCGGTGACGTCACCCACCGCGTAGATCGACGGCACTGACGTGCGGCTGTCGGCATCGACCAGCACCTCGCCGGCCTTGCCGAGCTTGACGCCCGCCGCTTCGAGGCCGAGGCCGGCCGTATTGGGCTTGCGGCCGATGGCCATGAGCACCTGGTCGGCGACGACGGGGGGATGGCCGTTGCGGAAGCTGACGGTGAGGCCGTCGGCGCCCTTCTCGATGGACGTGAAGACCTCGCCCATCACCAGGCGGATGCCCTTCTTCTGATACTCCGCCATGAGGTGGTCGCGGATGTCGTCGTCGAAGCCGCGCAGGACCTTGTCGCCGCGATAGACGAGGGTCACCTCCGAGCCGAGGCCGGCGAAGACCCCGGCGAATTCGACGGCGATGTAGCCGCCGCCGGCGATGACGATGCGCTTCGGCTGTTCAGGCAGGTGGAACACCTCGTTGGAGGAGATCGTGTGCTCGCGGCCGGGCAGGGCCTCGTCGGTCGAGGGTCGGCCACCCGTGGCGATGAGGATGTAGCGGGCGGTGATGGTGCGGCCATCGGCGAGCTTCACCGCATGGGGGCCGGTAACGGTGGCGCGCTGGGCGACGATCTCGACGCCGGCCTTGGTGAGGTTGGCGCCGTAGATGCCCTCGAGGCGGGTGATCTCGCGATCCTTGGCGGCAATGAAGCGCGGCCAGTCGAAGGCCGTCTCTCCCACGGTCCAGCCGAAGCCGGCGGCATCCTCGAAATGCTCGTGGAACTGCGAGGCGTAGACCATCAGCTTCTTCGGCACGCAGCCGCGGATCACGCAGGTGCCGCCCATCCGGTACTCCTCGGCGACCATGACACGGGCACCGTGGGTGGCGGCGATGCGCCCGGCGCGGACGCCACCGGAGCCACCCCCGATGACGAAGAGGTCGACGTCGAAGCGCGGATCGGCAGCGGTGCTCATGGTGTCCTCGGCGGGCTGGCGGCAGGCTCGCGCCGTGCCGCCGGAAAGATCGTGACCGGTCCGGCCTTAACACAGGGGGGCGGGGACACAAATCCGCGAGGGGCGTGCTTGCTGCGTGGGATCAATCCACGCATTGTCCGCCTGCGTTTCAGGAGCCAAGTTCATGTCCCAGGAATCCGGCCCCCCGGCCGATGGTCCAGCTGCACAGACGGGGGACAGGGCCTGGCTGTTTCGGGCGGTGACGGGTCAGACGGCAGCCGCGGATCACCTGTCGCATCCAGGCGACGCTGCGCAGTTTGTGACGGACCTCCTCGCCTCCTCCGACTACCGCAACCGCTTTCGCGATGCCGCGCGCGAGGATGCGGACATCGTCGCCGCCGTGGAGCTGTGGCCGCCGGAAACGCGGCCGCATGACCTGCATATCTTCGTCGTCACGGGGGATCCCTGGTCGAAGTCGCGCGCCTCGATCGAGCGCCTTGCGCCGCGTCTGGGGGATCGCCTCGTCATGACGGTCCTGACCGGCAAGGCCGACGACGAGCCGTTTCCCGATGTCCCAGGTCTCGAGCTGATCGTGATCCCCGGCCAGAGCATCTTCCAGCTGCGGGCGCGCCTGCCCGAATTCATGAAGGAGAGCGCCTGGGTGATCTCCATCGAGGACCATTCGGTGCCGACGCAGGACTGGCTCGACGGGCTTCTCGCGACCCTTGCGACAGTCCCTTCGACCTGCCTTGCGGTGACGGGCACTGCGGCCAACCTCACGTCGACGAAACCCTGGGCCTGGGCCAATTTCCTCTTCAACTTCTACCGTCACTGGCACCCCGCCGCCGCGCCCGAACTTGGCGGCACGGTCGCGACCACGGCCTTCCGGCGGGACATGGCGGGGCGCCGGCCCTTCGCGATCCACGCCTTCGAGAGCCGTGTGCTCGGCCGTAGCATGCCGGTGAGCAACGCTTTCCCGGTGAACCACACCCAGCACACCCGTTTCATCGAGGCGACGCTTCACGTCATCGACAATGGCCTGGTCTATGGGGCCTCGCTGCGCCGCAATCACCTTCGACCGCGCTCCGCGCTGTTCCACTCCGTCCGTCACGTGCTGGGCGGGCGCATGCGGGACATTGCCGAGGTTCTCGCCGTCCATCCCCGGCGCGCCGAACTGCCGCCGGGCACGCTCGCTCGCATCCGATGGATCGCCTGGTGCCATTCGCTGGGTGCCGTGCTTGGAGCCCTGGTCGGCAGCGGCAGGGCACATCTGCGGCTCGAGTAGGAGCCACCGGCACCCCACCGGCATCCGGATAAGACGCTATGGCGGTTTGTCGCACCTGGTGCGACATTCCACGTCATGAATGGGGAGTGAACGACCATGGCGACTTTGACGCGGCGCGAGGCTCTGGCCCTCGGCAGCGCCATTTTGACAGCGGCCGCAAGTGGGAGCCTGCAGGCCCTGCCGAGCGAGCTGAAGATCATGGCGCCGGCTGCGCCGGGCGGCGGCTGGGACCAGACGGCCCGCGTCATGCAGGGCGTGCTCACCGCCGAGCGGATCGTCCGGTCCGCCCAGGTCACCAATGTCGCGGGTGCCGGCGGGATCATCGGCATCGCCCAGTTCGTCAACGGCTCGAAAGGCGACCCGACGGCGCTGATGGTCTCTGGCTTCGTCATGGTCGGCGCCATCCTCATGAACCGCGCGCCGGTCACTCTCGACGCTGTAACGCCCATCGCCCGCCTGACCGGCGAATGGCAGGCGCTGGTGGTGGCGGCGAATTCGCCGATCAAGACGCCGCAGGACCTCATCGCCGCAATCAAGGCTGACGTCACCAAGGTCAGCTGGGGCGGGGGGTCGGCCGGTGGTGTCGACCACATCACCGCCGCCATGTTCGCGGGCCTTGCCGGTGCCGACGGCTCGAAGGTCAATTACATCGCCCATTCCGGCGGCGGCGAGGCCATGGCGGCCATCCTGTCGAACCGCGTGACCGTCGGTGTCGGCGGCGGCAGCGAGTTCGAGCAGCATGTGAAGGGCCGGCGCCTGCGCTGGATCGGCCTGACCGCGCCACAGGGCACGGCCGGCCTTCCCGGCCCGACCCTGTCCGAACAGGGCATCAAGCTCGAGCTGCAGAACTGGCGCGGCGTCTTCGCCGCCCCCGGTATCACCGAGGCGCAGCGCGCCGAACTCGGCCAGCTCGTCGAGAGAATGGTGAAGTCCAAGGGCTGGGCCGACCAGCTCTCCGCCAAGGGCTGGCAGGACACCTATCTCGGCGCCAGCGCCTTCGAGGCTTTCCTCAAGGAGGAAATCGCCCGCGTTTCCGGCGTGCTCGGCCAGCTTGGTCTGGTGAGGGCGTGATGTCGGGCGGGGGAGGAACCGGCGCCGACCGTCCGGTCATCGCCATCGGTGCCGGCCTGATCGCCGTCGCCGCCATCGTCTTCTGGCAGTCCTGGGCGCTCCGCGCGAGTTTCGGCAGCCAGACGCTCGGGCCGCAGATGATGCCGTTCCTGGTGTCGCTGCTGCTGCTGCTCTTCGGCTCGCTGACCGTCGTCGCCGGCTGGAAGGGCACTTTCCCGACCCGGGAGGAAGCGGATTGGACCAGCGTCGCCTGGATCACCGGCGGCCTCGCCGTGATGATCCTGCTTATCAAGACCGCCGGCTTCGTTCCGGCCTGCGCGCTGCTCTTCGCCTCCACGGCCCGGGCGTTCGGCTCACGCCGCGCACTGGTCGACGTCGGCATCGGCGGCCTCATGGCGGCGGTCGTCTATCTCTTCTTCGTGCGCCTCCTCGGCCTGTCTCTCCCGTCCGGCTTTACCGAAAGCCTGTTCTGACCCCGCGGCGGTCCCCGCCCGCGTCACCCCCCGCCCCCGATCGCCATGGAAACGCTGTCCCTCCTCGGCAATGGCCTCGCCATCGCCGTCCAGCCGATGAACCTCCTCTTCGCACTCGTCGGCGTCATCCTCGGCACGGCCGTCGGTGTGCTGCCGGGCATCGGTCCGGCCATGACGGTAGCGCTGCTGCTGCCCATCACCTTCAAGATGGACCCGGCGGGATCCCTCATCATGTTCGCCGGCATCTACTATGGCGGCATGTATGGCGGCTCGACCACGTCGATCCTGCTCAACACGCCGGGTGAGAGCTCCTCCATCGTGACGGCGCTGGAGGGCAACCGCATGGCGCGGGCGGGACGCGGCGGCGCGGCGCTCGCCACCGCCGCCATCGGCTCCTTCGTCGCCGGCACGATCGCCACCGCGCTCCTCACCATCTTCGCGCCGTTCCTCGCCGAGGTCGCCATCGCCTTCGGGCCCGAGGACTATTTCGCGCTGATGCTGGTGGCCTTCATCACGGTCTCGGCGACCTTCGGTTCGTCGCGGCTGCGCGGTCTCACCTCACTCGCCATCGGCCTGACCCTCGGCCTTGTCGGTATAGACAAGCTCACCGGTCAGGCGCGGCTCTCCTTCGGCGTGCCGGACCTGCTCGACGGGCTTGAGGTGACGACGGTGGCGGTCGCCATGTTCGCGGTTGGCGAGGCCATGGCGGTGGCGTCGCAGAAGGGCGGGGCGGATGATGGCAAGGTCGAGCCGATCCGCGGCTCGCTGTGGATGACCAAGGAGGACTGGAAGCGGTCCTGGCTGCCCTGGCTGCGTGGCACGGCCTTCGGTTTCCCCATCGGTGCGCTGCCGGCCGGCGGGGCGGAGGTTCCGACCTTCCTCTCATACGCCACCGAGAAGCGGCTCTCGAAACATCCGGAGGAGTTCGGTCACGGCGCCATCGAGGGTGTTGCCGGGCCCGAAGCGGCCAACAACGCCTCGGCCGCCGGCACGCTGGTGCCGCTGCTCACCCTCGGCATCCCCACCTCCGCCACGGCAGCGATCATGCTGGCGGGCTTCCAGCAGTACAACCTCCAGCCGGGCCCGCTGCTCTTCGTCACCTCGGCGGACGTCGTCTGGGGCCTCATCGCCTCGCTGTTCATCGCCAACACGATGCTAATCGTGCTCAACCTGCCGCTGGTCGGCCTTTGGGTGCGGCTACTGTCAATTCCCCGCCCCTGGCTCTATGGCGGCATCCTGGTCTTCGCGACGGTGGGCGTGCTGGCGGCCAAGGGCTCGCTCGTCGAACTGACTCTGGTGCTGGTGCTCGGGCTGCTCGCCTTCGCCATGCGCCGCTTCGACTATCCGATCGCGCCGGTGGTGGTCGGCATGATCCTCGGCCCCATGGCGGAGACGCAGCTGAGGCGCGCCCTGCAGATCAGCAACGGCGACGCGACCGTGCTCCTGACCAGCCCCATCTCGGCGACACTGCTGGTCGTCGCGGTGGTAGCGCTGTTCGGGCCGCTGCTCTGGGCGCGGCTCGGCTGGCGGATGAAGTCCGACGAGGACTGACATCCCCGGGAACGACGATTGGCCTTCACAAACGAAAACGCCGGGCACAAGCCCGGCGTTTTGCATTCACGAGGGGAAGGCGTCAGAGGCGGATGCCGCGCTTGGCGAATTCCTCGCGGAAGCGGGCGACGAGATCGCGCGTGACGATCTGGCTCCACTGCTGGGTGCGCCCGAAGGTCTCTTCCATGATGGTCGGGATGGTGCGGACCAGCTTCTGGCCATCGGCCGACTGGTAGAAGGCCTGGATGCGGCGCAGCTCTTCGACGGTGAAGCGCTGTGCATAGGCCACTGCGATGCCCTGGATGAGCTCGTTCACGCGCGGCTGGAACTCGGTCTTCAGCATGTCGCCGACCTCGTTGAACTGGCGGCCGAGATCCGGGTTGGTCGGCAGGAAGAGCGACTTGGCCTGCTCGACGAAAGCCGGAATGACGTTCTCGAAGGAGGCCGAGGCGCCGGAGAGCTCGACGACCTGGCGGGCGATGGCGACATGCTCGGCCGAGGGCTGGGGTGCGGTAGGGGCGGCGGGAGCGGCCGGCTGCGCCTGGGCCTGCGTGGCCGGGGGCCGCGGGCTCTGCGCGGTCGCAGCGGTCGCGGCGACTAGGGCGCTGGCCGTGACGGCTGCGGCGAACATACGGGCGAACATCGGGATCACTCCTCGGGAAGTCTCGGGCCGCGGCGTGCCGAAGCGGCTCTCGTGTCAGACACGTCCTACGACCTCTGCGCCTCCAGGGGAAGCGATGATCGCGCAGGACGCAAGACCAATGAACAGGCCGTGCTCGACCACGCCGGGCACGGAATGAAGGCGGGCACCGAGCTGGACCGGATCGGGAATCCGGATGCAGGCCGCATCGAGGATCATGTGACCGCCGTCCGTGACGAAAACATGGCCACCGGCCTTGCGGCGCAGGGTCAGCGGCGCGGGACAGACGTAGGCCTCCAGCACCCTGGCGATGGCGCGCTCGGTGGCGCCGAGGCCAAAGGCGTTGACCTCGATGGGAAGCGGGAAACGGCCGAGAGCCTCGACGCGCTTGGAGGCGTCGGCGATGACGATCATGCGGCCGGAGGCGGCGGCGACGATCTTTTCGCGCAGCAGGGCGCCGCCGCCGCCCTTGATGAGGTTCAGCGCCGGGTCGATCTCGTCGGCGCCGTCGATGGTGATGTCGAGTTCGGGCGTCTCGTCGAGGGTGGTCAGCGGCACGCCGAGCCGCTCGGCCTGGGCGCGGGTCACCTCAGAGGTCGGGACGCCGACGACCCTGAGGCCGGCCGCCACGCGCTCGGCGAGCAGATCGACGAAATGCTTGGCGGTGGAGCCGGTGCCAAGGCCGAGGCGCATGCCGTCCTCGACGAAGGTCAGGGCCTTGGCGGCGGCGTCGCGCTTGAGGGCTTCGGGATCGGTCATCGCTGTCTCGGCCGTCGGGTGTCGGCGCGGGATAGCGCGGGACGGGGTCAGAAGTCCACCACGTCCAGCTTCGGCATGGCGGTGGGGTTCATCACCGCCATGTCGGGCCGCGGCAGCGGCTCGCCGGTGTCGCGGAAGCGGTTGACGATCGGATAGCGCCGGTCGCGGCCGAAATTGCGGGCGGTGACCTTCACGCCGGGGGCGGCCTGGCGGCGCTTGTATTCGGCGATGTTCAGGAGCCGCTCGACCTTTTTGACCGTCTCGGCCTCGTAGCCCTCGGCGACAATGGAGGCGACCGGCGCCTCCCTTTCCACCAGGCGCTCCAGAATGGCGTCGAGGATGTCGTAGGGCGGCAGCGAGTCCTGATCTTTCTGGTTCTCGCGTAGCTCCGCCGTCGGTGGCTTGGTGATGATGTTGACGGGGATGACCTCGCCGTCCGGCCCGAGGGCGCCGGCCGGCTTCCAGCGGTTGCGCAGGGCCGAGAGGCGGAAGACCTCGCTCTTGTAGAGGTCCTTCACCGGATTGTAGCCGCCGTTCATGTCGCCATAGATCGTGGCGTAGCCGACCGACATCTCGCTCTTGTTGCCGGTGGTCACCACCATGGCGCCGAACTTGTTGGAGATGGACATGAGGATCGTGCCGCGGGCGCGGCTCTGCAGATTCTCCTCGGTGATGTCACGGTTGGTGCCCTTGAAGAGCGGCGCCAGCGTCGCCTCGAGGCCCTCCACGGCGGCGGCGATCGGCACGACGTCGTAGCGTACGCCGAGCGCCCGGGCGCATTCGAAGGCGTCTTTGAGCGAATCCTCCGACGTGAAGCGATAGGGCAGCATCACGCAATGGACCCGCTCCGGGCCGAGGGCGTCGACCGCCATGGCGGCGCAGATGGCGGAATCGATGCCGCCGGACAGGCCGAGGACCACGCCGGGGAAGCGGTTCTTTTCGACATAGTCGCGCAGGCCGAGGACACAGGCGGCGTAGTTCGCCTCGTCGCCGGTCTCGTGGGCATGGACGGGCCCCGAGAAGCGCCAGGCGCCATCGACGCGCTTCGCCTCCACGATGGCGATGGTCTCGGCGAAGGCGGGAAGCTGCATGGCCAGCGAGCGGTCGGCATTCACCGCCAGCGAGGCGCCGTCGAAGACCAACTCGTCCTGCCCGCCCACCTGGTTGACGTAGAGCAGCGGCAGGTCGCTCTCGCCGATCCGGGCGACGATGGTGCTCATCCGCTCGTCATAGACGCTCTCGCGGTAGGGCGAGCCGTTGGGAACGATAAGCATCTCGGCCCCGGTCTCGGAGAGGGTCTCGACCACCTCCTCGCCCCAGATGTCCTCGCAGATCGGCACGCCGATGCGCACGCCGCGGACATTGACCGGGCCGGGCAGCGGGCCGGGCGCAAAGACGCGCTTCTCGTCGAAGACCGAATAGTTCGGCAGGTCGACCTTGAAGCGCACCGCCTGGATCATGCCGGCATCGGCGACGACCACGGCGTTATAGACGCGGCCGTCCTCCGCCCAGGGCGTGGTGACGAGCAGGGCGGGGCCGCCATCTGCCGTCTCGCGCGCCAGCGTCTCGGTGGCCGCGCGGCAGGCGGCCTGGAAGGCCGGTTTCAGCACCAGGTCCTCCGGCGGGTAACCGGAGATGAAGAGCTCGGAGAAGACCACGAGGTCGGCGCCCGCTGCCGCCGCATCGGCCCGTGCGGCGCGTGCCTTGGCGAGGTTGCCGGCGACATCGCCCATGACGGGATTGAGCTGGGCGACGGCGATGCGGAGCGAGGACGGCGTCTGGGTCATGGGTGAGATGTAACGCGCGGGCCTGCGGTTCTCAATGTGTCGAGGGACGGGGCGGCCCGCGGCCGACGCGCATCCCGCCGGAGGCCAAGGCGGCGCCAATCCTCAACAAAAGGTAAAAATCCAAACAGAAACAGATGCTTGAATGATGTTGCACTTAACCCGGCAGTAACCTTGATGATTCATGAATGGTCGCGAGGGAGAGCGACCCGTGCGGGGTCGCGGCTCGCGAGGAGGCCGGAATGGCGGCGCGTTCGATGATCACGATGGGCAAGGCCGCAGGGGCGGCGGTGCTCGCAGGGCTGGTGGCCCTGGCTCACCCGGCCGCGGCGGCCGACATGTCGCTGCGCGGTTCGCTGCCGGCCTATGAGGACACCGGACCAAACTGGTCCGGCATCTATGGCGGTGTCCACGGTGGCATCGGCAGCATGACGGCCGACACGCAAGCGATGGCCCAGCGTGAGGCGAGGCGGCTGCTCAACGGCCTTGTCTATCTCAACCCGCCATCGGGCACCCCGGCACCCGATTTCATCAATGTCGACCCGGTCCGGGCCTCGCCGGTGATGTTCGGCATCTTCGTCGGCTACCAGCAGCAGTACGAGGATGCGGTGATCGGCTTCGAGGTCGATTACAACCGCGTCGCCAGCGGCGGCGGCGGGAGCCGGACCTGGACCCAGCCCTTCAGCGTGCTCTACGCCCAGACCGGCTTTACCGACGCCTTCTCGCAGAGCACGACGGTGCGAGCCTCCATCACCGACTATGTGACGGCGCGCCTGCGCGGCGGCTGGGCCTATGGCCGGGTCATGCCCTATATCACCGGCGGTCTTGCGCTGGTGCGCGGCAATTCCTCGGTCAGCTACCGCGCCGGCATCTCGCGCATCGACACCGACTCCTCGGACAGCGTCGACTGGACCGCCGCCTACAGCGACATCGTCAACTCGACGAGGAGCGCCAACGGCACGATCGGCTTCGGCTATGTCATGGGCACCGGCGTCGAGGCGCTGCTGACCAACAACATCTTTGCCCGTGCCGAGTATCAGTTCCTGCGCGTGCCCTCGATGGGCGGCGTGCCGGTGACGCTGCACACGATCCGCGCCGGCGTCGGCATCAAATACTGATCGGCCGATCCCCGACATCAAAAGGCCCGTTCCGGATGCCGGAGCGGGCCTTTGTCTTTCTGTCGCCTTGGGGCGGAGGTCACTCCGCCGCTTCGCGCACCGCTGGGCTGCGGGTGAGGCGCTGGCGCTTCAGCATCTCGGCCACCTTGAACGACACTTCCAGCGCCTGCTCGGCGTTGAGCCGCGGGTCGCAATGGGTGTGGTAGCGGTCCGACAGGTCGAGGTCGGTGATTGCCGCGCGACCGCCCGTGCATTCCGTGACGTTCTTGCCGGTCATCTCGAGATGGATGCCGCCGGCATAGGTACCCTCGGCCGCATGGATGGCGAAGAAGCGCTCGATTTCGCCCATGACGAGGTCGAAGGGGCGCGTCTTGTAGCCATTCGCGGCCTTGATCGTGTTGCCATGCATCGGATCGCAGGACCACACGACCGTCCGGCCTTCCTTCTCCACGGCGCGGATCAGGGCGGGCAGGTGCTTCTCCACCTTGTCGGCGCCGAAGCGGCAGATCAGCGTGATGCGGCCGGCCTTGTCCTCGGGGTTGAGGACGTCGAGCAGGCGGATCAGGCCGTCGGCATCGAGGCTCGGACCGCACTTGAAGGCGATCGGGTTCTTGATGCCGCGGAAATACTCGACATGGGCATGGTCGACCTGGCGGGTGCGGTCGCCGATCCACAGCATGTGGCCAGAGGTGGCGTACCAGTCGCCGGAGGTGGAATCGACGCGGGTCAGCGCCTCTTCGTAGCCCAGCAGCAGCGCCTCATGGCTCGTATAGAGCTCGGTGGTGCGCATCTCCGGATGAGCCTCGGGGTCGATGCCGCAGGCGCGCATGAAATCCAGCGCCTCCTCGATCCGCTCGGCGAGGTGCCGATAGCGGTCGTTGGCCGGCGTGTCCTTCACGAAGCCGAGCATCCACTTCATGGCGTTGTCGAGATTGGCGTAGCCGCCATAGGCGAAGGCGCGCAGCAGGTTCAGCGTCGCCGCCGACTGGCGGTAGGCCATGGCCTGGCGGGTCGGATCCGGCTCGCGCGACTCCGGCGTGAAAGCGATGTCGTTGATGATGTCGCCGCGATAGGAGGGCAACGTCACGCCGTCGATCGTCTCGGTGTCGGCCGAGCGCGGCTTGGCGAACTGGCCGGCAACGCGGCCGACCTTCACCACCGGCATGCCGCCGGCATAGGTCAGCACCACGGCCATCTGCAGGAAGGCGCGGAAGAAATCGCGGATGTTGTCGGCGCCGTGCTCGGCGAAGCTCTCGGCGCAGTCACCGCCCTGCAGCAGGAAGGCCTCGCCTCTTGCGACTTTCGCGAGGGACTTCTTCAGGTTGCGCGCCTCGCCCGCAAAAACCAGCGGCGGAAAGCCCGAAAGGCGCTTCTCGACGTCCTGAAGCGCCGTCTGGTCCTTATAGACCGGCACCTGCAGGATCGGCTTCGACCGCCAGCTCGACGGGCTCCAACGCTCGCCCATGACACGTTCCTCTCGCCTGGTCTCGCGACGGGTTCGCTCCCGCGCGAAAAAGTGATCCCTGCGCCTCGGGTCTTTGGACCACGCGGGCAGGGGACGAGCCTTATACACCAGGATGGGGGCGTGAGCGAGCGGTCCGAAGGGCGGTGCTGCGTCCGGCCTCGCCGGAGGCCCCGCGCGACGGGATCGCGCGTTGCCTTGGTGCCCTTGCTCCTGTACCCCCGATCCGGCCGTGACACAAAGGTTCGCCATGACCCGCACCGTCCGTAACCTCCTCCTCTCCGCTGTCGCGGCCTCGGTTCTCGCGATGGCGCAGCCGCTCGCGGCGCAGGCGCCGCACGCCATCGAGGTCACGGTCGACGAGGCCGCCTGCACCGCCGCGCCGACCCCGGCCTGCACCGCCGAACTGGCGCTCAAGGCCGCCGCCGAGGAGCCGGAGGGCTGGGCCGCCACAGCCGCCTTCGAGGCGTTCCTGCAATCCGATCCCGACCTTGGCGCGCGTGAACGCTGGATGGCGCGCTACGAGGCCTGGGCGAAGATCGCGACCGTCGATGGCATCAAGGAGCGCATCGTGCCGGTGCGGGCCGAGCACCTGGCGCGCAAGGGCGATTTCGCCGCCGCCTATCGCGAGCTCGGCCTCGACCAGCCGCAGCCGGCGCCGCTGTCGGAGCCCTCCGTGCTGATCCTCGACGAGGCGCGCTCGGGCCGCGTCGCCGACGCGCTCGGTCGGGTTGATCGCCTGGTGGAGAGCGACAGCCGCGACGAGATCAAGCTCGAGCTTCTCGAGATCGCCATCGCCCGCGCGCCTGCCGAGGCGGATGCCGTGGCGAACCAGATCAAGGACCGCTTCACCCGCCGCATGGCGCAGGCGCTGCAGGCCGGTGCCCGCGGCGACATGGTGATCGCCCGCTCCATCGACGAATGGGCGCGCGGGGCGCGCGCGAACCAGACCGCTCCGTTCGACGATGCCGAGACTGCGCGTCGCGACAGCTGGGACATGGTGCTTCGGGGGGCCGTCGCGGCGAACAATCTCGAGGGCTTCCGCAAGGCGCTGGCGGCCCGGCCGCCCTTCAACACCTCGGCGGATGCCGAGTCGGGGAGCCGCATCCTGCGCGTCCTCATGCGCGAGGGGCGCGCCGAGTGGATCCGTGCCTTCGGGCCGGCCCTGCGCCTGCCGCCGGAGGACGCGGTCTCGGTCGACGAGGACATCGGCGGGATGCGGAACTTGCCCGTGGCGAGCCTCGTGGCCGTCGCCGAGGCGGCGGAGGCGACCGGCCGGTCGCGCGGCGCCGTGATCGATACGGCCGTGGAGATGCTCATTGGCCGCGGTGCCGTGGCGGAGGCGCGCGACCTCTTCGTGCGTCTCGGGCGGGTCGACGAGCTCAACCGCGTGACCTTCGACCAGGAGCGGGTCGGCGTGGTCTTCGAGACGCTGTGGCGCGCCGTCGTCGGCCGTGGCCCGAAGGAGGCCGTGGACGCCGTTGCGGCCCGCATCACCTCCGAGGGCGCGAAGGCCTATATCGCGCGAGTCGACGGGCTTGCCACCCGAATGAGGGCGATCGCGGCAGGCACCAAGGGTGAGGAACCGGCCGACGACGAATGGGCGATCATGCTCGACATCGCCATCGCCTCGGGCGATCCGCTGCTGATGACAAAGATTGCCGCTTCGATGAAGGATGCCGGCCTGCGCTCGACGGCCTTTGTCCAGGTGACGAAGAACCTGTGGGAGCGCGCCGCCCGCTGAGCGCGGGCCGCTTCCTCAGCCCTGCAGCTTCGCCCACATCTCGCGGTCGCGGACATCGGTCCAGATGACCGGCCAATCGATGCCGCTCGCCTCGTCAAAGGCGCGCGAGACGTTGAAGGGCAGGCAGTGCTCGTAGATGGCGAAGGAGCCGAATTTCGGGTCCATGGCGACACGGCAGGCGTCGAAGGCCTGCTTCAGTGTCAGACCTTTCCCGACGCTCTCCGCCACCGATCCGTAGAGCGTGTCGAGGAAGTCGCGGGTGAGGCGGATGCCGTCCGCCACCATGTCGGGGGAGGTGAGCGCCGCGCCGCGACCGGGCACCACGGCCTTGGGCGCCAGCGCCTCGATCGCGGCGAGGGTCTTCGGCCAGTCCCTGAAATGGGCGTCGCCGCAATAGCAGGCGGAGTGATACTCGACGAGGTCACCGGTGAAGGCGACCCCGGAATCCGGGACCCAGGCCACGGTATCGCCGGCCGTGTGGCCGCGACCGAGATGCATGAGCTTCACCTCGCGGCGACCGAGCCAGACGGTCATCTCCGTACCGAAGGTGACATGCGGCCAGGTGAGGCCGGGCGGGATCGATTCCGCGCCCGGGAAGAGGCGGGGAAAACGGCCGATCTCGCTCGCCTTGTCCTGTTCGCCGCGCTCGACGATCAGGCCGCGCGTCGCGTCCGAGGCGATGATCGTGGCGCCCTCATAGGCCGAGGCACCGAGCACGCGCACTGCATGATAATGCGAGAGCAGGACGTAGCGGATCGGCTTGTCGGTCACCTGGCGCACGCGCGCGATGACGTCGGCGGCCATGGCGGGCGTCGCCTGGGCGTCGATGACCATGCAGCCATCGTCACCGACGATGATGCCGGAATTGGGGTCGCCCTCGGCGGTGTAGGCGTAAAGCCCTTCGCCCAGGCGGTCGAAGGAGACGGTCTTCGGCCCCAGATCGGCGGTGGACGCAAAGGCCCGGGTCGGTTCGGTCATCTGTGCTCGTCCTCGAACCCGTTCAGGCGTGGTGCTTGCGCACGATCTGGTCGATGGCGCCGAAGATCGAATGGCCGCGCTCGTCCTTGACCTCCAGGCGCACCGCATCGCCGAAGCGCATGAACGGGGTGCGCGGCGCACCGGCGCGGATCGTCTCCACCGTCCGCATCTCGGCGATGCAGACATAGCCGAGCCCGCCCTCGGCAATGGGCCGGCCGGGGCCACCGTCGGGGTCGCGGTTCGACACGGTCCCCGAGCCGATGATGGTGCCGGCGGAGAGCGCCCGGGTCTTGGCCGCGTGGGCGATCAGCGTGCCGAAGTCGAAGGTCATGTCGATGCCTGCCTCCGGTCGGCCGAAGGGCTCACCGTTGAGATAGGCGAGAAGCGGCAGGTGCAGCTTGCCGCCGCGCCAGGCATCGCCGAGCTCGTCCGGCGTCACCGCCACCGGCGAGAAGGCGGTGGAGGGTTTCGACTGGAAGAAGCCGAAGCTCTTGGCGAGCTCGGGCGCGATGAGGTTCCGCAGGCTCACATCGTTGACGATCATGACGAGGCGGATGTGGTCAAGGGCGGCGACCGGATCGACGCCCATCGGCACGTCGTCGGTAACCACCGCCACCTCGCCCTCGAAGTCGATGCCGTGCGCCTCGTCGGGGAGCATGATCGGGTCGCGCGGCGGGATGAACGTGTCGGAGCCGCCCTGGTACATCAGCGGATCGGTCCAGAAAGAGGCGGGCATCTCGGCGCCGCGCGCCTGCCGGACGAGGGCGACGTGATTCACATAGGCCGAGCCATCGGCCCACTGGTAGGCGCGGGGGAGGGGACTGGCGCAGTCGTGCTCGTGGAAACGGAAGGACGGGACGGAGCCGTTTTCGAGCTGCTCGGCGAGGTCGCCGAGGCGCGGCGCGACGTGGGACCATTGGTCCAGCGCACCTTGCAGCGTCGACACGACCGGAAAGGCATCGGTCGCCCGGGTCAGATCCCGCGACACGATGACCAGCCGGCCGTCGCGGCCGTGCTTGAGAGAGGCGAGCTTCATGGCGTTATTCTTCCCCACAGCGCATGCGGAGCCGGTCTGTCGCGGCCCCTGTCGCCATCAAAGCCTGTCCGCGCGCCCTTGACCAGAGCCGCAGCGGTAAGCTCCACCTCAGCGAGTTGTATTATCCTTGTCGCGTTGCACAACGGATTGCGCAGCGATACGGTGCCGATTGGGCCGATACCGATTCCCCCATGACGACCTCGATTTCCATTGACGCTATTCCATCGACCGCCCCATTGAACGGTCGTGATACGGACGCATCCTCGATGTCTGACACGAAGCTCGAACTAGACGGGTTCCTGCCCTACCGGTTGAACCTGCTCGCCAATGTGGTGAGCCAGGGGCTGTCGACCATCTATGCCGAGCGCTACGGCTTCGGCATCCCGGAATGGCGCATCATTGCGACGCTGGGCCAGTTCGAGACCATGACCGCCAAGCAGATCGGTGCCCACAGCCATATGCACAAGACCAAGGTCTCGCGCGCGGTGGGCAGCCTGTTGCAGCGCCGGCTCATCCAGCGGCGCATCAACCGCCAGGACCTGCGCGAGGCCTTCCTGTCGCTGACCCGCGAGGGCCGGATCATCTATGACGATCTCGTGCCGGTGGCGCAGCGCTTCGCGGCGGAACTCAGCGCCGGCTTCACGCCGCAGGAGCAGGCCCAGCTCGATGCGCTGCTGCGACGACTCACCGAGAGCAGCCATCGTCTCCTGGCCGCGTCGCCCCAGGCCGTGGCCGAAGAGGTCGGTGACTGACCACGCCACGCTCCTAGAGGCCTGCCGCGAACCGCGCCACAATGGCGTTGAAGGCGTCCGGCTGTTCGAGATGCGGGGCATGGCCGGCATCGGGCATGGTGACGGCGTGCCCGTGTGGCGCCGTCGCCGCGATCCAGGTGGCGACGCCGCTGCGATAGAGGCGGCTGCGTCCACCGGCGATGGCGAGGACGGGCACCGGGAGCCGTGCCACCGTCGCCCGATGGTCCGCCTCGACGAGCGAGCGCCAATAGCCGGCCATGAGCGCGGGATCGCGGGCGGCAATGCGTGTCGTCGCATCGGCAACCAGCCCGTCATCCTCCTCGCCGCCCTCCGCGAACATGGAGCGGGCGATGCGCCCGGCGTAATCCGCCCAGTGGCGATGCATGCGGTCGGCGGCGGCGTGGGTCGCGTCGAAATCCTGGCCGCCGGCGAGGCCATGGCGCCAATGGGCGTCGTTGGCGATCCTGGGTGACATGTCGACGATGACGAGGCCGGCGAGGGCGGGACTGGGCCCGCGGGCGAGGAGTTCGAGGGCGAGCATCGCCCCCATCGACCAGCCGACCAGCACCGCACCGTCCAGGCGCTCGGCGGCGAGCATGTTGCGGAGATCGTCGGCCAGCGCCGCCATCGTCGTGGCTCCGCCGATGGCTGCCCGCTCGCCGTGGCCGGGCAGGTCGGGCGCGAGAAGGCGATAGCCCTGCTCTGCCAGCGGCGCTTGTCGCGTGAAGAAGCTGCGGTCCACGGCCCAACCGTGCAGCAGGACGAGCGTCCGGCCGGTGCCGATGTCGGTGAGCGCCGGGGCCATGGGTCAGTCGCCCCGTCCGCGGGCGAGCAGCTCGCGCAGCACGTGCTTCTGGATCTTGCCGGCGGCGGTGCGGGGAAAGTCGGTGACGATGGTGA
The DNA here is from genome assembly GCF_027532945.1 of Phreatobacter sp. Lineage (GTDB taxonomy): Bacteria > Pseudomonadota > Alphaproteobacteria > Rhizobiales > Phreatobacteraceae > Phreatobacter. The sequence goes on from NZ_JAPZTZ010000017.1 coordinate 136,512, forward strand.
TGTCGCGCGGCACCTTGTAGCCGGCAAGCCTTTCGCGGGCATGGAGCCGCAGCATCTCCGGATCGGCGTCCGCACCCGGCCGGAGCACGACGAGGGCATGTCCGGCCTCGCCCCAGCGCCGATCGGGGACGCCGAGCACCGCCACCTCCAGCACGGCCGGATGCGCGTGCAGCGCGGCCTCGACCTCGGCTGGATAGACGTTCTCGCCGCCGGAGATGAACATGTCCTTGATCCGGTCGACGACGAAATAGCAGCCGTCCGCGTCCATGCGGCCGATATCGCCGGACCGTAGCCAGCCGCCCGGGGCGAAGGCCCGCGCCGTTGCTTCCGGGTTGTTCCAGTAGCCGGGGGTCACGCCGGGGCCGCGGAAGAGCAGTTCGCCGGCCTCGCCCGGCGCGACGTCGCGATCCTCGAGGTCGACGATGCGGACCTCGGCGAGGATCTGGGGCCGCCCCACCGAGCCGATCTTCGCCGCCGCCTCGCGGGGGTCCATGAGGAAGACGGTCGGGCCGGTCTCGGTCATGCCCATGCCGTTGCAGACGGTGGCCCCGCGCGCGAGGAAGGCGCGGAGCAGCGGCTCGGCGATCGGCGCGCCGCCGCAGCCCCAGTGGCGAACGGCAGTGAAATCCGCCTTGGCGAAGGACGGGAGCAGGCTGAGGGCCTGGAAGACGGCCGGTACGCCGAAGAACAGGCTGATGCGCTTTCCCGTCAGCAGGGTCATCACCGCGTCCGCATCGAATTTCGGAATGACGAGCGACCGGCCCCCGGCGATGAACAGCGGCAGGGCGTGGAGATTAATGCCAGCGGTGTGGAACAGTGGCAGGAAGTTCAGCGTCACGTCCGATGCACCAAGGCCGGTCGCCTGCTGGATGTTGACGGCGTTGGCGAGGGCCATGCCGGCCGTCTGGACGACGGCTTTGGGCCTGCCCGTCGTGCCGGACGTGTAGAGAAGATACCAGGGCCGCTCGGTCTCCCATGCCGCGGGACGGCCCTCCGGCACGGGCGCCGCGGCACAGCGCGCGTGGAACCGGTCGAAGGTCAGCACTGCGACACGGCCGGACAGGTTCTCCGCAAGCTCGGCATGGGCATCGTCGCAGATCAGAAGCTTCGGGCCGCAATCGTCGAGGATGGGCACCAGTTCGGCCGGCGTCAGGCGCCAGTTCAGCGGCACGAAGACGAGGCGGGCCCGCGCAGCGGCGAAGAGCAGGACGAAGAAGGCAGGGTCGTTGTGGCAGAGCACGGCGAGCCGGTCGCCTTCCACCAGTCCGAGATCAGCGAGGGCACCCACCGTGCGTCCGACGGCTTCGTCCATGGCGGCGAAGGTCAGGGTCTCGCCGCTGGCGACCGTCTCAAAGGCGACCGCGTCCGGCGAGAGTTCGGCGCGGCGACGACAGAGATCCGGAACGGTCTTCACGTGACGGTCTTCCTCGGCCTCGCGAGGGTCCGGTCAGCCGCGGCTGCCCGGCATCCCAGCCCGCGGCGCCATGCCATGGGCGACGAAATCATAGGCGGCCTCGGCGGCTGCATCGAGCGGCCCGTTCGGGTCATAAAGGGCGAAGCGGCGCCCGACCATGTCGGTCACCCCCATGAGCGCCCAGGCCCGCACCTCGGCATTGCCCGGCGCGATCTCGCCGCGCGCTTCCGCCGCGCGAAGCCCTTCGCTGTAGCCGGCGGCGAATTCCTCGTAATAGGCGCGGTGGACGGCCGGGTCGACAAACTGGGATTCCGCCACGACCCGGTAGAGGTTGGGGTGGTCGCGCACGAACTGCAGGAAGGCGCGGATGCCGAGACGTTCGGCCGCCATCCGGTCGGGGGCGTCCATGACGGCGCGGGTGAGGTGATGGCGCAGCCGCCGGCCCATCCGCAGCACGAGCTCGCGGAGCACCTCCTCCTTGGAGCGGAAGTAGAGGTAGAAGGTGCCCTGCGCCACAGCCGCCTCCGCCGTGATCGTGGCGATGGAGGCATCCGAGAAGCCGCGGGCGCCGATCTCGCGCTCGGCAGCGTCGAGGATCTTCTGCCGGGTGCGCTCGCCGCGCTGGGTCTTGGGCGCCGGCAGGGGTTCTGCCGCGTGCACGTTGCTCATGGGCGTTTCCGTCGTCGCTCCCGTCCGTCGCGGTCCGGAAGCCTCCCCGCTTGACGCGTTTGTGGGACGAAGCTAGCGTCACATGAAACATGACTCAAGTGTCAGTTTACAGAATGGATCAGGGAGGATCCCCATGCTGAGGACTAAGCTGGCGCTGGCTGCCGCCTCGCTCATGCTGGCCGCTGTGCCGCAGACCGCCGAGGCCCAGACCCGCGACGTCAAGATCTGCCTCATCGCCGGCAAGACCGGTCCGCTAGAGGCCTATGCCCGGCAGACCGAGGTCGGTTTCATGATGGGCCTCGAATATCTCACCCGCGGCACCAACACCGTGGCCGGCATGCGCATCCAGGTCATCGTCAAGGATGATCAGCTGCGTCCCGACCGCGGCAAGGCGCTGCTGGAGGAGTGCTACAACGACGACGGTGCGGCGCTGGCCGTCGGCACGACGGGCTCGCCGGTCGCCCTCGCCATGCTCCCCGTCGCCGAAGAGGCGAAGAAGATCCTCATCGTCGAGCCGGCGGTGGCGGATTCCATCACCGGCGCGCGCTGGAACCGCTACATCTTCCGCACGGGTCGCTCGTCCTATCAGGACGCGCTGGCGGCGGCGGCTTCGGTGCCGGAGAACGAGGATGTGTCCATCGGGATGCTCGGCCTCGACACCGCCTTCGGCCGCGACGGCGTCGCCGCCTACAAGGCCGCGCTCGCCGCCATCCGGCCGCGCGCCCGCATCGTCGCGGAGGAATATGCCGCCGGCAACACGGCGGACTTCGCGCCCTTCGCCGAGCGCCTCTTCGCCTCGCTGCGCGATCGTCCGGGCAAGCGCATCATCGGCTTCATCTGGGCCGGCGCCCATCCGATGGCGAAGTTCGTGGACATGCGGCCCGAGCGCTTCAACATTTCCCTCGCCCCCGGCGGCAACATCCTGCCCGCCATGAACGCCTGGAAGGCCTTCGCCGGCACCGAGGGCGGCATCTACTACTATTACGACTTCCCGCGGAACGCGCAGAACGACTGGCTCAAGGCGGAGTACCAGCGCCGCCACAACGCGCCGCCGGACTTCTTCGTCGCCGGTGGCTTCGCTGCCGCCGCGGCGGTGGTTGCGGGCCTCGAGCGCGCCGGCTCGGCCGACACCGAGAAGCTCATCGCCGCAATGGCCGGCATGACCTTCGAGACGCCGAAGGGTCCGATGACCTTCCGCCGCGAGGATCATCAGGCGCTGCAGGAGATGTATCACTTCCGCATCAAGCCGAATGCCCGCGACAACGACCTCCTGGAACTGGTGCGTACCATTCCGGCCTCCGAGATGCCGCTGCCGATCACCAACCGGCGCACCAACTGAGGGCCCTGTCCTGTCCATTCCCGGCCGGGTCTGTGCCCGGCCGGGTTCTGCGCATCGCCCGCTGAAGAGACGTCATGCCTCCCGTCCTCGAAACCCGCGGCCTGACCGTCCGCTTCGGCGGCCATGTGGCCGTCGACGCTGTGTCCTGTGCCTTCCATGCCGGCACGCTCACGGCCATTGTCGGGCCGAACGGGGCAGGCAAGACCACCTATTTCAACCTCATGTCCGGGCAGATTCCGGCGACGTCCGGCGACACGCTCCTTGAGGGCGAGGACATCTCGGGGCTTGGCGCTGCCGGCCGGGCGCAGCGCGGCATCGGCCGCGCCTTCCAGATCACCAACCTCTTCCCCAATCTGACGGTGGCCGAGAACGTCCGCCTCGCCGTGCAGGCGCGGGGCCGGGGTGCGGCCAGCCTTTTCTCGCTGTGGTCGCGCCACCGCGACTGGATCGAGAGGGCCGACCACTATCTCGCCCTCGTCAATCTCTCCGGTGTGCGCGACACGCTCGCCGCCGCCCTGCCGCATGGTGACAAGCGCAAGCTCGAGGTCGCCATCATGATGGCGCTGGAGCCGAAGGTCTTCATGTTCGACGAGCCGACCGCCGGCATGTCGGTGGATGAGGTGCCTGTCATCCTCGACCTCATCCGGACCCTCAAGGCGGACGGCAGCAAGACCATCCTCCTGGTCGAGCACAAGATGGACGTGGTGCGTTCGCTCGCCGACCGCATCGTCGTGCTGCACAACGGCAAGCTGGTGGCTGACGGCGACCCCGCCACCGTCATAGCCTCGCCGGTGGTGCAGGAGGCCTATCTCGGCCAGGCGCCGAAGCGGGAGGCCGCCCATGGCTGAGATGACCGGGACGCCGCTGCTCTCGCTGGCAGGGGTCCACACCCATATCGGCCAGTATCACATCCTCCAGGGGGTCGACCTCGATCTTCCCGCCGGTGGCATGACGGTGCTGCTCGGCCGCAACGGCGCGGGAAAGACCACGACACTGCGCACCATCATGGGCCTGTGGAAGCCCTCGCGCGGCACCGTGACCTTCGATGGCCGGCCGATCGGCGGCCAGCCGACCCCCGACATCGCCCAGGCCGGCATCGCCTATGTGCCGGAGACGATGGCGGTTTTCGCCGACCTGACGGTGGCCGAGAACATGGTGCTGGCGGCGCGATCAGGCCCTATGGATCCCGCGCGGCTCGAGTGGATCTTCGGCCTTTTCCCGGCGCTGAAGAAGTTCTGGCAGTTCCCGGCCGGTGTGCTGTCGGGCGGCCAGAAACAGATGCTTGCGATCGCCCGGGCCATCGCCGAGCCGCGGCGCCTCATCCTCATCGACGAGCCGACCAAGGGCATCGCGCCGGCCATCATCGAGGCGATGATCGGCGCCTTTGCCGAACTCAAGCGCGAGACGACGATCTTGCTGGTCGAGCAGAATTTCCGCTTCGCCGCGAGCCTCGGCGACCATGTGGCGGTGATGGACGACGGCCGCATCGTCCATCGCGGCGCCATGGCGGACCTTGCCGGCGACGAGGCGTTGCAGCAGCGGCTGCTTGGCCTGTCGCTCGACGCGCATCAGTGAGGCACACGCCATGACCGCTGTCCCCGCCTCCTCCTCCGACACGCTGCCGACGTTGAAACACGACTGGCTGCCGATCCTGCTGCCGATCGTGCTCTCCGCCATCGCGCTGCCCTTCATCGGCAATGTCACCACCTGGGTGACGCTGACCGTCGCGGCGCTCGCCATGGGCATGATGATCTTCGTCATCGCCTCTGGCCTCACCCTCGTCTTCGGCCTGATGGACGTGCTGAACTTCGGCCACGGCGCCTTCATCGCCGTCGGCGCCTATATGGCGCTGTCGGTGCTCGGCCTGCTGTCGGGCTGGGTGCAGGTGGATTCGCTTGGCTGGAACCTGCTCGCCCTCGGCCTCGCCGTCTCGGTGGCCATGGTTGGCACGGGCCTGCTCGGCTGGGCCTTCGAGCGGATCATCGTCAAGCCGGTCTATGGCCAGCACCTCAAGCAGATCCTCATCACCATGGGCGGGCTCATCGTCGCCGAGCAGCTCATCCACGTGATCTGGGGCGGTGACCAGAAGGCCATGGCGCTGCCGACCGCGTTGCGCGGCGCCATCGTCATCGGTGATTTCGCCATCGAGCGCTTCCGCATCCTCGCGGTGGTGGTCGGCCTCGTCGTCTTCGCCACGATGCTGCTCGTCCTGAACCGCACACGAATCGGCCTGCTCATCCGCGCCGGCGTGGAGAATGCCGAGATGGTCGAGGCGCTGGGCTATCGCATCCGCCGGCTCTTCGTCGGCGTGTTCGTTGCCGGCTCCGCCCTTGCCGGCCTCGGCGGCGTACTCTGGGCCCTCTATCGCGAGACGCTGACCGCCGCTATCGGCGGCGACATCATGGTGCTGGTCTTCATCGTCATCATCATCGGTGGGCTTGGCTCGGTCGGCGGCTGCTTCATCGGCGCCATCTTGGTGGCGATGATGGCGAACTACACCGCCTTCCTGCTGCCGAAGGTGGCTCTCGCCTCCAACATCTTGCTCATGGTGGCCATCCTCATGTGGCGGCCGCAGGGCCTCTATCCCGTGGCGAAGAGGTGACGGCCGTGCTGACCTCCATCCTCTCCGGCGATTTCCCCCGGAGCCGCGTGCTCACCGCCATCCTGCTGGCGATCCTCGTCGGCCTCGCTCTGGCGCCCTTCCTCTTTCCCGGCGCCGCGGCCATCAACACGGCGGCCAAGATCTGCATCTTCATCGTGCTGGTGGCGAGCTACGACCTGCTGCTCGGCTATACCGGCATCGTCTCCTTCGCCCACACGATGTTCTTCGGCATCGGCGGCTATGGCGTCGGCCTCGCGCTCTACACGTTCGGTGCGAGCTGGGGCGTCATCGGCGTCGGGATCCTGGCCGCGCTCCTTGTCGGCGTGACGCTCGCCTTCCTGATCGGCCTCCTGTCGCTGCGCGTGCGCGCGATCTTCTTCGCCATGATCACGCTGGCGGTGGCCTCCGCCTTCCTGATCCTCGCCACCCAGTTCTCCGAATTCACCGGCGGTGAGGATGGCCGGTCCTTCTCGGTGCCGCAGGTGCTGCGGCCGGGCTACCGGCTGCTGGAGCAGCCGCTGTTCGGCACGGTGGTGAACGGCCGCATCCTCGCCTACTACCTCGTCTTCGTTGCGGCAGTCGTCCTCTTCCTGGTGGCACTGCGCGTGGTGAACTCGCCATTCGGCCGGGTGCTCCAGGCGATCCGCGAGAACGACATGCGGGCCGAGGCGCTGGGCTATCGCGTCGTGTACTACCGAACCGTCGCCAACTGCCTCGCTGCCGGCATGGCGGTGCTGGCCGGCGCCATGAGTGCCATCTGGCTCCGCTACACCGGTCCGGACACGACGCTGTCCTTCGCCATCATGCTCGACATCCTGCTGATGGTGGTGATCGGTGGCATGGGCACCCTCTATGGCGCCGTGATCGGCGCGACCCTGTTCATTGTCGCGCAGAACTACCTGCAGAAGCTGATGGGTCTTGCCTCAGCGGCGACCGAGGGCCTGCCGCTCATCCCGAAGCTGGTCCATCCGGACCGCTGGCTGCTGCTGCTCGGCATCCTCTTCGTGCTGAGCGTCTATTTCTTCCCCACCGGTATCGTCGGGCGGTTGCGCGGCAAATCCGGCTGAGGCTGCGGGACCCGGCGCCGATCCGGTGGTTTCCGAGCCATCGCGAAGCTCAGGAGCGCCGATGAACCGGGACCGTGTCGAGAGCCACTGGAAGCAGCTCAAGGGCAAGCTTCAGGAACGCTACGGCTATGCCCGCGACCAGGCCGCCTCGGAGGTAGACAGCTGGTCCCACAGCAGCAACTGGCTGCCATGAGCCCATTTCGCCACGACTAGTGCGCCCGGACCGCCCTCTTGCGCCTCCCGGGCAGGAGGCCCGTCCCTGCTGCAGGGGCGGGCCTATTCGCATTTGAGATGTTTGACTCACGGTTTGTTAGGCGTCCCCGCTGCACTGCAAAATACCTCTTTACTCACACATATGAAGTGATAACGTTCCAAAATCGTCAGTCATAAGTCGTTAACCCATGAGCTCCCGCGCCCGCTTCACCGCCGACGAGACCCGCGAACGGATCCTCACCGTCGCCGAGGAGCATTTTCGTCGCGTGGGCTATGCGAAGACGGCCATCGCCGAACTTGCCAACGAGCTCGGGATGAGTTCGGCCAACGTCTACCGCTTCTTCCCGTCGAAATCGGCGATCTGCCAGGAAATCGCCCGGCGCTTGCTCGACCAGAGCCATGCGCTTCTGCGGGACATCGCCGCCGACCGTTCGCTCTCCGCCGAAGGGCGCCTCGCGCGGATGACGATGACGCTTCATCGTTTCAACAAGTCGCAGTTCATCGACGAGAGGCGCCTCTACGACATGGTCGAGGCCGCCATGACCGAGAGCTGGCCGGTTATCCAGGAGCACCTGAACACGCTGGTTGCCATGTTCGCGGACGTTATCCGTGAGGGAATGGCCGCCGGCGAGTTCATCGTGCGTGATCCCCTGGAAGCGGCCATCTGCTTCAAGCAGTCCCACGTCAGTGTCTTCCATCCCACCCTGATCGCCCATTGTGCCTTCGACCAGGATCTCGACGAGCAGACAGCCCGTCTCACCCGTTTCGCCATCCGTGCCCTGAAAGCCTGAGGACCGCCATCATGTCCCGCACCACCGGCTTCCGCTTCGTCCCTCTCGCCAGCGTCGCGCTGGCGGCCCTCGCCCTGGCCGCCTGCACCGACGGCAATGCCCGCACCGACGCCAAGGCGCAGGAAGTCCAGGCCCGCGCCGTCCGCGTCGAGACGGTGGCCTTCAAGCCGCAGTCGCGGGAGCGAAGCTTCGTGGGCACGGTGCGGCCGCGCATCGAGAGCGACCTGGGCTTCCGCGTCGCCGGCAAGATCGCCGAGCGCTATGTGAACCAGGGCCAGACCGTCACCAAGGGCCAGCCCCTGGCCCGCCTCGACAGCATCGACCTGCAGCTCCAGCGCCAACAGGCCGAGGCCGAACTCGCCGCGGCGCAGATCAACCTCGACGCCTCGCTCGCCCAGGACAAGCGCACCCAAGACCTGCGCGCCGCCGGCTGGGCCACCCAGGCGACGCTCGACACCCAGCTTGCCAGGACCGCGGATGCCCGCGGCCGCCTGGACAAGGCGAAGCGTGCCCTGGACCTCGCCAACAACCAGTTCGCCTATGCCACGCTCGCCGCCGACAGCGATGGCGTCGTCACCGCGACCCTCGCCGAGCCCGGCCAGGTCGTGGCGGCCGGCACGCCGGTCGCCCGCCTCGCCCGCTCGGGCGAGCGCGAGGCGGTCGTCGCCATCCCCGAGACGATGATCGAGGCGGTGCGTACCGGCGTCGCCTCCGTCAGCCTGTGGAGCAATGCCGGCAAGGTCTACCAGGCCAAACTGCGCGAGTTTGCTGCGTCCGCCGACACGGCGACGCGCACCTTCCAGGCCCGTTTCACTATTCAGGACGCCGATGACGGCGTGGTCATTGGTATGACCGCGACCGTCACGGTTGGCGAGCCCGCGTCCGCCCGCGTGGCTCGCCTCCCCATCTCCGCGCTCTATGCCGAAGGGCGCGGTCCCTCGGTCTTCGTCGTCGATGCGGCGACCGGAGGCCTGACGCTGAAGGCCGTGACTGTTGCCGGCTATGACGGTCGCGACGTGCTGATCTCCACCGGCGTCGCCGAGGGCGACAAGGTCGTCGCCCTCGGCGTCCACAAGCTCGACGTGCAGCAGCGCGTGCGCATCGTCGACGGCCGCTGAGCCGCCACGGGCCCGCTCCCCATTTTCGAAACCGTACCGTATTTTCCCGCGGAGCGACCCGCCATGTCCGCTGCCCACGACAGCCACGACGCCAACCTCACCAAGGGCAACTGGTCCTACTGGGCGGTGACGCACCGGGCCCTGTTGCTCTTCGCCATCCTCGTCGTCATGGCTGCCGGCACGATCTCCTACATGCGCCTCGGGCAGGCCGAGGACCCATCCTTCACCATCAAGGTGGTGACGATCACGGCGGCCTGGCCGGGCGCCACCGCCCGCGAGATGCAGGACCAGGTGGCCGAGCGCATCGAGAAGAAATTGCAGGAGCTGCCCTATTTCGAGCGGGCGCAGACCTACACAAAGCCCGGCTTCACCGCGATCCAGATGGTGTTCCGTGACACCACCCCGCCGCGCGACGTGCCGCAGCTCTTCTACCAGGTCCGCAAGAAGCTCGACGACCTGAAGTCGGACCTGCCGAGCGGCCTTATCGGCCCGAATGTCAACGACGAGTTCGGCGACGTCGATTCGGTGCTCTACACCCTGACCGGCGAGGGCGCGACCTATGCCGAACTCAAGCGCATCGCCGAGCGGCTGAAGAGCCACCTCCTGCGGGTTCCCAATGTCACCAAGGTGAACCTCTACGGCACCCAGGACGAACGCATCTTCGTCGAGTTCAGCCATGCCAAGCTCGCCACGCTGGGGGTGCCGGTCTCGACGATCTTCGATAGCCTGCAGAAGCAGAACGCCGTCACACCCGCGGGCACGATTGATACCGGAGCGGCCCGCGTGCCGCTGCGCGTCACCGGTGCGCTCGACGGCGTCGAGGCCGTCGCCGCCATTCCGGTCGACGTGAACGGGCGCATCTTCCGCCTCGGCGACATCGCCACCATCAGCCGCGGCTTCGTTGACCCGCCGACCTATCTCATCCGCCAGGAAGGCCAGCAGGCGGTCCTCGTCGGCGTCGTGATGCAGAAGGGCGCCAATATCACCACGCTCGGCGACGATCTTGAGCGCCTTATACAGCCGTTCCGCGCCGAGCTGCCGCTCGGCATCGAGATGGGCCAGATCGCTGACCAGCCGCACGTCGTCCGCGACGCGGTGTCGGAGTTCAGGACGTCCTTCGTCGAGGCGCTGGCCATCGTGCTCTTCGTCTCCTTCGTGTCGCTCGGGCTGCGCACCGGCATCATTGTCGCGCTGTCGGTGCCGCTCGTGCTCGCCGTCGTCTTCACGCTGATGTACCTGTTCGGCATCGATCTCCACCGCATCTCGCTTGGCGCGCTGATCATCGCCCTCGGCCTCTTGGTGGATGACGCCATCATCGCGGTGGAGATGATGGTGGTGAAGATGGAACAGGGCTGGGACCGCGTCTCGGCGGCCGCTTATGCCTGGACCTCCACCGCCTTCCCCATGCTGACCGGCACCCTGGTCACCGCCATCGGTTTCCTGCCCGTCGGCCTCGCCAGTTCCTCAACCGGTGAATATGCCGGCTCGATCTTCTGGGTTGTCGGCATGGCCCTCGTCGTATCGTGGTTCGTGGCGGTTCTGTTCACGCCCTATCTCGGCTCCGTTCTGCTGCCCGACTTCCACGCCCTGGCCGAGCGCAAGTACCAGCGCGCGGTGAAGCGGGCGCAGAAGCGCGGCAAGCCCTTGCCGCCGAAGCCCGACCATTCCGATCCACATGCCATGTACAACACGCCGACCTACGAGGCTCTGCGCCGCATCGTGCGTTGGTCGGTGAACCACAAGATCATCGTCGTGGTCGCAACGATCGGCATTTTCGCCAGCTCGGTTGTCGCCTTCACCCGCGTCCAGCAGCAGTTCTTCCCCGTGTCGGGCCGCCTCGAGCTCTTCCTTGAGATGCGCCTGCCGCAGGGCTCGTCGATCACTGCTTCCCTCGACACCACCAAGCGTGCCGAGGTGCTGCTCAAGGGCGACACCGACATCCGCACCTATACGAGCTATGTCGGCCAGGGCAGCCCGCGCTTCTGGCTCGGCCTCAACCCGCAGCTGCCCGACGAGTCCTTCTCGCAGATCGTCATCCAGACCAAGGACCTCGCCGCCCGCGAGCGCGTCAAGACACGGCTCGAGAAGGCGATCGCCGAGGGCGCGCTGTCGGAAGCCCGCGTCCGTGTCGACCGGTTCAACTTCGGCCCGCCGGTCGGCTTCCCCGTCCAGTTCCGCGTCGTCGGCACCGAGCCGCAGATGTTGCGCGAGATGGCGGTGAAGGTGCGCGAGATCATGCGCGCCAACCCCAGCACGCGCGATGCCCATCTCGACTGGAACGAGCAGTCGCCCTCCGTCCGCCTGGTGGTGGATCAGGACCGCGCCCGCTCGCTCGGCCTCAACGTCCAGGACGTCGCCCAGACGCTGCAGACCCTGCTTTCCGGCGTCACGGTGACGACAATCCGCGACCGCACCGAGAAGGTCGACATCCTCGCCCGTGCCGTCCCCAACGAGCGAGTCGATCTCGGTCGCATTGGTGACCTGACCATCATCGCCCGCGGCGGCGTGCCCGTGCCGCTGGCGCAGGTCGCCCGGATCGAGTTCCAGCAAGAGGACCCGATCCTCTGGCGGCGGAACCGCGAGCTCGCCATCACCGTGCGGTCCGACGTGGTGGACGGTGTCCAGCCTGCGGTGGTTTCGGGCCAGGTGGGCGAGGCGCTCAAGGGGCTCACGGCGTCACTGCCGCCTGGCATGCGCATCGAGGTCGGCGGCGCGGTCGAAGAATCGGAGAAGGCCAACGCGTCGCTGGCGGTCCTCTTCCCGGTGATGGCGCTGGGTATGCTCACCGTGCTGATGATCCAGCTCCAGTCCTTCTCGCGGCTTTTGCTGGTCTTATCAACGGCGCCGCTTGGCCTGATCGGCGCCTCCTTCGCGCTGAATCTGTTGAGCGCGCCCTTCGGCTTCGTCGCCCTGCTCGGCCTGATCGCTCTCGCCGGCATGATCATGCGCAACACCGTCATCCTTGTGCAGCAGATCGACGAGAACCGTGAGGCCGGCCTGTCGCTCTACGACTCGATCGTCGAGGCGACGGTGCATCGCGCGCGGCCTGTCGTGCTGACGGCCTTGGCGGCGATCCTCGCCATGGTGCCGCTCGCCCGGTCGTTGTTCTGGGGCCCCATGGCCATCACCATCGGCGGCGGTCTCTTCGCCGCGACGCTGCTCACCATCCTGTTCCTGCCCGCGCTCTATGCCCTGTGGTTCCGGGTTCGCAAGCCAAAGCCGGACGCGATGGAGAAGCCCGCGGCCGAACCGACCCCGGCCGGTCTCTCCCTCGCCGCAGAATGACCTCCGAAAGCCCGGCCCCTGCGCCGGGCTTTTTCGTTCAGCCCTGGTGCTCGTAGGCTGCGCGCACAGCCGCGATATCGGCGAGGGTCGGCAGGCTCGCCTCGTTGCCGAGATGCTGGATCGCATGGGCGGAGGCTGCACGTGCGAAGCGGAAATGGTCGCCCCAGGAGCCTTCCGGGCGCGCGAGATAGGCGTAGCAGTAGGCGCCGTGGAAAATGTCGCCGGCCCCGTTCGTGTCGATCACCCGGTCGGCCGGCACAGGCAGGGCAGGCAGCGCGTGCGTGATGCCGGCTTCGTCGATCCAGATCAGGCCACGCTCGCCGAGAGTGACTGCACCGACCTTACAGCCGCGCGCATGGAGATAGGTCAGCATCTCCGCCGGCGTCAGCTCCATTTGCTCGCACAGGCGCTCGGCCACCACCGCGACGTCGATATAGCCAAGCAGCTCGTCCGTGTTGGACCTGAGGCCACCGCCGTCGAGGGAGGTGAGGATGCCACGCTCGCGGCAGGCCTTCGCATAGGCGAGCGCCGCGTCAGGCTGATGGCCGTCAAGATGCAGGAGGCGGCAGCCGTCCAACGTCAGCGTCGGAAAAGGGTGGAGATAGCCATCGTCGCGGGCGCGCAGGATGGCGCGCTTGCCGTCGTTGGGAATGACGAAGGAGAGCGAGGAGCGCTTCACCGGCCGGGGATGGACGAAGACGCCGTAGCGGGCCGCCATGTCGGTGAACATGCGGCCCAGCCAGTCCGGCGCCAGCGAGGTCAGGAGGTCCGGCTGGATGCCGAGTTTCGCGCAGGCGAAAGCGGCGGTGACGGCGTTGCCGCCGAAGGAGACGGCATGGTCGCTGGCGACCGCCTTCTCGTCCCCCGTGGGAATGGCGTCAGCCACCAGCGTGACGTCAATATAGGTCTGTCCGATGAAGAGTGCGTCCATGCCGCCGAAGGTCCCGCCGCTATCGGCCCAAAGTGTGGCCGATCATCAACGGCGGCGCCCCGGGGCAGGGTTCCCCTGGCAGGCAGTCAGAGGAAATCCTCACGCCGGGGCGTAAAGGTGTCGACGAGTTCGCCCGCCTCCAGGGCCACCACGCCATGGACGAGGTTGGTCGGCACAATGAAGCTGTCACCGGCATCGAGCACCGCCTTGCGGCCGTCGATGGTGACCTCGAAGCGCCCGCGCGCGACCAGCGTGCACTGGATATGCGGATGCTGGTGCGGCGCGCCGACGGCGCCCTTCTCGAAGACGACGCGGACCATCATGACGCTTGCGTCATGGGTGAGGATTTTGCGCTTCACGCCGCCGCCGAGGTCGGTCCAGGCGACCTCGCCGTCATGCAGAAAGATGTCGGTGCCGGCGCTCATCGCAGCGCCTCCATCGGCACCATGTCCATGTCGGTGAAGTCCTGGTTGTCGCCGCCCATGGCCCAGACGAAGGAATAGGCGGCGGTGCCGCAGCCCGAATGGATCGACCAGGGCGGCGAGATGATGGCCTGGTCGTTGGCGACGACCAAGTGGCGGGTCTCCTGCGGCTCGCCCATCAGGTGGAAGACGCGGGTGTCCGGCTTCATGTCGAAATAGAGATAGGCCTCGCAACGCCGGTCGTGGACATGGCTCGGCATGGTGTTCCAGGTGTTGCCGGGCTTCAGGGTGGTGAGGCCCATCACCAGCTGGCAGGACTGCACGCGTCCGGGAATGATGTACTGGCGCAGCGTGCGGGTGTTGGCCTGCTCCTGGGTGCCGAGTTCCAGCGCATTGGCCTCGGCCTCCCGCACCAGGACGGTGCGATGGCGGGCGTGGGCGGGCGTCGAGAACAGATAGAATTTTGCCGGCTCATCGGCGCTTTGCGACTCGAACCGGACGTCGGTGGTGCCCATGGCGACATAGAGCATGTCGCGATGGTGGACGTTATGGGCCTCGCCGTCGCAGACGACGCGGCCGGGGCCGCCGACATTGCAGATGCCGAGTTCGCGGCGGGCGAGGAAGGTTGCCTGGCCGATGGGCTTGGAGGTCTCCAGCTTGAGCGGCCCGTTCACCGGCATGGCGCCGCCGACGATGATGCGATCGACGTGGCTGTAGGTCAGCTCGATCGAGTCGGCCTTGAACAGGGTCTCGACGAGGAAATGGGCGCGCAGTTCGGTGGTGTCATAGGCGCGGGCGGCACCCGGATGGGATGCCTGGCGGACGGTGATGGACATATCGGACCTCGGTGGATCAGCGGAAGACGGCGGGGAGCCAGAGCGAGAAGGCCGGGACATAGGTGACGAGCAACAGCACCACGATCGAGGCGCCGTAGAAGGGCCAGATCGTGCGCATGCTCTCGCCGATCGAGACCTTGCCGATGGCGCAGGCGACGAACTGGACCGAACCCACGGGCGGGGTGTTGAGGCCAATGCCGGCGTTGAGGATGAGGATGACGCCGAAATGGATCGGGTCGACGCCGAAGGCCTTCACCACCGGCAGCAGGATCGGCGTGAGGATGATGATCATCGGCGCCATGTCCATGAAGGTGCCGAGGAAGATCAGGATGACGTTGATCAGCAGCAGCATCATCGTGGGATCGCTGGTGATGCTCTTCATGAAGGCTACCGTCTGGGCTGGGACCTGCAGGAATGCCATGAGCCAGCCGAAGGCGCCGGCCGTGCCGATGACGAGCAGGACCATGGCCGTGGTGCGCACAGCGCCGAGCGTTGCCTCGACGAAGTCGGTCCAGGACAGCTGGCGATAGACGAGCACGGTGATGAACAACGCGTAGACCACGGCAACGCAGGAGCTCTCGGTGGCGGTGAAGATGCCCGAGCGCACGCCGCCGAAGATAATGCCGATGAGCAGCAGGCCGGGCGTGGCGATGACGAGGGTGCGCCCCACCATGGACCAGCCGGGGAAGGTGCCGGCGGGGTAGCCGCGCCGCACGGCGACGATATAGGCCGCTACCATCAGCGATCCGGCCAGCATCAGGCCGGGGATGATACCCGCCGTGAAGAGGTCGGCGATGGAGAGGTTCCCGCCCGCCGCCAGCGAGTAGATGATCATGTTGTGCGAGGGCGGGATGAGCAGCGCGATGATGGCGGCATTGGCCGTCACGTTCACCGCGTAGTCGGCGTCGTAGCCGCGCTTCTTCATCTCCGGGATCATCAGGCCGCCGACCGCCGAGGCGTCGGCTACGGCCGAGCCGGAGATGCCGCCGAACAGCGTGCAGGTGACGATGTTGACCTGGCCAAGGCCGCCGCGCAGGTGTCCGACGAGGGAGGCGGCGAAGGCGATGAGGCGCTCGGCGATGCCGCCGCGGATCATCAGGTCGCCGGAATAGATGAAGAACGGGATCGCCATCATGGCGAAGGCGTTCATGCCGGAATTCATCTGCTGGAAGATCACCACCGGCGGCACGTCCATGTAGAGGACGGTGGCGAGCGAGGCGACGCCGAGGCAGAAGGCGATCGGCATGCCGATGAGCAGCAGCAGGGCGAAGCTGCCGAAGAGAATGGCGAGTTCCATCGGTGCGTTCCGGCCTTACTCGATCATGGGGGCGGCGGTATCGACCGCCTCGTCGGTGCCGGCCAGGACCATCAGCAGGCGTTCGACGGAGAAAAGGGTGATGAGCGCGCCGCCGATGGCGACGGGCACGTAGTCCCAGCCCTGGCTGATGCCAATCATCGGGGTCGTTGCGCTCCAGGTGCCAATGGCGAGCTGGCTGCCGTAGCCGGTCATGGCCAGGCCGAAGCCGACGAGCAGGACCTCAGTGATGAGCTTCAGCACGAAGCGCAGCGGCGGCGGCGAGGCGGCAAGCCCGATCTCGAAGCCGATATGGCCCCGCTCGCGCACGCCGGCCGCCGATCCCAGCAGGATGAACCAGCTCATCAGCAGCAGCACCGCCGGCTCGGTCCAGGTCGGGGTGTCATTGAGGATGTAGCGACCGAAGATGCTCCAGAAGACGAGCACGGTCATCACGACGACCCCGAAACCCGCGATCAGCAGCGAGATGCGGCTGAGCAGCGCGGCCACGGGACTGAGACGAGCGAGGATGGCTTGCATGGGAAATGGCCGCGAGGGATTGCGCGAAGGGGGCCTGCCACCTATGGCGGCAGGCCCGGCATGTGGACGAGCGTCAGGTCACGGCCTGGATGCGCGCGACCAGCTCCTTCATCCTGGCGTCGGTGACGAAGCGGTCGTAGACCGGCTTCATTGCGTCGATGAAGGGCTGCTTCTCGACGGTGTTGATCTGCGCGCCGCCGGCGCGGACCTTGGCCTCGGAGGCCTTCTCGCGCTCGTCCCAGAGCTCGCGCATCTTGGCGACCGATTCCTTGGCCGCGGCGCGAACAAGGGTCTGGTCCGCAGCGCTGAGGCGGTCGAAGGACCGCTTCGACATGACGAGGACCTCGGGGCTGAGCGAGTGCTCGGTGGCCGAGAAGAATTTCGCCACCTCGAAATGGCGGGTCGATTCATAGCTCGGCCAGTTGTTCTCGGCGCCGTCGATGACGCCGGTCTGCAAGCTGGTGAAGACCTCGCCGAAGGGCATGGGCGTGGCATTGGCGCCAAGCGCCGACACCAGCGCGACAAACATGTCGGACTGCTGCACGCGGATCTTCATGCCGCGCATGTCGGCCGGCGTATTGATCGGACGCTTGGAGTTGTAGAACGAGCGCGAGCCCGAATCGTAGAAGGCGAGGCCGACCAGACCATGGGCCGAGAAGTCGTTCAGGATGGAATCGCCGATGGCGCCGTCCATCACCTTCCGCATGTGCGCGACCGAGCGGAAAATGAAGGGCAGCGAGGGAATGTTCGTCGACGCGATCAGGTTGTTGAACGGCGCCATGTTGATGCGGTTCATGTCGATGACGCCGAACCGCGTCTGGTCGATCGTGTCCCTCTCCTGGCCGAGCTGGGCGGAGTGGAAGACGTTGATCTTGATGCGACCGCTGGTGCGCTGCTCAAGCAGCTGGCCCATGAATTTCACAGCCTCGATGGTCGGATAGCCATCGGGGTGAATGTCGGTGGAACGCAGGGTCACAGTGGTCTGGGCCGAGGCCTGGCCGATGATGGCGGGGCCGGCCACGAGGGCGCCGGCGGTGGACACGAAGGTGCGACGTGTCAGCATGGGGGATCCTCCCGGTTACGAACGGGTCCCTTCTGGCGGGGACATATGAGCGGATCGGTTGCCCCCACATTTGTGGGCTTCCCGATCTGCGCGCAGACTAGTATACACTTGTATGGAAGTTCAAGCGGGAAAGAGCGGTGACACTATGACCGTGGCCATCCTCCACCAGCCGCCGCCGCGCATCATCGAGAGCGCTGCCGCTCGGGTCGAGCGCGAGCTGCGCGCCGGGATCATCGACCTGACGATCCGTCCGGGCGAGCGGCTGTCGGAATCGGAGATCGCCGACCGGTTCCAGGTGTCGCGCCAGCCGGTGCGCGAGGCTTTCATCGCGCTGATGCGACAGGGCCTCGTCGACGTGCAGCCGCAGCGCGGCACCGTGGTGGTGAAACTGTCGGTGCGGCGGATGCTTGACGCCCGCTTCATCCGCGAAGCGCTGGAGGTGGCCATCGTCAGGCGTGCCTGCGAGCGCTTCGACAGTCACTACCGGGACCGTGCCTCGGCGCTCATCTCAGCGCAGGATGAGGCGGCAAAGGCGGGCGACCACGTGACCTTCCAGCGCCTCGACAGCCTGTTCCACATTGCGCTGGCCGAGGGCGCCGATTGCCTCGAGGCCTGGAACGCGGTGGAGATGCAGAAGGCCCACATGGATCGCGTCTGCGCGCTGACGCTGCACTCATCGGGATCGATGGGCCCGCTCGTCGTCCAGCACCAGGCGATCCTCGACGCTGTCGAGGATGGCGATGCGGAGCGCGCGGTGGCGGCGATGAGCCATCACCTCAGCGAGATCCTGCGGGCCGTGGCCGGGCTCGAGCTGAAATTCACCGAGCTGTTCGAATAGGTCAGCGGGTCCGTCCATCGCGGGCGGGCGTCGCGGTGGCGCCTGGAGCACCCGAGGGGATCGACGAGCCCCAGGAGGTACGACCACGCATGGCTGGAGCGGCGCGGCGGCCGAAGATGCGGTGCAGGATGGCGGTGCCGCCGAAGATGACAGCGATGCCGAAGAGCCAGCCAAGCGCGATGGCCCCGATGCCGAGGCTGTGGGCCGCAGCGGCGATCCAGGCGAAGCTGAAGGGCTCGGGCGTGAAGCCCGGCACCGTGCCGTAGGACACCATGCCGGTGCCGATCGTGTCGAAGACCAGATAGGACATCAGCGCCACGAACGACCAGACGGCGGCGCCGGCACAGGCTCCCCACCAGACGAAGCGCATCGGACCCATCCTCCCATCACCGCACCATCGCGGTTTACCTGGAGGATGTGGGGACGGCCCCCCGCCGTTCAAGTGCGGCGGAATGCGCCGTCAGCGGAACAGGCGGTCGAGGATGCCGTTTCCTGGCTCGGGCCTGAGCACGGCGCTGCGGTCGTCAGCCTCGGCCGGCGGGCGCTGCGGCCGGCGGCCACCGGCAGGCTCGACGCGCGACATGGTCATGGGCTGGTCGAGGGTCTCGCCGGGGAGGATGCGGCCCGGCGCGTCGTAGGAGCGCCAGTTGCCCGGCAGGTCGACGATGGACTGGCCCTTGTGCGCCTCCGCCATAGTCCGGTTCCACACATCCACCGGCAGGCCGCCGCCGGTGAGGCGCCGCGTCGGCGTGCCGTCGTCATTGCCGAGCCAGACACCGGCGATGAAGCGGCCAGTGTAGCCGACGAACCAGGCGTCGCGGAATTCCTGGCTGGTGCCGGTCTTGCCGGCGACGATCCAGCCCGGCAGGCGAACCGTCCGCGCCGTGCCCGAGACGGTGGTCTGGTTCATCATGGCGTTCATCATCGCCACTTGCCGTGGCTCCACGACCTGGCCGAGGGTCATGGGGCGGCGCTCGAAGAGCACGCGGCCACTGCTCGTCCGGATCTTGGTGATGACGTGCGGCACGACGCCAACGCCGCCATTGGCGAAGGGCGCATAGGCGCCGACAAGTTCCAGCACGTTCACTTCCGACGTGCCGAGGGCGATGGAGGGGTTGGCGGCGAGCGCCGAGCCGATGCCGAGGCGCTGGGCCGTGCGCACGACCGTGCGGGGCCCGACCTCCTGGCCGAGGCGCACGGCGACGGTGTTCAGCGAGGAGGCGAGCGCGGTTGTGAGGTTCACCTCGCCGCGATAGTCGCGGGTATAGTTCTCGGGGCGCCAGCCCGCGATGGAGACGGGCGAGTCGGAGCGGGCACTGTCTGGCGTCAGGCCGTTTTCGAGGGCTGCGAGATAGACGAAGGGCTTGAAGGCGGAGCCGGGCTGGCGCCGCGCCGCGACGGCGCGGTTGAACTGACTCTGGGCATAGTCGCGGCCGCCGACGAGGGCACGCACCGCACCGTCGCGGTCGAGCACAACGACGGCGCCCTGCGCGACGTTGAAGCGCTGGCCGCCGCGGGTGAGGGCGTCAACGAGAGCTGCCTCGGCCGCCTGCTGGACAGGCCCCAAAACCGTCGTCTCGACCATCAGGTCGGTCTCGACCTTGCCGACATAGTCGTCGATCAGATCCATGACCCAGTCGGCGACATAGTTGATCGAGCCGCCGGGGATGGTGCGGCTGGCCTGGGCCGGATTGGAGCGGGCAAGGCGTGCCTGATCCTCGGTGATGTAACCCTGGTCCGCCATGGCTGCGAGCACCAGCTGGGCGCGCGCCTGGGCCGCTTCCGGGTTGCGTGTCGGAGCAAGCCGCGACGGCGCCTTGACGAGGCCGGCGATGACAGCTGCCTCTTGCACGGTGAGGGCAGTGGCGGGCTTGTCGTAGTAGCGGCGGGCAGCGGCCTCGATGCCATAGGCGCCGGCGCCGAAATAGACGCGGTTGAGGTAGAGCTCGAGGATCTGGTCCTTGGAGTAGTTGTGCTCCAGCCAGAGGGCGAGCAGCGCCTCCTGCACCTTGCGGCCCGGCGTACGGTCGGGATTGAGGAACAGGTTCTTGGCGAGCTGCTGGGAGAGCGTCGAGCCGCCCTGGCTGACGCCGCGGTTCGTCAGGTTGGTGACCATGGCGCGGCCGAAGCCGATCACGTCGATGCCGAAATGCGAGTAGAAGCGCCGGTCCTCGATGGCGATGAGCGCCTGGGATACGTGTTTCGGCAGGCTCTTCAGCTGGATGGCCGCGCCGCCCATATCGCCGCGGTTGGCGAGTTCGGTGCCGTCGGCGGCAAGGATGGCAATGTTCGGCGGCCGGGGCGGGACCTCCAACGTATGGGTCGGCGGCAGGTGCGCGGCATACCAGGCGACGATGCCGGCAACGCCGATGAGGCCCCAGATGCAGAGGGTCATGCCCCAGATGACGAGCGTGCCGAAGAGCCCGCGGCGTCGGGCGCGGCGGGGCTTGTCGTCCCGGTCGCGGCGGCTGCCGCCGGAGCGGTGGCGAGCGGAGCGCGGGGCCTCGTCTTCCTCGTCCTCGTCGCGGCGGCGGGAGCGCGCGGGTTTGGCCGGTTTCGGGGCGGTGGCGGCTTCGGCATAGCGCTGCCAAGGGCGATCGTCCGGCGAGGCGCGCAGGTCCATGCCGCCGCGCGCCGTGCCGAAGCTCGGTTCGATCCGGTCACCCTGTCGGCCGCGCCGCGCCATGCCCCGTTGTCACCCCCATCGCGTCCTGATGACGCTCTTCACCGGTAAAGCGGGCGCGATGAAGGGGGGGTTAAGGCAATTTTGCGGAGCGCCTTCATCGTCCGGCAGGGTTAACGCGGAAGCCGTCAGCGACCGCCGTCATCCTCCAGCACGGAGGTGAGCACCTTGCGGATCGCCGCCTGGCGCTGGGCCGACTGGATCTTCGCGCCCATGAGGTCGGTGACGTAGAACACGTCCACCGCCCGCTCGCCGAAGGTCGCCACATAGGCGGAGGCGATGTTGAGGCTGTGGCGGGAGAGCGCCGAGGTGAGGTCGTGGAGAAGGCCCGGCCGGTCGAGGCCGGAGACCTCGATCACCGTGTAGCGGGTCGACCAGGTGTTGTTGATGGCGACATCCGGGTTGATGCGGAAGGTCCTGGAGCGATTGCGCGCCGGCGATTTCTTGGCCACCGCCGCCACGGCCTCGCCGACCTTGAGCTCACCGCGCAGCGCCTTCTCGATGGCCTCGGCGATGCGCCGGGCGCGGCGTTCCTCGTCCTCGTCGCGGTCGAAGCCGCGGGTGATGGAGATGGTATCGAGGGCCAGCCCGTCGGTGGTCGTGTAGATCTGCGCGCCAACGATATTGGCGCCGGTGGCCGCGCAGGCGCCGGCGATGATCGACAGAAGGCGCGGGTGGTCGGGCGCGAGCACGGTCAGGTGCGTCACGCCCTGGCCCGCCAGCAGGTCGACGCGGCTCGCCAGCGACTTGCCCTCGGCCTCGGCGGCCATGAGGAAGCGGGCATGCTCGATCTTGGTGGAAAGGTCCACCTTGAGCCAGTAGGCGGCATAGTGGCGGCCGATATAGGTCTCCAGCGCATCGCCAGAGAGAGCCGGCAGCCGCTCCGGGACTGCCTTGCGGAACTCCATCTGGGCGAGTTCGACGCGGCGGGAGCGGTTCACCTCGGAGAAGCCGCCGGTCACGACCGGCTCGGTCTCATAGTAGAGTGTCTTGAGAAGCTGGCTCTTCCAGCCGTTCCAGACGCCCGGCCCCACCGCCATGATGTCGGCGGTGGTGAGGATGAGCAGAAGCTTCATCCGCTCCAGCGACTGCACCACATTGGCGAAGGTTTCGATGGTCTTGCGCTCGGCGAGGTCGCGCGACTGGGCGATCGTCGACATGACGAGGTGCTGCTCGACGAGCCAGGCCACCGTCTCGGTCTCCAGCGCGGTGAGGCCGAAGCGCGGGCAGAGCTTGCGGGCGATCTTGGCGCCGGCGGTCGAATGGTCCTCCGGCTTGCCCTTGGCGATGTCGTGGAGGAACAGCGCGACATAGAGCAGGTCGCGGTTGCGCGGCTGGATCGACTTGACGATGTCGGCGGCAAGTCCGTCCTCCGGCTTGCCGTCACGCTCGATGCGGTGGAGCACGCCGATGCAGCGCAGCAGATGCTCGTCCACCGTGTAGTGGTGGTACATGTTGAACTGCATCATCGCCACGACCCGGCCGAAATCCGGCACGAAGCGGCCGAGCAGGCCCGCCTCGTTCATGCGGCGCAGCACCACTTCCGGCGTGTTGGCGGAGGTGAGGATGGACAGGAAGAGTTGGTTCGCCGCGGGGTCGTGGCGCAGCTTGTCGTCGACGAGCTTCAGCGATTTGGTGAGCAGGCGGATCGCATCGGGATGGAAGGCGAGATTGTAGCGGTCCGCCAGCCAGAACATGCGGATGAGATTGACCGGATCGCGCGCAAAGGCGCCCTCGTCGGCGACGGTGATCCGGTCGTGGTCGATCTGGAAATCGGCGCTTTCCTTGAAGCCGCGGCGCGATTTCGGCCGGAGCCTCGCGATGAAGCGGTCGAGCACCGGCGCGGGCTTCTCGTGGCGCTCCTCCAGCTCGGCGCAGAGGATGGCGGTGAGGTCGCCGACATCCTTCGCGATGAGGAAGTAGTGCTTCATGAGGCGCTCGACGTCGACGAGGCCGTTGTGGTCGCGATAGCCGAGGCGGGGGGCGAGCTCACGCTGGAGGTCGAAGGAGAGGCGCTCTTCCGACCGGCCGGTGAGGAAGTGCAGGTGGCAGCGGACCGTCCACAGGAAGGTCTCGCAGCGCCGAAACATCTGCGCCTCGCGGCGGGTGAAGACACCCTTGCGGGCCAGTTCCTCGTCGGTCTTCACCCGGTAGGCATAGCGGGCGATCCAGAAGAGGGTGTGGAGGTCGCGCAGGCCGCCCTTGCCGTCCTTGACGTTGGGTTCGACGAGATATCGGGACTGGCCGGTCTTGCGATGCCGCTCGTCGCGCTCGGCGAGCTTGGCGGCGACGAAGTCCGGCACGGTGTCCTTGACCACTTCGGCATCGAAGCGGCGCTCCAGCTCGCCGAAGAGCCTCTCGTCACCGAGGATGTAGCGTGCCTCGAGCAGGGCAGTGCGGATGGTGAAGTCGGCGCGGGCCTGGCGGATGCATTCGTCCACCGAGCGGGTGGCGTGGCCGACCTTCAGGCCCATGTCCCAGAGGCAGTAGAGCATGGCCTCGGCGACGCTCTCGCCCCAGGCGGTCTGCTTGTAGGGCAGCAGGAACAGGAGGTCGATGTCGGAGCCGGGGGCCAGCATGCCGCGGCCATAGCCGCCGGTGGCGACGATGGTCATGCGTTCGCCGGAGGAGGGGTTCTCCGAGGGGTAGAGCTGGGCGGTAATCCAGCCATAGAGCGTGCGGATGATGTTGTCCTGGAACAGCGACAGCGCCTCGGCACAGGTGCGGCCGTCGATGCTGGCGAGGAGCCGCTCCTCGGCGACCTTGCGCGCTTCGATGAGGCGCTTCTTGAGCAGCTGGACGACCTCCGCCCGGGCCTCGCGGGTGCGCCCGGCCTCGACCCTCACGCCAGCGACGTCGGCGGCGAGCAGGGCCGGATCAAGCAGCGGGCCGCGCGGCGCTGCGCTGCGCGACGGGCGGAGGGTGATGGGCGAATCCATGGGCGTCTTCACGTCTCAACAGTCGGCGGACCATACGCGCATCACGGAGGCGATGCGAGCGAGCCGGCTTCAGACCTGACCGGCGCCGCTAAAGGCCTGCGGCGCCGCCGTCGGCACGGGGATCGTGGGCGCCCGACAGCGACATGTCGGTGTGCAGCGTCACGCCGCCAGCATGGCCCATCGTGTCGGAATAGGGCTCGTCCACAAGGGCTGTCTGGTGGCCGATCCTGTCGAGGCCGGCAACGATGGCGTCGTCGAAACGCGGCTCGAAGCGCAGGCTGGTGACGGAGGAGCCCCAGGTGCGGCCGAGCAGCCAGCGCGGCGCATCGAGGGCCGCCTCCAGCGGCTGGCCATGACGCACATGGCGCTCGAAGATCTGCGCCTGGGTCTGTGGCTGGCCCTCGCCGCCCATCGTGCCATAGGCGAAGACGCGGCCGTCGGTCAGCTGGGCCATGGCGGGGTTCAGCGTGTGGAAGGGCCGGCGGCCCGGCTCCAGCGGATTGAGCGCGCGCGGATCGAGGACGAAGCTCGCGCCGCGGTTCTGCATGAGGACGCCGGTCGACTTCGACACGCAGCCGGAGCCGAATTCCCAGTAGATCGACTGGATGTAGGAGACGACGCGGCCTTCCGAATCCGCCACGCCCATCCAGATCGTGTCCCCGGGGGCCGGCTTGTAAGGCCAGGGCAGGGCGCGTCCCATGTCGACCTTGCCGGCCTCGGCTTTCAGCGCTTCCGGCCTCAGGTAGGCCAGCGGGTCACCATCCAGGCGGTCATAGTCGGTGACGAAGCGGTCGCGCACCAGGAAGGCGCGCTTCGTCGCCTCGACGATGCGGTGGATGAAGCCGAGCGTGTCCGGGGTCACCGACCCGTGCATGGACTCCAGCTGGTCGACAATGCCGAGGATCATCAGCGAGGCGAGGCCTTGCGTCGGCGGCGGCATGTTGTGGAGCGTGCCGAGCGAATGGGCGAGACTCAGCGGGGCGCGCTCGACGGCGTAATAGGCCTGCAGGTCGGCCCGGGTGACGGGCGAGCCGATGGCTTCGAGATCGCTGGCAAACTCCCGGGCAATGTCGCCGCGATAGGCGTCCTGGAAGCCGGAACGGGCGAGATGGTCGAGCGTGTCGGCGAGCGCCGTCTGCTTCAGCACCGTGCCCTCGGCCGGCGGCTTGCCGTTGACCAGGAAGGTCTCGGCGAAGCCCGGGCAGTCCTTCAGCTCGTAGAGCTTGTCGACGGTCAGGCGGGCCTGGGAACGGCTGACCTTGTAGCCCTCCCGGGCGGCGCGGATGGCCGGCTCCATCATGACGGTGCGCGGCAGCTTGCCGCCGGAGGCCTTGGCCATGGCGTTGGCGAGGCGCCATCCACCGATGGCGCCGGGCACGGTGAGGGCAGCAAGCGGACCACGCGTCGGGATCTCGTCATGGCCCTTGTCGAGATAGCTGCGCAGGGTGGCGCGCTCGCCGGCAAAGCCGCAGGCCTCGATGCCGTGGACGCGGCGGCTCGGCTGGTGGATGAGCCAGAAGCCGTCGCCACCCACATGGGTCATGTGCGGATAGACCGCCGCGATGGTGGCGGCGGCCGCGATCATCGCCTCGATGGCGTTGCCGCCCTCGCTCAGGATCTGCCGGCCGGCCTCGGCCGCAGCGGCGTGGGGAGCGGCGACGACGCCGCGCGTGAAGGGGCCTTCAGACATGCATGCGCTCTCCGGGCCGCGAGGATAGACGAAGGCGCGACGAAACGGGAATACGCAAGCCGGCCTAGGTCTGGCGTCCGTCAGGTGGATGCGGCGGAGGCCGCGGGGTCAGATCGCCATGCTCTTGTGGAGCGCGTCGCGGTCCACCTCGCCCTTCAGCCCCTGCACCACGACGCGGCCGCGCTCCATCACGTAGAAGCGGTCGCCGAGCTCCTCGGCGAAGTCGAGATATTGCTCCACCAGCAGGATGCCGATGTCGCCCTTGCGGCGCAGATAGTCGATGGCGCGGCCGATATCCTTGATGATCGAGGGCTGGATGCCTTCGGTCGGCTCGTCCAGCACGATGAGCCGCGGACGCGTGACAAGGGCGCGGCCGATGGCGAGCTGCTGCTGCTGGCCGCCGGACAGGTCACCGCCGCGGCGTCCCAGCATGTCTTTCAGCACCGGGAAGAGCGAGAAGATGTCATCGGGAATGGTGCGGTCGGCGCGCTTCAGCGGCGCGAAACCCGTCTCGAGATTCTCCTTCACCGTCAGCAGCGGGAAGATCTCGCGGCCCTGCGGCACATAGGCGATGCCGCGCCGCGCCCGCTCGAAGGGCGGCATGCGGGTGATGTCGCGGCCCTCCCACAGGATCTCGCCGCCGGAGATCGGCTGGTGGCCGATGATGGCGCGCATGAGCGAGGTCTTGCCCACGCCGTTGCGGCCGAGGACGCAGGTGACCTTGCCGGGCTCGACCACGACGGAGACTTCGCGCAGGGCCTGGGCCGCGCCGTAGTGGAGGTCGACGGATTTGACGTCCAGCATCTCTCAGCGCCCCAGATAGACTTCGATGACGCGCTCGTCGGAGCTCACCTGGTCGAGGCTCCCCTCGGCGAGGACCGAGCCCTCGTGCAGGCAGGTGACCTTCACGCCGAGCTCGCGGATGAAGCCCATGTCGTGCTCGACGACGACGACGGAATGGGTTTTGGCGATGTCCTTGAGGAGGTCGGCGGTGGCGGCTGTCTCCACGTCGGTCATGCCGGCGGCGGGCTCGTCGACGAGCAGGAGCTTGGGGTCCTGCGCCAGCAGCATGCCGATCTCCAGCCATTGCTTCTGGCCGTGGGAGAGATCACCGGCCAGGCGCTTGCGGTGGTCGCCGAGGCGGACGATGCCGAGGATCTCGTCGACGCGGCGGGCGATCTCGGCCGAGCGGCGCTGGAAGAGCGTGCCGAAGACGGTGCGGTCGGCCTTCACCGCCATGTCCACATTGTCCTCGACCGTGTGGCTCTCGAAGACGGTCGGCTTCTGGAACTTGCAACCGATGCCGAGATTGGCGATGGCCGTCTCGTCGAGCCGGGTCAGGTCCACCTCGCCGGCAAAGATGACGTCGCCGGTGTCCGGCTTGGTCTTGCCGGTGATGATGTCCATCATCGTCGTCTTGCCGGCGCCGTTGGGGCCGATGATGGCGCGCATCTCGCCGGGGGCGATGATGAGCGACAGGTTGTTGAT
The DNA here is from genome assembly GCF_027532945.1 of Phreatobacter sp. Taxonomy (GTDB): domain Bacteria; phylum Pseudomonadota; class Alphaproteobacteria; order Rhizobiales; family Phreatobacteraceae; genus Phreatobacter. The sequence continues at coordinate 163,734 of NZ_JAPZTZ010000017.1, forward strand.
GGCGCGGAAGCCGTCGAAGCTCACTGAGACGCCGTCGAGATAGAGCAGCGACTGGGTGACGATCTGCGGGCGTTCGATGGCCTTGACGGGCTCGGCGGGCAGCTGGGTGTCCATCGGATCGATCAGCACCGGGGCCTCCTCACTCGGCCGGCTGGCCCACGGCCTTGCCGGCCGGGGGCTCGCGGGTCTCGCCGCGGCGCTTCCACCAGTCGGTGAAGGTGCCGAGGATGCCTTTGGGCAGGAACAGGGTCACGACGATGAACAGGCCGCCCAGGGCGAAGAGCCAGCCCTGCGGGAAGGCGCCGGTGAACCAGCTCTTGGCGAAGTTGACGATGCCTGCGCCGAGAGCTGCGCCCACCAGCGTGCCGCGGCCGCCGACGGCCACCCAGACGATGGTCTCGATGGAATTGGCGGGAGAGAATTCGCTGGGATTGATGATGCCGACCTGCGGCACGTAGAGCGCCCCGGCAATGCCGGCCATGACGGCGGAGACGGTCCAGACGAAGAGCTTGAAGTGCTCGACGCGGTAGCCAAGGAATCGGGTGCGGGCCTCGGCGTCGCGCACGGCGATGAGGATCTTGCCGGCCTTGGAGGTGACGATGGCGCGGGCGAGCAGATAGCCGATCATCAGCGCCACGACCGAGAGCGAGAACAGCACCGCGCGGGTCGTCTGCGACTGGATGTTGAAGCCGAGGATGTCCTTGAAATCGGTCAGGCCGTTATTGCCGCCGAAGCCCATGTCATTGCGGAAGAAGGCGAGCATCAGCGCATAGGTCAGGGCCTGGGTGATGATCGACAGGTAGACGCCGGTGACGCGGGAGCGGAAGGCGAACCAGCCGAAGACGAAGGCGAGCAGGCCGGGGACGAGGGCCACCATGAACAAGGCATAGGGGAAGGAGGAGAAGCCCCACCAGGTCAGCGGCAGCTCCTTCCAGTTCAGGAAGACCATGAAATCGGGGAGGATCGGGTGGGAATAGACGCCGCGCGGGCCGATCTGCCGCATGAGGTACATGCCCATGGCATAGCCGCCGAGGGCGAAGAAGGCGCCGTGGCCGAGCGAGAGGATGCCGCAATAGCCCCAGACCAGGTCCACCGCGAGGGCGAGCAGGGCATAGGTCATGTACTTGCCCCACAGACTGACCGCCGTGTTGGAAACATGGAACGGCGAGCCAGGCGGCACCGCGAGGTTGAGGACGGGCACCATCACAGCGGCGAGGGCGAGAAGGACGAGGAAGATCCAGCCGGTGCGGTCGATCTTCTCGAGGAGGAACCGGGTGAGCATCATTCCACCGCCCGGCCCTTGAGGGCGAAGAGGCCCCTCGGACGCTTCTGGATAAACAGGATGATGAAGACGAGCAGCAGGATCTTGCCGAGCACGGCACCCGCATAGGGTTCGAGCAGCTTGTTGGCGATGCCGAGCGTCATGGCGCCGACCAGCGTGCCCCAGAGGTTCCCCACCCCGCCGAAGACCACGACCATGAAGCTGTCGATGATGTAGCCCTGGCCGAGGTTGGGCGAGACGTTGTCGATCTGGCTCAAGGCAACGCCCGCGAGCCCGGCGATACCGGAGCCGAGGCCGAAGGTGAAGGCGTCGACCCAGTTGGTGCGGATGCCCATGGCGCCGGCCATGCGGCGGTTCTGGGTGACGGCGCGGGTCTGCAGGCCGAAGGGCGTGCGCTTCAGGAAGAGCAGCAGCGCGGCGAAGACCATGGCCGCGAAGATGATGATGGCGAGGCGGTTTGCCGTGATGGCGAGGTGGCCGACCTCGAAGGAGCCGCTCATCCAGGAGGGCGTCGTCACCTCGCGGTTGGTCGGGCCGAACCAGGAGCGCACGGCCTGTTGCAGCACGAGGCTGACGCCCCAGGTTGCGAGCAGCGTCTCCAGCGGCCGGCCGTAGAGATGGCGGATGATCAACCGCTCGATGGCGATGCCGATGGCTCCCGCCACCAGGAAGGCCATGGGCAGGGCGATGAAGAGCGAGACGTCCATGAGGCCGGGCGCCATGGTGCGCAGCACCTGCTGGACGACGAAGGTCGTATAGGCGCCGATCATCACCATCTCGCCGTGGGCCATGTTGATGACGCCCATGACACCGAAGGTGATGGCAAGGCCGATGGCGGCGAGCAGCAGCACCGAGCCGAGGGACAGGCCGTACCAGACGTTCTGCACCGCCTCCCAGACGGCGAGCGTCCGGCGGATGGCCACGGAGGCGCTCTCGGCTGCCTCCCGGACCCGGGGTGGCGCGGTAGCGGGGAGCGAGCCGAGCATGCGAAGGGCATCCTGGTCGCCGCGTCGCTGGATCACGCCGATAGCGGTGATGCGATCGGCCTCGTTCGCCTCGGGGCTTGCGACGACGACGGCGGCGCGCGCCTCCTCCATGAGGATGCGGATGCGGGCGTCGCGCTCCTGGCCGATGGCCTGTTCGAGGGCCGGCAGCGCGGAGGCGTCCCGCGACTTGAACACGGCCTCGGCGGCGGCGGCGCGGCGGGCCGGGTCGGGGTTCATCAGCGTCAGGGCGCCCATGGCGGCGTCGATGGCGCGGCGCACCGCGTTGTTGAGGCGGACGGGGCGGGTCGTGCCGGCGTCGGTGACCGGCTCCCCGGTGAGGGCCGAGACGAAGCTGCCGCTCGCCTCACGGATGAAGACGGCGCGATCGGCCTGGCGGTAGACGAGCCGGTTGTCGCGCAGGGCCTCGATGACCGGGGCGGCGCGGGGCGAGCCGGAGGTCGCGAGGGCGGCGACCGCGCCGGCGATGTCGTTGAAGGTCTCGGTCGCCATCCGCTGGATCAGCGGGGCAGCGTCCTGCGCCCTGGCGGAGGGCGGGGCGAGAAGAACGACGGTGAGTAGGGCGGCGAGGAGGGCCACGAGGCCGGGGCGTCGGATCATGTCGCTCAAGCTCGGCCCTCTTCAGGAAAGCACTGCCGGGGGAAGGCGAGGCGCGCCGCGGGCGGCGCGCCTCCTGTCGGTTCGGGGCCGGTGTCAGCGCTGGGCGCCGCCGCAGCGACCGGTGCGGACGTTGAAGTTGCCGCAGTTCATCGGCGCGCGATGGTCGGCGATCAGGTCGCGCGAACCCTCGAGGTGAGGCGACCACTCCTGGGCCACCACGGTGCCAGGCGTCTGCCAGACGGTCTGGATCTGGCCATTGGCCTGGATCTCGCCGATCAGCACGGGCTTGGTGATGTGGTGGTTCGGCATCATGGTGGAGATGCCGCCGGTCAGGTTCGGCACGGCGATGCCGATCATGGCGCGGCGCACGGCGGTCGCGTCGGTGGTGCCGGCGGCCTCGACGGCCTTAACCCACATGGCGAAGCCGATGACGTGGGCCTCCATCGGGTCGTTGGTCACGGCCCGCTCGTTCTTCTTGAAGGCGCGCCAGCGGGCGATGAAGTCGCGGTTGGCCGGGGTGTCGACGGACTGGAAGTAGTTCCAGGCGGCGAGGTGACCGACCAGCGGACGGGTGTCGATGCCGGCGAGCTCCTCTTCACCAACCGAGAAGGCGACGACGGGGATGTCGGTGGCCTTGATGCCCTGGTTGCCGAGCTCCTTGTAGAACGGCACGTTGGCGTCGCCGTTGACGGTGGAGACGACGGCGGTCTTCACGCCGGTCGAGCCGAAGCGCTTGATCGCCGCGACGCGGGTCTGCCAGTCGGCATGGCCGAAGGGCGTGTAGTTCACCGAGATGTCCTCGGCCTTGACGCCCTTGGAGAGCAGGTAGGCCTCGAGGATGCGGTTGGTGGTGCGCGGGTAGACGTAGTCGGTGCCTTCCAGCACGAAGCGCTTCACGCCCTCGGCGAGAAGATAGTCGATGGCCGGGATGGCCTGCTGGTTCGGGGCGGCGCCGGTGTAGAAGATGTTCGGGGAGGATTCCTCACCCTCGTACTGGACGGGGTAGAAGAGGATCGAGTTCAGCTCCTCGAAGACCGGCAGGACCGACTTGCGCGACACCGAGGTCCAGCAGCCGAAGGTCACGGCAACCTTCTGCTGGGCGATCAGCTCGCGGGCCTTCTCGGCGAAGAGCGGCCAGTTCGAGGCCGGATCGACGACGACCGCCTCGAGCTTCTTGCCGAGCACGCCGCCGCGCTTGTTCTGCTCCTCGATGAGCATGAGCATCACGTCCTTCAGCGTGGTCTCGCTGATGGCCATGGTGCCGGAGAGCGAATGCAGGATGCCGACCTTGATCGTTTCCTGCGCCTGGGCCGGCGCGGCGAGGGCACCGGCTGCCATGGCGGCGCCGGCGAACATGCCGAGCACTTTGGTTTTGAGGTTCAACATGGATTGTTCCCGTTACGTGTTGCGCCCCGGACTGCGGCAGCCAGATCCTTGCCCGATGGCGTTCCAGTCTTCGCAACGGGCGTGCCAGCACCGGATTTTTCTCCCAATCCTTTGACTCCTTGTTTGAATCATCCGCGGCCTGCCGCTGGGGAAGAAAATGCCGCAGTGCGACCAAGCGTCCCGGTATGCAATGCGCCCAAAAAACAGGCAAACATGGGTGCGCAATGATTGGGCACGTGATCCGTAAAGGTCCTTATGCGCGCGGCACGGGTCCTGCACTTGATGGATCAACCAAGCCGACCACCCGAGGATCTGTGCGACGATGACACATCCGGCCTCGCTTCCAGCCCTTCTGCCAGCCCGTTTCCGGGCCCTCGACGCCTGGCGCGGCATCTGCGCGGCGCTGGTCGTGCTGTTCCATGTGCCAGTCCTGCACATCGCCAAGGACTGGCCGGCCTTTGCCAACCTGCAGCTCGGCGTCGACTTCTTCTTCGTGCTGTCCGGCTTCGTCATCAGCCACGCCTATCAGGAGCGGCTGTCCTCGGCCGACCAGGCGCGGGGTTTCCTCGTCGCCCGCTTCCGCAGGCTTTGGCCGATGCATGTGGCGGTGCTCGCCGCCTTTGTCGCGCTGGAATTCGCCAAGCTCGCCTATGCGACCGTCAACCCCGCCTTCGGGGTCGAGGCCGCGCCCTTCTCGTCCGGACGCTCGCCGCTGGAGATCCTCACCAACCTCACCTTCCTGCAGTCCTTCGGCCTGCATCCCGGCCTCAGCTGGAACGGGCCGGCCTGGAGCATCGCGGTGGAGTTCTGGACCTCGGTGGTCTTCCTCGGTGTCGTGCTGTGGTGGCCGGGGGCGAAGCGCGAGACGTTCCTCGCGCTCGCCCTTGGAAGCGCCGTCGTCCTGGCCATCGTCTCGCCGGCGACGCTCTTCGTCAGTTCCGACTGGGGCTTCATGCGCTGCCTCTTCGGCTTCGCCATCGGCTGCCTCGTCTATGACCTGAGGCTGCGCTACGCGCTACCGGCCCGGCTGCTCGGCTGGTTCGAGGCCGCGATCGCTCTTGCCGCCTTCGCCTTTATGGCGCTCGTGCCGATGGGCCTCCTGCACCTGACCGCTCCGCTGCTCTTCGGTGTGCTCGTCTTCGTCTTCTCCTTCGAGGGCGGACCGATCTCGGCGGCACTGACGACGCGCATCCCCCAGGCGCTCGGGCGCTGGTCTTTCGCGATCTATATGACCCACGCCTTCCTGTTCCAGATCCTGAGGACCGGCGGCACCTTCCTCGACAGCAAGCTCGGCCTTGGGCGCATGGTCATGCACCATGGCGACAAGCTGGTCACCATCGGCTCGCCCTGGCAGGGCATCGCGATGCTGGTGGTGATCCCGGCGGTGGTGATTGCGGTCGGCGCCTTCTTCCACCGCTTCGTCGAGGTACCGTTCTCCGGCAAGGGCCGGCCCGGCGCAGTGAAGCGCGGGGCTCCCGAGCCAGCGCCGGCGGTGCAGCGGGCCTGAGGCCCCTTTTCAGCCTTCGTTAACCATGATGACGTCACCTGCTCGGATCAAGCGAGCGGAGGACGTCATGACGAGCCAGGGGGCGGCGGCCGAAGCTGCGGCACCGCAGCGCCGGTCCTGGGGCGAGGCGGCGGCGGTCTATCTGCGCCGTGACGTGCTCATCGTCCTGTTCCTCGGCTTCTCGGCCGGCCTTCCCCTTGCGCTGTCGGGCTCGACGCTGCTGGTCTGGATGGCCGAGAGCTCGGTCAATCTCTCCACCATCGGCCTCTTCGCGCTGGTCGGCACGCCCTACACGATCAAGTTCCTCTGGGCGCCCGTCGTCGATGCGCTCGACATCCCCATCCTCTGTCGTCTCTTCGGTCGCCGTCGCGGCTGGCTGCTGTTCAGCCAGATCCTGCTGATGGCGGCGATCATCTTCCTCGGCCTGCAGAACCCCGACGTCTCGCCCTTCATGATTGCGGTTGGCGCCGTGCTGGTGGCGGTGGCTTCGGCCACGCAGGACATCGTCATCGACACCTACCGTGTCGAGAAGCTCGACACCTCCGAACAGGCGGCGGGCGTCGGCTCCTATGTGGCCGCCTACCGGGTGGGCATGCTCGTCTCCACCGCCGGGGCGCTGTTCATCGTCTCCTTCTTCGAGAAGGTGCAGGGCTTCGACAAGGCCACCGCCTGGACGTTCGGCTACATTGTCATGGCGGCCTTCGTCCTCGTCGGCATGGTGACGACCCTCGTCGCCCACGAGCCTGAGCGCTCGAAGATCGCCGAGACGGCGCTGAAGGGCACCGACCAGCTCTCGCGGGTCTGGTCGGCCGCGACAGGCGCCTTCACTGAGTTCCTGACACGCGATGCGGCCCTGGCGATCCTCGCCTTCGTCATCCTCTTCAAGCTCTGCGACGCCTTCGTCGGCGCCATGACCGGCCCCTTCGTCATCCGCGGCATGGGCTACAGCCGCGAGGAATATGCGGCCATCGTGAAGGGCCTTGGCCTCGCCGCGACGCTCGCCGGTGGTTTTGCCGGGGGCTTTGTGGCGCGCGGTCTCGACCTTCGGACCAGCATGTGGCTCGCCGCCCTCCTGCAGATGGGCTCCAACCTCGTCTTCGCGCTGCAGGCGGTGATGCCGGCGAGCTACGGGATGCTCGCCTTCGTTATCGTCGCCGAGAATTTCACCGGCGCCATCGGCACGGTGATCTTCGTCGCCTACCTGTCCTCGCTCTGCCAGTCGCCGCTGCACACGGCGACGCAATATGCGCTGCTCTCCGCCCTCTCGGCGGTGGGGCGGACCTATATCTCGGCGCCGGCGGGCTTCGTTGCGGCACAGACCGGCTGGTTCTGGTTCTTCGTGCTCTCCGTCTTTACTGCCATCCCGAGCCTCATCCTTCTCTGGTGGCTGCAGCGGCGCGGGCATTTCGAGGCCCTCGCCAAGCCCGCCGGGCCGCTTGCGGCGGATGACTGACGGGCCGCCGCAGGCTAGGGAACGCGCGACCTCACCGCATCCCGGCCCGCCCAGTGACCCTTCCGCCCGCCTTCCGCTCCTCCGGCGATCTCCTCGCCGACCGCCGCTACGACTACGCCATGGCCGCCAAGTCGGACGGCGACCTCGTCGCCGCGGCGGACCTCTTTCAGCAGGCGCTGGAGATCGCGCCCCGCTGGGTCGCCGGCTGGTTCGCGCTGGGCGAGGTCGAGGCGGCGCGCGGCGAGACGGCGGCCGCGGAAGCGGCCCTCGGTGAGGCCCTGGCCCTCGACCCCGCCGATGCCCTTGGTGCCCGTCTCCTGCTCGCGCGGCTCGGCCGGGCCGATGCGCAGGAGGCCATGTCGGAGGCCTATATCCGCACGCTCTACGACGATTATGCGCCGCGCTTCGAGAAGGCGCTGCGCGAGGGCCTGTCCTATCGCGCGCCGGAGATCCTGCGCGACGCCGTCCTTGCGGCCTGCGGGACGCTCGGGCGCGAGCCGACCTTTTCTCGCATGCTCGACCTTGGCTGCGGCACGGGCCTGGCCGGACCCGTTTTCGCTCCGCTTACCGCGGCGATCGACGGCGTCGATCTCTCGCCCCGCATGGTCGATCTCGCGCGGCAGAAGGGCGTCTATCGCTCGCTCGCCGTGGGTGACCTCATGGCTTTCCTTGCCGGCGAGCCGGAACGTAGCGCCGACCTCGTGCTGGCCGCCGACGTGCTGATCTATGTCGCCGATCTTGGTCCCGTCTTCGCCGGCGCGGCGCGGGTTCTGCGGCCCGGCGGGCTGCTCGCCTTTACCGTCGAGGCTCATGACGGGGAGGGCCTGATGCTCCATGCCTCGCTCCGATACGCCCATGGTCGCGACCTGATCGAGGCGGGTCTTGCCGCGGCGGGCCTTGCTCTCCTCGCGCTGGAAAGCGTCGTTTTGCGCACCGAGGCGGCTTCGCCCGTTGCCGGTTGGGCGGTCGTCGCGGCGAAGGACCGTTGACGCGCCCGCTCGGGGCGTCCACAGGCAGGCCATGAACTACCGCCACGCCTATCACGCGGGAAACCCGGCCGACGTCATCAAGCACGCGGTGCTCGCCTTCGTGCTCTCCCACATGGTGCAGAAGGACAAGCCGCTCAGGGTCATCGACACCCATGCCGGGCTCGGTCGCTACGACCTGACGGCGGATGCCTCCGAGCGGACGGGCGAATGGGTGGAGGGGATCGGCCGGCTCTGGGCTAAGGACCTGCCCGAGCCGCTGGCGGCCCTGCTCGATCCCTATCTCGACGCCGTCGCCCTGCTGAACCCCGACGGGCGGCTGCGGTTCTATCCCGGCAGCCCCGACATCGCGCGGATGCTGACGCGGCCCGTCGATGGGCTCACCTTCTGCGAACTGCATCCGGAGGACAGCGCCGATCTCGGCCGCCTCTTCGCCAGGGAGGACCGCGCCAAGGTCATCGAGCTCGACGGCTGGCTGGCGCCGAAGGCCTTCCTGCCGCCGAAGGAGAAGCGCGGGCTGGTGCTGATCGATCCGCCCTTCGAGCAGCGCGGCGACTATGACCGGCTCGTGGAGGCGCTGGCGCAGGGCTACCGACGCTTTTCGACCGGCGTCTTCCTGCTCTGGTACCCGGTGAAGGACCCCGACGAGGTCAAGCGGTTCCATCGGCGGATCGCGGAGCTCGCAATCCCGAAATGCCTCACCATCGAGGCGACCTGGCGCGTCGTCGACGGGCGGCGGCTGTCAGGGGCGGGCCTGGTGACGGTCAATGCCCCCTACACGCTCGCGCCGCATCTGCGGGCGGCCGGTGAGTTGCTGTGGGACGCGCTCGGCGTCCCCGCGGGCCGGCTTCTCCTGTCCGGCGACGCGGCCTGAAGCCCTTACGGGTCGGTGCGCAGGTTCATCTGCTTGCCGGCATCGACGACGAAGAGCGCCAGCGCGCCTCCGACGGCGAGACCGATGAGAACGATGGCCAGGTCTGCAATGCTGATGTCGATCATCATGACATGCCCCTCAAGGCTCGGGTGACGGCCGTCATCCGCTGCACCGGCCCAAGGGAGGCGGGCGGCTGACGATCGAGGGGCATGGTTCCGTGATTTGTGCGTCGCAGCAATGCTATCCCGGCTTTGCTGCGATGCAATAACAAGATGACTCTGCGGAACTCCCTATCGCCTGCCGTCGCCCCCGGCGGCCAATGCCCGGAGCGCCACCCTGTAGTTTGGGTACAAGAGCTTAACGGACAGTTCACCCTTCAGGCGGTCGTTCCGGACCCGCTTGCACTCGTCGTAGAAGCTGCGGCCCATCTCCGAGAGGCCGCTTTGCTCGAAGGGAATGTCGGGCGGGACCGGCAGCCCGAGGATCTCGGCGGCATGGGCGACCACGTCCTGGGCGGGCGAGGGTTCGTCGTCGGTGACGTTGACGATGCCGTCATAGCGCCTGTCGAAGCTCGCCAGCACGGCCTGGGCTATGTCGTCGACATGGATGCGGTTGAAGACCTGGCCCGGCCTGATGATTCGCCGCGCCGTGCCACGCGCGAGGTTCACCAGCGCGTTCTGGCCCGGACCATAGATCCCCGAGAGGCGCAGCACCGCGACGGGCACCCCGTGGGCCCGGCCGAAGGCCTGCCAGACGGCCTCCGCCTCGACGCGCTCGCGGCTGCGGATGCTGGAGGGCATTGCCGGGGTCTCTTCGTCCACCCAGCCGCCGTCATGGTCGCCATAGACGCCGACGGTGGACAGATAGGCCACGCCGCGCGGGGGGTGGGCGGCGAGCAGGGCGCCACAGGCAGCCAGCACCGGGTCGCCCGCCGGACCGGGCGGCGCGGAGATGAGGATGTCGTCAGCCGAGGCGATGGCCGCGGCCAGAGCCTCCGGCACGTCCGAGCCGTCAAAGGGCAGAACGGTGACGCTCTGGCCCTCGACGGGCGCCCCGGACAGGGCCTGCGCGCGGTCGGCCGACCTGACGGTGGCGGTGATGCGGTCGTAGCGCGTGCCGGCAGCGCGGATCGTGGCGCGCGAGGAATAGCCGAGGCCGAAGACAAGGAGATGGGGCATGGGGCACCGCGGAATGACCGGGACGAGGCACCTTCCTTAGCCGGTCCCGGCGGCGCGGTGGAGGGGGCCGCCGATCAGCGCGTCATCATCGCGCCGGCCGCCGCCCATTCGGCGAGAACCTCGGGATCGGCCTCGGTGGCCGGCGGACCGTCCGCCAGCCGCTGCGGCGCGAGCTCGGACAGCGCCCAGATGGCGGCGCCGCGCACCAGCGGCGCGGCATCGGCGAGGAGATCGGCGGCAACCTCCGCCAGGGAATCATCACCGCTGTTGCCGATGGCGACGAGCACGTTGCGGAGAAACCGGTCGCGGCCGATGCGCTTGACCGGACTGCGGGTGAAGAGGGCGCGGAAGGCCGCATCGTCCAGCCGCGCGAGATCGGCGAGGGCCGGGCGCTTCAGGTGATCGCGCGCCGCGAGCTTCAGGTTGCGGCCCTCCTGCGCGAACTTGTTCCAGGGGCAGGCGGCGAGGCAGTCGTCGCAGCCATAGATGCGGTTGCCCATGGCCTTGCGGAACTCGCGGGGGATCGGCCCCTTGTTCTCGATGGTGAGGTAGCTGAGGCAGCGCCGCGCATCGAGCGCATAGGGGCGCGGGAAGGCGGCGGTCGGGCAGATGGTGAGGCAGGCGCTGCAGGAGCCGCAATGGTCGCGCTCGGGCGCGTCCGACGGCAGGTCCAGCGTCGTCATGATGGCGCCGAGGAAGAGCCAGGAGCCGAAGCCGCGCGCGACGAGGTTGGTGTGCTTGCCCTGCCAGCCGAGGCCGGCGGCCGCGGCAAGCGGCTTCTCCATCAGCGGGGCGGTGTCGACGAAGACCTTGAGCTCGCAGCCCGTCTCCTCGGCGAGCCATCGGCCGACGGCCTTGAGCCGCGCCTTGATGACCTCGTGATAGTCGTCGCCGCGCGCATAGACCGAAAGGAGACCCGCGCCGCGGTCTTCGAGGCCGTCAAGCGGGTTCTCGTTCGGCCCGTAATTGACGCCGAGCATGATGACCGAGCGGGCCTCGGGCCAGAGCACGCGTGGATCGCCGCGGCGCTCGGCGGTCTCCTCCATCCAGGCCATGGAGCCGTGGTGGCCGGCGGCTATGGCCTCGGTGAGGCGGGCGGCAGCCTCCGGCACGGCATCGGGGGTGGTGAAGCCGATCGTGTCGAAGCCTTCGGCGCGGGCGCGGTCGGCGATCGCCTGCCGCAGCGCGGCCGGATCGCTCAGAAGTCGAGATCGGCGTAGGTCGCGCTCGGCTGCATGCCGACCACGCGGTCGTTCAGCAGCGCCCGGAAGCAGGGGCGCGACTTCACCCGCGCGTACCAGTCCCTCGCCGCCGGTTCTTCGTTCCACGATACCTCGCCCAGATAGTCCACGACCGACAGATGCGCCGCTGCCGCCAGGTCGGCATAGCTCAGGGCCGAGCCGGCGAGCCAGTCGTTGCGGGCCGCCAGCCAGCCGATATAGGCGAGATGATAGCGGATATTGGTGCGGGCCGCGCGCAGCGCTGCGGTGTTCGGCGCGCCACCGCCGAGCTCGGCCGGGATGAAGCGCTTGTCGATCTTCTCCTCGACGAGCAGGCCCGAGACCTCCTCGAAGAACTTGCCATGGAACCAGCGGGTGAGGCGGCGCACCTCGATCCGCGCCACCAGCGCCTCCGGCATGAGGCGGCGGTCGGCCGCGCCATGATCGGTGTCGTCCAGCCAGGCGGCGATGCCGTCGGCGCCCACCACCGCGACGCCCTCGCCGATCTCGAGCACGGGCGTGCTGCCCTCGGGGTTCATGCGCAGGAAGTCCTCCTGCCGCTCCCAAGGCCGGGCCTCGACGAGGTCCGTCTCGACGCCGCGTTCCGCCAGGATCAGCCGGGCGAAGCGGGAATGCGGGCAGAAAGGTCGGTGATGGAGGATCGGGTTCATGCGCTCCAGGCCGGGTGGACCTGCCTTGGACAGGTCCGGAATGGTTTTTCCATGACGGGAGTGGAGGCGGGTGAATAGCCGCGCAGGCGCGCCCCGACAACCGTGCTGTTCGCGTGTCGGCGTTCACGATCCGTCATGGTTGACCAATGGTGAAAGGCGCACCGGGGCGCCGACCGCCTCCGCAGTTTCCCTGATGAACATGCTTAACCGAACGTGAAGGGAGCCGCGCTTATCTGGCGGAACGGCCGGCTCCTGTGCCCGCCGCGGAGGAGCCGATGGACATCGTCAATCTCGCCAAGGCGCTGGTCCTCGGTGTGGTCGAGGGCGCGACCGAGTTCATCCCGGTCTCCTCCACCGGCCATCTCATCCTGATCGGCCATTTCCTCGGCTTCCAGTCGACGGGCAAGACCTTCGAGGTGCTGATCCAGCTCGGCGCCATCCTTGCCATCCTGCTGGTCTATTTCACCCGCCTGCTCGGCGTGGTGCTGTGCCTGCCCACCGATGCCTGGGCGAGGCGCTTCGTCGCCTCGGTGCTCATCGCCTTCCTGCCGGCGGCGATCCTCGGCGCGGTCCTGCACAGCCGCATCAAGGCGGTGTTCGAGCGGCCGGACCTCGTCTGCGTGGCGCTCATCCTAGGCGGCATCGTGCTGCTCGTCGTCGACCGGCTGAAGCTCGAGGCGCGCGAAGATAATGCCTTCCGCTTCTCACCTATGCTGGCGCTGAAGATCGGCCTCTGCCAGTGCGCGGCGCTGTTCCCCGGCGTGTCGCGCTCGGGCGCCACCATCGTCGGTGCGTTGCTGATGGGGACGACGAAGCGGGCCGCGGCGGAGTTCTCGTTCTTCCTCGCCATGCCGACCATGGCAGGGGCCTTCGCCTACGACCTCTACAAGAACTACAAGATCCTCGACTTCTCGGACGTGACGACGATCGGCGTCGGCTTCGTCGCCGCCTTCATTTCCGGCCTCTTTGTCGTGCGCTTCCTGCTCGACTATGTGAGCCGCCACGGCTTCGGGCTCTTCGCCGTCTGGCGGATCGTCGTCGGCGCGGCCGGGCTTGCCGGCCTCTATTTCATCGGCTGAGGGATCAGCGCGCCGGCTCGGCGAACTGGCCGTGCTTGCGGAATCGCCACAGATAGCTTGGCACGATGGCCTCCACCGATTGCGGGTGGATGCCGAGCCCCTCGAGGGTGCGGCCCTCGGCCTTGGCGGCCTCGCTGACCACGTTGTCGGACTTCAGCAGCTCGACCTGGTCCTCGGTCAGCATGGGCTTGGGCAGCAGCTGCAGTACCTTGGCCTGCAGGCGGGCGAGGCCGAAGGGCAGCGGCACCAGCAGGCGGTTGCGCTGGGTGGTCTTCAGCACCAGCTCGAGCAGCTCGCGGAAGCTCTTCACCGCCGGCCCGCCGAGCTCGTAGGTCGCGCCCGCATTGGCGCGGCCGTCAACGGCGGCCATGACGGCCTCGGCGAGGTCGCCGACGAAGACAGGCTGGAACCTGGTCTCGCCGCCGCCGACCAGCGGCAGGACAGGCGACATCTGCGCCATGGCGGCGAAGCGGTTGAAGAAGTCGTCCTCGGGACCGAAGACGATTGAGGGGCGCAGGATCACCGCATCGGCAGCTGCCTCGCGTACCGCAGCCTCGCCGGCCGCCTTGGTGCGGGCATAGAGCGCGGCGCTCTCGGCATCGGCGCCGATGGCCGAGATGTGGATGAGGCGGGCGCCGGCCTCGCTCGCGGCGCGGGCGACAGCGGCGGCGCCGCGGGCCTGGACCGAATCGAACTTCTGCCGGCCGGTCTCATAGAGGATGCCGACGCAGTTGATGACGATCTCGGCGCCGGCGACGGCCTGGCGGACGGAATCGGGATAGCGCAGGTTGGCCTGGACGGCATGGATCTGGCCGACCGCGCCAAGCGGCTGCAGATGACCGGCGAGATCCGGCCGGCGGACCGCGACGCGGATGCGGAAGCCGCGCTTGGCCAGTGCGCGCACGACGTGCCGCCCGACGAATCCCGAACCGCCGAAGACGGTGACGAGCCGATCGAAGGTCTGCATCGCAATGCCTCTTGCAGTCACGGGGAACGGGGCCGTGATTAGTCGATTTCAGGGGTCAGGTACAGGGGCGTGGCGGCAGGGCCAGCCCCGCCGCGGGGAGTTCAGCTCCACCACGCGATAAGGCCGGCTCCCGCGCCCCAGATGGCGGCATAGCGCAGGGTGCGGGCGAGGCCGGTGATCAGCGCTGTCGTTAGGGCGGGGTATCGCGCCATGCCGGCGACCAGCGTGATCGGATCGCCGATCACCGGCATCCAGCAGAGAAGCAGTGTTGCCCAGCCCCAGCGCTGGAACAGGCCGGAGGCGCGGGCGAAGCTTTCAGGAGGCAGACGAAAGCGGCGCATCCAGGCATGGCCCGCCTCGCTGTCGGCGCCGCGGGCGATCTGCGTGCCGATCCACCAGCTGGTCATGCCGCCGGCGGTATTGGCGATGGCGGCCACGGCAAACAGCGCCCAGGGGTTCGCCGTCCCCGCCGCCAGCAGCGCGATGAAGACCGCCTCCGACCCGCCGGGCAGGAGGGTTGCGGCGGTGAAGGCGGCGAGGGCCATGGTGGCGAGGCTGGCGAGGTCTGCGACCAAGGCGGGCTCCGGATTAACCCTCGCCTCATGCCACGCCGCCGCGCGCTTGCACAGGCGTCGCGCTGGCCGTTTAATACGGGTCCGTAACGAGTTCCCCCAGCGTTCGAGCGGTTCGCGTCTCCATGGCCGTCGTGTTGCGCCCGTCCCTGGCGATGAAGCTAATGCACGAGGTCTCGCTGGCCCTGGTGCAGGACGGCGAGGCCGACCTGTCGTCGCGCCAGCTCGCCATCCTGCTGACCATCTATCTCGAGCCGCCGCCGCATCACGTGCGCGACCTTGCCCGCAAGCTCGGCGTGACCAAGCCGGTCATCACCCGGGCGCTCGACAGCATGGGCAAGCTCGACCTCGTCTCCCGCCGCCGCGACGAGAACGACCGCCGCGACGTCGTCATCCAGCGCACCGTGGCCGGCGCACTGGCCGTCGAGCGGCTCGGCGACCTCGTCACTGCCAAGGCCGCGGCCCTGCCGCCATGAGCCGTTAACGGCTTCTTGCCGGGGGCGGGCTTGTGATAGGAGGCGCCATGACCTTCACGCTACCGCCCGGCCTCGACCGCCGCCTCACGCCCGCCCGCGCCGATCTCGCCGCCGCCCATCTGCGCGGCCAGGTGGACAGTGCCCGCTTCGTCGAGGGACGGCCGATGCGCACCAGCTTCCCCGTGGTGCCGCTCGCCCCCTCGCGGCTGATGAATGCCGCCCGCGACACCGAATACCTGCTCGGCGAGGAGGTCACCGTCTTCGACGAGGATGGCGGCTTCGTTTACGTCCAGTCCGACCGCGACCTCTATGTCGGCTATGCCATTGCGGGCGCGTTCCGGCCGCGTGGCAAGCCGACGACGCACCGGGTGGTGGCGATGCGGACGCATCTCTATCCCGGGCCGAGCATCAAGCTGCCGCCGACCTTCATCCTCCACCGCAACAGCCTGCTCACCATCGAGCGCTTCACCGAGGCCTTTGCCGTGACCGATACGGGCGCCCACGTCATCGCCTCGCACCTGAAGCCCGTCGCCGAGGTGGAACCGGATTTTGTCACCGTCGCCGAGGACTATCTCGGCTCGCCCTATCTATGGGCCGGACGCACCAGTTTCGGGCTGGACTGTTCTGGTCTCGTCCAGACCGCATTCGAGGCCAGCGGCATCGCCGTGCCGCGCGACACCGACATGCAGGAGAAGGCGATCGGGACGCAGGTTCCCTTCGATGGGGACGTGATGGCGCTCCAGCGCGGCGACCTCGTCTTCTGGAAGGGCCATGTCGGCATCGTCTCGGGGCCGGACGAACTCCTCCACGCCAATGGCCATCACATGATGGTGGTGAAGGAGCCGCTCTCCGGCGCCATCGCCCGGATCCGCGAGAAGTCCTACGGCGCGGTCACCAGCGTCCGGCGGCCCTGACCCTCAGGTGCAGACCGGCTTGTCGCAGTCGCGGACGGCGGCGACGATCCGCTCCATGGTCGGGCGGCCCGGCCAGCCGATGACGGCGGTTCCGGCGATCAGCCAGGACGGCGTTGCCGCGAGGTTGGTGGCATTGGCGAGCCGCACGGCGTCAGCGATGACCCGGCCGGTCTCGGGCCGGTCGGCGACCTCCTCGACCTGCCGGCGGTCGAGGCCGAGATCCGCCGCGAGCGCCAGCGCCCGCCGTCCGTCGAAGACACCGCGCATCGCCATGGAGCCGGCGTGGAAGGCACGGGCCTTGTCCTCTCCGCCGAGCTGCTTCACCGCATATTCCACCCGCGCCGCCTGAACCGAAGGCAGGCCGAGGCTCGGGGCGTTGACGAGCGAGACGGCAAGATCGCTGTCGCGCTCGGTCATGCGCTTCACATCCATCGCCGCGCGGCGGCAGAAGCTGCAATTGGAATCATAGACCTCGATCAGCGTCAGGTCGGCCTCGCGCGCGCCGAGGAGCACGGCATTGTCGAGAGCCATGATCTCGGTCTGGAGCTCGACCGGCACGCGGAAGTTCTGGACCTCGCGGCCATCGGGGCCGGCGATCGGATACCAGGCGTCCTGGGCGACGGCGCGGCGGCTCAGGGCCGGGGCGGCGATGCCCGAGAGGCCGGCGAGAAGGGCGAGGCGGCGCGACAGGGTCATGCGGAGGTCCCGAATGAAAGGCGGCCGCACCATCGTGGAGCGGCCGCCTTCAGGACAATCAAGCCTGCGTGAGGGCGTCAGGCCGCCTTCACCGTCTCGATGAAGCGGGCGACCTCACGCTGGAGCACCTCGCTGTCGCGGGACAGGGAGCGGGCAGCGCTCAGCACCTGGCTGGAGGCGGAGCCGGTCTCGGCCGCCCCGGCATTGACGCTGGCGATGTTGCTCGCGACCTCGGCGGTGCCCTGCGCCGCCTCCTGAACGTTGCGCGAGATTTCCTGGGTCGCGGCGCCCTGCTGCTCCACCGCGGCGGCGATGGCGGCGGCGACGCCGGAGATGCGGTCGATGGTCGAGCCGATCTCCTTGATGGCGACGACCGAGTCCTGGGTCGCGGCCTGCATGGCGCCGATCTGGGCGCCGATCTCCTCGGTCGCCTTGGCGGTCTGTGTTGCGAGCTGCTTCACCTCGGAGGCGACCACCGCGAAGCCCTTGCCGGCCTCGCCGGCGCGGGCCGCCTCGATCGTGGCGTTCAGCGCGAGGAGGTTGGTCTGCTCGGCGATGGCGGTGATGAGCTTCACCACGTCGCCGATGCGCGAGGCGGCCTGCGTGAGCTGGGCGATGCGCTGGTCGGCCTTCTCGGCCTGCTGCACGGCTTCCGCCGACATGCGGCTCGACTCGGCGACCTGGCGGCCGATCTCATGCACGGAGCTCGCCATCTCCTCGGCGGCACCGGCCACCGACTGGACATTGGCGGAGGCTTCCTCCGAGGCTGAGGCGACGACCACCGACTGGGCCTGGGTATTCTCGGCGGTGCGCGAGAGCAGGGTGGCGGCAGATTCAAGCTCGCCCGAGGCGCGCGAGACCGTCTCGACCACGCCGCCGACGGCGGCCTGGAAGCTGTCGGCGAGCTGCAGCATGGCAGTGCGGCGTTCGGCGGCGGCGCGGGCCTCCATGGCGCCCTGCTCGGAGCGCAGGCGTTCGGCTTCGATCATGTTGTCGCGGAAGGTCTGCATGGCGCCCGCCAGCGCCCCGATCTCGTCGCGGCGGGTGACGAAACGGCTTTCAACGCTGGTGTCACCGTTGGCGAGGCGTAGCATCGAGTCCTTGATCTCGTTGAGCGGCCCGACGACCCGGCGCGCCATCAGGACGAGGGCGGCGACGGCGAAGGTGAGGGCGAGGGTAAGGGCGCCGAGCTGAACCAAGAGGTTCCGGAAGGCGGTTGCGCGGGCGGCTTCCGAATGATCGCCGGCCACATTGAGTGCCGCATCAGCCGCCGACAGGATCATCCCGAGCCTGGGCACGGCGACCTGCGTCCACTGGCTGGGGGTGAAGCCCGGCGGCTGCTTGGCGATCAGCGCGTTCAGGGTCGCCATCAGGACCTTCGTGAATTCCGGGTCGAAGAAGCCGCTGCGCGCCTTCTGCATGGCTTCCGCGAAGCTCGGGGGCAGGGACAGGCTCGCGGCGAGCTGCTCGACCGCCGCCCAGGACGTCTCCGTCCGGGTCATGAGGATCGTGTAGGCGACGAGGGGATTTTCCGGCAGCGGCATGCCGGCGAGCGGGTTGGAGATGAAGACCGACACGTCGCCGGCCGCCTGCCGGGCGTTCCAGGCGTGCTGCTTGATGGCCATCAGCTGGTCGACGAAGGGATCGTCGAGGACGATCAGTCTCGTCAGTTCGCTGGACAGACGGTCCAGCATCGTGATCGTCTGGTCTGTCAGGTTGAAATAGTCCTCCGCGATGCCGGCCCGGCGCTGGGCCCGCGGAACGGCTATGGCGCGTGCCGTTTCCGCCATCATCGCGTCCAGGCGGGTGATCGCTGATTCCAGTTGGCTTGCCGCCGCGGCTGCGCCCGGATAGTCGACCGTGCGCAGGTTGACCAGCGCTGCCCGCAAGGCCGGCATTGTGGCCTCACGATGCGGGGCGATCGAGCGGGGCAGCGTCGGATGGACCTCGTCGAGGATCAGCGCCCGGCGCGAGGACGCCCTGTCGACGCGCAGATTGTGCAGGGCCGTGAACATATGCGTCGTCGAATCAACGACCGCCGCGATCCGGTTAGACTTCTGATACTGAGTCTAGGAGGTCCATGCTCCCATCGCCAACTGGGCAACCGTCACCAGTGCGAGAATGGACACAACGGCCTTGACGAGGCCGCTGACGGTGAGGCGATTCAACACGGCTGATCTCCGGAACGTCTTCGCAGGTGCAAAACACCATCGTCGCTCTGCGTAAACGAACCGCTAAGTCAAACCCGCTCCGTCACCAAAAAAGTGTGGCCGACAACTGTCCTATGCTTACCGAGCGGAAGGTTCATTCAGTAGCCGTGTGCGGGATCGACGATGTTGACGAGGTCACCGCCCGCCATGTGCGTCCTGATCTGCTGGGCCACATAGGCGGCGATGGCCGGCGGCGAGGAGATCGCCGAGTTGTGGGGCGTCACCGTCACCTTCGGATGGGTCCAGAGCGGGCTATCGGCGGGCAGCGGCTCGGTCTGGAACACGTCCAGCACCGCAGCGCCGAGCTTGCCGGTTTCCAGCGCTGCGAGGATGTCCGGCTCGTTCTGCAGGCCTCCGCGGCCGACATTGATGAGGACCGGGCCGCCAATGGCCTCGGCCTTCGGCATCCGGGCGAAGAGCTTGGCCTCGAGGATGCCCGCCGTGTCGGCGGTGAGCGGCATCATGGCGACGAGGATGTCGGAGGTGGCGACGACGGCGTCGAGGCCGTCCGAGCCGTGATGCATCTCGACCCCGTCGACAGCTTTCGGCCGGCGGCTCCAGCCGGCGACCTTGAAGCCCATGGTGCGCAGCTTCATCGCCGCGTCCTGGCCGAGCACGCCCATGCCGAGCAGGCCGACGCGGATGTCACTCGCCTGCGGCTGGTCGCGCAGGTCGATCCACTGCCTGTCGCGCTGGAAGCCCTCATAGACGCGCACCCGGCGCAGGGCCATGAGACAGTGCATCACCACATATTCGGACATGCGGGTGGTGAGGTCGGGATCGACGACGCGCACGACCGGCACGCCCTCGGGGAGGCGGCGGTCCTTGAACAGATGGTCGACGCCGGCGCCGAGCGAGAAGATCGCGTCGAGCAGCGGCAGGTCGGCGAAAGTGCCCTCCGGCTGCTTCCAGGCCGCGCCATAGCGCACGGCGCGGCGGTCGAAGATCTCACCGGGCAGGACGACCTTCCAGCCAGGAAGGGCGGACTGGAAGCGTTCACGCCAGGGTTCGGGATCCCAGGAGCCGATGCCGAGAAGCAGGGTGGTCACGTCGATGGTCTTTCGCTGGAGACGGGCGCGAGGTCGAAGGCGGCTGCGAACAGCGCCTTGGTGTAATCGTTCTGCGGCGCCTTGAACACGCGTTCAGCGGGACCCTGCTCCACGACCTTGCCGCCCTTCATGACGATGATGTCGTCGGCGAGCGCCGAAACCACCTTCAGGTCGTGGGAGATGAAGAGGTATGTGAGGTTCCGCTTCGCCTGCAGGTCGCGCAGCAGGTCGACGATCTGCGCCTGGACGATGCGGTCGAGGGCGGAGGTCGGCTCGTCCAGCAGGACGAAGCTCGGCTCGAGGATCATGGCGCGGGCAATGGCGATGCGCTGGCGCTGGCCGCCGGAGAATTCGTGGGGGTAGCGGTGACGCGTCCCCGGGTCGAGCCCGACATCGGCAAGGGCTGCCACCACCCGCGCATCGCGCTCGTCCTCGGTGAGGCCTGCATGGTGGATGGCAAGGCCCTCGGCGACGATCTCGGCCACCGACATGCGCGGCGACAGCGAGCCGTAGGGGTCCTGGAAGACCACCTGCATCTGCCGGCGGTTGGGCCGCATGGCCTTGAAGCCGAGGCCCTGGATCGGCCGGCCCATGAAGACGATGGGCCCTTCGGAGGAGATGAGGCGGAGCAGGGCAAGGCCAAGCGTCGTCTTGCCCGAGCCGGATTCACCGACGATGCCGAGCGTGTGCCCTTCCCGCACCGCCACCGAGATGCCGTCCACCGCCTTGATGTGGCCGACGGTGCGTCGCAGCAGCCCGCGCTTCACCGGAAACCAGACCTTGAGGTCGTCGGCCTGCATGATGACGGGTGCATCTGGGTCGGCGGCGCGCGTCTCGCGCCGCGGTTCGGCGGCCATCAGGGCGATGGTGTAGGGGTCCTGCGGCCGTTCGAAGATGGTGGCGACCGGCCCCTGCTCGACGATACGGCCATGGCGCATGACGCAGACGCGATCAGCGAAGCGGCGGACGATGCCGAGGTCGTGGGTGATGAAGAGGATCGCCATGCCGAGTTCGCGCTGGAGGTCCTTCAGCAACGTCAGGATCTGCGCCTGCACTGTCACGTCGAGGGCGGTGGTCGGCTCGTCGGCGATGAGCAGGTCCGGCTCGTTGGCCAGCGCCATGGCGATCATGACGCGCTGGCGCTGGCCGCCGGAGAGCTGGTGCGGATAGGCGTCGAGACGGCCTTCCGGGTCGGGAATGCCGACGCGGCCGAGCCATTCCACGGCCTTGGCGCGGGCGGCCTCGACCGTCAGGCCCTTGTGGAGGATGAGCGGTTCGGCGACCTGCTGCCCGATCGTGTGCAGCGGGTTCAGCGAGGTCATCGGCTCCTGAAAGATGATGCTGACCGCATTGCCGCGCACCTTGCGGATGGCCGCATCGTCGGCGGCGACGAGGTCCTCGCCCTTGAACAGGATGCGCCCCGAGGGATGGGAGGCGGCCGGATAGGGCAGCAGCTTCATCACCGACAGGGCGGAGACGGACTTGCCCGAGCCGCTCTCGCCAACGATGGCCAGCGTCTCGCCGCGATGGATGGCGAAGGAGATGCGGTCGACGGCGAGGCTGTCCCGCCCGCCCTGCCGGAAGGCGACGGAGAGGTCCTGGACGGAAAGGAGGGGCGTGTCGGCGGTCATGGCGTCCTTGTCAGGGCAGGGCCGTCAGATAGCGATCGACATCGGCAGGTGTGTCCGGATTGACCAGCCTTACCGCCGCGGGAAGAGGCAGTTCGCGATCGGCAGAGACGAAGGCCGCGCACCCGGTCTGCAAGCATGTCGCGACATGGATGGCATCGGGCAGTTTCAGGCGCGGAAAGCGGGCGCGGATGGCCGCTGCCGCTTCCAGGATGGGGCGGTCGATGCCGGCCAGAACCATACGCCAGCGCGGCGAGAGAATGTCCCGGTAGGCGTCGGCCGTCTCATCGTCGCCACGCCTCAAGGGTTGCACCAGCACCTCGGCCAGGGTGAGCTCGCTCGTCCATCCCGCCAGCCGGCCTTCTGCGATGCGGTCGAAAAGGGGCGCCAGGCGATCCGTGCGCGGTCCGGTTCCCTCCACAATGCCGATGAACGCGTTGGCATCGAGGTAGACGCGCTCCAATTCCGGCTCGCTCAAGGGGCTTCACCGTCGCGCACGTGCCGGACATGGGCGACGATATCCGCCCAGTTGTCGAAGCGCGGGTAATCCAGATGCGCCAGCCTGGCCCGCAGCTTGGCGACCGAGGATGACTCCGGCGAGGCCTCGGCCGCGTGCTGCACGATCTCGACGGGGCGCGACGGGTCGAGACCGGCCCGCAGATGCTCCGGCAGGTCGGCAACCCTAACGATCTTGCGGACGACCTCGTTCATGGCCCGATCCTACCACAGCGTCAGGCGAAGGTCTTGCGGGGGTCGAAAGCGTCGCGGACCGCCTCGCCGACGAAGATCAGCAGCGAGAGCATCAACGCCACCGTGCAGAAGCCGGTCAGCGCCAGCCAGGGCGCCTGGAGGTTCGACTTGCCCTGCTGGAGCAGTTCGCCGAGCGAGGGCGAGCCGACCGGCAGGCCGAAGCCGAGGAAGTCGAGGGCGGTGAGCGTCATCACGCTGCCCGACAGCACGAAGGGCATGAAGGTGATGGTCGCCACCATGGCGTTGGGCAGGAGATGCCGGCGCATGATGGTGCCCGAGGAAACGCCGAGGGCGCGTGCGGCATTGACGTACTCGAAGTTTCGGGCGCGCAGGAATTCGGCGCGCACCACGCTGACCAGTGTCACCCAGGAGAAGAGCAGCAGGATGCCGAGCAGGACGAAGAAGCTCGGCGCCAGCACCGAGGAAATGATGAGCAGCAGGTAGAGCGAGGGGATGGCGGTCCAGATCTCGATGAAGCGCTGGAACAGCAGGTCCGTCCAGCCGCCGAAATAGCCCTGCACGGCGCCTGCCGCGATGCCGATGACCGAGGAGATCAGCGTCAGCGCCAGGCCGAAGAGCACGGAGATGCGGAAGCCGTAGATGACGCGGGCGAGCACGTCGCGGCCCTGGTCGTCGGTGCCGAGCCAGTTCCAGTTGCCGATCTCGCAATAGCTGGAGCCGTGGGGCCGCTCGCCGCGTGGCTTGGCCAGTGCTGCGGCGCAGTCCGGCAGGCGCTGCCGCTGCGCCCAGGTGGGGGCGGAGGGGAAGGGCGTCACCGGGTCCTTCACGGTGGAGGAATAGTTGTGGCGGATGAGCGGCCAGATGACCGTCGCGCCCTTCTCGGCGAAATGGTCGAGCAGGAAGGGGTCCTTGTAGTCGGCCGGGGTCTCGAACTCGCCGCCGAGCTGGCGCTCGGAATAGGCCATCACCGCAGGGAAGAAGGACTGGCCCTCGAGGCGGATGAAGAGCGGCCGGTCATTGGCGATGAACTCGGCGAAAAGGGTGAGGGTGAAGAGCGCGAGGAAGATCCTGAGGCTCCACAGCCCCCGCTTGTTGGCGCGGAAATTGGCGAGGCGGCGCTGGTTCAGCGGCGAGAGGCGCGGGCGCGGCGCGGCTTCGGCGGAGCGCAGGACGGCATCGCTCATGGCTCAGACCTCCCGCGCCTCGAAGTCGATGCGCGGATCGACCCAGGTGTACATGAGGTCGGAGATGAGGTTCACCACCAGGCCGACGAGCGAGAAGATGAAGAGGGTGGCGAAAACCACGGGATAGTCGCGGTTGAGCACGCTCTCGAAGCCGAGCAGGCCGAGTCCGTCGAGGGAGAAGATCGTCTCGATCAGCAGCGATCCGGTGAAGAAGGCGTGGACGAAGGCGCCGGGAAAGCCGGCGATGACGATGAGCATGGCGTTGCGGAAGACGTGGCCATAGAGCACCTGGTGCTCGTCGAGGCCCTTGGCGCGGGCGGTCGTGACATATTGCTTGCGGATCTCGTCGAGGAACGAGTTCTTCGTCAGCAGCGTCATGGTGGCAAAGGCGCCCAGTGCCATGGCGGTGATCGGCAGGGCGAGGTGCCAGAGATAGTCGAGGATCTTCTGGCCGAGGCTCATCTCCGACCAATTGTCCGACCACAGGCCGCGCAAGGGGAACCAGTCCAGGAACGAACCGCCGGCAAAGAGCACGATGAGCAGGATGGCAAAGAGGAAGCCGGGGATCGCATAGCCGACGACGATGACGGCGGAGGTCCAGACGTCGAAGCGCGAGCCGTCCTTCATCGCCTTGCGGATGCCGAGCGGGATCGACACGAGATAGGTCAGCAGCGTCAGCCAGAGCCCGAGCGAGATCGATACGGGCAGCTTCTCGCCGATCAGCTGCAGCACCGAGACGTCGCGGAAATAGCTCTTGCCGAAGTCGAACCGCGCATAGTTCCAGATCATCAGGAGGAAGCGCTCGTGGGCCGGCTTGTCGAAGCCGAACTGCTTTTCGAGCTGGGCGATGAACTGTGGGTCGAGACCCTGCGCGCCGCGATAGGAGGAGTTCGCCGCCTCCACCGCACCCGCCTGGGCGGCATCCGCCCCGCCGCCGGAGACCCGCTGCGTCGCCGAGACGTCATTGCCGGTGAGCTGGGCGATGACGCGTTCCACCGGCCCGCCGGGGGCGAATTGCACCACCAGGAAGGAGATCAGCATGATGCCGAGGATGGTCGGCACCATCAGCAGGATTCGCCGGATGATGTAGGTCAGCATGGCGGCAGACTCGTGTGTGCCGAGTCCGCCGTCAATAGCGGGTGCCGCCGCGCCTTGATGGGCTCACCCCACCGCCAGCGTGCCAATGGCCATGGTGACCGCGGCCTGGGTCGGGTCGATCACCGGAATGCCGAGGGCGTCCTCGAGCGGCTTCCGGTGCCGGGCCATGCCGGCGCAGCCCATGACGATGGCGCCGGCGCCGTCGAGGTCCTTGAGCTCGCGGCCGACCGCGATCATGCGGGCGAGCGTGCCCTCGCCCGAGGCTGTCTCGGCGACCGACATTTCCAGCGGCCGCTCGCGGGCGAGGCGCTCCATCAGGCCCATCTGGCGGAGGTAGCGGATGTGGCGGGGGATGGAGCGCGACTTGATGGCGATGACGCCGAAGCGGTCGGCGCGGGCCAGCGCGGTGAGGACGCCGCATTCGGCAATGCCGAAGACCGGGCGGCTGGTGCCTTCGCGGGCCACGAAGAGGCCAGGATCGGAATAGCAGGCGATGATGAAGGCGTCGGCGTCGTTGGTCGCCTCCACCTTGCGGCGCAGCGGCAGGGTGATGCTCTCCACATGTTCCTGCGTCTCGACGCCGAAGGGGCCCTCAGCGAGCGTCTCGCAGACGATCTCCGGCCCGTCGGCATAGGTCAGCGGCTTGACGGCCTGGCGCAGGCCCTCGGTGACGGCCTCGTTGGAATTTGGATTGATGACGAGGATACGGGGTCTGCGTGCCATGAGGTACCGTCGCGGCTGAAGGTCGGTCTATTGTCGGGCCTCCATACCCCCGCGTCCAGCCGGAGCACGACATGCCTGCCTCGCCCTTCGACCTCGTCATCCGCGGCGGCACGGTTGGAACCGCCACCGGCCATTTCACCGCCGATGTCGGCATCCGCGACGGCAAGGTCGCGGCGGTCGGCCTCGGGCTTGGCGACGGCGTGCGGACGATCGACGCCACGGGCAAGCTGGTGCTGCCCGGCGGCATCGACAGCCACACCCATATCGAGCAGGTCTCGGCGGGCGGGCTGCTCAATGCCGATACGTTCGAAAGCGCCACGACCTCGGCGGCCTTCGGCGGCAACACGACGGTGATCTCCTTTGCTGCGCAGCATCGCGGCAAGGACCTGCGCAAGGTGGTCGACGACTACAGCGTGCTGGCCGAGCGCGGCGCGCTCATCGACTATGCCTTCCACCTCATCGTCGCCAATCCCGACGAGAAGACCATTACCAAGGACCTTCCCGAGCTGATCCGCGAGGGCCATGCCTCGGTGAAGATCTTCATGACCTACGACCTCATCAAGGTCGACGATGAGCCGCTGCTCGACGTGCTGCTCACCGCCCGCGAGAACCGGGCCATGGTCTGCGTCCATGCCGAGAACCACGGCATGATCTCGTGGATGGGCAAGCGCCTGGTCAAGAAGGGCTATGTCGCGCCGAAATATCACGCCATCAGCCATCCGCGCGGTTCGGAGGCGGAGGCCTTCACCCGGCTCATTGCGCTCTCCGCGCTGATCGACCAGCCGATCATGATCTTCCACGTCTCGACGGCGGAAGGCGCGCAGGTGGTGCGCGACGCGCGGGCGCAGGGCCTCAAGGTCTTCGCCGAGACCTGCCCGCAATATCTGTTCATGACCAAGTACGACCTCGACAAGCCGGGCATGGAGGGCGCCAAGTGGATGTGCTCGCCGCCGCCGCGCGAGGCGGAAGACCAGGACGCGCTGTGGCAGGCCCTCGCGCTCGGCGACCTGCAGACGGTGACCTCCGACCATGCGCCCTATCGCTTCGACGAGACCGGCAAGCTCTCGGGCGGGCCGAATGCCAATTTCAAGACCATCGCCAACGGGTTGCCGGGCCTCGAGGTGCGCCTGCCGCTTCTCTTCGATGCGATGGTGTCCAAGGGCCGGCCGGAATTCTCCGGCCGTGGGCTCGAGGCCTTCGTGTCGCTGACGGCGACCCAGCCCGCCTCGATCTACAACCTGCCTGGCAAAGGCCAGATCGCCCCGGGTTTCGATGCCGATATCGCCATCTGGGACCCACAGAAGCAGGTCACCATCACCGATGAGGCGATGCACGATCTCACCGGCTACACGCCCTTCGCCGGCCACTCCGTGACCGGCTGGCCGGAGACGGTGCTGGTGCGCGGCCGCGAGGTGGTTTCCGGTGGCACGCTCGCCGGCAAGCCGGGCGAGGGGCGCTGGCTGAAGCGCACCGGCGGCTGGGCGGCCGAGCCCACCGGCAAGCTCACCGCGGACATGGACCCGAAGCGGAACTTCGGCGCCGAGGTGCTGTGAGCGCGGATCGCGGCTCCGTCTGGGTTCCGCCGCAGGTCGTGGTCGTCAAGGTCCTCGGTCTCGCGCGGCATGGCGATCGGTGGCTCGTCACGGAGGTTGCGGGTTCCGATGGTCACGTGGCCGGCGTCCGCCCCCTGGGCGGCACCATCGCCTTCGGTGAAACGCGGGACCAGGCGCTGCACCGCGAGTTCCGCGAGGAACTCGGCTGCGCCATCACCATCGCCGGGCCCTGGCACGCCTTCGAGAACCTGTTCGAACTCGGCGGTGTCGTCGGGCACGAAATCATCTTCGCGGCGGAGGTCACGCTGCACGAGGGTGCGGTCCCACTGGACGCGGCCTTTACCTACAGGGAGTCGGACGGAACAGCCTGCACGGCCGGCTGGTACTCCCTCGCCGATCTCGCCGCACGGGGCTGGGCTCTCTATCCGCCCCGATTGTCGGCACTCCTCGCCCCCTGATCCACCCTTGCCGACCCCTGTCCTGCCCGCCACATTGGCCCAATGACCCAGACCGCCCAGACCACCGACAACCCATTCTTCCGCCCCTGGACCACGCCCTTCGGCATCGCGCCCTTCGGCGACATCCGCATTGATGACTATCGCCCCGCCTTCGAGCAGGCGCTGGCCGAGCATCGCGCCGAGATCGAGACCATCGCTGCCAATTCGGAAGCGCCGACCTTCGCCAACACGATCGACGCGCTGGAGACCGGCGGCCATGCCCTCGACCGTCTCTGCGGTGTCTTCTTCAACCTCGCCGGTTCGGACGCGACCGACGCGATCCAGGCTATCCAGCGGGAGATGGCCCCCGTCCTTGCCCAGCATGGCAATGCCATCACCCTCGACGCCCGGCTCTTCGCCCGCGTGAAGGCCCTTCATGACCAGCGCGACACCCTCGCCCTCACGGGCGAGCAGAAGCGGGTGCTGGAGAAGACCTACAAGAATTTCGTGCGCGGCGGCGCCGCGCTGGACGAGGCCAACAAGGTGGAGATGCGCCGCATCTCCGAGCGGCTCGCGACGCTCGGCACTGCCTTCTCCCAGAATGTGCTGAAGGACGAATCCACCTGGACGCTCGACCTCACCGAGGCCGATGTCGCCGGGCTCCCGGACTTCCTGAAGAGCGCGCTTGCGCAAGCCGCCAAGGATCGCGGCCGCGACGGCTATGTGATGACCCTCGGCCGCTCCATGGTCGAGCCCTTCCTGACGCTCTCCCCGCGCCGCGACCTGCGCGAGACCATCTTCAAGGCCTGGGTGAAGCGCGGCGAGATGGGCGGCGAGAGCGACAACACCGCCATCGTCGCCGAGACAGTCAAGCTGCGCGTCGAGCGGGCCAATCTGCTGGGCTACCCGACCTTCGCCGCCTTCAAGCTCGACGAGACCATGGCCAAGACGCCCGACGCGGTGCGTGCTCTGCTCGAGAAGGTCTGGACCCGTGCCGTGGCGCGTGCCGGCGAGGAACGCCAGGCGCTGGCCGAGATCGCCCGCGAGGAGGGGATGAACGCGGCCATCCAGCCCTGGGACTGGCGCTTCTATGCCGAGAAGGTGCGCCAGCGCCGCTACGCGATCGATGAGGCGGCGCTGAAGCCGTACTTCCAGCTCGACCTGATGATCGAGGCCGCCTTCGACGTGGCGACGAGGCTCTTCGGCGTCACCTTCCGCCGCCGCGACGACGTGCCGGTCTACCATCCGGATGTCCGAGCCTACGAGATGCTGCGCGACGGCAAGCCGGTCGGCCTCTTTCTCGGCGATTACTATGCCCGGTCGACCAAGCGCTCGGGCGCCTGGATGAGCGCCTTCCGGAGCCAGGAGAAGCTCTCCGGCGAGGTGCTGCCCACCATTGTCAATGTCATGAATTTTGCGAAGCCGCCGGAGGGCAAGCCGGCGCTGCTTTCCTTCGACGATGCGCGGACCCTGTTCCACGAGTTCGGCCACGGGCTGCACGGGCTTCTCTCGAACGTCACCTATCCGCTGCTCTCCGGCACGTCGGTCGCGCGTGACTTCGTCGAATTCCCCTCGCAGCTCTACGAACACTGGCTGGAGCGGCCCGAGGTGCTCTCCCGCTTCGCCATCCATGCCGAGACGGGCGAGGCCATGCCGCAGGCCCTCATCGACAAGCTCATTGCCGCGCGCACCTTCAACCAGGGTTTCGCGACGGTGGAATATGTCTCCTCGGCCCTCGTCGATCTCGCCTTCCACTCGCTCTCCGAAGCCAACGGCCTCGACCCCATTGCCTTCGAGGTGCAGGAGCTGAAGCGCATCGGCATGCCCGACGGGCTCGTCATGCGTCACCGCACGCCGCATTTCGCCCATGTCTTCTCCGGTGACGGCTATTCGGCCGGCTATTATAGCTACATGTGGTCGGAGGTTCTCGACGCCGATGGCTTCGCCGCCTTCGAGGAGACGGGCGATCCCTTCGATCCGAAGCTCGCTGAGCGGCTCGGCGCCTATGTCTATTCCGCCGGCAACAGCCGCGACCCCATGGAGGCCTATGTGGCCTTCCGTGGGCGCGAGCCCGACCCGGAAGCGCTGCTGGTGAAGCGGGGCCTGGCGACGGCGGCCTGAGCCGCCGCCCGCATTACTGCCGCATCTCGACAGGCGTGCCGAGCGGGGCGTTCCAGCCGGCCGCCGTCTGGCGGATCCAGCCGACATAGTCGCGCAGCGGCACATAGACCGGTGACGAGGTGCATTCGCGCCCCGGATCCGTCGTGCCGCCCTTGAGGACGCCGACGACGAGGAAGCCGCGGCCCGACCGGCGGTAGACCGGCCCGCCGGAATCGCCGACGCACATGCCTGGCCTCTGCTGGGCGTCCTCGCCGGTGAGGCCGGCAAAGCCACGGCCGGGGACGCTGGGGCTGGCGGTGCGCATCAGGGCCTCGCGCAGCACGCCGTCACGGGCGCGGGACCGTTCGGTCGAGCCGAACCCGGCGATGAGAAGTTCCTCGCCCGTTCCGCCGCCGGCGAACCAGCCGACGCCCCAGGAGCCGGAGGGCAGTGCTGCCGGGCGGATATCCGCACCGAAGGGGCGGGCAACCTGGATCAGGCCGACATCGTCGGAGGCGAAGCCGTGGCTCGGGTCGAAGCCCGGATGGGCGGCGGTGCGCGCCACCGCGACATTCTGGCGGCGGAAGGAGCGATCGAGATAACGCACGCGGTAGCGGCCACGCGCCGAGACGCAGTGGGCGGCGGTGAGCACGAGGTCGGGGCCGACGATGGCGCCGGTGCAGATGCCCTCGGGCGTCTCGATGAGAACCGTGGACCGGCGAGTGCCGTTGGGATCACGGGCCGGTTCGCCGCGCATGACCGCGCCGGCATCGCCGATCCCGATCAGGGGCAGCATGAGGGCGGCGGCGAGGATCACCGTCGCGGCGCGCCGCGGGGCGCCGTGCCTGTCGTCGCGTCGTTTCATGAACATCCTCGCCATGAACAACCTCGCTCTGATCACATGCGTCCGACCGCGCCCCCCACACGTCCGGCCTGTCACCCCAAGCAGCAGAACGCCCGGTGTCTCGCCTGTCAATCGCCCCGGTGCGCCGGCCGCACGTTTTTCGCGACGAAGCGGCGTCTCCCTCCTTCGACCGAGGGACGGATCAGACTTTCGGCCGGGCACAGGGGTAATTTTGAAGAGCCGGCGCTCTTGGCCTTGTCTTGGCGGCGTCAAGGCGCGACAATTCGCCCGATCGGCGCGACAGAATGCCGACGGACGAGGAAACCGGGGGGCGCGGCGTGGACACCGCAATGGCAACCTATCGCATCGTCATCGCAGACGACCATCCGCTGTTTCGCGGGGCCCTGCGCGAGGCGGTTTCGGGCCTGCCGCATGCCATGACCATCGCCGAGGCTGGCAGCTTTGCCACCATGTCGGAGATCGTCGGGGCCGACCCGGACGTTGATCTCGTGCTGCTCGACCTCGCCATGCCCGGCGTGAAGGGCTTTTCCGGCCTGATGTACCTGCGCGCCCAGCATCCCGGCGTGCCGGTGGTCATCGTCTCGGCCACCGAGGACCCAGATGTGATCCGCCGCTGCTTCGAGTTCGGCGCCTCCGGCTTCATCCGCAAGACGCTCGGCATCGACGAGATGCGCCAGGCCATCCAGGTCGTGCTGGACGGCGGCAGCTATGTGCCGCCGGACATCGACCTGTCGCAGAGCCGGGATTCGGAGAGCGCCAAGCTCGCCGCGCGGCTCGCCAGCCTCACGCCGCAGCAGGTCCGGGTGCTGATGATGCTGTCAGAAGGCCTGCTCAACAAGCAGATCGCCTACGAGCTCTCGGTCTCCGAGGCGACGGTGAAGGCCCATGTCTCGGCGATCCTGACCAAGCTCGGCGTCGACAGCCGCACGCAAGCCGTCATCGCCGCTTCCAAGATCGCCGCCGACGGCTGGCCGGGGCAGGCCCTCAACGGGTGAGGCGCCCGCCGTCTCCCCTCACAATTGCGCTGCCCGGAACGTGTTGCATGCGGCGATCTGGCCGCTGCGCAGCCCCGTCATGAACCAGCGCTGGCGCTGCGCCGAGGTGCCGTGGGTGAAGCTGTCGGGCACCACATAGCCCTGCGAGCGGCGCTGCAGCATGTCGTCGCCGATGGCGGCGGCGGTCTGCATGGCGGCGCGGACATCCGCCTCCTCAAGGCGGATCTGCTGCTGCGTGTGGAAGGCCCAGACGCCGGCGAAGCAATCGGCCTGGAGCTCGACGCGCACCTGCATGGCGTTGGACTCGGCCTCGCTGCTGGCGGCGCGCTGGGCCTGTTGCACCCGCGGCAGGACGCCCATCAGATTCTGCACGTGATGGCCGACCTCGTGGGCAACCACATAGGCATAGGCGAAGCGGCAGGCCGTGTCGGGGCCGGAGCAGCCGCGGAAGCGGGTCTGCAGCTCCTGGAAGAAGGCTGTGTCGAGATAGACCTTCTTGTCGTTCGGGCAATAGAACGGGCCCATCTCCGACTGCGCCGCACCGCAGCCCGACCGGGTGCGGGCGTTGAACATGACGAGGCCCGGCGCCTGGTAGCGGCGGCCGGCCTCCTGGAAGATCTTCTGCCAGGCATCCTCGGTGGAGCCGAGAACGGCAGCGACGAAATCGCCCATCTGGTCGGAGGGGCGGCCCTGGCGCTGCGGCGCCTGCTGCTCCACCTGCCGCTGGCTGCCGCGCGTCACCGCATCATAGCCGCCGATGAGGATCGCCGGGTTGATGCCGGTCACGTAGGAGATCAGGCCGACGATGATCATGCCGCCGATGCCGATGCCGGCAGGGCCTCCCGGCACCGCGCCGCCACCGCCACCACCGCGGCGGTCCTCGATGTTCTCCGAACGGCGCAGATCTTCCCAACGCATGGCACGAAACTCCCTGCCTCCGGCGATCATGACGCGGCGTCACGACAGGTGCAACTCGTGGGCGGGACGCTGGTTTCACACCTCGTTCACCTTTCGCGGGACGCCGGGTTTACCTTTCGGTGACAGAAAAAACCGCAGTTGTCGTCAGTAACTTAAGCATACATTTACCGTGCCGGCTCCAGTCTCGCCTGGCGTTGCGACACCTTAGTTTTGCGTATCGAGTGCCGCCTCATGCCGACGACGAACGGAACTGCCCGATCTGGTGCTCGCGTACGGGCCGTCCGTTCGCCGTCGCTCGTCCCCGACCAGGGGATGGGTCTTGCCGGCCGCATCATCCTTGGCGATTGCATCGCCGCGATGGAGGCCCTTCCGCCGGCCTCCGTCGATCTGGTCTTCGCCGATCCGCCCTACAATCTGCAGCTCCAGGGCGAGCTGCACCGGCCCGATGACAGCCGGGTGGACGCGGTCAACGACGAGTGGGACCAGTTCGAGAGCTTTGCCGCCTATGACGCCTTCACCCGCGCCTGGCTCACCGCCGCGCGCCGCGTGCTGAAGCCGGACGGTTCGCTCTGGGTCATCGGCTCCTATCACAACATTTTCCGCGTCGGCACGGTGCTGCAGGACCTCGGCTTCTGGGTCCTCAACGACGTCATCTGGCGCAAAGCGAACCCGATGCCGAACTTCCGCGGCCGGCGATTCACCAATGCCCACGAGACGCTGATCTGGGCTTCGCGCGACGCCAAGGCGCGCTACACCTTCAACTACGAGGCGCTGAAGGCCGGCAACGAGGATGTCCAGGTCCGCTCGGACTGGTTCCTGCCGCTCTGCACCGGCGAAGAGCGCCTGAAGGATGATGCGGGCCGCAAGGTCCACCCGACCCAGAAGCCGGAGGCGCTGTTGGCGCGCGTGCTCCTCGCTTCCTCCAAACCCGGGGACACCGTCCTCGATCCGTTCTTCGGCTCCGGGACCACCGGGGCCGTTGCCAAGCGCCTCGGCCGCCGGTTCATCGGGATCGAACGCGATCCCGCCTATGCGAGAGCGGCCGAGGCGCGCATTCTTTCCGTGGAACCGCTGGAGGAGGCCTCGCTCGCCACCTTCACCACCGCGCGCGAGGCGCCGCGCGTCGCCTTCGCCTCGCTGGTCGAGCGCGGCATGATCTCGCCGGGCACGGTGCTGACCGACGAGAAGCGCCGCTATCAGGCCATCGTGCGGGCCGACGGCGCGCTGATGGCGGGGCCCCAGGTCGGCTCGATCCACAAGATCGGCGCACTCGTGCAGGGCGCCCAGGCCTGCAACGGCTGGACCTTCTGGCACGTCAACGACAATGGCCGCCTGTCGCCGATCGACGCCCTGCGGGCGCGTATCCGCGAGGAGATGGGCGTCGGCTGATTCCTGCCGCGCCACCCTGTCGCCGAGATGCGGCATGACGCCGATCAAGGCGGGGGTCTATAAGGACTGCTAGCTGGCGATGGTCACATCGCGAAAGGCTGGCGATGAAGCTGCGCTCCTGGATCGTTCTTGTCGTCCTCCTCCTCGCCGGCGGCGGCGCGCTGTGGTGGCGCTATGGCCGTGGGCCGGAGGTGCAGACGCAGGCGGTTGGCCGCGGCACCGCTGCCGAGATCGTCTATGCGACGGGGGTGGTCGAGCCGGTGCGCTGGGCCAAGATGGCCTCCATGGCGCGCGAGCGCATCGTCGAGCATTGCGCCTGCGAGGGCCGCGCCGTGAAGGAGGGCGACATGCTCGCCCGCCTCGACGACCGCGAAGTGCGCGCCAATCTCGCCGAGCAGCAGGCCCGCCAGGCGCTCGTCCAGCGCGAGGTCGACCGGGTGAGCCAGCTCCTTCAGCGCGGCGTTGCCACGCAGCAGGCCTATGACAAGGCCATCGCCGACCTTGCCCAGATCCGCGCCCTCATCGCCGCCACCACGGAGCGGCTGGGCAATTACCAGATCCTCGCCCCGCGCGCCGGCATCGTGCTGCGGCAGGACGGCGAGGTCGGCGAGATCGCCGATGTCGGCCAGATCCTGTTCCGGGTCGGAGATCCGCGGCCGCTGCAGGTCACCGCCGACGTCGCCGAGGAGGACATCCCGCGGGTGAAGGTGGGGCAGGCGGTGCTGCTGCGCACCGACGCCTTCAAGGACCGGGCGCTCGACGGCCATGTGCGCGACATCACGCCGATGGGCGACACGACCACCAAGACCTTCCGCATCCGCATCGCGCTGCCCGACGACACGCCGCTGCATTTCGGCATGTCGGTGGAGGCGAACATCATCGCGCGCGAGGCCAAGAACGTGCTGCTGGTGCCGAACGAGGCGGTGATCGGCGGCGCGGTCTTCACCGTCGCCAACGGGCGGATCGTCCGCAAGCCGGTGGAGGCGGGCATCCGCGGCACCCGCCTGACCGAGATCCGCTCCGGCATCGCCGAGGGCGAGCGGATCGCCGTTCCCGCCGAGGCGCGCTGGCGCGGCGGCGAACATGTGCGCGCCGCGCCGTGAACCTCGTCCTCGACATTGCCTGGACACATATCGCCGCCCGTCTCCGGCAGACCGTCGTCGCGGTGGCGGGCGTTGCCATTGGCGTCGGCTTCTCCATCATGATGGCGGCGCTGATGCAGGGCTCGCAGGAGGATTTCGTCCGCACCCTCGTCAATGCCATGCCGCATGTGTCGATCAACGATGAGCGGCGCGAACCGCCGCGCCAGCCCGCCGAGGAGGCCTTCGATGCGGCGCAGATCCGCGGCCTGACCCCTGCGACGCGGCGGCGGGGCATCAACAATCCCATCGCCACCATCGCCGCGCTGGAGAGCTGGGTGCCGGGCGCGGTGACGCCCTCGGTGCAGGCCCGGGGCATCCTGCGCTATGGCGGCAAGGACGTCGCCTCTGTCATCGTCGGCATCGATCCGCAGCGCGAGCCGCGCGTCTCGCAGCTGGTGACCCAGATGAAGCAGGGCTCCATGCCAGCCCTCTACCGCGCCACCAATGCCATCATCCTCGGCGACCGGCTGGCGGAGAAGCTCGGCGCGCGCATCGGCTCGAACATTTCCATGTCCGCCGGCACCGGCAAGGTGATGACCGGCCAGGTGGTCGGCATCTTCCGCTCCGGCGTGCGCACGGTGGACGAGGGTACGTCCTATGTCCTCATCAAGACGGCGCAGGTGCTCTCCGAGCAGACCGGCCTCATCAACGAGATCCGCATTCGCCTGAACGACCCCATGGCCTCGCGGGCGGTGGCGGACCGCATCATCGCCGATACCGGCCTCAAGACCGTGTCCTGGCAGGAGGCGAACGAGGACCTGATGTCCGCCTTCGTCATCCGCAACATCATCATGTACACGGTGGTCGGCGCCATCCTGCTGGTGGCCTCCTTCGGCACCTACAACATCATCTCGACCATCACCTTCGAGAAAAGCCGCGACATCGCCATCATGAAGTCGCTGGGCCTCAGCCAGTCGACGGTCAGGCGCATCTTCATCCTCGAGGGCCTCGCCATCGGGCTTGCCGGGGCGCTCGGCGGCGCGGTGCTCGGCTTCGCACTGACCCAGGCCATGCTGATGGTGGAGATCCGCACCGGCTTCACCGATTCCACCCACCTGCCGCTGGTGGTCGCGCCGCTGCACTACCTCATCGCCGGCGGAGTGGCGCTCGCCTCCTCGGCGATCGCCGGCTATTTCCCCGCCCGCAAGGCCGCCCGCCTCCATCCCGTCGAGATCATCCGGGGGGCGACATGAGCCGGACCATCATCGAGGCGCGCAAGGCGACCCGCATCCTCGACGGCATCGTGCCGGTGACGCTGGTGGCCGACATCGACCTTGCCATCGGCGAGCGCGAGTTCGTCGCGATCACCGGTCCATCGGGCTCCGGCAAGTCGAGCCTGCTCTACCTGCTCGGCCTGCTCGATGTGCCGACCTCCGGTGCTGTGCTGGTCGAGGGCCGGGACACCACGGATTTCGACGACACCGAACGGGCGGCGGCGCGGCTCGCCACGCTCGGCTTCATCTTCCAGTTCCATTTCCTGCTGCCGGAATTCACCACGACGCAGAACGTGATGCTGCCCATGCGGGCGCTCGGCAAATTGTCGATGGGGCAGATGAAGGAGCGGGCGGAGGGGCTGCTCAGTTCGCTCGGGCTCGAGGACCATCTCGCCAAGCGGCCCGACCAGCTCTCCGGCGGCCAGCGCCAGCGCGTTGCAGTTGCCCGGGCGCTCGCCAACGATCCGCCGGTGATCCTCGCCGACGAGCCGACGGGGAGCCTCGATTCCAAATCCTCGGAGCAGGTGTTCCAGATCCTGCGCGATCTCGTCGACAGGGACGGGCGCACCGTGGTCGCCGTCACCCATGCGATGGAACTCGCCGAACGCATGGACCGCCGCGTGCACCTCGTCGACGGACGGATCGTCTCGGATCAGCGCCAGGCGCCCGTCGCAGGTGTCCCCGCGACGGGCGGTTGATCATCAGCGGTAGAGCACGCTCGGCAGCCAGAGGGCGATGCCGGGGAATGTGTAGACCACCACCATGCAGCCCACCACGATGACGATGAACGGCATCACACCCGAGAAGATCTGGTTGATCGTCACGTGCGGCGGCGCCACGCCCTTCAGGTAGAAGGGCGCCATGGCCACGGGCGGCGACAGGAACGACGTCTGGATGTTCAGGGCGATGAGGATGCCAAAGAACAGCGGGTCGATCTTGAACGTCTCCAGCAGCGGCAGGAAGATCGGCACGAAGATCACAATGATCTCGGTCCATTCCAGCGGCCAGCCAAGGATGAAGATGATCACCTGCGCCAGGATCATGAACATGGTCGGCGACAGGTTCAGCATGGCCACGAAGGCCTTGATCGGCTCGTGACCGCCGAGGATGGCGAAGATCGACGAGAAGATGAAGGAGCCGACGAAGAGCCAGCAGACCATGGCGGAGGTGCGGGCGGTGAGGAACACCGATTCCTTCAGCTTGTCGAAGCTGATGGACTTGTAGGCCGCCGCCAGGATCACCGAGCCCATGGCACCGACGGCGGCGGCTTCCGTCGGCGTCGCGATGCCGAAGAAGATGGCGCCGAGGACCGAGAGGATCAACATGGTGAGGGGGAAGAAGCTGCGGGCGAGCTCCTTGAACACCGCCTTGCCGAGGATCAAGAGCAGCACGAAGCCGATGGCGCCGGCGCCGAGGATCACGTGGGGCAGCTTGTCCGGGACCGAATAGTCGATCTCGCGCAGCGGCATGCCGGCCGGCGTCGTCAGGATGCGGATCATGTTCAGCATCCATTCGAGGCCGTAGATCACCGCATAGGCCACCGGGATGGCCAGCAGGATGATGGCCACGTACTTCACCAGGGCCATCTTGTCCTTGTCGAAGTCGAAGCCGAGCGGCATGCGCTGTTCCTTCGGCAGCTTGGGAGCCAGCGACGGGTTCAGCATGCAGCGGATGATGACATAGACCATGTAGAGGCTGGCGAGCAGCAGGCCCGGCAGGAAGGCGCCGGCATAGAGCTTCGGCACCGAGACGCCCGCCGTCGCGCCGTAGAGGATGAGCATGACGCTCGGCGGGATGAGGATGCCGAGACAGCCGCCGGCGCAGACCACGCCCGCCGAGAGGCGCTCGTCATAGCCGGCGCGCAGCATGGCCGGGAAGGCGAGCAGGCCCATCAGCGTCACCACCGCGCCGACGATGCCGGTGGCGGTGGCAAAGATGGTGCAGGTGACGAGGGTGGTGACGGCGAGCGAGCCGGGCAGGCCACCGATGGCGAGCTGCACCGAGTTGAACAGCCTGTCGAGGATGTTCGCCCGCTCGATGATGTAGCCCATGAAGATGAAGAGCGGGATGGCGACCAGCACGTCGTTGGTCATCACCGAATAGGTGCGCTGGACAACGAGGGCGAAGACGATGTCGCCCTGTGCCATGTAGCCGAACATGACTCCTAGGGCCATCAGCGTGAAGGCGATGGGGAAGCCGAGCATGATGAAGACCACGAACAGGAGGAGCATGAGCACCCCCAGTTCCGGATTGCCGATGGTGATGCCGAACATCAGGCGGCTCCTTTTGCCTTGGCCGCCTCGGCCTGTTCCAGAATGATCTTCTCGGTCTCCTCCACGTCGTGGAGGCGCTGCGGCCACTCGCCGGTGCGCAGGCAGAGCACGCAGCGCACCACTTCCGACGCGCCCTGGATCACCATGAGCCCGCCGACCAGCGGGATGAGCGACTTGAACGGGAACACATAGGGTCCGTTCGGCGAGTTGGCCGAGCGCTCGAAGATGAACCAGGAGAAGTTCGCGAAGGTGAAGCCGGCGTAGCAGAGGGCGAGGATGCCAGGGAAGAAGAAGACGAAGTAGAGGACGAGGTCGAGCCGCGCCTGGGTGACCGGGTTCCACTCGCGATAGAGGAAGTCACCGCGCACATGGCCGTTGCGGGCGAGGGCGTAGGGGCCGGCCAGCAGGAAGAGCACGCCGTAGAGCATGTAGCTCACGTCGAAGGCCCAGGAGGTCGGCGACTGCAGGATGTAGCGGGCGAAGACCTCGTAGCAGATGGCCAGTGTCAGGGCGACGATGGCCCAGGCACCGGCCTTGCCGATGAAGGTCGAGACCTCGTCGACCGACAGGAGCAACGCCATCAGGCGGTCCTTGGTCGTGCGGCGAAACATCACCACGAGGATGGCGGCGATGGTCAACGCATAGGCGCCGAGCAGCAGCGAGAGAAACAGCGGATTTGGCGCCATGAGAAATGTCCAGGCACGTCACGACAAAGGCGGCCGAAGCCGCCGTGAACTGCAGGAAGGCGGCGGGGGTGCCGCCGCCTTCCTTGTCGGCGAGGCTCAGGAGCCGCCGAAGAAGTGGGTGTAGGACATCTCGCGCGAGGGCGTGTTGATGCGCTCGTAGCCGACGGTCCGCTGGGCCCAGGCGCGCTGGCTGTCGATGACCTTCTTGAAGAAGGGGTTCTCGGCCGACAGGCGGGCGACGACACGATCCCAGGCCTCGAGCTGAGCCTTGAGGATCGCGTCCGGCGTCTTGATGATGTTGACGCCGCGGCCGCGCAGGGCGGCGAGGTCCTTGGAGTAGCGGTCGAGCGCCTTCCAGTACATGTCGGAGGAGGCGGACTCGGCAGCGAACTTCAGGATCGCCTTCTGCTCGGCGCTCATCGCGTCGAACTTGCCCTTGTTGAAGATCACCTCGAAGGCCTCGGCCGACTGGTGATAGCTCTGCAGCATGTAGGTCTTGGAGACGTCCGGGAAGCCGAGGATCGAGTCCGAGGTCGGGTTGTTGAACTCGGCGCCGTCGATCAGGCCGCGCTCCAGCGCCGGCACGATCTCGCCGCCGGCGAGGATGGTGACGGCCGAGCCGAGCTCGTTGAACAGGTCGGCGGCGAGGCCCACGGTGCGGTACTTCAGGCCGCGCAGGTCGCTGGCCTGTGTCAGCTCGCGCTTGAACCAGCCGAGCGGCTGGCAGGGCATCGGGCCGGTGAGGAAGCCGACGACATTGACGCGGGTGATCTGGGTCACGAGCTCGTTGTAGAGGTCGTAGCCGCCGCCATAGTTCATCCAGGCGAGGAAGTTGTGGGCGTCCCAACCATAGGCCGGCGGGGTGCCGAACAGCGAATAGGCCTTGTTCTTGCCGAACCAGTAGGCGGTGACGCCGTGGCCGCCGTCGAGGATGCCGGCATGGACGGCGTCCTGCAGCTGGAAGGCGGGCACGACGGCGCCGGAAGCCAGAACCTCAAGGCGCAGGCGGCCGCCCGACAGGGCGTTCACGCGGGCGGCGTAGTCGTTGCAGAACTCGTGGAAGATGTCGCGCTGCGGCCAGGTGGACTGGAAGCGCAGGGTCATCGTCTGGGCGTTCGACACGGCCGGGGCGGCAACCGTGGCCGCGGCAGTGGCGCCGGCGAGGGCAAGAAAGCGGCGGCGGTCGGACTTCGGCGAGGCCGAAGCGGTTCCTTCTGTCATGGACGTCTCCTCTGGCGACGGGGCAGGCCCGTTCAGGCTCTTTGTCGCTCTCGCCTACAGTGGGTCACGTACCCCGAAGGTCAAGGGGGGGAGATGCCGCAGGGGCGTGGAATCTGTGCCTTGGCGGCACAGGATCTTTGCCAATGCGTGACGGAAGGGACTTTGACGTCGTCCTGCGTGACGCTGAGTCCGCCTATCCGAAACGAAAAGGGGCGCCTCGCGGCGCCCCTTCCTTAAGCTGAGCCTGGTTGGCTGGATCAGACGTCCATGCCGCCCACGCGCGCCGGGCTTGCCCGGCTCGCGTCACTTGAAGGCATGGGCTGGCCCAACGAAAAGGGGCGCCTCGCGGCGCCCCTTCCTTAAGCTGAGCCTGGTTGGCTGGATCAGAAGTCCATGCCGCCCATGCCGCCGCCCGGCATGGCCGGAGCGGGAGCGTCCTTCTTCGGGGCCTCGGCGATCATGGCACCGGTGGTGATGAGCAGCGAGGACACCGAAGCGGCGTTCTGGAGGGCGGTGCGGACGACCTTCATCGGGTCGACGATGCCGGCCTCGAACATGTCCACATACTCTTCGGTCTGGGCGTTGAAGCCGAAGGTGGCGGACTTGTTCTCCAGCACCTTGCCGACGACGATCGAGCCCTCGACACCGGCGTTCTCGGCGATCTGGCGGATCGGAGCCTCGATGGCCTTCAGGACGATGTTGATGCCGGCCTGAACGTCGGCATTGTCCGACTTCAGCTTGGCGACAGCGGCCTTGGCGCGCAGGAGGGCGAT
Organism: Phreatobacter sp.; assembly: GCF_027532945.1. Classification (GTDB taxonomy): domain Bacteria; phylum Pseudomonadota; class Alphaproteobacteria; order Rhizobiales; family Phreatobacteraceae; genus Phreatobacter. The sequence goes on from NZ_JAPZTZ010000017.1 coordinate 204,768, forward strand.
GCCACCACCGGGGACGATGCCCTCGAGGACGGCAGCGCGGGTCGCGTTGAGAGCGTCGTCAACGCGGTCCTTCTTCTCCTTCACCTCGATCTCGGTCGAGCCGCCGACCTTGATCACGGCGACGCCACCAGCGAGCTTCGCCAGGCGCTCCTGGAGCTTCTCGCGGTCATAGTCCGAGGTGGTCTCCTCGATCTGCGCCTTGATCTGGCCGATGCGGGCCTCGATGTCCTTCTTCTTGCCGGCGCCGTCGACGACCGTGGTCTTCTCCTTCTCGATCAGCACCTTCTTGGCGCGGCCGAGCATGGCGAGGGTCACGCTCTCAAGCTTGATGCCGAGGTCTTCGGAGATGACCTGGCCACCGGTCAGGATGGCGATGTCCTCCAGCATGGCCTTGCGGCGATCGCCGAAGCCCGGAGCCTTCACGGCGGCAACCTTCAGTCCACCACGCAGCTTGTTGACGACGAGCGTGGCGAGAGCCTCACCCTCGACGTCCTCGGCGACGATGACCAGCGGCTTGCCGGTCTGCACCACGGCCTCGAGGACCGGGAGCATCGCCTGGAGGCCGGCGAGCTTCTTCTCGTGGATGAGGATGTAGGCGTCCTCGAGATCCGCGATCATCTTGTCGGCGTTGGTGATGAAGTAGGGCGAGAGGTAGCCGCGGTCGAACTGCATGCCCTCGACGATGTCCACCTCGGTGTCCAGCGACTTGGCTTCCTCGACGGTGATGACACCCTCGTTGCCGACCTTCTGCATGGCGTTGGCGATCATCTCGCCGATCAGCGCGTCGCCGTTGGCGGAGATGGTGCCGACCTGGGCGACCTCAGCCGAGGACTTCACCTTCTTGGCCGACTTCTCGAGAGCCTTCACGACCTCGAGCACGGCGATGTCGACGCCACGCTTCAGATCCATCGGGTTCATGCCGGCGGCGACGAACTTGGCGCCTTCCTTCACGATGGCCTGGGCGAGAACGGTGGCGGTGGTGGTGCCGTCGCCGCCGAGGTCGTTGGTCTTGGAGGCGACCTCACGGACCATCTGGGCGCCCATGTTCTCGAACTTGTCGGCGAGCTCGATCTCCTTGGCGACGGTAACGCCGTCCTTGGTGATGCGCGGGGCGCCGAAGCTCTTCTCGATGACGACGTTGCGACCCTTCGGGCCGAGCGTGACCTTCACGGCCTCAGCGAGGATGTCGACGCCGCGCAGCATCTTTTCGCGCGCGTCCTGGCCGAATTTCACGTCCTTGGCAGCCATTGTGGCTAACTCCTGTCGGAATGAATGGAATGAGGTGGCGGAGGAGCGGTGCGGCTTACTTGCCGATCACGCCCATGATGTCGCTCTCCTTCATGATGAGGAGGTCGACGCCGTCGATCTTGACCTCGGTGCCGGACCACTTGCCGAACAGCACCTTGTCGCCCTTCTTCACGTCGAGCGGAACGAGCTTGCCGGCTTCGTCACGGCCGCCCGGACCGACGGCGAGGATCTCGCCCTCCTGCGGCTTCTCCTTGGCGGTGTCCGGGATGATGATGCCACCCTTGGTCTTCTCTTCGCTCTCGAGGCGACGGACGACCACGCGGTCGTGCAGCGGACGGAACTTCATGGATCAGGTCCCTGGCAGTGCGGCGCTTGGGGCCGCTGGAAATCGATACGACCCCGGGGGCCGTCGCTGTTAGCACTCAACCGAAGTGACTGCTAACGGCTGGCGTAGGAGATAGTCGGCCCTCCCGGGAGAGTCAAGAATTGGCCCCGGCATGGTAAACGGCGCCGGGCACCCCATATCGCCTTGACGCGCCCGCCATTGCACCGGATCGTGACACCATGACGTCACCGACCATCCCCTCGGCCGAAACGGCGCCTCCCGCCGCCGAAGGGCTGCCCGATCCCGCGACCCTGCAGCGCATCGGCCGCTCCTGCATCTGCTACCAGACCCGCATGACGGCCCATGTGGTGACCCGCGCCTATAACCGGGCGCTGGCGCCTCTCGGCCTTGAGGTGACGCAGTTCAACATCCTCATCTGCCTTGCCGGCGCGAGCAGCAATTCGGTCACCGCGTTGTCGGAGGCGCTTGCCCTCGACCGGACCACGATGACGCGCAACCTCAAGCGCCTCGAACAGGCCGGCCTGGTCGGGATGACCTCCGGCCAGGGCCGCGCGGTGCGCCCGGCGCTGACCGAGGCCGGAGGGGCGCTGCTCGCCGCGGCGGTTCCCCTGTGGGAGGCCGCCCACGGCCGGATGGAGGCAGCCGTTGGCGAGGAGGTCTGGACGCGGACCCGCGAGGGTCTCAGGGCGATCCGAAGGAGCGTCAAGACTTGCCCGCTATGAGCGGTAGCGGGGTGTTAAGGCTCCCCGCATTCCCAAGCGGCGGCCTGGCATAGCGAGGGCGGGTTTCGCTGAGACCATTCAACTTTGTTTAGAATCCGGCGCTACCAGCTTCCCCTGACGGAGGTGTCATGGTGAGTCCGGCTCCCAGCGCTGAGACGACCGAGCGACGGATCGCCGCGGACGCCGTTGCGGCCGCCGATCTCGCCGGCCGCGTCCGCGCGGCGCAGATCCATGCCGTGACGCGGTTCGCGCCGCTCACCATGCTCGCCAATCTCATCAATGCCGGCGTGGTGCTCTGGGTCGTCGCCGGCGACGCCCATATCGGGCTGGTCGGCGGCTGGGCGATCGCGGTGCTGCTGATGGTGGCCGCGACCACGCTGGGCTGGCTGAGAACCAGAGGCCGGCAGCCCCGTTCCACGGCGTCTCCCCGCGCCATCCGCAACGCGACGATCCATGCGGCGTTGCTGGCCATGCTTTGGGCGGCGGTACCGCTCCTGTGGTTCGCCGAGTTGCCCATCGAGGACCAGCTGGTCATCGCCTGTCTGATGACCGGCATGATCTGCGCCGGTGGCTTCGCATTGTCGACCTTGGCGCCGGCTGCCCATGTCTATGTCGGCATCCTCACCCTCGGATCGGTGCTCGGCCTTCTGCAGACCGACAACAGCTTCGTCGGGGCATTGGTGGCGCTGATCGTCGCCTATTCCATCATCGTCGTGCAGAGCGTGTCGGGTTATTCGCGGCTCTTTGCCGAGCGCTTCGTTGCCGAGGCGCGGCTGAAGGATCGCGGCGAGATCATCGAGCTCCTGCTCAACGACTTCGAGGAGAACGCCTCGGACTGGCTGTTCGAGACCGATCCGGACTTCGTCGTCACCAGCCATTCTCCGCGCTTTGCCACGGCTGCGGGCCTTGCGGGGCAGTCGCTCGTCGGCCGTCGGATCGCAGACCTGCTGGCGCCGGAGGGCCGCGAGGGGCTCGCCCGCCGCGTCGCCATCGCCGAGCCGTTCCGCGACATGGAAGTGCGGGTCGAGACGCCGAACGGCCCGCGCTGGTGGTCGCTCACGGCGAGGCCCGTCCTTGCCGAGGACGGCCCGCCTCGCGCCTGGCGTGGCGTCGGTTCCGACGTGTCGGAGCGGCGGCTTGCCGGCGACAAGGTCGCCTGGATGGCGCGGACCGATCTCCTCACCGGCCTGCCGAACCGCACCCATTTCCGCGACATCGCCGCCGCGAAGCTCGACCGGGCCCGCGGGGAGGGCAGCGGGTTCGCCATCGGCTTCCTCGACCTCGACCATTTCAAGAGCATCAACGACACGCTCGGCCACCCCGTCGGGGACGCGCTGCTCACCGCCGTCTCCCACGACCTGTCGCAACTGGCCGGACCGGACGTGGTCTTCGGCCGCGTCGGCGGCGACGAGTTCGGCATGATCGTCACGCGCTTCGCCGACCGGCAGGCGGTCCTCGCGCTCGCCGATCAGGTCATCGACGCGGTCAGCCGGTCGCGCGCCATCGACGGGGCGCGGCTCACCGTCGGCACCAGCGTCGGACTGGCTTTCGGTGTCGCCGAGACGATCGACGACCTCATCCGCAACGCCGATCTGGCGCTCTACCGGGCCAAGGACCAGGGGCGCGGCAAGTCGGTGGTCTTCGACGATGCCATGCACAGCGAGGCCGAGGAGCGCCGCCGCCTGCAGGAGGACCTTCGCACCGCGCTCGCTGGCGACGAATTGCGGCTCGTCTACCAGCCGATCGTCGATCTCGGGCACGGCGAGGTCGTCGCCTTCGAGGCGCTGATGCGCTGGCAGCATCCCGAGCGGGGCCTTCTGTCGCCAGGCCTGTTCATCCCGATCGCCGAGGAGAGCGGGCTCATCGACGCGATCGGCGGCTGGGCGCTGCGCCAGGCCTGCCGCGACGCCGCGACCTGGCCGCGCCATCTCGGCGTCGCGGTCAACCTGTCTCCGGCCCAGTTCGGACAGGCGGGTGTGCTCGCCCATGTGACCCGTGCCCTCGCCGAGAGCCACCTCGCCCCGAACCGGCTGGAGCTGGAGATCACCGAGGCCCTGTTCATGGCCCGGCACGGCAATAACGAGCGCTTCCTGAACGACCTTCACGCCCTCGGCGTACGTCTTGCGCTCGATGATTTCGGCACCGGCTTCTCGGCGCTCGGCTATCTTACGCGCTTCCCCATCCAGAAGCTGAAGATCGACCAGTCCTTCGTCCGCGGCCGGTCGGATGACGACAGCCGCCACGCCGTGGTCGAGGCCATTGTCGGCATCGCCCACAGCCTTGGCCTGGTCACGACAGCCGAAGGGGTGGAGACGGCGGAAGACCTCACCTGGGTCACCGCGCTCGGCTGCACCCAGGGACAGGGCTATCATTTTGCCCAGCCGATGCCGGCCGCGGCGATCCCCGGCTTCCTGGCCCGTTTCGAGCCTGCCGCACCGGTCGCCAGCCCGGCCTTTTGACAGCGCGCCCGACCATCGCCGTCCGTCCTTCGGCGCGTTGACCGGCACGGCTGAGCTCCCTATCGTGCATATACACGAAAGAGGAGCCCCCTATGTCCCGTCGCTACGGCGTCGTTCCTGCGGCCGAGGCCACGAGCCAGGATGGCATCGACTTCCTGCGCGGCATGCTGGAGCAGCGCTATCCGGCCCCGCCCATCGCCGAGTCCATGGGGTTCATCCTGACGGAGGTCGAGCCGGGCCGTGCGGTCTTCGAGGGCACGCCGCCCGCCGCCTTCTTCAATCCGCTCGGCACGATCCATGGCGGCTGGACCGCGACGATCCTCGATTCAGCGCTCGGCTGCTGCGTCCATTCCGTCATCAAGAAGGGGCAGGGCTACACCACGGTGGAGATGAAGGTGAACTATGTCCGCGCGCTCATGCCGGATACCGGGCTGGTCCGCTGCGAAGGCAAGGTGGTCCATGCCGGCAGCCGCATCGCCACGTCCGAAGCACGGCTGGTGGATGGCAAGGGCCGTCTCATCGCCCACGCCACCGAGACTTGCATGATCTTCGAGGCGCGGGTGCCAGGGGCGTCCTGAGGCGACAGGGCGGAAAATTACAGAAGCCCCACCCGCACCCTCCCCGCTGCGCGGGGAGGGGGACACGATGTCGTGCCTTTGCTGGTGAAGGCTGGGCCAGCCCCAACCATCTCCGAAGATGGCGCGACGTCGAAGTGCCCCTCTCCTCGCGACTGCGAGCGGGGGTGCGGGTGGGGCCTGTCTCCGCAGGTTTACCGCCGCATGGCCATGAGGCAGGCGACGATGATCAGCGCCGCACCCGCCCAGGTCGTCCAGGCCGGGATCTCCGCGAAGACGAGGTAGCCGAGGCCGGCGCTCCAGACGAGGGCGGTGTATTCGAGCACGCCGAGCGGGCCGGCATTGGCGTGTTTGAAGGCCCAGGCCATGCAGAGATGGCCGGCGAGGCCAAAGGCGCCGATGCCGAGGAAGATCACCCAGGACCGCAGCTCCGGCGCCTCCCAGACGAGAAACGCGAAGGGGGCGATCATCAACAGCGGAAAGAGGTTCTGGAACAGGATGATGAGGCCAAACGGATCGGTCTGCGCCCGCTTGCGCAGCAGCACGAGGTTCGCCGCATAGGTCAGCGCGGATGCGACCGCCGCGGCAATGCCGAGCACCCGGACGAGGTCGAAATCGCCGCCGCCGACCTTGCCGGCAACGATCACCGCCATGCCGATGAAGCCGACGAGGATGGCAACAAGGACGGCGCGCTGGATCGCCTCCTTGAGGATCAGCGAGGCAAGGAGTGCCAGGAACAGCGGCGACAGGAAGGAGAGCGTGATTGCCTCGGCGAGCGGCAGCACTGCCAGCGCATAGAAGAACAGGAAGGCGGTGATGGTGACGAGAACGCCGCGCAGCAGGTGGGCGCGCAGCATCGGCGCCGTCGGCGCCGAGGGCCGCGTCCACAGGAAGAAGGCGATCGCCCAGGGCATGCCGCAGGCGTAGCGCATCAGCACGATCTGCGCCGTGGGATGGGCGGTCGCGACGCCCTTGATCATGGCGTCCATGACCGAGAGCAGGAAGATGCCGAGCCCCGCCACGAGGAAGGGCGCGTAGCGATGCTGTGCGATGGCGGTCATGTCATCCAGAGGGCGCGAAGCGCGTCGACGAGGAGTTTCGTGCCGGCGAGCCCGACGAGGACGTAGCACAGGGTGAAGAGGCGCTCGCGCGGCAGCCGGTCGTGGAGCCAGCGGCCGATCAGCACGCCGAAGGGCACGATCGGTGCGAGGACCAGCGCCTTGACGAAGACGGTGGGCTCGTCGAGGCCGGAATAGACGTAGCCCGGCAGCTTCACGAGGTTGCCGATGGTGAAGATGATGACTGTGGTGGCGGCGAACTCGGTCTTGGTCAGGCCGCGCCGCAGGAGATAGAGCGCCATGGGCGGGCCGCCGGCATGGGCTACATAGGTCGTGAAGCCGGCCCCCGCGCCGGCGAGGGCGGCAAAGCCCGGCATGACCGGGATAGCGGCTGGCGCGGCGCCGCGGCGGGCGAAGTGATGGATGGTGAAGGCGAGGGTGATGAGCGCGATCACCAGCGCCACCCAGCGGCGGTCCACCCATTCGAAGGTGAGGAAGCCGAGGAACAGGCCGGCGAGGAAGCCCGGCATGATCCAGGTGAGGTCCGGCTTCGACCAGGCGGTGCGCGGGAAGGAGCCGAGCGCGAAGAAATCCATGAAGGCGACCAGCAGCGCCGTGACGATGGCCGCCTGGATCGGGTCCATGACCAGTGCCAGCAGCGGAATGCCGAGGATGGCCAGGCCGCCGCCGAAGGCGCCCTTGCCGAGCGCCATGAGGAAGGTCGCCACTGCGCCCACGGCGTAGAAGCTCCAGTCAGCGGGAAGGGCGGCGGTGAGGGATGCGAGGGTCAAGGCTGTCGGCTCGGAGGGCGCGCCGGTCTAGCCCAGCCGCCGGCTGCCGCCTAGGGCTGTAGGGCAGTGCCCTCACGCGAAAAAGGAGCCACCGCGGGGGACGCGACGGCTGGTCCCTACGCGAAAAAGGAGCCGCCGCGGGGGGCGCGACGGCTCCAGGAGGTCCAGGGACGCGAGCGAGGGGACGGCGAGTCGCTGGACGGATGGGAAGGCGCGGCTCACATGCAGGGCACGGAGCGCGGCAGGGCGGCATCGACGTCCGGCACCAGCGATGGGCCGTTGAGATGCACAGCGCGGGCGAAGCGCCGCCGGCCCTCGCGCTCGGCGACCCGCGCCGCGAGCGCCGTCGTCGGATCACCGAAATAGCCGGTGGCCGAGACATCGCGCAGGTCCGAGCGCGTCAGGCCGAGATCGGACAGGGTGCGGTCATCCATCTCGCAGAGCTCGGCATAGCCGCGGCGCGCCTCGTTCCGTGTGCGGAGCGACTTGGCCTGATTGCGCACGACGGCGACCACCGAGAGGACGGCGGAAGAAAGCGTGACAGCGAACATCGGCATGGGGGGTCTCTCCTACGGTTCGGACGCGGCACGCCTGTCCCTGCGCCTGCACCGGGTGGTGCAGGCGGCCGGGGATCTCACCCGGGCCGCGGGGTCATGTGCCGATGAAGGCAGAGTGTCACAGGGCGATTGATCATTGAAGCGAATGTTTTTAATGTGGGTCATCAGAATTGATGATGTGACCGTCCGAGGGGGAAACCGGTGGCCGTCCTGCTTGATATCGACCAGCTGCGCACATTCATGGCCATAGCCGACACGGGCAGCTTCACCCGCGCCGCCGACGTCGTCTTCAAGACGCAGTCCGCGGTCTCCATGCAGATGAAGCGGCTGGAGGAGCGCATCGGCAAGCCGCTGTTCGAGCGCGACGGCCGCGCCTCGCGACTCACCGAGGACGGCGAGCGGCTGCTCGACTATGCCCGCCGCATCGTGAAGCTGAACATGGAGGCGGTCTCCGCCTTTGCGACCGCCGAGCTGACGGGGCGCGTGCGGCTCGGCGTGCCGGACGACTATGCCGACCGCTATCTCCCCGAAATCCTCGCCCGCTTCTCACGCTCCAACCCGCGGGCGGAGGTGACGGTCATCTGCGAGCCCTCGTCGATGCTGGCCGAGCGTATCCAGTCAAACGAGCTCGACATCGCCATCATCACCCATACGCCGCAGAAGGGCCCAGCGCTGGTCTTCCGCCGCGAGCAGCTTTTGTGGGTCGGCTCGGCGCGCTCCCCGGTCCATTGCGACGATCCGGTGCCGCTCGCCGTCGGGCGGCCGACCTGCGACTGGCGCCGCGCCGCAACCGAGCGGCTTGAGGCGGCGGGCCGGGCCTATCGTATCCTTTATGCGAGCTGGAACGCGGCGGCCGTCGGCGCTGCGGTCATGGCGGGGCTCGCCGTGTCGGTTCTGCCGGAATCGGCGCTGCGGCCGGGGATGCGCGTGCTGCAGCCGACCGACGGCTTCCCGGCGCTGCCCTCGGTCAGCGTCGCGCTGCTGCGCAATCCGCACGAGATGTCGCAACTCGCCGAGGCGCTGGCCGATCACGTCGTGTCGAGCCTCGATAACCTGACGGAACACGCTCAGGCGGCGGAGTGAGGGCGCAGCGCGGCTTGGCGCGTCGCTGATGCCGGGCAACGGATTGGTCGTCGCCCCCACCCCGCCTCAATAAGCCGCGTCCTCGAAGACCCGGTCGATCTGGCCCTGCCAGGGGCCGAGATATTTCTCGATCAGCACCTCGGCGGCGGTGCGGCCCTCGTCGACGATGGCCTGGAGCGGCTCGAGATAGCGCGTCTCGTCGCAGCCGTTCATGTCGAGCCTGTCGCGGCGGCGCAGGCCCGTGCGGGCCAGCGTCAGCATCTGCCGGGCGAGCTCGTGCACGGTGATGCCGCGGATCTCCGCCTTGAAGCCGAGCTTCGGCACGTCGTCGCGCAGCTTCTGCCGCTCTTCGGCCGTCCAGTCCTTGACCAGGTCCCATGCGGCGTCGAGCACGCCGTCGTCATAGAGCAGGCCGACGAAGAGGGCGGGCAGCGCGACGATGCGCGACAGCGGGCCGGAATCGGCGCCGCGCATTTCGAGGTACCGCTTCAGCCGCACCTCCGGGAAGATCGTGCCGACATGGTTCACCCAGTCGGAGAGCACGGCGCGCTCGCCGGGCGCCGCGGCGTTCTTCCCCTCCAGCAGGTCGCGGAAGGAGGAGCCGGCGACGTCGACATAGGTCTCGCCGCGCTTGATGAAATACATCGGCACGTCGAGGGCGTAGTCGACATAGCGCTCGAAGCCCATGCCGTCCTCGAAGGCGAAGGGCAGCATGCCGGCGCGCTGGTTGTCGGTGTCCATCCACACCGCCGAGCGGAAGGAGAGGTAGCCGTTGAGCTTGCCCTCGGTGAAGGGCGAGTTGGCGAAGATGGCGGTGGCCACCGGCTGCCAGGCGAGCGACACCCTGAGCTTCTTGACCATGTCGGCTTCGGACGAGAAGTCGAGGTTCGCCTGCACCGTTGATGTCCGGTACATCATGTCGAGGCCGAGCGTGCCGACCTTCGGCATGTAGCGGGTCATGATCTGGTAGCGCGACTTCGGCATGACCGGCGTCTCGGCGCGCGACCATTTCGGGCTCATGCCGAGGCCGAGGAAGCCGATGCCGAGCGGCTCGCTGATCTCGCGCAGCTGGGCCAGGTGGGCGTGGGTCTCGGTGCAGGTCTGGTGGATCGTGTCGAGCGGCGCGCCCGAGAGCTCGAACTGGCCGCCCGGCTCCAGCGAGATGGCGCCGCCGCCGGTGACATCGGCGAGGCCGATGATCTTGCCGCCGTCCTCGATGGGCTCCCAGCCGAGAAGGCCTTCCATGCCCCTGAGCAGAGCCTCGATGCCACGCGGGCCCTCATAGGGCACGGGTGCGTGGGTGGCACGGTAGAAGCCGAACTTCTCGTGCTCGGTGCCGACGCGGAACCTCTCCTTCGGCTTCACGCCCTTCTCGATCCAGGCGACGAGTTCGTCGCGGGACTCGATGGGCGTCATGTCGACAGTATCGCGGGCCATGCAGGGGTCCTGATGCGGATGCGAAGGCGGGGCGGGAGAAAAGCACGACGGCCCCCGCCTCGGATAGACCCGCACATAGCGATCCTCCTGCGGTTTCGGAAGACCAGCCGCCCTCCGGACGCCATGCTGCGGACACAATCCCGTCACCCCCGATGCGGCTTCACCCGCCAGGATGGGGGCGTTGCGTCGCTGCCCGGCACCGCCGGTTGCGGCGCCCGCCGTGATATCCTGACCGTCGATTCGTCCGCAGGAGCCTCGTCCCCATGAATCCCGTTGTGGTGCGTTCCCCCCTGCCGCTCGCCGCCCTGATCCTCGCTTTCTGCCTTGGCGCCGCCGCTGCGCAGACGCAGCAGGTGACGCCGGTCCAGCAGGCGCCCGACCGCGTGGCCCCGCCGCCGGTCGGCCCGACGCCGACCGACATCTCCGCCGAGACGCGCCGGGCGCAGGAGGCGGCCGCCGCCGGCCGCTCCGTGGAGGCCCTCGACGCGCTGGACGAGGCGGCCATCGCCGTCTCCGAGAAGATGCCGCTGACCATCCGTCGCGCCACCTTCGTCGCCGAGGAACCGCAGGGCTACGGCGTGTTCAACCCGCGCGATTCCACCAGCTTCGAGGCGAGCCAGCCGCTGCTCGTCTATGCCGAGCTGGCGGGCCAGGGCTGGCGCCGCTCGGGCGACATTTTCCGCACCGACATCGTGCTGGATTTCGAGCTGCGGCGGGCCGATGGCCAGTCGCTGGTGGCGCAGCAGGCCTTCAACACCATCGCCACGGCGAGCCGGCGGCGGAACCGCGAGTTCTTTCTCTACGTGACCTATTCCTTCTCCGGCCTCGAGCCCGGCGACTATGTCGTGCGCACCACCGTGCGCGACCGCGTCGGCGCCAAGCAGACCGCCTTCGATCTCGCCTTCGCGGTTCGCCGGTGAGGACAGCGCTGGTCGCGCTGGCACTGCTCGTCAGCGGCGGGGTTCAGGCGCAGGACTTTCCCGGCTTCGCCCGGCAGGCGGCCGCCGGCCCGCATCCGGTGATGGAGGTGCTGCAGCCCCATCCTGTCAGGCTGCCGGGCTTTGCCACGACGCGGATCGAGCTGCGTGCCGGGGAGTGCGGCGCGCCCTGCCCGGCGGATACCGAGCGGGCGGAGATGGTCGAGAGCGGGCCGGGCCTTGCGCCGGGCACTCCCGCCTTCACCGCGCTCTCCCTGTTCATCCCGCGCGGCACGCTGGCAACGCCGGATCTCACCGTGACGCTCGCCCGCCTCATGCAGGGCGAGGCCGTGCTGCTGACCATCGAATGGCGGCCGGGCGGGCTCTTCGCCACCGGTCCCGCTCTTGGCGACGATCGTCTCGTCGTGCCTGACCAGATGCTTACCCAGTGCTGGCACGACATCCTCATCGACCAGTTCTGGTCGGCTGGCCCCGATGGCCGCTTCGCGCTCTGGGTCAACGGCCAGCGCGTTGTGCAGCGGAGCGGCGCCAATGCGGTGGCGGGCGCGGCTGTCAGGCTCGCCTATGGGCTCTCCCGCCGGCCGGTCTCCGCCTGGACCGCCCGGACAGGGGCCCGTCCTCCCACCCAGGTCGCCTATTTCGCCGCGGTGCGCCGCGACGCCGACCGCGGGCAGGTCGACATCGACCTGAGGGTGCGCTAGCACACCGGCCTCACATTTGCCGGAAGAGATCCATGTCCGAGACCCCGAAGAAGAAGCCCGGCGCGCTCGCCCGCCTGCCGCGCGGCTTCGTCGACCGTGACGCGGCCGAGATCGCCGGCGTCACCGCCATGCTGGATACGATCCGCAAGGTTTATGAGCTCTACGGCTTCGAGGCGGTTGAAACCCCGGCCATCGAGTTCACCGACGCGCTCGGCAAGTTCCTGCCCGACCAGGACCGGCCGAACGAGGGCGTCTTCTCCTTCCAGGACGACGACGAGCAGTGGCTGTCGCTGCGCTACGACCTGACGGCCCCGCTCGCCCGCTATGTCGCCGAGCATTTCGACGCGCTGCCGAAGCCCTATCGCAGCTATCGCGCCGGCTACGTCTTCCGCAACGAGAAGCCGGGCCCGGGCCGCTTCCGCCAGTTCATGCAGTTCGATGCCGACACGGTGGGCTCCGCCTCGCCCGCGGCGGATGCCGAGATCTGCATGATGGCTGCCGACACGATGGAGCGGCTCGGCATCGCCCGCGGCGACTATGTGGTGAAGGTGAACAACCGCAAGGTTCTCGACGGCGTGCTGGAGGCCATCGGCCTCGGCGGCGAGGAGAATGCGGGGCGGCGGCTGACGGTGCTGCGGGCCATCGACAAGCTCGACAAGTTCGGTCCCGAAGGCGTGAAGCTGCTGCTCGGCGAGGGCCGCAAGGACGAGAGCGGCGACTTCACCAAGGGCGCCGGGCTGGATGAGGCCTCCATCACCCGTGTCCTCGCCTTCACCGCGGCCAAGGGTGCCAATGGCGCCGAGACCATCACCAACCTGCGCGCCGTCGTTGCCGGGATTCCTCGAGGCGAGGAGGGCGTCAGCGAACTCGCCGAGATGGCGACGCTCTTCGATGCAGCCGGCTATGGCAGCCGCATCGTCATCGACCCCTCCGTCGTCCGCGGCCTCGAATATTACACTGGCCCTGTCTACGAGGTGGAGCTGACCTTCCCCGTGACCAACGAGGACGGCCAGGTCGTGCGCTTCGGCTCGGTCGCCGGCGGTGGCCGCTATGACGGGCTCGTCGCGCGCTTCCGCGGCGAGGAGGTGCCGGCCACCGGCTTCTCCATCGGCGTCTCGCGCCTCGCGGCGGCGCTGAAATCCCTCGGCAAGCTCGGCGCCGAGAAGCCCGTCGGCCCCGTTGTCGTCCTCGTCATGGACCGCGACCAGGTCGCCGGGTACCAGGCGATGGTGTCAGAGCTGCGCGCCGCCGGCATCCGCGCCGAGATGTATCTCGGCTCGTCCGGCATGAAGGCGCAGATGAAATATGCCGACCGCCGCAACGCCCCGGCCGTCATCATCCAGGGCTCGAACGAGCGCGAGGCCGGCGAGGTGATGATCAAGGACCTCGTCGCCGGCGCCGAGGCCGCCAAGACCATCACCGACAATGCCGAATGGCGCGCCGCCCGGCCCGCCCAGTTCGCGGCCAAGCGCGGCGAGCTGGTGGAGAAGATCCGCGAGCTGCTGGCGGTGCGGTGAGGGGGCTCCACGACCCCAGTGCGTCCGTGCGATGCTTTGGCGAGCCTCGAAGGACGCACTCGGATTATTTGGGGCGACATCGCCATCGGAGTGACAGCAGGATCAGAGCGCAGCTCTCGAACCTGCCAAAACCTATCCGACCAGCGTGACGCTGTCAAGGATAATAATCCTAGTCAGCCGTCCCGCCTTCCATAGGTCGGCAGCGACCAGTTGCCCCGGATCGCCAGGGCGCGGATGGCGAAGGTCGTGGTGAAGCCGGCGAGGTCGTCGAGGTCCGGCGAGATCCAGAGGTTCACCGCGACGAAGGCGACAGCCCCGGCCAGCGAGGCCGTGACATAGACGTCCCGCCGCAAGGCCAGCGGCACATCGCCGGCGAGGATGTCGCGGATGATGCCGCCGAAGGTCGCCGTCACCACGCCGAGCAGAACGGCCGAGATGGCCGGCGCGCCTGCATCGAGGGCCCGGGCGGCGCCCGTGGCGGTGAACAGGGCGAGACCGACCGCGTCGGCCCAGAGGATGGCGCGGGCCCGGTTCTCCCGCTCGAAGAGATGGGCGGTGAAAAAGGCGGCGAGCGCGACGGCCGCGCAGATCACCACCGCCGTCGGGTCGATGATCCAGGTGACCGGGCGGATGCCGAGCAACACGTCGCGCAGCGTGCCGCCGCCAATGCCGGTGACGGTGCCGAGCAGCGCGAAGCCGAAGGGGTCCATCTGCTTGCGCGCCGCGACCAGCGCGCCGGTCAGCGCGAAGACCGCGATTCCTGCCCATTCGAGCCAGGGCAGGAGCGCGGTCATGCGGGATCAGGCCTCGTCGGAGGCAGCGGGCTGGGGCGCTGCCTTCGGACCGCCGGTGGAGACGCCGACCAGGGCCGGGCGCAGCACGCGCTCGCCGATGACGAAGCCGGCCTGGACGGTCTGCACCACCGTGCCCTTGGGCAGCTCGGCATTGGGGACCTCGAACATGGCCTGATGCAGGTTCGGGTCGAACTTCTGCCCGTCCGGCTCGATCTTCTTCACGCCGTGCTTCTCCAGCGTCTTGAGGAGCTCGCGCTCGGTGAGGTCGATGCCCTCGACGAAGGCCTTGAGCGGGCCCGCGGCCGGGCGGGCCTCGGTGGGGAGGGTGTCGAAGGCGCGGCGCATGTTGTCGGCGACGTTGAGCATGTCGCGGGCGAAGGAGGTGACGCCGTAGGTGCGGGCATCGGCGACCTCGCGCTCGGTGCGCTTCCGGAGGTTCTCCATCTCCGCCAGCGTGCGGAGCATGCGGTCCTTCATGTCGCGCGCCTCGGCCTGGGCGGCGGCGAGCAGGGCCGGGCCGGCATCCATCAGCGAGGCCTCGGCCTCGGGCTCGGCGGTTCCGGTGGCCTCGTCGATCGGCACTTCGTCGTGCCCGTTGGTCGGGTTGGTCATGGCAATTCGCCTCGGGTGCAAAAGGTTGGCCCGGATATCGAACCTGCCGGCGACAAAATCAAGGCTGGAGGGGCGATGTCAGGCCGCGCAGAGGGCGGCGAGCAGCTCCGGGCCCGACATTCGGGTGCCAGGGCGGGCGGCATCGACCAGCCTGACCATGGCCGCATTGAGCGGCGCCTCTCGTCCATGGGCCGCGGCGAGGCGGATGACGGCGCCGCAGAGATCGTCGATCTCGGTGGGACAGCCGGCAGCAAGGTCGTCGGCCATGGAGGAGCGGGCGGTCGGGCCGATCGTCAGCATCGAGGCGGCGATGCGGGAGAAGAGGAAGGTCGGCAGGCGGAGGATCGTCGGGATGAGGGCAGGTGGCGCGGCGCCGACCTTTGCCGGGCGGAGGCCGGCCGCCTTCATCGCTGCGAGCGCCTCGTCCTGCAGCGCGGCGAGGACCCGGCGATAGGCGCGGTCCATCAGCTCGTCGCGGAGCGGCAGGCCGGAGAGCGCATTGACGGGATTGTTGAGGTTGAGGAGCAGCTTGCCCCATTGCACCGTCGCCATGTCCAGGCAGAGCGTCAGCGGCAGGCCGGCCGCGGCGAAGGCGGGTGCGGCAGCGCGGGTCGCGGCATGGTCGGCGGCGTGGAGGTCGCCGGAGGTGGTGCGGCGGGCGATGAGGCGCCCGTCGGCTCCCGCGTCCAGCGTCACATTGAAGGGCACCATGCCGGCGAGGGCGGTCAGGTGCGGCGCCGCGGCGGCGATGCGGGTGGGATTGTCGATGCCGTTCTGCAACGACAGCACCGGTGTTCCCGACGCGAAGGCCGCGCCGATGGCTTGCGCTGCATCGCCTGTCGCGCCGGACTTGGTGCAGAGGAGGACGATCACGTCACCGGGACCGGCGGCCTCGGCTACGGTCTCGACGACCGACAGGGCTCCGGGCTGCAGGATCGCCTCGGTGCCGTCGAGATCGGCCACCATGAGACCATGGGCCCGGAGCGCAGCTGCCTTCCCGCCACGGGCGACGACAATGACATCCGCCCCGCCCCGTGCCAGCCGCCCGCCGATGAAGCAGCCGATGGCCCCGGCTCCGACAATGACGAAGCGCTGGGCCATGGCGGGTTCCGTCAGGCGCCGAAGCGCGGCCGGGCGAGGCCCTCGCGCAGATGCGCCGCCGTGACCGTGTTCGCCATCAGCAGCGCGATGGTCATGGGCCCGACGCCACCCGGCACCGGCGTGATGGCCGAGGCGACCTCGGCGGCCTCGGCAAAGGCCAAATCACCGACGAGGCGCGTCTTGCCCTCGCCCTTGTCCGGCGCGGGGATGCGGTTGATGCCGACATCGATGACCACTGCGCCGGGCTTGACCCAGTCGCCGCGGACCATCTCGGGCCGCCCCACTGCCGCGACCAGCACATCGGCCTGCCGGCAGAGGGCGGCGAGGTCTGTGGTGCGGGAATGGGCGATGGTGACGGTCGCGTCGCGCTGCAGAAGCAACTGGGCGATCGGCTTGCCGACGATGTTGGAGCGGCCGACGACCACGGCATGCTTGCCGGCGAGGGAGGGGCCGAGGACGCTCTCGAGAAGGATCATCGAGCCAGCGGGGGTGCAGGGCACCAGCGCGCGGTCGGTGGCGCCGGAGCCGAGCAGGCCGACATTGACGGGGTGGAAGCCGTCGACGTCCTTGGCCGGGTCGATCGCGGTGAGCACGGTCTCGGCATCGATGCCCTTGGGCAGCGGCAGCTGGACGAGGATGCCGTCGATCCCGGGATCGGCGTTGAGGCGGGCGACCAGCGCCAGCAGGTCGGCCTGGCTCGTGGTCACGGGCAGTGTGTGCTGCTCGGAGCGGAAGCCGGCGGCCTCGGCCTCGCGGCCCTTGTTGCGGACATAGACCTGGCTTGCCGGATCCTCGCCGACCAGCACGACGGCAAGACCGGGCGGGCGGCCCCTGGCGGCGCGGAAGGCGTCGGCACGCGCCTTGACCTCGGCGAGGACGGCGGCGGCCGTGGCCTTGCCGTCTATGATGCGGGCGGTCACTGGGGTCAGACCCGCATCGGCATGAGGACGTAGAGCGCGCCGGGACCCGCGGGGTCATGGATCAGCGTCGGCGAGCCTGGATCGGCGAGCTTCAGCTCGACGGTGTCGCCGTCGATCTGGCCGGTGATGTCGAGGAGGTAGCGGGAGTTGAAGCCGATATCGAGGCCATCGGCCTCGTAGGAGACTTCGAGCTCCTCGGTCGCGCTGCCGGAATCCGGGTTGGTCACCGAGAGGGTCAGGCGGCCGTCACTGGCGGAGAGCTTCACGGCGCGGCCACGCTCCGACGAGACGGTCGAGACGCGGTCGACGGCAGCGGCGAACTCGCCCTTCTCGACGGTGAGGATCTTGTCGTTGGCCTGGGGAATGACCCGGGCATAGTCGGGGAAGGTGCCGTCGATGAGCTTCGAGGTCAGCACCGTCTCGCCGAAGCGGAAGCGGATCTTGGCGGTGGAGAGCTCCACCGTGACAGAGGCGTCCGGTGCATCGGCCAGGCGCTGGACCTCGGCCACCGTCTTGCGCGGCACGATGACGCCGGGCATGCCGGCCGCACCCGCCGGGGCCTCGAACTCGACCTGGGCGAGGCGATGGCCGTCGGTGGCGACGGCGCGGATGAGGCTCTGGCCGCCCTTCTCGACGACATGCAGGAAGATGCCGTTGAGATAGTAGCGCGTCTCCTCGGTGGAGATGGCGAACTGCGTCTTGTCGATGAGCCGCTTCAGGTGCCCGGCGGGCAGGGAGAAGGAATGGCTCATGTCGCCGGCGGCGATGTCGGGGAAATCGCTCTCGGGGATGGTCTGGAGCGTGAAGCGCGAGCGCCCGGCCTTGACGGCGAGCGTGCCCTTGTCGCCGACCATCTCAAGCTGGATCTGCGAGCCGTCGGGCAGCTTGCGGACAATGTCGTAGATCATGTGGGCGGGCACGGTGGTGCCGCCGGCCGCACCCACCTCGGCGGGGAGCGTCTCCACCACCTCGATGTCGAGGTCCGTTGCCTTGAGGCGCAGGGAGGTGCCGTCCGCCTTCATCAGCACGTTCGACAGCACGGGAATCGTGTTGCGGCGCTCAACGACGCGGTGGACATGCCCGAGGGACTTCAGGAGCTGGGCCCGTTCGACGGTGACCTTCATCCATGCTGCTCCGATCGACGGGGGCGCCGGGCTGTCCGGCACCCCGAAAACAAGGGGCGTCAGTCAACCCCGCGGCGCAGCATGATGCAAGCGGAAGGCCAGTCGCGGCCGCCCTATCCACGTCTTTCCTGTCGACAGGCGACCAGGTTCAGTCGTTGAGACGCCGCTTCAGCACCTCGACCTCCTCGCAGAGCGCCGGATCCTGGCCGACGAGGCCCTCAATCTTGCGCACGGCGTGCAGGACGGTGGTGTGGTCGCGGCCGCCGAAGCGCCGGCCGATCTCGGGCAGCGACCGCAGCGTCATGGTCTTGGCGAGATACATGGCGATCTGCCGCGGCCGAACGACGGTGGCGGTGCGGCGCGAGGAGAGGATGTCGGAGCGGCTGACATTGTAGTGCTGCGCCACGATCTTCTGGATGTCCTCGATCTTCACCCGCTTCGGCTCGACCACGCGGACCAGGTCGCGAATGGAGCGCTCGGCCATTTCCACCGTCACCGGCTGGCTGGTGAGGCGGTTGGTGGCGATGAGCCGGTTGAAGGCGCCGTCGAGGTCGCGGCCGTTCTGGGTCACGTTCTTGGCGACATAGGTCATCACGGCCGGCGGCACGTCGAAGCCGGGATGGGCGAGCTTCGCATGGGCGAGCTTCTGCTTGAGGATGTCGAAGCGCAGGTTCTCGTCGAGGGCGCCGATCTCGACCGTGAGGCCGCCGGCGAGGCGCGAGCGCACCCGCTCGTCGAGGTTTTCGAGGTCGGAGGGCGGACGGTCGCCGGCGACGACGATCTGCCGGCCGGCATCGATCAGCGCGTTCAGCGTGTGGCAGAACTCGGCCTGGGTCTGCTTGCCCTGCAGGAACTGCAGGTCGTCGATGATCAGCAGGTCGATGTTGCGCAGCGCCTCCTTGAAGGCGATGGCGGTCTGGTTCTTCAGCGCCGCGACGAAGCCGAAGGTGAACTTCTCAGCGGTGAGATAGAGGACGCGGCGGCCACCGGCCTGCGCCGTGCCGGCGACGGCATGGAGCAGGTGCGTCTTGCCGAGGCCGACGCCGGCATGGATGTAGAGGGGATTGAACAGCACCGCGTCTGTCGGGCGGGCCTGGGCCACCTGCAGGGCGGCGGCGCGGGCGAGCGTGTTCGAGCGGCCCTGGATGAAGGTCTCGAAGGTCAGGCGCGGGTCGAGCGGCGAGCCGCCGAGCGTGTTCTGAACGGAGGAGAGCTGCGGCGCCTCGGCGCGGGCGGCGGCAGGCATCGCGGCCGAACGCGGCGTCTCGTCGACGGGACGGGGACGGACCACGGCGCGGGCACTGGCGGCGGTGCGCACGGCGACGTCGATGGAGATGGGGCGGTCGGCCTCCTCGCTCCAGCGGGCGATGATGCGGTCCTTGTAGTGGTGGTCGATCCAGCTCTTGAGGAAGCGGGTCGGCACCGACAGGCGCACGGCGTCGCCCTGGGCGGCCTCGATCTCGATGCTCTTGAACCAGCTGGAGAACACGTCCTCGCCGAGCTCGGCGCGCAGCCGGCGGCTGACGCGCTCCCAGATGGCTCCCGCACGCATGGAATCGCTCATGGTGTCGGTCGCATCCTCGGTGACTTCACGGACGGTGTCGTGAGTGGCAAACACGATGGTCCCCCATCTGGTCCGGCTGGACGAAATTAACGCGGTGATGAACGGGTGGAGAAAAGCAGAGGGGAGCGATCAGCTCTGGCGCCAGGGCAGGCCGTCGGCCTTCCACCCTGACGTGCCGCCCCTGTGGCCGGCGCCGTCAGGAGGACCTTCGAAGCCTCCCGCCACATTGTAGCTGGCGGTGAAGCCGGCCTCGGCCATGGCGATGGCCGCAGCCTTCGATCGAATGCCCGAACGGCACAGGAAGTAGAGCGGCGCGTCCTTGGCGATGCCCCGGGCGGCGAGATCCGCAGCAAGAGTTGAAACGAAGTCCGGATTGACGGTCATCGCGGGAAAAACCTGCCATTCGAGGCGGAGGGCCTCACGGCCGAGGCCGGTGAGGTCGGGCGAGCCGACATAGGCCCATTCGGCGGTCGTGCGGACGTCGATCAGCTGCGCTTGCGCATCCGACCGAAGATGGTCCAGGCAGTCTTTCGGCGATCGATCCCCAGCATAATTCGCCCCCTGCGCATGCGACATGGCCCACCCACGCGGCCGATTGGTGGCCGCGTGCCTCAGTTGTCAATCCAATGTTCAACTCGCAGGATTGCTCCAGTCGCCGTCCTAGAACGACGTCCTGAAGACTTTGATCTCCGGCTTCACCCCCCGATACTGCGACCGCTTGGGGACTGACCTTGCCTCATCCGAGGCAAAACAGTCCCTGGCCTGCGACTGCAAGCGCGGATCGTCAGATCTTCCAATGAAGCCCAAGGTGGCCCCCCCGAGTGATGAAAGTGATACACAGGGCACCCGGACCCGGCAACGGATTTCGCTTAAGAAATGGTTAAGGACCTGCGCTTGACTCGCCGCGGGATTTGGGGTTCGCCGCGACCGGTTTTCAACCCCCTGATGAATCGTCAAATTTTGCTCGGGCCCACGAAGGCCCATCCGCGGATTGTCGGATTTTGGGCCCGCAACATGCCCCAGCGTCATGCCGTTCGGTCCGAGCGTTTCGGTCCCGTAACGGTCGTCCCCCGGCTAAGCTTCTGATTCACGGGATGTTTTCCGACGCGTCCTTTAGCCGGTTCAGCGCACCCTCCGTGCCACGTCAGGTGCCGACTCAAAATTTTTGGGTTGACGCGCCTCTGTTGCGATTTCGCCACAGATGCCCCCGGCATCATCTCGATACCGGCGCCAGGACAGCAAAAAGCCCGGCTCAGGGCCGGGCTCGGGACGTCGCTTCAGGCAACCGGGCGGCCGTGCCGCCCGGAGGGGGCGCGCTCAGGCGCCGATCTTGGCGATGCGGTGGGCGAGGCGCGACACTTTGCGCGAGGCGGTGTTGCGGTGCAGGACGCCCTTCTGCGCGGCGCGGATGATCTCCGGCTGGGCGTCCTGGAAAGCGGCGGTGGCGGCGGCCTTGTCGCCCGAAGCGATCGCCTCTTCCACCTTGCGCAGGAAGGTGCGCATGCGCGAGCGGCGAGCCTGGTTCACAGCGGTGCGCCGCGCGATCACGCGGGCGGCCTTCTTCGCGGAAGCCGTATTGGCCATAGGTCTTGTCCCGGCGGCTGGCCCCGGAGACCTCGGGGCGCAAGAAAACGAGAGCGGCGGCACGGGGCCGCCACGGAGGGGTCCCTATAGTCTCGGACCATTCCGGCGTCAACGGGAAATGGGGCGGGCCCTGCGTTTTTCGTGGGGGACCGGCCGTCGCCTTGGCCTTAGAACAACAGGCCCGGCGCCGCGCCGCCTCCAGAGCCTATCCTCGAGCCGAGCCCATGACCGCGCCTTCGCCCCCCGCTGCACCCGCCGCCCGGCCGCAGGGCCGATTCCTCCTCGTGGTCCTGTGGATGGCGGGTACGCTCCTGTCCTTCTCGGCCATCGCCGTGTCGATCCGCGCCCTGCATGGCACGCTGACGCTGTTCGAGATCCTGGCGCTGCGCAATGTCGGCGGCTTGATCATTCTCGCCGCCATCATGGTGCTCGCCCCCGATGCCGGCCAGCGCATCCGCCCGGCCCAGCCGGCCGTGCATCTCGTCCGTAACTCGATCCATTTCGTCGCCCAGGCGCTGTGGGCCTATGGCCTCACCGTGCTGCCGCTCGCCACCGTCTTTGCCATCGAGTTCACCACGCCGACCTGGGTTGCCATCTTCGCCGTCTTCTTCCTCGGCGAGCGGATGACGCTGCCGCGCGTCACGGCCCTCGTCCTCGGCTTCGTCGGCGTGCTGGTCATCCTGCGGCCGGGCTTTGACAGTTTCCGCCCCGAGGCCCTGATCGTCGCACTCGCAGCCATCGGCTTCGGGGTGCAGCAAACCACGACGAAGTTCCTGACCGGCACCAATTCGACCTGGACCATCATGCTCTGGATGAACGTCATCCAGTTGCCGCTGAACCTTGCCGCCAACGCCGTCATCGGCCAACCCGTCTGGTTCGCCCCGAAGCTCGACCTGGCGCAATGGCTGCCGCTCGCCGCCATCATGATCTGCGGCTTCACCGCCCATTACTGCCTCACCAATGCCTTCCGCCATGGCGACGCCATCGTGGTGACGCCGATCGACTTCCTGCGGGTGCCGCTGATCGGCCTCATTGGCTGGCTGATGTATAATGAGCGCCCGGACGTGGCCGTGCTCATCGGCGCTGCCATCGTGGTGGCCGGGGTGCTCATCAACATCTACGCGGAATCCCGCTCGCGCACGTGAGCCCTAGCCGCCCGGAATCCGGTTGCGCCGTTCGCTTGCGCGTCCCATGGCGGGACGGAACCCTTAATGGCCGCGCTAACCGATGGGGCTGCGAGCGCCATGCGTTCGGCGCGACGGGCACTTTTTCGCGCCAAATCGCCTCCGGACATGAGGGCAACATGGCGAGGTCCGCGATTCGGACATGGTCCGTTCGCCGGGCGATCCGAAGGTTAACGCCGCCTCGGCCGTTCGGCCCCTCCCGGACTTCCTGCTTGCGCTGCTCCCCCTGGATCGGTTACGCAGGTTCAACAGCGGCTCCGTGCCGCGTTTGTCGAGGGAACCCCGTGCCGATCGTCCGTGCGCCCGCACCGATCAGCCTCCGCGCGCTTCGCGCCACCCCCTCGCTTTCCCTCCTTCTGCTTATGCGCCCCTGAGCACCGGCAGGGCCGATCGGCCTTGGCGCTCAGGGGATCACGAGACCGCAGCCCGCTAACCCGGGGGCCTGTGACGTGAGGCGCTGAGACGCCGCCGCAGCCCCGCAGCAAGGATGAGACCCATGACCAGCACGAGCGCTTCCGAGAAGGACCGCGTCGTCATCTTCGACACCACCCTGCGCGATGGCGAGCAGTGCCCCGGCGCCACCATGACGCTGGAGGAAAAGCTCCAGGTCGCCGATCTCCTCGACGAGATGGGCGTCGATATCATTGAGGCCGGCTTCCCCATCGCCTCCAACGGCGACTTCGAGGCGGTGGCCGCCATCGCCGCGCGGGTGAAGAACGCCGTGGTCTGCGGGCTCTCCCGCGCCGGCGCCGCCGACATCGACCGTGCGGGCGAGGCCATCCGCCACGCCAAGCGGCCGCGCATCCACACCTTCATCTCCACTTCGCCGGTGCACATGAAGTACAAGCTCCAGAAGAGCGAGGAGCAGGTGCTGGAGATGGTGGTCAACCAGGTCACCCGCGCCCGCAACCTCGTCGGCGACGTGGAATGGTCGGCCGAGGACGGCACCCGTACCGAGCACGATTTCCTCTGCCGCTGCGTCGAGGCCGCCATCAAGGCGGGCGCGACCACCATCAATATCCCCGACACTGTCGGCTACACCGCGCCGCAGGAGTACCGGGCGCTGTTCGAGATGGTGCGGAGCCGCGTCCCGAATGCCGACAAGGCGGTGTTCTCGGTCCATTGCCACAACGATCTCGGCATGGCGGTGGCCAACACCATCGCCGGCGTGCAGGGCGGCGCGAGGCAGATCGAATGCACCATCAATGGCATCGGCGAGCGGGCGGGCAATGCGGCGCTGGAGGAGATCGTCATGGCGATCAAGACCCGCAACGACATCTTCCCGTATGAGACCGGCATCGACACCAAGATGCTGACCCGGGCCTCCAAGCTCGTCTCGACCGTCACTTCGTTCCCGGTGCAGTACAACAAGGCCATCGTCGGCCGGAACGCCTTCGCGCACGAGAGCGGCATCCACCAGGACGGCATGCTGAAGAACACCCAGACCTACGAGATCATGACGCCCGACACGGTCGGCGTGAAATCGACCTCGCTGGTGATGGGTAAGCATTCCGGCCGCAATGCCTTCAAGGACAAGCTGAAGAACCTCGGCTACTCGCTGTCGGACAACCAGCTGGAAGACGCCTTCGTTCGCTTCAAGGAGCTCGCCGACCGCAAGAAGGTGATCTACGACGAGGACATCGAGGCGCTGGTCGACGAGAAGCTGGCCAACAGCCAGGACCGCATGAAGGTCATTTCGCTGCTGGTCGTCGCCGGCACGCTGGGCCCCCAGGCCGCCACCCTGACGCTCGACCTCGACGGTTTGCACAAGACCGTCCAGGCCACCGGCAACGGTCCGGTCGATGCCGTCTTCAACGCCATCAAGGCGATCGTCCCCCACGAGGCGGTGCTGGAACTCTACCAGGTCCATGCCGTCACCCAGGGCACGGATGCACAGGCGGAGGTTTCGGTGCGGCTGCAGGCGGAGGGCAACACCTTCACGGGCAAGGGCGCTGACCCGGACACGCTGGTGTCCTCGGCCAAGGCCTATCTCTCGGCCCTCAACAAGCTGACGGCCAAGCAGCAGCGCCTCCATCCCCAGCACGCCACCGTCGCGGCGGAGTGAACGGACGGGCATGCGCATCGGCGTTGACCTCGGCGGCACGAAGATCGAGGTCCTCGCCCTGGGCGATCAGGGCGAGGAGCTGCTTCGACGGCGGGTGCCGACGCCACGGCACGACTATGACGCCATCATCGTCGCCATCGCTGAGCTGGTGAGAGGCGTCGAGGCCGATCTCGGCAATGCCGGCACGGTCGGCGTCGGCATTCCCGGTTCGATCTCGCCGGCCACGGGCCTCGTCAAGAACGCCAACACCACCGTTCTCATCGGCCATCCGCTCGACAGGGATCTCGGGTCGGCGCTCGGCCGCGAGGTCCGGCTGGAAAACGATGCCAACTGCTTCGCCCTGTCGGAGGCCGTTGATGGCGCCGCTGCGGGGGGCGGCATCGTCTTCGGTCTTATCATTGGCACGGGGGCGGGCTCCGGCATCGTCATCGACGGCAAGGTCCTGCGCGGCCGCCATCTCATCGGCGGCGAGTTCGGCCACAACGGCTTGCCCTGGCCGAGCGTCGCCGAGGTCGAGGAGGCGCCGGCCTGCTATTGCGGCCAGCGGGGCTGCCTGGAGACCTGGGTCTCCGGCACCGGCTTTACCGAAGACTTCCGCCGCGCCACCGGTCTTGCCGTTGCCGCGCCCGACATCGCCGCCGCCGCAGCCTCGGGGGATCCCGCCTCGCGCGCGGTCTACGAGCGTTATGTCTCGCGCCTCGCGCGCGGCCTCGCCCAGGCGGTCAACCTCATCGACCCGGATGTCATCGTGGTCGGTGGCGGCATGAGCAATGTTGCCGCGCTCTATGGCGACCTCCCAGCGGCGATGCGGCCCTACGTCTTCTCCGACGACTGCACCACGCCTATCGTCAAGGCGCGCTATGGCGACTCCTCCGGGGTGCGCGGCGCGGCCTGGCTCTGGCCTCCCGGTAACCCTGTCGCATGAGTGGCGCAGGCCCGCGCAAAAAAGCGTTGCGGCGTTCTGGACACCGCCGCCCGCCTCTGCTAGTGACCCGGCTCCCGCGGGCGACGCCCTCCGGGACGTGGGTGATTAGCTCAGTTGGTAGAGCAGCTGACTCTTAATCAGCGGGTCGAAGGTTCGAGTCCTTCATCACCCACCAAACTCTCCTCAGTCAGACATGATATGTCGCGGATCGGGCCATCGCCCGCTCCAGACCGGCATCGATTGCCGCGCGTGCGGCAGCCACCTGTCTTGGTGTCCGACCATCTCCGAAGGGCTTTCGGGGCGTGTCGCACCATGCGACAGACCGCGTCCATTGACGCGTCGTCACACCTATGTGCCAATACCTTAGGTTGATTCGATTGGGTCTTTTTCCACCATGATCCTGAAGCCGCTCAATGGAAAAAGCGGTGGACGGCTCGATCATACGATTGCTGCATCCTGGCCAGGATTCGCGGTTCATTCCAGCCGCCGCAAGACAGATTACAGCATCAATTATACGAGCCGCCCCGAGCACTACATCGCCCTTCACCACTTCGTCCGCCGCGATGGCGAGACGCGGATCGAAGGGGGGCCTGTGTCACCGCTGACCGACCTGCGCGGTAAGCTGACGCAGATCCCTGCGGGCTGCGAGGCGACCGGCTGGACCGTCGGGCCGGAAAATGACGGCCACGTCACCATGATGTTCTTCGATCCGGTGCGGCTCTCGGAGGACCTCGCCCGGCTCTATGAGACCTCGCCTATCCAGCCGAAGCTCTATTTCGAGGACCCCGACGTCGCCGACGCGCTGATGCGCCTCGATCGGCTGCTGCAGGAGGGCGAGGACCTCGCCGATCTCTATGCCGAGTCCATTGGCCTCTTCATCGCCGCGCGGCTGCTCGATCTCACCCGGCGCGAACAGGAGACGGAGCGGCCGGGCCTCACCTCCAAGTCGCGCATGGCGCTGCTGGACGATTACCTGCGCAGCAATATTGGCCGGCAGATCTCCATCGAGGATCTGGCAAACCTTGCGGGCCTCTCGCGATTTCACCTCATCCGGTCGTTCCGCGATGCTTTCGGCGTGACGCCCTACCAGTACCTGCTGCGGCTGCGGATGACCGAGGCGCGGCGGCTGCTGCTGTCGACGAACCTGCCGGTGGCGCAGATCGCGACCCGTGTCGGCTTCTCGTCCAGCACGCAGTTCGTGAAGATGTTCCGCTCCATGGAGGGCGTCACGCCGGGCAGCCTGCGCCAGCGCTGAGCGGCCTTACATGCCGCCGATCAGGGCGCCTGCCGGCCGACGGTCACGTCCGCGGCTGCGGGGCCGGGATGGCGGACGAGCGGGATGCGCTTCGCCACCAGCAGCAGGGCGTGCCAGTGGATGGCGAGCGTCACCCGCAGGGTGAGCAGCGGATGGGTGACAAGCAGCTTGACGAGGTTGCGGTCATTGAGGGGCCGGCGCTCGCCCGATAGCGAGGCGTAGACCATCGGCCCCGCCGAATCCTTGGCTGCGATATGAACGGCGACCTCGTCGCCCGGCGGCTGCAGGCGGAAGCGGTAGGTCATGTCCCGCGTCAGGAACGGCGAGACGTGAAAGGCCTTGGCGCTGTCCTGGACAATGGGGCGGGTCTCGCCCTCGGCGGGGATCAGGTAGGAATGGATCTCGCCGAAAGTGTTGTGCACCTCGTAGAGCGTCGCGGCGAGTGAGCCATCGGCGCGATGGCAGAAGAAGACGCTCAGCGGATTGAACCCATAGCCGAGAATGCGCGGCATGGTGAGGAGACGGATCGGGCCGCCTGATGTGTCGATGCCCGCCGCGGCGAGGCGTTCCTCCACCTGCAGACGCAAGGGCCGTCCCGAGCGGTCGCCATAGTCGGCGGTGCGGAAGGAGAAGACATTGGCGCGATCGCGCGAGAACAGGCGCAGCCGCGCGTCGAGGCCGTCGATCTCGTCGAGGTCGAGCAGCACCCAGAAGACGCGATAGGCGAGGGCATGGGGCCGTGGCCGGGTGCGACGGTGCATCACCCGGCCGACATAGAGGGCGCTCGCCCCGGTGTTCACGCCACCTCCGTCAGCGGCGTCGTCTGTGCCGGCAATACGATGCGGCCGGATTCGTCCGCCACCGACCAGGGCCGACGGACGCCGCCAATGTCCTCGGCGACGGCAAGGCCGGCCTGCAGGCCATCCTCGTGGAAGCCGGCGCCGAAATGTGCACCGCAGAACCAGGTCCGCCGCACGCCCTGTAGCGACCAGAGCCGCTGCTGGGCGGCGATGGCGGCCTTGTCGAACAGCGGATGCTCGTACATTTCCTCGCGCAGGACGCTGCCCTCACGCGGCGCCTTCGGCGGGTTGAGCGTGACGAAGAACTGCCGGTCCGGCGGCAGGTGCTGGAGGCGGTTCATCCAGTAGGTGACGGCGCAGGGGCCGTCCTGCGAGGCGCGCTCACCGATGTGGTTCCAGCTGGACCAGGCGGCGCGTCGACGCGGCATCAGCGCCTCGTCGGTGTGGAGGACGGTGAGGTTGCGGCTGTATCGGAAGGCACCGAGGAGGTCGTGCTCCTCGGGCGTGGGCTCGGCCAGCATGGCCAGCGCTTCCTTGGCATGGGTGGCGATCACCACCTGGTCGAAGGGGCGGCTCCAGCCCTGCTCGCCGTCGAGAATGACGCCATCGGCCGTGCGGCGGATGCGCGCAATGGGCATGCCGGAGCAGATCTCGCCGGTGAAGTCCTGCCTGAGCGCGGCGACATAGGAGCGGCTGCCGCCGACCACCGTCCGCCAGGCGGGACGGCCCGAGAGCTTCAGGAGGCCGTGATTGTCATGGAAACGAATGAAGGCGCTGGCCGGATAGGACAGGATCTCGGCGCAGGGGGCCGACCAGATGGCGCCGGCCATGGGCAGCAGATGGTCGTCCCGGAAGGCGCGGCCATAGCGCCCGGCATCGAGATAGTCGCCCAGGGAGATCGAGTGCGAGCGCAGTTCGGCTGCATCGCGCGTGGCGCTGCGATAGAAGCGCAGGAGGTCCTGCAGCATCGACCAGAAGCGTGGGCTGACGAGGTTGCGGCGCTGGGCGAAGAGCCCGCCGAGGCTGGTGCCGGAATATTCGAGCCGGCCACCATCGAGGGAGACGGCGAAGGACATCTCGGTGGCATGGGAGGCGACCCCGAGATGCTCGAGCAGCGCGCAGAAATTCGGGTAGGTCGCCTCGTTGAAGACGATGAAGCCGGTATCGACCGCGACCGGCCGGCCGTCGGCGCCGGGAACCTCCACCGTGTTGGCGTGGCCGCCAAGTCGGTCGGCGCGCTCATACAGGGTGACATCGTGGGCCCGGGAGAGGAGCCAGGCGGCGGAGAGACCGGAAATGCCGCTCCCCACCACGGCGATACGCTGACGTTGTCGGGCCATCGGACGCATTCAACTGCCTTTTCTCGTGGGAATGATAGGGGACTTACGCCCGGGCCGTGGCGACGGTTCAGCCGGGCGAGGATCGATCGGTTCCTTCACCCTGTCCACTGATCCGATGGCGATGGTACCGCGTAAAGGGGGACATGTCGGGTGCTCTTGCGATACACATTGATTTGTCGGCGCCGCGTTTCCGCGGCCCGCACAGACGTGCCGGTGCTGCCTTGGTTGATGCGAACGCTCTGATTCAGTCGATTGCCCAATCGTCCGATCGGCAAGCCTTCGTCAAACTTTTCGACCATTTCGCGCCGCGCGTGAAAGCGCTGCTCATCCGTCAGGGGACTCCGCCGGACCTCGCCGAGGAACTGGCGCAGGAAACCCTGCTGATGGTCTGGCGCAAGGCGGCGCTCTTCGATCCCTCGCGGGCTGGTGCATCGACGTGGATTGCGGCAATCGCCCGCAACCTTCGCATCGACGCCGCCCGCCGGGAGAAGCGGTCGCGGCTGCCAGAAGTCTTCGACATCATCCAGGGCGAGGAGCCCGAACAGCCGGACCAGGTCCTTTCGGGAAGCGAGCGCGACTCTCGTGTCCGGGCGGCCCTCACCAATCTGTCCCCCGATCAGCTCAGAGTCGTTCAGTTGGCTTTCATGGAAGGTCTCAGTCATCAGGACGTGGCGAAACGCCTGTCCATCCCGCTTGGAACCGTCAAATCGCGGCTGCGGCTCGCCATGGCCCGCCTGCGTGGCGTGCTGGAGGATCTGCGATGATCGCTTCTCATCGTCCGTCCGAGGAAACGCTGGCCGCTTTCGCCGCCGGCACGCTCGATGAGGGCCTTGCCCTCGTTGTCGCCGCCCATCTCGAGGTCAGCCCGGAGAGCCGGCGCGACCTCACCGAGATCGAGGCCGTGAACGGTGCCCTCCTCGACATGATCGAGCCCGAGGCCATGGAGGCCGACGGGGAGACGCTGCTGCGTGGCCTGCCCGCGCGGATCACCGAGCGCCTTGCCCCGCCTGTCGCCCCGCATGATGCGGCTGGCCTCAAGGTGCTGGCGCCTTACGAACTGGGCCGCTGGCAGACCGTCGGCCGTGGCGTGGCGCTGCGCCGGGTGACCGTGCCCGGTTCCGATGCGCGGGTCTTCATGCTGCGCGCCCAGCCCGGCACGCGCCTGCCCGCCCATCGCCACACCGGCGCGGAGTGGACGACCATCGTCGCGGGTGCCTACCAGCACGAATATGGCCGCTACGCCGCCGGCGACTTCGACGAGGCCGACGAGCGCCATGCCCACACGCCTGTGGTCGATGCGATCGAGGGCTGCACCTGCATCGTCGCGCTCACCGGCAATGTCCGTTTCGAGGGCTTTTTCGGCCGCCTGCTCCAGCCCCTCGTGCGGCTGTGACCCTCTGGGGCCTGGCGGCGGCGATCGCCGTCATTGCCGCCGCCATGAGCCTTATCATGGCGGGGGCCTGGGCGATCGAGAGGCGCACCGGCAATTCCGGCTGGGTCGATGTTACCTGGACCTTCGGCGTCGGGGTTACTGGCGCGCTCGCCGTGGCCCTGCCGCTCGGTGCTGGCCCTGTCGAAAGGCGGCTTCTGGTAGCGGCCATGGCCATCGCCTGGGCGCTGCGCCTCGGCCTGCACATTGCCGGCCGCACCCGTGGCATCACGGATGATGCCCGCTATGCCAAGCTCCGGCAGGACTGGGGTGACCAGGCCTCCTACCAGATGTTCCGCTTCCTGCAGATCCAGGCCGGCGCAAGCGTGCCGCTGGTCCTCGGCATCGTGCTGGCAGCCAACCGGCCGGGCGCGCTCGGCTGGCAGGATCTGCTCGGCCTCGCCGTCTTTGCCGCCGGCTGGATCGGCGGCGGCCTCGCCGACCGGCAGCTTGCCGCCTTCATTCGCGACGCCGCCAAGAAGGGGCCGATCTGCGATGTTGGCCTGTGGGCCTGGTCGCGGCACCCCAACTACTTCTTCGAATGCGTGCTCTGGGCGTCCTTTGCCATCATGGCCCTGTCTATCTCCGGCTATCCGCTCGGCTGGCTCGCACTCGGCGCCCCCGCGTTCATGACACTGCTTCTGACGCGTGTCTCCGGCATCCCGCCGCTGGAGGAGCACATGCTGCGCAAGCATGGTGCGGCGTTTGCAGCCTATCAGGCGCGCACCAGCGCCTTCATCCCCCTGCCGCCGCGTTCTGCGAAAGGTTGATTGCATGTCTCTGGTTGCCGGCCTCATCGCCTGGGGTGAACGCACGCCTGTCCCCGATGTGCTGACCCGCGCGATGATCGGCTGGCTGGTGGGGCGGACCGACCGCAGCCTCGCCGCCCAGGGCGCTGCCGACGATGCCGCCTTCGCCGCCGCCATGGACGCTTTTCCCGTCGCGATCCACACCGATGCCGCCAATGCCCAGCACTATGAGGTGCCCGCGGCCTTCTTCCTGAAGACGCTCGGACCGAAGCGGAAATATTCCTCCTGCTACTACGATGGCCCCGCCACCACGCTGGCCGAGGCAGAGGTGAAGGCGCTCGACCTCACCATGGACCATGCGGGCCTTGCCGACGGACAGCGCATCCTCGAGCTCGGCTGCGGCTGGGGCTCGCTGTCGCTGACCATGGCGGCGCGTTTCCCCGGCGCCACGATCACCGCCGTGTCGAATTCGCGTTCGCAGCGGGCCTTCATCGAAGGCGAGGCGGCCCGGCTGGGCCTGACCAACCTGACAATCGTCACCTCCGACATGAACGACTTCGCGGCCGACGGGCAGTTCGACCGGATCGTCTCGGTCGAGATGTTCGAGCACATGGCGAACTGGCGGGCGCTGCTCACGCGGGTGCGCTCCTGGCTGAAGCCAGATGGCCGGCTGTTCATCCATGTCTTCACGCACCGCACGGGCTCCTACCGCTTCGACGCTGCGGACAAGACCGACTGGATCGCCCAGCATTTCTTCACCGGCGGCCTCATGCCGGGCCATGGCCTCATCCGCCAGTTCCCCGACCTGTTCACCGTCGAGGACGAGTGGCGCTGGAGCGGCGAGCACTATCGCCGGACGGCCGAGGACTGGCTGGCGCTTTTCGACGCGCGCCTTGCGGAGATCGACCCGATCCTCACGCAGGTCTATGGCGAGGAGAATCTCGCTCTGTGGCGGCGGCGCTGGCGGCTGTTCTTTCTGGCGACCAGCGGGCTGTTCGGCCATGCGGGAGGCGACAGCTGGGGCGTCAGCCACTATCGGCTGAAGCCGACGCCCTGAAGGCAGCGCCTCAGATCCAGCCCCAGCCGGCGATCAGCACCAGCCAGCCATAGGCACCGGCTGCGACCAGCGCCGTCGCCACCGTGCCGTAGAGCACGTCGATCACGGTCAGCGTCGCTGTCCAGCACCGCAGCGTCGCATAGTTCGTCAGGTCGTAGGTGGCATAGGCGAGAAGGCCGAGGAAGCCACCATTGACCAGCGCCATGACGACACCGCCGCCCGCCAGAGCCGGCAGGACGGCGAAATGCACGACCCCGAGGGGAAAGAGGAAATAGAAGGCGAGGGCCGGCAGCCAGCGCAGATTGTCGAGCAGCAGGTCGCCGAGGGTCGGGCGATAGAGGATGCGGGCCATGTTCGACAGCCAGATCGCATCGAGCACGCCGAAGATGACCAGCGCCGCCACATAGCCCCACAGGAAGGTCATCGTTGGTCCTCACCCCTCGTGAGCACTCATACGCGTATCGGGGGCCTGGCGGTTCAAAAAACGCCAATTGGGAGGGCACTGTCGTCGTGAAGGCTGTACCGCAGATGGCGATGCAAGGGGTGCGCCAAGCCTCTCTTCAGAGACCGCCCTCGTGCCTCGATGCGGGTTTCATATCGTCTTCAGACGGGGGTGCGTGCGGGCTGGTGGAGCTAGGGGGATTCGAACCCCCGACCTCTGCAGTGCGATTGCAGCGCTCTCCCATCTGAGCTACAGCCCCGCCCGCGAGCGCGCCTTTTAGGCTGCGCCGATCATCCGGTCAAGGCGCTCCGCGCGTCATCCGCGGGAAAGCCCCGGCCGCCAGAAGGGCGCCGCGAACGGCGCCCGTTCGTCTCAGACATACTGCCCGTGGCAGTGCTTGTACTTCTTGCCCGAACCGCAGGGGCAGGCATCGTTGCGGCCGACCTTGCCCCAGGTGGAGGGGTCCTTCGGGTTGCGCTCGGCGCCGCCGCCGGCCGCCGTCGCCTGGAACGAGCCACCCGAGGCCGCACCCATCTGGGCGAATTCGTCGATGCCCGTGGTGGGGTCGATGTGGTGGGCGGTCATCGGGGGCAGGTCCGGCATGGGCGGCGGCTCCTGCAGCTCGACCAGGGCGAGCTGCTGGGTCGTCATCTCGCGCAGCCGCGCCATCAGCACCTCGAAGAGCTGGAAGGCCTCGGACTTGAACTCGTTGAGCGGGTCGCGCTGGGCATAGCCGCGCAGGCCGACCACCTGGCGCAGGTGGTCCAGCTGGACGATGTGCTCGCGCCACAGATGGTCGAGCACCTGCATCACCACCGCCTTCTCGATCTGGCGCATGATGTCCGGACCGAAGCGGGCGGCTTTGGAGGCCATCATCTCGTCCGCAGTCTTGGTGATGCGCTCGATCACCTCCTCGTCGGCGATGCCCTCCTCCTTCGCCCAGTCGGGGATCGGCAGGTCGAGGTTGAGGACGCGGTAGATCTCGTCCTTCAGCGTCGCGGTGTCCCACTGCTCGGCATAGGCATCCGGCGGGATATGGGCGTGGACCAGCGTCTCGATGACGCCATGGCGCATGTCCTGCACCATGTCGGAGAGGTCCTGCTGGCTCATCAGGTCGATGCGCTGCTCGAAGATGACCTTGCGCTGGTCGTTGGCGACGTCGTCGTACTTGAGGACGTTCTTGCGCAGGTCGAAGTTGCGGGCCTCGACCTTCTGCTGCGCCTTCTCCAGCGCCCGATTGATCCAGGGATGGACGATGGCCTCGCCCTCCTTGAGGCCGAGCTTGGTGAGCATGCCCTCCATGCGGTCCGACCCGAAGATGCGCATCAGGTCGTCCTGGAGGGAAAGATAGAACTTGGAGCGGCCGGGATCGCCCTGGCGGCCGGAGCGGCCACGCAGCTGGTTGTCGATGCGGCGGCTCTCATGGCGCTCGGTGCCCATGATGTAGAGGCCGCCGGCAGAGAGCGCGCGCTGCTTCAGCTCCGCCACCTGCTCGCGGATCGCCTTGGCCTTGGCCTCCTTCTCGGGGCCATCCTCCATGCCGGCGAGTTCGGCCTTGATGCGCATGTCGGAATTGCCGCCGAGCTGGATGTCGGTGCCGCGGCCGGCCATGTTGGTGGCGATGGTGATGGCGCCGGGAACGCCCGCCTGGGAGACGATGAAGGCCTCCTGCTCGTGGTAGCGGGCATTGAGGACGGCGAAGACCTTCTCGGCGGCCGAGCCCTGGTCGCCGTCATAGAGCGGGGCGAAGGCCTGCGGGTCCTCGAGGTCGACCTGCTTGAATCCGGCTGCCTTCAGCATCTCGGCGAGCGTCTCGGACTTCTCGATGGAGGTGGTGCCGACCAGTACTGGCTGGCCCTTGGCGCGGGCCGCCTCCACCTCGACGATGATGGCGTTGTACTTGTCCTGGACGGTCTTGTAGACCTCGTCGTCCTCGTCGAGGCGGGCGATGCCGCGGTTCGTCGGGATCTCCACCACCTGCAGCTTGTAGATGTCGAGGAATTCGTCTGCCTCGGTCAGCGCCGTGCCGGTCATGCCGCCGAGCTTGCCGTACATGCGAAAATAGTTCTGGAAGGTGATGGAGGCGAGCGTCTGGTTCTCCGGCTGGACCTGGACGCGCTCCTTGGCCTCAAGGGCCTGGTGGAGCCCTTCCGAGTAGCGACGGCCCGGCATCATGCGGCCGGTGAACTCGTCGATGATGACCACCTCGCCGTTGCGGACGATGTAGTCCTTGTCGCGCTGGAACAGCTTGTGGGCCTTCAGCGCCTGGTTGACGTGGTGGACGGTCGAGACGTTCTCGACGTCATAGAGATCGCCCTTGACATAGCCGGCCTCGACCAGGGCGCGCTCCATCTTCTCGTTGCCGCTCTCGGTGAGGGCCGCGGTGCGCTGCTTCTCGTCGACCTCGTAGTCACCCTTGTCCAGAACCGGGATGAAGCGGTCGATGGTGGCGTAGAAGTCGGAGCGGTCGTCGAGCGGGCCGGAGATGATCAGTGGCGTGCGCGCCTCGTCGATGAGGATGGAGTCGACCTCGTCGACGATGGCATAGGCGTGACCGCGCTGGACCATCTCCTCGACGGAGTACTTCATGTTGTCGCGCAGGTAGTCGAAGCCGTACTCGTTGTTGGTGCCGTAGGTGATGTCGCAGGCATAGGCCTCGCGGCGCTGCTGGTCGTCGAGGCCGTGGACGATGACGCCGGTGGTCATGCCGAGGAAGCCGTAAACCCTGCCCATCCATTCCGCGTCGCGGCGGGCGAGGTAGTCGTTGACGGTGACGACATGCACGCCCTTGCCGGCGAGGGCATTGAGATAGACGGCGAGCGTGGCGACGAGGGTCTTGCCCTCGCCGGTCTTCATCTCGGCGATGGCGCCCTCGTGGAGGACGATGCCGCCGATCATCTGGACGTCGTAGTGACGCTGGCCGAGGACGCGCTTGGCCGCCTCGCGAACCGTTGCAAAGGCCGGCACGAGCAGGTCGTCGAGGCTCTTGCCCGCGGCAAGCTGGGCGCGGAACTCGTCGGTGCGCGCCCGCAGCGCCTCGTCGGAGAGCTTCTCGAGCTCTGGCTCGAGGGCGGCGATCGCCTGGATTCGGGGGCGATAGCCCTTCACGCGACGGTCGTTGCCGTTGCCGAAGATCCTGCGGGCGAGCGCGGCGAGCATGAGATGTCCTTCGCTTGGGGCGCGGTTGGCGGAGCCTGTCAAACCGGTTGGTCGTCCCAACCGTCCCGATGGTTCACGCCAGTGTCCGGCCCCGAGAGGGCGGGCGAGGGCGCCAGCGCGCCCCGTTCCGGGATCCCGGTGGGATGCCGTCGGCGCGCACGGAACGGACCGCGGCACACGACAACTCGGGACAGATATGGACGGTGCCGAGGGTTGTCAATTCGGCCTGAAACGGGCATTGCTGCGACAACCGGCGGGATATGTCCCGCGCCGGCGCGGCGCCTCGCGCAGGCGGCTGTCGCATGGCCACCTTCAAAGCGCCACAGGCTGGCGCTCCCATGACCGGGATCACCCCCCGGACCCTTTCGCCACGCACAAGGCCGACATGACGATGACAGCCCGCCTTCTCCTTTCCGCCGCCATGATGACCCTGGCGCTCGCCGCTCCCGCCCTCGCCCAGGCGCCCGCGCCCGCCGCCCCCGCAGCGCCTGCCCCGGCGCTGACGGCGCCTGCTGACGGCATCCTCGCCCGCGTCCAGGGCGTCGAGATTCGCCAGGCTGACCTCGATGCGGCAGAGGAGGACATCGGTGGCCAGGCGACGGCCCAGATGAGCCCCGAGCAGAAGCGCGACTATCTCCTGTCCTTCGTCATCGACCTGACGCTGGCCGCCAAGGCGGCCGAGCAGCGCAATGTCCAGAACGGTCCGGACTTTGCCCGCAAGCTGACCTATTACCGCAACAAGCTGCTGGTCGAGACGCTGCTCAACGACGAGACCCGCACCCGGGTCACCGAGGCGGAGATGCGCAAGATCTACGACGAGCAGCGCGCCCGCATCACGCCGGAGGAAGAGGTCCGCGCCCGCCATATCCTCGTGGAGACCGAGGACGAGGCCAAGGCGCTGATCGCCCAGATCCGCGGCGGCGCCAATTTTGAGACCATCGCGCGCGAGAAGTCCAAGGACCCGGGTGGCCAGCGCAATGGCGGCGACCTCGGCTTCTTCACCAAGGCGCAGATGGTGCCCGAATTCGCCGAGGCCGCCTTCGCCATGCAGCCGGGCCAGCTCTCCACCGCGCCGGTGAAGAGCCAGTTCGGCTGGCACATCATCAAGCTGGAGGAGCGCCGCCAGCGCGAGATCCCGAGCTTCGAGCAGGTGCGCGGCCAGATCGAGGATTTCCTCACCCGCCGCGTCCAGGCCGATCTCGTCCAGCGACTGCGGTCCGAGGCTCAGGTCCAGCGCTTCGTGGCCCCGCTGCAGGCCCCGGCCCCCGGCGCTGCGCCGGCGACGCCGCGTCCCTGATCCCTCATCCAGCCGATATCGGAAGGGCCGGTCGATGTGACCGGCCCTTCGTCATTTTGACAGTCTGTTTCTGTTCGTTTCCGGCGGCCACACCGTTTCTTAAGCGCAGGCGGGCTATCACCGTCGCGGTGGACGCTCCGGCAGGGGCCGGCGCCCCGCGGGAGACCGCCTCGTGTCGGTGATGGGTTCCGAGGAAGCGCAGATGGGGCGCGGCGCCAAGACGCTGCTCTCCCCTTCCGGCGTTGCCGGACGGATCAAGGCCTTCCTCGGAGACAAGTCCGACCAGTCCGTGGCCCAGCGCATGGCGGGCGCGGCCTTCGTCATCCGCGTCCTCTCCGCCGGCATTGCCTATGTCAGCCAGGTGCTCATGGCCCGCTGGATGGGCGGGTCGGAGTTCGGCACCTATGTCTCGGTCTGGGTCTGGGTGCTGCTGATCGGCCATTTCTCCAATGCCGGCCTTGCCTCGGCGGCGCAGCGCTTCCTGCCGGCCTATGCCGAGACGGGGGACCAGGCGGGCCTGCGCGGCTTCATTTCCGGGGCGCGCCGCCTCGGCTTCCTCATCGCCACGGCGGTCGCCGTCATCGGTCTCTTGGTGCTCTGGCAGTTCGGCTCCTGGCTCTCCGGCGACATGGTGATGCCGCTGGTGCTTGCTGCGCTCTGCCTGCCGATGTTCGTGCTGACCGACATCCAGGACGGCATCGCCCGCTCCTACAACTGGACCGACCTTGCCCTCGGACCGCCCTATCTCATCCGCCCGGTGATCCTTCTCGCCACCATGGCGGGCGCCCATGTGGCGGGGTTCCCCACCAATGCGGTCGCGGCCATGGCCTGCGCCGTCGTCGCCACCTGGCTCGCGGCCGTCGTGCAGGTTCTGCTGCTCAACCGCCGCCTCGGCCGTGAGGTCGCGCCCGGCCCCAATCGGATCGAGCCGCTGACCTGGCTTCGGACCAGCCTGCCGATCTTCCTCGTCGAGACCTTCTATCTCGCGCTCACCTATACCGACGTCGTGCTGCTGAAGCAGCTCGCGGGGCCGGAAGAGGTCGCGGTCTACTGGGCGGCCGTGAAGACCCTTGCGCTTGTCGCCTTCATCTATTTCGCCGTGGCGGCCGCCGCCGCGCACCGGTTCAGCGAGTATCACGTCGCCGGCGACCGGGAAAAACTGGCGGATTTCCTGCGCGCCTCCATCCGCTGGACCTTCTTCCCCTCGCTTGCCGCCACCATCGTCATCCTGGCGCTGGGCAAACCGTTCCTGATGATGTTCGGGCCGGACTTCGTCGCCGGATACCCCGCCATGTTCGTCGTTTCCATCGGCCTCCTCGCCCGGGCGGCGGTGGGCCCGGTGGAGCGGCTGCTCACCATGTCCGGCCACCAGACGGCCTGCGCCCTCATCTATGCCTTCGCCTTCGGCACGGCGGTGGTCCTCTGCCTGGTGCTCATCCCGCCGCTGGGCATGATGGGCGCGGCGATCGCCACGGCCACGGCGCTGACGCTGGAATCGATCCTGCTCCTGTGGATCACCACGGCGCGGCTCGGCCTCTCTCTCGGCTTCTGGTCGAAACCGGCCACCGCATGACGCTGCTGGACACGCGCCTTGCACCGACGATCGCGCCGCCGCTCCAGCCGGAGGCCGGCCCGTCCGGCATGGGCGCGGTGGCGCTCCGCTGGGTACCGGCGCCTCAGTGGGACGCGGTCGAAGAGGACTGGCGCCGCCTCGCTGCCAGTGCCGAGGGGCCTGTCTTCCTCGCTCCTGCCTTCGCGCTGGCGGCCCGCGCCATCGATCCCCAGGGTCTTGGTGCCTTCATCGTGACGCGCGACGGCGCGCCGATCGGCCTTGTCGCCGGGCGCTTCGGGCTCGCCGGCACGCTCTTCTCGCTCTGGACCCATCCCTATGCACCCTCGGGCGGGCTGATGGCCCTGCCCGGCGAAGCGGCGACGGTGATGGATGCCTTGCTGGCCGACCTGGCGCGCCGCGGTGTTGCGGCCCTCCATTGGCCGATGGCCGATGATGCGAGCTGGGGCGCGGTGGCGCCGGCGCTGGGCGGCCATACCGTTGCGGTTCTCGACAGTCACCGCCGGGCCGTCCTGATCACGAACGCTCCCCCGCTCGCAAAGGATCACCGGCGCCTTGCCCGACGCCTCGCCGAGACCGGTCGCCTCGAGACCGTGTCCACCGCGACCGGCCATGACCTCGACGCGGCCCTCGATGCCTATCTTGCGCTGGAGGCGCAGGGCTGGAAGGGGCGCGCCGGCACCGCGATGGAGGGGAACATCGTCACGGCCGGCTTCTTCCGTGCTGCCGTCGGCGGCCTCGCCCGCGCCGGACAGGCGCGCATCGACCTCACCCTGCACGATGGCAAGCCCATCGCCGCAGGGGTCGTGCTGCGGTCCGGATCCCGCGCCTGGTACTGGAAGACGGCCTATGACGAGGCCTTCGCGCGCTTTTCGCCGGGCCTGCTGCTCTCCCATGCCATCGGCGAGGCGACGCTCGCCGAACAGGGTGTCGCCCTCGTCGATTCCTGCGCCGTGCAGGGCCATCCGATGATCGACCGCATCTGGCCGGAGCGCATGGCGATCACCAGCCGCCTCGTCGCCGTGCGGGACGGCTCGCCAGACTGGCGTTTCCATGCCGTTGTCGCGCTGAAGTGCGGCCTCACTCAGGCGAAGGCTCGGGCCAAGCAGCTGCTGAAGCGCTGAAGGCTCAGGCGCGGTCGCGCAGCAGCCGCCGGATGACCTTGCCCGTCGTGGTCATCGGCAACTCGTCGATGAACTCCACCTCGCGTGGATAGGAATGGGCGGACATGCGCGTCTTCACGAAGTCGCGGATGTCGCTGGCGAGCTCTGAAGAGGGTTCGACGCCGGTCTTCAGCACCACGAAGGCCTTGACGATCTCGGTCCGCAGTTCGTCCGGCTTGCCCACCGCAGCGGCGAGCGAGACGGCGGGATGCTTCAGCAGCGTGTCCTCGATCTCGCCGGGGCCGATGCGGTAGCCGGCCGACGTGATGACGTCGTCGTCGCGGCCGACGAAGTGGATATAGCCGTCGGCATCGGCATGGCCCTGATCGCCGGTGGTCATCCACTCGCCGATGAACTTGTCGCGCGACGCCTCGGGGCGTCCCCAATACTCCAGGAACATCACGGGGTCCGGCCGCCGCACGGCGATCTGACCGGTCTCGCCGGGATCGCAGACCGACCCATCGGGGCGGATGACCGCGACCTGATGACCCGGCACCGGCTTGCCGATGGCCCCGGCGCGCGAGACGCCGAGCGCACCGGAGGAGGCGAGCACGAGATTGCACTCGGTCTGGCCATAGAACTCGTTGATGGTGAGGCCGAGCGCCTCGCGGCCCCAGTCATAGGTCGGCGCGCCGAGCGCCTCGCCGCCGGAGGCGAGGGTGCGCAGCTTGAGGTCGTGGCGCGATCGGGGATTGTCGACCGAGCGCAGCATCCTCAGGGCGGTTGGCGGGACGAAGGCGTTGCGCACCTCCATCTCGGCCATCAGCGCGAAGGCCTCGTCGGCGTCGAACTTCTCGAACTTGCGGGCGACGACCGGCACGCCGAAATGCAGGGCGGGGAGCAGGATGTTGAGTAGCCCGCCGGCCCAGGCCCAGTCGGCGGGCGTCCACATGCGGTCGCCCGGCTGCGGAAAACCGTCATGCGGCATCTGCACGCCGGGCAGGTGGCCGAGCAGCACCCGATGGGCGTGGAGCGCGCCCTTGGGCTGGCCGGTGGTGCCGGAGGTGTAGATCATCATCGCCGGATCGTCGGCGGCCGTGTCGACGGCGGTGAAGGCGGGCGAGGCGCGCTCCAGGCCCGCGTAGAAGTCGTCGACGCCGTCGGCGGCACCGTCCACCGACAGGACGAGCGAGAGCTCGCCCAACTGGTCACGGATCTGCGCGACCTTGGCGACACCCTCGGCATTGGTGACGAGGGCGCGGGCGCCGGAATTGCCAAGGCGATAGGCGAGAGCGTCGATGCCGAAGAGGGCGGCGAGCGGCACGGCGATGGCGCCCATCTTGTAGATGGCGATGTGGGTGATGGCGGCGGCGGCGCCCTGTGCCAGCACCAGCGCGACGCGGTCACCGCGCTTCACGCCGCGGGCGGCGAGGACATTGGCGAGGCGGTTCGAGGCCTCCTCGAGCCGGCCATAGGTGACCGGCTCGACGCGCCCGTCCGGCTTCTTCCAGAGGATGGCGACGCGGTCCGGCTCGACGGCCGCCCAGCGCGTGCAGACGTCTGCGCCGATATTGTAGCGGTCGGGCACGGTCCAGCGGAAATCGCGGACGAGGGCGTCGTAGTCGCTGTGGGGAGGCAGCATGGCAGTCACTCTCACGATGGCCGCTGTGCTACTCCACCGGACGCCTGCGGTCGAGTCAGCCCTCCGTCGGGGCCGGGGCGAGGGGCACCAGCACCGCGCTGCCGCCTGCGACGAGCACCTCGCCGGTCTCGCTGACG
This sequence comes from Phreatobacter sp., assembly GCF_027532945.1. Taxonomy (GTDB): domain Bacteria; phylum Pseudomonadota; class Alphaproteobacteria; order Rhizobiales; family Phreatobacteraceae; genus Phreatobacter. The sequence continues at coordinate 246,053 of NZ_JAPZTZ010000017.1, forward strand.
GCGAAGATTTCGGCGGTGGTGAAGACCTGACGGCGCCCGGCCTTGACGACCCGGCCACGGGCGACGAAACGCCCGCCCGTCGCCGGTGCGTAGAAGTCGACCGCGCAATGGGATGTGACCACCGGTCCCGCGACGGTCGCCGCGGCATAGCCGCAGACCGTGTCGACAAGGCCCTGCGTCACGCCGGCATGGAGATGGCCCGCATGGTTGGCGAGGTCCGGCCGCGTGGTGAGTTCGATCTCGGCCCGGCCCGCTTCAGCCAGGGTGGGGGTGAACCCCGCCCAGCGGCTGAAGGGGCTGGCTGCGTTGATGGCTGTCAGGCGCTCGAGCAGCGTCATTGCCGGTTCCCCTGATGTCAGGCTGCGCGTGAGCGTTGCCGGTGCAGGCGCCACAGCCAGAGCGCGCCGAGGCCCAGCCAGACGACATAGGCGGCGTGGCGGAACAGGATCGGACCGGGACCTGACTGGCCGACGATGAGGGCCATGTCGAAGAAGGGCAGGGCGGCGCCGACACCGAACATCAGGGCGAGCGCCGGGATGTTCCCGAATGCGGCCAGAGCGATGGCGATGACTCCGAGGAGCATGGTGCGGCTGCCATAGACCTGTACCCACAGCGCGTCCGTGCCACCGAGGGCCGGGAGGCCGAAGCCGCCCGATGTGGTGAGCGGAATGGCCACTGCCCGGAGGCCGAGCGCCACGAAGGCGAGGCCGGACAGGGCGGCGAAGATCAAGGCTGGCTCGCGCCAGAAGGGGCGGTTGGTGGGGATCGTGGCCAGGGACGGCAGCGGCTGGGTCATCGGAACATCGGTCATGGGGGCGTCTCCTCTCGTGGGTCGCAGGTGCCATTATAAATAACGATCGCTATCTATCAAGAGAAAAGATAACGAGCGTTCTTGATGGAGATGACGCGATGCGGATGACGGACGAACAGAAGGCAGCGGCGCGGGCGGTGATCATCACGGCGGCCGGCCGCCGCTTCCGCGTGGACGGCATGGCGGGGGTGGGGATCGACGCGCTGGCACGCGAGGCCGGGCAGACCTCCGGCGCGATCTATGCGCATTTCACCTCGAAGGCAGCGGTCTTCGCTGCGGTGGTCGATGCCGGGCTGGCGCGGCTGCGGGCGGGCATGGAACGCTGCCGCGCGGCGGGTGCCGGCTGGGCCCGGGTTTTCGTGCGGCAATATCTGTCGGCGCAGCATCGTGACCAGATCGCCGAGGGCTGCCTGTTGCCGAGCCTCAGCGCCGATGTCGCCCGCGGCGATATGGACCTGCGCTCCGCCTATGCGGCGGATCTCGCGCGCGCCATCGATACGCTGGCCGAGGGGTGCGTGGGGGCGACGGAGGCCGAGCGGCGCCAGACGGCGATCGCGCTTCTCGCCCTCGGGGCCGGTGGTCTCCTGCTGTCGCGGGCGGTGCCGGCCGGACCGCTTGCCGACGAGGTCCTCGCCGCGGCCACGGCCGCGGCCGAAACGGTGCTCGGGCCTGCGACGTGAGGCCTCACGCCGCCTGTTTCGCGCCCTCGCCGACGATGCGCACGATGTCGGCCATGATCGTGTTGAGCTGGAAATCCTTCGGCGTGTAGACCGCCGCGACCCCGGCGCCACGCAGCACCGTCTCGTCCTCTGGCGGGATGATGCCGCCGACGATGACCGGAACGTCGTTGAGGCCTTCCGCGCGCATCCGCTCCATCACCTCGGTGACGAGCGGGATGTGGCTTCCCGACAGGATCGACAGGCCGACGACGTGGACGCCCTCTTCCAGCGCGGCGTTGACGATCTCGGCGGGGGTGAGGCGAATGCCCTCGTAGACCACCTCCATACCGCAGTCGCGGGCGCGCACGGCGATCTGCTCGGCGCCGTTGGAATGGCCGTCGAGGCCCGGCTTGCCGACGAGGAACTTCAGCCGGCGGCCGAGGGCCCGGGACACCTTCTCCACCTCGTCGCGGATGGGGGCGAGGTCGCCGCTCTCGGCGCGGGCGGCGCGGCCAACGCCGGTCGGGGCGCGGTACTCGCCGAAGACCTCGCGCAGCACCTGGCCCCATTCGCCGGTGGTGACGCCGGCCTTCGCCGCGGCGATGGAGGGCTCCATGACGTTGCGGCCCTCCTGCGCGGCGGCGCGCAGGTCGGCGAGCGCCTTCTCGACGGCCCTGGCGTCGCGGGCGGCGCGCCAGGCCTTGAGGCTCTCGACCTGGGCGGCCTCGACGGCCGGATCGACCACCATGATCGATCCTTCGCCGGTGGTGAGCGGCGAGGGCTCGGTCTCGGTGAAGCGGTTGACGCCGATCACCACCTGCTCGCCGCTCTCGATGGCCTCGAGCCGGCGGGTGTTGCTCTCGACGAGCTTGGATTTCATGTAGGGCACGGCGGCGATGGCGCCGCCCATCTCGCCGATGCGCTGCATCTCGGCGCTGGCCTCGGCCTTGAGCTCGGCGACCTTCGCGGCGACGACGGGATTGCCGTCGAAGAGGTCGCCGAATTCGAGCAGGTCGGTCTCGTAGGCGAGGATCTGCTGCAGGCGCAGCGACCATTGCTGGTCCCAGGCCCGCGGCAGGCCCAGCGCCTCGTTCCAGGCCGGGAGTTGCAGGGCGCGGCAGCGGGCCTTCTTGGAGATGGTCACCGCCAGCGCCTCGATGAGGATGCGGTAGACGTTGTTCTCGGGCTGCTGCTCGGTGAGGCCGAGCGAGTTCACCTGCACGCCATAGCGGAAGAGCTTGTGCTTCGGGTCGGTGACGCCGTAGCGCGTTTCGACCAGCTCCTCCCAGAGCTCGACGAAGGCGCGCATCTTGCACATCTCGGTGACGAACCGCATGCCGGCGTTGACGAAGAAGGAGATGTGGCCGACCACCTCGCCGAAGCCGCCCTCCGGCACCTCGCCCGAGGCCTTCACCGTGTCGAGGATGGCGATGGCATTAGCGAGCGAGAAGGCGAGCTCCTGGACCGGCGTCGCCCCGGCCTCCTGGAGGTGGTAGGAGCAGACGTTCATCGGGTTCCACTTCGGCATCTCGGCCGTCGTGAAGAGGATCGTGTCCTTGGTGAGCCTCAGCGAGGGCTCCGGCGGGAACACGTAGGTGCCGCGCGAGAGATACTCCTTGAGGATGTCATTCTGCGTCGTGCCGGAGAGCTTGCCGCGCGGGGCGCCGGTCTCGTCGGCCACCGCCACGTAGAGCGCCAGCAGCCAGGCGGCGCAGGCATTGATGGTCATGGAGGTGTTCATCTCGGCGAGCGGGATGCCGTCGAACAGCGTCCGCATGTCGCCGAGATGGGACACGGGCACGCCGACCTTGCCGACCTCGCCACGGGCGAGGACATGGTCGGCGTCGTAGCCAGTCTGGGTCGGAAGGTCGAAGGCGACGGACAGGCCCGTCTGCCCCTTGGCCAGATTGCTCCGGTAGAGCGCGTTGGACTTTGCCGCCGTGGAGTGACCCGCATAGGTGCGGATCAGCCAGGGTTTGTCGCGCTTGTCGTTGGTGCGCACTGTCGCCTCCCGAGCGATTGTTTGGCTTATTCTCGTCCGGGCTGCGGATTATTGCAATGCAGCGAAAGGCGGGCCTTGGCGGCCCGTCACGCCCTTCGGATCACCCCCACCACGACCAGCAGGATCACCGCCCCGAGCGTGGCGCTGATGATGGCCGAGACGATGCCCATGCCGAGCGAGACGCCGAGGCGTGGAAAGAGCCAGGTGGCGATGAGCGCGCCCAAAATGCCGATGACGATGTTGCCGATGAGGCCGAAGCCGAAGCCCTTGACGATGAGGCCGGCGAGCCAGCCGGCGACGGCGCCGACGATAATCAAGATGAAAAGGCTTTCGATGGGCATGGTGCTGTCCTTTGGCGCAGCGGAGCCCGCCCAGCCCCCGCCGGACGCCACGGCCATACCGCTGCGATGCGGTCAACGCACAAGGTGGCTGCCGGGTCCCTGACGACGGTCAATAAATGTGAGCCTTTCCGGCGGCGTCCGGAGTTGGACGAGGGTCGAAGCCTCCGCCGAAAGTCTGTAGTTTGACCCGGCGGGGCGCTGCCATTTCGCGCTTGCGCACGAATGCTGCACTGCACATACTCGCCCCTCCAAGCGCCCCGGAAGAGAAGGCGCCCGACCCCGAGGTAACACCAATGGCAGCCGCTGCTCCCGCCCCCCAGTCGCGTCCCGTCAAGGATCTCTACGAATTCGGCGAGGTCCCGCCGCTCGGCCACGTGCCGGCGCAGATGTACGCCTGGGCCATCCGCAAGGACCGTCATGGGCCGCCTGAGCAGTCCTTCAAGGTCGAGGTTGTGCCGACCTGGACGTTGGGTGAGGACGAGGTGCTGCTCTATGTCATGGCCGGCGGCGTCAACTACAACGGCATCTGGGCCGGCCTCGGCCAGCCGATCTCGCCGCTCGACAATCACAAGCATCCCTTCCACATCGCCGGCTCCGATGCGGCCGGCGTCGTCTGGGCCGTCGGCTCCAAGGTGAAGCGCTGGAAGGTCGGCGACGAGGTCATCGTCCACTGCAATCAGGACGACGGCGACGACGAGGAGTGCAACGGCGGCGACCCGATGTTCTCGACCAGCCAGCGCATCTGGGGCTACGAGACGCCGGACGGCGCTTTCGCGCAGTTCTGCCGGGTGCAGTCGCGCCAGCTCATGGAGAAGCCGAAGCACCTGTCCTGGGAGGAGGCCGCCTGCTACACGCTGACGCTGGCCACGACCTATCGCATGCTCTTCGGCCATCCGCCGCACACGCTGAAGCCCGGCGACAACGTGCTGGTCTGGGGCGCCTCGGGCGGCCTTGGCGTCTTCGCCGTGCAGCTCGTCGCCGCGGCCGGCGCCAATGCGATCGGCATCATCTCGGACGAGACCAAGCGCGACTACGTCATGCAACTCGGCGCCAAGGGCGTCATCAACCGCAAGGACTTCGCCTGCTGGGGGCAGATGCCCACTGTCGGCACCGACGAGTACAACACCTGGCTGAAGGAAGCCCGCCGCTTCGGCAAGGCGATCTGGGACATCACCGGCAAGAAGGACGTGGACATCGTGTTCGAGCATCCGGGCGAGGCGACCTTCCCGGTCTCCTGCCTCGTCGCCAAGCGCGGCGGCATGATCGTGTTCTGCGCCGGCACCTCCGGCTTCAACATCACCTTCGACGCCCGCTACGTCTGGATGCGTCAGAAGCGCGTCCAGGGCTCGCACTTCGCCCATCTGAAGCAGGCGGCGGCCGCCAACCAGTTCGTCGTCGACCGGCGGGTCGACCCCTGCATGAGCGAGCTCTTCCCCTGGGACAAGATCCCGGCGGCCCATGCGCTGATGCTCGCCAACAAGCACGCGCCCGGCAACATGGCTGTGCTGGTCAACTCGCCGAAACCTGGCCTGCGCACGCTCGACGACGTCATCGAGGCGACGGGGGGCTGAGGCCCCCCGGCCATCCGGATATGTGACGTGAAAGCCGGGGCTCGCCCCGGCTTTTGCTGTTCAGCTATCAGCCGGGCTGCGGGCCGTCATAACCCTCGATGACGATCGCATCCATCTCGGCGCCGCCCTTCTGCTCGGCGCGGGCCGCCTGGTACTCGGGCGAGTGCCAGCAGGCGACGGCCTGCTCGTAGCTCGGAAACTCGATGACGACGTTGCGCGAGCGGCTCGTGCCAACCAGCGTCTCGAACTTGCCGCCGCGCACGACGAAGCGGCCGCCGAACTTGGCGAAGGCGATACCGTTCTTGGCGACGTAGTTCTTGTAGGATTCCGTGTCGTGGACATCGACGCGGGCGATCCAGTAGCCCTTGGCCATGGCTGTTCCTCCTTCTTGGGCGCGCCACCATTCGACAGGCCGTGCGTCGCTGGCAAGGGGGCCCGAGCGACAGGTGGGTTGTGGCGGCCCTACCGGCATGGGAACAGTGATCCGCTCACCCGGTTTGGTCGTCATGGCTTTTGTCAGCCCTGAACGCCCGGAGGCCGCCATGCCGATGCCCGCGATGCCAAAGCTCCTGAGGTTCCTCCTCGTCCACGCGGCGATCGGTTTCGTCGTCGCCGGGCTCTTCGTCATGGCCCTTGTCGGGTTCGACATTGGCGGCTTCGGCTCGCTGGTGGGGCGCTCCACCGTCGCGTCGCTGGCGCTTGGCGTGCTCACCGCCTTCCTCGGCCTCACCTTCGCCAGCGTACAGATGGGCGTGGCGATCATGCTCCTGCCGAAGGAGGAGCAGGACGGTGGCGGTCGTCGTCGCGGCCCCGGCCTTCCAGCCGGCCTGCAGCCGGTCCGCATCGGCGCGGTGCCCAGGCGCTGACCCGCCCGGCCTCTTGTTTCGCCCGCCCTTCTCCTGTATAGGCCCGGCTCTTCGGATCGCCCGGCTGATCAAGGGCTGCCGTGGCGATCCCGAAAGCTCGTTCTCGAGCCTTCAGAGGTGTTGGCCCTCTCCGCAAGGGGAGAGCTCAAGCGCCTCGCAACGATACAAGAGAGCCAAATGCCCAAGATGAAGACGAAGTCGGGCGCCAAAAAGCGCTTCAAGATCACGGCGACCGGCAAGGTGATGTACACCCAGTCCGGCAAGCGCCACGGCATGATCAAGCGGTCCAACAAGCAGATCCGCGAGCATCGCGGCACCACTGCCCTGTTCGAGACCGATGCCTACAACGTCAAGCGGTACTTCCTGCCGAACGGCTGATCGACCCGTTTCGCGAAGAACCTCCACGAGATTGTAAGAGAGATCAGCCATGGCACGCGTCAAAAGGGGCGTTACGTCCCACGCCAAGCATAAGAAGGTTCTGAAGGCCGCTTCCGGCTTCCGGGGTCGCCGCAAGAACACCATCCGCGCCGCGAAGGCTGCCGTCGACAAGTCGATGCAGTACGCCACGCGCGACCGCCGCAACAAGAAGCGCAACTACCGCGCCCTGTGGATCCAGCGCATCAATGCCGCTGTCCGCGAGCACGGCCTGACCTATTCGCGCTTCATCGCCGGCCTCATCGGCGCCGGCATCGCCGTCGACCGCAAGGTCCTCTCCGACCTCGCCATCTCGGCGCCGGAGGGTTTTGCGGCCCTGGTCGAAAAGGCCAAGGGATCGCTGCCGGCGAACGCCTGATCCTCTTCTCGAGGATCACGACATCACAGCCCGCGCGACCCTCCACGGGGGGTGGCGCGGGCTTTGTCCTTTCAGGGACTGAAGCGACGCTTTCGTGCGCACGGTGAGGACATGCAGGGACTGACCGCCGAGATCATCAAGGGGCTTTGGTACGTGGCGCTGCCCGGCCGCGACCTGAAGTCCGGCGCGATGACCGCCAAGACGCTGCTCGGCGAGCCGATGCTCTTCGGCCGCACCTCCTCCGGCGAGGTCTTCGCGCTGCGCGACGCCTGCCCGCATCGCGGCATCCCGCTGCGCTACGGCACCTTCGATGGCACCGCCGTGCAGTGCTGCTACCACGGCTGGCGCTTCGACAAGACCGGCACCTGCGTCGAGATCCCGTCGCTGCGCGAGGGCCAGCAGATGGACCTCTCCAAGATCTGCACGCCCTCCTACCCCTGCGTCGAGAGCCAGGGCCTCGTCTGGGTCTTTGTGCCGCGCGCCGGCGAGACGCCGGCCGAGGCGGGCTATCCGGCGCCGCCGCTGATGCCCGATTTCGACGCGGGCGAGGCGCCGCGCTTCCACTGCATGCTGCCCTTCCACTGCTCGATGGACCATGCCGCCTTCGGCCTCATGGACCCGACCCATGCGGCCTATGTCCATACCTCCTGGTGGTTCAAGAAGGGGGCGAAGAAGCTCCGACCGAAGGAGAAGGTCTTCGCGCCCTCCGAGCTCGGCTGGTCGATGGTGCGCCATGAGCTGCCGCCGCAGAACATCGCCTACAAGATCCTCGGCACCCCGGTGACCACCGAGATCAGCTACATGCTGCCGGGCCTGAGGATCGAGAACATCCGCGGCTCGAAGATGCAGGCGACGGGGCTCACCGCCATCACGCCCGTCAACGAGGGCGAGACCGAGGTGCATCAGTTCTTCTGGGTCTCGGCCGGCTGGCTCTCCGCCGCCAAGCCGCTGGTCCAGCACCTCATGCGCGTTTTCCTCGACCAGGACCGCGTCGTGGTGATCCGCCAGCGCGAGGGCCTCGTCCATGATCCCAAGCTCATGCTCATCAATGATGCCGACACCCAGGCGCGCTGGTGGATGCGGGTGAAGGACGCCTTCGTGAAGGCGCAGGCCGACGGCAAGCCCTTCGAGAACCCCATCCAGCCGATGACGCTGCGCTGGCGCAGCTGAGGCGCTTGACCGCGCCCCCGCCAGCCGCCAAACGACACCAGCCCGATTAGCCCGTGTGACCCGATGACCGATCTCACCACGCTCGAAACCGACCTGATGGCCCAGATCGCGGCATCCGCCGACGAGGCCGCGCTGGAGGCGGTGCGCGTCGCCGCCCTCGGCAAGAAGGGCTCGATCTCCGCCCTGCTCGCGACCCTCGGCCAGATGGCGCCGGAGGAGCGCAAGACCGCCGGTGCCGCCATCAACCAGGTGAAGGATCGCGTCACGGAAGCGCTCACCACCCGACGCGACGTGCTCAAGGCCGCCGCGCTCGACGCGCGCCTTGCTGCCGAGACGATCGACGTGACGCTGCCCGTCCGCGAGAGCCCGACCGAGACGGGGCGCATCCACCCGATCAGCCAGGTGATGGACGAGCTCACCGCCATCTTCGCTGATATGGGCTTCGCCATCGCCGAAGGTCCGGATATCGAGACCGACGACTACAACTTCACCAGGCTGAACTTCCCCGAGGGCCATCCGGCCCGCGAGATGCACGACACGTTCTTCTTCAACCCGAAGGCGGATGGCGAGCGTCTCCTGCTGCGCACCCACACCTCGCCGGTGCAGGTGCGCACCATGCTGTCGAAGAAGCCGCCGATCCGCGTCATCTGCCCGGGCCGCACCTATCGCTGCGACAGCGACCAGACGCACACGCCGATGTTCCACCAGGTCGAGGGCCTGGTCATCGACAAGGGCAGCCATATCGGCCACCTCAAGTGGATCCTCGAGGAGTTCTGCAAGGCCTTCTTCGAGGTGGACAGCGTGAAGATGCGCTTCCGCCCCTCCTTCTTCCCCTTCACCGAGCCGTCGATGGAGGTGGACATCCAGTGCAACCGCCAGGGCGGCGAAGTGCGCTTCGGCGAGGGCGAGGACTGGCTGGAAATCCTCGGCTGCGGGATGGTCCATCCCAATGTCATCCGCAATTGCGGCCTCGATCCCGACATCTACCAGGGCTTCGCCTGGGGCATGGGGATCGATCGCATCGCCATGCTGAAATACGGCATCAACGACCTCCGGCAGTTCTTCGAGGCCGACGTGCGCTGGCTGTCGCATTACGGCTTCCGCCCGCTCGACCTGCCGACGCTGGCCGGCGGCCTGTCGAGCTGAGGGGAGACATCCGATGAAGTTCACGCTCTCCTGGCTCAAGGATCATCTCGACACCGAGGCCTCCCTCGCCGAGATCACCGAGACCCTTACCCGTATCGGCCTCGAGGTCGAGGCGGTGGACGATCCCGGCGCGAAGCTTGCCGCCTTCACCATCGCCTATGTGGTCTCGGCCGAGCAGCACCCGAATGCCGACCGCCTGCGCGTCTGCATGGTGGACACCGGCGAGGGCACGCCCGTGCAGGTCGTCTGCGGCGCGCCGAATGCCCGCACCGGCATGAAGTCGGTCTTCTCGCCGCCCGGCACCTACATTCCGGGGAAGGACATCACGCTGGGTGTCGGCACCATCCGCGGCGTCGAGAGCCGCGGCATGCTCTGCTCGGCGGCCGAGCTGCAGATCTCCGACGACCATGACGGCATCATCGACCTGCCGGCCGATGCTCCGGTGGGCACGCGCTATGTCGACTGGGCGCAGCTCTCCGATCCGGTCATCGAGATCAACCTGACGCCGAACCGCCCCGATTGCACCTCGATCCACGGCATCGCCCGCGACCTCGCGGCGGCCGGCCTCGGCAAGCTGAAGACCGACGTCATCCAGCCGGTGAAGGGCGCCTTCGCCAACCCGCAGGCGGTGTCGCTCGCCTTCGCTAAGGGCGAGGAGAAGTACTGCCCGGCCTTCGCGCTGCGCCTGGTGCGCGGCGTCAAGAACGGCCCGTCGCCGGACTGGATGCAGCGGCGCCTCAAGGCCATTGGCCTGCGCCCCATCAACGCCCTCGTCGATGTCACCAACTACGTCACCTTCGACCGCGGCCGCCCGCTCCACGTGTTCGACGCGAGCAAGGTGAAGGGCACGCTGGTCGTCCGCCGCTCGCAGGCCGGCGAGACCGTGCTCGGCCTCGACGGCCGCGTCTATGGCTTCACCGGCAACGAGACGGTGATTGCCGACGATAACGGCGTGGAGAGCATCGCCGGCGTCATGGGCGGCGAGCATTCCGGCTGCGACGAGAACACCACCGACGTGCTGATCGAGTCGGCCCTCTGGGACCCGATGGACATCGCCCGCACCGGCCGCAGCCTCGGCATCGTCACCGATGCCCGTTACCGCTTCGAGCGCGGCGTCGATCCGAACTTCACCCTGTCGGGCGTCGAGCTCGCCACCCGCCTCGTCATGGACATGTGCGGCGGCGAGCCCTCCGAGGTGACGCTTGAGGGCGCCATTCCCGATACCGGCTTCGTCATCAACTTCCCGCTCAACGAGACCAAGCGGCTTACCGGCCTCGAGGTCTCCGACCGCGAGCAGAAGCGCATCCTCGAGCATCTCGGCTTCGACGTCTCCGGCAACGGCCCGATGATCAAGGTCTCGCCGCCCTCCTGGCGGCCGGACGTGCACGGCAAGGCCGACATCGCCGAGGAGGTGATGCGCATTGCCGGCGTCGATCGCGTCCCCTCCACCCCGCTCGATCGCGGCGGCACCGTGCCGAAGCCGGTGCTGACCCTCATCCAGAAGCGCACGCGCATCGCCAAGCGCACCCTTGCCAGCCGCGGCATGGTCGAGGCGGTGACCTGGAGCTTCATCTCGAAGGCGCAGGCGGAACTCTTCGGCGGCGGCCAGCCGGCGCTGGCGCTCGCCAATCCCATCGCCTCCGACCTCTCGGACATGCGGCCGACCCTGCTCGTCGGCCTTGCCACTGCCGCCCAGCGCAATGCCGATCGCGGCTATGGCGACGTGGCGCTGTTCGAGGTCGGTCAGGTGTTCAAGGGCGACCGTCCCGAGGACCAGTTCATCGCCGCGACGGGCCTGCGTCGCGGCCTTGCCAAGCCCGCCGGCGCCGGTCGCCACTGGCAGGGCTCGGCGGCGGTGGACGTCTATGACATCAAGGCCGATGCGATGGCTGTCCTCGCTGCGGCGGGCGCGCCCATGGCCGGCATCCAGGTGGTCCAGGGCGGTCCGGCCTGGTTCCATCCCGGCCGCTCCGGCACGTTCCAGATGGGCCCGCAGACGGTGTTCGGCGCCTTCGGTGAGCTTCATCCGCGGGTGCTGGAGGCGCTCGACGTGAAGGGGCCGGTGCTGGCCTTCGAGCTCATCCTCGACAAGCTGCCGCCGCCCAAGGCGCGTCCCACCCGGGCGAAGCCGCAGCTCGCCCTGTCGCCCTTCCAGCCGGTGGAGCGCGACTTCGCCTTCCTGGTCGACCGGGCGGTGAAGGCTGGCGATCTCGTCAAGGCGGCGCAGGGCGTCGACAAGCAGCTCATCACCGGGGTGCAGGTCTTCGACGTCTACGAGGGCAAGGGCATCGACGAGGCGAAGAAGTCCGTCGGCATCGCGGTGACGCTGCAGCCGAAGGACAAGACGCTGACCGATGTCGAGATCGACGCGGTGGCCGCGAAGATCGTCGCCGAGGTGACGAAGAAGACCGGCGGCACGCTGCGGGCGTGAGGTAGGGGGGCGGCCTTCGCTGCTCCCTCTCCGACCCTCACCCGATCTCGCTGACGGTAAACACCCCGGCGAACCGGTCCGCCAGTGCCGCGAGTTCCGCCTCGTGCAGGCTTGCCGCGTCGATGGCCCCGCCCGACGGCTTCGGCAGGTCGCGCGTCGCGCAGGCATCCGCCGCGATCGCAGCCTGGTAGCCGAGGTCGAGCGCGGCACGCGCCGTGGACGACACGCACATATGGGTCATGAAGCCGGCGAAGATCAGCGTCGGGCCGGGTGCACCCACCAGCTCCTGCAGGTTGGTGCCGGAGAAGGAATTCGGCCGCGGCTTCTCGACCACGGCTTCTCCCGCGACGGGCGCCACCGCATCGACGATCGCGCCGCGATGCGCCTCGCGGTCGAAGAGCGAGCCCTTGCCGCCCTTGTGTGCGACGTGGATGACCTTCGCGCCGGCCTTGCGGGCACGGGCCAGCAGGTCCGCCGCCTTGTGCACCGCCGGGGCGGCGCCGGGCAGGGCGATCGGGCCTTCCAGATATTCGTTCTGGATGTCTATCAGCACGAGGATGGACTCGGCCAGCTTCGGCGGCTGGGGCGTGCGGCCGGCGAGCTCGAGCAGGGTTTTCGGCGCGGTCATGGCATGGCCTTTGGCAGCGGAGAGAGGGCGCGCATCAAAGGCTCTCGGCCGATCGGCGTAAACCGCAGCGGGTGCGGGGCCCTCATGCACGCCGCGCGCGGGGTGACAGGGCGGTAGCGCAGGCCTAGCGTGGCCGCTTTGCTGCGGCACAGGATCCCCATGCACCCGCTTCTTCGCCCCGCCGGCACGGCCGGCGCCACGCCCGTGACCTTTGTCACGCCCAAGAGCTTTCCCACCGTGAAGGCCCGGCTGAGGCCTGCGCAGCAGAATTTCCTGGAGGCCACCGGATTCGAGCCGCATCCGGGCCGCACCGCCATCCTCCCCGACGCCAAGGGTGCGGTCGGGGCGGTCCTGTTCGGCGTCGAGGCGGAGGATGCCCGCCACCGCGATCCGCTCCTCGTCGGCAAGCTGCCGGGGCAGCTGCCGGCGGGCCTCTATCACTTCGCCAATGATCCCGGCGACCTCACCCGCGCCGCCTTCGCCTGGATCGCCGGCCAGTACCGGTTCACGCGCTACAGGAAGGCGTCGGCGAAGGAGGTGCTGCTTGTCGTCCCCTCCGGTGTCGATGGCGAGGCCGTGACCCAGGCGGCCGAGGCGACGACCATCGCCCGCGACCTCATCAACACGCCGGCCAATGACCTCGGCCCGGCCGAACTCGAGACCGCCATCCGTGACCTCGCCAGGCGCCACCGCGCCAAGGTGACTTCCATCATCGGCGAGGACCTCCTCAAGCAGAACTTGCCGATGATCCATGCGGTGGGCGCTGCCTCGCCGCGGGCGCCGCGCCTCGTCGACCTCGTTTGGGGCAACGAGAAGCACCCGAAGGTGACGCTGGTGGGCAAGGGCGTCTGCTTCGACACGGGCGGGCTCGACCTCAAGCCCTCCTCGTCGATGCTGCTGATGAAGAAGGACATGGGCGGTGCTGCCGCCGCCATCGGCCTCGCCCATATGATCATGGCGGCGCGGCTTCCCGTCCGGCTGCGCCTTCTTGTCCCGGCTGTGGAGAATGCCGTTGCCGGCAACGCGTTTCGGCCGGGTGATGTCTTCCCGACCCGCAAGGGCCTCACCGTCGAGATCGGCAATACCGATGCGGAAGGACGGCTGATCCTCTGCGATGCGCTGACCCTCGCCGACGAGGAGGCGCCGGAGCTCATCGCCGATTTCGCGACGCTGACCGGCGCCGCCCGCGTCGCGCTCGGGCCCGACCTGCCGCCGGTCTATACCCATGATGACGCGCTCGCCGCTGAACTCGCCGCGGCCGGCATGGCGGTGGGCGATCCGGTCTGGCGGCTGCCGCTCTGGCAGCCCTATGCCGGCGGCCTCGACAGCAAGGTTGCCGACATGAACAACGTCACGACCGGTGGCTTTGCCGGGTCGATCACCGCGGCGCTCTATCTCGCCCGCTTCGTCGAGAAGGCGAAGAGCTGGCTCCATGCGGATGTGTTCGGCTGGGTGCCGTCGGAGAAGCCCGGCCGGCCGCAGGGCGGCGAGATGCAGGCGGCGCGGGCGCTGTTCGAGGTGCTGAAGGGCCGGTTCGGGTGAGCACCTGAGAAGAATAGCCCCACCCCATCCGCGAGCCCCTCTCCCCTCGTGGGAGAGGGTGCCCGCGTCAGCGGGCGGGTGAGGGGCTGACGCGCGCCCCCTCATCCGGCGCATAGCATCGTGCGCACATGCCCCCTCATCCGGCGCCTGACGGCGCCACCTTCTCCCACGAGGGGAGAAGCACCGCGGAACCGGTCTCCGCATGCACACCCCCACCTCTCCCCGCCAGGGCGAGGTGGGCCGGAGCCGCGTTCTGCAAAGCTGGTTGTTCCCCCTGTCATCCCCCCACGCCTCCGCGTTCCCGCGCCTGACCGGCCGGGTTTTGCTCCGTCGGTCCCCGCGCTCCCCGAGAGGAAGCGCGAGGGGTGAAGCGCCGTCAGGCGCGGAGGCAGCGTGCCTCCTGGCCCCGTGGGTCACCCCGCGGAACCGGACTTCGATGCCGAAGCCCGCCGGCTCGCGTGGAGTTCGTTGGGTGGCCTGGATCAAGCATCCGGGTGGTGGCCCGGATCAAGCATCCGGGCTGACCCGAGGAAACGGACCCCGCGCGAGCCGGCGCGCCTCACGGCGCTTCACCGCGGCTTTTGTCGTCATCCGGGACCGCGCGTCCGGGGCGAGCGGGTCGGGAGGGCGGGGCCAAGACGCCCCGGCTGCCTCCCGGGCCGACCGACGGGGGAGGCCTGTGCTCCCGACGGTCCTGGCCGGACGGAAAAGGCGGTTGCCCGCCTCCCCGCCCCCGGCGAGGCAATAAAGCCCCGCCGGTTCCGCTCGCCCGCCTAGCGATGCTCCTCGCGCAACGGTCACCCCCGGCGCGGCAGCGCCTTGAGGGCCCGAAGGGGCGGTGCTCCCGGCGACGCCCCGGCGCGGCGGCTGGTAAGGCCACATGCACCGGGGAACCGCCCCTCCGCCCCATCGCCCGCACCACCGGACGATGCCTCGA
>NZ_JAPZTZ010000008.1 GCF_027532945.1 Phreatobacter sp.
CGAGACCGGGATCCCGGCCTCGTGCTCCTTCAGGATCCCGATGATCTGCTCTTCCGTGAAGCGGCTGCGCCTCATGTTCTGGTCCTCTCGATGGGCCAGAACGAACTTCAAACTGGATTATCCCAGAGGGGCAACGTCAGCTGCACCGGCAATCCAACTCGCGTTGGGAGCCAGGTTGCGAAGCAGGACTCCGGCGAAGTGGTTGGCTGTCGAGGTGAGGAACAGCGAAACAAGGACGAGCGCGACAAGAATAACGATGTCGGAAGACGCTCGATCGGCTGAACTGATGACGGCTTTATCGGGCGTATCGGCTCGTTCGGGTGGACGCATTTTCCGATAGATCCATACGAGACCTGAAGTGCTTTTCGTAGAATACGTATCGAGGAACAATACCGCCGCCGCCCAAAGGCAGCTCTTGCGACGGCAAAACCAATGGCGATCGCGTCCCTGAGCAGTCAATATGGACGTCGAAAATCGTCAATAGTGCGGCGGCGGCGGTTCGGGAAGATTGGGGCCGCCGGCACGGGCCTCGGCCTCGCGCACCTGGTCCTCCAGCCGCTGGATCATGCGCTTCAGCCGCTCGAGCTCCTGCCACTGCGCGGTGATGGTGGCATTGAGGTCCTCGATCGTCTGGTCCTGGTAGGCGACGCGGATCTCCAGCGCCTCCAGCCGGCCGGTGAGATCGTTCACGTCGCTCATGCCGCCTCCTGAGCGACGGGAACCGGCACCAGGCCGTGACCGAGCGCTATGCGGTCGTCAAAGACGAAGCAGCCGCCACGCCAGAGGCTCTCCTCCGGCGGCACCTCGGCGAGATAGGCAAGGATGCCGCCCTTGAGGTGCAGCACCTCGGGAAAGCCGCGGTCGAGGAGAAAGGCGCTCGCCTTCTCGCAGCGGATGCCGCCTGTGCAGAACATCGCGATGCGGCGGTGGCGGCCAGGATCGAGGGCGCCGTCGACGAAGGCGCGAAAATCACCGAAGGAGGTCGTGGCGGGGTCGGTCGCACCCTGGAATGACCCCATCGCCACTTCGAAGCCGTTGCGGGTGTCGATGACGAGCGTGTCCGGATCCGAGATGACCGCGTTCCAGTCGGCCGGCGCCACATAGGTCCCGACCATCCGGGTCGGATCGGTGACACCGCCGTCAAAGGCGACGATCTCGCGCTTGACCTTAACCTTGAGCCGCCCGAAGGGCATCGTATCCGTCTGCGACAGCCGCACCGACAGGCCGGCAAGGCGCTCACCGAAGATCCATCCGCCGCGCAGCCGGCCGAGCAGAGTCGCGATCGCCTCGGCCGACCCTGCCACCGTGCCATTGATGCCCTCCGGCGCCAGCAGCAGCGTGCCGGTGAGCCCCAGCTCCGCGCACAGGACGTCGAGCGGCGCAGCAAGGTCGGCGCCGTCGGGCAGCGGCGCGAAGCGGTAGAGGGCGGCGACCGTGACGGTCATGGCGTGGTCCGGAGCATGGCATGCCATAGCTCCCGGCGGGGGAACCGGCAACGGCCGACCGGGTTGTGGCGGGACGATGCGGCTTTTCGCGGCTGCGAAAGCCCCCTTCCCTAACGACGCGATTTACCGCTAGCTTGTCATCGAAGCGTCAGGATCGCTCCGCCAGAGAGGGACCACGTTTCGTCTTCCAGAGGGGACTTTGCCGGCAATGGCAGGCGCTGCACCGATCTTCGATGAAATGACCCTCGCGGACGGTGCAGTCCGCCCCGCCTACGAGACCCTCGCCCGCTGGCTCCAGTCGATTCCCCCGGATCTTCTCGCCACCCGTTCGCGTGAGGCCGAGGCGCTGTTCCGCCGTATCGGCATCACCTTCGCCGTCTATGGCGACGCCGCCTCGACCGAGCGGCTCATCCCCTTCGACGTCATTCCGCGGGTGCTCACCAGCGACGAATGGGGCCGCCTGTCCAAGGGCCTCACCCAGCGGGTGCGCGCCATCAACGCCTTCCTCGGCGATGTCTATTCCAAGCGCGAGATCCTGCGCGCCGGCATCGTGCCGGAGGACCTCGTCTACCGGAACCCGGCCTTCCGACCGGAAATGAACCAGCAGCCGGTGCCGCACGGCATCTATGTGATGATCGCCGGCATCGACATCGTCCGCGTCGATGGCGACACGTTCTACGTCCTTGAGGACAATGCCCGCACGCCCTCCGGCGTCTCCTACATGCTGGAGAACCGCGAGGTGATGATCCGCCTCTTCCCCGAGCTCTTCTCGGCCCACCGCGTCGCGCCGGTGGAGAACTACACCGACGACCTGCTCGCCACGATGCAGTCGGTGGCGCCCCGCTCGGCCTCGTCCGACCCGACCTGCGTGCTGCTGACGCCCGGCCTGTTCAACTCGGCCTATTACGAGCACACCTTCCTCGCCGACAAGCTCGGCGTCGAACTGGTCGAGGGCCGCGACCTCTTCGTCAAGGCCGACGTCGTCTACATGCGCACGACCGAGGGGCCGAAGCGCGTCGACGTCATCTATCGCCGCCTCGACGACGATTTTCTCGACCCGCTGGTCTTCCGCCCGGATTCGGCGCTCGGCGTGCCCGGCCTGATGTCCGCCTACCATGCCGGCAATGTCACGCTGGCCAATGCGGTCGGCACGGGCGTTGCCGACGACAAGGCGGTCTACAGCTACATGCCAGAGATCGTGAAGTTCTATCTCGGCGAGGAGCCGATCCTGAAGAACGTGCCGACCTGGCGCTGCCGCGAGGCGGACGAGCTGAAATATGTGCTGGAGCGACTGCCCGAACTGGTCGTGAAGGAGGTCCACGGCTCCGGCGGCTACGGCATGCTCATCGGCCCGAAGGCGACGAGCGCCGAGATCGAAACCTTCCGCGAGAAGCTGATCGCGGACCCCGCCAATTTCATCGCCCAGCCGACGCTGGCGCTGTCCACCTGCCCGACCCTGGTCGAGGAGGGCGTCGCGCCCCGCCACGTGGACCTGCGCCCCTTCGTGCTCACCGGCCGCGACAAGGTCCGCATCGTGCCCGGCGGCCTGACGCGCGTCGCGCTGAAGGAGGGCTCGCTCGTGGTCAATTCCAGCCAGGGCGGCGGCACCAAGGACACCTGGGTCCTGGATTCGTGAGATAGGCGGAACCCATGCTCTCCCGTACCGCCGACAATCTCTTCTGGCTCGCCCGCTACGTCGAACGCGCCGAATATCTCGCCCGCATCATCGAGGCCTCGACGCGTCTTGCGAACCTGCCCTCGGCCTATGCCGGCACGTCCAATGAATGGGAATCCGCAGTGGCGACCGCCGGCTGCGCCCATCTCTTCTACCAGGCGCACGAGAAGGCGACGCGCGAGACCGTCATCGACTTCCTCGCCTTCTCTCCCGACAACCCCTCCTCGATCCGTTCCTGCTTCGAGGTGGCCCGCACCAATGCGCGGTCCGTGCGCACCGCGCTCACCGTGGAGATGTGGGACGCCATCAACTCGGCCTGGCTGGAACTGTCGAAATACCGCGCCTCCGGCCTGAACCAGGACGAGAACCTCGCGAACTTCCTCGCCTTCGTGAAGGAAACGGGCCTGCGCTTCGACGGCTCGGCCTATCGGACCATGCTGCGCTCGGACGGCTACTGGTTCTCGCGCCTCGGCGTGATGATCGAGCGCGCCGACAACACCGCCCGCATCCTCGACGTGAAGTACCACGTGCTGTTGCCGGCCTCCGAGACGGTCGGCGGCTCGCTCGACTATTTCCAGTGGTCGGCGATCCTGCGCGCCGTCTCGGCGCTCACCGCCTATCACTGGGTCTACAAGGAGAGCCTCAAGCCCTGGCTGGTGGCGGACCTCCTGATCCTCAACGACCAGATGCCGCGCTCTCTCGCCGCCTGCTACGAGAGCATCGTGCGCAATCTCGACAGCCTGTCGCTCGCCTATGGCCGCCAGGGCCCGGCCCAGCGCGCCGCCCGCGCCACCCGCACCCGGCTGGAGAATGCCCGGATCGAGGACATCTTCCAGTCCGGCCTGCATGAATTCGTCTCGGACTTCATCACCGAGAACAACCGGCTGGGCGCCGCCATCACCCAGCAATACCTGACCTGACGGCTAAGGCCCCATGCGCATCCGCATCGCCCACGAGACCGTCTACAGCTACGCGGTCCCCGCCCATGCGGTGATCCAGACGCTCAGGCTCACCCCGCGCAACTATGAGGGCCAGCACATCCTCAACTGGCGCATCGACGTCGACCAGGACGCCCGCCTCGACGCCCACGAGGACGCCTTCGGCAACATCACCCACACCTTCTCCTGCGCCGGGCCGATCCAGACCCTGACCGTCCGGGTCGACGGCCTCGTCGAGACCTCCGACACGGCCGGCGTGGTACGCGGCGCAGTCGAGCGCTTCCCCCCCGGCCTCTACCTGCGCGAGACGGCCCTCTCAGCCGCCGATCCCGCCATCCGCAGCTTTGCCGAGGCGCGCGAGCGGCCGGGCGATCGGCTCTCGACGCTTCATGCCCTGCTCGACGACCTCGCCCGCGACATGACCTTCGACAAGGACCCGACCCACGCCTCGACCACGGCGGCGGAGGCCTTCGCGCTGAGGCGCGGCGTCTGCCAGGACTTCGCCCATGTCTTCATCGCCGCGGCGCGCCATCTCGGTATTCCCGCCCGCTATGTCGGCGGCTATTTCCTCCATGCCGACGGCACGGTGGACCAGGAGGCAGGCCATGCCTGGGCCGAGGCCCATGTGCCCGATCTCGGCTGGGTCGGCTTCGATGCCGCCAACGGTCTCTGCCCGACCGAGCAGCACATCCGCATCGCCTGCGGCCTCGACTATCTCAACGCCGCGCCCATCCGCGGCTCCCGCCACGGCGGCGAGGGCGAGTTTTTGACGGTGAAGGTCATGGTGGACCAGGCGCTGCGGCAGGTGCAGGTGCAGTAGGGGCGGGCGCGGAACCGGGAGCATTCCGGCCTGCGGGCCTCCCTGCCGACCCCGCGACCCCTTGCCGCCGCCCGCGGCAGGCTCTACCTCCGGACCAGTCCCGGAGCGCATCATGACCGAGCCGACCACCGTCACTGCCGCCATCCTCGTCATCGGCGACGAGATCCTCTCCGGGCGCACCAAGGACAAGAACATCGGTTACATCGCCGAGTACTGCACGGCGATCGGCATCGACGTGAAGGAGGTCCGGGTCGTCCCCGACGAGGAGGACGAGATCATCCCCGCCCTCAACACGCTGCGGGCCAAGTACGGCTACGTCTTCACCACCGGCGGCATCGGCCCGACCCATGACGACATCACCGCGGACTGCGTCGCCAAGGCCTTCGGGGTCACCATCGATGTCGACCCGCGCGCCCGCGCCATGCTGCTGGAGCGCATTGCCGAGAAGGACCTCAATGAGGCCCGGCTGCGCATGGCGCGCATTCCCGCTGGCGCCGAGCTCATCGAAAACCCGGTGTCGAAGGCGCCGGGCTTCATGATCGGCAATGTCATCACCATGGCCGGCGTGCCCTCGGTCATGCAGGCGATGATGGACGTGGTCTCGCCGCGCCTGAAGACCGGCACCAAGATGATCCAGGTCTCCATCGAGGCGCCGGGCTTGCGCGAGGGCGACATCGGTACGCCCTACGCCGCCATCGCCAAGGCCCATCCCGGCGTCATCATGGGCTCCTACCCGATGATGCAGGATGGCAAGTTCTGGACGCGGCTGGTGCTGCGCGCCAAGGACGAGGCGCTGCTCGCCGCGGCGGAGGAAGCCGTCGTCGCCATGGTCGGCGAGCACAAGCGCCCCGACGCCCCGATCACCGTCACCCGCGGCGGGTGAGGCCACTGTCCTTGCGACGCGATGGGAGCAGCCGATCCGGCCGGCCTCCCCGCCTGTGTTCAACCGCCCCGCCCAGAGCAACCCTTCTGCGGTGCAGAGGCATATTCCCTTTGGAAAAGCCGGCGGCAACGGATTTGCTGGGCGGCGCGCGGCGGCTAGTGTCGCCGGCCTGTCGACGTCCCTGCGCTGGAGTGCCCCATGGCGACCCCGAACCCGGAAAAGGCCTTCCCCGTCTCCTGGGACCAGTTCCACCGCGACGCCCGTGCGCTGGCCTGGCGCATCAGCAGTGCCGGACCCTTCCGCGCCATCGTCTGCATCACCCGCGGCGGTCTCGTTCCGGCGGCGATCGTCACCCGCGAGCTCGGCATCCGCACGATCGAGACGGTCTGCATCGCCAGCTACCACGACTACCAGAGCCAGGGTCAGCTCAAGGTCATCAAGGAGGTGGCGCCCCACCTCCTCACCGATGGCGGCGAGGGCATCCTCGTGGTCGATGACCTCGTCGACACCGGCAAGACCGCCAAGGTGGTGCGCGAGATGCTCCCCAAGGCGCATTTCGCCACCGTCTATGCCAAGCCTCAAGGGCGCCCGATGGTCGACACCTTCGTCACCGAAGTGTCCCAGGACACCTGGATCTATTTCCCCTGGGACATGGGCTACACTTTCCAGCCGCCGATCCGCGACGCCGGCTGAGGCCCCTCACCGCTTGCCGAACACCGCCAGCCGCAAGTTGTCGGTGCCGAGGCTCTCGTCGATGAGCAGGCCGGCGCGCCGGCCCTCGGGGCCGAGCAGACCGAGCATCAGCGGCGGGTTCATCAGAACCAGCACGGTCGTGAAAAACAGCACGATCTTGGCAGGGGTCATTTGCACGGCCGGTCTCCCCGGGCTTGCCGTCCCCTTCCCCGCGAACCCGCGCAAAAGCTAGCGGGCGCGCCTCAACGCCGCGTTCACCGGACCGGTCGAAATGGTCAACGAACTGTTGCCCTGCCGTTAGGGCATCGTTAAGGCCTCCCCCTGCCGAAAGGGAAGCTTCGGGCGGTGGTGCCCCCTGCCGGACTCGAACCGGCACGCCCGAGGGCTCCGAATTTTAAGTTCGGTGCGGCTACCGATTTCGCCAAGGGGGCCCGCTGCCAAGCTCTAGCGGCTCGGCAGCGGATTTGGCAATCGGAGCGCGAGCGCGATCAGCGCCGCACCGGTTCGGCGGTCCTGATGCTGGCGGGCGAGGCCGGCATGGCGAGCACGCCGATCTCCCTCAACGCGCCGTTCTCGAAGGCGAAGACCTGGATGTCGTCGCCCACCATGTTCTGCACCAGAAGCCGCCGGCTGTCGGCCGACCATGCCGCGCCTTGCGACCACTGGCCGATCGGCGCCTCGGCGATCTTCGCGAGGTCAGTGCCCCGCACTTCGTAGATCACCACCTTGCCGCGCGCGGCGAAGAAGGGCGAGTTGCGCGGCTTGTTCGAGCCTTCCATGACCACGACGGCGACATGCCGGCCATCGGGCGCCATCTTGATGCCCTCCGGCGTCTGTCCGACGGAGACGGTGTTCACCACCCGCGGCGGCTGCGCCTTCACATCGATGAGGCTGATCGTGTCGGCATCGCCGCCGCCAAGGCCGATATTGGCGACCACGGCAACGTCGCCGCGGGCAGAGACGTCGAGCCCATAGGGCCTGAGGCCCGCATTGAGGTCGCGGCGCGTGTAGGTCACGGTCGTGCCCTCGATCGAAAGCACCGAGATCTTGTGGTCATTGTCGCGGGTGACGAGGGCGGTGCGCCCGTCAGGCGTGAAGGCGACATGGCTCGGGCCGGATGTCGGCTCGCCCACCGCGATCTTCGGGCCGACCGTCACGGTCCGCCCCGCAATCGTCAGCACCGACACCGTGCCCTCCGCGCGGTTGGCGACGATGGCGAGGGTGCCCGACGGGTGGATGGAGAGGCCGGCCGCCCCCTGCCCGACCTCCAGCGTCGCGATCACCACCGGCGGCTCAGCCTTGAGGTCGATGACCGAGACGCGATTGTCGGGAATGGTGCGGCGCGGATTGGCGGGATCGAGCTTCATGGCCGAGCTGACCAGCGCCAGGCTCTCGTCGGCCGTCACCGCCACCGATACGGGGGGACCGACGACGCTCGCAGGCGCGGGGATCGTCGCCCGCACCCGCGGCGTGCCAGAGGCGAAGTCGATGATCGAGACGGAATCGGGCCGCGGCTGATCAACGACGGTGGCAACGCCGTCCACGAGCCGCATCTTGCCGTCATTGGCCGAGACGGCGATCTGCGCCGTTGCCGACGGGGATGCGGCCAGGAGTCCCGCCGCGGATGCGGCAAAGAGCCCGGCGGCTAACGCCGGCCGGATAGAGGTGAGCCTCATGGTGTTTCTCCCTGGCCGTATCGGCCTGTTCTGGTGCGAGCCGAGCCTAGCAGCAGCGCTCCGCCACGCCATCCGCACGCGACCGGACCATAGCCACAGGCCGACCGCGCGTGATCGCCGCCGACCGTGGCTGATCCGCCACGCATCACCCATTGATTCCCGCCTATAGAAGATCGCCATGCTGCTCCTCGCCGCTCCCCTGCGTCTCGCCGCCCTCGCCTTGCTTGCCGCGACGCCAGCAGTCGCGCAGCCCGTCGAGCTACCGCAGCGGCGTCCCGGCTACTGGGAGATCCGCATGATGACCGGCGGCGGCCCCGGTGGGCAGGAATTCATCCTGCAGACCTGCACCGATGCCGCCACCGAGCGGCAGATGGTGGAATATGGCTTCGGCCAGATGGGGCGTACCTGCCAACGCTTCGACATCCGCCGCGACGGCGAGGACTATGTCATCGAGACGGACTGCCTCATCGGCCAGACCCGCACCACCGCCCGTTCGGTCATCTCGGGCGACCTGCGCCAGGCCTATTCCCTGCGCGTCGAGGGCACGATCCAGACCATCGGCCAGTCGGAGTTCCAGCAGACCCTGACCACCCAGCAAGGCCGCTTCGTCTCGGCGCGCTGTGGCGGCGGCCTGCGCCCCGGCGACATCCTCCTGCCCGGCGGCCAGCGGCTCAACATCCGCGACCTCGCCGCCTCCAACGCACCGGCCGAGGGCACGCGCCGTCCCTGAGGCTCTTAGGGCCGCCAGCCGTAGATCCAGTCCTGCGAGGCAACGATGCCGCCGCCCATGACGCGGATGGCGAGGTCGCGTGCCAGAGCCGCAGGCCCTTTCAGGTGGTAGATGGCTCCGTTCCGCCGCGCGAGCGCCTGGACGCGGGCGACGCGGGCCTTGCGGCGCGCGGCGAAGCGGCGGAAGGCCGCCGCGAGGTCGTCCGGCGTCGTCGCCGCTTCATCCGCCAGCACGGCCGCGTCCTCGATCGCCATCGCGCCGCCCTGGGCGACGAAGGGCAGCATCGGATGGGCGGCATCCCCCATCAGTGTCACCGGTCCACGCTCCGGTCCGAACCAGGCGGGGCGGTCGGCGAGCGACCAGCATTGCCAGTCGTCCACCCGCGCCACGACCTCGCGCAGGGCGGCGGGCCAGCCGGCGAGCCGGCGGGCGAGGAGAGCCGGGTCGCCGGGCGCCCGCCAGCCCTCGACCGGCGCGTCGGCTTTCAGAAGCACGACGATGTTGAACAGGCGGCCCGTGCGCAGGGGATAGTGGACGCAATGGGCATCGGCCCCAAGCCAGAGGCCGAGCCGTCCGCCGGCGAGCGCCTGCGGCACCGCTTCCATCGGCATGGTGGCGCGCCAGGCGACGCGGCGGCGAAAGTCGGGCGGAGCCCCATCCCCCAGCGCCGCACGGACCGCCGAGCGCAGGCCATCGGCACCGACAAGAGCCTCAGTGGTGGCGCTGTTTCGCTCGCCATCGCGGCTGAGGTCGAGCCTCACCCCGTCGCTCGCCAGGGCGAGGCCGGTGACCGTGACACCCGTCTCGATATGGATGGCGCTCTCGGACCGGCAGGCCGCCGCGAGGATGGCGAGAAGATCGGCACGGTGGATCACCCACCAGGGCGCACCATAGCGGCGCGCCACGGCCTCACCGAGTTCGGCACTGGCAAGCGTACCGCCGGTGGTCGCGCTCCGCACCACCATGGCCTCGGGCACCACGGCCGGCGTGGCAAGCGCGTCACCGAGCCCGAGGTCGACCAGGATCCGGCTGGCATTGGGGGAGAGCTGGATTCCGGCCCCGATTTCGTCGAGGGCCACCGCCCGCTCAAGCACGGTGACGGAAAAGCCGCGGCGGGCCAGTGTCAGGGCGGCGGTCAGCCCGCCGATCCCTGCGCCCGCGATGGTGACCGTGCCGGGCACGGCCCGATCAGGCCTCGGCGAGGGCTTTCACATAGGCGCCGGCCGGACGGGTCTCGTCGGCATGCAGCGCCGGATCGTGCTTGTAGAGCGTCGAGCAATAGGGGCAGACGATCTCGGTATCGCCGCCCATGTCGAGGAAGACATGCGGATGGTCGAAGGGCGCCCGGGCGCCCATGCACTGGAATTCCTTCACGCCGATATGGATGACAGCGACGCCGTCGTCATTGGCGAAATGGGGCACGACGTGATCGGCCATGGCGGAACCTCGTGGATGATGGCGCGGACCATAATGCCCGCGCCGCGGCAAGGGAAGCGTGATGGAGGGATGGTCAGGCCGTGAGCCAGCCGAAGCTCACCAGCGCTGCGGCGACAAGCGCCGCCACCAGGGCGAGGACGAGGAGCGTGGCGACGATCCCGATGGCATGGCCAAGGGCGACGAGCAGGCCGTCCTCCTCCAGAATGCCGATGGAGAGCACCACCAGTGCCACGCCCGGCGGGAAATTGCCGATCCACGACAGCGGCAGCGCGAGAATGGCGCCGAGCAGCACGAACATGGCGCCGAGCACCACATGCATCGGCCCGCGTGTCATGCCGGTCCAGCGCGGCCGGGCGACCTGCTCCAGTCGCTCGACCCAGGAGACGGTGCGATCGACCATGGCGGCGAGTTGCTCACGCGGCATGGTCTTGTCGGCGACGAAACCGGGCATCCACGGCGCATGGCGGCCGATCATCATCTGCAGGCCGACCAGGGCGATGACAACGCCGGAGACGGTCGAGACACCGGGGATCATCGGGATGATGTTGGGCAGCGCGAAAATGAGGACGAGCAGGCCAAAGCCGCGATCGCCAAGCGAGGCCGTCAGGTCGCCGAGCGAGATTCGCTCGCCGTTGCCGATGGTCTTCAGCCCGCGGAACACCTCCGACGTGCGGAGCGCCCGCTCATCCATGCGGTCCGTCAATGCCTGTCTCCTCGCGGGTCCTCGTCCTCAGGTCAGCACGGCCAGGGCGCTAGCGAAGACTGTGTAGCCGATTCCCGCCCCCACGGCGGTGGCAACCGCGGCCAGCAAAAAGCCGGCGCTGACCAGCACGCCGTCGCGCTCGGTGAGGCCGAGGCCGAGGACGCAGAGCGCCAGGCCCTGCGGCATGGAGCCGATCCACGGGATCGGCAGGATGATGAGCAGCACGGCAAGGACGAGCACCGTGAGGCCGACAACGCGCCGGGCCGCTGGTCCGGCGGCCAGGGCGAAGCGCGGCTTGGTCACCCGCTCGATCCACCGCAGCAGCGGCAAGGTCCGCGCCATGACCTGGTTGAGCCGCTCGCGCGGCAGCGTCGTTCCGGCAATGCGGGCGGGCAGCCAGGGAACGTCACGCCCGACGACGATCTGGATAGCGAGCACCGCCAGGATGATGCCGGTCAGGATGGGCAGTCCCGGGATCGGCAGCAGGTTCGGCAGGCCGAAAAGGATCAGCGACAAGCCGAAGGCGCGGGTGCGCAGCGACGCCATCAGATCGCCGACGGTCAGGTTGCCGATCATCTCCGCCGGGCCGGATGCCTGGACCGACATCAGCGAGGCAATGATCTGCGAGGTCTTTTCAGGGGTCTGCACGCGGGCACCCGGACGAGGATGGGAGCGCGAACATAGTCTGCCGGGCGTTCCGCCGCCACTGGTCTCGTGACGAAATGACGCGGAGACAAATGCTTCGCATTCAGTGCAACCGGCCGATTTCACGCGCCAGCCGCACCTCGCAGGGCCCGACGAGGCGTGAGGAGGCGATCCGCACCGCGTGGAGACGCCCGTCGAGGCTGCGCTCCCAGAACTCGAGGAACCGTCGCAACACTGGAAAATAGGGCGCCTGATCGTAGTCCTGCCAGAGATAGAGCTGCAGGAAGAGCGGATGGTCGGGCATCCGATAGAGGATTTCGGCGGTGGTGAGGCTGTAGCCTTCGATCTGACGCAGGAAATCGGCATCCACGGCGCAGCGCCGGGACGCGGATGGCGTTGGTGAGCTCGGCAAGAGCATGGCGGCCTCCGGAAGGATGGGCGATGCACTGCCAGGGCCGGGACGCAACGATCCGGCTCCCGTTCCGCCATTTCGCGCCCGCCATGGTTAGCAAAGGGTGAACGGCGCGGCCGGTTTCCGGACTTCGCCGGAATGGTTGTGCAGATGACGTTATGCAACCATGACCCATGCGCGTTCTCGCCGGCCTCGTCCTGCTGATCGGCTCGTCGCTGGCCGGCCATGCCGCCGAGCCGCCCCCCGGTACCGTGCGCTATGCCAGTCTCGAGGGTGCCTTCGACGGCTTTCACATCGCCTCTGGCATGGACGTGCCGCTGGGTGGGCAGGGCTTCATGCTGCGCTTCACGGGCGGAAGCGGCCTGTCGCGGTTCCGCATGGACCCCGCGCTCCCGATCCACCTCACCGAGATCGCCGGCACGACCCGGCTGATGGGCGGCTGGCGGGTGAAGAATGACTGGGGCCTCGTCACCATCTATGCGGGTCTTGCGGTGGAGACCCGGCGGATCGCCCCTGCCCTGCCTGACCCGCAGGTTGGCACGCGGATCGGGCCGGCGATCGCCATCGATGCCTGGCTGACGCCTGCCGAGCGCCTGTCGGTCCAGCTGCTCGCCAGCTATGCGACGCCCTTCAGCGCGGCGACGCTGCGCATTGCGCCCGGCTACGAGGTGATGCCCGGCATCCACGTGGGACCCGAGGCGACGTTCAGCGCCCATCACGGCACGTTGCGCACGCGGCTTGGGGGCCATGTCACCGGCCTGACCTTCGGCCCGCTCGGCATCCGCATCACCGCTGGCCTGGCGATGGACCGCGGCGGCCGCTCCGGCGCCTATGGCGGTATCGCTCTGTGGCGGTCCTATTGAGCAAGGTCTGGAAGGCCGGCCGCGACGGGATCGCGGGCGACGAAGAGATGCAACCGGTCGATCGCTGCCGGCAGGCCGTAGCGCTCGCGCCAGCGCCGCTCGACGCTGCCGGCAGGCGTGACCGAGCCGTAAAGACGCCTCAGCCTTTGCTCAACCTCGGCGAGGCGGCGGCTTTCCACCGCGACGAGGACCGGCCGGCCGGCAAGCCTCGCCGTATCGAAGGCCGGCTCCATGACATAGCGCCCGCGCTCGCCGAACTGCACGATCGGCGGTCGGCCCGACCCGTAGAAGCGCAGATGCGCCGTCGTCGTGTAGCTCGCCGTCCCGATGACCGCGGCGCCAGTCCTGTCGGCCGCTGCCTCGACCTCACGCGCCGCCTCAGGCCAGCCATGGAGTTGACCCGTCGGGTCGACGGCGAGCGGCGCGATGCGGAAGGCCGCGTGGCCAAGGAGAAGCACGCCGAGAACAACACCCGTCACCACCGACCAGCGCAGCGACACGCGCAACACCGCAGCCAGCGGGCCGGCCGCAGGCACGGCGCGCGCGCCCATCACCGCCGCGGCGATGGAGGCCGGCAGCAGGCAGGCCGTCCAATTGCCCTGGACGCGATCGAACAGGCCGTACCAGACGAGATAGGCGACCAGCGGCAGGACCGAGACGACGATGAGCGTCTCGCCGGCGCTGCGGTCGCGGGCCATGCGGCGCAGCGCCACCCACAGGCCCCAGACGACGAGGAGACCCACCAGCGGTGTCAGCAGCGCCGCCTGGCCCGCGATGAATTCCGGCACGAAGCGCGGGTCGAAGGCCTTCGGGACCGCCCGGCCGAACTGCTTGGTCAGCGAGGCGCCGCCCGCAGCAAGGTTCCACGCCACCACCGGCGCCATCACGGCGAGGCAGAGGATGCCTCCCGCATAGGGCCAGGGCGAGCGGAACCAGCGGCGCAGCTCCGGCACCAGGGCTAGCCACAGAAGGATGGCGAGGCCCAGGAAGACGGCCGTGTATTTCGACACGAAGGCGAGACCGACGGTCAGGCCCACCGCGAGCCACCAGGCGCCGCGCCCCGAGCGCCAGACCTCGACGAGAGCGAGCAGCGCCAGGGTCCAGAACAGGACGAGCGGCGTGTCGGGGGTGACGAGCAGCGCACCCGCCCCGAGGAAGAGCGTCGCCTGGACGAGGCCGGCGGCCCAGAGCGCGGCGATGCGGTCGTCGGTCAAGCGCCAGACGAGGCGCCAGACGCCGAGGCTTGCCGCCGCACCGAGCAGCACCGAGAGCCAGCGGATGCCGAATTCCGTGTCGCCGAAGACGGCCGTGGAGAGGCGCACCAGCAGCGCCACCATCGGCGGATGGTCGAAATAGCCCCATGCGAGGTTCTTCGACCAGATCCAGTAATAGGCCTCGTCGGCGGCAAGGCCGAGATGGCCGGCCGCAACCAGGCGGATCGCCGTCAGGACGGCGACGAGGAGGATGACGGCGCGCGCGCTGCCGGCCCAAAGGGGCGGCGGCTCAGCGGCGCCAGACGACGGCGGAGGATGCGGCATAATTGAACACCGCGCCCATGATGGCGCCCGCCAGGCCTGAAAGCCACCATTCCACGTCGCCGGCATAGAGCCAGCTCGCCACCCCGACATTGCCGAAGGCGCCGATGCTGCAGACGACATAGAAGAGCAGCAGGCCGGTGAAGAACCGGCTGCCCTTCAGCCGCGCGTCGCGATAGGTGAACTCGTTGTTGATGACGAAGTTCGAGGTCATGGCGACGATGGTGGCCGCCGTCTGGGCCCATTCGAACCGCAGGCCGAACGACAGGCCCGCATAGAGCGCGGCGAGATGGACGACGAGGCCGCTCGCCCCGACGAGGGCGAAGAAGATGAAGCGCAGCGGGATGAGCCCGCCGGAGAGCTTGTTGAGGACGAAGCCGATATAGTCGAGCGCCACCTTCGCATCGAGCTTGCTTTCGCCATGGATCCGCTCACGGAAGACGAAAGGCACCTCCGCAACCTTCGGCACGCGCTGCACCGATGCGGCGATGTCGGCGAGGATCTTGAAGCCGGTGGTGGCGAGCCGCGGCGCCACATCCTCGACGATCTCGCGGCGGATCATGAAGAAGCCGGACATGGGATCGCTCAGCGGCGCCTTGAGCACCATGTCCGACAGCTTGCGGCCGAGGTCCGAAATGGCCTGGCGGACCGGCGAGAGGCCCTCGGTTTTGGAGCCGCCGTCGATGTTGCGGCTGGCCACGACCAGTTCGGCGCCGCCGCGGATCTTCTCGAGCATGGCCGGCAGGATGGTCTCGTCATGCTGCAAGTCGGCGTCCATCACCGCCACCACGGGAGCGGAGGAGGCGAGCATCCCCTCGATGCAGGCCCCCGCGAGGCCACGGCGGCCGACACGGCGGATGCAACGGATGCGCGGATCGCTGCGCGACAGGTCCTTTACGAGGGCGGAGGTTCCATCCGGGCTATTGTCGTCGACGACGATCATCTCCCAGGCGACGCCGGCGAGCACCTCAGCGAGCCGGCGCGCGAGTTCCGGCACGTTCTCGCGCTCATTGTAGCTGGGCACGACCACCGTCAGTTCGGGGGCGCCGGTGGTGGGGCTGTCGCTGGTCATCTGGCGCGGGTCATAGACCCCGCCGCGCGAGGCGGTCAAGCGAGGCCGGGACGCGACGCAACGGCATGGAGGGCATAGCCGCGATAGGGTCGCTCCAGCCGCCAGGTGGTGCCGCCATGGGCCACGACCTCGGAAAAGACGGCGGCGAAATCGTCGCGCGGCGTCACATGGAACAGGGCGAGCCAGCTGCGCAACACCGCCTTGAACGTCGCGGGGAGATGCTCCTGCCCGCCGAAATCCACCACGTGCAGCGAACCTCCCGGCGCCACCGCCGCCATGGCACGCGTGAGTGCATCCCGCCACGGCGGGATCATCGAGAGGGTGTAGGAGCAGAAGACGCGGTCGAAGCCGTCGCGGGCGAAGGTCGCCAGCGGATCGAACGTGGCAGCATCGGCCTTGGCGAGACGGATGCGGTCGGTGAGGCCCGCCCGCTCCACCGCCTTGCGCGCCTCGGCCAGCATGACCGGGCTGACATCGAAGCCGTAGAGCCGCGCCTCAGGGTGCATCCGCGCAGCGACGATGAGGTTGCGCCCCGTTCCGCAGCCGACCTCCAGGATCGTGCCGCCCGGTGGCGGCGCGAGGCTTTCGATCAGCGGATCGCGCCCGAGCAGGTAGAACTTGCGCGTCGCGTCATAGATGCCGGCCTGCCAGCGGTAGATGGCATCCATCTTCTCGCCGGCCGGCAGCGTCTCGGTCGACATGGTCATGGCGTGCCGAGGGTGTAGAGGTGGAAGCCGCCATAGATCGACGAGCGGTCGCGCGCCGTCCAGGCACGGCAACGCTCGGCGTCATAGTCCCAGCGGTCGAGGACCTCCGGCACCACGCGGCCGGGGAGCAGGCTCTCCTCGGCGGCGGTGCGGAAGATGACGCGGGCGCCGGGGCGCGCGGTGCGGGTGATCTCGGCCCACAGACGGTTGAGCATCTCGTCGGTCATCCAGTCCTGCGCATCGAGCAGCACATAGACGTCGCGCGAGGCCTCCGGCAGGGCGGCGAGGTGATCGATGAAGTTCTCGTGGCGGACATCGACGCGCTCGGCGCGAGCGCTGACCGCCGCGAAGTTCTCCGGTGCCAGATAGGGTGGGACGGCACCGACGCCGCCGGGCTGGTAGCGCCGGCCGAAGGCCTGCCAGGCAAAATAGTTGCGCTCCAGCGGGAAGTCGCAGGCGAGGCGCTCGAGGCGCGCCACCAGCACTGCCTCCATGCCGCTGCCCTCGGGCGCGGAGGAGAGCAGCGCCCGATACTGCGCCGGCGGGATGCCGAGGCCGTAGAGAGAGGCCGGGTTCTTCACCAGCCAGCGCACCAGGCCGGAGGAGAAGAGCGGGCGCAGTTCCGTTTCGAAGATGGCGCGCTGCTCGGCAAGGCTAGTGGCCGCCAGCATCTTGCGGGGGTCACGGCCGTGCAGGCGCGCCACCGCATGGCCGGTGCCGATCATCCAGCCGAGCAGGCCCTTGCGGTAGAGATTGTCGGCGAAATCCTCGATGCGACGCCGGCCGGTGAGGCTGCGCTTCTCCCAATAGGCACGGGTGACGGGATCGAGACGATCGGCGAGATGGGCGTCGAAGGCCGCGACATTGTCGCGGCTGTCAGCCTCGCCGAAGAAGCGGAAGAAGCTCTCGTGGTCGGGCAGGAACCGCGCCGCGGCGATCTTCAGCCGGTTCAGCGCGATGTGGTTCTCGTTGAGGTCGAGCGCGGTGACGCGGGCCGGGCCGGCGACGAGATAGCTCAGCACATTGCAGCCGCCAGAGGCGATGGCGACCACGTGGTCCTCCCCCGTCAGCGCCATGGCCTCCATGTCGATCTCCGGATCCTCCCAGATCTGCGGATAGACGAGGCCGGAGAACATCAGCGTGAAAAGACGTTCCTGCAGGCCGGCGGGGGAGAGTGGGCGATGGCGCGTCACGGCGCGCTTCAGGTTGTGATGGGTCGCCTTGCGAGTCTCGCCTGCCACCAGGGCCATGCCGCTTCATCCCGATTCGAGGGCCGATCCCGACGCAGGTATGATCGCGGGGTGACGGCCCGACGAAGGGCAGATGACCTATCCGTGACGGCCTTTGGGGAAGGATCGCTTCCAGTGGCGTGGCAGTAGAGACAATTTGAGCTGTTTCGATGTCACCCCGGTAAGGTCAACCGGTAGGGTAAAGACACGGGTTTCATTGTGTTTTGCCGGAGTGGCGCGCATAGACCAATGCAACAACTCCGCGTCCACGGAGATGACAATTCAGCCCCGGGTCCCCAACGACCCGGGGATTTTTTTATCTTGGTCGGCAACCAAAACAGGACGGTGGTTAAGGCGCGATCCGTCCGCCGGCCGCGGCGAGAGCCTCGGGCGTGTCGAGGTCGAGATGGACGTCGTCCGCCTCCGCCGCAACCTCGGCCACCGCCTCTGGCGCGCCGGCGAGCACGGCCCTCCCGCCCTGATCGCCGGTGACCCGCATCAGCTCGCCAAAATAGCGCCGGCCCCACAGCACGGGATTGCCACGCCGCCCGTCGGAGACGGGCACGACGATGTGCCGCCCGCCACCCGGATCATAGGCAGCGGCGAGCCGCGCCACGAGCGCCGCCGAGACCCGCGGCATGTCCCCGAGCAGCACGATCACGGCGTCGGTCGTCTCCGGCAGGGCCGACAGGCCGGTCCTCAGCGAGGTCGAGAGGCCCTCGGCGAAATCGGGATTGGCGACGAAGCGGCAGCCAAGCCCGTCGAGCGCCCCCGTCACCGCCTCGCTCTGGTGGCCGGTGACGACGACCACCTCGGCGAGCCCGGCCCCCAGCGCCGCCTCGGCAGCATGGCGCACCAGCGGCACGCCGTCGATGGTGGCTAGCAGCTTGTTCGGCCCGCCCATGCGGGTCGAGCGGCCGGCAGCGAGCACCAGCGCGGCGATGCGCGCCGCGCCGGCGACGGGCGTCACATCCTCGCGCGGCTGCGGTCGCGACACGATCTCCATCAGAAGCCCTCCGACGCCCATTCCCGTGATGTCCGTCCGGGTCACGGAGAGGCCGGCGAGGAGCCGCATCAGCACCCAGTCAAAGCCGTTCTCCTTGGGCGAGCGGGCACAGCCCGGCGCGCCCAGCACCGGGACATCCCCCAGCGCGCCGACCATCAGCAGGTTACCGGGATCGACGGGCATGCCGAGATGCTCGACCGCGCCGCCCGCCGCCTCCAGCGCCGCGGGAATGACGTCTCGCCGATCGGCAATGGCCGAGGCGCCGAAGACGAGGACCAGATCGGCCTGCGGCGTGACCTCGCGGAGCGCCACCGTGAGCGCCTCGGCCTCATGCGGCACGCGGCGTTCGATGGCGATGGACGCGCCGGCAGGATCCAGCCGGTCGGCGGTCACGCGCAGCGTCTTCTCCACCACCTTGTCGGCGAGCCCGGGCAGCAGCGTCGAGATCACCGCCACGCGCCGCCGCACGAAGGGCGCGATGCGCACCAGCGGTCCTGCCGTCGCCGCCGCCACCCGGTCGGCGGCCACCGCATAGGGGATGATCTTGACCGTGGCGACCATCTCGCCCGCCTCGACCGCGGCAAAAGCCGGGAGGGTTGCGAGGGTGATGGCCTCATCGATGCGGTTCAGCCGGTCGATGCCGTCGCGGTCGACGACGAGGACGCCGGCATCGGAGGCAAACAGGTTGGCGCGGCCGGTGAAGGCGGGATCGACCCTGAGCCCCTCCCCCGCCACGGCCGCGGCGATGGCGGCGGCCGCCTCGTCCTCGCCCATGTCGCCGGGTTCGGCCATGGCGACGACGACGGTCTCGACGCCTGCCGTCGCGAGGGCTGCCATCTCGGCCTCGCCGATGCGGGCGCCCTTCTTGAGCACGAGACCGCCAGCCCGCACCGCATGGGCGACGACGCCGCCGCGGGCCTCGGCGAGGGGAACGGGACCGAAGCGCATGACCCCTCCTCGGCCCTCAGGCGATGCCCTGCCGCCAGGCCTGCGTCACCTCGGCAAGGATGGAGACGGCGATCTCGGCCGGCGAGATCGCGCCGATGGCAAGGCCGATGGGCGCCTTGATGCGGGCGACGGCCTCGGGGCTCGCGCCCTTGCCCGTGAGACGCTCGACGCGCTTGGCATGGGTTTTACGCGAACCGAGGGCGCCGATGTAGAAGCAGCTGCGCTCGAAGGCGTGGAGCAAAGCGGGATCGTCGATCTTCGGGTCGTGGGTGAGCGCGATGAAGGCGGTGAAGCGGTCGACCTTGAGCTTCGGCAGCGCCTCATCCGGCCACTCCGCCAGAAGCGTCACATCCGGAAAGCGCTCAGGCGTTGCGAAGGCCGTGCGCGGATCGACGATCACCGGGTCGTAGCCGAGCATCCGCGCCATCGGCACCAGCGCCTGGCTGATATGGACGGCGCCGATAACGACCATCTTGGCCGGCGGCACCTGGACGGTGAGGAAGGTGCGCGTGCCCTCGACCACGCCGCTGCGCCCCGAGCGCAGCGCCGCACGGATCGGCTCCTCCAGCGGATCGCCGGCAAGCGTCGCCTCGGTGACGAGGCGGGCCTCGCCGCCATCGAGGTCGGTGACGAGCACCGCGGCACGGCGTTCGGCACGGGCGGCGTTGAGCGCCTTCAAAAGCTCGAGGCGCATCAGCCGACCTTCTCGACATAGACGGCGATGCGGCCGCCGCAGGAAAGGCCCGCCCGCCAGGCCGTCTCGTCGGCTACGCCGAATTCGAGCAGCTTGGCCTTGCCGGAGCCGATCACGTCCAGCGCCTCGGTCACGACCTCGCCCTCGACGCAGCCGCCCGAGACCGAGCCGAGGAATGTGCCCCCCTCGTCGATCACGAGATGCGAGCCGATCGGGCGCGGCGCCGAGCCCCAGGTCTCCACGACGGTGGCCACCGCGACGCCCTTGCCGGCCTTCGCCCAGGCCTCGGCGGTGGTGAGGATGTCGTCGTCGGTCGAGATCATGGCGGCCTCCACGCGTGTCGGGACTCCACAGATCGGATGATCAGGGGCACGAGGCAAGGGGCAGGATGGCAGAGGCGGGGTGCAGGGACCATGGGCAGCGCCCGTCCTGCCCTCACGCGACCTTCAGCCAGAGCCGCGGATCGTGGCTGCGGTCGGGCCGGCGGGCGTCGAGCGCCGCCACCAGTTCCGAGACGGCCGCGACATTGTGGATGGTGCGGAACTCGTCGACATGGGGCAGCAGCGCCCGGATGCCCTGCGCCCGTGCCTCGAAACCATCGAAGCGCAGCAGCGGGTTGAGCCAGACCAGCCGCCGGCAAGAGCGGTGAAGCCGGTCCGCCTCGCGGGCAAGGTCCGCCGTGCCGTCGCGCTCGAGGCCGTCGGTGGCGAGCAGCACCACAGCCCCGCCCGCCAGCACACGGCGCGACCACAGCCGGTTGAAGGCATGAATGGAGGGGGCGATGCGCGTGCCGCCTGACCAATCGTCGACAGCCGCCGTGCAGGCGGCAAGCGCCTCGTCCGGGTCCTTGGCCCGGAGCATCCGCGTCACGTTGGTCAGCCGCGTGCCGAAGGTGAAGACATGGACGTGGCGGCGGCGCTCCATCAGCGCATGGGCGAAATGCAGGATCACCCGGCTGTACTGGCTCATCGAGCCGGAAATGTCGCAGAGGATCACCAGTGGCGGATGTTTTGTCTTCGGGCCGCGGCGGGCAAGGTCGATGATCGCCCCGCCCTCGGCGATGGAGCGGCGCAGCGTGCGCCTGAGGTCGATGCGGGGCCCGCGCGGATCGGGCGCGAGGCGGCGCGTCGGCACGGCGTCGTCGGGCAGGACGAGGGCGGCGACACGGCGGTTCGCCTCGGCGATCTCCGCCGCCGTCATCTGCGCGAAGTCCTTCTTCTGCAGCACCTCGATATCGGAGACGGTGAGGCTCGCGTCCACCTCGATCTCCGGCTTCTCCACCGGCACGCTCTCGGCCTGTTTGAAGAAGGCCTCCTGCAGGCGCAGCGACACCGGGTCCGGCTTTCCCGGGGCGGCGGGGGCGACCGGCATCAGGATGGAGAGCAGCTTCTCCATGAGGTGCCGGCGCTTCCAGAAGATCTCGAAGGCGGTGCGGAAGGTGACGGACTGCTCGTGCCGGCGCACGAAGACCGCATGGAGCGTCCAGTAGAAATCGTCGCGCGAGCCGATGCCCGCCGCCTCCACCGCCGCGATGGCGTCGAGCACCGTCCCGGGGCCGACCGGCAGGCCGGCAACCCGCAGCGCGCGGGCGAAATGGGCGATGTTCTCGGCCAGCGCCTCAGCCATCAGGCGGGCCTCAGGAGAGCCGCGAAGACCGGCGAAAGGGCGAGCGAGCCGGCATTATAGGCGGCATGGGCCAGCGCCGCCCCGAGGAAGGCCCAGCGCCAGCCGCGGGCGGCGAACCACCCGGCATAGACAAGGGCGAAGACGACGAAGATCGCCGCCGTGACCGGCGTCCTGACCAGCGTCAGCGGCGTATGGGCAATGACAGCGGCGGCGACCGCCGCCAGCACGAAGGTCGAGCGGTCGGCGCCAAAGCGCACCACCATCAGCCAATGCAGGACGAGGAGGACCGCGGTCTCGAGCAACGGCGCCACCAGCAGCGCCGCGACGACGATGAGGGTCATGGACAGGCCCGATGGCGCGGGCACCGGCACGCTCGTGCCGGCGAGCCTCAGGATCGTCCACCAGGCCAGCGGCACGGCGAGGAGCAGCACGCCGATGACCACCGCCTTCACGGGTGGGATGCGGCCGGGCTCGGTGAGCGGCGCGAGGAGGGAAGCCACCTCAGCGACCCGCCTTCACCGCGTCGAGGATGGCCTTGGCCTCCCCGCCCTGCATCTTCTGGATGTCGTCCTGGTACTTCAGCAACACGCCGAGCGTGTCGGTCACGCCCTGCGGGTCGAGGCCGACAGCGTCGAGCTCGGTCAGCGCGGTCGCCCAGTCGATCGTCTCGGCGACACCCGGCACCTTGAACAGCTCGGTCTTCCGGAGCTGCTGAACGAAGGCGACGATCTCCTTCGACAGCCGCTCCGGTGCGCCAGGCGCCTTTGCCTTGAGGATGGCCAGTTCGCGCGCCGCGTCGGGATAATCGACCCAGTGATAGAGGCAGCGCCGCTTCAGCGCGTCGTGGATCTCGCGCGTGCGGTTGGAGGTGACGATGACGATGGGCGGCGCCGGCGCCTTGATCGTGCCGAGTTCGGGCACGGTCACCTGGAAGTCGGACAGGACCTCGAGGAGATAGGCCTCGAAGGCCTCGTCGGTGCGATCAAGCTCGTCGATGAGCAGCACCGGCGGGCCGCGAAGGTCCGGCGCCAGCGCCTGCAGGAGCGGCCGCTTGACGAGATAGCGTTCGGAGAAGATGCCGGAGGAGAGCTGCTCCCGGTCGACCGAACCTTCCGCCTCCGCGAGGCGGATGGCGATCATCTGGCCGGCATAGTTCCACTCGTAGACGGCCGCGGCGACGTCGAGACCCTCGTAGCATTGCAGGCGGATGAGGTTCCGCCCCAGCGCCTTGGCGAGGACCTTGGCGATCTCGGTCTTGCCGACACCCGCCTCGCCTTCAAGCAGGACCGGACGGCCCATCTTGAGGGCGAGGAACAGGACGGTGGCGAGCGCGCGGTCGGCGACATAGTCGCCGGATTTCAACAGCGCGAGCGTCGCGTCGATGGAGGTGGGAAGCGGAACGGGCGAGGTCGACGTCACGAAGGCACTCCGGCTGGGCGCTCACCATAGCCCAGCCGCGGCGCGGTGGAGAACATCAATCGGCAGAGGCCCGCCGTGCCTGGGGAGCGCCGTCCAGGGCAAGGCGCGTCGCCTCGGCGACGCCCGTGCCATAACCGGTCGAGAGCGAGATGCGCGCCGGGACGAGATGACGCGTGCCGCGGACCGGCACCAGGATCACCTCGGCCGAGCGGCGGCGGGCATTCTGGATGTCGTTGCGATCGGGGCGATAGCCGGCGATCGGCTCGAAGCGCACCCGGCAGACCGCCGCCTCGCCCTTGTAGCCGCCGATCTCCACCTGCCGGGTCTCGACGAAGGAGAAGATGAGATCGAAGCGCTCGCGTCCGCCGAAGATGCGGGCGCGCCGCTCGCAGGCCGCCGCTCCCGTCACCGGGCCGGAGCCGCCGGCGACGAAGATGCCGGCCGAGAGAGGGTCCAGCACGCCCTGCAGATGCTCGGGCAGGACCGGCGTCGCGCGCGGATGCGGCGGCTTGTCTGGATTGCGCTCGACGCCCGTGACATTGCCGCCGTTCAGGGCGATGCGGGTGGTCTCGACCTTGCCGCCGGAGCGGATCTCAATGTCGAAAGAGGCGGGAACAGCCGCGCTCGAAGTCAGGCGGCCGGTGGCGGTCGCCGTGCCAGTGCCGCCGGCAAAGATCGCCGCGACGCCGGTGACACGGGCCTCCAGCGTCGTGCGATAGCTGCGGCCATCGCTGGTGGACACCATCGTGCCGCGACCGATGGAGAGGCCGAGGAAGCTCACTGCATAATCAGCCGACACCTGTCCCGCCGTCTGGGCGCGGGCGGGAACGGCCGCGGTGGCGAGGCCGGCGACAGCAGCGAAAGTGGCAGCGGCGATGGCGGGGGAGAACCGGACCGTCATGAGAGCCTCGGCGTTCGGTCGTGTGGTTCTATCGTTCGTCTGCCCATCTGGCGAATTTGCGGCGGTGCTGCGGAAAGCTTCGAGCGCCGTCCTGAACCTGCGACAACAGCCGCCGGTCGAATGTCGCACTTTTCGCGAATGCAACGGGATTCCGGGCAATCGATTCGAATTTTCATTAATCCGCGCATGCTATCGCTGGGTCACCCCGCCGTATCGGAGCACCGACGATGCGCAACAACACCGTCCTCATTACCTTCGGCATCGTGCTGGTCCTGGGCTTGGGCTCGCTCTTCCTGTTCTTCCCGCGCGAGGCCGCGATGGTCACCGGCAGCATCCGCCGCGTCATCGACCCGAAGCACGCCGATATGGTGCGCCTCGAATATGTGACGGTGAACCCGGAGATCTCGCGTGGCTGGCGTACGCTGCGCATGCTGGAGAAGCCGGCCGAGTGCCGCGCCCTGCTCGCCCGCAGCTTCGCTACCGACCCCTCCGTCACCGGTCCCATCGGCGCCCTGCGCTGCGTGGCGCTGCGCTCCAATGGCGATGTGATCGAGGTGATCGAGACGCGCCGCTTCACCGAGGGCCAGGGCTGAGGCCCTCGCCCTCCCATTCCAAAACGACGAAGGCCGGGGCGAACCCCGGCCTTTTTTCATGTCCGCAGTGCCGCCCGGTCAGGCGGTGGCGGCGGCGACCGCCCGTCTGGCGATGACGCCGACGAGATGGGCGCGGTAGTCGGCCGAGGCGTGGATGTCGCCGTTCATGTCGGCGGCCGGCGTGGCGATGCCCTCCAGCGACTTCGGATTGAAGCGCTTGGCGAGCGCCTGCTCCATGGCCTCATGGCGGAAGACACCGTTCGAGCCGGCCCCTGTCACCGCGACGCGCACATTGCTGCCCTTCTTGGCGACGAACACGCCGACGATGGCATAGCGCGAGGCCGGGTTCGGGAACTTCACGTAAGCCGCCTTGGACGGGATCGGGAAGGCCACCTTGGTGATGATCTCGTCCTCGTCGAGAGCGGTGGAGAACATACCGGCAAAGAACTCCTCCGCCGGGATCTTGCGCTTGGAGGTGTGGACCACCGCGCCGAGCGCCATCAGCGCCGCCGGATAATCCGCCGCCGGGTCGTTGTTGGCGACCGAACCGCCGATCGTGCCGCGATGGCGAACCTGCGGATCACCGATATGGCCGGCGAGCTTGGCCAGCGCGGGGATCGCCTGCTGGACGACCGGCGAGTTCGCCACCTCCGCATGGGTGGTCATGGCACCGATGACGATGGAGCGGCCCTTCTGCTCGATGCCGGAAAGCCCGGCAGCGGAGAGGTCGATCAGCGTCTTCGGGCTGGCGAGCCTCTGCTTCATGGTCGGCAGCAGCGTGTGCCCGCCGGCCAGCAGCTTCGGCTCCTCCGCCTTCTTGAGGAGGGAGACAGCGCCGCGAACGGTGGCGGCCTTCTGGTACTTGAAAGGATACATGGGACCTCTCCGGAACCTTACTCGGCCGCGATCGCGGCTTTGGATTGCTTGGCGATGATCGACCACAGGGCCAGGGGCGTCGCCGGCATCGGCACGTCCTCGGTTCCCAGCGCATCGGTCAGCGCGTTGATGACGGCGGCAGGTGCGGCGATGGCGCCGGCCTCGCCGCAGCCCTTGATGCCCAGCGGGTTGGACGGGCACGGCGTCACGGTCATGCCGACCTCGAAGGACGGCAGATCATGGGCCCGCGGCATGGCGTAGTCCATGTAGGAGGCCGTCACGAGCTGGCCGTCGGCGGTGTAGACGGTGCCTTCCAGCAGCGCCTGACCAACGCCCTGGGCGATGCCGCCATGGACCTGTCCCTCGACGATCATCGGATTGATGACGTTGCCGAAATCGTCCACCGCCGTCCATTTGACGATGCGGGCGACGCCCGTCTCCTGGTCCACCTCGATCTCGCAGATGTGGCATCCCGCCGGGAAGGTGAAGTTGGTGGGGTCGTAGAACGATCCCTCCTTCAGGCCGGGCTCCAGCTCCTGCGGGTTGAACTTGTGGGCGATATAGGCGTTGAGCGCCACCGTGCCGAAATCCACCGCCTTGTCGGTGCCCTTCACAGTGAACTTGCCGTCCTTGAAGTCGATGTCGGCCTCCGCCGCCTCGAGCACATGGGCGGCAACCTTCTTCGCCTTGGCCTCGATCTTGTCGAGGGCCTTGGAGATGGCCGACATGCCGACCGCGCCGGAGCGCGAGCCGTAGGTGCCCATGCCGAACTGCACCTTGTCGGTATCGCCATGGACGATGGAGACATTGTCGATGGAGATGCCGAGGCGCGAGGAGACGAGCTGGGCGAAGGTCGTCTCATGGCCCTGGCCGTGGCTGTGCGAGCCTGTGAGGATCTCGACCGTGCCGACCGGATTGACCCGGACCTCCGCCGATTCCCACAGGCCGACGCCAGCGCCGAGCGAACCCACCGCCTGGGAGGGAGCGATGCCGCAGGCCTCGATATAGGTGGAGTAGCCGAGGCCGCGCAGCTTGCCGCGGCGAGCGGCCTCGCGGCGGCGCTTGCCGAAGCCCTTCACGTCGGCCATCTCCATGGCCTTGGTGAGCGAGGCTTTGTAGTCGCCGCAGTCATAGGTCATGATGACCGGCGTCTGGTGCGGGAACTTGGTGATGAAGTTCCGCCGACGGAAAGCCGCCGGATCCATGCCGATCTCGCGCGCCGCCGTCTCGACGAGGCGCTCGACCACGAAGGTCGCCTCAGGCCGCCCGGCGCCGCGGTAGGCGTCGACCGGAGCGGTGTTGGTATAGACCGCATCCACCTCGCAATAGATGTTCGGGATGGCGTACTGGCCCGACAGCAGCGTGGCGTAGAGATAGGTCGGCACCGACGAGGCGAAGGTCGACAGGTAGGCGCCCATATTGGCGATGGTCTTGGCGCGCAGGCCGGTGATCTTGCCGTCGGCGTCGATGGCGAGTTCGGCCCGGGTGACATGGTCGCGGCCATGGGCCACGCACAGGAACTCCTCGGTGCGGTCGGCCGTCCACTTCACCGGGCGTCCGCATTTGCGGGCGGCCCAGACGCAGACCGTCTCCTCGGCATAGATGAAGATCTTCGAGCCGAAGCCGCCGCCGACATCAGGGGCGATGACGCGCAGCTTGTGCTCCGGCGCGATGCCGATGAAAGCGGAGAGGACGAGACGGGCGACGTGCGGATTTTGGCTCGTCGTATGGAGCGTCAGGGCGTCATTGCCGGCGTCATACTCGCCGATGGCCGCGCGCGGCTCCATGGCATTGGGCACAAGCCGGTTATTGACGATGTCGAGCTTGGTGACGTGCTTGGCCGCCTTGAAGGCCGCCTCCGTCGCCGCCTTGTCGCCGATGTGCCAGTCATAGACCGTGTTGGCGGGGGCCTCGGTGTGAACCTGCGGCGCGCCCTTGGCCTGGGCCTTGCCGGCCTCGACCACGGCGGGCAGCACGTCGTAGTCGACGACGATCGCCTCGGCCGCGTCCTTGGCCTGCGACAGGGTCTCGGCAATCACCACCGCGACATGGTCGCCGACATAGCGGACCTTGCCCTGGGCGAGGATCGGGTGGGGGCCGGCGCGCATCGGCGTGCCGTCCTTCGAATGGATCATCCAGCCGCAGATGAGCCCGCCGATCTTGTCGGCGGCGACATCATCGCCGGTATAGATCGCGACCACACCCGGCATGGCCTTCGCCTTGGAGAGGTCGATCTTCTTCAGGTTGGCGTGGGCATGCGGCGAGCGCAGGAAATAGGCATGTGTCTGGCCGGGACGGTTGATGTCGTCCGTGTACTGGCCCTTGCCGGTGATGAAGCGGTGATCTTCTTTGCGGCGAACGGCGGCACCGATGGCGGTGACTGTCATAGTGTCCTCCCTAAAGGACCCTTTGTTGGGATTGAGGCGTGGCGGGACGGCTTGTGGCGCCGCTTACTCCGCTGCCTGACGAACCGGGGTGCCGGAGACCATGGCTTTCGCCCCGGCCTCAACCGCGCGCACGATGTTGTGATAGCCGGTGCAGCGGCAGATATTGCCTTCGAGCTCCTCGCGGATCGTGGCCTCGTCGACGATCCCCTTGCGGTTCACGATATCGACGGCGGACATGATCATGCCGGGCGTGCAGAAGCCGCACTGCAGGCCGTGATGCTCGCGGAAGGCCTCCTGCATCGGATGCAGCTTGCCGTCCTGGGCGAGGCCCTCGATGGTGACGACGCTGGCGCCATCGCACTGCACGGCGAGCGTGGTGCAGGACTTCACCGCCTTGCCGTCGACATGGACGACGCAGGCGCCGCACTGCGAGGTGTCGCAGCCGACATGGGTGCCGGTGAGATGCAGGGTCTCGCGCAGCATCTGCACGAGAAGGGTGCGGGAATCGACATCGGCCGTCACCGATCGACCGTTGACCGTCAGGGTCACCGTCGGCATGGGCGTTCCTCCTCAATATGGGACCAAACCGGGCGCCTTCGGCATTGTTTTTGTATCGACCGCCGGCTCCCACCACGAAAACAAGCCGTTTTCGTCGGGATTTGCAGTTTGGACCCGTTCTGAAAGAGGCGTCAAGCTGGAACCTTTCCCAAGCAGTGCGGTGACGCGCCGCCGCAATGCGCCTCCGTCGTTCCGCGCCCTTGCAAGCCCCGCGCGCTCGCCTAGTCTCCGCTGCCGCCTGGCGAATGACAGACGCCCGAGAGACACGACCATGCCCCGCTTCACCACGTCGGACGGATTGTCCCTGCGCTACGAGGACACCGGCGGGACAAAACCCGTCCTCCTCCTCTCCAACTCCCTCGGCACCCGGCTGGAAATGTGGCAGCCGCAGATGGCGGCCTTCACCGACGCGTTCCGCGTCGTGCGCTAC
Source organism: Phreatobacter sp. (assembly GCF_027532945.1). GTDB lineage: Bacteria > Pseudomonadota > Alphaproteobacteria > Rhizobiales > Phreatobacteraceae > Phreatobacter. The sequence continues at coordinate 28,902 of NZ_JAPZTZ010000008.1, forward strand.
GACAAGCGCGGCCATGGCGAGAGCGAGTTGCGCGTCGGGCCGACGAGCTTCGCCCGCCTCACCCGCGACGCGGTGGAGCTGCTCGACCACCTGAAGATCGCCAAGGCCGACTGGTGCGGCCTCTCCATGGGCGGCATGAGCGGCATGTGGGCCGGCGTCCACCATGCCGACCGCTTCACCCGCCTCGTCCTGTGCAACACCGCCGCCGGGATGCCAACCGCCGACATGTGGAACCAGCGCATCGCGATCGTGAAGCGCGACGGACTGAAGCCCCTCATCCCCACAATCGTCGACCGCTGGTTCACCAAGCGGTTTCAAGGATCCGCCCCGAAGGCCGTGGCGCGCGTCGTCGAGATGCTGGAGACGACCCCTCCCGAGGGCTATGCCGCCTGCTCCGCCGCCATCCGCGACATGGACCAGCGCGAGGCGATCCGCTCCATCCGCCTGCCGACCCTCGTCATTTCCGGCACCCATGACGGCTCGACACCCGCCGCCCGCGGCCGCGAGATGGCCGAGGCGATCCCCGGCGCGCGCTATGTCGAGCTCGACGCCGCCCACCTCTCCAATGTCGAGCAGGAACAGGCCTTCACCGATACGGTGCTGGGTTTCCTGCGGCCCTGAAGGACCACCGCCATGGATGAAAAAGACCGCTTCGAGAAGGGCCTCGCCGTGCGCCGCGCGGTCCTCGGCGATGCCCATGTGGACCGCTCGCTGGCCGGCCGCGACGGCTTCTCCGGCGAGTTCCAGGACTTCATCACCCGCTATGCCTGGGGCGAGATCTGGACCCGGCCGGGCCTTGAGCGGAAGACGCGTAGCTTCCTTGTCCTCGCCATCACCGCTTCGCTCGGCCGCTGGGAGGAGTTCCGCCTGCACTGCCGCGCGTCCTTCTCCAACGGCGTCACCACCGACGACATCAAGGAGGTGATCCTGCAGATCGCCGTCTATGCCGGTGTCCCGGCGGCCAACACGGCGATGAAGGAGGCGAAGGAGGTCTTCGCCGAGCTCGGGATCAAGACCTGAGGCTCAAGGCCCCACCGGGCGCTCGATATCCGCATAGATCTCGAGCAGGTTGCCATCGGGATCGCGGAAGAACAGCGTCCGGTGTCCGAAGCTCTGGTCGGTCGGTGGCTCGACCAGCGTGATGCCGTTCCGCACGAGTGCGGCGGCGCAGCGGTCGACATCCGCAACCGACACCTTGAACGCGAGTTGCAGCGACGCGCTGCCCGGCGGCGTCGGCTTGTCACCGACCACGCGCGATGGCCTGGCAAGGGTCAGGCTGTTGCCACCCACCCGGTATTCGATCCAGTTCGGCGCGAGTTCCCGGTCGAGGGCGAAGCCCATGATGCGGCCATAGAAGTCGCGCATTGCATCCATGTCGCGCACAAGGATGACGGTGTAGTCGATGGCCTTGATGCCGCTGAAGGGCGATGACGGATCCGCTTCGCTCACGGCGATCTCCCGGAATGACCTGCGCCCGCAGGATAGTGCGGCGCGGCCCGCCCCGTCTTACTCGCTCAGCGCGGGATCGGCCGATAGGCGCGGTCGAAATAGGCGAGCGCCGCGCCGGCCGGGCCGATGCGCACGGCCTCGACGCGGCCGATGAGGATGTGGTGCGTCGCCATGGGCCGCATCTCCTCCACCCGGCAGTCGAAGCTGACGAGGGCGGTGTCGAGCGTCGGCGAGCCGGTCACCAGCGGCGTCCAGGACCCTTCGCGGAAGCGCTCGGCGCCGGCAAGACCGCGCCGGCCGGCGAAGGTCTCGGCGAGCCCCTCGGCGCCCGAAGGCAGGGCATTGACGGCGAAGACGCCATTGCGGCCGATCAGGTCGCCATTGGCGGACTTGCGGTTGAGGCAGACGAGCAGCATCGGCGGATCGTCGGAGACCGAGGCCACCGCGATCGCGGTGAAGCCGCTGGTGCCGGCCGCCCCCGCCGTGGTCACGACATGAACGTGGCCGGCCACATGGGCCATGCCGTCTCGATAGGCCTGCGAGGTGGCCGCGAGCACGCCGGGGATCATCGAGCGAACGGTTCCGCCATCCATGGCAAAATCCTCTGTCAGGCGAACCATATACGACCGCGAGACCGCCGCGGCCAATGGCGCGGGCTGAACTCTCGGTGATTAAGGTTGAGATCGCGGCCGGCGCGGCCTTCGGCGCCGGTGTGAATAATCTGCGCCGCACCGTTGTGGCTTATCGACGCAGTTGCTACCGATAGGTGGTCGACGGATCGGACGAGACCGCTGCACAAGGCGGCCATCCGCCCCCCGGACGGCACGGCGCGTATCCCCGCGCCGGAGGGGACAGGTGGGAAGGTGGCGGCATGGAAGTTTTCTTCCAGCAGCTGATCAATGGCGTGACCCTGGGATCGATCTACGGTCTCATCGCCATCGGCTACACGATGGTCTTCGGCATCATCGGCATGGTGAACTTCTCCCATGGCGATGTGTTCATGGTCTCCACCTTCATCGCGCTGATCGCGCTGATGGTGCTCACCACCTGGCTCGGCGTCAGCTCCATCCTCCTCGCCCTGCTGATCGTGCTGATCATCGCCATGGTCTTCACCTCGCTGATCAGCTGGACCATCGAGCGCGTCGCCTATCGGCCGCTGCGTGGCTCCTTCCGCCTCGCCCCGCTGATCTCGGCCATCGGCATGTCGATCGTCCTGTCGAACTTCGTCCAGGTTGCCCAGGGCCCGCGCAACAAGGCCATCGACCCGATCCTCAACAGCGTTTTCGTGCTCTCCGCCGCCGGCGGCTACCAGGTGACGCTGTCCTACAAGCAGATCCTCATCATGGTGGTGACGGTTGGCCTCCTCGCCATCTTCTGGTGGGTGGTGGCCAAGACGCCGCTCGGGCGTGCCCAGCGGGCCTGCGAACAGGACCGCAAGATGGCCGCCCTCCTCGGCGTCGATGTCGACCGCACCATCTCCATCACCTTCGTGATGGGCGCGGCGCTCGCCGCCGTCGCCGGCACGCTCTACCTCGTCTATTACGGCGTGGTGAACTTCTCCGACGGCTTCACCCCGGGGGTGAAGGCCTTCACCGCCGCCGTCCTCGGCGGCATCGGTTCGCTGCCCGGCGCGGTGCTCGGCGGCCTCCTCATCGGCCTCATCGAGGTGTTCTGGTCGGCCTATTTCTCGGTCGAGTACAAGGACGTCGCCGCCTTCTCCATCCTCGCGATCGTGCTGATCTTCATGCCCCAGGGCATTCTCGGCCGTCCCGACGTCGAAAAGGTCTGACGCCGTGACCATGCCGCTGGACACCGCCCGCGCAGCCCCCTCCCCCGTGGCCCGCGCCGTCAAGGACGCGCTCTTCGCCGCCCTCGTCGCCGCTGGCGTCTTCGGCCCCCTGCTCGCCTTCAAGACGACGCAGGACATGCAGAACCGGCTGATCGTCGAGCCGCGCTGGGACCTGCTCGCCGTCGTCGTACTGCTGGTCTGGGCGGGCCGCTTCCTGCTGTCGCTCTGGCAGGCCCGTGTCCGGCCCGAGACGACGGCGGCCATCGGGACCCACCTCGTCTGGGGCCTGATCCCGCAGAGCATCCGGCTCGTCATCCGCAACGGCCTGCCGCCGGCCGCCCTCGTCGCCCTCTTCGTCTATCCGATGATGATACTGTCGCTCACCGGCGGCGGCGGCGCGCTGAAGTGGATCGACAATTTCGGCATCCAGATCCTCATCTACGTGATGCTGGCCTGGGGCCTGAACATCGTCGTCGGCCTCGCCGGCCTCCTCGACCTCGGCTACGTCGCCTTCTACGCCGTCGGCGCCTATGCCTATGCGCTCATCGCCACCAAGGTGATCCCGGCGACCTTCCCCGGCCTCGGTGTCTGGGCCTTCTGGATCTGCCTGCCCATCGCCGGCATCCTCGCCGCCTTCTGGGGGGTGTTACTTGGCTTTCCGGTCTTGCGATTGCGAGGCGACTATCTCGCCATCGTGACGCTGGCCTTCGGCGAGATCATCCGCCTCGTGCTGATCAACTGGACCGACTTCTCGAATGGCTACGAGGGCATCTCGACCATCCCGCGGCCGTCTTTCTTCGGCATTCCCTTCAACGCCTCCGATACCGGCTTCGCGGCGACGTTCGGCCTCGAGTTCTCGCCCGTCTACCGGACGATCTTCCTCTACTACGTCATCGTCTGCCTCGCCCTCCTCACCGCCTGGGTGTCGAACCGCCTGCGCCGCCTCCCCGTCGGCCGCGCCTGGGAGGCCCTGCGCGAGGACGAGATCGCCTGCCGCTCCCTCGGCATCAACACGGTCAACACCAAGCTCACCGCCTTCGCCATCGGCGCCATGTTCGGCGGCTTCGCCGGCTCCTTCTTCGCCGCCCGCCAGGGCTTCATCTCGCCGGAGAGCTTCACCTTCATGGAATCGGCGGTGATCCTCGCCATCGTCGTGCTTGGCGGCATGGGCTCGCTGATCGGCACGGCCATTGCCGCGGTGGCGATGATCGGCGGCACCGAGCTCCTGCGCGAGCTCGACTGGATGAAGGCGATCTTCGGACCCCAGTTCGATCCCGTGCAGTACCGCATGCTCATCTTCGGCTTCGCCATGGTGGTGATCATGGTGTGGAAGCCGCGCGGCTTCGTCTCCACCCGCATGCCCACCGCCTTCCTCAAGAGCCGCCGGGCCGTCTCCTCCGCCCACGTCAAGGAGGGCCACGGATGAGCGACGCCATCCTCAGGGTCGAGCACCTCACCATGCGCTTCGGCGGCCTCGTCGCCGTCAACGACCTGTCCTTCGACGCCCGCCGCGGCGACATCACCGCGGTGATCGGCCCCAACGGCGCCGGCAAGACCACGGTGTTCAACTGCATCACCGGCTTCTACAAGCCGACGCAGGGGCGCATCACCATGCGCCAGAAGGGCGGCGCGGAGTTCCTGCTGGAGCGCCTGCCGGACTTCCGCATCGCCCGCACGGCGAAGGTGGCGCGCACCTTCCAGAACATCCGCCTGTTCTCCGGCATGACCGTGCTGGAGAACCTGCTCGTCGCCCAGCACAACCCGCTCATGGCCGCCTCGGGCTGGTCCATCGGCGGCATCCTGGGTCTGCCCTCCTACTGGCGGGCGGAGAAACAGGCCATCGAGAAGGCCGCCTACTGGCTCGACAAATGCGGCCTCACCGACCGCGCCGATGACCCGGCCGGCGACCTCGCCTATGGCCCGCAGCGCGCGCTGGAGATCGCCCGCGCCATGTGCACCGAGCCCGAGCTCCTCTGCCTCGACGAGCCGGCCGCAGGCCTCAATCCGCGCGAGAGCCTCGTCCTCAACGAGCTGCTGCGCTTCATCCGCCGCGAGCACGGCACCTCGCTGCTCCTGATCGAGCATGACATGAGCGTCGTCATGGAGATTTCCGACCACGTGGTCGTGCTCGACTACGGCACCAAGATCTCCGACGGGACGCCCTCTCAGGTGCGCGAGGACCCCAAGGTCATCGCCGCCTATCTCGGCGTCGACGATAGCGAGGTGGAGAAGGTCGAAGCGGAGGTGGGCCTGTGACCGCGCTCCTCACCGCCCGCGGCGTCGAGACCTTTTATGGTTCGATCCAGGCTCTGAAAGGCATCGACATCGATGTCGCGCAGGGCGAGATCGTCACGCTGATCGGCGCCAACGGCGCCGGCAAGTCGACGCTGATGATGACCATCTGCGGCAGCCCGCAGGCCCGCCGCGGCCAGATCGTCTATGACGGCCGCGACATCACCCGGCTCGAGACCCACCAGATCATGCGGATGGGCATCGCCCAGTCGCCGGAGGGCCGGCGCATCTTCCCGCGCATGTCGGTCTTCGAGAACCTCCAGATGGGGGCCTCCCTCACCGACCCCACCTTCTTCGCCGACGACCTCGACAAGGTCTTCGCCCTCTTTCCCCGGCTGAAGGAACGGCGCGACCAGCGCGGCGGCACGCTGTCGGGCGGCGAGCAGCAGATGCTGGCCATTGCCCGTGCGCTGATGAGCCGGCCGAAGCTGCTCCTGCTCGACGAGCCCTCCCTCGGCCTTGCCCCGCTCATCGTCGCCGGCATCTTCAACGCCATCCGCGAGCTGAACCGGCAGGAGGGCCTCACCGTCTTCCTCGTCGAGCAGAACGCCTATCACGCCCTGAAGCTCGCCCATCGCGGCTATGTGCTGGTCAACGGCGCCGTGACCATGTCCGGCACCGGCCAGGAGCTCCTCGCCCGCGAGGAAGTCCGCGCCGCCTATCTCGAGGGAGGGCGGCACTGATGCAGGGCATCCTCTACGAGGAACCGTCCGTCTGGCTGTTCCTGCTGGTGACGCTGATCCTCGGCGGCTGGCTCGCCATCATGACCGGCCGCGCCTGCGCCCAGACCTGGCGCGGCATTCCGGAGACGGTGGCCTATCTCCTCATCCTCGGCCTCGGCGTGCGTTTCGCCCATTTCGCCCTGTTCGAGGGCACGCTCCTGTCGCTGCGCTACTATCTCGTCGACACGACGATCGTCATGGCCATCGGCCTGCTCTCCTTCCGCGCCACCCGCGCCGCCCAGATGGCGCATCAGTATTGGTGGCTCTACGAACGCACCGGCCCGCTCACCTGGGCGGAACGGCCGGTCCCGCTGTCCTCCCCTCCGGACAAAACCTGATGTCGCATCAGGGTCCTCCGGATGGGCTGACAAGTCGCACGAAAGGGTGTTCGATCCCTTCCCAAGGGCGGCTCCGCCGTCCTCCGCGAAGGTTCGTGCCCCTCGTGCCCCCTCCAGGGAAGGATGAGACATGAAGACCAAACTCCTCGCCGGGCTGACGCTCGGCCTCGGTCTCGCATTGGCGTTGCCCGCCCAGGCGCAGATCCGTCTCGGTGTCGCCGGTCCGATCACCGGCCCGAACGCCTCGTTCGGCGCCCAGCTGCGCAACGGCGTCGAGCAGGCGGTGGAAGACATCAACGCCGCCGGCGGCATCCTTGGCCAGCGCATCACGCTGCAGATCGGTGACGACGTCTCCGACCCGCGCCAGGGCGTCAGCGTCGCCAACAAGTTCATCGGCGACGGCGTGCGGTTCATCGTTGGTCACTTCAACTCCGGCGTGACCATGCCCGCCTCCGAGGTCTATGCCGAGAACGGCGCGGTCTTCATCACCCCCTCGGCCACCAATCCGCGCATCACCGAGCGCGGCCTGTGGAACGCCTTCCGCACCTGCGGCCGTGACGACCAGCAGGGCGCCGTCGCTGCCGCCTATCTCGTGCGCAACTTTGCCGGCAAGCGCGTCGCCATCGTCCACGACAAGACCACCTACGGGAAGGGTCTTGCCGACGAGACGCAGAAGGCGATGAACGCCGCCGGCCTCAAGGAGGTCATCTACGAAGGCGTCAACACCGGCGAGAAGGACTTCTCGGCCCTCATCTCCAAGCTGAAGGCCGCCAATGTCGACATCGTCTACTGGGGCGGCCTGCACACCGAGGGTGGCCTCATCGTCCGTCAGATGCGCGACCAGGGCGTCACAGCGCCGATGATGTCGGGCGACGGCATCGCCGACAACGAGTTCGCCTCCATCGCCGGTCCCGGCGCCGTGGGCACGCTCATGACCTTCCCGCCGGACCCGCGCAACCGTCCGGAGGCGCGCGCCATCGTCGAGAAGTTCCGCACCGCCCGTCGCTTCGAGCCGCAGGCCTACACGCTCTACAGCTACGCCGCCGTGCAGATCTTCCAGCAGGCGGCGGTCGCCACCAACTCGCTCGACCCCAAGAAGATCGCCGAGTTCATGCGCACCGGCCACGTCTTCAAGACGGTCATCGGCGACATCTCCTATGACAGGAAGGGCGACATCACCCGCGCCGACTACGTGACCTACACCTGGCGCCCGGGTCCGGACGGCAAGGTCTCCTACTTCGAGAACACCACCACGAACTGAGGGCGTCTGATCGCTCTGCTCCTCCAGCCCGCCCGGTCACCCGGGCGGGTTTTTGCGTCACGGATGCCGCCATGCTCAACCATTCCGTCCCAGCCGCCCTCCTCGCCCTGACGCTTGCGGCGGCCCTGCCGGCCGGCGCGCAGGAGGCCTATCCCGCCCGCCCCATCACCATGATCGTGCCCTTTGCCGCCGGCGGCACCTCGGACGTCATCGCTCGCATCGTCGCCGAGGCCATGTCCCGCTCGCTCGGCCAGCGCATCATCCATGAGAATGTCGGCGGGGCCGGCGGCACCGTGGCGCTCGCCCGCGCCGCTCGCGCCGCACCCGACGGCTACACCATCTTCATCGGCAATTCCGGCACCAATGCCGCGGCCTATGCGATCTATCCGGACATCCGCTACACGCCGGAGAGCTTCGCCCCCATCGGTCTCGTCGCCAAGACCAACTCGATGATCGCGCTGCGAGCCGACCATCCCGCAACGACCCTTGCCGCGCTCGTCGCCGAGGCCAAGGCGAAGCCCGGCACGATCAGGCTCGGCCATGCCGGCGTCGGCTCGCAGAACTACCTGATCTGCCGCGCCTTCATGGAGGCGGCCGGCGTCGAGGTGACGCTTGTGAGCTATCGCGGCGCCGGCCCTGCCCTTAACGACCTCATGGGCGGCCATGTCGACGGCGTCTGCGATGCGGCGACCTCGGTCGGGCAGGCCATCAATGCCGGCCGCATCCGCGGCCTCGCGGTCGCTTCGCCCGCGCGGGTGCCGGGCCTTGCCGATGTGCCCACCGCCGCGGAGGCGGGGCTGCCGGCCTTCCAGATGCAGAACTGGAACGCGCTCTTTGCGCCTGCCGGCACGCCGCCGGCGGTCATCGCCCGGCTCAACCGCGCCATCGCCGAGGCGCTGGAGAGCGACGACCTGAAGAAGCGCTATGCGGAACTGATGGCCTCCGCACCCGGTGCCGAGGAGCGCGCGCCGGAGGCGGTGACGCCGCTGGTTACAAGCGACATCATCCGCTTCCGCCGCCTCATGGGCCCGCGCCCCTGAGGATGATCAGCCGAAGGTGGAGAGAACCGGGAAGGTCTCGAGCAGCCAGAAGGCGACGCTGGTCATCTTCCCCGTGAGGAAGGCGAGACCGGTGAGCACGAGGAGGCCACCCATCACCATCTCCACCGCCCTGAGGCGTCCCCTCATGGCCGCGGCGAAGCGAAGGAAGGGCTTGATGGCGAAGGCAGCGAGCACGAAGGGGATGCCGAGCCCCATCGAATAGACGGCGAGCAGCCCCGCGCCCTTGTGCACCGTCATCTCGGAGGCCGCCACCGCCAGGATCGCCGCCAGCACCGGACCGATGCAGGGCGTCCAGCCGAAGGCGAAGGCGAGGCCCATCACATAGGCGCCAAGCGGCCCGGCCTTCGGCGGCGCCATGTCGATCTTCGCCTGCCGGTAGAGCAGCGGGATGCGGAACAGGCCGAGGAAATGCAGGCCCATGATGATGATGGCGACGCCCGCCACCATCGACAGCGTCACCGAATACATGCGGATATAGGCGCCGATGAGCGAGGCCGAGGCGCCCATCATCACGAAGACGGTGGAGAACCCCGCGACGAAGACCAGGGCCAGCAGCACCGACCGACGCACGAGGGAGGGATCCGCCTCGCTGTCCGACAGATCGTCGAGCGTCGCGCCCGTCAGATAGACGAGATAGGGCGGCACCAGCGGCAGCACGCAGGGTGACAGAAAGCTCACCAGCCCCGCCAGAAGGGCCGCCGTGAGGGTGACGTCAGGCATTCCGGTTTCCGCCCCGCTTGCGGCCTTTGCCGCATGACCTGTGGCCGCGACCTCTACATAGGTGAGGCGCGGGACGGAAGCGTTGACTTCGCCCAATCGCAGAGGCGTGATGCCGCGTGATGAGCATGGCATCCAACACCCTCACCGACATTCCCGGCCTGAAAGTCGGCCACGCCACCGATCTCGCCCGCGCCACCGGCACCACCGCGATCATCTTCGATGAGCCCGCCGTCTGCGCCGTCGATGTTCGCGGCGGCGCGCCGGGCAGCCGCGACACCGAACTCCTGCGCCCCGACAAGACCGTGCAGACGGTGGATGCCGTTGTGCTATCCGGCGGCTCAGCCTTCGGCCTGGATGCCCCGGGCGGGGTGAGCGCCTTCCTCGCCGAAAACGGCCGCGGCTTTGCCATCGGGCCAATGCGCGTGCCCATCGTCCCCGGTGCCATCGTCTTCGACCTGCTCTCCGGCGGCGACAAGGATTGGGGCCGTTTCTCGCCCTATCGCGACCTCGGCTATGCCGCCGCCGCAGCAGCCACCGCCGATCCGGTGGCGCTCGGCACGATCGGCGCAGGAACCGGCGCCACCACCGCCGATCTCAAGGGCGGCATCGGCTCGGCGTCGGCCATCTCGCCCTCCGGCCACCGCGTCGGCGCCATTGTCGTGGTGAATGCCGTCGGTAGCGCCACCATCGGCGCCTCCGGCCATTTCTGGGCGGCGACCGACGAGGTGGGCGACGAATTCGGCGGCCGCGGCCTGGCCTTCCCCTGGCCAGCGGATGCCCATGCGCTGAAGCTGAAGGGGGCGCGGCCGGAAAACACCACCATCGCCCTCGTCGTCACCGACGCCTTGCTCGACAAGGGCCAGGCGACCCATCTCGCGGTCATGGCGCAGGACGGGCTCGGCCGCGCCATCCGCCCGATCCATACGCCGCTCGACGGCGACACGGTCTTTGCCGCGGCCACCGGCACCGTGCCCGTCGCCGACTATGCGCGGGACATGGCGGCCATCGGCTTCACGGCCGCTTCCGTGCTGGCAAGGGCCTGCGCCCGCGGCATCCATTCGGCCACCGCACTGCCCTTCCCCGGCGCATTGCCGGCCTGGAAGGACCGCTTCGGCTGAGGCCTCCTTTACCCGCGCTTCACCACCCCTTGAGCGAAAGCTCGCAGCCGCGGCCGGCTTGTGTCTTTCTGGCGGGTGGACGGGGGGCTCCCAGGAAGGGTGTCACCCATGGTGAGCACGACCGGCGCGACCGCAGGCGCCAACACCGCGGGGATGGAAGCATCCCGGCGCACGGAGGAAGCTGCCCTCCGCGCCAATCGCACCACCGCCGAGATCGGCTCCTCCGCGCCCGAAGCGCGCGAAGCCGAGACGCCCGCCGTGGTCTATGACGGCAAGATCGCCGAGATGCGCCGCGCCGAGGAGGCCGCTGCCGTCCAAGCGACGCGCTCGCCCAATGCCAGCGCGGTGCTGCCCTCCGCGCGGCTCTTTGACATCACCGTTTGAGGCCGCTCACCAGCGGTCGATGCGATAGGGCGAGAGGTCCAGCGGCTGCGGCGCGCCCTGCATGGCGATGGCAAGCGCCTTGCCGGTGGCGGGCCCGAGCGTGAAGCCCCAGTGGCCGTGGCCGAAGGCGAACCAGAGGCCCTCATGGCGGGGGGCGGCGCCGATCACCGGCCGCGAATCCGGCGTCGCGGGTCGGCGACCCATCCAGGGCTCGGCCTCGACCGGCTCGCCGAGATCGAACAGGTCCTTGGCATGGGCGAAGGCGCGCTCCACCTGCACCGGGGTCGCCGGCGCATCGGGCAGCGCGATCTCGACGCCGGTGGTGAGGCGAATGCCCTGCTCCATGGGGCAGAGGACATAGCCGACATCCTCGTCGCAGACCTGGCGATTGAGGAAGGCATTGCCGGTCGGCTTGTAGTGGCGGTGATAGCCGCGCTTGGCCGAGAGCGGCACGGAATAGCCGAACTTCGCCACCAGCGCCTTCGACCAGATGCCAAGTGCGACGACGACCTGCCGCGCCAGGACCGGTCCCTCGGCCGTCTGGACCTGGTAGCCACCCTCGACCTTCTCCAGCGTCATGGCGTCGCCGATGACGAAGCGCCCGCCGGTGCGGGTGAAGGCCTCGGCATAGGCCTTGGTGACGCCGCCCGGGTTCGACACCGTGTCGGCCCCCTTGCACCAGATCGAGCCGGCGAAATCGCCCTTCAGATGGGGCTCCAGCTCCAGCGTCTCGGCCTTGGTGAGCTTGACGTTGTCGAGGCCGTAGTCGCGCGACAGGGCGAGGCGGCGGTCCTGGGCGGCAAGGCTCTCCGGCCGCCGGTAGAGCTCCAGCCAGCCGGTCTGGCGGAAATAGCGCTCGGCGCCCGCCACCGCCATCAGCTCGCGATGGCACTCCACGGCTTGTGCGAAGAAGGGGCGCATCACCCGCGCGGTATCCTCGAGCTTTTCCGGCGCCGACCAGCGCCAGTAATCGAACATCCAGCGCCCGACCTGCGGCAGAGCGGAGAGGTGATAGTGCGAGGCGGTCTGCCGGTTGAGCGCGTGTTTGAACAGCGTCGGCAGGTCGCGCGGCATGGCGACGGGGAAGAGGTTGCCGCCATCGACGACGCCGGAATTGCCGTAGCTCGTCTCCTCGCCCGGCTGGCGGCGGTCCACCAGGACCACATGCAACCCGCGCATCCGCGCATGCAGCGCCGTCGAGACGCCGACCATGCCGGCGCCGAGAACGAGAACGTCGTGAAGAGCAGTCATGGAATGGGCCGCGGCCTTGCAAAATCAGTCGGGGGAAGCGGAGCCAGATTGCCGGCAGCCTTGCTGCGCCGCAAGCGATGGCTGCTCCTCATTGCCCGCGCACCTTGCCTCATGCTACCCGCCGGCCCATCCCGTCACGCCCGGAGCCGGCCATGGCCAACCCGATCCTCATCGCCCCGTCGATCCTCGCCGCCGACTTCGCCCGGCTGGGCGAGGAGGTCCGTGCTGCCGATACCGCCGGCGCCGACTGGATCCATCTCGACGTGATGGACGGCCATTTCGTCCCCAACATCACCTTCGGGCCCGACGTGGTGAAGGCGCTGCGGCCCCATTCCGCCAAGGTCTTCGACGTCCACCTGATGATCACTCCGGCCGATCCCTATCTCGAGGCCTTCGCCAAGGCCGGCGCGGATGTCATCTCGGTCCATGCCGAGGCCGGCCCCCATCTCCACCGCTCGCTCCAGGCCATCCGGGGGCTTGGCAAGAAGGCGGGCGTGGCGCTCAACCCCGCGACTCCCGCCAGCGCCATCGCCCATGTGCTCGACCTCGTCGACCTCGTGGTCGTGATGACGGTCAATCCGGGCTTCGGCGGCCAGGCCTTCATCGGCAGCCAGGTCGAGAAGATCGCCGAGATCCGCCAAATGATCGCCGGCCGCGACATCCTCATCGAGATCGATGGCGGCGTGACACCGGCGACAGCGCCGCAGGTCGCGGCCGCCGGCGCCACCGTGCTGGTCGCCGGCTCCGCCGTGTTCAAGGGCGGAACCGCCGCCTATGCGCCGAACATCACGGCCATCCGCCAAGCTGCGGAGACTGCCCGCGGCACGATGGTGTGAGGGGCTCCCCCACCGGGGAGAGGTGAGCCGTCCAGCCCGGAATGCGCCGGGCGTCACCCATTTCCCATGATCCTTGACGCCACCTCGGCCAGCGGGAAGGCCGGGCCCGGGTCGACCTTACGGCGCGGGGCGATGTCCTCGTGCCCCACCACGCCCTTGAACCGATAGGCCAAGTGGAGCGCCGCGCCGATGGCAGCGACCGTCGCGACCTGCGCCTCGCTGTAGCGGTGCCAGGCGGCATCTGACGGCTCGTTGCGGTGGCGGGCGATCAGCACATCGGCCTCGGGCACCGGATCACCCGTCCAGGTCCGCCAGCCGCCGGCCGGGCCGCGCACCAGCTTGCCGGCATTGACCATCTCGATGCCGATGGAATGGCTGTTGAGGCCGGTGAGCCCGGCAAAGGCGCTTACCCCCGCATGCCAGGCGCTGCGGTCGAAGGCCATCATCTGCGTCACCGCCCCGTCGCGGCCGATTACGAGATGGGCCGAGGCCTTGGCCCTGGGATCGAGAAACCAGCCGATCGCGGAAGCGGCGGTGAGCCCCGCCGTGTAATGCAGCACGAGATAGGCGGGCCGGATGGGGCTGCCGCCATGCGGCGAGGGGCGGAACGGCACCGGGCGCCCGTCGGCGAGTAGCCGGTGGGCGGCGACAACAAATACGGGAGGGGTAATGGCGGAGACGGCGGCTTGCGGCTTGGTGGTGTGCGGCATGGCGACCTCTTCGGTTGCCGGCGGGATCGCCGGGTCTGCGAGAAGGATCGCGCCGCATCAGGGGATGGGGATAAGTCGACGGGTGTGCCACTCATTCAGCACCCGTCAACCCGCCCGCCCTATCCTCTCGCCATGGCACAGAAGGCAGCGACCATGGACCGGAAAGGCTCCGCCGCGGGAGCGGGCAAGACGCCCCGCAAGCGCGCTGCCAAGCCCGCTGCCGCATCGCGGCCAACGCCGTCGCCCTTGCCCCCCGGCGTCTGGGGAAGGGCGTTGCGCGCCGGCCTCATCACCACCGCCATCGCCCTCATCGCCGCCTTGCCAGCCTCGCTGCTGGCCGGCCACGCGCCCTCCTGGCGCAGCCTGCAGGTCATCTGTCTCCAGGCCCTGCCGCTCCTGCCCGGCATCGCGCTGGCCTGGTGGCTGCTCGAAGCCCTGCGCGCCCGCTTTCCCGGCCCGCCGCTCGCCTTCTGGCTCGGCCTCGCCTTCATCGGCACGCTCGGCGTGATGCTGGTGGCGCCCGGCCTCGTCTTCGCTGTGCTGCAGCGTTCCACCGCTTTCGCGGAGGATGTGGACGGTGAAATGGGGCTGCTCCATCACCTGCTCGGGGTGGGCTCGGCGCTCTATCTCTGGGCGACGACGGCCTTCCGCCTCTGGTGGCCCTTTGGCCTCGCCCTGCCGGTCGTGGTGACGGCGCTGGCCTGGCGCGCCTTCCGCCGCCCGGCCTGAGGCCGATTGCCGCCCGCGCCCGTCCCTGCTAAGCCGCGGGCGATTTTCCACCCGCCGAGGCCTGTCCCATGATCCCGCGCTATTCCCGCGCCGAAATGACCGCCATCTGGGACCCGCAGACCAAGTTCCGCATCTGGTTCGAGATCGAGGCCCATGCCTGCGACGCCCTCGCCGAGCTCGGCGTGATCCCGAAGGAATCCGCGGCCAACATCTGGGCCAAGGCCAAGGACGTGACCTTCGACGTCGCCCGCATCGACGCCATCGAACGCGAGGTGAAGCACGACGTCATCGCCTTCCTGACGCACCTCGCGGAGTTCATCGGCCCGGACTCGCGCTTCGTCCACCAGGGCATGACCTCCTCCGACGTGCTCGACACCTGCTTCAACGTCCAGCTGGTGCGCGCCTCCGACCTGCTCATCGCCGACGTGAAGGCGCTGCTCGCGGCGCTCAAGCGGCGCGCCTTCGAGCACAAGATGACCCCGACCATCGGCCGCTCGCACGGCATCCATGCCGAGCCGACCACCTTCGGCGTCAAGCTCGCCCAGGCCTATGCCGAGTTCGACCGCTGCCTCGCCCGCCTCGAGGCGGCCCGCGAAGAGATCCGCACCTGCGCCATTTCCGGCGCGGTCGGCACCTTCGCGCAGATCGACCCGCGGGTGGAGGACCATGTGGCCAAGGCCATGGGCCTCAAGGTCGAGCCGGTCTCGACGCAGGTCATCCCGCGCGACCGTCACGCCATGTTCTTCGCGACGCTCGGCGTCGTCGCCTCGTGCATCGAGCGGCTCGCCACCGAGATCCGCCACCTCCAGCGCACCGAGGTTCTGGAGGCGGAAGAGTTCTTCTCCGAGGGCCAGAAAGGCTCCTCGGCCATGCCGCACAAGCGTAACCCGGTGCTGACCGAGAACCTCACGGGCCTTGCCCGCCTCGTGCGCGGCATGGCCATGCCGGCCATGGAGAACGTCGCCCTCTGGCACGAGCGCGACATCTCCCACTCCTCGGTCGAGCGCATGATCGGCCCCGACGCGACGATCACCCTCGACTTCGCGCTCGTTCGCCTCACCGGCGTCATCGACAAGCTGCTGATCTATCCCGCCAACATGCAGAAGAACCTCGACCGGCTCGGCGGCCTCGTCCATTCGCAGCGCGTGCTGCTGGCCCTCACCCAGAAGGGCGTCAGCCGCGAGGATTCCTACCGGCTGGTCCAGCGCAATGCCATGCCGGTCTGGCGCGGCGAGGGCGAGTTCCTCACCCTGCTGAAGGCCGACCCCGAGGTGCGCGCCGCGCTGTCGGAAGCCGAGCTCGAGGAGAAGTTCGACCTCGGCTATCATCTGAAGCATGTCGACACGATCTTCCGCCGGGTTTTCGGCGAAGCGTGACGGGAGAAGCCGGACCGTGCTAATCTGGCCAGCAAGCTAGCCAGATCGGAGCACGATCATGAAGGTCGGCATTCTCGAGGCCAAGAACCAGTTCTCGGCGCTGGCCGAACGGGCCTTCGCGGGCGAGGAGGTCATCGTCACCAAGCGCGGCGAGCCCTTCGTGCAGATCGTCCCAGTCCAGCGGCGGCATGATCCGGAAGAGATCAAGGCTGCATTCCGGCGCGTCCGCGACAGGATGCGTGAGGAAGGCGTGTCGCTGACGCAGGACGAGGTCCGCGAGCTTCGCGACGAAGGCCACCGATGACCATCGTGATTGATGCCTCAATCACCATCGCGGCCTTGTCGCCAGACGAGCAAAGTGACGACACCGAGCGCTATCTCAACACCATCGCTGTCACCGACGCAGTCGTTCCCGCCATCTGGGCGCTTGAAATCATGCATGTGATCCGTCGCAAGGTGACCCGCGGACTTCTGTCCGCGGAGCTCGCCGCCGAAGCCCTCGCCGCGGCGCAGCTCCTCAACGTGCGTGTCAGCACGACCAATGCCGCGGTCACCTTCTCCGATGTCGGCCGGCTGGTGCGGATCCACGATCTGACGCCCTATGACGCTTCCTACCTCGACTGTGCGATCCGGCTGGAACGGCCGCTCGCCACGCTGGATCGCCGCATGAGAGCGGCGGCCCTGGTCGAGGGCATCACCATCCTGCCGGACTGACCCATGCGCACCGCCGACGCCGACATCCTCATCGTTCCCGGCTTCACCAATTCCGATGACGACCATTGGCAGTCCCGCTGGGAGGCGAAGCTGCCCACCGCGCGGCGCGTTCATCTCGGCGACTGGCACAGGCCGGAGAAGGAGCGCTGGGTGGACAATCTCGCCACTGCGGTTGCCTCCTGCTCGCGCCCGGTGATCCTGGTCGGCCACTCGCTGGGGGTGGTCACCATCGCCCATGCCGCGCCGCTCTTTCCGAAGGGCTTGGTCGCCGGCGGTTTCCTCGTCGGCCTCCCCGACATCGAGGAACATGCCAATATCGCCGAGGTCGAGCGCCATTTCGCGCCGATCCCCCGCGACCCCCTGCCCTTCCCCTCGGTCCTGGTGGCGAGCCGCACCGATCCGCACTGCGATTATCGCCGTGCCGAGGACATAGGCTACGCCTGGGGTGCGGCCGTGGCGGATGCCGGCGATGCCGGCCACATCAACGCCGCCTCGGGCCATGGTCCCTGGCCGGAGGGGCTGATGCGGTTTGCGGGCTTCCTCAAGGCGCTGGGGTGAGGCGGGAGGAACCCATGCGGTTCGAAAGCCTCGTGCCGATGCTGCAGGCCACCGACCTCGCCCGGACGCGGGCGTGGTACGAAACAGTGCTCGGTTTCACCTGCACCGCCGATGACGGCGCCGGCTGGTGCCGCATGGAGCGCGACGGCGTCGCGCTCATGTTCATGCGCAACGCCCATCTCGGCGCGCCCCACGCCACCGCGACGCAGTACATCTATGTCGACGACGTGCTCGGCCTGTGGGACCTGGTGAGGCACGCCTGCGAGGCCGAGTGGGGCCCGCAGGCCATGCCCTACGGCCTGACCGAATTCGCCATCCGCGATCCCAACGGCTATCTGCTGAGCTTCGGCGGCAAGGTCGCGGACTAGCCGAACCCTCAGCCCCTGACCGCCTTCAGCGCCTGCTGCGCGCCGCCGCGCACCATCAGGCTGTCGTTGATCAGCGTGATGAAGCCCCAGCCCTCGGCCGCCAGCTCCTTCGCCCGCTCCGGGCTCGGCGCATAGCAGCCGGTGAGCTTGCCGGCCTTCTTGGCCGCCGCGAGGATCTTCGCGAAGGCGTCCTTCACCACCTGGTGGTTCGGGTCGAGCTTCTCGCCCTTCAGCAGCGTGATGGAGAGGTCCGAGGGGCCGGCGAAGACACCGTCGATGCCGGGGACCGCGAGAATGTCGTCGACCGCCGCGAGCGCCGCCGTCGTCTCGATCATGGCGAGCGCCACGGTCATCTCGTTGGCCTGGCGCAGATAGTCCTGCGGGTTCATGCCGGTGAGCTGGACGAAACGGTTGCCGCCCCAGGAGCGGTCGCCAAGCGGCGGGTACTTCACGGCCGAAGCGAACTTCTTGGCATCCGCCACCGAGTTGATCATCGGCGCGATGATGATCTCGGCGCCGACGTCGAGGAGGCGCGCGCCATCGCCGAAGGCATCGAGGGCGATCCGCACGCCCGCCGGCTTGCCGGCATGGTTCACCGCGGAGATGCCGCGCATCGCCGAGAGCAGGTCGACCGAGGAATGCTGCATGTCGAAGGTGACGGCGTCGAAGCCCTCGCGCGCCACGAGATCGGCCAGCAGCGGCTCCGGCATGCTCATCCAGGCGGTGAACAGGCTCTCGCCGGCGCGCAGGCGTCGGGCGAGCTCATAGGGCTTCGGCGGCTGGTGCATGGATGTCCTCCCTCGGGTCCGAAGGCATCGCGCCCCGGATTTTCGTAAGTGATGGGGCGGCGGCGCCCCAGCCGTCAACGCCGACGCCCGCGCGGCTGCCCTGTGCCGCGGCATGTCCTGAAAGACTCGCGAAACCTTAACGCTTTGCGGCCAGACTTCCGCCGTCTCTCCGCGTGAAGGTGCGTGATGCGTATCGCCTTCGATCCCCTGGCCGGCATGAAACAGCCCCTGCCCTCCGCCGCGCCGCGCGGTGGCCGCGCCCCGACCATCCTGGTCTTCGATTCCGGCCTCGGCGGCCTCACCGTCCACCGCGAGCTGGTGCGCGCCCGCCCCGATGCCCGCTTCGTCTATTGCGCCGACGACGCCGCCTTCCCCTATGGCGCGCTCTCGGAGGACCATCTCGTCGCCCGCGTCCTGCAGGTCATGGAGCGGCTGGTCGCGGCCTACGCGCCGGATTGCATCGTGATTGCCTGCAACACCGCCTCCACCCTCGTCCTGCCGCAGTTGCGCGCGCGCTTCGCGCTGCCGGTGGTCGGCACCGTGCCGGCGGTGAAGCCGGCCTGCGAGACCTCGCGGAGCCGCCTCGTCAGCGTTCTGGCAACGCCGGGCACCGTCGCCCGCGACTACACGAAGGCGCTGGTGGCCGAATATCGCGGCGACTGCGCCGTCACGCTCGTCGGCTCGCCCCGCCTCGCGGGCCTGGCCGAGGCGACCATGCGCGGCGAAACCGCGGACCTTACGGCCATCGCCGCCGAAATCGCCCCCTGCTTCGTCGAAGAGGACGGCCGGCGCACGGACGCCGTCGTGCTCGCCTGCACCCACTACCCCCTCCTCGCCGAGATCTTCGCCACCCTCGCCCCCTGGCCGGTCGCCTGGATCGACCCCGCCCCGGCCATCGCCCGGCGCGTCACGCAGATCCTCGGGCCCGCCCTTGTTGGCCGTCCGGCCGCCACGGCCACTGCCCTCCTCACCGGCGGCGCGGCGATTGCCGGCCTCACCCCGGTCTTTGCGGGCTTTGGCCTTGCCGAGACGCGGGTGGAATCCCTGCCGCTTCATTGACATCGCAAGCCGTCGCGGCTAAGGACGCCGCTTCCTGACGGGTCGCTTTCGGGCGAGCCGGCGGGATTGCGCACCCGCGGCCGGTCCATGTGACCGACCTGTCGTGTCCCCGAGGGGGAAATGCCCTGGCATTTCCACCGTCAGGCCGGACAAGAGGAGGGCGCGTCTCCTATCGAACACGAACGACAAGGGACACGCGATGTCGAAGCGTCATAATGCCAAGTACAAGATCGATCGCCGTATGGGCGAGAACATCTGGGGTCGTCCAAAGAGCCCGGTGAACCGCCGCGAATACGGCCCGGGCCAGCACGGCCAGCGCCGCAAGTCCAAGCTCTCCGACTTCGGCACCCAGCTGAAGGCCAAGCAGAAGCTGAAGGGCTATTACGGCAACATTTCCGAGAAGCAGTTCCGCGCCGTCTACACCGAAGCCGTCCGGGTGAAGGGCGACACCGGCGAGAACCTGATCGGCCTGCTGGAGCGCCGCCTCGACGCCGTCGTCTACCGCGCCAAGTTCGTGCCGACGGTCTTCGCTGCCCGTCAGTTCGTCAACCACGGCCACGTGAAGGTCAACGGCCGCCGCGTCAACATCCCGTCCTACAAGCTGAAGATCGGCGATGTGGTCGAGGTGAAGGAAACCTCCCGCCAGATGATCCTCTACATGGAGGCCATCCAGTCCGGCGAGCGTCACGTTCCCGACTATATCGAGGCCGATCACGGCAAGGGCGTCGCCAAGCTGTCGCGCGTTCCGACCCTCTCCGAGGTTCCCTACGCCACGCAGATGGAACCCTCGCTGGTCGTCGAGTTCTACTCGCGCTGATTTTTCCCTGCCCCGGCAGGACAAGGAAAAGGCCGCCCCACCGGGCGGCCTTTTTGCATGTCAGTTGCCTTGAGACTTGAGCCGACCCCCCCTCACGGGGTCTCGCGGTCGATCGGCCAGTGCTTGAAGAGCTCCGTCGCCTCGCAGCGCGCCGCATGGGCGGCGAGCGCCGGATAGGCGTCGGCGGGCACTGCATCGGGAATGGTGAAGCGGATGAAACCCCAGGCCACCGCCGCGCCGATCGCCCCATGGGTCCAGACCTCCGGCAGCGATGTCCAGCGCGCTGCGGCGATCTCCTCGACCAAGGCCAGGGCCTCATCCAGCTGATCGGTCACGCGGTCGAACCACGGCGCGTAGCGGATCGCCTCCGGGCGCTTGCGCTCGTACTCGATGGCAATGGCCTTCTCGCAGGTGACGATGGCGAGCGCCGTCGCCCTGAGGTCAGCAAGCCGCGCCGCCGGATCGGCTGGCCTGAGGCTTTTGCCCGCCACATCCTCCATGTGCTGGATGATGAGCTGCGACTCCATCAGCACCGTGCCGTCATCGGCGACCAGCGACGGCGCCTTGATCAGCGGATTGATGGCGCGGAAGCGGTCCATGTGCCGGAACACCGACACCGACTGGTGCTCGAAGGGGATCCCCAGCACCGTGCCGGCGATGGCCGCGCGGCGCACATAGGGACTGTCGAGCATTCCGACGAGCAGCATGGGTTCCTCCCGCGATGAACCGGGAAGGTGGCGGGATAAGCCGGCGGAGGCAAATTCAGGGATCTGATGGGCGGATCATCGGCGCGAATGGATCGCGCCGGGAACCTCTCACCAGGACCGGCGCGGGCCGTTGTCGATGTGGAACAGGCCGTTGCGGTAGCGCTTGACGCCGCCAAGGTCGGGCCGCGTGCGCAGGAAGGCGATTATGGCGGAAGGATCACCCGAGACGCGGAAATCGGCGGCGCGGCAGTCGCGGTGATAGGAGCCGCGCCAGGCATCGGTGCGCACGAAGGTGCCGTTGCCGCGGTGGGTGGAGCGCACGATGATCGGCCCGAAGCGCAGGGCGACATCGTTGAGAGCGCGGCGGACGGGCGCCGGCAGGCAGGTCAGCGGCACGCCGGGATCGGCCATGACGCGCTCGCCGGCAATGCCGAGGTTGCGGTCGGTGCCGCGGGCGCCGGGCACGTAGCGCGGCCAGTCGCGGGCACCGCCATCCGGCGGCAGGGCAGCGAGGACCGGGCCGGTGGCAGGCGTCGGCCGCGTCTGGATGATGGCCTGCTGGGCGCCGGGCAGGCTGCCGGCGGGCGCCGACGGGACGACCGTGGTCGTGGCGCTGCCCTGGGTGGTGAGGCTCACCGGCACCGAGCCGGCGGAAGCAAGCTGCGGCGCGGCCACCGTGACGGGACCGGTCGAGACCGGCACGATCGTGGTGGCGCCCGGCCGCACGATCGGCACCGGAGCATGGAAGGCAACGGCGCGGGCCGGCAATTGCGGTTCGTTCGGACGGGCTTGCTGCGGCGCCGCGGCGGCGATCGCCTCGATGCCGGTCTGCGGCTGCGGCTGCGGGCGCTGGTAGGCGCCAGGAATGATGATGCGGCTGCGGTCCTCATCCTGCGGCCACTCGTCCATGGAGGGGCGAAGCAGCGGCGGCGCCTCGGCGACGGCAGCGGGCGGCACGGCAGCGGGAGCAGCGGCGACAGGCGGCTGCGCGGTGGCGGCCATGGCCGGCGCCATGCCGGCCGCGACGGCGGCGGGAGCACTCGCCTGGGTGATGACGGCGCGCGGCGCGGCCTCGGGACGCGGCAGCGGCATCGGAGCGGTCATCGTCGGGGCCGCGGCGACGGCGGGGGCCGCGACTGCCCCCGGAACGGCGCCACCACGCGGCGGGATCGCCTGCCGCGGCAGGGGCGCGATGAAACTGGGCGAGAGGAGGTTCAGCGGCTGGCCGCCCGTGCCGCCGATGGCGCTGCCGGCGGGAGCGGTGCCAGCCTGGAAGCCGAGGCTCTGCTGGGCGAGGCAGGGCGTGGATGCGGCGACGAGGGCACCGATGGCGGCGGCCCGCAGCGGCTGGCGGGACGCGAGAACAAGCGCGGCGCGCAATCGTCGGACGGCTCTGGTCATGCGGGGCGACGCGGTCCCGTGGCTTGCGGCCGCCGCAGAGGCGGCCATGGGCTGGCCCGAAGGCCGGGGCAACGCGGCGGACGCCGCGCAATGAACGGGGGCACCTCCCGGTGCCCCGCTGCCTTATGCCTCTCGCAGCCGATCATGGCAACTTCCGGGCAGGATGTCGCAGGTCCGCCCGGCGCAGACGCAATGGATCAGGCGGTGGCCTCGCGGACCGGCACGCCATTTTCCTTCATCAGCTGGACGAGCTCGCCCGACTGGAACATCTCGCGGGTGATGTCGCAGCCACCGACGAACTCACCCTTGACGTAGAGCTGGGGGATGGTCGGCCAGTTCGAATAGTCCTTGATACCCTGGCGGATCTCGTCGGAGTCGAGGACGTTCACGCCTTTGAACGGCACGCCGAGATAGTCGAGGATCTGGACGACCTGGCCGGAGAAGCCGCACATCGGGAACTGCGCGGTGCCCTTCATGAAGAGCACGACGTCATTGGACTTGACCTCGGCGTCGATCTTGTCGTAGGCGGGATTGGTCATGGCACTCTCTCGCTGGAGCGGGCTCGATGAGACCCGGATGTCCGTCAGGTGGGCATTGATTGCGCTTCGGTCGAGTCCTTGCAAGCGGGAATTCACGCACCAATCGCCGCGGACTGCGCCCGAACGACGCCCGGCGGGCCATCCACGCCGCGCAGATCCCCTTGCAGCTGCTCGCGATAACCGGCGGGCGCCTCAGGCCGGCGCGCTGGTGGTCAGCGCCAGGGCGTGGAGCACGCCGCCCATCTTGCCCTTGAGCGCCGCATAGACGAGCTGATGCTGCTGGACGCGCGACTTGCCGCGGAAGGCCTCGGAGATCACGGTGGCGGCGTAATGATCGCCGTCGCCCGCGAGATCCTTGATCTCGACCTTCGCGTCGGGAAGCGCTTCCTTGATCATCCGCTCGATATCGGCCGCGGCCATCGGCATGTCAGGCTCTCCTCAGGCCGCCCGGCCCATATAGGCCGGCAGCCACGACTCGAAGGCATCCTTCAAGTCCTTCACCAGTATGGGTTCCTCACCCGGGAGGGTCAACGCGGCCCCGCCCGTCGCGCCAAGGCGCCGCAGCTCGATGTCGGCACCGGCAGCGCGGGTTGCCAGCGTCTCCACATCGGCCTCGCGCACCACCAGCACATAGCGGCCCTGGTCCTCGCCGAACCAGAAGCCATGCGCCGGCACGTCATGCGACAGGGTCTCCACCGTGATGCCCTGGCCGGAGGCCATGGCCATCTCGGCCAGCGCCACGGCGAGGCCGCCATCAGAGAGGTCATGGCAGGCGGTGAGCAGGCCCTCGGCGGCCAGCGCCCGGACGAACTCGCCATGGCGGCGCTCCGCGGTGAGGTCGACGGGGGGCGGTGCGCCCTCCTCCCGGCCGCAGATGTCGCGCAGATAGACCGACTGGCCGAGCCAGCCCTTGGTCTCGCCGAGCAGGAAGACCTGCTCGCCTGCGCTCTTCGGCGCAATGGTGACGCTCTTGGTGAAATCGTCGAGCACGCCGACGCCGCCGATGGTCGGGGTCGGCAGGATCGCGCGGCCCTGCGTCTCGTTGTAGAGCGAGACGTTGCCCGAGACGACGGGGAAGTCGAGTTCGCGGCAGGCCTCGCCGATGCCGCGGATGCAGCCGACGAGCTGGCCCATGATCTCCGGCCGCTCCGGATTGCCGAAATTGAGGTTGTCGGTGATGGCCAGCGGCAGCGCGCCGACGGCCGAGAGGTTCCGATAGACCTCGGCCACCGCCTGCTTGCCGCCCTCGACCGGATCGGCCTCGCAATAGCGGGGCGTCACGTCGCAGGTCATGGCGAGGCCCTTCGGCCCGTTCTCGACGCGAATGACGGCGGAATCGCCGCCCGGGCGCTGCACCGTGTTGCCGAGGATGATCGAGTCGTACTGCTCATAGACCCAGCGCTTCGACGACAGGTCCGGCGTCGCGATCAGCTTCAGCAGCGCGTCGCGGTTCGACAGCGGCGGCTGGACCGCCTCCGCAGCGATGACGGGCTTCTTCGGCGTCGGCACATGCGGCCGGTCGTAGAGCGGCGCCTCGTCGCCGAGCTCCTTGATCGGCAGGTCGGCCATCAGCTCGCCCTTCAGCTTGATGCGGAAGCGCAGGTCATCGGTGGTGTGGCCGATGACGGCGAAGTCGAGGCCCCACTTGCGGAAGATGGCCTTGGCCTCCTCTTCCTTCTCGGGCTTCAGCACCATGAGCATGCGCTCCTGGCTCTCCGACAGCATCATCTCATAGGCCGTCATGCCGGCCTCGCGGGTCGGCACGTTTTCAAGGTGCAGCTCGACGCCGAGGTCGCCCTTGGCGCCCATCTCCACCGCCGAGCAGGTGAGGCCCGCCGCGCCCATGTCCTGGATGGCGATGACGCAATCCTTCTCCATGATCTCGAGGCAGGCCTCGAGCAGCAGCTTCTCGGCAAAGGGATCGCCGACCTGCACGGTCGGGCGCTTCTCCTCGGCGCCCTCGCCGAACTCGGCCGAGGCCATGGTGGCCCCATGGATGCCGTCGCGGCCGGTCTTCGAGCCGAGATAGACGATGGGCATGCCGACGCCGGTGGCCTTGGCGTAGAAAATACCATCGGTGCGGGCGAGGCCGACCGCCATGGCATTGACGAGGCAATTGCCGTCATAGCGGGTGTGGAAGCCGACGAGGCCGCCGACGGTGGGCACCCCGAAGGAATTGCCATAGCCGCCGACGCCGGCGACGACGCCCGCCACGAGGTGGCGGGTCTTCGGATGGGCCGGGTCGCCGAAGCGCAGGGCGTTGAGCGCCGCGATCGGCCGCGCGCCCATGGTGAAGACGTCGCGCAGGATGCCGCCGACGCCCGTCGCCGCGCCCTGGTAGGGCTCGATATAGGACGGGTGGTTGTGGCTCTCCATCTTGAAGACGGCGGCGAGCCCGTCGCCGATGTCGATGACGCCGGCATTCTCGCCCGGGCCCTGGATGACCCAGGGCGCCTTGGTGGGCAGCGTCTTCAGGTGGAGGCGGCTCGACTTGTAGGAGCAGTGCTCGTTCCACATGGCCGAGAAGATGCCGAGCTCGGTGATGGTCGGCTCGCGGCCGATGAGCTCAAGGATCCGCTGGTATTCATCCGGCTTCAGGCCGTGGCTGGCAACCAGTTCGGGGGTGATCTTCGGTTCGTTGGGGATCATGCCGTCGTCCGTCCCGCGGGCCAGTCCGTGAAGCGTTGCACTTAGCCCCCGCGCCCCCGTTTCGCAACGGCGAAAGGCGGTTTCCCGCAGCAAGACGGCATCAACGGCACGCGGCTTGAAGCGTCGGCCCCAGGGACGCCGTCGGACGGGGCGGACGTCCGGGAGCGGCACAGATGACGAAGACTCTGTCTCGATTCGGGTCCGACACCCGCGCTAACGTCGCCATGCTCTTCGCCATGGCGGCCCTGCCCTTGTTCGGCGTGGTCGGCGCGGCGGTGGATTATACCCGCGCCTCCCGCACCAGCACGCAGATCCAGGCGGCTCTCGATGCCGCCTCGCTGGCCGTGGCCAAGGATTCGCGGCGCCTCTCCGACACCGCCCTGCAGGATGCTGCGAACAAGGCCTTCGCCGGCAATTTCACCCGTCCCGCCGACCTGACGCTCGGGACCCTGCAGGTGAACCGCACCGGCAACACCATCCGCCTCGCCATCGACGGCAGCTTGCAGACCACCATCGCCGCGACCATGGGCGTCAGCGCCATGCCGATTGGCGTCGCCTCCCAGGCCTCGTGGAACGAGCCGAAGATCGAGATCACCCTCGTCCTCGACAATACCGGCTCGATGGGCTGGAGCGGCAAGATGACGGCGCTGAAATCCGCCGCCCTCGACCTCATCGCCGATCTCGAGGCGAACCGCGTCTCGTCCGACCAGGTGAAGATCGCCGTCGTGCCGTTCGACACCCAGGTGAACATCGGCACCGGCTATCGCAACGAGTCCTGGCTGCGCTTCGATGGCACCGGCATCGCCTCGTCGCTTGTCACCACGCGCACCGACTGGACCGGCTGCCTCACCGACCGGGACCAGCCCGCCGACACCACCGACGCCGCGCCGACCTCGGACCCCACGCGCTATCGCGGGGCCAAATGCGCCACCGGCCTGCTCGCCGCCGTCCAGCCGCTCTCGACCAATTTCGCCCTGGCGCGCGCGACCATCGCCGCCATGCATCCGGCCGGCAACACCAACATCACCATCGGCCTGCAGACGGGCCTCGCGATCGCTTCGCCTGGCGCGCCCTTCGCGCAGAGCGAGACCAGCCCCGATGTGCTGCGCTACATGATCCTGCTGACCGATGGCGACAACACCCAGAACCGCTGGACCGGCACCACCTCGTCCATCGACGCCCGCACGGCGCTCGCCTGCAACGCGGTGAAGGCGACGGGCGTGACGCTGTTCACGGTGCGGGTCATCGAGGGCAATGCGGCGCTGCTGCGCGCCTGCGCCACCGACCCGTCGATGTATTTCAACGTGACGAGTTCCGGCGGCATCGGCGACGCCTTCAAGGCGATCACCAGCATGATCAAGCGGATGCGCCTGTCGGCGTGAGAGGCGCTCGACTGCCCTTTCCTTCTCCGCTCGTGGGAGAAGGTGGCGCCGGATAGCGAGATGCGAACGCATCTCGCGTTCGCTCGATGCTATGAGGCGCCGGATGAGGGGCGAAGCAAAGGGCGATCGGCAATCCCCCTCACCCGCCCGCCGACGCGGGCACCCTCTCCCGCGAGGGGAGAGGGTTGGGGCGGAGCCCTCGCGGCATCGTCATGCGGGTTTGGTGCGGGAATAACGGAAGGGTCCGGTGCTGCTGCGGGCGGCAGCCCTGCATGACCCAAGTGCGTCCTTCGAGGCTCGCTACCGCTCGCACCTCAGGATGAGGAGAGGGGAGCGTGGCATCAGCGTCGAAAAGACAGCGCGGCGCCGCGCACCGGTAGCCTCGGTGCAACACGCCAACCCACCTCATCCTGAGGTGCGAGCGATAGCGAGCCTCGAAGGACGCACTGGCTGGTCTGCAGCCCGAACGGCCCCGCCCTCACGCCGTCTGGAGCGCCTCGGCGAGGCTCTCGAACAGGCCGCGGCCGTCGGTGGAGCCGATGGCCGGGTCAACGTGGTTCTCGGGATGCGGCATCATGCCGAGCACGCGGCGGTTCTCCGAGACGATGCCGGCAATGGCATTGGTGGCGCCGTTGACATTGGCGCCCGCCGTTACCTGGCCTGCCGCGTCGCAATAGCGGAAGATCACCCGCCCCTCGCCCTCGAGCTTTGCGACCGTCTCGGCATCGGCAATGAAATTGCCCTCGCCATGCGCCACCGGCACCTCGATCACCGCGCCCGCATTGTAGCGGCGGGTGAAGGGCGTATCGGAGCGCTCGACCTTCAGGTGGACGTTGCGGGCGATGAACTTGAGCTGCGCGTTGCGCATCAGCACGCCTGGCAGCAGCCCCGCCTCGCAGAGGATCTGGAAGCCGTTGCAGACGCCGAGCACGAGGCCGCCACGCGCCGCATGGGCCCGCACCGCGTCCATGATGGTGGCGCGGGCAGCAATGGCGCCGCAGCGCAGATAATCGCCATAGGAGAAGCCGCCGGGGAGCACGACGAGGTCGGTGCCGGCCGGCAGGTCGCGGTCGCCGTGCCAGACCAGGGCGGGCTTCTGGCCCGAGGTCAGCTCCAGCGCATAGGCGATATCGCGCTCGCGGTTCGATCCGGGAAAGACGATGACGGCGGCCTTCATCGGCGTTCTCCCGCTCAGGCGATGTCGATGCGGTAGTTCTCGACCACCGTATTGGCCAGCAGCTTCTCGCAGGCCGCCTTGATGGCGGCTTCCGCGGCGGCGCGGTCCATGTCGGCGATCTCGAGGTCGAAGACCTTGCCCTGGCGCACCGCGCCGATGCCCTCGACGCCAAGGCTCTTCAGCGCGCCCTCGATCGCCTTGCCCTGCGGATCGAGAACGCCGGTCTTCAGCGTGACGGTGACGCGGGCCTTCATCGGGCGCTCCTCGGCGGGTTCGGAATGGGGTCCGTCTAGACCGCCACGCCGCCGCGATCAATGGAGGAATGGGCGCTTGACGCCCGAACCGCCGTCTTTCCCCGCATCAGGGGGTACGGCGCGGCTCGGCGGGGCGCGCCGGCTGGCCGGCCGGAGCCGGCGGCGGGGCGGTGGCGCTGCGCGGCGCGGCGAGCAGGGCCGGCAGGAAGGTCGCGACATTGGCGCGCGAGGCAGCCTCGGTCGCCGCGGTCGAGACGATGGAGAAATGTCGGTCACCATCGGCGACGAGGCTGGTGGCGAGGAACTGGCGCGGACCGTTCACGGCGACGAGCGCCTTAACGGCAGTGAGCACCTTGGCGGTGCCACGGGTCGATTCGGCGACCTCGATGATCTCGACGGCGGACAGGCGGCCATTGCTCTGCTCGACCATGCGGCGGTTCAGGCCCTCCTGCCGCTCGCGGTAGACGGCGACGGTCGGCACGGGAGCCGCGGCCTGGCCGCGAAAGCTCACCGTGGAGCCGGCGGCGCAGCTGCCGCCCGGCTTGCAGCGGTAGAAGACAGTGCCGGTCTGGGCGACCTGGCGCTCCCATCCCTCGACATTGACGACCGCGGCCGCGGGCGCCTCCTGCGCCTGGAGCATCGGCGCGGGGGCAAGCGTGGCGGCGGCAAGGCCGAGAGCGACAACGAGACGACGAATCATGGGGCACCTGAGGGCGGGATGACGCGCCCTTGTGCCAGCCGAACATTTCCGTTTGACGGCGAGGGGCGGGCGAAAAGGCGGCGGAGCGGTCTAGAGGTTGGCGTCGGCGACGGCGCGGGCGGTGGCCTGCACCTGCCCTGCCCGCTCACCGATGACGAGGACCAGCTTCACGGTCCCGCCGCGCGACCGGGCAAGCACGGCGGCATGGGCGGGACGGGCCTCGTTGCGGCCAGCCGCGGCACGGCGCATCTCCAGCGTGAAGCCGCTCAAGGTCCGGTGACGGAAGGCGGCGGTGCGGCTGACGACGCGGTACGGAATGCGGCGGGCGGCAGTCGCCCGCGGCACGCCGCGCTGGGCCTGTGTCACCAGCGCGATGCGGCGCCGATTGCCCTCGCTGATGCGGGTCACAAGGCTGCGGGGATCGTTGAGGCTCCGTGCCAGCGCCCGCGCCTCGGCGCCGCGCGCCTCGATCACCGCCACCGCCACCTTCTGGGGGCAGGATGTCGCGGCGCAGGCGCCGACCGAGACCGGGATCACCGTGTCTCGGGTGATCCAGCCATTGGCGGGCACGAAGATCCAGGGATTGTCGGAAGCGGCCCCCGCCGCGACATCGGGGCGGACGGAAACGCCGTCTACCGCCACCGGCACATAGGCGCAGGACGCCAGCATGACGACGCCGACCACGGCAAGGAAGCCGGCCCGCAGGAGCGAAAAAACCTCGCCCGCGGCGATACCGCGGGACGAGGCAGAAGCGGGCACGTCAGCGCGCACGGCGCCTTACTGGACGAGGACCGGGCCGGTCGGGCGCTCGTTCTCGCCCATGACGCCGAGGCGACGGGCGACTTCCGTATAGGCCTCGATCAGCCCGCCGAGATCCTTGCGGAAGCGGTCCTTGTCCATCTTGTCGTTGGAGCGGATGTCCCACAGCCGGCACGAATCCGGCGAGATCTCGTCGGCGACGACGATCCGCATGATGTCGTTCTCCCACAGGCGGCCGCACTCCATCTTGAAGTCGATGAGGCGGATGCCGGCGCCGAGGAAGAGGCCGGAGAGGAAGTCATTGACGCGGATGGCCAGCGCAATGATGTCGTCGATCTCCTGGGGCGTCGCCCAGCCGAAGGCGGTGATGTGCTCCTCGGAGACCAGCGGATCGTTCAGCGCGTCGTTCTTGTAATAGAACTCGATGATCGAGCGCGGCAGCTGGGTACCCTCCTCGATGCCGAGGCGGGTCGACAGCGAGCCGGCGGCGACATTGCGCACCACCACCTCGAGCGGGATGATCTCCACCTCGCGGATGAGCTGCTCGCGCATGTTCAGCCGGCGGATGAAATGCGTGGGCACGCCGATGTCGTTGAGCTTCGAGAAGAGATACTCGGAGATGCGGTTGTTGAGCACGCCCTTGCCGTCGATGACCTCGTGCTTCTTGGCGTTGAACGCCGTGGCATCGTCCTTGAAGTGCTGGATGAGGGTTCCCGGTTCCGGGCCTTCGTAGAGAACCTTGGCCTTGCCTTCATAAATGCGGCGACGGCGGCTCATAGGGACATACCGTGTCTTGAGGAAATCCATCTCTCACCAGGTTTCCGGTTTGCCGGTCTCCGGCGACGAAGCATTGGGCGCGCGACCCACAGAATCGGGCGCGCTGACGCCTTTGCCCGCCTTGCCTTCCTATCTGATCGTTCGCCAATGCACAATGAATCGGTGCAGGACGCGCCCGGATGAGACGGCAAAGCGACGCGATGCGACGCCAAGGCTCTCGCCAAGGTGGGGATCGGGCGACTATATGCAAGGCCGACGGGGACGACCCCTTCCCGGCGGATCGGCGATCCGCCATGCTGATGACAGACGAGCCAGGAGCCACCGATGAGCACCTTCGACCAGCGCCAGGAAGGCTTCGAGAAGAAGTTCGCCCACGACGAGGAGCTGCGGTTCAAGGCGACCGCGCGCCGCAACAAGCTGCTCGGCCTCTGGGCCGCCGAGCTCATGGGCAAGACCGGCGCCGACGCCGAGGCCTATGCCAAGTCCGTCGTCATGTCGGACTTCGAGGAGGCCGGCGACGACGACGTGTTCCGCAAGGTGAAGGCTGATCTCGACGCCGCCAATGCCGGCCAGTCCGAGCACCAGATCCGCCGCACCATGGACGAGCTGATGGCCACCGCCATCGCCCAGATCCAGGCCGGCTGAGCCAGCACCGCAGCGACGATCTCGAAGGCCGCCGGGCTCGTGTCCGGCGGCCTTTTCGTTGCGGGGGCGCGTCAGGTGTAGCGGAAGGCGGGATCGTCGAGGTCGATGACCGGAAAGGCGTCCTTGTCGGCCCAGTAGTTCTGGCTGTGCCGCCAGACCTCGCCCGGTGCCGTCTTCGGCAGGCGGTCGAGGTCGCGGAGGAGATAGCCGGGGTTGAAGTCCTGCGGGTCGGTCCACGGCCCGCGGGCTCCCGCATCCGCCGCGGCGAGCACCGGCTCGACGACATCCGCGCCGCGCGCCGCCATGTGCGGCAGGAGCCGGCAGACGAGATCGGCGACGAGGTCGGTACGCAGCGTCCAGCTGGCGCGGAAATAGCCGAAGACCCAGACGAGGTTCGGCACCCCCGTGAACATCGTCCCCCGCCAGGTCACCGTCTCGGCGAAGTCGATCGGCACGCCGTCGCGGCTGAAGGGGATATCGCCCATGACGCTGAGGCGGAAGCCGGTGGCGGTGGCGACGATGTCGGCGGGAACCTCCTCCCCTGACCGCATCAGGATGCCTCGGTGAGTGAATCGCTCGATCTCGCCGGTGACGACGGAGGCCTCGCCCCGGCGTATCGCGTGGAACAGGTCGGCATCGGGCACGAAGGCGATGCGCTGGCGCCACGGCCGGTAACGCGGCGTGAAATGGGTCTCGACGTCGTAGTCAGGCCCGAGAATGGCGCGGATGACGCCGATCAGCTCAGCCTTGACCTTGTCCGGTTGCTCGTAGGTCTGCCGGGTGAAGGCATCCTGATCGAACAGGATCTTGCGGCGGACGATCTCGTGGATCCAGCTTTCGTCGACCTGGAGCTGGCGCAGCGTCTCGGCGAGCTCGATGGCGTTGCGGCCCGTGCGGAAATAGGTGGGCGAGCGCTGCAGCATGGTGACATGGGCCGAGCGCCCGGCAAGCGCGGGGACGAGCGTCGCCGCCGTCGCACCAGAGCCGATGACGACCACCCGCTTGCCCGTGGTGTCGAGATCCTCCGGCCAGGTCTGCGGATGGACCATGGTGCCGGCGAAATCCGCCATGCCCGGCCAGTCCGGCACGTGCCCCGCGTCGTGGCGGTAATAGCCCTGGCACATCCACAGGAAGCGCGTTGCGATCCGCCGCGTCGCGCCGGTTGCGCGCTCGCGCACCGTCACCGTCCAGCGCCGCTCGGCATCCGACCAGTCCGCCGCCACCACCGCGCGGCCGTAGCGGATGAAGCGGTCGAGGCCGTTCTCGGCGATGATGCCCTCGAGATAGGCCTTGATCTCGGCCGCCGTGGCGATGGGCGGGCCGGTCCAGGGCTTGAAGCTGTAGCCGAAGGTGTG
This sequence comes from Phreatobacter sp., assembly GCF_027532945.1. Lineage (GTDB taxonomy): Bacteria > Pseudomonadota > Alphaproteobacteria > Rhizobiales > Phreatobacteraceae > Phreatobacter. Next base: position 61,587 of record NZ_JAPZTZ010000008.1, read on the forward strand.
GAGGTCGCTGTCGGAGCGGATGCCGGGGAAGCGATGGGTTCGCCAGGTGCCGCCGAAACCGTCCTGCGCCTCCAGCACGGCAAAGGTCAGGTCCGGCAGGCGCTTCGCCAGGTGATAGGCGCTGCCGATGCCGGACATGCCGGCGCCGACGATCAGCACATCGAGGGTCTCGTCGGGAGCCGGCGAGGCCGCGCTCGTCTCTGCAAGGGCCGTCGCGTCCATGGGCGTGCCACCTCGCGGGTACCGGGGAGGAAGCCTATCGGTCACCGGTAACGGGTCAACATCGGCGGATCGGCGGGGGTATTCGCGCCCCTGCCCTGCCTTCGGCCGGGTTGTCGCCCCGGCCCCGGCGGGGCAGGTAGGCCGTACGCGCCCGATGGCGCGCAAGGCGACCCGTCCCATGGCCGAAGCACCACCCGCAGCCCCCGCCTCACGAGACGCGCTGATCGGCCTTGCCTGCGGCGCCGGCGCGGCGCTGATCTGGGGCATCCAGGCCGTGGTGTCGCGCCGCTCGGTGGGCGACGGCCTTGGGCCCGTCGACGTGACGCTGCTGCGCTTCCTCACCGCCGCCGCCGTGCTGGCGCCCTTCGGGCTGATGCGGCTGAAGCCTTTCCCCGTCGGCCGTCTCGGCTGGAAGCGCTCGCTCATCCTCACCCTCCTCGCCGGCGCCCCCTTCTCCACCGTCCTCGTCGGCGGCTCGACCTTCGCCCCCGCCCTGCACACGGCGGTCATCGCCCCGAGCCTCATCCCGGTGGTAACGGCGCTCATAGCCTATGCCGCCTATCGCGAGACGAGCCCGCCCGCGCGCATTGTCGGCCTCGTGCTGATCGTCGCGGGCATCGGCCTCGTGGCGGGACAGGGCCTTTTCGCCGGAGCCTCGGACGGCGCCTGGCGCGGCGACCTGCTCTTCGTGCTGGCGTCCACCATGTGGGCGATCTTCGGCATCCTCGCCAAGCGCTGGCAAGCCGACGCGCTCGACATCACCATCACCCTGTCGATCCTGTCGCTGGCAGTGCTGCCGCTCCTGGCGCTGGCCGTACCGCTGAAGATCGCCTCGGCAGGGATCGGCGCCATCGCCCTGCAGGCGATCTACCAGGGCCTGCTCGTCGGCATCGCCTCGGTCTTCCTCTATGCCACCGCCAACCAGCGGCTGGGCGCGGCCCGCGCCTCGCTCTTCCTGCCGCTGGTGCCGGCGATCACTGCGGTGGCGAGCGCCATCCTGCTGGGCGAATGGCCCTCGGCCTCCGAACTCGTCGGCATGGCCGTGGTCATGACCGGCATGACCATCGCCATCCGGGCGTGACGCCTCACTGCGTCAGGCGGGCGGTGGCGACAGCCTTCTGGAACAGGGCGTTCATGGCCGTGGAGATGCCCTGGGTCGGGCTCACCTCGAAAAAGAGGCCCGGCGAGGCGCAGCTCTGCATCCGTGTGCCGATGGTCGACTGGAACGGTGAAATCCAGGTGTTGTACCAGCCGTTCGTCGGCAGCGGCAGGTAGGTGGTGTAGAGCACCGCGATGCGGATGCCCCGCGCCTTGATCGTCTCGCAGATCGCCGGATTGAGCGGCTCCTGGCAGCGTCCGCCGCTCACTGTGGGCCGGGTGCAGCTCGACGGGTAGTAGGCATCCGTGACACCGTCGGCGACCAGCATCAAAACCTTCTGCGGCGCGGCAGCGGTCGAGCCATCGCCGGGCGTGGCGATCAGCTTGTTGATGGCCGTCAGGTTGCCGGTGTTATCCGTGCACTGGTCGTTGTTGTAGTTCTGATAGGGGATGGTCATCAGGTCGATGGAATTGGCCTTGCCCTTGGCCGACGACAGGCTCGTCGTGAGCGCTGCAATCTCGGTGAGGCCGGTCACCGTGCAGGACTCGCCATAGGTGTAGATGGCCGCCCGGAACTGACCCGTCACCGTCTGGCTGGACTGCGCCGTGTCCATCAGCGATTGCGTCGCCTGCCGCACCACGTCGATGCGCATGGTGACGTTCAGCTTTTTGGCGAGCTTGTAGTAGTTGTTCGATGGGTTCGACAGGTCGTGGCAGGCGAAGCCGCACTGGTCGGAAGTGTTGGCGACCATGGTGGCCACGTCCGCCGGCGTGGCGCCGATGCCCATGGACGGCGAATTGTCGAGCAGCAGGTAGAAGTCGATATAGGTGGGCAGGTTCGACGCCGCTTTGGCCGTGCCGCCGATCTGCATGGTGGTGAAGCCGAACAGGCCCATGAAGGCCGTCTGGACCGTTGCGGTATAGGTAACGGTCGCCGACCGCACGAGACCGCTGTCGGTCACCGTGATGTCGAGGCTGGTGAGGGTGACGCGCGCCATGGCGTCATTGTTGGCGTTGAATGTGGCGATGGCATTGGCCCTTGCCACCGTGGCCGTCGGCAGGGTCGCGGAAATCTTCACGCCCACAAGCGCTGCCATGTCGGCGACACCGTCGAGCTTGGCCTTGGCGCGCGAGGTGAAGGTGTAGTCGACCGCCGAACCGACGACGCCGAGCAGCGGCGGCAGGGCGATCGCGAAAATGAGGGCGACGCCGCCGGAGCGGGAGGCGCGAAAGCGCGCCGCCAGCCGGGCGAGGCGCGCGCGCAGGCCTTCGGCGCGGGGCGCGTTGCAGGCGAGAGGGTCTGACATGGCGCGAACTCCATCGACTTTGATGGATGAATGCGCCCATCAGGGCTGACGACCGGTAAACGCGAACCGGCGAAATCGATGAATCCGCGTGCTGCGCCCTGCCTGCAACGCAGAGTTACAGGGCAGGGTGAATGGTCCCTTAGCGCGACGGCGGCGGCAGCACCGCCAGACGGGCGCGCAGGTCCTCGAGCGCAGCGGCCGGATCGGCCTCCACCACCCGCGCCTCCATCACGACGATGCGATAGCCGCGCTCGGCGAGCCAGGCGAGCTTCTCGGCGCGGCGGCCGGCGGCGGCATCCCCTTGCGTATGCGGCTCGAAATCGACCACCACCCGCTCGTCGAAGGAGACGAGATCGGCGACATGCGGGCCGATCGGCACCGCCCGCTTGAAGCCTCGGCCGGCAAAGCCCCGGTCCTTCACCAGCACCTCCCACAGGGCCTTCTCGGCCTCGGTGGGATTGCGGCGGATGAGGCGGGAGATGCCGCGGATCGGCGCCGTGCCGCCGGTAAGGCCGCGGGTGGAATCGGCGAGGAAATTGCGCAGCGCCTCCGCCCCGTCGGGGGTGAGCGTGCCGCCGCGCGCCGGCCCCTGCGCACCTTCCGCCAGCGCCGTGACGACGCCGTGGAGCGTCGCCACGTCCTGGCGCGTCAGCACCATGCGCTGGAAGATGTTGCGGAGGTTGATGACCATGCCCTCGCGCTTTTCCGGGGGACGGAAGAACTCGACGCGCTCGAGCGAAGTCTCCAGCGAACGGAAGAAGGCGAGCATCTGCGCCTTGGTGGCCGGCTCCGAGCCATGCGACGCACCATAGGGCAGCACGCCGCCGCGCGCCTGGGAGAACCATTCATAGCCGAGCACCAGCACGGCCTGGGCGAGGTTGAGCGAGGAGAAGTCGGGATTGACGGGGTAGGTGAGGATGGCGTCCGCCAGCGCCACCTCGCCATTCAGCAACCCGTTGCGCTCGCGGCCAAAAACGACGCCAACCTGCGCGCCGCCGCCGATCCGTGTCACGAGCTCGCCCACCGCCTCACGCGGGCCGACCACGGGCTTGGCCTGGTCATGCTGGCGGGCGGTGGTGGCGAGCACGTAGGACAGATCGCCGATCGCCTCCTCCAGCGTGTCGAACAGCTCCGCCTCATCGAGGACCCGGTTGGCGCCGGAGGCCGCCGGATAGGCCTTGGCATTGGGCCAGCCGTCGCGGGGCGCGACGAGGCGCAGGCGCGACAGGCCGAAATTCGCCATGGCCCGCGCCGTGGTGCCGATATTCTCCGCCATCTGCGGCTCGACGAGGACGATGACCGGCGTCGCGGCGGGCGGCGGGGTCTCGGCGGGATCGGGCGTCTCGGCGTCGGACATGGGCTCGGCGGTGTTGGAGGAAGGCGGCCTCATAGCCGCAAAGCTGTCCAGCCCGCAAATGACCTTCGCAAACGACATTCGACGGAATTGGCCCGGCGGACGACGCGGGCCATGATGCCGGCGGCGCCCGTCAACGATAGAACAGAAGGGCGCCGGGGAGAGACCCATGCGCCTGCCCTTCTATTACGGCTGGGTCATCGTCGCGGTGACCTTCGTCACCATGGGCATCGGCGTGAACGCCCGCACCTCCTTCTCCCTGCTCTATGCCCCCATCATCGACGAGTTCGGCTGGGACCGCGGCCTCACCGCCGGCGCCTTCTCCTTCGGCTTCCTTGTCTCGGCGGTTCTCTCCCCGCTCATGGGCAAGCTGATGGACCGCACCGGCCCGCGCACGGTGATGGAGCTCGGCGTGGTGCTGATGGGTGCAGGGCTCCTGCTCGCCCCCCTCACCTCCCAGCCCTGGCACCTGTATCTCACCATCGGCGTCCTCGTCGGCTCCGGTTCGGTCTGCCTCGGCTATTCCGGCCAGTCGCTGTTCCTGCCCAACTGGTTCGTCCGCAACCGGGGCCTTGCCATCGGCATGGCCTTCGCCGGTGTCGGCCTCGGCTCGGTGACGCTGCTGCCCTGGGTGCAGACCATGATCGACGGGGCGGGCTGGCGGCAGGCGAGCCTCGCCATGGGCATCCTCATCCTGGTCGTTCTCGCGCCGCTCAACCTGCTCCTGCGCAAGCGCCCGCAGGACATGGGTCTCGAACCCGACGGCGATGCGCGGCCGCTGGCGGGCGCCACCCCGCCGCCCTCCAACATCATCGACACAGCCTGGGCCGCGACCGACTGGACGCTGGCGCGGGCGCTCAGGACCGCCCGCTTCTGGTGGCTCGCCACCGGCTATTTCGGCGGGCTCTACGTCTGGTACGCCGTGCAGGTCCACCAGACGAAGTACCTCGTCGAGATCGGCTTCGGCTCGACGGCGGCGGCCTGGGCGCTCGGCATCGTCAGCCTGCTCGGCGTGCCCGGCGGCATCGCCCTCGGCGCGCTCTCCGACCGCATCGGCCGCGAATGGATCTGGACCATCGCTGTGGGCGGCTTCGCCCTCTGCTTCATCGCCCTGGTGGCGCTGGAGAGCGCCCCCTCCCTCGTCCTCGTCTATGCCATGGTCGCGGTCCAGGGCTTCTTCGGCTATGGCCTCACCTCGATCATGGGCGCCGTGGTGGCCGAGATCTTCCAGGGCCGGCATTTCGGCACGATCTTCGGCACGGTCATGTTCGTGGCGCTCTCAGGGGGAGCCGCTGGGCCCTATGTCACCGGCCTCATCCACGACCTCACCGGCAGCTACCGCCTCGCCTTCCTCATCGGCATCGCCGTGAGCCTTGCCTCCGCCGCCGCCATCTGGATGGCGGGCCCCCGGCAGATCCGGGCCGTGGCGGGGCGAGTGAAGGCGGCGTGACGCCTCAGCGCCGCCGCGGCCCCGGCGGCGTCAGCATGTAGACCAGCGTCGCCGCGAACAGCACCGCGGCCAGCACCAGATGCATCCGCGCGAAGGTCTCGACCTCGCCGATCCCGGCCATGCGGCCCTGGTCGATGAGCCAACCCGAACCGGTCTGGACCAGCGCGGCGCCGCCGATGAAGAGGAAGTTCATCAGCGTCATGCCGCGGCCCACGAGGTGGTCGGGGAAGAGCGGGCGCATGTGGGCCATGAGGATCGTGTAGCCGAAGCCGCAGAAGCCGAGCACGATGAAGGCAAGGGTTGCCGCCGGCACGGTCGGCTTTCCCACCGCCGCGAGGGCGGCGAGCACGCCGACCATGACGAGATTGCCGCCCAGCGCCAGCGCCTTGGCGCGGCCGATGCGGCTTTCGATGGCGCCGAAGAGAAAGGCGCTCAGCGTCATGGCGATGGCCATGGCGAGCGCGACATCGCCCTGCGCCATCGTATCGAGGCCGACCACCTTTTCGAGGAAGGGCGCGACCCACAGGCCGCGCAGCGTCACGGTGATGGCATAGCTGAACAGGACGATGGGCATGAACAGCCAGATGACGCGCTGCCGGAGGATCTCGCCGAGCCCGGCGAAGACGCCCGATCCTGGCTGCGGGGCGATGCGCGGCGGGTCCTTCAGGAAGAGCACGGCCATCACGAAGGCGAGGCCATAGAGCACGGCGAGGCCCATCATCGCCTGCCGCCATCCCCAGGCTTCCGCGGCGAGCGCCAGCGGCGTCGTGCCAATGAGATTGCCGATGGACCCGAAGCCGAGCAGCAGCGAGGCGAGCAGGCCGAAGCGCCGCGGCTCGGCGGTGCGGGCGAAGATGTAGAGCGCCCCCATGAAGACCGGGGCGCAGCCGACCCCGATGAGCCCCATGGCGACGGCGCCCGTGGTGGCGTCCGGCGCGAAGGGGAAGAGCACGACGCCGATGCCGCCGACCAGCATCAGCGGCAGGACGGTGCGGCGCGGACCCAGCGCATCGAGGGCCCAGCCGACAGGGAACTGCATCACCGCGAAGACGATGAACCAGGCCGAGCTCATGGCGGCCAGCTCGGTGGCGCCGATGCCCATGTCCGCCATGATCTTCGTCGCCAGCACCGAGAGGAACGAGCGGAAGAAGATCGACAGGACGTAGGCGAGGAGCAGGGCGGCGAAGATGTGCATGGGGCCAGGGGATCGCGCCAGACGGGGCGTTGGACTTAGCCGATCGCGGCCGGGCCGGTCAGCGGGTCTTTCGGGAGGCTGTCATCCGGACAAACGCGAATGAACAGACCCATCGCGGAATTTCCGGCGTAAATGACGCCCTCCCCCTCCTTTCTTCTCCCTGTCCCCCGCGCCTTGCCTCTGCTAAGAGGCCCGCGCCAGTGGCGGCGGCGCCGGACGTCGGAGGGCGCGCGACCGGATGCCCCGACGCTGAGTCCTCACGATCCGCAGCGCCCCTGCAAGGCCGACCCATGTCGAAGATCAAGGTCACGGGCACCGTCGTCGAGCTCGACGGCGATGAAATGACCCGCATCATCTGGGATCTGATCAAGAAGAAGCTGATCCATCCCTATCTGGACGTGAACCTCGAGTACTACGATCTCGGCGTGGAGCATCGCGACGCCACCAACGACCAGGTGACGATCGACTCCGCCAACGCCATCAAGAAGCACGGCGTCGGCGTGAAATGCGCCACCATCACCCCCGACGAGGGCCGCGTGAAGGAGTTCGGCCTGAAGGAGATGTGGAAGTCGCCCAACGGCACGATCCGCAACATCCTCGGCGGCGTCATCTTCCGCGAGCCGATCATCTGCAAGAACGTGCCGCGCCTCGTCCCCGGCTGGACCCAGCCGATCGTCGTCGGCCGCCATGCCTTCGGTGACCAGTATCGCGCCACCGACTTCAAGTTCCCCGGCAAGGGCACGCTGACCATCAAGTTCGTCGGCGAGGACGGCCAGGTCATCGAGCGCGAGGTCTTCAAGGCCCCCGGCTCCGGCGTCGCAATGGCCATGTACAACCTCGACGAGTCCATCAAGGACTTCGCCCGGGCCTCGTTCAACTACGGCCTCGCCCGCTCCTACCCGGTCTACCTGTCGACCAAGAACACCATCCTGAAGCAGTATGACGGCCGCTTCATGGAGATCTTCCAGCAGATCTTCGACGCCGAGTTCAAGGCCGAGTTCGACAAGAAGAAGATCCACTACGAGCACCGCCTCATCGACGACATGGTCGCCTCGGCGCTCAAGTGGTCCGGCGGCTATGTCTGGGCGTGCAAGAACTACGATGGCGACGTGCAGTCGGACATCGTCGCCCAGGGCTTCGGCTCGCTCGGCCTGATGACCTCCGTGCTGCTGACCCCCGACGGCAAGACCGTCGAGGCCGAGGCCGCCCACGGCACCGTCACCCGCCACTACCGCGAGCACCAGAAGGGCAAGGAGACCTCGACCAACTCGATCGCCTCCATCTTCGCCTGGTCGCGCGGCCTCGCGCACCGCGCCAAGCTCGACGACAACGCCCAGCTGAAGCGCTTCGCCGAGGAGCTGGAGAAGGTCTGCATCGACACCGTCGAGGCCGGCTACATGACCAAGGACCTCGCGCTCCTCGTCGGCGCCGACCAGAAGTGGCTCTCCACCACCGGCTTCCTCGACAAGGTCTCCGAGAACCTCTCGGCCGCCATGGGCAAGTGGAACTGACGACGAACTGACACCAGCGGCCCGGCCGCTGTGTGACAGGGCCGTCCGGAGCGATCCGGGCGGCCTTTGTCGTTTCCGGGGGAGGGCTTGATCCGGGAGAGGGACGAGGTCACCGCCCTCGCCGGCCATTCTCCGTCATGCCCGGGCTTGGCCCGGGTATCCACGAATGTCTCGGAGGGCGGAGGTCAAGTCGTGGATGCCCGGCACAAGGCCGGGCATGACCAAGCGGTCGGTGCTTGCATGGCCGATCGCGGCAGAAACGGAAAAGACCCGCAGCCCCTCAGGCGAAGAAGTCGAAAATGTCGCCGAGCCCGTCGCCGGCCAGCGCCTTGGCGGTCACCTCGTCCGCCTTGGTCGGCGTGTCCTTGGCCCAGGCCACGCGCGCCATGGCGATGGTCATCGAGGCCTCGAGACCCTCGTTGGTGGCGGCGAAGAGGTTGTCGGCTGACCCCGTGTCGACGCCGAAAATCGCCAACGCGGCATTGGTCGAAGGATCGGCCCCGAAGAGCTGGCTGGCCATGGCGGACGAGTTCGCCAGCCCCTGCGCCGCGCCGTAGCTGCGGCTGGAGCGGAACGACTGCATCGTGTCCCAGGCACTCGGGCCGAGACTGGAGACCATGGCGGAAATCCTTTCCTCACCGACAAGCATGCCCGCGACCTCTTAACGGGCCGTTGCCATCGGCCTCCATCGCCGCCGCTGATGGCGCCGATGACGAAAGCGCGCTGGACGCTCACCTCGCCATCGGCACACTCGGCGGGAAGAGGACCGCATGACCGTCACCACCCGAGAGCTCACCCCCGCCGACCGCGCCCAGTGGGAGCCGCTCTGGCGCGGCTACCAGGCCTTTTACGGCCGCACCCTGCCTCAGGCGATGATCGACCTCTCGTGGCAGCGTTTCATGGACCCGGCCGTGCCGCTCGACGCCTTTGGCGCCTTCGACGGGCCACGCCTCCTCGGCATCGCCCATACGGTGCGCCACCTCGTCACCTCGTTCGAACAGCCGTCCTGCTATCTCAACGACGTCTTCGTCGCCCCCGACACGCGCGGCGGCGGTGTCGGCCAGGCGCTGATCGAGGCGGTCTACGCCTTCGCCGCGCGGCACGGCTGCGGCCGCGTCTACTGGACGACCCACGAGACGAACACGACCGCCATGCGGCTCTACGACCGGGTCGCCGAGAAGCCCGGCTTCATCCTTTACCGCCACACGCTCTGAACCGAGGACCAACCATGGCCACCGAGACCCGCCTCCTCACCCCGGCCGACCGCGCCCAGTGGGAGCCGCTCTGGCGCGGCTACCAGGCCTTCTACAAGGTGGACATCCCCGCCTCCGTCACCGACGTGACCTGGGCGCGCTTTCATGACCCGGCCGAGCCCATGTGGGCCTATGGCGCCTTCGACAGCGAGCGCATGGTCGGCATCGTCCACGCCATCCTGCACCGCTCCTGCTGGACGGTGGAGGACTATTGCTACCTGCAGGACCTCTTCGTCGATCCGGAGGTGCGCGGCACCGGCGCCGGCCGCGCCCTGATCGAAAAGGTCTATGCGATCGCCAAGGAAAAGGGCGCCGGCCGCGTCCACTGGCTGACCCACGAGACGAACACCCACGCCATGCTGCTCTACGACCGCATCGCTGACCGGTCAGGCTTCGTTCAGTACCGCAAGATCTTCTGAACCGGCCCGGGGCTCAGCGCAGCAGCAGCGCCATCGCAGCCATGGCGAGGCAGGTGACAAGCCCCGCCGCCGGCATCCAGGCCGGCACCCTGACATGCGGGCCCGCCGTGACGACGCCCCGCCATTTCAGGCGGAGCAGGGCGAGGTTGACCAGCGCGAAGATCAGCAGCGTGGCGAAGGAGGTGCCGGCGGCAAGGCGCTCCAGCCCGAAGCCGAGGGCAAGGACCAGGACCGCGATGGCAACCAGAGCCGTCGCCCGCAGCGGCGTGCCGGTGCCGGCATGGACCGCGGCCAGCCGTGCCGGCAGGTCGCCCTGCCGCGCCATGCCATAGACGACGCGCGTCGCCATGGTCATCTGGGCGAGGACGGTGTTGAGCGTCGCCACGATGGCGATGAGGCCCAGCGTGACCGGGCTCGTTCCCGCCACGCGCTGGAAGACGAGGCTGAGGGGCGCCTCGGAGGCTGCCAATTCGGCGGGAAGGACCGCCGTCACCGCGACCGCCGCGACGACCACATAGAGCACGGTGGTGATGGCCAGCGTCAGCACCATGGCAAGCGGCAGGGTGCGATGGGGATCCTGTGCCTCCTCCGCCACATTGGCGAGGTCCTCGAAGCCGATGAAGGCGAAGAAGGCGATGAGGCTGGCCGCGGCGATCCCGGACAGGACCGTGAGGTCCATCGGCGGCAGCGTGACGATCGCCGCGCCATAGGGAACGCCCGCGCCGGTGGCGGCCACGATGACCATGAGGAGGCCGCCCACCTCGAGCACCGTGAAGATCGCCGCCAGCACGACGGATTCGAGGATGCCCCAAGCGGCGACGATGCCGAGGCCGAGCACCACCGCGACGATGATGGCCTCCTGCGGCCAGCCCGTCAGCGCGTGGATATAGCCGGCGGCGCCAAGCGTCACCGCCGCGGATGAGACGATGCCGACCACGAGGGTCAGAAGCCCGGTCAGCGTCGAGACGAGCCGCGATCCGAAGGCCTCCCGCAGATAGGCCGCCTCCCCCGCGCTGACGGGAAACCGGGTGCAGAGCTCGGCATAGGAGGCCACCGTCAACGCCATGACGACGGCCGCCATGACGAATGCCCAGGGGGCGTGGGGACCGGCACGGCCCGCAACCGCGCCGATCAGCACATAGATGCCGGCCCCCACGGTGATGCCGACGCCATAGAGCACGAGAAGCGTGAGTCCCAGCCGCCGCTTCAGTGCCGGAGTGGCGGACATCGTCGATGGCGATGGTGCGGTCATGCCGGCATCCTCGCCCGGAAAAGCAGGCTGCGTCGAGGTGATATCCACCAACCCGGCAGAAGCGGCTCAGGCCTGGTCCGGCGCTCCCGCCGCCAGGTTCTGCACCTGGGCCGCGATGACCACCCCGATGGCGGGACGCAGCGACATGAGATGATGCAGGTCCTCGGCATCGAGGATGAGCACCTTGGCGCGCTGCATGGCGCGGACAGTCGCATGCAGCGGCGTGCGGTTCAGCACCGCAGTTTCACCGAAGCACTGGCCTGCAGCGAGCCCGATCGGCCCATCGTCGGTCTCGACCACCACCTCGCCCTCGGCGACCACGAACATCGCTCGCGCCTGCTGTCCTGAACGGCAGATGACCGCGCCCGGCTCGTAGGTCACGCTCTTCAGCGACCGCATCACATCGGCGATCGAGGCGGCATCGAGCCCGGCGAAGAGCGGCACGCTCGACACCATGCTCCAGGTCACCACGAAGTCGCGGCGCTGGATCTCGCGGGCAAAGGCGGTGGCGATGATGCCGACCGGCAAGGCCAGCATGGCGACGCCAGTGATGGCGGTCACCCCGGCGATCAGCTTTCCTGCCGGCGTGACCGGAAAGACATCGCCATAGCCCACCGTGGTCAGGGTGATGACCGCCCACCACAGCGCGTCGGGAATGGTGGCGAACTTGTCGGGCTGGGCGTCGTGCTCGGCGAGGCGCATCGCCGCGGCGGCGATGACGAGCACGCCGATGAAGATGATGAGCGAGGCGCCGAGCGCCCGCCGCTCGCTCCACAGAGCCTCGGTCAGGCTGGCGAAACCGGGCGAATAGCGCGCCAGCTTGAAGAAGCGGGCCAGGCGCAGCAGCAGCAGGAACCGGAGGTCGATCCCGCCGATCAGGCTGACATAGAAGGGCAGGATGACGAGGAGGTCGACCACCATGGCCGGCGACATCGCGTGGCGCAGCCGGGCGCGCAGCGGCTTCAGCGATTGCAGCAGCGGATGCTCCGGCGCGGTCCACAGCCGCACGCCATACTCGATCGTGAAGATCACTGTGGACACGATCTCGACGACGACGAACAGCGTGCCGTAGGTCCCGGCGATCGTGGGCACGGATTCGAGGATGACGGCGACCACGTTGACCATAATGAGGACGATCAGCGTCACATGGACGGCGTCGGCCGCGGGCGAACCCGCAAGGCCCTTGTCGAGAGCCTCATAGGCCCGGTGCCGCATGGTGGCCGTTGGCATGGCTGCTCCCCGGCTTCCAGGTGGAGCCGTCGCCGAGGACTGTGCCAAGCCCACCGCCCGCCGGTCAACGCGGACGGCGCATCCGGGAGGGGCGGTCGTCAGGCGGCGGCGAGCGCCTTCTCGATGGCGGCAAGGGCCTCGTCGGCCTTGCTGCCGTCGGGGCCGCCGGCCTGGGCCATGTCGGGGCGGCCACCGCCACCCTTGCCACCCAGCGCCTCGGAGCCGACGCGAACCAGATCGACCGCGTTCAGCCGGCCGGCGAGGTCCGGCGTGACGCCGACGACGATGCCGGCCTTGCCGTCCTCGGTGACGCCGACAATGGCGACGACGCCCGAGCCGACCTGCGCCTTGCCGGCATCGGCGAGGCCCTTGAGGTCGCGCATGTCGATGCCGGTGACGCTCTTGGCGAGCAGCTTGACGCTGCCGACCGTCTTGATCGGATCGGCGCCGGCGGCGCCGCCACCCATGGCGAGCTTCTTCTTCGCCTCGGCGAGTTCACGCTCGAGCCGGCGGCGATCCTCGACCAGGGCCTCGACGCGCGCCTCGACATCGCCGACCGAGGTCTTCACCAGGGCTGCGACGGCCTCGAGCTTGCGCGCCTGCTCGGCGAGGTGGCGGCGAGCGGCATCGCCCGTCATCGCCTCGATGCGGCGGACGCCGGCCGCGACTGCGCCCTCACCCACCACAGTGACGAGGCCGATATCGCCGGTGCGGGCGACATGGGTGCCGCCGCACAGTTCGACCGACCAGCCGGACGCATTGGAGCCTTCCGGCGTCGGGCCCATCGAGACGACGCGAACCTCGTCGCCGTACTTCTCGCCGAACAGCGCGCGGGCGCCGGAGGCCACCGCCTCCTCCTGGCCCATCAGGCGGGTGACGACGGGCGTGTTGGCGAGGAGGACGCGGTTGGCGAGGTCCTCGACCGCGGCAAGCTCATCGTCGCCAATCGGCTTGTTGTGGGAGAAGTCGAAGCGCAGCCGGTCGGGCGAGACCAGCGAGCCCTTCTGCGCGACATGGTCGCCGAGAATCTGGCGCAGCGCCTCGTGCAGGAGGTGCGTGGCCGAATGGTTCGAGCGGATGGCCGAGCGGCGCGCGTGGTCGACGGCCAGCAGCACCGGCTGGCCGGGGGCAAGACGGCCCTCGGTGACGGAGACCACATGGACGAAGAGATCGCCGAGCTTCTTCTGGGTGTCGGTGACCTCGGCGCGGAAACCCTCGCCGGCCATGCTGCCGCGATCGCCCTGCTGGCCGCCGGATTCGCCGTAGAACGGCGTCTGGTTGACGACGACGAGGCCGGTCTCGCCGGCGGATAGCGCCGCGACCTCGGCGCCGTCCTTCAGCACGGCGAGGATCTGGCCCTCGGCAGCTTCCGTGTCATAGCCGAGGAATTCCGTGGCGCCGGTCTTCTCTTTGACGCCAAACCACACCGTGTCGGTGGCAGCCTCGCCGGAGCCCGCCCAGGCGGCGCGCGCCTTTTGCTTCTGCTGCTGCATGGCGGCGTCGAAGGCGCCGGTATCGACGACGATGCCGCGCGGGCGCAGCGCGTCCTGCGTCAGGTCGAGCGGGAAGCCATAGGTGTCATAGAGCGTGAAGGCGGTCTCGCCGGAGAAGGTCGCCCCCTCCGACAGGCCCGCTGATTCGGTATCGAGAATGGTGAGGCCACGCTCCAGCGTCTTGCGGAAGCGCGTCTCCTCGAGCTTCAGCGTCTCGGCGATCAGCGCTTCGGCGCGGGCGAGTTCGGGATAGGCCTGGCCCATCTCGCGCACCAGCGTCGGCACCAGCTTGTGCATCAGCGGCTCCTTGGCACCGAGCAGCGAGGCGTGGCGCATGGCGCGGCGCATGATGCGGCGGAGCACGTAGCCGCGGCCCTCGTTGGAGGGCAGCACGCCATCGGCGACAAGGAAGGACGAGGCGCGCAGGTGGTCGGCGATGACCCGGTGCGAGACCTTCTGGGCCCCGTCCGGCTCGACGCCGGTCTCGACCGCCGAGGCGCCGATCAGCGCCCGCATCAGGTCGATCTCGTAATTGTCGTGGGTGCCCTGAAGGACGGCGGAAATGCGCTCGAGGCCCATGCCGGTATCGATGGAGGGACGCGGCAGGTTGGTGCGGATGCCACCGGCCTGCTCCTCGTACTGCATGAAGACGAGGTTCCAGATCTCGATGAAGCGGTCGCCGTCGGCCTCGGCCGAGCCGGGCGGGCCGCCCCAGATCTTGTCGCCGTGGTCGTAGAAGATCTCCGAACAGGGGCCGCAGGGGCCGGTATCGCCCATGCGCCAGAAATTGTCGGAGGTCGGGATGCGAATGATCTTGGAATCTGGAAGGCCGGCGATCTTCTTCCACAGGCCGAAGGCCTCGTCGTCCTCGGAATAGACGGTGACGAGGAGGCGGGAGACCGGAAGCTCGTATTCCCTGGTGATGAGGTTCCAGGCCAGCTCGATGGCGCGATCCTTGAAATAGTCGCCGAACGAGAAATTGCCGAGCATCTCGAAGAAGGTGTGGTGCCGGGCGGTGTAGCCGACATTGTCGAGATCGTTGTGCTTGCCGCCGGCGCGCACGCATTTCTGCGCGGTGGTCGCGGTGGAATAGGGCCGCTTCTCGACACCGGTGAAGACGTTCTTGAACTGCACCATGCCGGAATTGGCGAACATCAGCGTCGGGTCGTTGCGCGGCACGAGCGGCGACGAATCCACGACGGCATGGCCGTTCTTGGCGAAGAAATCGAGGAAGGTCTTGCGGATCTGGTTGACGCCGGTCATGGCCGAAACGCTGGTTGGGCCGCCCCGTTGATCGGAGCCCGCCTGAGATGAAGGTCGGCGGGTGTTCTAGAGCATTTTTTCCGAAACGAAACCGCTTATCGCGGGGGGCGGCGTCGCAGAGGGTCTTGCCGCAGGCGGAACCAGCCACCGGCGGCGGCGCCGGCCATGACGCCCAACCCCCGTCAGAGGCCCCCGCCTGTCCTTCAACGACAAAGGCCGGGACGAACCCGGCCTTCTCAAAGATCAGCGGCGGCGCCCGCCCGCATGGCGGGCATGACGGCCTCAATCCGGGCTGTCCGCGTCGCCGTCCGGATCGACCTCGCCAAGGATCTTCTCGGCGATGAGCCCGGCATTCTGGCGGATGGCAGCCTCGATCTTGGCGGCCATGTCCGGGTTCTGCTTGAGGAAGGCCTTGGCATTCTCGCGGCCCTGGCCGACCCGCTGGCTGTCATAGGAGAACCAGGCGCCGGACTTCTCGACCACGCCGGCCTTGACGCCGAGATCGATGAGCTCGCCCATCTTCGAGACGCCTTCGCCGTACATGATGTCGAACTCGACCTGCTTGAAGGGCGGGGCGAGCTTGTTCTTCACCACCTTCACGCGGGTCTGGTTGCCGACCACCTCCTCGCGGTCCTTGATCGCGCCGATGCGGCGGATATCGAGGCGGATGGAGGCGTAGAACTTCAGTGCGTTGCCGCCGGTGGTCACCTCCGGCGAGCCATACATGACGCCGATCTTCATGCGGATCTGGTTGATGAAGATCACCATCGTGTTCGACTTGGAGATCGAGGCGGTGAGCTTGCGCAGGGCCTGGCTCATCAGGCGGGCCTGCATGCCCGGCTGGTTCTCGCCCATCTCGCCCTCGAGCTCGGCGCGCGGGGTAAGGGCCGCGACCGAATCGACCACCACCACATCCACCGCGCCGGAGCGAACCAGCGTGTCGCAGATCTCCAGCGCCTGCTCGCCGGCATCGGGCTGCGAGATCAGCAGCTCATCGAGATTGACCCCGAGCTTGCGGGCATAGACCGGGTCGAGCGCATGCTCGGCATCGATGAAGGCGCAGATGCCGCCCTTCTTCTGCGCCTCGGCGATGGTATGCAGTGCCAGCGTCGTCTTGCCCGAGGATTCCGGCCCGTAGATCTCGACGATGCGGCCGCGCGGCAGACCGCCGATGCCAACCGCGATATCGAGGCCGAGCGACCCGGTCGAGACCGTTTCGATCTCGATCGACTTGTCGCTCTTGCCGAGCCGCATGATCGAGCCTTTGCCGAAGGCACGCTCAATCTGGGAGAGAGCGGCGTCCAGCGCCTTGGTCTTGTCCATGGATGAACCTTCGACGAGTCGCAGTGCGGCCTGACTCATGGCTGTCGTTCCCCTCCGCTGGCAAGGCCTTCGGCCCAAAACCTCTGATACCCCACAATGTACATGCTTTGTTCTCATTCGCAAGTTCTTTTTTCGTTCTCGTCCGAATGGCCGATCGGAGCCCCTCCCCGGCCCTGATGCGGCGGCCTGCCGCAGGTGGCATCCTGAAGCCTAAGGCGGCCCGCAAGAGGCCTGCCGACCTGGAGGATCGCCATGACCGACATCACCGCCGACATCACCGCCCAAACGACCGCCGACACCCCCGCCGCGCGCCGTCCGCGGATGACCAGACGGGTCTTTACCGGCTGCGCCCTCTGCGCCGTCGCCGGTTTCGCCGCCACCGGCCTTGCCACCGCCGCCTCGGCGCAGGGCGCTCCGCCCGCCGGCGGCCTCTCCCGCAAGGTGCTCTCGCAGACCGACGGCCCGGCGCCGGGCTATGTCACCATTATCGCCGAGGTCGAGATCAGCCCCGGCGCGGTGGTGGCGCCCCACACCCATCCCGGCATCGAGACCGGCTATGTGCTGGAGGGCGAGGTCGAACTGCCGATCCAGGGCGTCGGCACCCGCAACCTCAAGCCCGGCGATGCCTTCCAGGTGCCGCCCGGCACGGTCCATGGCGGCGGCAAGCCGAGCGCGGGCAAGGTGAAGATCGTCAGCACCTTCGTGGTGGAGAAGGCCAAGCCCCTCGCCTCCCCGGCCTGACCCCTCCACACTTTGGAACGACTTCAATTCGGTCCGGCGCTGGGCTAGACAGGCCGCGGTGCCGGACCGCCCGGTTTTCGACGGCGCGGCACCTCTTCGAGAGGCTCCGCCCATGAACGCTCCGCTCGCCGCCGGCTCCTATTCGCTCTTTCCCCTCGGCAAGGACGAGACCCCTTACCGCAAGCTGACTTCCGACGGCGTCCGCGTCGAGACGGTCCTCGGCAAGGAGGTTCTGGTGGTGGAGCGCGAGGCGATCCGGCTGCTGTCGGAAGCCGCCTTCATCGACATCAACCACCTGCTGCGCCCCGGCCATCTCGCGCAGCTGCGCCGCATCCTCGATGACCCCGAAGCGACCGCCAACGACAAGTTCGTCGCCTATGACCTCCTGAAGAACGCCAATATCGCCGCCGGCGGCGTGCTTCCCATGTGCCAGGACACCGGCACCGCCATCATCATGGGCAAGAAGGGCCGGCTGGTCTGGACCGAGGGCGAGGACGAGGCGGCGCTCGGCCAGGGCGTGCTCGACGCCTATGCCAAGAAGAACCTGCGCTATTCGCAGGTGGCGCCCATCTCGATGTTCGAGGAGAAGAACACCCGCAACAACCTGCCGGCCCAGATCGAGATCTATGCCGAGGGCGAGGAGGCCTACAAGTTCCTGTTCATGGCCAAGGGCGGCGGCTCCGCCAACAAGAGCTTCCTGTTCCAGGCGCCGCCCTCGATCCTCACCCATGACCGGATGATCAAGTTCCTCCACGAGAAGATCCTGACGCTCGGCACGGCCGCCTGCCCGCCCTATCACCTCGCCATCGTCATCGGCGGCCTGTCCGCCGAGCACACGATGAAGACGGCGAAGCTCGCCTCGGCCCGCTATCTCGATGCCCTGCCGACACAGGGGTCGGAATTCGCCCATGCCTTCCGCGATCTCGCCATGGAGGCCGAGGTCCACAAGCTCACCCAGGCCATGGGCGTCGGCGCGCAGTTCGGCGGCAAGTATTTCTGCCACGACGTGCGTGTCATCCGCATGCCGCGCCACGGCGCCTCGCTGCCCATCGCCATTGCCGTTTCCTGCTCGGCCGACCGCCAGGCCAAGGGCAAGATCACCCGCGACGGTGTCTTCCTCGAGGAGCTGGAGCATCACCCCGCGCAGTACCTGCCGGAGATCGACGAGGCCTCGCTCGGCGGCGATGTCGTCAAGATCGACCTGACGAAGCCCATGGCCGAGATCCTCGGCACCCTGTCGAAGCACCCGATCAAGACCCGCGTCTCGCTCACCGGTCCGATGATCGTCGCCCGTGACGCGGCCCACGCCAAGATCCGCGAGCGGCTCGACCGCGGCGAGCCCATGCCCGACTATTTCAAGAACCACCCGGTCTATTATGCCGGTCCGGCCAAGACGCCGGCG
Source organism: Phreatobacter sp. (assembly GCF_027532945.1). Lineage (GTDB taxonomy): Bacteria > Pseudomonadota > Alphaproteobacteria > Rhizobiales > Phreatobacteraceae > Phreatobacter. Next base: position 80,100 of record NZ_JAPZTZ010000008.1, read on the forward strand.
GGCTATGCCTCCGGTTCCTTCGGCCCAACGACCGCCGGCCGCATGGATGGCTTCGTCGACCAGTTCCAGGCCGCCGGCGGCTCTATGGTCATGCTCGCCAAGGGCAACCGCTCCCGCGAGGTGCGCGAGGCCTGCGCCAAGCATGGCGGCTTCTATCTCGGCTCCATTGGCGGCCCCGCCGCCCGCCTCGCCCAGGACTGCATCAAGAAGGTGGAGGTTCTGGAATATCCCGAACTCGGCATGGAGGCCATCTGGCGCATCGAGGTCGAGGACTTCCCCGCCTTCATCGTCGTCGACGACAAAGGCAATGACTTCTTCAAGGAACTGAACCTCGGCTGAGCTGCGGGTCATCCCGGATACACGAATAAGTTGCAAATGAACTATGATTCCGCGTCGGCCGTTTCAGGCCCGGCATGTGGAGGGGTTCATGCAGCGCATCCTCGCAGTCACCAAGGTCTCGATCGCCCTGATCAAGACCATGCCGCCCAAACTCTTCCTCGCCGCGAGCGGCGAGGTTCCCACATCCGGCTGGAAGAAGCCGGCCATCGAACCGTGGTTCTACATAAACCCGCCCGAGGACGGCGTGCAGGACTTCGACTTCGTGGCAGAGCCGCCCATTGGCTTCGCTGCGCAGGTGATCTCGCCCATCGAGGCGAGCCTGGTGATCGAGCGGTCACCGCTCGACTATTGGGGGCCGGGCAGGCCGCTCACTGGCGTGCGTGTCCATTCGCGGACCAACAGCATCAAGGAAAGCTATGGCACACGGTCCTTCGAGGGATATGTGGCGCTGCCCGACGAGATGCCGGTTCCTGCTCACGAGGCGATCCGACGGGTGCGGGCGGGGGACGATGATCCCTTCCCGGTCGCCGGTCGCCGGGTGGACCCGACGCAACTCCTGATCGACCTCCTCGGCAAGAGCCTGAGAGTTTACCGCACGGGTGACGCGCTCACCAAGGATCTCCGGCCTGACCGTGCCAATGTCGAGCTTGATCCTGGCTCGGGACGGATCGTCGACGTCTGGTTCGGCTGATCTTCCGTTTCCGACTGGAAACATGCCCCCGCCGCTCCGGAACATCGGTGAAACGGCGGGGGTTCATGCAAGGCGTCAGACCCGGAGGGACACGCCATGCGCATCGCCCAGACCGCCATCGCCCATCAGGCTTTCGGCACGCCGACCTTCGCCCAGGCCCGCGCCCAGAGCGCCGACGCCCATGGGCTCGCCCTCATCGCCGCCGCCCTGGTGGCCGCCACCGCCGTCGCCTTCCTCGCCATGGTCCTCACGGCTTGGCCGGTGCGCGCCTCGGCGCTGCCCTGCGGCGACCGTCTCGCGGCGGTGGAGACCGAGATGCACCGCAGCCTCACCGCCGTCGAGAGCCTCGGCGATGCCGCGGGCGCCGACCAGTGCGCGGCCATGCAGGGCCACCTCGCCTCGCTGCGCCGCGCCGCCGGCACCATCGAGGCCTGCTCCTCCGGCATGGATCGCAACGCCAAGATCGGTCTGGTCCGCCAGTCGCAGATGGAATGGCAGGGCGTCGTGGCCCATGGCTGCCGCTGAGGCATTCCGCTGCGGACCTGCAATGCGCCGCGCCCTGCTCCTCGCCGCCGTGCTCCTGGCCTCAGGTCCCGCCGTCGCCGCGGAAACCTGCGACGGCGACCTCGCAGTCATGGAGATCCGCCTGCGCGAGGCTTCGGCCCGCCTCTCCGAGACGACTCGCGCTCCGATGGCCCGGCGCTGCCCTGTCTTCCGCGATCATGTCCGGGTGATGCAGGCGGCGAGCGACACGTTCCGGCGCTGCACAAGCGGCTTCCACGCCCGTGAGAACATCGCGCAGATACAGGGCTCGATCGCCGACTGGAACGAGATCATCGACCGCAATTGCCGGTGAGCGGCTCAGGCCCGGAACAGCAGATCCCTCACCGTATCGGCGACATGGGTGAGGTCGTGGAGGGCCGCCTTGAGCCGCGCCTTCAGTGCCTTGTCGAGCAGTGCCGGATCCACCCGGCTGCCGGGTGGCCGTCCGGCCGCGATATCGGCGACCTGCTGCACGAGGATGGCCTGGACGAGGACACCGTGAGCCTCGCGCCAGCGGTCAAGGTCCTCCGCGCCGCCGATCGCCATGTCCCGCAGCGCACTGATGCGCTCCCGCGTCGATCGGACGGCAATGCCGTGCCGGAGCGCCAGGCAGCGGGCCCCGGCCACGACCGCGAAGAGGCCGCCGATCTTCAGGTCCACCCGGCCATCCGTCAGCTTCAGCCCACCGAACAGGGTCAGGGGCGGATGGAACACGCCGATCTGCTCGGCGAGGAGCTTGGCCAGCATCGGCGCTTGATGCGCCGCCGCGAAGGCCTCGTCGAACAGCGTCCGGGCGACATCCATGTCCCCGTGCACGGCGCGGGCATCGAAGAAGATGTCGACCGAGAGGAGGTCGTCGGGCCGTGTCTTGCCCACCCAGCCCTCGATGCGGCGCCGCCAGTCGTCGAGGGAACCGCGATAGGTCGGATTGCTCGCCATCACGCCGCCCTTGCAATGGACGACGCCGGCGCTGTCCAGCAGATCGGCCATGACCACACCGAAGCGCCCAAACCAGCGATCTGCAGCTTCGGGGTCGTCCGGAACGGCCGTGACCAGCGCATTGTCCTGGTCGGCGGCCAGCAGGCTCTCGCCGCGCCCGACCGAACCAAGCACCAGCACGGCGAAGGGCACGGGAGGCGGACCCCGGCCCTCGGCCAGCAGGATGGCCTCCGCCTGCTGTGCCGCCCTGGCGGTCAAGGCCCCGATCTCATGGCTGATGACCGCGGCAATGGCCGTCGCCTCGACCCCCTCTTCGATCAGGCGCCTCGCCACCAGGGGCATCCGCGCGAAGGCGCTGGCCATGGCGGGCGCATCCTCGGCCGCCTCGATCGCGTCGCCGAGGAGCAGCGCGTCGCTCGCCCGCATCCGCAGCAGGTCCCGCGCCGACAGGGCTCCAACGACCCTCCCGGCAGCATCGGTCACGCCGAGGTGCCGCAGCTTCAGCCGGTCCATCCGGCCGATAGCGCGATAGACGAAATCGTCCGCCAGCACATGGGCGAGGGGACGGGACGCGAGTGCACCGACGGGTTGGTCGAGGGCACCGGCGCTGCTGGCGGCCACAGCCCGCAACACGTCCCTTTCGGTCACGATGCCGGTGTCGGCGACATGCGGTTCGGGATCAGCCGAGACGAACAGCGAGGACACGCGCAATTCAATCATCCGGCGCGCCGCATCGGTCAGAGACATGCCCGGATGGACGATCGCGGGCGGGTGACCCATGACGTCGCCGGCCCGGTGGCGAAACGGATAGGCGTCCAGCCGCTCAAGGGGGCCGTGTCCGCCAGCCAGCGGCTGCGGTGCTTCCCACCCGGCCCGCGCGAAGACCTCCATGGTCCTGTCCAGCCGGCGGCTGGCCTCGTTCGCCTCGGCGAGCGTGCGGATTCCCTTGTCCTTCAGGAGCGGTATGAGGGCCACAAGGATCCGGCCGGCACTTTCCGCGTCGCCGACAGCGTCGTGCCGCCGCGAGGCGTCGAGCGCAACGCCGAGCCTGTCCGCGAGAATCTCGAGGGTAAAGTCGGGCAAGGTCGGAAAGCAGATCTGTCCCAGCAGCCGCGTGTCGAGGGAGGGCGGCGGCGCGAACTCAGCTCCGGCGAGGCGGCACTCCCTTCGGAACAGGGCGAGGTCGAAGCCGAGGTTGTGACCAATGGCGACCCTGCCGGCCCGGAAGGCCTCGAAGGCCGTGAAGGCCTGCAGAAAGGCCGGCGCGCCACGCACCGCTGCGTCGTCGATACCGTGAATGGCCGTGGCCCCGGGAGGAATGGAAATGCCAGGGTCGACCAGCCGTTCGAAACACTCCTCCGGCACCAGCCGGCCGTTCCGGACGACCATCGCGCCAATCTGAACGATGCGTGCTTTCGCGGGGTCGAGCCCGGTTGTCTCCGTGTCGACGACAACGGCGTCCAGAGCGAGGAGAGGCTGAGCTGGCGCGGCCTGCATGGATGGCAGGCTAGCGGGGCCTCGACGGCCTTTCCAGTCAGACCTTCACCTGCTCCTTCACCGCCTCGATGAGCTGCTTCAGCGAGAAGGGTTTCGGCAGGAAGGCGAAGGACTGGCCCTCCGGCAGGTCGTTCTTGAACGCCTCCTCGGCATAGCCCGAGACGAAGATCACCTTGATGCCCGGATTGGACTTGCGCAGCTCGCCGAGCAGCGTCGGGCCGTTCATTTCCGGCATGACCACGTCGGAGACGACGAGGTCCACCGTCCCGCCATGCTCGGCCATGACCTCCAGCGCCTCGACGCCGGAACCGGCCTCCAGCACCGTGTAGCCGCGGGAGATGAGGGCGCGCGAGGCAAAGGCCCGCACCGCCTCCTCGTCCTCGACCAGCAGGATCGTGCCGGGACCTGTCTCCTCGCGCAGCACCGGGGCAGCCGGAGGCGACGCGGCGGCCTCGGCCGGCTCCGCTGACGCTTCGGCCGCACCGACAGGCTCGGTGGACGCGGCGGACGGCGCGCCCGGCGCCTCAACGCCACCGGAGACAAGCATGGCGGCGGGGGCGGCCGGCGTGCGCTCGGGCGCCACCGGCGGAGCGACCACGACCGGCTCCTCGCCTTCGACATGGCGCGGCAGGAAGATGCGGAAGATCGTGCCGCGGCCGACCTGGCTGTCGACGAAGATGTAGCCGCCTGATTGCTTGACGATGCCGTAGACCGTCGACAGGCCGAGGCCCGTGCCCTTGCCGACATCCTTGGTCGAGAAGAACGGATCGAAAATCTTCTGCTTGATGTCGTCGGGAATGCCGGTGCCGGTATCGGTGACCTCGATCATCACCGAATCCGTCTCCGGCATCTCCACCGGATCGTCCTTGGAGCGGTGGCGCGCCACTTCGCCCGCCGGAACATTGGCGGTGCGGATCGTCAGCTTGCCGCCCTCCGGCATGGCATCGCGCGCATTCACCGCGAGGTTGAGGATCACCTGCTCGAGCTGGGTGACGTCGGCGCGAATTGGCCAGAGGTCGCGGCCATGGACCATGTCGAGGCCGACGCGCTCACCGAGCGAGCGGCGCAGCAGCATGGAGATGTCCGAGAGCACGTCGCCGAGCTGCACCACCTGCGGCCGCAACGTCTGCTTGCGCGAGAAGGCCAGGAGCTGGCGAACCAGGCTCGCCGCGCGGTTGGCGTTCTGCTTGATCTGCATGACGTCGTTGAACGAGGGGTCCGCAGGCTTGTGGTCCATCAGCAGCAGGTCGGCATGGCCGATAATGGCCTGCAGCAAGTTGTTGAAGTCATGCGCCACGCCGCCGGCGAGCTGGCCGACCGCGTTCATCTTCTGCGACTGGGCGAACTGCTCCTGGAGCTGGCGCAGTTCGGTCGTCTCCACCGCATAGACGATGGCCGCTTCGCCCGGCTGCTCCGGGTCATCCACCGGCGCGACGAAGAAATGGCAGAACCGGTTGCCGTCACCCTGGAACGCGGCATCGACAGGAGCAAGGTCGCCCTTGCCGGCGGCCGCCTCGCCGATGGCCTGGATGAGCAGCGGGCGCGAACTCTCCTTCACCAGCGACAGGATCGAGCGCGGCCCGACCTCGGTGGTCGGCGCAACCTCGGCCAGCATCCGGGCGAAGATCGGGTTGGCGCGGCCGACATGGCCGTCGCGGTCCACGGTGGCGATGCCCAGGGGCGAGGAGTTGAAGAAGCGGGCGAAACGAACCTCGGCGGCGCGCAGGCTGTCGCCGCTATCGGTGCCGCGGCCGCGGTTGATGACGAGGGTGCGCGAGGCGCCCGGCGCGCCGTCAGCGGAGAAGGCGACCTTGTGCAGGAGCCGCACCGGCAGGGCCTCGCCGGAGCGGCGCTTCATGTCGACGTCGAAGGTCGCGGTGGTGACGTCGGAGGGCTTGGCGGGAACGGTGCGCAGCAGCGCCGCAGCATCGGCGGCGAGGATGTCGGCCAGCGCCAGCCCCCCGGGACCGACCTCGGTGAGGTCATGGTCGAGCCAGCCGGCGAGGGTCGCGTTCATGTAGCCGATCTCGCCGTCCGGCTCCATGGAGAAGAAGCCGGCCGGGGCATGGTCGAGGAAGTCGATGGCCTTCTGCAGCGTCTCGAAGGCGCTCTCGGCGCTGGCGCGGTCGCGGGTGATGTCCTCGACCGTCCAGACGCTGGGGCGGGCGGCGCCGCGCACGCGCTCGGCCCCCTCCCCGCTCAGCGGCCGGACCTTGAGGCGCAGCCAGCGCGGCTCGGGCCCATCGGCGCGGCGCACCTCCTCCTGGTGGCGGCGGCCCTCGCGGGCGGCCTGCGACAGGCGGTAGATGGCCTCCGAGATCTCCGGCGCGCCGGTGAAGGCGCGCTCGACGCCGCGCACGTCGTCCTCGCCGGTCGCCCCGGTCATGGCGAGATAGGCGGGGTTGGCATAGAGAACACGGCCCGAGGGCTCGCTCACCACCAGCGCCTCGCCGGCGCTGGCCGCAATCGCCTTGGTCACGTCGTTGCGCCCGTCCTCGGTGGCGAAGCGCAGGATGCCGGAGGCATAGGCGAAGAGCGAGAAGACGCCGCAGACCGCCAGCGTCGCCAAAAGGCCGATCACGTAAGGATAGGCGTTGTCGCGGCCGATCATCAGGAAGAACAGCGCTGCCCCGACCAGCACCACCGCGACCACCAGCACCATGGCGGTAGAACCGGCCTGATCCGACCGGTCCACGGAACGGCGTCCGCCGGCGCGGGCGGCGGCATCGGCACGGGCGGTCTTTTCGGCAAGGGCCATGGCGTCGGGTGTGCCGCTGTTGCTGGATCGGACGCGAGAATCCGGGCGGATGATTCTCAACTCTAGTGGTGCCGCTTCGCCGCCCGCGAGGCAAGGGCGGCGGGGCCACGGCAAGGGCCAAATCGCGCCGGCAGGCGCCAAGCGGCAGGCCTCAGCGCAGCGTGCCCTTGAGCCGCATGACGTAGCCGATGACCTCGGCGACGGCGCGGTAGTGCTCCTCCTCGATCGGCTGGTCGATCTCGACGCTGGCGTGCAGGGCGCGGGCGAGCGGCACGTTTTCGACAATGGGCACGTCGTTGGCGGTGGCGATCTCGCGGATCTTCAGGGCGACGAGGTCCATGCCCTTGGCGACGCAGACAGGGGCGGCCATGCCCGGTTCGTATTTCAGCGCCACGGCGAAGTGGGTCGGGTTGGTGACGACCACGGTGGCGTTGGGGACGTTGGCCATCATCCGCTTGCGGGAGCGCTCGCGGCGGATCTGCTTGATCTTCGCCTTGATCTCCGGGTTACCGTCGGACTGCTTGAACTCCTCCTTGAGCTCCTGGATCGACATTTTCTGCCGGGTGTACCAGCGCTGGTACTGGTAGACGTAGTCGGCGATGGCGATGATGGCGAGGATCGCCACGACGGCCATCAGCACGTTCATGACCAGCGCGAACGTGTGGGGCAGCAGCATTTCCACGTCCATGCGGACCATGGCGTCGACGCTGGATCGCTGCGGCCAGAGCACGACGAAGATCACCGTGCCGACGATGGTGATCTTGGCGACGCCCTTGGCGAAATTGACGATCGCATCAAGCCCGAAGATCCGCTTGAACCCCGCCAGCGGCGAGATCTTCGAGAATTTCGGCTTCAGGCTCTCGCCGGAGAAGACCAGGCGGTGCTGCATCAGGTTGGCGCCGACGCCGGTCAGGAACAGTGCCAGCATCGGCAGGCCCACCGCCACGACGATGGCGATGATGATCGAGATGAGAAGCTGCATCAGCGCGGACCGGTCGACCTGCAGCAGGTCGGCATTGGCGAGCAGGTTTTTCATCGGAACGGCGAGACTGCCGGCGCTGCTCGCCCCCATGGTGGCGATGACGAGGGTCGAGATGAACAACAGGAACCAGGCGACGAGGTCCTGGCTCTTCGCGACGTCGCCCTTCTTCAGCGCATCGTCGAGCTTCTTCTGTGTAGGGTCGTGTGTTTTCTGGTCCTTGTCGTCATCGCCCTCGGCCACCGCATCACCTCCGGTTGACCGCCATCTCCCCGAGCACGGCCTCGAGCGAGCCCATGTAGTGGGCCATCATTACCGAGAGGACGAGGAGGAGGATGAGGAAGCCGACGCCGATGGTGACCGGCATGGCGATGAAGAAGACCTGCATCTGCGGCATCAGCTTCGACAGCACGCCGAGGCCGATGTTGAAGACCAGCGCGAAGACTAGGAACGGCGCCGAGAGCTGGATGGCGATGACGAAGGCCTTGGCCATGACCATGGTCAGGAACTGCGCCGCATCGCCCGAGGCCGGCAGCACGCCGGGCCGGATGATGGTGAAACTGTCTGAGATGGCGGCGATGACGAGGTGGTGCAGGTCGGTCGAGAAGACCAGCGCCACGCCGACCAGCGACAGGAACGTGCCGATGACGGCGCCCTGCTGGCCCTGGGTGGGGTCCACCTGCATGGCAAATCCGATGCCCATGGCCTGGGCGATGACGACGCCGGCCGTGAGCAGCGCCGAGACCGCGATGCGGCCGGCCATCCCCAGCGTGAAGCCGACCGCGATCTCCATCAAAAGCACCATGAAGACGCCCGCGGGGCGCCCAAGGTCGATCTCGTAGAGCGGCCGGTGGAGAGGAAACAGCACGAGAGTGAGAAGCAGGGCAACGCCGAGGCGCACGCGCACCGGCAGCGACCGTTCGCCGAGCCCCGGCATCAGCGCCATCATCGTCCCGACCCGCGCGAAGACGAGCAGGAAGACGACGATCATCTCGGGCGAGATCGGCAGGGTCACGGGGATCGCCCCTCCTGGAGCGGCCGGTCGCGTCCGCTCGGTGCGGACACGCCGGATCCAAGCTGATTCACCCGCCGGAGACCACCTTCGCCATGATGCGCGCGGTAATGCTGTTCATCATGTCGCCCATGAACGGCAGGGCGATGATCATCGTGGCGAAGATGGCAAGGATCTTCGGGACGAAGACCAGCGTCTGCTCCTGGATCTGGGTCAGCGCCTGGATGAGCGAGACAATCACGCCGACCACGAGGCCGACGACCATGAGCGGCGCGGAGACCAGGATCACGGTGAGGATGCCGTCGCGGGCGATGTCGAGAATGTCGGCCGGGTTCATCGATCTCTCCTAGATCTGCATCCGCATGATTTCGTCATAGGCCTGCACGACCTTGTCGCGCACCGAGACCAGCGCCTCGACGGCGACCTCGGTCTCGGCGACGGCAGTGACCACGTCGATGAGGTCGGCGCGGCCGGCGGCCATGGCGGCGGTGCGCTGGTCGGTCTGGCGCGCCGTCTGGTCGAGGTTCTGCACGGCGCCCCTCAGAAGGTCGCCGAAGCTGCCGCCCTGGCCCGTCGGACGCGTCGCGGCAGTGTTGGGGGCGAAGAGCCTGGCGGCTGTCGCATAGGCATTGGCGGCAATCGAGGAGGATGACATGGCCTTACGACCTCAGGAGTTCGATCGTGCGCTGGATCATGCGCCGGGTGGAGGTGACGACGTTAAGGTTGGCCTCGTAGCTGCGCTGGGCCTCACGCAGGTCCATGCTCTCCACCAGAGAATTGACGTTCGGCACCTTGACGTAGCCGCGCGGGTCGGCGGCGGGGTGGTTGGGGTCGTAGCGGGTGCGGAACTCGCTCTGGTCCTGCCGCACCGGGCCGAGCTGGACGGTGGTCGCCTGCAGCTCGCGGTCGAAGGTGGTGCGGAAGGTCGGAATCTTGCGGCGATAGGGGTCGCCGCCCGCCGTCGCGGCGGTCGAATTGGCGTTGGCGATATTCTCCGCCGAGACGCGCATGCGCCCGGCCTGGGCCCGCATGCCGCCGGCGGCGATGCGGATCGACTTGAGGAAATCCTCGGACATGCGTCGTCTCCTCAGGCTTTCTTGCCGATTGCGATGCGGACCAGGCCAAGCGAGCGCTGGTAGAGGCCTGCGACGGCCTGGTAGTCCATCTGGTTCTGCGCCACCTTGAGCATCTCGTCCTCGAGGTTCACGCGGTTGCCGTCCGGGGTCGCGACGAGGCCGGTGTTGCGGCGGACATCGAAGCGATTCTGCACGGTGGAGCCAGTCGCCCCGATATGACCGGGATCGGTGCGAACCGGCCCGACGCCCGTGCTGGCGCCGGCGGAGGCTGCGGCGCGTGGCCCGCCCCGCAGCATGGAATCGAAGTTCGGGGGGGCGAGATCGCGCGCCCGGTAGCCCGGGGTCTCGGAATTGGCGACATTCTCGGCCAGCAGCTTCTGCCGGTCCTGGTGCCACCGCATCCGGTTGCGGAGCATGGAGAAGATCGGCACGTCGCTGGTGGCCATGGCAGCCGATGTCCCCGCCCCTGTGGTAGGCAAAGGATGCCCAGCACATGGTTAACGACCGGTTAACCGTTAAGGGACTTTCAACCTCTGGCCGGGCGGGTTAACCATCCGGCGAGGTCGAGATCGGCAAGCCTTGCCGGGTCTGTTAACCTCAACATAGTTTTAAGGCCTGCCTTCGGGGGCGGGCGTCGGGAATGCCACGGGATCGGTCTCGATGAATTACATCAGCAATCTGCTCGGCCCGAACGCGCCGCTGGCCGCGACGTTCATCGTCGCCTTCGCCGCTGTTCTGGTGCTGATCGGACTGACGGCGTGGATCTTCCGTATCGTCCGCGGCCGTGGCCTCGGCATCGGCTCGGGCGGCCGTGGCCGCCAGCCGCGCCTCGCCGTGCTCGACTATGCGGACGTCGACCAGCGCCGGAAGCTCGTGCTGATCCGCCGCGACAATGTGGAGCATCTCCTGCTGCTCGGCGGGCCGACCGATGTCGTGGTCGAGACCTCCATCGTCCGTGGCGCACCGGTGCAGGCCGCCGCCCTGCGCGAGGTCGCGGCGGCGCAGGCCCCCGTCTATGTCGAGCCCGATCCGCCCATGCCGGCGCAGCGCGCCTCCCTGCGCGAGGCGGCGCGTCAGGCGGCCGGCGAGCTGCCGGCCCCCGCCCCGGCCATGCGCCCCGAAACCTCGCTGCGGATGCCCGAACCGGCCCGCCCCGCGCCGCAGCCCGCGCCGCAGCAGACCCTGCGGCCCGAGCCGACGCGCGCTCCGCCCCCGCCGCCTCCGGTGGCCCGGCCTGAGCCGCCTCGCCCGGACATCGCGCGCCCCGAGGTCGCCCGTCCGGAGGTGCCGAAGATCACCCCGGTGGTCACGCAACCCGTGCGGCCGGCAACGCCCACTCCGCCGCCCGCCCGTCCGGCGAGCCCGGCGTCTGCCGGCGCTGCCGTCCCAGACGATGTCGCTGCCCGTCTCGAGGCAGCGCTGAAGAAGCCGATCGGCGCGGCGCCCGCCGCCGTGGCGCCTGCCCCCGTCCGCCCCGCGACCCCGCCCGCTCCGGCACCGCGGCCGGCCATGACCCAGGCCCCCGCCACGGCACCCAAGAGCCTGTCGCCCGACGAGAAGTCGGTCTTCGACAGCCTCGAGGAAGAAATGGCCGCCCTGCTCGGCCGCGGTCCGACGCCGCCCAAGGGCTGAAACCCGCCACCCCGCAGATGACGCGAGGGCTCCCCACCGGGAGCCCTTTGTCGTTCCGCGACCTGCCGCCGCGTCCCCGTCCACAGGCCCGCCCGCCGCGAACTGCTACACTCCGGAGACGATTCGCCCCGGTGCAGGACGGCCATGGCCGCTGAGACCCCTCATCGCAGGACCGACGCCCGGCGGGCCCGCCGGATGGCCGGCCTCGCCCTGCTCGCCGCAGCCACGCTCGCCACCGGGCCGGCCGCCGCCCAGGACATCTCGATCAATCTCGGCCAGGGCGCCGGCGTGAACGAGCGCGTCATCCAGCTCATCGCGCTCATCACCGTCCTGTCGGTGGCGCCGTCCATTCTCATCATGGTGACGAGCTTCGTGCGCATCGCCGTGGTGCTGTCGCTGCTGCGCACCGCCATCGGCACCATGACCGCGCCCCCCAACGCCGTCATCGTCGGACTGTCGCTGTTCCTCACCGGCTTCGTCATGGCGCCGACGCTGCAGCAGAGCTACGACCTCGGTATCCGCCCGCTGATCGAGAACCAGATCGATGCGCCGCAGGCCTTCGAGCGCGCCTCGGGCCCCTTCCGCGATTTCATGCTGAAGCACGTCCGGGAGAAGGATCTCGCCCTGTTCCAGGAGCTCTCGCGCGAAGCCATCCCGGCGACGCCGCAGGAAGTGTCCTTCCGCGTCCTCGTGCCTGCCTTCATGATCTCCGAGCTGCGCCGCGCCTTCGAGATCGCCTTCCTGCTCTTCGTGCCCTTCCTGGTGATCGACCTCGTCGTCGCCTCGGTGCTCATGTCGATGGGCATGATGATGCTGCCACCGGTGACGGTGTCCCTGCCCTTCAAGCTGATCTTCTTCGTCCTCGTCGACGGCTGGAACCTGGTCGCCGGCAGCCTGGTGCGAAGTTTCGGGCCGTAAGGCGACGCCTCAGCCCGGCCGTTGCCCGCCGCCAGTGCCAGACTGCTGCTGCGGCGTCGAGGCGGTGGGCTGCGAGGCCCCCGGCGTCTCGGTCGGATAGCGCTCCCGGTAGTTCTTGAGGAAGGCGTCGAGCGTGTCACGGTCGGCGATGGACTTGGCGATCTCGCGATATTCCACACCGCGCGCCTCGATCGGCGAGGTCACGACGTCGAAGGCGCGCTCGTCGGGGGTGCCGCGCATGGCCGCACGGTAACGGCCGCGCAGACGGTCGAGGCCGAGCGTGTCGTCCACCAGCGCATAGCCGATGGCGGCGCGCAGGATGTGGCGACGCTCATCGTCGCCGAGAGCACCGGCGCTGCGGGAGGCGACCCAGCGCTCGCTTTGCTCGGCCGATTCGCGATGGCGCTGGGCCCCCCACAGGATGTCGGCGCGCAGCATCTCCGCCTCGGGCGTGCGGATCCCCCCGATCATCTCCATCGCCTGTTCGGGGCGGTTCATGTCGGCATGGGCGCGGGCTTCGAGCAGGTAGCGCTGGTTGCGCAGCTCCTCGGGCAATTCGGACAGGCGCGTCGTGCGCAGCACCTGCAGCGCCGCGGCCGGCTTGCGGTTCATCAGGTGGACGAGCGCGAGGCGCGCGGCGACCTGCGAGCGGGCCGCTCCGGTCAGGCGCCGGTCGATCTGGTGTTGCAGCAGCGAGGCCGCCTGGTCGAGCAGGTCCATGCCGGCGAGCCGGTCGGCGAGGCGGCGGATGATCTCGTCGCCGCGGCGGCCCTGCGGGGTCATGTCGCGGAAATCGTAGTACAGCGCCAGGGCGTCGACCGCCTTCATCTGGTCGGCGCTGCCCTCGAGGAACAGCCGCTCGAAATGGCGGGCGACGTCGTCCTGCATGCCGCGCACCGATTCCGAGCGCGGATGGACGCGCATGGCCAGGCGCATCGTGGTGAAAGCGTCGCGGAACTGGCCCTGGTCGGCATAGAGCTTGGCGAGGAGGGCGAGCGTGCGCGCCTCGATGTCGTCGCCGCGCCAGGCATAGCTCTGCGCCTCAAGCTCCTCGATCGCCGCCTTGCGGTCGACATCGCCCAGCTTGTGCCGCACCGCGAGGTGACGCTGGTCGGCATCGGCACGCGAGGGCAGGTCCGGGCCGTTGGCAGCAAGGGAATAGGCGATGAGCGCGTCGCGTTCCTGGCCCTTGGCCTCGAGGAGCCGCCCCCGCAGCAGGGCGAATTGCTGCTCGGCCTCCGGCGGCACGCCGATCTCCTGGAGTTCGGCGAGGTGCTTGTCGGCCCGGTCCACCGAGCCGGCGTCCAGCGCCGCCGAGACGGCGCGGGTGAGGACGGCGCGGGCGAGTGGGTTCGGCAGCGTCGCCGGCGAGACATCGGCCGCCTCGAAGGTCTCGTGCGCCTCCTTCGACCGTCCATCCATGGCGAGCGCCGTGGCGCGCCACATGGCGATGTCCGGCGCCGCCGACATGGCGGGATGGGAGAACTCACGCAGCGCATCGGTCGGGCGATGCATCATGATGGCGACGACGCCCCGCAGGCCCTGGATGGTGCCGTCCTCGGCGATGCGGCGGTCCTGGCGGACGATGGCGTCGAGCACCGACTTGGCCTCGGCCCAGCGCTGCTGCGCCATGTAGAAGCGCACGAGCTCCAGACGCCTGGCGGTGCGATGGGTCTCGTGGACCGCGGCGGCATTGGCAAGGAGGTCACTCTCGCGGTCGCGGAAGGCGGCGCGCTCGTCGGCGGCCCACAATTCGAGATCGAAGGCGATGGTGCGCGGACGGCGGACCATCCGCTGGACGGAGGGTGGGCGTGCGAGGCCGGCGCTCAGCTGCAGGCCGAAGGGGCGGCCGATCGCGACGCTGTCGCCGGAAATGGTCACCTGCAGGTCGTCGGCAATGGGCTGGACGACGAGGCCGTGACTGCCGGCCAGCGCCGAGAACTCGACGAAGTCGCGCTGCTGGACGAAGGAGCGGGCCGGCCCTGCGCCGGTGACGACGAGCAGGGTGTCACCCGCCAGCGGATCGGTGAGGCGGTGGACCGAGCCGGCATTGGGGAAGTCGACGGTGGCGATGAGGCGATCACCCTGGTCGCTGGCGCGCGTCAGGTGCACCGGCCGCGGCGGTTCGAGGACCGTATCGGCAAGGGTGATGATCCAGGCGAGTCCGTCGCGCCCGGCCGAGGCGAGGCTCGCGCGCTCCAGGCCGATGCGCACCGCGATGCCGGAACGCGAGCGCGAGGCATCGACCGACGAGAAGCTTCCCGCGGCCTCCGCCTGCAAGCCGGCGAGCGCCACGTCCTCCAGCGTGTCGAAGACCAGCCACAGCGTGTCGCCGCGCTGGAACACGGCGCCGGGCGTCTCCTTGGTGAAGGGCACGAGGATGCGGATCGTGCCACCGGCGCGGCGCGCCTGGACGGCGACCGGGCCAGCCGGACCGGGGGCGGCAGCGGGCCGGGGCGCAGGCTCGGCAGTCTCGACCGGAGGATTGTCCGGCACAGGAGCCATCGGCCGTTCGACGGGAAGGGGCGCGGCAGCAACGGGTGCCGCGGCGGCCGGCGCTATCACCGCAGGGGCGGCGGGCGGAGCCGGCGGAGCGCTCGCGAGGCGCGGCGCAGGCGGCGGCACGGGCATCGGCATGGCCACCGGCGGCGCGGCGAGCGGCGGCGTCGGCACATTGCCGGGCAGGACCATGGCGGAGGGAGGCGCGGAGCTCGGCACGCGGGCGGCGGGAGCGGCCCGGCCGGCCGCCGTCGGCTGGCCGCCACGCATCGTCAGGTCGAGGACATAGGTTCCCTCTTCCCGGAAGGCGCGCACATCCGCCTGCGGCGACACCGCCATGCGGAACACCAGTTCATCGGCGCCGGTGTCAGCCTCCATCTCGGAGACGAAGGCGGGCAGCGCGTCGCGCACATGCTTCAGTTCGGCGGTGAAGGGCTTGGCGATGCGCAGCGTCAGCCTGTCGCCGGCCCGGTCGATGGCGACGCCCACCGGCTCGGGCAGCGAGAAGACGAAACGCGAGAAGGTCGGGTGATTGCCGACCCGCACGGTGACCGGCGGCAGGGCCCGCGCCACCCGCTGCGCCTCGGCAAGACGGGCGCGGCGCTCGGCATCGCGGGCACGGCGGGTGAGTTCCTCGACGATCTCGTTGGGCAGGCCCGGCGGGTTGCCACGCCAGCTGTCCGGCAGGAGGTCGACGAAGAGCCGCTCGCCGGCCTCCATGGAGTTGACGGTGACCCGCTGCGACAGGGCGAAGCGCAGCGATTTGCCATCGGGATCGCGCCGCACGGCGGTGACGTAGTCGGCGAGCTGCGCGGTCAGCTGGTTGACCTGCATGTCGACGGGACGGGCAAAGCTGATGACCAGCACGCCGCCCGTCACCTTCACCTCAGCGGCCAACGGCTGATCGAAGGAGAAGACGAGACGGGCATGGCCACCGGAGGTGGAAGAGGCGACCTCAGCCTTGGCCGCGGGGGGTGTCGGAGCCGCTGGCGCGGCGGGAGCGACAGGAACCGCCGCGGGCGGGGCGGGGCGGGCGGTCTGGGCTTCGACGGCGGCGACGGAGACATGACAAAACAGGGCGGCTGTCAGGCCGGCCCGCGTCAAACGCCTTACGCACCATGCGTTCCCGTCCATGGGATCGCCACTCGACCCTTCCGCCGGCTCCGAGGAACAGGCTTGCAGGCGCTCCATGCCCCCGCTGTCGGTGCATCATGGACAGGCGTGATTAACACCGCGTTGCGGTTACCGCGTCGGGCGGCCCTCGATCTTCGGCAGCGTGTCGGGCGACACCGAGCGCGGATCGACGGCAGCCTGCTGCTGCGGCCGGCGGGCGAGCTCGGTCGTCAGGCGCTTGGCGGGCTCCGGCTGCATCTGGGCGATGACGTCGGCAAGCTTCGGCGGGCGCATGGCGCGGGCCACCTCGATCAGAACGCTCATGTCGAGGCTGTCGAAGATGCGCGCCGCGTCCTTGGGCCGCATGGATTCGTACATGCTGACCACGCCGCGGAAGCGGGTCTGCTCGGCCTCGTCCCGACGCTGCTCGAGCCCGGTGATGCGCGACTCCAGTTCGCGCAGCTCATTGATGCGCTGCTCCATGCGGCGCTCGGTGGCGCGCAACAGGTTCTCGCGCATCTCCAGTTCGCGCTGGCGTGTGTCGAGTTCCTGGCGACGCTCCTGCAGGCGCTCGAGGATCGCGCGCTCGGCGGAGGAAATGGCCGGCGGCTGATTGGCCGGGACCGCCTGGGGCGGCGGCGGGGGCGGCGCGGCCGCAGCCGGCGCAGCGGCCGGTGTCGCACCGGTGACGAGATTGGCGTCTGCGGGCGACTCGATGCCAGGGATCGAGGTGTCCTGCGCCCGGACCGCGCGGGGACCGGCCATGTCGCCGCTCAGCAGCCCGACGGCCTTCAGGAAGAGCAGGCCGCCAGCGGCGAAGGTGACGATCGGCAGAAGGCGCAGGTCCCGCATGGAGCCCTCCTCAGGCGGCGCGCGTCTGGACGCGGGCGGCGAAGGCCTTGGCGGCGGCGAGGGTCGAGGCAGCGCTTGCCCCCTGCCCCTCCGCCGGCTCGCGGACGAGAACCGGCACGATTGGCTCGACCGCCGGGATCGGCGCGCGGGTCTTGCCGGCGTCGCGGGCAGCTTCGGTGATGCGGCTGATCCGCTCTACCACCGTCTGGCCGGCCTTCACCTCGCGCTCGATGTCGACCAGGAAGCGCTCGGCGGTGCGCAGCCGCTCGCCGAGCGTGCCGTCGCATTCGCGCACCGTGACCTTGAGGCCCTGGATCGCCCGCTCGGCGATTTCGGTGGCGGTGATGAGCTCGGCAATGGTCGCCTTCAGCGACTGCTCGTCGGAGCGCAGGCGGGTGAGCCGCCGGTTGAGGGTCACGCAATAGGCGATGGTGGCCACCAGCAGGCCTGCCACCAGCAACTCGATGATCATGGACACCGTGAAGCTGCTCATCACATCTCCTGTCCGCCTGAGGACACCTGCTCGAACTGCGCCATGGTTGTCCGGCCCCGCCGCAGCGGCTTCTGGATGCGCACCGCGACCTTGTCGCCGACGCGGCCCATGCGTCCCTCGGTGAGGGTCTCGTCGCCGCAGCGCACCTTCACCAGGGCGTCCGGCTTCATGTCGAGGACGAGCGTGTCCCCCACCTTGAGGTTCATCAGCTTGCGCAGCGGGAATTCGCTCTCGTAGAGCACGGCCTCGACATGGGTGCGGGCCTGGAAGATCTCGGTGGAGAGATGCCCTTCCCAGACCGGATCGCGGCCGAGCTTCTCGCCGACGAAGGTCTGCATCAGGCGATCGCGGATCGGCTCCAGCGTCGCATAGGGCAGCAGCATCTCGATGGAGCCGCCACGCTCCTCCATGTCGATGCGGAAGCGGACGAGGATCGCCGCGTTGTTGGGGCGGGAGATCGCCGCGAAGCGCGGATTGGTCTCCAGCCGGTCGATCTTGAAATTGACCGGCGAGATCGGCCGGAAGGCGGCCTCGGCGTCGGCGAGGATCACCTCGACCATCCGCTTGACGAGGCCCATCTCGATGGTCGTGTAGGGCCGGCCCTCGACGCGGATGGCGGTGACGCCGCGGCGGCCGCCCAGCAGCACGTCGATGATCGAGTAGATCAGGCTCGAATCGACGGTGGCGATGCCGAAATTGTCCCATTCCTCCGCCTTGAAGATGGAGAGGATGGCCGGCAGCGGGATGGAATTGAGGTAATCGGCGAAGCGCACCGCGTGGATGCGGTCGAGCGAGACTTCGACGTTGTCGGAGGTGAAGTTGCGCAGGCTGGTCGTGAGCAACCGCACGAGGCGGTCGAACACGATGTCGAGCATCGGCAGGCGCTCGTAGGCGACCATCGCCGAGTCGATGATGGCGCGGATGCCGCCATTGTCGGACAGCGCCAGGTCCTCGATGGAGAAACCGAGGAGGTTGTCGATCTCTTCCTGGTTGAGGATGCGCTCGGCGCCGCCCTTCGAGCCGACGCCGACATGGGCCATACCGTCTTCGCCGACGGTCTCCCAGGACTGGGCGGCGTCGTTGCCGGTGGCGCCCTGTTCCTCAAGGGCCATGCCCCATTCGGCGGCAAGGGCGTCCTGGTCGATATCGCCTGCCATCGATCAGCCCGTCACTGCACGACGATTTCGCGGAACAGCACGGCATTCACCCGTGCCGGATGGACGGCGGTGTTGACGCGCCGGGTGAGTTCGTCGCGCAGGCGGAAGATGCCGGCCGACCCCTCGATATCCGAGGGACGCATCTCCCTGAGGTAGAGCTGGAAGGCGTCCACCACGCGCGGCATGATCGGCCGGATCTGGTCGGCGACCTTGGTGTCGGAGACCTCGAGGGCGACCTTCACGCGCAGGTACTGCGGACGGTCCTGGCCGACCGACAGGTTGACCGTCATGTCCGGCAGATCGACGAAGGCGACAGGCTTGGCGACCTCGACGGGCGCCGGCGCCGCGACCTGCTGGGGCTTCTTGCGCAAAAAGAAGAACCAGCCGCCACCACCGAGGGCCAGCACGAGCACGGCGGCCCCGCCCATCATGATGAGCTTCTTCTTGCCGCCACCGGCTTCGGGGGCGCCTTCGCCCTCTTCGCCGTCCTCGGCTTCGCCTTCGGCCTTTTTGGGTTTCTTCGCCATCACTTAGCGCCCCGGATTCTCATGTTGGGACAGTGGCGCCAAAATGGTTAACGGCCCGTTTACGTCCGTTAAGGATCGGCAAGTTTTGCCGGGACGAAAGCGCAGGGATGGCCGTTCGTGCCTAGCGCCCCCTTACCGCTTCCTTGCCTTAAGTGGTTGATTTTCCTTTACCCACCCGCTTGGCACGGCTCCTGCGACGACCTTTGCGGATCGCCGGACCCGTTTGGGAGAACGGCCCTGCGGTCCAGCTGGGGAGCACCGGCCCCGGACCGTCTTGGGAGAGATGGTCCATCAGGGTCGGAACATCAGGGGATCGGTCCGATGGAAAACATTGGTCTGGTCGGACTTTCGCGGCAGGTCGCCCTGCAGCGCGAGCTCGACGTCATTGCGAACAACCTCGCCAACTTGAACACCACGGGGTTCAAGCAGGACGACGTTGTCTTTGAGGAATACCTGATGCCTGTCGCGCGGGACGATACGTTCCAGCGCGGCGCCGACCGGCGCATGTCCTTCGTCTGGGATCGCGCCACCGCGACCAATCTCGGCCAGGGCGGCATCACCCAGACCGGCAATGTGCTCGACGTCGCCATCAACGGCCGCGGCTATTTCGTCGTCCAGACGCCCGAGGGCGAGCGCTTCACCCGCAACGGCTCCTTCGAGCTGAACGCCCAGAACCAGCTCGTCACCAAGCAGGGCCAGCTCGTCATGGGCGAAGGCGGCCCCATCGTCTTCGAGGCCCGCGACGTCGGCATCACCATCGGTCGCGACGGCTCGGTCTCCTCCTCCGGCGGCATCCGCGGCCGCCTGCGCATCGTCGACGGCGACCAGCCGCGCGCCCTGGAGAAGGAAGGCGACAACCTCTTCCGCCTCCGCGAGGGCCGCCGCGCCGAGACGGTCGCGCTCACCGACGTCCGCCAGGGCGCTCTCGAAAGCTCGAACGTCGCTCCCGTCCTTGCCCTGTCGCGGATGATCGAGGTCACCCGCGCCTACCAGTCGCTCGCCTCCAACCTCGAGCGGCACGACCAGATGCGCCGGGATGCGATCCGCTCCCTCGGCAACCCCACCTCCTGAGGAACCTGACCCATGCGCGCGCTCCACACCGCCGCCAGCGGCATGAAGGCCCAGGAGCTCACCGTCGAGGTGATCTCCAACAACATCGCGAACATGCGGACCACGGGCTTCAAGCGCCAGCGGGCCGAGTTCCAGGACATGCTCTACGACCACCAGCGCCGGGCCGGCACGCAGAACTCGCAGCAGGGCAACCTGCTGCCGGTCGGCATCTCCATCGGCTCGGGCGTCAAGCCCGCCGGCACCTCGCGCATCATGACCCAGGGCAACGTGCTGGCGACGGAGAAGGACTACGACGTCGCCATCCGCGGCGAGGGCTTCTTCCGCATCCAGCTGCCCGACGGCCGCACCGCCTACACCCGTGACGGTTCCTTCGAGCGCAATGCCGACGGCCAGATCGTCACCGTCGACGGCTACCAGCTCGACCCCGGCATCACCGTGCCGAACAACGCCACGGCGGTCAGCATCAGCGCCGCCGGCGTCGTCCAGGCGACCCTGCCCGGCCAGACCGCCGCCCAGACCATCGGCCAGATCCAGCTCTCGCGCTTCGTCAACAAGGCGGGCCTCGAATCGATCGGCGACAACCTGTTCCTCGAGACCTCCGCCTCCGGCCAGGCCATCACCACCACGCCGGGCAACGAAGGCATGGGCCAGCTGCTGCAGAAGAACCTCGAACAGTCGAACGTGACGGCGGTGTCGGAAATCTCCGACCTCATCGCCGCCCAGCGCGCCTACGAGATGAACGCCCGCATCATCTCCGCGGCCGACCAGATGCTGCAGTCCACCTCGCAGTTGATGCGCTGAGCCATGCGGACCCTCCGGACCCTCCTCGCAAGCCTCGTTCTCGGTCTCGCCGCGGCGCCCGTGGCGGCCGACGAGCCGCCGCCGCGCCCGGTGCTGCGCCTCGAGGTCGCCGTATCCGGCGAGGTGGTGCGCCTCGGCGACCTGTTCCAGCATGCCGGCCGCTTCGCCGATGTGCCGGTCTTCCGCTCGCCCGACCCCGGCCATACCGGCCAGATGCCGGCCTGGCGTATCATCGAGGCGGCCCGCCGCGTCGGCCTCGAACCGGAGACAGGTGACCGCAACCGCGAAGTCTCGATCACGCGTGACGCCCGCATCCTGCCGCTCGCCGAGATGGAGGAGCGCATCGCCATGGCGCTCGCCTCGTCCATGGGCCTGTCCGATTCGAACCGCATCCAGGTCGCCTTCGATCGCGGCACCCGCCCCATCGCCGTGGAGAAGGGCGTGTCGGGTAGCCTCGACATCCTGCGCATGGAGCACGACCCCCGCACCGGCCGCTTCGAGGCCGTGCTCGGCATCGGCGGCTCGCCCCGCACCGACCGCAATGGCGGCTTCCGGGTTCAGGGGACGGCGGTCGAACTGGTCGAGTTCGTCGTGCTCGCCCGCGCCCTCGGCCGCGGCGAGGTCATCCGCTCCTCCGACCTGGTCATCGACCGCAAGCCGCGCACGCAGGTGCCGGCGCTGACCCTCGACACCGTGGTGAGCGCGACACAGGCCGTGGGCATGGCGGCGCGCCGCCCCATTGGTCCCGAGCGCCCCTTCCGCATGGCCGACCTGATGAAGCCCGAGCTCGTCGAGCGCAACGGCAATGTCCTCATCACCATGGAGATGCCTGGCCTGTCGCTGACCATGCGCGGCCGTGCGCTGGAGGCCGGTGCCGAGGGCGACATGATCCAGGTGGAGAACCTGCAGTCGCGCAAGCGGCTTCAGGCCACCGTCACCGGCCTCAACCGCGTATCCATCACCCCGCCCGTCACCACCACCACCGCCGTCGCCACCGCGAGGACGCCGTGATGACCATGCCCGCCATCCGCCGTCCCGCGTCAGGATCCGCCATGTTCGCCCGCAGCCAGCACAGCCTCCGCCCGCTCCTTATCGTCGCCGCCGGCCTGTCGGTCGCGGCCTGCGGCGCCCCGGACCGGCTGCGCAATGTCGGCCGGGCCCCGCAGCTCTCCGCGGTTGAGAACCCCCAGACCCAGCCCGGTTACCGGCCGGTCTCCATGCCCATGCCGGAGCCGCAGCCCATCTCGCACAATCCCAATTCGCTGTGGCGCAACGGCTCGCGCGCCTTCTTCCGCGACCAGCGCGCCCAGCGCGTCGGCGATATCCTCACCGTCAAGGTGAAGTTCCAGGACCAGGCCAACGTCCAGAACACCACCAACCAGTCGCGCACCGGCTCGCAGACCATGGGCACCCCGAGCCTCTTTGGCGCCGAGCGCCTGATCGCCCGCACCGGCGCCGATCCGGCAAGCCTCGTCTCCACCACCGGCACCAATTCCAACGAGGGCAAGGGCACCGTCACCCGCTCCGAGACGCTCGCCACCAACGTCGCCGCCGTCGTCATGCAGGTGCTGCCCAACGGCAACCTCGTCCTGGAGGGCAAGCAGGAGGTGCGCGTCAATTTCGAGGTGCGCGAATTGATCGTCGCAGGCGTCGTCCGGCCGGAGGACATCGAGAGCGACAACACCATCGATTCCAACAAGATCGCCCAGGCCCGCATCGGCTACGGCGGTCGCGGCCAGATCACCGACCAGCAGCAGCCGCGCTACGGCCAGCAGGTCCTCGACGTCCTCCTGCCCTTCTGACGCCCTCCCCGCTCCTCCCCGCTCCTCCCCGAGCTCCCAGCCGTCCCCGCTCCCCAGGCGAATACGGCAAGTCCGGCGCCGCCCGCGTTCTCCCAACGCGGGCGGCGTTGGCCGTTATGGGCACAGCCAAAAGAAGAGGCCGCCCGGAGGCGGCCTCACATGCTGAGCGAAGGTGCCCGCAACGTCACTCGTCGCGATAGACCCGCTCACGGCGCTCGTGGCGCTCCTGGGCCTCCAGCGACAGGGTCGCGATGGGACGGGCCTCAAGGCGCTTGAGCGAAATCGGGTCACCCGTCTCCTCGCAGAAACCGTAGGTGCCGTCCTCGATCCGGGCGAGCGCAGCGTCGATCTTGGCGATCAGCTTGCGCTGGCGGTCGCGGGCCCGAAGCTCGATGGCCCGATCGGTTTCTGAGGATGCACGGTCAGCGATGTCGGGGTGGTTCTGGTTCTCGTCCTGCAGGTTCTGGAGGGTCTCCTTCGCCTCGCGAAGGATGTCGTCCTTCCAGGACAGCAGCTTTTTGCGAAAGTACTCGCGCTGCCGCTCGTTCATGAACGGCTCTGAGTCGCTCGGGCGGTAGTCCGCTTCCAACTCCAACGTCATGCAACGAACCCCTCTGATTCACGGTGTTGAGCCCGTGTTTCGGCGCGCTCATAGCATCCGCTCCGATGCCAGACAACCTGAAACCGGGTCATCGGGGCGTCACGGAAGGGGACACGGGCGCCACCGAGAGGCAGGAACCGTGCCAGAAGGCAGGAATTGTCTGGATTTCAGACGCTTGCGCCGCGGGAATCGGCTGGCGACGATTACCGTTCGCCGCCGCCCTCACGCGCCGCCGCCTCTCGCTTGGCGATCTCCACCTGCGCCCTCAGATCGATCTCGGCGAGGACGTCATCGAGACCCTGATCACCCGAGCCTTCGAGCGCCGTGGCGGTGACGCTGCGAAGCTTCAACAACACCGAAGGCATGGGCTCACCGGCAAGCAGCGACAGCTTCAGATCGTCGAGCAGGTCCAGCGACTGGCGGCCGCGCTGCATGGCGCGACGGCGCTTCTCGCGCCGGTCCTCGGGCTGCATCCCCTGGACCGCGAGCAGCGTCTCGAGGCCCGCCGCAGCGACGGTGGGGCGGGCGGCGGCGGTCGAGGGCGTCTCAGCCTTGCCGCCGGGCAGCTCGAAAGCCGAGCGCGGCCGATCGGCCCGTTGCGTGGCCGGGCCCTGGGCGACCGCTCCGACGGTCGGCGGCGTAATGATCCGCATGGTCCTTCTCCGGGACGGGCGCTTCAGGAAGGCGCAACACGTCTTTCTATGAGGTTAAGAAGACCCCCTGCGTGGTTAAGGGGCCGTTAATGCCCGGCAAGACTTGCCGGGTGACCCCCATCAAGGCCGGGAGGATGACCCCGCCTTTCGGCAATCACCATAACAAATCAACAACTTGGGGAATCGCATGGTCTTGGCATGGCCTGTGCGAGGCTTTCAGCGAACCCACGATCGGAACACCCATGCTCCGCCGTCTCGTCGTCCTCCTGAGCCTGTTCGCCCTCGCCGCCCCGGCGGGAGCCAACACCTCGCGCATCAAGGATCTCGTCGATGTCGAGGGCATCCGCGAGAACCAGCTCATCGGCTACGGCCTCGTCGTCGGCCTCAACGGCACGGGCGACACGCTGAACAACTCGCCCTTCACCCGCCAGTCCATCCAGTCGATGATGGAGCGCCTCGGCGTCAACACCCGCGGCATGAACCTGCGCACGGCCAACGTCGCCGCGGTCATGGTCACCGCCAACCTGCCGCCCTTCTCCACCCAGGGCACGCGCATCGACATCAAGGTCTCGGCCATGGGCGATGCCCGCTCGCTGCAGGGCGGCGAGTTGCTGGTGACACCGCTGATCGGCGCCGACGGCGAGGTCTATGCGGTCGGCCAGGGCGCCGTCGCCATTGCCGGCTTCCAGGCCCAGGGCGCCGCTGCCAGCATCACCCGCGGCGTACCCACCGTCGGCCGCGTCTCCAATGGCGGCATTGTCGAGCGCGAGGTGAACTTCGCCATCAACCGCCTCGCCTCGGTGAAGCTCGCCCTGCGCAACCCGGACCTCACCACGGCGCGCCGTATTGCCGCCGCGATCAATGATTTCATTGGCGCCCCGACCGCCGAGCCGACCGATCCGGCGACGGTCCACCTCAAGGTGCCGCAGCGCTTCGAGGGCAACATCGTCGCCCTGCTCACCGAGATCGAGCAGTTGCGCGTCCAGCCCGACCAGGTCGCAAAGGTCGTCATCGACGAGGCCTCCGGCATCATCGTCATGGGCAAGGACGTGCGCGTCTCCACGGTCGCGGTGGCGCAGGGCAACCTCACCGTCACCATCTCCGAGCGGCCGCAGGTGAGCCAGCCGAACCCGCTGTCGCAGGGCCAGACGGTCGTCACGCCCCGCACCCAGATCCAGGCGACGGAAGAGGGCAAGCGCCTCGCCCTCGTCCGCGAGGGCGTGTCGTTGCAGGAGCTCGTCGATGGGCTCAACGCGCTCGGCATCGGCCCGCGCGACATGATCTCCATCCTCCAGGCCATCAAGGCGGCCGGCGCCCTCCAGGCCGAGATCGAGGTGCTCTGATGCGCAGCCAGACGCCCGAACGCGCCGCCGTCAACGCCTATACCCCGGCCGCTGCCAAGGTCGCCGGGTCCAGGGAGAACCGCGCCTGGAACCAGGCCCAGAATTTCGAGCAGGTGTTCCTCAACACCATGTTCTCCCAAATGTTCACCGGCCTCGGCAACGACTCGCCCCTCGGCGGCAAGCAGAGCGAGGCCTGGCGCGGCATGCTGGTCGACGAATACGCCAAATCCGTCTCCTCGCAGGGCGGTATCGGGCTCGCCAACCACATCTACCGTGAACTAATCGGCGCGCAGGAAGCCGCGCCGCGCCGCCTTCCAGCAAGGAGCTGACCCATGCAGCAGCAGCCCCGTCCCGCCGCCCTGCCCGCGCCGATCACCACGGCCCAGGAAGCCCTCGCCCTCGTCACCGGCCTGCGCGCCACCATGGCCGAGCTGACCGGCGTGCTGCAGGAGGAGACCGCGCTGGTCCGCACCGCCAAGGTGAAGGCCGCCCAGCCGCTGGAGGCCCGCAAAGCGGAGTTGTCGCGCCGCTATCTCGCCGATCTCGGCCGCATGAAGCTCCACCGCGAGGTGGTTCGCGCCCATGCGGCCCGCGGCCTTGCGGCGCTCGAGGCGGATCACGCCGCGATGCAGGAGGCCCTGGAGGTCAATCTCGCCGTGCTCGCGACGGCCCATGCGGTGGCCGAGGGCATCATCCGCCACGTCTCCGCGACGGTGGAGGCCAAGCGCTCGCCGACCCTCTACGGCGCCAATGGCCGCACGGCCGCCCCGCCGCCGCGCGCCGCGGCCCCGGTGGCCATCGTACGCTCGCTGTAAAGGCGGTGACATTCCGCGGTATTCGACAGAATTCGCGGCCGCAACATTTACCATAAGTCCTAACGCGGGTTTAGGATTTCCGCGTCATGATCCGGCACTTGGGAGAAGAGGGATCACGAGGTCCTTCCCCCACAGGGAGTACCGGTCATGGACATTGTGTCCTCACGGCCGGCCGTCGGCACGATTTCGACCGCGCGGTCGGACGCCGTCCAGTACCGTGAAGCGGTGCGGACGGAAATGCCCCGCATGCAGCGGGTGAGCCAGCCTGCGTCCAATAGTGCTGGCTCCGCGAGTGACGATCGCCGCGCCGGCGACATGGCGGCGCGCGACGATCGCATTCTCGCGGACAGGCGCGCGCGCATGGAGCGCATCGCCGACACGATGCGCGAATCGCTCCAGCGCCGCATCGAGAAGGACGACGCCGCCGGCGTGCTGGTCTATCGCACCGTGGACAGCCAGACCGGCGAGGTCGTGCGCCAGTTCCCCGACGAGATGATCCTCAAGCTCAAGGCCTATGCGCGCGAGATGGCGCGCAAGGAAGAGCTGGACGCTGCCGAGAACCCGCGGGTCGAGAAGGTCGCCTGACCGCCGCTGCCCGGCTGACCACCCGCCGCCGCGAGGGCGGCTTTTGTCGTTGGAGCCTCAGGTCGTCCGCCGTTTGGGCGCCACCAGAATGATGGCGACCCCCGCCAGGACCACGGCCGTGCCGGCGATCATCAGGAGGTCAAAAGGGTCGCCGGTCACCAGCACGCCGAGCCCGATCCCCATGAGCGGGCACATGAGCGTCAGCGTAGAGATGAGGTTGGCCTCGTATTTCATGACCAGCTTGAAGAACAGGCTGTGCCCGAGCAGCGAGACGGCGATGGCGGTGTAGGCGAGCGCCGCGAGGAAGGGCCAGCCTGCGGCCAGCGCGCGGTCGACCTGGCCGGTCTCCAGCGTCATGGAGGCGAGGCCGAGCGGAATGGACGAGGCAAGCCCCACCCAGGCCTGGAACTGCAGCGGCGCGACATTCTCGGTCTTCTTCAGCAGCACCACCCCGAAGGCCGAGGCAAAGGCGCTGCCGAGGACGAAGAGCAGGCCGAAGGACAGCGAAAAGCCCTTGGGGTCGTACATGACGATGACCGCGCCGGAGAAGGCGAGCGCGATGCCGATGCCGCGGCGCAAGCCGATCTTCTCGCCCAGCATGAACACCGAGAGGAGCGCGGTGAGCGGCACGCCGAGTTGGGTCACCACGGCCGCGCTCGATGGCGTCGCCGTCATGAGACCAATCGAGACGAGGCCGAAGCCCCCGGCCCCCATCATCAGCCCGACCACGACGATGCGCCAGTGCGGCCGCGGCCAGGGCAGCAGCCAGGGCAGCGCCACAAGCAGCACCAAGGCGAAGCGCAGCGAGGAGAACAGCAGCGGGGGAATGTCCAGATGGACGAGGACCAGCTTCGTCACGACGAAGTTGGTCGCCCAGATCAGGCAGACCCCCATCAGCAGGATGAAGTCGCGGACGAGCATGATGCCGGCCTAGCGGCTTCATGCCGTCCGGGCTACCGGCACCACCGCTGGGCAGACATGCCGGATACCTCGCGCGGGCGTCAGCCCGGCCCGATCATCTTGGCGGGATCGACCAACCGATCGTAATCCTCCGCCGAGACGAGGCCTGTTTTCAGCGCCTCTTCCTTCAGCGTCGTGCCGTTCTTGTGCGCCGTCTTGGCGATTTTGGCCGCCGCGTCATAACCGATGGTCGGGGCGAGAGCCGTGACCAGCATCAGCGAGCGCTCGACGCCGGCGCGGATATTGTCCTCGCGCGGCACGATGCCGGCGACGCAATGGTCGGTGAAGGAGACCGAAGCGTCGGCGAGCAGGCGCACCGACTGCAGGAAATTGTAGGCCATGACGGGGTTGAAGACGTTCAGCTCGAAATGCCCCTGGGAGCCGGCGAAGGTCAGCGCCGCGTGATTGCCGAAGACCTGGACGCAAACCTGGGTCATAGCCTCGCACTGCGTCGGGTTCACCTTGCCCGGCATGATCGAGGATCCCGGCTCGTTCTCCGGCAGGGCGAGCTCGCCGAGGCCGGCGCGCGGCCCCGAGCCGAGGAAGCGGATGTCATTGGCAATCTTGAACAGCGAGGCCGCGACCGTGTTGATCGCGCCGTGGGCGAAGACCATCGCGTCGTGGGCCGCGAGCGCCTCGAACTTGTTGGGCGCCGAGGTGAAGGCGAGGCCGGTGATGGCGGCGATGCGAGCGGCAACTTTTTCCGCGAAACCGACGGGCGCATTGAGGCCGGTGCCGACCGCCGTGCCACCCTGGGCGAGCTCCATCAGGCCGGGCAGGGTCTGCTCGATCCGGGCGATGCCATTCGCCACCTGCTGGGCATAGCCGGAGAACTCCTGCCCGAGGGTCAGCGGCGTCGCGTCCTGGGTATGGGTGCGGCCGATCTTGACGATATGGCCCCAGGCCTCCGCCTTGGCGGCGAGCGCGGCATGGAGATGGCGCAGCGCCGGCAAGAGCCGGTGGACGATCTCCTCGGCCGCCGCGACATGCATCGCCGTCGGATAGGTGTCGTTCGACGACTGGCTCATGTTGACGTGGTCATTGGGATGGACCGGCTTCTTCGAGCCCATCACCCCGCCGAGCATCTCGATGGCGCGGTTAGAGATGACCTCGTTGGCATTCATGTTGGACTGGGTGCCAGAACCGGTCTGCCAGACGACGAGCGGGAAATGCTCATCGAGCTTGCCATCGATCACCTCCTGAGCGGCGCGGACGATCACCTCGCCGATGGCAGGATCGAGCCGACCGAGCGCCATGTTGGTCTCGGCGGCGGCACGCTTGATGATGCCCAGCGCCCGCACGACGGGCAGCGGCTGCCGTTCCCAGCCGATGCGGAAATTGCCGCGCGACCGCTCGGCCTGGGCGCCCCAGTAGCGGTCGGAGGCAACCTCGATGGGGCCGAACGTGTCGGTTTCGGTGCGGGTGGACGCCATGGTCGGAGCCTTTCCTGTCAAAGCCGCCGGGCAGGCGGAGCATCGACGTCGCGGCGCTCCCGCGCGGTCTCGATGCCAGCGCAGATAGCCCCGCAGATGGCCATGCGCAATCGCGCATCCCCTCGCCCGAGGCACCCGGCAAATCCTGCCGGTTAACTTCTGCCGTGTCGGAAGGGTCACACTATTCCCGGCCAAGCCCCTAAAAAGACGACGAAAAATGTCGTCGAGACGAAAATTAACCATTGGTTAGGGTTAACGGGGCAGGGTGCGTCAAAGGCCCGTGAGAATCGTCGGGCCCGGCCGAGGACCACTCATGAGCGACATCGTCCTTTCGAAAGGCATTCGCGGCAATCTTCTCTCGCTGATGGGCACCGCTGACCTGCGCGATCGCACGCAGTTCCGGTTGTCGACGGGCAAGAAGGTCAACACTGCGCTGGACAATCCCGGCAACTTCTTCTCCGCGCAGATGCTCAACTCGCGCGCGACCGACATCACCAATCTGCTGGATGGCATCGGCACCGCGATCAAGACGCTCGAGGCCGCCGATAACGGCATTCGCTCCATCGTCCGCGTGGTGGAGAACGCGCAGGCCCTCGCTCGTCAGGCCCGGGGTTCGGCGGCGAGCACCGCCCGGCTCGGTGGCGTATTGCCGACTGTGAACGGCGAGCTTGGCTCGCTGACGATGCAGACCAATCTCGCTGACCTCGGCTTTGCCGTCGGCGAGACCATCACCATCAACACCGGCACCAACCGGCAGACCGTTCTGACGATCGCCACCGGCATGACGGTCGGCAATCTCGTCAACGCCATCAACGACAACACCGAGGCGACCACCGCCACGGGTACAGGCGTGACCATTGGCTCCACAGCAGGCGCTGATGCGCGCGCCCTTCTCTCGCCCGACGGCCGCCTGGTCATCCAGGCGATCGGAACCCAGCCGCTGACGATCTCCTCGTCCAACGCCGGCACGGCCCTCACCAATATGGGCTTCGCCGTCCCCGACCGCGCCAAGCTGGCCGGCGAGATCAACGTCACCCGCTCGAACATCGCCACCCAGTTCTCTGAGCTGCGCCGCCAGATCGACCAGCTCGCCAAGGATTCCGGCTTCAATGGCGTCAACCTGCTGAACGCCGACACGCTGCAAGCGATGTTCAACGAGCGTCAGACCTCCTCGCTGACCATCTCAGCCGTGCGTTTCTCGGTGAGCGAGGACCTCGCCATCAACGACCAGAAGAACCGCTTCCAGACGGACGCGGACATCGACGACGCGCTGGGCGAGCTGTCGCAGGCGATGTCGATGCTGCGCTCCCAGTCGAGCGCCTTCGGCTCGAACCTGGCACTCGTCCAGATCCGCCAGAAGTTCACGCAGGAAATGGCGAACACGCTGAAGACCGGCGCTGACAACCTCGTCCTCGCCGACATGAACGAGGAAGGCGCCAACATGCTGGCGCTGCAGACCCGCCAGCAGCTCTCGACCCAGGCTCTCTCGCTCGCCAACCAGGCCGACCAGAGCGTCCTGAGGCTCTTCGGCGGCTGATGCACGCGGCGGCGGGCTTTCTCGCCGTTTGATCCGCTTGTGCTAGCATTCCGCCGATCGACGAATCGTGCGGAGGCAGTCCATGGCGCTCAAGGTCGAACTGAAGCCCGGCGAGAAGTTCATCCTCGGCGACAGCGTGATCGTCAACGACGACCAGCGCACGCGGCTCACCATCGAGGGCGAGGCGCCCATCCTTCGCGAGAAGGACGTGATGACCATTGAGGCCGCCGACACCCCTTGCAAGAAGATCTACCTGATCGTGCAGCTGATGTACCTGTCGCGCGATCCGGTCAGCCACCACAAGATGTATTTCGACCTCGTCAACGACGTGGTGAAGGCGGCTCCCTCGACACTGCGATTCATCGACGACATCAACAATCACATATTAACCGGTGCGCTCTACAAAGCACTGAAGGCCACAAAAGGCCTCATCGAGTACGAAGGGACTCTGCTGGAAAATGCATCACGGGGCAGCAGCGTACGCGTCGACGGCTAAGGTCACCTCCACCGCGAGTCCCCGCGACCTGGAGGCGAGCCTTCTTCTCAAAGCCGCCGCCAAGCTTCAGGCAGTGAAGGACAATTGGGAGCAGGCCCGCGGCGATCTCAGTCCCGCCCTCGCCTACAACCGCAAGCTCTGGACGATCCTGTCCACCTCCGCGACCAAGCCCGAAAATCCGCTACCGCTGCCGATCAAGAACAATATCGCCAATCTCGGCTTGTTCATCTTCCAGCGCACCATCGACATCGAGATCGAGCCGGCCCCCGAGAAGCTGAGCATTCTCGTCTCGATCAACTCGAACATCGCCGCGGGCCTCGCCGGCCGCGGCTGATCACGGGCCGTTCGCGGCCTTTCCCGAGGCCGCTGCCGCCACTCCAAGTCGCGCCACCATGAGGCCGATCCACGGCCTCGCGTGGGACGCAGGCATCGCCCGATCGCTCCCCCAAACGGACAAAGGCGCGGACTATGCCCGCGCCTTCCGTCCTCGCCGACCACGTTGGCGAAAATTGCGTGGCCTAAATTACATGTAGTTGACGATGGTTAGCTTGGAGAGCATCGAGCTCGTCTGATAGCTGGCCTGAAGGTTCGTCTGCAGCGCCAGCATCTGCACGCCGACCTCGTTCGGGTCAGCCCGCTCGATATCGGTCACGAGGCCGCCCAGCATCGACTTTCTGTCGGCATGGCGCGTCTTGGCGCTGCCGGCCGCCGTGGTCGCCGCGGCGATGTCGATCTGGATCGACTGCACGGTCTGCGTGCCCTTTTCCATGCTGAGCCCCGAGACCACGCGCGGCGTCAGGGCCTGGAAGCGACCGAGGCCGTTGGTGTCAGTCTCGCTGAACTTAAGGCTGCTCGCCACCGCCATGTACTGGACCGCGGTGCGCAGGGCCTCCTCGTCGGCGCGCACGCCGTAGAAGACCGACTGGGCGTTGTCGATCTCGGCCGAGGCGGTCGCCCGCGGATTGGAGGAGACGAGGTCGCCCTGGTACCAGCGCACGGTGCGCGCCTCGGCGTTCTGCGGCGTGTCATAGGCCACGGAGTCCGCCATCGTGCCGGAAACCCCTGCCACCAGCCGCTTGGCGATGCCCTGCTCCACTGGCGGCGGGCCGGCGCTGGCGGTCGCCTCGCCCTTGAAGAAGTCCTCGCCCGCCTTGACCGCCGAGGCGGCGGCAAGCGGCCCGCCGATCAGCTTGCCGAGCTGGGTGCCGAGCGTGGCGCGCAAATTGTTCAGCGTGTCGGTCGAATTGGCGCCAATCTTGAATTCGTTGGCCGCCACGACCGGCGCATCGGCCGAAACGGCGGTGAGCGTCATCTGCTCGATGCTGCCGTCGGGCAGCGTGAACTTCAGCATCATCGCCTGGCCAACCGAGGCATTGCCCGCGCCCGCGGCGAGCGACAGCGAGGCCGGCGGGCCCGCCGTATGGGTCGCCGTAATGCCGTCGACGGCGCCGGTGGGAG
Source organism: Phreatobacter sp. (assembly GCF_027532945.1). Taxonomy (GTDB): domain Bacteria; phylum Pseudomonadota; class Alphaproteobacteria; order Rhizobiales; family Phreatobacteraceae; genus Phreatobacter. The sequence goes on from NZ_JAPZTZ010000008.1 coordinate 112,680, forward strand.
GCGCGACCTTGAGGCCCAAGGCGTGGACACCGTCCTCGGTGAGCGTCACGGGCTGCGTGCCCTGCGCCGACAGGGTCACGCGGCCGGTGGCGGCGGGATTGGCCTCCGGAGAGGCGCTGGCGACGCCGAGATCGGCCTGCATGCGCTGCAGCAGGACGGTCTTGAAGCCGTCCTTGGAATTATCACCGTTGAGGAAGATCGTCGGATCGACAACCGGCGGCGTCGCCGACTTGCGGCCGCCGAAGACATAGCGCGTGCCGTCATTGGCATTCAGCATGGACACGATGGAGGACAGGCTCTGGCCTGCCGCCACCTGGCCGATCGTCTGGCCGGACGACAGCTTGTACTCGTTCGGCTGCATCGACGTCTTGGTCGACGAGATCGTTTTCGAGATGCCGGTGAGCGACGTGTCGATGATCGAGATGCGCGTCGAGACGAGCGAGATACTCTGCTGCCAGGCGTCGATCTGGCTCATCGAGGCGCGGAAGGCGAGCGAGAAGCCGCGCTCGGCGCCGAGGCCGCCATAGGTCTCGGCCTTCTTGCCAGTGCCGAGCTGGCGCTGGAGGTCCGAGAGCTGGTCCTTCATGCGCAGGAAGTCCGCCGCGCTCAGTCCCGAGATGATACCGGAAGTTCGAATGGCCATGACGCGCCTCACATCTTCTGCAGCATGTCCAGCATCTCGCGGACCGAGCTCATGATGCGCGCATTGGCGCCGTAAGCGGTCTGCAGCTGGATCAGCAGGGTCATTTCCTCGTCGATGTTCACCGCCGCGACGCTATCGAAGCGCGCCTGCAGCTGCGTCACCACGGCATCCTGGCCTTTGGCCACCTGCTTGGCGCTGGCCGCGTCATTGGTCTGGTTGACGATCACCGAGCGGGCATAGGAGAGCACCGAGCCTCGGAACGGATTGCCGTCAGTGCCAAGACCTCCGGCCGGTTTGAAGTAGCGGCCCGTATCGGCGAGCGCCTTCACGAAGTAGGACGGGCGCGTCCCGTCGGATTCCAGCGTCGTGGCGCTGAGCTTCACCAGCGCGCTCGGATCAGCCTTCAGCGCGGCATTCACGTCGATACGCACGGCAAGCCCGACGAACTGCGATCCCGAACCGGTGTAGCGGTCCGAGTAGAGCCCTCCGACGGCTGTCGAATCGATGAAGAAGGGCAGCGACGTGCCGCCATCGGTCAGCGTGCGCGCCGTGACATTGGCCGCCGCGGCATTGACCGCGGCGCCGCCCGTGACGGTCGGATCGGCGAGGACGCGCAGGTTCGACCCCGACACGGCCACCGAGAAGGAACCAGCGGGCGCGCCGACGCTCGTCGCCCAGGTGTCGATCGCCGCCTGCATCTGCATCGCGTGCCCCGCGGCCGAGGTACCGGTCAGGCGGAACACCTGATCGTTCGGGTCGGCCGTCATCGTGTCGGCCATGGGCACGGTGGTGTCGTCGACACGCTTGAACGTGAGCTTCTTGGTGACGCCGTTGGCGGTGAGCTCAAGCGTCACCGTGTCGCCGTCGGACAGGCCCGGACCGAGAACGGTGTCGTAGCCCTTTGTGGGACCAGGCCCGGCCACCGTAGCCGGGGTGCTGGTCGAGCCATTGCCGAGCGCTTGGGCAAGGCTGGCGGCGATCTGGTCGAGCTGCGACTGCGCCGCCGGCATGGCCTTGTCGCGCAGGTCGATGAGGGCGGCGATCTTGCCTGACGTGAACACCCCGGCCGCGATGAGATCCATCTGGCCCGACGGCGTATCGGCCGTGATCGTGCCGACCGTCCGCTTGGTCGGGTCGGTATCGTAGATATTGGACGGACCGATGAGGTCGCGGCCATCGAAGGACAGTGTCGGCTTGGTGGTGGACAGCAGCACGAAGCCGGCGCCGCCATAGAGCTGAACCGCGCCGCTATCCTGATAGACGGTGCGGACATTGGTGTATTCGGCGATCTCGGAGACCAGGGCGTCGCGCTGGTCGAGCAGGCCGACGCGGCTCTCGTCGGTGAACGAGACTTCGAGCCGGCCGTTCACCTTCGACAGGTCGGTGAGCAGCGTGTTGAGGCGCGTGGTGGCGTCGGCAAGGCCCTTCTCGGCGTCGAGGCGCATGTCCTGCACCGAGGTCGACAGGCTGCGGAGGCTCTGCGCCACCACCGTCGCCGAATTGATGACGCCGGCCCGCGCCGTGGCGCTCTCCGGCGAGGTCAGCAGCGTCTGGAACGACGAGGAGAAGGTGTTCAGCACCGTGTCGAGGGCGCGGGCCGAACCAGGCGCGCCCATCATCTGGTCGAGCCGGTCGAGGAACTGCGAGCGGGTGGAGGCATAGCCGGCATTCGACTTTTCGCCGACCAGCTGGCGCTGCACGAAGGCGTCATATTCTCGCCGGATCGAACCGACCTTGACGCCGGCGATCTGGTCGCCGGCGAGCGCGTCGACCGGGTCGATCAGCTTGCGCGTGTAGCTGGGGTTCCCCGCATTGGCGATGTTGGCGCTGGTCAGCGCCGTCGCCTGCGCGTTGAAGCGCAGGCCGGACAGGGAATTGGCGAGGGCACTGGTGAGGGTCATCGCAGGTCACTCCTTGACGCGCGCCATGCTCCGCCTCAGCGGATCATGTTGATCGTTTCCTGGAGCATCGAGTTCGAGGTGGTCACGATGCGGGTGTTGGCCGCGTAGGCCTGCTGGGTGATGATCAGCTTGGTGAACTCCTCGGAGATGTCGACGTTCGAGCCCTCAAGGCTCTGCGACACGATCCGCCCGGAGGCGCCGAGGATGGCCGGGCCCGAGCCCGACGTCTCCTGGAAGGCGCCGCCATCGAGGCGCTTCAGCATGTTGTCGCCGTTGAAGCTGGCGAGCGGGATGGAGAACAGGTCCACCGACTGGCCGTTGGAATAGTTGCCGCGCACGCGGCCGGTAACGGTGATGGTGACGTTCGTCAGCTCGCCGACGGCGTAGCCGTTCTGGCCAATGTCGGTCACCTGAACCGTGCCGTCGGCGCGGGCATATTGGGACAGGCCGTTGGTGCCGATATCGAGCTCGACATTGCCGACATTGGTGCCGTTGACCGTCAGGTTGGGGATGGTCGGCGACGAGGTCGGCGAGGTCAGCTGGCCGGTGCTGGAGAAGGTGAAGTCGCCACCGATACGCGTCCACGTCTCGGCGCCTGAGGTCGAGCTCGACTGATAATAGGCGCTCCAGGTGTCGGAGACGGCAGGCGGGCCGGCGCTGGCATTGGCGGTCTTGGCCCAGCGCACCTGCACGTTCACCTGTTTGCCGAGCGAATCGTAGGCGATGATCGAGCCGCCGGAAACCGATGTGGCGACGAAATTGGCGGCATTGGTAGAGTTGATGGTGGCCGAGCCGATCAGCGAGGCCTGCATCAGTTCGCTGCCGGCGGTGGAGCTCGCATTCGTCGTCTTCGGCGTCGTGGGCAAGCTGGCGCGGTACTTGATCACGTCGGTGGCGCGGGCCGGCACGACGTCGTTGGTGATCTGGATCGGCACCGTCGAGGAGCCGAGGGGATTGCCGGTTTTGCGGTCGAGCGGCAGGCCGCGCAGGTAATAGCCGGCACCATTGACCATGTAGCCGTTGGCGTCGACGGTGAAGTCGCCGCGCCTAGTATAGGCGTTGGTCGTGGCGAAGGTCGGCTTGCCGTCGACCATGCCCGAGGGCTGCTGCACCACGAAATAGCCGTCGCCGTTGATGGCGAGGTTGGTGGTGATCGAGGTCGCGGAGATCTGGCCCTGGATCGTGTTGGTGGCACGCGAATAACCAGTGACCGAGCCGGAGAGCTCACGCTTGGGGCCCGAATCCGGGATCAGGTCGACGAAGGCCGTGTCGATGCGCTTGAAAGCGGTTGTCTGCGAGTTGGCGATATTGCCGGAAATGTTTTCCAGGGCGTAGGCCTGCGCCGAGAGGCCGCTGACCGCCGTGGTCATTGCACCGAAGATACCCATTGTTACTCCCCTCGCCGCTGCTGCACGGCCGGCAGGCGACGCAACCCGTCGCGCTTCGCCAAAAGGCTTTGCAGCGCCCGTGCCAAGACCGCGGACAGCGAGGAGGTCTTGTTTTTCAAGGATTTGGATGGTGAACGCCGCGTTAATGCGCGGGCGCCCGGCAGTTTCGCCTGTGCCGATCGGCATATTCTGCCGGGTGTTGCGGGGCCGCCCTGCCCCCCCTACCCTTGTCGCCAGACGAGGGGGCGATGCCCCCGCGACCCCCTGCAAGGCGAGAGGCAAATTCCATGGCGTCCGGGCGTTTCGAGGGCACGAGCGGCTATGTCGCGACCGACGACCTCAAGGTCGCGGTGAACGCGGCGATCACGCTGCAGCGGCCGCTGCTGGTGAAGGGCGAGCCCGGCACCGGCAAGACGGTCCTCGCCATCGAGGTGGCCAAGGCCATCGGCGCGCCGCTCATCGAGTGGCACGTGAAGTCCACCACCAAGGCGCAGCAGGGCCTCTACGAATATGACGCGGTCTCCCGCCTGCGCGACAGCCAGCTCGGCGACGAGAAGGTCAAGGACATCGCCAACTACATCAAGCGCGGCAAGCTGTGGGAGGCCTTCTCGGCGCCCGTGCGGCCGGTGCTGCTGATCGACGAGATCGACAAGGCCGACATCGAGTTCCCGAACGACCTCCTCCAGGAGCTCGATCGCATGGAGTTCTTTGTCTACGAGACCGGCGAGACCGTGAAGGCGGTGCAGCGCCCCATCGTCGTCATCACCTCGAACAACGAGAAGGAACTGCCGGACGCCTTCCTGCGCCGCTGCTTCTTCCATTACATCAAGTTCCCCGATGCCGGGACGATGCAGGCCATCGTCGACGTCCACTTCCCCGGCATCAAGCAGAAGCTGGTCTCCGAGGCGCTGCGCATCTTCTACGAGGTGCGCGAGGTCCCCGGCCTGAAGAAGAAGCCGTCGACCTCCGAGCTGCTGGACTGGCTGAAGCTGTTGATGGTCGAGGACATCGATGTCGAGACGCTGCGCGAGAAGGACCCGCGCAAGATGATCCCGCCGCTCCACGGCGCGCTTCTGAAGAACGAGCAGGACGTGCATCTCTTCGAGCGGCTGGCCTTCCTCGCCCGCCGCGGCTGAGGCATGGTCCGCGGGGCCGCGCGGCGAGTCGCGCGGTATCGATGGGACATGTCCAACGGGGACCGGCAACCGTGAAGGGTTGGCCTTCAGGCATGGCCGCACTGGCGGCGCTCTGGCTCACCGGCTGCTCCGCCGGGCTCGATGCGAGCCCGCCGGGGCCTGCGGGAACTTCAGCCTGGGCCATCGAACGCCAGGTCGCGCGCTGCCGCGCCACCCAGTCCGGCGGCACACGGGCAGCGGGCGCAGGCCTCGCGGGCGTCGCCATCTTCGGCTCGGTCACCGCCATCTCCCGAACCGAGGGACCGGAGGATTGTGGCCCCGTCCTCGCCCTCACCGACGAGGATGTCGGTGAGATCCGCACCTTGCTCACCGCGACCGCCGCCAGCGCCCGCGGGCTCGACACGACCTGGCGCAGCCGCGCCGGCGCCCGCCGCGAGCTCGTCCTCTCGGTCTATCCGGTCGAGGCACGGTCGGGCCGCCCCTGCCGCGTCGTCACTGCGATGTTGACGGTCTATGGCGATCCCGCCGGCGCGCTGTTTGGCGCCCCGCCACCCCTCCCCCTCGACGAGCAGCGCTTCTGCCGGGCCCCGAGTGGAGCCTGGGAGCCGGGCTGAGGGCTGCGTCCCGATACGCGCGGCCGCACTCCGTGTCGTCGCGCTGAAACATGGCGGCCTTGTGCTGGCTGTATCCTGACCGGAGCCTGCCCATGACCTCCACTCTCGCCCTCATCCTCGTCCTCGCCGCCTCTGCCGTCGCGCTGCTCGTCTTCGTGCTCAAGGCGATCCTCGGTGGCGGCAGCGATGGCGACAGCAGTGACGGCGGCTCCGGCGCTGACGACAGCAACGACGCAGGCGAATCCAGCAGCGGCGGCGATTCCGGCGGTGGCGACTCCGGTGGCGGTGGCGATGGGGGCGGTGGCGGCGATTGAACCCGAGACGAAGGCTCAGCCACCCCGCATGAGCCCCACACCCCAGCGGCCGAGCCGATAGGCGCCATAAACCAGCGCTCCCATGACCGTAAGTCCGAGGACACCCTCGGCGACCCCGGCAAGCGACAAGGCGCCGCTACGGGCCTCCTGGACGATGCGCGCCACCATTCCGGCACCAGCCGCTCCGCCCAGCACGATGGCGACCGTCAGAAGGACGAGGTGGCCGGGCTGCCGCGGCGCCTCTCCGCCCCCCGGCAGGCGACGACGCCAGCGGTCGATGCGGATGGCAAGACGCGCCGCGACATAACCAGCCGCATAGAGCGGCGGCAGCATGCCGATCCCGATGAAGGAGGCGATGAGCGTGATCGCCACGGACCGCCGCATGGCATCGGCGAGACCGGCCAGGGAGCCGGGCGGACAGGGACGGAAGTCGAGGCCCAGCGGCGCCGGACAACCGGCCCAGTCGGACAGGGCCGGGAACAGCAGAAAGCTGGCAATCACCCAGAGGCCCGGGAGCGCAACGATCCAGCCGAGAAGAAGGGGCCAGCGGCGCTCGACGGCCTTGGGTGACGCGGGCGCGGACGGAGGAGCTGACGGCGGCATGCGAATGGTGTGCAACGTCGATGTTTCTAGCGATTGTCGTTGCGTCATGGGACCCCGGTTCCAACCGGTGTCCGCCGTCTGGCATGGCCCTTTGACGGCCATGTTCCGAAGGCGCATTTTTTTCACATGCGACACGCGGTCTATTTCACCGCCTTTGCGGCCTTGGTTCTGTCCCTGCCCCTTTCATGGTGGATGGCCAGCCGCTTTCGGCGGAGCGCTCGCATGCGTCATGCGGAGGAACAACGGGCGGCAGCGGACCGGCTTGCGGCAACCGCCGGCGCGCCACAGGGCGGGGGCAGCGTCTGATCCGCCCAACGGCACGGGATGACGGCGGCGGGCCGAGCCCCTAGACTGCCCCCATGTTCATCCATTTCTTCCACGAGCTGAAGAAGGCCGGCGTACCCGTGACGGTGCGCGAATACCTGACGCTGATGGAGGCGCTCGACGCCGACATCATCGACCGGGCGCCGACCGACTTCTACTACCTCTCCCGCGCCACGCTGGTGAAGGACGAGCGCAACATCGACAAGTTCGACAAGGTCTTCGGCGCCACCTTCAAGGGCCTTGAGAGCCTCGCCGAGGGCCTCGAGGTCGACATTCCCGAGGAATGGCTGCGCAAGCTCACCGAGAAATTCCTCACTGAGGAGGAGAAGGCCCAGATCGAGGCGCTCGGCGGCTGGGACAAGCTCATGGAGGCGCTGAAGAAGCGGCTCGAGGAGCAGAAGGGCCGCCACCAGGGCGGGTCGAAGTGGATCGGCACGGGCGGCACATCGCCCTTCGGCGCCTATGGCTACAATCCCGAAGGGGTGCGCATCGGCCAGGACGGCAACCGCAATTTCCGCGCCGTGAAGGTCTGGGACAAGCGCGAGTTCAAGGACTACGACGACCAGGTCGAGCTCGGCACCCGCAACATCAAGATGGCGCTGCGCCGCCTGCGCAAGTTCGCCCGCACCGGCTCGCCCGACGAGCTCGATCTCGACGGCACGATCCGCGAGACCGCCCGCCACGGCTATCTCGACGTGCAGATGCGGCCCGAGCGCCGTAACTCCATCAAGGTGCTGATCTTCTTCGACGTCGGCGGGTCGATGGACTGGCATATCCAGCTCTGCGAGGAGCTGTTCTCGGCCGCCAAGGCCGAGTTCAAGCACATGGAATACTTCTATTTCCACAACTGCCTTTACGAGAAGGTGTGGAAGAAGAACTCCCGCCGCTTCGACGATGTCACCCCGACCTGGGACGTGCTGCACAAATACGGCAACGACTACAAGGTCATCTTCGTCGGCGACGCCTCGATGAGCCCGTATGAGATCATGCAGCCCGGCGGCTCGGTGGAGCATTTCAACGAGGAGGCCGGCGTCACCTGGATGAAGCGGGTCGGCTCCATCTACTCCTCCATGGTCTGGCTGAACCCGGTGAAGGAGAAGCACTGGGACTACACCCACTCCATCGGCATGATGCGTGACGTGATGGAGCAGCGGATGTTCCCGCTCACCCTCGATGGCCTCGACAAGGCGATGAAGGAGCTGGTGCGCTCGCGCTGAGCCCGGCCTGCGGCTTTAGAGCACCACGATTCCCGAGTGCTTCGCCTTGTCCTCGGGCTCCACATGGATGGTGATCTGCGCGTGGCCGACCTCGCCGCGGATCGCCTGTTCGAGCCGGTCGCAGATGGTGTGGGCCGATTCCACCGACATGGCGCCGGGCACGACGAGGTGGAACTCCAGGAAGGTCGTTTTGCCCGCCATGCGGCTCCGGAGGTCATGCGCCTCGATGGCGCCCTCGGCATTGGCGGAGATGAGCGCGCGGATCCGGTCGAGCTCGGATTCGGGCAGCGCCTTGTCCATGAGGCCGCCGACGCTGTCGCTCATCAGCTTCCAGCCCGCCCAGAGGATGTTCACCGCCACGATGGCGGCCAGCGCCGGATCGAGGATGGCCCAACCGGTGGCGGTGGCCAGCAGCACGCCGACGAGCACGCCGGCCGACGAGACCACGTCGGTGAGCAGGTGATGGCCGTCGGCGACGAGGGCAGGCGAGCGCAGGCGGCGCCCCTGCGAGACCAGCACCCAGCACCAGCCGGCATTGAGGAGGCCGGCGGCGCCGTTGACCATCAGGCCCATCGTGTCGCCGGTGAGCGGCTTCGGTTCGCGGAAGCCCTGCCAGGCCTCGTGGAGGATGAGGATGGCCGCCACCACGATGAACACGCCGACGATGACGGCGGAGAAGTATTCGACCTTGCCGTGGCCATAAGGGTGGTCCTTGTCGGCCGGGCGGCCACTGGTCCGCACCGCCAGTGCCGCCACGATGGCCGTAACAACATTGACGATACTTTCCAGCGCATCCGAATAGAGCGCGATCGATCCGGTGAGGACGAAGGCCAGATACTTGAGCGCGAGCACCGCAACGCCAATAACGATGCTCATCAGCGCGATAAACTGGACACGATCTATTTTGGCCATGCGCGCCGTCCTCTCTGCGGGTGCACCTAACAGATCGCGCCACGGAAAGCCATAGACGGCCAATACATGCAAATCGCTCGCAATCGCGGCGCAGGCATGACATCCGGCAAGCCACCCGCACCCGCCATCCCGGCGCGGCATCCATGCACAGCGCGGCCTTGCGCGATCGCGAGACGCCCGCTCATGATCGATCAACGATCGTGCAACAACAAAGGGGAGGACGGATCGTGAAACTCGTTCGCTACGGCGCCAAGGGTAAGGAAAAGCCTGGCCTCGTCGATCCCGACGGCAAGATCCGCGATCTGTCGTCGGTGGTGCCAGACATCGCCGGCGCCGCGCTCGGCAAGAAGACGCTCGCCAAGATCGCCAAGGCGAACTGGGAGAAGTTGCCGCTGGTGAAGGGCAAGCCGCGCTATGGCGCCTGCGTCGGGGACGTCGGCAACTTCATCGCCGTCGGCCTCAACTATGCCGACCACGCCGCCGAGACGGGCGCCGCCATTCCCACCGAGCCGATCCTCTTCAACAAGGCGCGCTCCTGCATCGTCGGCCCGAACGACGACGTCATGCTGCCGAAGAAGTCGGTGAAGACCGACTGGGAGATCGAGCTCGCCATCGTCATCGGCGAGCGCGCCCGCTACGTCTCCAAGAAGGACGCGCTCTCCGTCGTCGCCGGCTTCTGCATCTGCAACGACGTCTCCGAGCGCGAATACCAGATCGAGCGCGGCGGCCAGTGGATGAAGGGCAAGGGTTGCGAGACCTTCGGGCCCCTCGGCCCCTGGCTTGTCACCACCGACGAGATCAAGGACGTGCAGAACCTCGGCATGTGGCTCGACGTCAACGGCGCGCGCATGCAGACCGGCTCGACCAAGACCATGATCTTCGACGTGAAGACCATCGTCTCCTACGTCTCCGAATTCATGGTTCTGGAGCCCGGCGACGTCATCACCACCGGCACGCCGCCCGGCGTCGGCCTCGGCATGAAGCCGCCGAAGTTCCTCAAGGCCGGCGACGTCATGACGCTCGGCATCGAGGGCCTCGGCGAGCAGAAGCAGAAGGTCATCGCCTGGCAGTGACCGGACCGGCGGGCGTGCCCTGACCGGCCGCCCGCCTGCCCTGATGCCCCCTGCCCTCGCGCTCGGCGCGCTCACCACGGCCGCGATGGTCGCCTTCGCGGCGAATTCCATCCTCGCGCGCCTGGCGCTCGCCTCAGGCTCCATCGACGATCTCGGCTATACCGGCTGGCGCCTCGCCTCCGGGGCGGTGACGCTCGTCCTCGTGCTGCGGCTCCTGGAACGTGACCGCCCTCTCCTGCCGCTGGCGGGAAGCCGGCCGCAGGCCGTGGCGCTCTTCGGCTATGCCGTCCTCTTCTCGATCGCCTATCTTTGGCTCGGCGCAGCGGTCGGGGCCATCGTGCTCTTCGGCGCGGTCCAGGCCGGGATGATCGGCCGCGCGCTCGTTGCGGGCGACCGGCCGGGGCTGGTGGAAATCGGAGGGCTCACGCTCGCCTTCGCCGCCCTTGTGTGGCTGGTCTCGCCCGCAGTGGCAGCGCCCCCGCCCATGGGCATCTTCGTCATGGCCCTGTCGGGTCTGTGCTGGGCGGCCTATTCGCTGCTCGGCCGCGGGTCGACGCGACCCGTCGCCGACACCGCCGGCAACTTCGTCCGCTGCCTGCCCGCGGGCCTCGGGCTGATGGCCTGGAGCCAGGTGACGGCTGCGCCCTCGGCCTTCGGCATCGCCTGCGCCATCGCGTCCGGCGCCATCGCCTCGGGGCTCGGCTATGCGGTCTGGTATCGCGTGCTGCCGCGCCTGTCGCGGGTCACCGCGGCGTCTGTCCAGCTGACGGTTCCTGCGATTGCCGCCGCCGGCGCAGTGCTGCTGCTGGCCGAGCCGCTAACGCTGCGTCTTGTGCTGGCGAGCGCTGCCATCATCGCCGGCATGGCGGTGACGGTGGTCGCGGGCGAACGCCGCCGCCGCGGCTGAATCACTCTGCGAGGAGATTGAATCTCGCTCTCAACGCGAGGGCTTTTCGGATTCGTTTTCAGCGAGATGCGGGCGCGGCATGAATCATCGCGCGATGCCGCGCGGCGCGCATCACTCCATCACCGCGGCCTTGAGGATGCAGACCATGACGGCATGGGCCGGCGTCGTGCCGCGGTTGCGGATGACGTGGCGACCATCGCAGCGGTAGCGCGCGCTCTCGCCGGGGCCGACCACCTCGACGCGATCCGCGACCTCGACGGTCAGTTCGCCGGAGAGCACCGACAGGCTCTCGATGGAGCCGCGCTGGTGGCCGTCGCTCTCCAGCACCCCGCCGGGGTCGCACTGGAAGTCGTACCACTGCAGCCATTCCACCGTCTTGATCCAGCCGATGATCGACAGCCGGCACTTGCCGTCGTCCGAGACGAGCAGCGGCGTATCGGCACGCGACAGCTTCTCAAGGAACGGCTCCTCGGTGGCGGTGGCGAGCACCCGCTCGATGGAGACGTCCAGCGCCTGGCTGAGGCGCCAGATGGTGGCAAGGGTCGGGTTGGTCTCGTTGCGCTCGATCTGGCTGATGATCGACTTGGCGACGCCCGACTGCTCCGACAGCTCCGACAGCGACAGGTTGTAGGCCTTGCGCAAGCGCTGCACCGTCTTGCCGAGATTGCCCGACAGGACATGGGCTCCCGCGTCGAGCTCGGTCTTTTTCGGATCGCGGTCGGCCATGGGAAAGGGGCACCCGGACGGAGTGACGAACGATCGTTCGATCTTAAGGACAGCCTCGCTGCGGTGCAAGGTGAGCGCGCCGGTCAGACCTCCCGCGCGCCGAGCGCCGCATGGGTCGACACGCGCGTCCAGGGTGCGATGCGCGCCTGGAACGCCGCATAGCTCTCCGCGACGCGGCCTGCCATGGGGCTGCGCGTGCTGAGGTCGCGCTGCAGGTCAGCCGCCTGTCGGCGCGCCTGCTGCACCAGCGCCGCCGGGAAGCCGCGCAGCTTGACGCCGTGGATGCCGACCAGCGTCGTCAGCGCCTCCATGTTGAGGACCTCGATCTCGGCCAGCGCCACCGCCTGCTCCGCCTCGCTCGCGACCTCGACGATGGCCTTGAGGTCGGCCGGCAGGCCGTCCCACAGCGCCTTGTTGATGACGAGTTCGCTCGAGCCGTTGGGCTTGTTGAAGCCCGGGGCGTAGTAGAACGGCGCAACGCGCCAGAGGCCGAGCTGGATGTCAGAGCCCGGCGCGGTGAACTCCGCGCCATCGACGGCACCGCGCTCCAGCGCCGGATAGATGTCGCCCGGCGGCACGGCAATGGCCGTGGCCCCCAGCCGCTGGAACAGTTCGGCCCCGAGCCCGACCATGCGGATGGTCAGGCCCTTCACGTCCTCGGCCGACTGGATCTCGCGGCGGAACCAGCCGCCCATGGAGACGCCGGTATTGCCGCCGAGCAGCGGCTTCACGCCGAAGCGCTCGGAGGCCGCATCCCACAGCGCCTGACCGCCGCCCTTCAGCACCCAGGCATTGTGCTCAGGCGGTGTCAGGCCAAAGGGCACGGTGGTGAAGAACGCGAGCGCCGGCTCGCGGCCGATGGCGAAGAAGGAGGCGGAGTGGCCGAGCTCCACCGTGCGGTTGCCCACCGCCTCGTGGACGGCGAAAGCGGGCACGACCTCGCCGGCGGCAAAGACCTGCACCTCGATCCGACCGCCGGAGAGGTTGCGGATGCGGTCGGCAATGCGCTGGGCGGAGAAGGACGGGCCGGGCAGTGTCTTCGGCCAGGACGTCACCATGCGCCATCGCAGCGGCGTCTGGGCCGAGGCGATGGCGGGAGCGGCCAGGAGGCCGGCGGCGCCGGCAGCGAGAGCGGAACGGCGGGTCGGGATCATATCACCACCAGGCATGAAAATGATGGGTCGGTCCGTGGCCGGAGCCGATGGAAAGGCGGTCGGAGGCGGCAATGGCTTTCGTGACGTAATCCTTGGCCTCCGAGACGGCCTGCCCCAGCGGGAAACCCTTGGCGAGGCCCGCGGCGATGGCCGAGGACAGGGTGCAGCCAGTCCCGTGGGTGTTGCGGGTGGCAATCCGCGGCGCTTCCAGCCGGACCGCCCCTTCGCGCATCACCAGCAGGTCGACGCTGGTCTCGCCGCTGCCGTGGCCGCCCTTCATCAGCACGGCCGGTGCGCCGAGGGTGATGAGCTTCTGCCCCTGCGCCAGCATGTCCTCCTCACGCAGCGCCACCGGCTGATCGAGAAGTGCCGCAGCCTCCAGCAGGTTCGGCGTCACCACGACAGCGCGCGGCAGCAGCAACCGCTTCAGCGCCGAGATGGCGACGGGGTTCAGCAACCGGTCGCCGGAGGTCGCGACCATCACCGGGTCCAGCACAACCGCTTTGACGCCGTGGCGGTCGAGGCCGGCGGCCACCGCCTCGATCACCGGCACCTGCGAGAGCATGCCGATCTTCACCGCGCCGACCGCGAGGTCGGAGAAGACCGAATCCATCTGCGCGGCGATGAAAGCCGCCGGCACGTCGTGGATGGCCTGCACACCCCGCGTGTTCTGCGCGGTGAGCGCAGTGATGACGCTCGCGCCATAGACGCCGAGGGCGGAGAAGGTCTTGAGGTCAGCTTGGATGCCGGCGCCGCCGCCGGAATCCGAGCCCGCGATGGTCACGGCGATGGCGGTCATGAAGCGTCTCCTCGCGTGAGGACGGTGATGCGCGCTCCGTCCGCGAGGGCGTCGGGGGTGAGCGCGTCGAGCGCGTCGAGATAGGCGATGGCGAAGCTGCCGGGCCCCTTGGGCGTCCGCGCAGCAACCTCCCCGGCAAGGCCGAGGACGGCGAGGGCTGCGGCGGTCGCAACCAGCGGCGTGGCGCAGACCGACAGGAAGGCGGTGGTGATAGCGGCACCGGCGCAGCCCATGGCGGTGACGCGCGCCATCAGCGGATGTCCGTTGGCGATTGCGAAGCCCGGCGACCCATCCGTCACCCAGTCGGCCTCCCCGGTCACGGCGACGACCGTGCCGAGCCGTCCGGCAAGGGCCGCGGCGCCATCCCCCGGCGCCAGCGCGGCGATCTCGGCGGCATTGGCGCGGATGACCGTCGGACGGCGCGCCGCGATCTCTCGCGCGAAGGCCGCCCGCGGCGGCGAGCGATCGACGAAGACCGGGTCGAGCAGCCAGGGCCGGCCTGCTCCAGCCGTGGCGTCGATGGCCGTTGCGATCACGGCCCGCCGCTCCGGCTCCAGCGTGCCGAGATTGACGAGCAGCCCGTCGGCGCTGCCGGCAAAGGCGGCGATCTCGTCGGGCGAGGTGGTCATGGAGGGCACTGCGCCGATGGCGAGCAGCGCGTTGGCGGTGTAGGCCTGCGCCACCGAATTGGTGATGCAGTGGATGCGCGGCCGGCGCGCGCGGATGGCGGCAAGGCCAGCTTGCGCGGCGGCAATGACAGTGTGGGGTGACAGGACTTCCCCGGACGGGGGCAGGGCATCCATCTCGGTTTCCTCCGCCGGCATGACCCGGATCAGGTGCGACGGGTTGGCCGTGACCGGCCTCTCAGCCCCTGAGGGGCACCCCGACGAGATGCCTCAAAAGCTAGGCCAAGCGCTTCGCCGGCGCAAGGGAGGCGGTCGCCGTGTGGCAACCAGCACGTGAGGGGATGACGCGCGGCGGCTTTGGTGGCATGTCAGGCCGTCCCAGCGCGCGAGGGGTCCGCCATGATCGCCTTCTTCGTCCAGATCAAATGCCAGCTCGGCAAGGCCTATGAGGTCGCCGCCGCCCTCGCCGATCGCGAGATCGCCTCGGAAATCTATTCGACCGCCGGCAATTTCGACCTGCTGGTGAAGTTCTATGTCGAGCCCGGCACCGATATCGGCCATTTCGTCAATGAGAAGGTCCAGCTGATCCCGGGGATCCAGGACACCCACACGATCATCACGTTCAAGGCGTTCTGATCTGCAAGGCGTTCTGAGAGCTATTTCGGCCGCTGCTGCCACAGCTGCCAGACGCCGAAGGCGAGCGTCACCATCCCCGCATACCAGAGAACCGGCACGTAGCGCGGAACGCTGCCGCGGATGTTCGCCTGGAAGAAGCTGCATTCCGGCGTCGCAAAGCCGATGCAGGCGACCTTGAGGCCGAGGAGCCCGAAGGCGCCGCCATACTGGGCGTAATAGGCGAACCACCACGCCACCGCCGCCACGCAGAAGGCGAGGCCGACATAGATGGCGGGGGGAGTCGGGTTTCGGTCGTCCTCGGACATGCACGGCTCCGGCTGACGGGTCCCTTCCTACGACAGCACCAGCCGATCGGGCCAGCCGTCACCGCATTGCGACCGTGCAGTCCTTCCATCTTGCCTCGCCCCCTGGAAGCGTTCCATTCTCCCACCCGAGTTCCCCGGAGCACGTGACATGACGCCGACGAAATTCGGAATGGGCCAGGCTGTGAGCCGGGTCGAGGACGCGCCGCTGATCAAGGGCGAGGGCCGCTACGTCTCCGACCTCGTGCCGCAAGGCGCCCTCGTCGGCTATGTCCTGCGCTCGCCCTTCGCCTTCGCCGATTTCGTCATCAAGGACGTCGAGGCCGCCCGCGCCATGAAGGGCGTCAAGGCGATCTTCACCCATGCCGACCTCGAGGGCGTCGGGCTCCTGCCCTGCCTGTCGCAGATCCCGGCGGTGAAGCCGATCCCGAACCCGCCATGGGAGGTCCTCTGCTCGAAGACCGTGCGCCATGTCGGCGATGGGGTCGCCTTCGTCGTGGCCGACACGCTCGACCGGGCCAAGGACGCCGCCGAGGCCATCGTCATCGAATGGACCTCGCGTGAGCCGATCATCGACGCCGTCGATGCCCTGAAGCCGGGTGCCGCGCAGGTCTGGCCGGACATCGCCGGCAATCTCTGCGGCGAGGTCCATCTCGGCGATGCCGACTCCACCGCCAAGGCCTTCGAGAAGGCCCATCGCACCGTGTCGGTGACCATCGTCAACAACCGCCTGATCACCAACTACATGGAGACGCGCGGCTGCCTCGCCGAATACGACGCGAAGTCCAAGGGCTTCACGCTCACCCTCGGCAGCCAGGGCTCGCACGGCATCCAGGCGACGCTGGCCACCAAAATCTTCAACATCCCGAAGGAGAAGATCCGCGTCGTCACCCCCGATGTCGGCGGCGGCTTCGGCACCAAGACCTTCATGTTCCGCGAATATCCGCTCTGCATGGTGGCGGCGCGCAAGCTGAAGAAGCCGGTCGCCTGGGTTCAGGAGCGCGGCGACCATTTCGTCAATTGCAGCCAGGGTCGCGACAACGTCTCGACCGCCACCGCCGCCCTCGACAAGCGCGGCAAGGTGCTGGCCGTGAAGGTGCAGACGGTCGCCGACATGGGCGCCTATCTGTCCCAGTACGCCACCTTCATCCCCTATGTCGGCGCGCTCATGCTCGCCGGCGTCTATGCCTTCCCGGCCATGGATGTGCGGCTGAAATATGCCTACACCAACACCGTGCCGGTGGACGCCTATCGCGGTGCCGGCCGCCCGGAAGCGGCCTATCTGATCGAGCGCCTGATGGACCGCATCGCCATCGAGACCGGCTCGACGCCGGCCGAGGTGCGGCGCCGCAACTTCATCCGGCCCGACCAGTTCCCGTGGAAGACGCCGGTCGGCCGCACCTATGATTCCGGCGAGTTCGACGGCCACATGACCCGCGCCATGGACGTGGCGGGCTGGGACACGTTCAAGGATCGGCTCAAGGTCGCCCGCAAGGCCGGCAAGATTCGCGGCATCGGCATGGCCACCTATATCGAGGCCTGCGGCGGCGGCGCGCCCGAGAACGCCTGGATGAGCCTCGAGAAGGACGGCTCGGTGATCATCAAGATCGGCACCCAGTCCAACGGCCAGGGCCACAAGACCGCCTATGCCCAGCTCGCCTCGCAGCATCTCGACATCCCCGTCGAGCGCATCACTGTGCTGCAGGGCGACACCGACCTCATCCCGTCGGGCACCGGCACCGGCGGCTCGCGCTCGCTGCCCGTCGGCGGCGCAGCGGTGGACGTGGGCGCGCGGGCGCTTGCTGACGTCATCAAGGAGATGGCGGCGACCGAGATGGAGGTCGGCGTCGCCGATGTCGAGATCGTCGGTGGCAATGTCCGCGTCGTCGGCACCGACAAGGCGATCTCCTACGAGAAGATCGCCTCCCTCCCCGGCGCCGAGGAGAAGCTGAAGACCCACGGCACCTGGCGCCCGCCGGAGCCGACCTTCCCGAATGGCACGCATATCTGCGAGGTCGAGGTCGATCCAGACACCGGCGCCGCCACCATCCTCGGCTACACGGTCGTCGACGACTTCGGCGTCACGATCAACCCGACGCTGCTCGCCGGCCAGGTCCATGGCGGCATCGTCCAGGGCATCGGCCAGGCGCTGCTGGAGCGCACTGTCTATGACAAGGAGAGCGGCCAGCTGCTCACCGCCTCGTTCATGGACTACGCCATGCCGCGGGCCGACCACATCCCGAACTTCCACTTCGAGACGCGCAACGTGCCCTGCGTGACAAATCTCCTGGGCATCAAGGGCGCCGGCGAGGCTGGCACCATCGGCGCCTGCCCGGCGGTGATGAACGCCCTCGTGGACGCGCTGTGGCGCGCCTACGGCATCAAGGAGATCGACATGCCCGCCACCCCCGCGGTGGTCTGGGAGGCGATCCAGCAGGCCAAGGCTGCCAAGGCCGCCTGACGATCCCCGTGAGACGGCGGCGGGGATCCCCTCCCCGCCGTCCGCTTGCATCCCGGCACATGGCCGATTGCGCAGACGCAAGAACTGCGGCGGAATAACGCAGCCGTGATCATCGCGGTGCACGGAGGGGATAGGCCAAGCCCGCCTTCCTAGTGTGGAATGGTTCCAGTCGGTGTCGCACGCCGGCGCAACCGCCGCCGAGAGCGGCCCAAGGGGGACTTCCACCAATGAAGCGTTTCGTCATCGCCGCCGCGACCCTCGCGCTCGGCACCTTCGCCGTCACCGCCCAAGGCGCGGACCCCATCGCCGCCCGCAAGGAGTCGATGAAGACGGTCGGCCAGCAGACCGGCGCAGGCGCCCGCATGGCCCGCGGTCAGGCGGAGTTCAACCTCGCCCAGGCCCGCGCCATCTTCGCCAGCTATGAGCAGGCCGCGGCGACCTATGCCACCCTGTTCCCCGACAACAGCCAGACGGGCGGCGACACCGCAGCCCTGCCGGCGATCTGGTCGAACCGCGCCGCCTTCACCGCCGCCGTCGCCAAGTGGGGCGCCGATGCCCGCACCGAGGGCGCCAAGGTCACCGACCTCGCGACCTTCCAGGCCGCCTTCACCGAGGTGACCAAGAACTGTGGCTCCTGCCACGAGGTCTACCGCGCCCGCCGCAACTGACGTCTATCGGACGGCGCAGGACCCGGTCCTGCGCCGCCCCTCACGATCCGGATCAGGCATGCTCAAGCGGCTCCTCGTCGTCGTCCTCGTGCTCGCCGCCCTCGGTGGCGGCGTCTTCTGGTGGCTGACGGCGCCCTCGCGCCTCGACGCCGTTTCCCTCGCGGGAGCAGCGCCCAGCGCCGAGCGCGGCCGCCAGGTCTTAGCTGCCGCCGGCTGCGCCTCCTGCCACGTCACCGAGGGCCAGACCGACCGCAATCGCCTTGGCGGCGGCCATGCGCTGAAATCGCCCTTCGGCACCTTCTACGCCTCCAACATCTCGCCCCATCCGGAACGCGGAATCGGCCGCTGGTCGGAGGCCGATTTCGCCAATGCCGTGCTGCGCGGCGTCTCGCCTTCGGGCGAGCACTACTATCCGGCCTTCCCCTTCACCTCCTACCAGCGGATGACGGTCGCCGACGTGCGCGACCTCTTCGCCTACATCAAAACCCTGCCGGCAGACGACACGGCGAACCGCCCGCACGATCTGCCGTTCCCGTTCACCGTGCGGCGCGGCCTCGGCCTGTGGAAACTCGCCTTCCTCGACGGCCAGCCATTCCGCGCCGATCCCGCGAAGTCGGCGGAGTGGAACCGCGGCGCCTATCTGGTCGAGGGTCCGGGCCACTGCGCCGAGTGCCATTCGCCGCGTCAGTTCACAGGAGCCATCCCTTCCGACCGCCGCTTCTCCGGCGGACCAAATCCGGACGGCCGGGGCTGGGTGCCGAACATCACGCCCCACCGCGACGGCCTTGCCTCCTGGTCGAAGGACGAGATCGCCACCTTCCTCGCCGACGGCTTCACCCCGTCCGGCGACTCGACCGGCGGCGCCATGGCCTCGGTGGTCCGCAACACCGCGCAGCTCTCCGATGCCGACCGCGCCGCCATGGCGACCTACCTGAAGGACCTGCCCGCCCGCGAGGGTCGCCCGCCGCAGCGGCGCTGAGCCCTCAGGCTCTCACGCAGGCGTGATCCGGCATGGCGATCTTGTGTCCTGAAAACGCCCGCACAGGCCCCGGTCACCTCCCAGTAACCACCTGCTTCCAAACAGAAAAAGGCCGCGAGCGCATCAGCGGCTCGCGGCCATCGTCGTCACGGAACGTGACGGATCAGGGCGTCACGGATTGGACGACCGCTGGGCGTCGACGCTCCACGGACCCGGGCCGGAGAAGACCAGGTAAAGGGCGGTGAAGCAGTACATGATGGCGAGGCTGCCGCCGTTCTGGATGGGAAAGAAACCGCGCGTGGCGTGGCCGAGGAAATAGGCCGCCGCCATGGTTCCGGCGAGAAGGAAAGCAGCCGGGCGGGTGAAAAAACCGACCAGAATGGCGATTCCCGTCACGAATTCGATGCAAGCGGCGATCCACGGCAGCGACCCGACGGGCGCGAAATTGACGCTCATCGGGAAGCCGAAAAGCTTCACGAAGGCATGCTGCAGCAGCACCAGCGCGAACATGATGCGGACGATCGACAGGACGCGCGGCGCCCAGGCGTTGAGGGTCGGATTGAGGCTGTCCATAAGGGATCCCGTTGAGTGACGATGAGGTCGTGGCACCACCTCTTGAAGGGTGGTGAACGGACCTTAACCCCTGCGACATGCTGTGCAACCGCACCCCCGGTGGTGAAAGCGGCCTTCGCATGACCCCGATTTGGCCGCTCGGGGACGCCACCGCAGGGCTTCACTGCACCGACGGGGCTGCCTGAATCGGCCACGGCATGGTTCAAAGGAGATCAAAGCTCTCCTCCGGCCTTTCCTCCCGACATGCCTGTTCTCTCCCGCGCTGCCACGGGAATCCTCTTCAAGCTGATGTCGACGGTGGCCTTCACCTCCATGTCGACGCTGGTGCGCGTCGCGGGCACGGAGATCCCCGTCGGCGAGGTGGTCTTCTGCCGCTCCTTCTTCGCCCTCATCCCGCTCTTCATGATGCTGGCCTGGCGGCACGAGGTGATGGACGCCTTCCGCTATGTGAGCTTCCGCTCCCACATGAAGCGCGGCGTTATCGGCGCCACCGGCATGTTCTCCGGCTTCGTCGGCCTCACCATGCTTCCGCTCGCCGATTCCACCGCGATCAGCTACGCCGCGCCGCTGATGGTGGTGCCGCTCGCCTACTTCATCCTCGGCGAACAGGTGCGGATCTATCGCTGGACAGCAGTGGCCGTGGGCTTCGTCGGCGTGGTGGTGATCCTCTGGCCGCATCTGGACGTGGTGGCGCTCTACGGCCAGGCCGATGCCCACAGCACCGGTGCGCTGTTCTCGCTCGGCGGCGCGGTCTGCGCCGCCTTCGCCACGATCCAGGTGCGCAAGCTCGTCAACACCGAGACGACGGCGGCCATCGTCTTCACCTTCATGGCGCTGTGCGCCTGCCTGGCGCTCCTCACCTGGCCGCTCGGCTATGTCGTGCCGGTCTTGGGCCAGTGGGTCGTGCCGAGCCCAATGAAGGCCTTCATCCTCGTCATGGTGGGCGTCACCGGCGGTCTGGGGCAGATCTTCTTGACCCTGAGCTATCGCTACGCCGACACCTCGCTGATCGCGCCCTTCGACTATTTCTCGATGATCTGGGCGGTCATCATCGGCTACCTCGTCTTCGCTGACGTGCCGAGCGCCTATGTGATCGCCGGCGGCTTGATCGTCGTCGCCTCCGGCATCTTCGTCATGTGGCGCGAGCACAAGCTGGGCCTCGAACGCGCGCAACAGCGCAAGGTCACGACACCGCAGGGCTGAGATCGGCGGTCAGCGCGGCCTGAGCGAGCGCACGACAATGACCACGCCGAAGACGACAAAGGACAGGCCGAAGGCGACGAGCCCCGCCGTGAAGCCGAACCAGGCACCGACGAGCCATCCAGCGGCGATGGCGAGGATGAGGATCGCGAGCAGCTTCGGCTGGCTGAACAGCACTTCCAGAAGGTCCGACATGGTGCGGCTCCCGTGAACGGTGGGCAGAATCCTGCCCGGTGATCATGGGTCGCGATCGGTGAAAATCTGGTTCAATGATACCGCAGGGCGCTGATTATCCTTCGATGCCCCGCCTCAGGCGCTTTAGGTCGGCGAGGAAGCGCTTGCCGAAGAGCACGGCCAGCGCACCGCCATAGGCGATGCCGCCGATCGCCATGAGCAGCACCAGTTCCAGCTTGTCGCCGAGGCGGCCGGGAATGAGCATGGCGATGGCCGTGTTCGACGCCACCAGCGCCAGCGCCAGGACGGAGAAGGCGACGGCAAGCTGCGGCATCACCACTTTCGCCCGCTCGTCCAGCGCCAGAAGCTCGCGCCGGCGGGCAAAGACAATCAGCATGGCGAGGTTGATCCAGGCGCCGGCACTGGTCGCGACCGCAAGGCCGACATGGCCGAGCGGGCCCATCAGCAGCACCTTGAGCAGGACGTTGACGGTGATGGCGACGCCCACGGCGATCACCGGCGTCTTGGTGTCGCCGCGCGAATGGAACGTCACCGTCAGCGGCCGGATCAGCACCAGCGCCGCCAGCCCTGACCCATAGGCCGCCAGCGCCCGCGCCGACTGCATCGCGTCATTGGCGCTGAACTCGCCGCGCATGAACAGGGCCTGCATCAGCGTGTCCGGCACGATGACGAAGGCGGCGACCGCCGGCAAGGTGAAGACCAGGGTCAGCTCAATGGCGCGCAGCTGGGCGGTGCGGGCGCCGGCCTCGTCGCCGGCCGCGACACGGCGGCTCATCTCGGAAAGCAGCACCGTTCCCACCGCGATGGCGATGACGCCGAGCGGCAGCTGGTTGAGCCGGTCGGCATAGTAGAGCCAGGAGACGGACCCGGCGACGAGATAGCTCGCCACCACCGTGTCTGCGAGCACGGCGATCTGCGTGCCGGCCGAGCCGAGGGTCGCCGGCACGAAGGTCTTCCAGAACTGGCGGACCTCCGGCGTCACCTTCGGCGCCCGCAGTTCCAGCATGACATTGGCCTTCAGCGCATCGGCGGTCACGACGAGGAACTGCAACAGGCCCGCAACGACAATGCCCCAGGCCGCGGCATGGGCCGGGGTGCGGAAATTCGCCGCCAGCAGCAGCGCGCCGATAATGCCGACATTGAGCACGACCTGCGTCGCCGCCGCCGCGGCGAAGCGGCCGACGGCGTTGAGCACGCCGCTCATCAGGATGACCAGCGAGACCAGCGCCAGATAGGGAAAGGTGATGCGGGTGAGCTCCACCGCCGCCGGGAACCGCATGGGATCATCGGCGAAGCCCGGCGCCATCAGCCCGACCACCGTCGGCATGAAGATGAAGGCGAGGACGAGCAGCACCAGCTGTGCGAGGATCAGGAACGCGAAGATCCGGTCGGCGAAGACCAGCGCGGCGTTCTGTCCCCGCTCGGCGGCGACCTTGGCGAAGCCCGGCACGAAGGCGGCGGAGAAGGCGCCCTCGGCGAAGATGGCGCGAAACTGATTGGGGATGCGGAAGGCGACGAAGAAGGCATCCGCCAGCGGGCCGGCGCCGAGGATCGCGGCGAACATCAGGTCGCGCACGAAGCCGAACAGGCGACTGACCAGGGTGATCGCCGAGACCGAGAAGATGTTCCTGATCACGGCCGAAAGGTTCCCCGGGCGATCCTTG
Source organism: Phreatobacter sp. (assembly GCF_027532945.1). Lineage (GTDB taxonomy): Bacteria > Pseudomonadota > Alphaproteobacteria > Rhizobiales > Phreatobacteraceae > Phreatobacter. The sequence continues at coordinate 135,695 of NZ_JAPZTZ010000008.1, forward strand.
GGCGGTCGGAGCCGCGACGCGGCCCGTCCGCGGGCGAGCCGGCGGTGCATAGCCGCGCCATCCGGCGAAAGAAAGGTCTAGCCGAGGGCGAGCGATTCGGCTCGGTCGTCAGGCGGCCGGCACCAGCGGCGGCCCGCCCGGCGGCGCATGGGGCGGATCTTCGGGGGGCAGCAGGCGGAAAATGCCGTGGTTGAGCGCCACCAGCGCGTCATCGGCATAGGTGTCGCCGTCGATGAAGGCCATGGATCCCGTGAGCTTGCGCAGCGAGAGGCGGCCGGTGATCCAGGCGCCGGGCCTGCCGCCCGCCACGAACTCGGTGGTCAGCGAGATGGTGGCGCAGCGCCGCCGCGTCTGCCGGATGACCTCGTAGCCCAGCACCGTGTCCATGAAGGTGGTGAGCGAGCCGCCATGCAGCACGCCGTTGGGATTGCCGTGGCGGGCCTCGGCGCGGAACCCATACTCGACGGAACCATCCGGCAGAGCCCGCCAGAAATAGGGTCCGGCCAGGCCGATGAAGCCCTCGATGTCGCGGAAGCGAACGAAGCCGGCGGGCGGTGCAAGCGGATCGGGCGTCATGTCCATGGCGCCAGTCGAACCCGGCGCGCCGCCGCGCTCAACCGCCGCTTTCGACGGAGGCCCCTGCCCCGCGAGCCGTCAGGCCGTCAGCGTCAGGCCGGCGGCCTTGGCGTCGGCGACGAAGCCCTTCACCGTATCGAGCGAGATGTCCTCCGGCGCGCGGCCAAGGCCCTCCAGCTTCTTCAGGATGTCGGCGGGGGCGGTGATGATGTGGCAGCCGATGCGATCCGCCTCGATGACGTTCCACACCTCACGGGTCGAGGCCCAGATGACCTCGATCGTGTCGGTGCCGCGGGCAAGGCCCACCGCATAGGTCATCACCGGCATATAGTCGTGGCCGGCATCGCCCAGGCGACCGGCGAAAACCGAGATGATCGAGGGGGCGCCGCCCTTCAGCGCGTCGACGGAGGCCTTGATCTGCCCGGCAGTGTAGAGCGCGGTGAAATTAATCTTCACGCCCTCGCGAGAGAGCTTGTGGATCAGGTCGTAGAGCGGCTCGCCCTTCGAGTTCGTCACCGGCAGCTTGACGTAGACGTTCTTGCCCCAGGTGGCGATGACGCGGGCCTGTTCCTCCATTTCCCTGAGGTCGTCGGAGAAGACCTCGAAGGAAATGTGGTGGTCCGGAACGGCGGCGACGAGGTCGGTCGCGTAAGCCGCATAGTCCGAGACACCGGCCTTTTTCAGCAGCGAGGGATTGGTCGTGAAGCCCTGGATCCACGGCTTCTTCGCCATCTCGACGATGGAGGCCTTCTCGGCACCGTCCGTGTAGAGCTTGACCTTGAGGTCGGCGATGGCCGGCATTGTTCTCTCCCGGTGTTTCCCGAAGGGTGTTTAAGGCGGGCAGCAGCGGGTGTCCAACCGGGGATGCGCGAGGCTCCCGCAATACCTATCTTGAGGTCATGTCGTCCCGGAGGACCCCATGGGCCCGATCCGCCTCATCCTCAACCTGCTGTGGTTCGTCCTCGGCGGCCTCATCGCGGGCCTCGCCTGGTTCGTGGCCGGCATCCTCGCCGCCATCACCATTGTCGGCCTGCCCTGGGCCTTCGCTTGCTTCCGCATCGGCTCCTACACGCTCTGGCCCTTCGGCCGGGATGTCGTCTGGGCCAGCGAACTCACCGGACGCCCCTCGGGCGCCATGGGCGTGCTGCGCTTCATCGGCAATATCATCTGGTTCATCCCCATCGGCCTGTCGCTGATGGTGATCCACGTTCTGGCCGCCGCGGCCTGTTTCCTCTCCATCATCGGCATCCCCTTCGGCTGGGCGCACCTGAAGCTTGCGGCCGCCTCGGTCTTCCCGCTCGGCCAGCGCATCGTCTCCTCGGACCTTGCGGACCTCGCCCGCCGGCAGTCCGCAGCCAATGCGCTGGTGGGCTGGCGGCGCGCCTGAGCCGGGCCTGACACCGGCGGTCACCGATCGTGATGAGCCGGCAATTGCCTCATGGGGCAGCGAAATCGTATAGATCGCGCCCGCGCCGGCCCCGCCGTCAGGCGCCCCATCATCGAGGCATGCCATGAGCCCATCGAAGTCCCCGGCCTCTCCCCTGCGCGTCGGCGTGGTCGGTCTCGGCGTCATGGGCAAGAACCACGCCCGCGTGCTCTCGGAACTGCCCGGCGTCACCCTGGTCGGCGTTGCCGATCCTGACGAGGCACAGGTCGAGTTCGTCACCTCGCGTCTCGGCTGCGCCGGCTTTGCCTCGCTCGAGGCGCTGCTCGATGCCGGCATCGACGCGCTGACCGTCGCCGCGCCGACCCAGCTTCACACGGCCATATCACTCGCCGCCATTGCCCGCGGCGTCCATGTCCTCGTCGAGAAGCCCATCGCCCACACGGTCGAGGAAGGCCGCCGCATCATCGACGCTGCCGAGAAGGCGGGCGTGACGCTGATGGTCGGCCATGTCGAACGCTTCAATCCGGCGGTCCAGTCGATCCGCCAGGCCATTGCCGGCGACGACATCCTCTCCATCCAGATCACCCGCGTCGGCCCCTTCCCGCCGCGCATGTCCGATATCGGCGTCGTCATCGACCTTGCCGTCCACGACATCGACCTGATCCGCTGGTTCACCGGCTCGGAGATCGCCGAGATCCAGCCGCAAACCAACTCGATCCATGCGGCGCGCGAGGACATCGCGCTGCTGCAGTTCCGCACCGAGTCCGGGGTCCTCGCCCACATCAACACCAACTGGCTGACGCCCTTCAAGGCGCGCACGGTGCATGTGGCGACCCGCAACAAGTACATTTCCGGCGACCTCATCACCCGCCAGGTGACCGAGTGCTTCGACTACAAGCCGGACGGCTCCTACTCGATGCGCCACCTCTCGGTCGCCTATGCCGAGCCGCTGCGCGCCGAGCTCGTCGCCTTCATCGATTCGGTGCGCAACCGCACAGCGCCGGTGACCGGCGGCGCCGACGGCCTCGCCAGCCTCGACATCGCCATGCGCTGCCTTGGCGATCGCCAGGCGGCCGCAACGCCCCTCAAGGTCGCCGCCGGCGGGCGGGGCTGAGGACGGCCACGGCCTTGTCGTCGTGGCGTCACTTTGAAATGCTGTTGCTCGACCATGACGGGGCGCCCGGATGGCGCCCGCGGGGATGGAACGCCAGCTGATGCCGCACGTCGAACAGGGGCAGACTTCGCTGCGCATCGTCGTCGTCGGTGCCGGCTATGTCGGCCTCGTCAGCGGCGCATGCCTCGCCGCGCTCGGCCACCGAGTGAGCGTGGTCGATCGTGACGCGGCGCGCATCGCCGGCCTCCTCGACGGCATCATTCCGATCCACGAGCCGGACCTTGATGTCCTCGTCGCGACGCAGGCCGCCACCGGCCGCCTCGCCTTCTCGACCGACCTCGCCGCTGCCGTTCCCGGCGCCGATGCGGTCTTCCTCTGCGTTGGCACGCCGCCGCGCCCGGAGGACGGCCATGCCGACATGCGCCATGTCATGGAGGCCGCCGGCGAGGTGGGCCGGTCGCTCGACGGCTTCACCGCCATCGTCGTGAAATCCACCGTGCCGGTGGGCACCGGCGAGGAGATCGAGGTTCTGTTGCGCGACCTCGGCCGCGACGCCGGCTTCGCTGTGGTGTCGAACCCGGAATTCCTCCGCGAGGGGGCCGCCATTGACGATTTCATGCGGCCCGACCGGATCGTCATCGGCACCCACGATGCCCGCGCCCTCGCCCTCATGGAGGCGATCTACCGGCCGCTCACGCAGGCCGGCGCGCCGCTGGTGGCGACGAGCCGTCGCGGCGCCGAGATGATCAAATATGCCGCCAACTGCTTCCTGGCGCTGAAGATCACCTACATCAACGAGATCGCCAATCTCTGCGAGGAGGTCGGCGCCGATGTCGACGATGTCGCCCGCGGCATCGGCCTCGACCCGCGGATCGGCGAGCGCTTCCTGAAGGCCGGACCCGGCTTCGGTGGGTCCTGCTTCCCGAAGGACATGCTGGCGCTGATGAAGACCGCGCAGGACCACGGCATGCCGCTGCGCTCGGTCGAGACCGCGGTGGCGGTGAATGACGCGCGCAAGGGCGAGATGGTCCGCAAGATCATCCGCGCCGCCGGTGGCTCGGTTGCCGGCAAGACCATCGCCGTCCTCGGCCTGACCTTCAAGGCCGGGACCGATGACATGCGCTCGGCCGCGTCCCTGGTCATCCTGCCGCAGCTCCTGCGCCACGGCGCCCGCATCCGCGCCTACGATCCCGCCGGCATGGCCCAGGCCGCCCCGCTCCTGCCCTGCATCGCCATGGCGCCAAGCGCCATGGACGCCCTTGCCGGCGCAGACCTTGCGGTGATCCTGACGGAATGGCGGGATTTCGCCTCCCTCGACTGGCGGGCAGCGGCAAGGACCATGGCCGCGCCGGTCCTCGTCGACCTGCGCAACCTCCTCGATCCGACGGCAGCCCGCGCCTGCGGCCTCGCCTACAGCTCCATCGGCCGGCCGCTGCGCGATGCCGCCCCGGCTGCCGCGACGCCGCTCGCCGCGGAATGAGCCGGCCCGCCTGCCGTCCCTTGGCACTTTCTTGACCTCTTTCGGTTAGCCCTCGGGGACAAGACCGGCGCCGGGACGCGCCGCGGGAGGGAAGACACCATGGCGGTCCTCGTCACGGGCGGCGCCGGCTATATCGGCAGCCACATGGTCCTGGAGCTGCTCGACGCCGGCGAGGCGGTCGTCGTGCTCGACAACCTGTCCACCGGCTTCGTCTGGGCCGTCGACCCGCGGGCGACGCTCGTCGTCGGCGACATGGGCGACCAGGCGCTGGTCGAGACGGTCATGCGCCAGCACGGCATCGATGCCGTCATCCATTTCGCCGCGCGCATCGTCGTGCCGGATTCGGTCGCCGACCCGCTCGGCTACTACCTCGCCAACACCGTGAAGACGCGGGCGGTGATGGCCGCCTGCGTGGCGCAGGGCGTGCGCCACATGATTTTCTCCTCGACCGCCGCGGTCTATGGCACGCCCGAGGTCATGCCGGTGAGCGAGGAGGCCCCGACGCGCCCCGAGAGCCCCTATGGCACCTCCAAGCTCATCACCGAGTGGATGCTGCGCGACGCCGCCGCCGCCCACGACCTCACTTATGTCGTGCTGCGCTACTTCAACGTCGCGGGTGCCGATCCGAAGGGCCGCACCGGCCAATCGACGCCGAACGCCACCCATCTCATCAAGGTGGCGGTGCAGACCGCCCTTGGCCTCCGGCCGAAGATGGACGTCTTCGGCACCGATTATCCGACGCCCGACGGCACCTGCGTGCGCGACTACATCCACGTCACCGATCTCGTCCGCGCCCACCTCTCCGCCCTCGCCCATCTGCGCGCAGGCGGCGAGAGCATGGTGGCGAACTGCGGCTACGGCCATGGCTATTCGGTGAAGGAGGTAATCGACACGGTGCGCGCCGTCACCAAGGTCACCTTCCGCGCCGACTATGCCCCGCGCCGCCCGGGCGATGCCGCAGCCGTGGTGGCGGACGCGACCCGCGCCCGCAGCCGTCTCGGCTGGACGCCGGCCCATGACGACCTCACGGAAATCGTCGAGGCGGCCTATGCCTGGGAGCGCCGCCTCGCCAACGGCCCGCGCTAGGCGGCCTCGCCGTCCCGGCCGATGTGGCGCATGAGGTAGAGGCCATAGAGGGCGTTCGGCAGCACGAAGAGCACCGGCACGACGGCCGCCGCAATCGCGGAGAACGTGGCCCCCTGCCCCGCCGTGGTGGCCTGCGACGCCGCCACCGTGAAGGTCGCGAGGTCCCAGGCCGCGTGATAGGCCATGGCGACAAGGATCGAACCGGTGCGCAAGAGGATCGCCATCAGCGTCAGGCCCGACAGCCCCGCCGCAAGGGCCTGGACGGCCGCCGATCCCCAGTCCCCCGTACCGAAGCCGTTGAGGATGTGCACGCTGCCGAACAGCACCGAGGTTGCCACGATGGCGGGCCAGATCGGCATGCGGGTTAGCAGCGAGCGAAACAGGATGCCGCGGAACATCAGTTCCTCGGACAGGCCCACCAGCACCGTGTTCACCGCGAGGAAGGCCAGCGTGGCGACCGGTGGGAGGCCACTCACGATACCGAGCCCGAAGAGCAGAGCGAGGTAGAGCAGCGGGAACCACAGAAGGCGCAGGCTACCGGGCCGCGGCGGGCCGGCCGCCATGTCGCGCCAGCCGAAGACGAGGCAGGCGAGGACCGTCAGGCCTGCTGCCGCAAGGATGTTCAGCGCAACCCCGTGACGGACAAGGTCCAGAAGCGACACCCCCGTGCCGTAGATCAGCCGCGCGCCATAGACGGTGACGATGATCCAGAGGGCAAAGACGGCGAAGGCCAGCGGCAGGCGGCGGGATGAACTCATGACGCCATCCTCGGCGAGACCTGCCGCAAGGGCAATCCGGAAAGGGCCGCGGGGGGGGGCCCCCGGGGGGGGCCCCCCCCCCCCCCCGGTAGAGGGGCCGAGGGGGGGGGCGGCCGCCGGG
>NZ_JAPZTZ010000022.1 GCF_027532945.1 Phreatobacter sp.
CGCGGCCAAAACCCTGCGACGAAGATCAAACGAAAGCGAAGCTGCCATCCCTGCTGGCCTCCGCCCAGCAGGAAGCTTGAATCAGATCGTCACCGATTTGGGAATCTCGAACGATTCAGCCAGGACGATTCCGGCTCTAGCCTGGATCTTCCTCGGTGAGAGGCTCGACCGGCTGCGGCTGCTGGCGCTGGTGGTGGGTCTCACGGGCATCGCCGTGCTGGCCGCTCCGGTCTTCACCGGCGGCATCAATCCGCTCGGCATCCTCTTTCCGATGATCGCGGCGGTGAGCTGGGCTGCGGGGTCGGTCTACCAGAAGTCGCACCCGATCGAGGCGGACCGGGTGACCATGACCGGCTACCAGCTGCTGCTCGCGTCCGCCATTTCCGCGGTCGGCTTCGCGGTGAGCGGCGAGATCCTGCCGACGCAGCTGTCGCCGCGGGTGGCCTGGGCCATCGCCTATCACGTGATCGGGGCGACCGCGATGGCCTACTGGCTGTGGTTCACGCTGCTCAACCGGGTGTCGGTCGGGGCGGCATCGCTCACCACCTTCGCCATTCCGGTGGTCGGGGTGATCGGAGCGATGGTGCTGGTCGGCGAACGGCCAAGCCTTGCCGACTATGCCGGCTTCGCCGCGGTCATTGCCGCCGCGGGGATCGCCATGTGGGCCGCCCGGCCGAAGCCGGGCTGACCGCTGTCGGAGAGGCCGGGGCCTCAGGCCATGCCGAGGGCCTGCAGGTAGAGCTCGAGGATTGCCTCCTGCTCCATGCGCTCATCGCGGTCCTGCTTGCGCAGCGAAATGATCTTGCGCAGCACCTTGGTGTCGAAGCCGTTGGCCTTGGCCTCGCCGTAGACGTCCTTGATGTCGTCCGACAGCGCCTTCTTCTCCTCCTCGAGCCGCTCGATGCGCTCGATGATGGACTTCAGCTGATCGGCGGCGACGCTCTGGGTATCGGCCATGCCCTGCTCCGGATCGGGTGGGTGAACGGGAGCCGCACTGGTTCGCGAATTCAGCCCGCCGGGTCAAGCCGCGGAGCGCTTGTCCACAGGCCCGGCCCTGCCTATGGATCGGCGACCCGCTTGGCCAAGGCCCCATGACCGCACCGCCGTCCCCGTCCCCAACCCCCGCATCCGCGCCTGCCGCGGTGCCTGTCTCCCGCGCCGGTGCCTATCTGGCACTGGCCGCGGGCGCTATCGCGCTCGGCATCTCGCCGGTCTTCGTGCGCCTTGCCGATGTCGGCCCCTTCGCCTCGGCCTTCTGGCGGGCGCTGCTGGCGCTGCCCGTGCTGTTCCTGTGGATGCGGATCGAGGATCGCGGCCGAGCGGACCGTCCCGGCCCGACGCTTGCCATCGGCCTCGCCGGCCTGTTCTTCGCCGGCGACCTGTTCTTCTGGCACCTGTCCATCCTCAATACGACCATCGCCAACTCCACCTTCCTCGCCACGACGGCGCCGGTCTGGGTGATCCTGGTGGCCTGGCTGTGGTTCCGCGACCGCATCTCGGGATCGACAGTGGCTGGCCTCGCCCTGTGCCTCGCGGGCGGCGCGGCGCTGCTCGGCGACAGCCTGCAGGTCGATCGCAGCCGTCTCGTCGGCGACGCCTATGGCCTCGCCACCGGCGTGTTCTTCGGCCTTTATTTCCACGCGGTGCGCGCCGGGCGCGCCACCCATGGCGCAGCGCGGCTGACCTTCCAGTCCAGCGCCGTGACGGCGGCAGTGCTCTTCGTCATCGCCATGGCGCTGGAGCCGCGCCTCCTGCCGCAGACGATGCAGGGCTGGCTCGCGGTGCTGGCGCTGGGCATGCTGACCCATGCGGCGGGGCAGGGGCTTCTGTCGGTGGCGCTCGGGACGCTGCCCACCGTCTTCTCCTCCCTCGTCATCTTCATCGAGGCGGTGATCGCCGCCGTTTTCGCCTGGGCAGTGCTGGGCGAGGCGCTGACCCTCACCCAGGTCGCCGGCGGGGCCTCGATCATGCTCGGCATCTGGGTGGCGCGGCCGCGATGAAGCGCCTTGCCGCCCTCCCGTCGGCTTTCTCTCCGCTGGTCGGGAAGGGCGGGAGCGGGCTTCGTTGACAGGCTCTGCGGTATCAAGGAAAAGCCAAAGAGGTGGACCACAAGGCGCCGATGACTCGCACCCCTTTCCGTGGACTTGCGCTTCTTCTCGGGCTTCTCGCGGGCGGCTTCTGGCTCGCCGGAACGACGCCGGCCAGTGCCGACCTGAGGCTCTGCAATTCCACCGGTAGCCGCGTCGGCGCCGCCATCGGCTACAAGGATGGCGAGGGCTGGACCACCGAGGGCTGGTGGAACATCCCGCCGCGCTCCTGCGAGATCATCCTGCGAGGGCCGCTGGTCGCGCGCTTCTACTATCTCTACGCCGTCGACTACGATCAGGGCGGCGAGTGGTCGGGCCGGGCCTTCATGTGCTCGCGCGACAAGGAGTTCACCATCCGCGGCATCGAGCAGTGCCTCGCCCGCGGCTATGACCGCCTCGGCTTCTTCGAGGTCGACACCCAGGACCAGCGGCAGTGGACGGTGCAACTGACCGATGAGGGCCAACGGCCGCAGGCGCAGCCGCCCATGGCCTCGCCGGGACAGCCGCCGACGCCGCAGCGCCGTCCCGACGCTGTGCCCGCCGCCACTCCGGGTCGGCCGACGCCCTTGCCCAACGCCCCCGCAGGGTCGGCCGGCTCCGGTGCTGTTCAGGGCGGCGTGCCGGCCTTCACCGCGCCGCGCTGATGCGACCGCCGAGTGCGTTGCAAGACCTGAGTGCGTTGCAAGACCTGCCGCCTTGCGCTACGCGTCATTCCATACCGGGCTGGCTTGCAGGGAGTTGAACCATGGCCTCCGAACCGCGCGTCGACGGCACCGCTCCGATGGACTACGCCGAACACGAGCGCACCTATGACTTTTTCGTCGGAATGACCAAGTGGGGCACGATCTCCCTGGTCATCCTGATGATCCTCATGGCGATCTTCCTGCTCTGACAGGACGGGTCCTAACGGACCTCGGGCACCCGCCGTCGAGGGGCGGCGGGATGTCTGCGAAGCGACAAAAATCCCCTCGACAGCGCCCGTCCAGGGTGGAGCGGAGGAGCATTCAATGCGGATCGCTATCCCCAGGGAGACGGAGGCGGGTGAACCGCGCGTCGCCGGTACTCCCGATACGGTGAAGCGCCTGAAGGGCCTCGGTGCGGACCTCGTGGTCGAGCCCGGTGCAGGCCTCGCCGCAGGCATCACCGATGCCGATTTCGAGGCCGCTGGTGCCTCGCTCGCGGCGGACGCCGTGGCCGGCGCCGACGTGGTGCTGAAGGTGCGTCGTCCCTCGACCGCCGAGCTCAAGGCCTACAAGGCCGGCGCCGTCGTCCTCGCCACCATGGATCCCTATGGCAATGAGGCGGCTCTCGTCGCCATGGCGAAAGCCGGCGTGTCCGCCTTCGCCATGGAGTTGATGCCGCGCATCACCCGCGCCCAGGTCATGGACGTGCTGTCGAGCCAGGCGAACCTTGCCGGCTACCGCGCCGTCATCGACGCTTCGTCCGAGTTCGGCCGCGCCCTGCCGATGATGATGACCGCCGCCGGCACCGTGCCGGCCGCCAAGATCTTCGTGATGGGCGCCGGCGTCGCCGGCCTCCAGGCCATCGCCACCGCCCGCCGCCTCGGTGCGGTGGTGACCGCCACCGATGTGCGTCCCGCCGCCAAGGAGCAGGTGGAGAGCCTCGGTGCCAAGTTCGTCGCGGTGATGGACGAGGAGTTCAAGCAGGCCGAGACCGCGGCCGGCTACGCCAAGCCGATGTCGGCGGAGTACCAGGCCAAGCAGGCCGCCCTCGTCGCCGAGCACATCGCCAAGCAGGACATCGTCATCACCACGGCGCTGATTCCCGGCCGTGCCGCGCCGCGCCTCGTTACCGCTGCCATGGTGGCCTCGATGAAGCCCGGCTCCGTGCTTGTCGACCTCGCGGTCGAGCGCGGCGGCAATGTCGAGGGCGCCAAGTCCGGCGAGGTCGTGGTGACGGCGAATGGTGTGAAGATTGTCGGCCACGCCAATGTGCCCGGCCGCCTCGCTGCCACTTCCTCCTCGCTTTACGCCAAGAACCTCTTCGCCTTCCTTGAGATCATGATCGACAAGGCGACGAAATCGGTGGTCGTGCCGTGGGAGGACGAGCTCGTGAAGGCGACGCTTCTCACCCGCGACGGCGCCGTCGTGCATCCGAGCTTCGCCGAAGCCGCCGCCGCGCTGCCCGCGGAAGCGCCTGCCGCGAGCGAGGCACCGGCCAAGCCCAAGGCCGCGCCGAAGAAGTCCACCAAGGCCTGATCCGAGGGAACGCATGACGACGCTCACGCCAGACCAGGCCCTCGAACGGGCCCGCAGCGCCGCTGAAGCCGCGCGCATCGCCGCCGAACAGGCTCGCCTCGCCGCCGACCAGGCCACCGCCATGGCGGACCAGGTGGCGACCGTGGCCGGCGCCGCGGTTCATTCCGCGACCGGCGGGGCCATCGACCCCACCGTCTTCCGGCTCACCATTTTCGCGCTCGCCGTCTTCGTCGGCTACTACGTGGTCTGGTCGGTGACCCCCGCCCTCCACACGCCGCTGATGTCGGTGACCAACGCCATCTCCTCGGTCATCGTCGTCGGTGCCCTGCTCGCCGTCGGCGTTCAGGTCATGGACAGCGGCACGCTGCTGGCGCGCATCTTCGGTTTCATCGCCCTGGTCCTGGCGGCGATCAACATCTTCGGCGGCTTCCTGGTCACGCAGCGCATGCTCGCGATGTACAAGGCCAAGGACAAGCCAGCGGCGAACAAGGGCTGAACCGATGTCAGCGAACCTCGCAGCCCTCCTCTACCTCGTCGCAGGCGTCCTGTTCATCCTGAGCTTGCGCGGCCTGTCCAGTCCGTCCACGTCGCGTCAGGGCAACCTGATGGGCATGATCGGCATGACCATCGCCGTGCTCACCACGCTGGCCTATGCCCGCCCCGCGGGGATCGGCGCCTGGATCCTCGTGCTTGCCGGCCTTGGCATCGGCGGCGGCATCGGTGCCGTCATCGCCCGCCGGGTCCCGATGACCTCCATGCCGCAGCTGGTTGCCGCCTTCCACTCGGGCGTCGGCCTCGCGGCGGTCTTTGTCGCGGCGGCGGCGCTCTATGCACCGACGGCCTTTGACATCGGCACCCGCGGCACGATCAAGGCGCTGTCGCTGTTCGAGATGGGCCTTGGCGTTGCCATCGGCGCCATTACCTTCACCGGCTCGGTCATTGCCTTCCTGAAGCTCGACGGGCGGATGAGCGGCAAGCCGATCCTGCTGCCGCAGCGCCACCTCATCAACATCGCGCTGGGCGCGGCCATCGTGCTGCTGCTGATCATCTTCATGCGCACGGAGAGCACGCTCGCCTTCTGGCTGATCGTCATCCTCTCCTTCGTCATCGGCGTGACGCTGATCATCCCGATCGGCGGCGCGGACATGCCGGTCGTCGTGTCGATGCTCAACTCCTATTCGGGCTGGGCTGCGGCAGGCATCGGCTTCACGCTCGGCAACACGGCGCTGATCATCACCGGCGCGCTGGTCGGCTCCTCGGGCGCGATCCTGTCCTACATCATGTGCAAGGCGATGAACCGCTCCTTCATCTCCGTGATCCTTGGCGGCTTCGGCGGCGAGGATGCGGCGGCGGGCGCTTCCGCCGAGGCGCGGCCTTTCAAGGCGGGCTCCGCCGAGGACGCGGCCTACATCATGAAGAACGCCCAGAAGGTCATCATCGTGCCGGGCTATGGCATGGCGGTGGCCCAGGCCCAGCATGCGCTGCGCGAGATGGCCGACCTCCTCAAGAAGGAGGGCGTCGAGGTGAAATACGCCATCCATCCGGTTGCGGGCCGCATGCCCGGGCACATGAACGTGCTGCTGGCGGAAGCCAATGTACCCTATGACGAGGTCTTCGAGCTCGAGGATATCAACTCGGAATTCGCACAGGCCGACGTCGCCTTCGTCATCGGCGCCAATGACGTCACCAACCCTGCGGCGAAGACCGACAAGACCTCGCCGATCTACGGCATGCCGGTCCTCGACGTGGAGAAGGCGGGGAACATCCTCTTCGTGAAGCGCGGCATGGGCGGCGTCGGCTATGCCGGCATCGACAACGAGGTGTTCTACCGCGACAACACCATGATGCTGCTCGCCGACGCCAAGAAGATGGTCGAGAGCATCGTCAAGGCGCTGGCGCACTGAGCCACCTTTCGGGGCCACAGCGTCGCATCGGATAAGCAGGGGCGGGGCCATGGGCTCCGCCTCGTCGTTTTGAGGAGGACGACATGCTGTTCATGGTCATCGAACGCTTCCCGAACTGTGATCCGGTGCCGATCTATCGCCGGGTCCGTGATTCCGGCCGTTCGCTCCCCGAGGGGCTCACCTATGTCGGCAGCTGGATCGAGCCGAATTTCGACCGCTGCTTCCAGCTGATGGAGTGCGACGACGCCCGGCTGCTGCAGGAATGGGTGCTGTCCTGGCGGGGCTCGGGCGTGACCTTCGAGATCGTGCCGGTGGTGTCCAGCGACCAGACGCGGGCCGTCGTTGCGCCGCACCTGGACCGACAGCCATGAGCCTTGTCATCCGTGCCTACGAGCCTGCCGACCGCGCGGCGGTTGTCGATCTCGTCCACCAGCTCAACCTCTTCGAGGACGGCATCTCGGCCGACCGGGCGCGGGACGTGAAGGCAGCGGCCACCTGTCTCGATGCCGACCTCGCAAGGGTCGCGCGGGATGGCGGGGCGGTGGTGGTGGCGGCCGATGGCGACGAGGTCATCGCCATGATGTGCTTCGTGCTGGAGCAGCCGCAGCCCTATCTCAAGGCCGAGATTGCTCGGGTCGCCTGGGTGTCCGAACTCGTGGTGGACGAGCGGCACCGCGGGCAGGGGATCGGCACCGCGCTCCTGGAGGAGGCCGAGCGGCTCGCCCGCGCCCATGGCGTCTCCCGGCTGATGATCGGGGCGATCGTCGGCAACCACGTGGCGCGCAAGGCCTATGAGCGCTTCGGCTTCCGCCCGGCGGTGGTGGAGCTGGCGAAGGATCTGGAGTGAGGTACGCGGTCGCCCGCAGGCAAAACCCTGTTCCGCCTGCTCAGTTGAACAGGCGATAGGTCTGGCCGGCGCGGCCGCCGAGGCGGTTGAAGCCCTCGCGTGCACCGGGATTGTTCTCCTCGATGCTGATCGCCTTGGTGTAGGAGCCGAGCGCCCGCTCATTGTCGCCGGTGCGCTCCAGCGCCTGGCCACGGGCGACCCACAGGTCGGCATTGCGCTGTTCGAACTGCACCGCCTCGTTGAAATCGTCGAGGGCGGACTTGGCATCGTTGAGGGCGAGATAGCTGAGGCCGCGGCCGTAATAGGGCTCGGCATTGTTCGGGGCGAGGCCGAGGGCCGTGGTGAAGTCCTCCACCGCCTGGCGGTGGTTGCCCTGGGCCGCCCAGACGAGAGCCCGGTTGTGATAGGCCTGCGCATCCGAGCCGTTGATCTGGATGGCGCGGTTATAATCCGACAGGGCCTCGCCCTGGCGGTTCTGGGCGCGATAGATGTTGCCGCGGCCGACATAGGCCGCCGCGTAGTTCTGGTCGGCTGTGATGGCACGGTTGTAGTCGGCCAGCGCCTGGTCGAGCCGGCCCATGCGGCGATGCACGAGGGCGCGGTTGGCGAGCGCCTGGGCGTAGTTCGGATCGATCTGGATGGCGCGGGAGAAGTCCGCCAGCGCCTCGGCGTTGCGGCCGGTGCGGGCGAGAACGGTGCCGCGCATGTTGAAGGCCTGGGGATCGTTGGGATTGCGCTGCACCACCTCGCCGAGGGAGGCGAGATTGGTGGTGGAGCCGATATAGCTCGACTCGGCGTCGTCGCCGCCGGTGGTCGAGCCGGGGGAGGTGACGCCGCTGGTGGCGCTGCAGCCGCCGAGGGCAATGGCCGCGGCCAGGAGCAGGAGGCGCGGCGCGGTCAGTCGGTCTGTCCGTGCGGCCATGTCCCTCAGCCCCATCTGCCTGCGCCCTGTCATTCGCCGTCAGCCCCCGTGGCCCGGCTTCTTGGACCCGTCCCCATCCCGAGGGGCGAGGGTCCGGAAACGAATCGGCCCGCGAAGATCGTGCATCGCGGGCCTGACGAAATTGCGGCGGAAGGAGAAGGAGGGCGCCTCAGCGGGCGCCGGCAGCGGCCCGCGGCTTCACCGGCTTGGCCGGGATCAGACCCTCGCGCTGGGCGCGCTTGCGGGCCAGCTTGCGGGCGCGGCGCACGGCCTCCGCCTTCTCGCGGGCCTTCTTCTCGGACGGCTTCTCATAGTGGCCGCGCAGCTTCATCTCGCGGAAGATGCCTTCACGCTGCATCTTCTTCTTCAGCGCCTTGAGGGCCTGGTCAACATTGTTGTCGCGAACGAGAACCTGCACGCCGATGATCCTTCACGTCATCTGTTTCGAGATCGGGCAGGGTTCGCACCACGGTTTGCCGGGTGGCGAGGATGCCCAAAGAGAGAGTGGCGCGTAGCAGAATCAAGCGCCTTTGTCCATGGGGATGTGGCCTTCGCCACGATTTTTCACGCCAAGGTTTGCGTCATGGCGGGTAGGCCGTTATATCGAAGGTGATTTCCCGATCCTTTGATCGATACGAGGCGGTCGCCTCGGCCCCAGCCCTCCGGGCCGGGGCGGGGGAGGGGTCTACCCTTCTCACAGGCCGCCGCCGCGTTGTCGATCCTCTTGTGAAGAGGCCCGCCATGACCCAGCTCCTCATGCCCAAGGCGACCGCCGTCTGGCTGGTCGACAACACCGCGCTGTCCTTCGACCAGATCGCGGCGTTCTGCACGCTGCATCCGCTCGAGGTGAAGGCCATCGCCGACGGCGAGGCGGCGCAGGGCATCAAGGGCGCCGATCCCGTCATCAGCGGCCAGCTCACCCGCGAGGAGATCGCCAAGGCCGAGAAGGATCCGACCTACCGGCTGAAGATCGCGCCGCCCAAGGTGAAGCTGCCGGAGGTGAAGTCGCGCAAGGGTCCGCGCTACACGCCGGTGTCGCGCCGCCAGGATCGCCCGAACGCCATTCTCTGGCTGGTGCGCAATCATCCCGAGCTGAAGGACGCGGCCATCATGCGCCTCGTCGGCACCACCAAGCCGACGATCGCCGCCATCCGCGACCGCACCCACTGGAACTCGCAGACGCTGAGCCCGATGGATCCGGTGACCCTCGGCCTGTGCTCGCAGATCGACCTCGACATGGAGGTCAATCGCGCCGCCAAGGAGCGCGGCCCGGTGGACACCACGCCCGAGCAGACGCTGCTGCCGGCCGACCAGACCACCTCGGCTCCGGCCAAGTACGATCCCTTCGAGCGCGAGCAGGCGCCCAAGCGCGAAGAGCGCTATGACGCCGAGAAGGTCTTCGCCAACCTCAAGTCGCTCCGCCACGACGACGACGAGTGAGCGCGCCGCCGCGCTCTTTTCCCTGACGATGCGACGGTGTAACCCGGTTCGCCCGCCGAAAGGCAGGCGAGCCCGATTCGTTTCGCCTCCCGGAGACCGACCATGGCCGATGCTCCCCGCAGCCCCGTTTCGCTCGACGGGCTCGACCTCGCCGCGCTCGTCGCCAGCCGCGTCTGCCATGACGTGATCTCGCCGGTCGGCGCCATCGTCAACGGCCTGGAGCTGATGGAGGACGGCGCCGACGAGGCGACGACCGAGCTCGCCCTCGATCTGATCCGCAAGAGCGCCAAGACGGCCTCGGCCCGCCTGCAGTTCTGCCGCATCGCCTTCGGCGCGGCGGGCTCGGCCGGCTCCGCCATCGACACGCGCGACGCCCACCAGGTGGCCGCGAACTTCCTCAACGACGACCGCACCACGGTCGACTGGCACATTCCCCCGGCCTTCCTGCCGAAGAACCGGGTCAAGCTGCTGCTGAATCTCATGCTGCTCGCTGCCGGGGCGATCCCGCGCGGCGGCACCATCAAGGTGACGATGACCGGCGAAGGCGACACGGCGGGGTTCGACATTCTCATCACCGGGCTCAATGCCCGTGTTCCCCCGCATGCGGTGGAGCTGCTGGCCGGTATTCCCGGCAACGAGCAGGGAACCATCGACGCTCACGCGATCCAGCCCTATTACGCCGGGCTTCTGGCGCGTGCCGCCGGTATGACGGTGCGGATCGAAAAGATCGAGGATCGGGTCGAAATCAGCGCCGCATGACGTTGCGGCAGGGTTTCTCAAGCCTG
This sequence comes from Phreatobacter sp., assembly GCF_027532945.1. GTDB lineage: Bacteria > Pseudomonadota > Alphaproteobacteria > Rhizobiales > Phreatobacteraceae > Phreatobacter. Next base: position 10,205 of record NZ_JAPZTZ010000022.1, read on the forward strand.
CTTAACTTGCTGTAAATCAACCCTTATTTCACCCCGTTTTTCGGCTGTGAAACCGATTTGCGCTTCAACAAGCCTTAACCCTTTTGCCCGACACTCCGGCTCATGTGGCATGCCGTCGAACCGGTATGCCGGTGTGCTGAAAAGGCCGGGCTGGGCGACATGGATGACTTGCTGCGCGAATTCCTGACCGAAACCAACGAGAGCCTGGACGTCGTCGACGTCGAGCTGGTCCGCTTCGAACAGGACCCCAACAACGCCGCGATCCTCGGCAACATCTTCCGCCTCGTCCACACCATCAAGGGCACGTGCGGCTTCCTCGGCCTGCCGCGCCTCGAGGCTCTGGCGCATGCCGCCGAGACCCTGATGGGCAAGTATCGCGACGGCGCGCCGGTCACCGGTGACGGCGTGTCGCTCATCCTCTTCACCATCGACCGCCTGAAGGAGATCCTCGGCGATCTCGAGGCTGCCGGCTCCGAGCCGGAGGGCGACGATGGCGACCTGATCAGCCAGCTCGAGGACATGTCCATGGCCGCTGAGACCGCGCCTGCCGAGGCCGCCGCGCCGAAGGCCGAGCCCAAGACCGAGCCGAAGCAGGCGACCGGCACCGTTGCCGAGCAAACCCTCGAGCGCGCCCTTCGCCCGGGCGAGGTGTCGCTGGACGAGCTGGAGCGCGCCTTCCGCGAGACCGAGGCCGAGACCCCCCCGGCGCTGCCCGAGGTGGCCGCTCCCTCCGTGACCCCCGCCAAGGCCGAGAAGGTTGAGGTGAAGAAGCCCGCCGCGCGTCCCGCCAAGGCCGCTGTCGCCGAGGACGATTCCGGCGAGACCGGCGTGAAAGGCCAGCAGACCCTGCGTGTCAATGTCGACACGCTCGAGCAGCTGATGACCATGGTCTCCGAGCTGGTGCTGACCCGCAACCAGCTCCTCGAGATCGTCCGTCGCCACGAGGATTCCGAGTTCAAGGTGCCGCTGCAGCGGCTCTCCAACGTCACGGCCGAACTCCAGGACGGCGTGATGAAGACCCGCATGCAGCCGATCGGCAATGCCTGGCAGAAGCTGCCGCGCATCGTCCGCGACCTCGGCAACGAACTTGGCAAGCAGATCGAGCTCGAGATGCACGGCGCCGAGACGGAACTCGACCGCCAGGTCCTCGATCTCATCAAGGATCCGCTGACCCACATGGTCCGCAACTCCGCCGACCATGGCCTGGAGCCGCCGGAGCAGCGCCGCCTCGCCGGCAAGCCGGAGAAGGGCACGATCAAGCTGTCCGCCTATCACGAGGGCGGCCACATCGTGATCGCCATCTCCGATGACGGCCGCGGCCTCAACACCGACCGCATCAAGAAGAAGATTCTCGAGCAGGGCCTCGCCAGCGAGTCCGAGATCGAGAAGATGACCGAAGCGCAGATCCACAAGTTTATCTTCGCGCCGGGCTTCTCGACTGCGGCGGCCGTCACGTCGGTCTCCGGCCGCGGCGTCGGCATGGACGTGGTTCGCACCAACATCGACCAGATCGGCGGTACGATCGACCTGAAGTCGGTGCAGGGTGAGGGTGCCACGGTCACCATCAAGATCCCGCTGACGCTCGCCATCGTCTCGGCGCTGATCGTCGAGAGCGCCGGCGACCGCTTCGCCATTCCGCAGCTCTCGGTCATCGAGCTCGTTCGGGCCCAGCAGAACTCCGAGCACCGCATCGAGCGGATCAAGGACACGCCGGTCCTGCGGCTGCGCAACAAGCTGCTGCCGCTCGTTCACCTGCGCCAGCTGCTGGGGATTGCCGGCGGCGAGCCGCTGGATGAGACCAACGGCTTCATCGTGGTCACCCAGGTCGGCAGCCAGACCTTCGGCATCGTCGTTGATCAGGTCTTCCACACCGAGGAAATCGTCGTGAAGCCGATGTCCTCGAAGCTGCGCCACATCACCATGTTCTCCGGCACGACCATCCTCGGCGATGGCTCGGTGATCATGATCATCGACCCGAACGGCATCGCCTCCGCCATCGGCACGGACGTCTCCGCCCAGGCCGCGGAGACCGAGGCCAATGCCAGCCGCGGCAACGAGCGCCAGCTCATCTCGATGCTGGTCTTCCGCGCCGGCTCGCGCGAGCAGAAGGCCGTGCCGCTCTCCCTTGTCACCCGCCTCGAAGAGGTGGCGGTGGACAAGATCGAGCAGGCCCATGGCCGCCATCTCGTCCAGTATCGCGGCGCCCTTATGCCGCTGGTGCCGGTCTCCGGCCATATGCAGCTCAAGAGCGAGGGCAGCCAGCCGCTGCTGGTCTTCTCCGATGCCGGCCGCTCCATGGGCCTCGTGGTCGATGAGATCGTCGACATCGTCGAGGACGCGCTGAACATCGAGGTCTCGGCCGACGTTCCCGGCATGCTCGGCTCGGCCGTCATCAAGGGCCAGGCAACGGAGATCCTCGACATCGGCCACTACCTGCCGCTGGCCTTCGAGGACTGGTTCAAGCGCAAGGAAATGCGCATCGAGGCGCTGACCCGCAAGCTGCTGTTCATCGACGACTCGCCGTTCTTCCGGAACATGCTGACGCCGGTGCTGAAGGCCGCGGGCTACGAGGTGGTCACCGCCTCCGCCGGCTCCGAGGCCCTCGAGATCCTCAAGGCGGGCGACAACAAGTTCGATGTCGTCGTCTCGGACATCGAGATGCCGGAGATGAACGGCTTCGAGTTCGCCGAGGCGCTGCGCGCCGACAAGCGCTTCGCCTCGACCCCGGTGATCGCGCTGTCGTCGCTGACCAACCCGGCCGCCATCGAGCGCGCCCGCGTCGCCGGCTTCCACGATTATGTCGCCAAATTCGACCGTCAGGGCCTCATCGCCGCCCTGAAGGAAACCGCCAACGAATTCGCCCAGGCGGCGTAAGCCGAATTGCGTGAGGATCACTCCATGCAGCAGACCACCAGCGACGACGTGACCGAGTACGTGACGGTCCTCATCGGAGGCCAGCTTTTCGGCCTGCCCATCTCGCGCGTGCAGGACGTGTTCATGCCGGATCGGCTGACGCGCGTGCCGCTCGCCCATCCCGACATTGCCGGCGTGCTGAACCTGCGCGGCCGCATCGTCACCGCCATCGACATGCGGGTGCGCCTCGGCCTCGGCCGCGACAAGGACGCCAAGCCCGCCATGGCGGTCGGCATCGAGTCGCGCGGCGAGAGCTATGGCCTGCTGATCGACTCGGTCGGCGAGGTGCTGAAGCTCTCCAACGACAGCTTCGAGCAGAATCCCATCAACCTCGATCCCCGCTGGTCCCGTGTTTCGGCCGGCGTGCATCGCCTGGACGGCCAGCTGATGGTCATCCTCGACGTCGATTCCGTGCTCGCCATGGGTGGCGAGCAGATGGCCGCATAAGTTCAAGTAACGCGTAGGACTGAAGGCGATGAAAACCTGTCTGGTGGTCGACGACAGCTCGGTGATCCGCAAGGTCGCCCGGCGCATCCTGGAAGGCCTCGGCTTCCAGATCGAAGAGGCCGAGGATGGCCAGAAGGCGCTCGAGTTCTGCTACGAGACCATGCCGACGGCCATCCTCCTCGACTGGAACATGCCGGTCATGGACGGCTACGAGTTCCTCCGCGAGCTGCGCAAGCTGCCCGGCGGCCAGGCTCCGAAGGTGGTCTTCTGCACCACCGAGAATGACGTGGCGCACATCGCCCGCGCCATGCATGCCGGTGCCAACGAGTACATCATGAAGCCCTTCGACAAGGACATCGTCGAAGCGAAGTTCGCCGAAGTCGGCCTGATCTGATCCGCCGCGGCAGGAAGCCGCCCCGTCACGCGTTTGTTCCGAGTATCGGCGTCATGAGTCTCGCGTCCTTCAAGGCGGCTTCGGCAGGTCCGGCCCCCAGTTCCACCGACCCGATCAAGGTCATGGTCGTCGACGACGCTGTCGTCGTGCGCGGTCTGGTCGGGCGCTGGATTTCCGAAGAAACCGACATGAAGCTGGTGGCCTCGCACCGCTCGGGTCGCGAGGCCGTTGCCGATATCGCCAAGGTCAATCCCGACGTCGTCATCCTCGACATCGAGATGCCGGACATGGACGGCATCACCGCGCTGCCGTTGATCATCCAGGCCAAGCGCGACGTCATGGTTCTGATGGCCTCGACGCTGACGCGTCGCAACGCCGAAATCTCGCTGAAGTGCCTCTCGCTCGGCGCTGCCGACTATGTGCCGAAGCCCGAGACCAATGCGGGCGTCACCACCTCGCCGGCCTTCAAGCGCGAGATCCTCGACAAGGTCCGTGCGCTGGGCCGCCGCCGCAAGATCTCCGGCCGCGCCTTCCGCGCCGCCAGCCCCGCCGGCAGCCCGGCAGCAGCCGCCGCGCCGCGGGTCTCCTCGCCCTCCATCGCCCCCCAGTCCGTCGGCTTCAACGACACCGGCTTCAAGCTCCGGCCGATGGGCACGACCATCCCGAAGGTGCTGTTGATCGGTTCCTCCACCGGCGGCCCGCAGGCCCTGACGACGGTGCTGAAGGCCCTCGGCTCCTTCATCGACCGTGTGCCGGTGCTCATCACCCAGCACATGCCGCCGACCTTCACCACGATCCTCGCCGAACATGCCGCCAAGGCCGCGGGCCGCCCGGCGGCCGAGGGCCGCGACGGCGAGCCGATCCAGGCGGGCCGCATCTATGTCGCTCCCGGCGGTAAGCACATGGTGGTGCGCAAGACCGGCGGCACCAACGTCATCCATCTGGAGGACGGCCCGCCGATCAACTTCTGCAAGCCGGCCGTCGATCCTCTCTTCACCTCGGCCACGCAGGCCTGGGGCGCCCAGACCTTCGGCTGCGTGCTGACGGGCATGGGCCATGACGGTGCCCACGGCGCCGGCGACATCGTCGCCGCCGGCGGCTCGGTCATCGCCCAGGACGAAGCCACCAGCGTCGTCTGGGGCATGCCCGGTGCGGTGGCCCAGGCGGGCCATGCCTGCGCGGTGCTGCCTATCGACCAGATCGCCCCGAAGATCATGCGCGTATTCTCCGGAGACCGGTCGTGACGCCTCTCGACTATGATTTCCTCAGGGGCTTCCTGAAGACCCGTTCCGGCCTGGTGCTGTCAAATGACAAGCAGTACCTGATCGAAAGCCGCCTCATGCCGATCGTTCGCAAGAACGGCATGGCGTCGATCACCGAGCTGGTGCAAAAGCTCAAGATGCCCGGCCAGGAGCCGCTCGCCTCCGCCGTCACCGAAGCGATGACGACGAATGAGAGCTTCTTCTTCCGTGACAAGACGCCCTTCGACCACTTCAAGGAGCACATGCTCCCGGCGCTGATGAAGGCGCGCGCCACCAAGCGGCACATCCGCATCTGGTGCGCCGCCGCCTCGACCGGCCAGGAGCCCTATTCGCTCGCCATGATCCTCAAGGAGATGGGGGCGGCGGTCGCCGGCTGGCGCTTCGAGATCATCGGCACGGATCTGTCCGGCGAGGTGCTGGAGCGGGCCAAGGCCGGCGTCTACACCCAGTTCGAGGTGCAGCGCGGCCTGCCGATCCAGATGCTGCTGAAATATTTCCAGCAGAACGGCGATCAGTGGACGATCTCCCAGGAGATCCGCTCCATGGTGCACTATCGCACGCTCAACCTGCTGAACGACTTCTCGGCGCTCGGCCAGTTCGACATCATCTATTGTCGCAACGTGCTGATCTATTTCGACCAGCCGACGAAGATCGACGTGCTGAACCGCAGCGCGAAGCTGCTGGCGCCCGATGGCTACCTGCTGCTCGGCGCCGCGGAAACGGTGGTGGGCCTGACGGAGGCCTTCAAGCCGGTCACCGAGCGGCGCGGCCTCTATGTCCCGGGCGGCAAGCCCGCGGTCGCCGCTCCCGGCGCCGCCGCTGCGTCGAAGCTCTTCGCCTACGCCGGGTCGCGTCCTGGCTGAGCCGGATCACCCCTGAATTGGCATGAGAGGGCGCCCGCGAGGCGCCCTTCTTGTGTGGGGTTGGCGATGCTAGGGACGATGGACGCCGTCCCGACGCCAGCGGTCCCTGCATCCGATGATCACCGATCCCTTCTTCTACGTCGTCGCCGTCCCGGCGGTGATCCTCTATGGCCTCTCGAAGGGCGGCTTCGGCGGTGTGGCGATCCTGTCCATGCCGCTCCTGTCACTCGCCATCTCGCCGATCCATGCGGCGGCCATCATGCTGCCGGTGCTGATGGTCCAGGACGTCGTCACCGTCTGGAGCTATCGCAAGACCTGGGACTGGCCGACGCTGAAGCACCTGGCGCCCGGCGCGCTCGCCGGCATCCTCGCCGGCTATGTCTTCGCGTCCTACGTCTCCGAGCCCGCGGTGCGCCTCATCGTCGGTATCATCGCGGTCGGCTTCTGCCTCGACCGCTGGCTTCGCCCGCCCTCGGCGGGTGGCGAGAAGCGGCCGCAGGACTGGACGTCGGCGAGCGTGCTCGGCGCGCTATCGGGCTATACCAGCTTCGTCATCCATGTCGGCGGGCCGCCCTTCAACATGTACGCCATGCCGAGGGGTCTCTCGCGCGACGTCTTCGTCGGCACGGCGGCGGTGTTCTTTGCGGCGGTGAACCTGGTGAAAGTGACGCCGTTCCTCGCGCTCGGCGCGCTCAACCCCGGCAATCTCGCCACGGCGGCCGTACTCTTCCCGCTCGCCATCATCGCGAATATGGGCGGCATCTGGCTGGTGCGGCGGGTGCCGGCGCACCTCTTCTACCGCATCATCTATGTGCTGACCTTCGTCGTCGGCTGCGTGCTGCTCGTCGGCGGCGTCCGCGCCTTCCTGTGATGCAACTGCCCAACGAAAAAAGGCCGCCCGAGGGCGGCCCTTTCCGTCGATGGTCCGGTGAGGACCGATCGGATCAGTAGCGCGCGACGACGGCCGACGGGCCGGTCGAGAAGAGGTAGTTCACGCCGAGCTTCACGGTGTGGATCTCGTTGCGGACGGGCAGGCCGATCGCAGCGCCGGCCGCACGGGTGCCGAAGTTGTAGTAGTTGTACTCGATCTTCGCGGTCCAGTTCTGGGTCAGGGCGTACTCGACGCCGCCGCCGAGGGTCCAGCCGGTGCGGGTGAAGCGCTCGACAGCAACGCCGTTCTGCGCCAGAGCGGCGTTCTGGATGCCGAGACCGCCGGTCACGTAGAAGAGGGCGCGATCGACGGCGAAGCCGGCGCGGGCGCGGACCGAGCCGAGCATGTTGGTGCGCAGCGAGAAGGCGGGAACGGCGGTCACGCGGCCAGTCACCGCGGCGAAGGCCAGGTCAGCCTCGGCGCCGAGGACGAACTGGTTGATCTGGTAGTTGTAGCCGATCGTGCCACCGAGGAGCGGGCCGTTGCCGGTGCCGGTGCCGGGACCGATGACGTTGAAGTTGTTCCAGCCGTAGCCGGCGAAGGCGCCGACATAGAAGCCGGTCCAGGAGAAGGCCGGGGCCATCACGGCGGCGGCGACCGGGGCGCGCGGGGCGCCGAGATCGGCGGCCTGGGCGCCGGTGGCGAGGGCGGCGACAGCGGCGCTCGCGAGGAGAAATTTCTTCATGTGTAATTCCTTGTCCAATGGCCGGGGGAGGACCCGCCGGATACCTCTCGACCGTTCCAGATGTGGCCGGGGCGACCCCCTCTCTCGCCGCGACCACACCCAAACGGTGAGGTGAGGGATAAGGGGGTGAGGGTTGATTGCAACCTTCAAAGCCGTGAGTCCCGGTGTGATGACGCGTCGCGGAAGCACTGTCCGTGAAGCCTGTGTCGGGACGGCCACAGATTACCTTGGGGAATGCGGTATCATGATGCATCCTCTTGAAATTGTGACGAAAAAGCGGCGACTCGCGCGTCGGCACCAGGCTACCGGACGACCGGCGTTGAACCGCTTCGGGTCGGCGCGTAGGGTCCTTGCCGGAAACGCCCGAGACGAGACGCCGCCCATGAGCGCCTACGATACCGACCTCGACAAGAACCCGGCCAACCACCAGCCGCTGACCCCGCTCACATTCCTCGAACGCTCAGCGCGGGTCTTCCCCGACCACACCGCCGTGGTGCACGGGCGCATCCGCCGCAGCTATCGCGACCTCTATGCCCGGACCCGCCGTCTCGCCTCGGCGCTGGCGAAGGCCGGCATCGGCAAGAACGACACCGTGGCGGTCATCTGCGCCAACACGCCGGCCATGCTGGAGGCCCATTACGGCGTGCCGATGTGCGGAGCGGTGCTCAACACGCTCAACACCCGGCTCGACGCGCCGATCATCGCCTTCTCGCTCGACCACGGCGAGGCCAAGGCCTTCATCGTCGACCGCGAGTTCTCGAAGCTCGCGAAAGAGGCGCTGGCGCTGGCCAAGGTGAAACCGCTCGTCATCGACTATGACGACACGGAATATGACGGGCCCGGCGAGCGCATCGGCACGATCGAATACGAGGACTTCATCGCCGGGGGCGATCCGGACTTCGCCTGGCAGCGCCCCGGTGACGAGTGGGACGCCATCGCGCTCAACTACACCTCGGGCACGACGGGCAACCCGAAGGGCGTCGTCTATCACCACCGCGGCGCCTATCTCCTCGCGCTCGGCAATGTCGTCACCTGCGGCATGGCCAAGCACCCGGTCTATCTGTGGACCCTGCCGATGTTCCACTGCAACGGCTGGTGCTTCCCCTGGTCGATCTCGGCGGTCGCCGGCACCCATGTCTGCCTGCGCTGGGTGCGGGCCAAGGCCATGTATGACGCCATCGTCGACCATGGGGTGACGCATCTGTGCGGTGCGCCCATCGTCATGAGCCTGCTTCTGAATGCGCCGGCCGCCGAGAAGCGCGAGATCGGCCGCAGCGTGTCCTTCTTCACCGCTGCGGCGCCGCCGCCCGAGGCCGTTCTGGCGGCGATGAAGGCGGCCGGCTTCGACGTTACGCACCTCTACGGTCTGACCGAGACCTATGGGCCCTCCGTCATCAACGACTGGAACCGCGACTGGGACAGACTGTCGAGCGCCGACTATGCCGCGAAGAAGGCGCGGCAGGGCGTGCCCTATGTCGTGCTCGAAGGCATGACCGTGATGAACCCGGAGACCATGGAGCCGGTGCCGGCCGACGGCGTCACCCTCGGCGAGGTGATGATGCGCGGCAACGTGGTGATGAAGGGGTACCTCAAGAACCGCAAGGCGACCGACGAGGCCTTTGTCGGCGGCTGGTTCCATTCCGGTGACCTCGGCGTGCTCTATCCCGATGGCTATATCCAGCTGAAGGACCGCTCCAAGGACATCATCATCTCCGGCGGCGAGAACATCTCCTCCATCGAGGTCGAGGACGTGCTGTTCAAGCACCCGGCGGTGCAGGCGGCGGCGGTGGTCGCCAAGCCCGACGAGAAATGGGGCGAGACCCCCTGCGCCTTCGTCGAGCTGAAGCCGGGCATGACGGCGACGGCCGAGGACATCCTCGCCTGGTGCCGGCAGAACCTTGCCGCCTTCAAATGCCCGAAGACGGTGGTGTTCACCGAGCTGCCGAAGACGAGCACCGGCAAGGTGCAGAAGTTCGTGCTTCGGGAGATGGCGAAGTCCGCCTGACTCTCGTTCGCCCCGCTTGCATCACGCCGCCCGCCCGCGCAGGCTCGTCCCATCGGGAGCGCCCGGCACAAGGGCGCCGCGCAACGGGGAACACGCATGGATGCCGACGTCATCGTCGTGGGGGCCGGGCTTGCCGGCCTCGTCGCGACCGCCGAACTTGCCGATGCCGGCAAGCGGGTGATCCTGCTCGACCAGGAGGGCGAGCAGAACATGGGCGGGCAGGCCTTCTGGTCCTTCGGCGGCCTGTTCTTCGTCGACAGCCCCGAGCAGCGGCGCATGGGCATCCGCGATTCCATCGATCTCGCCATGCAGGACTGGTTCGGGTCCGCCGGCTTCGACCGGGCCGAGGACGACTGGGCGCGGCGCTGGGCGGAGGCCTATGTCCATTTCGCTCATGGCGAGAAGCGCGCCTGGCTGCATGGGCAGGGTGTGCGGTGGTTCCCGCTGGTCGGCTGGGCCGAGCGGGGCGGAGGTCTTGCCACCGGCCACGGCAATTCCGTGCCGCGTTTCCACGTTACCTGGGGCACCGGGCCGGGCGTCATCGCGCCCTTCGAGAAGCGGGTCAGGGAGGCGGCCGCGCGCGGCCTCGTCGATCTGCGCTTCCGCCACCGCGTCAGCGGCCTGACGCGATCCGGCGGCGTCATCGACGGCGTCGAGGGCGAGGTTCTGGAGGCGACCACCGTTGCCCGTGGTGCCGAGAGCTCCCGCAACCCTGTGGGCGCCTTTTCGCTGAAGGCGCAGGCGGTCCTCGTCACCTCCGGCGGCATCGGCGGCAATTTCGACCTCGTCCGCAAGAACTGGCCGGCGCGGCTTGGCACGCTGCCGGATTTCCTCGTCTCCGGCGTGCCCGCCCATGTCGACGGGCGGATGCAGATGATCACCGAGGCCGCTGGCGGGCGCATCGTGAACCGCGACCGCATGTGGCACTATGTCGAGGGCATCCGGAACTACGATCCGATCTGGCCGCATCACGGCATCCGCATCCTGCCCGGGCCCTCGTCGGTCTGGCTCGATGCGACGGGCAAGCGCCTCCCCGCCCCGAACTTCCCCGGTTTCGACACGCTCTCCAGCCTCGAGCACATCGTGAAGTCCGGCCATGGCTATTCGTGGTTCGTGCTCTCCCGCGCCATCATCAAGAAGGAGTTCGCGCTGTCGGGCTCCGAGCAGAACCCGGACCTCACCAACAAGTCGATCGCCGGTGTCCTGTCGCGGCTCGGCAAGGGTCTTCCGCCGCCGGTCCAGGCCTTCATGGACAAGGGTGCGGACTTCATCGTCGATGGCGATATCCGTTCGCTGGGGCGGCGGATGAACGCGCTGGTCGGCACCGATCTCATCGATCCTGAAGCGCTGGCGGCGGAGATCACGGCGCGCGACCGCGAGATCGACAATCCCTTCTCCAAGGACATGCAGGTCATCGCCATCCGCGGCATGCGCGGCTATCGCGGCGACAGGCTGATGCGCACCGCGCCGCCGCACAAGATCCTCGACCCAAAGAACGGGCCGCTCATCGCGGTGAAGCTGAACATCCTGACCCGCAAGACGCTGGGCGGCCTGCAAACGGACCTCGACGGCCGCGTGCTGACCGAGGGCGGCGAGCCGCTCGGCAATGTCTATGCAGCGGGCGAGGTGGCCGGCTTCGGCGGCGGGGGCCTGCACGGCTACCGGGCGCTCGAGGGCACCTTCCTCGGCGGCTGCCTGTTCTCCGGCCGCTCGGCGGGGCGGGCCTTGGCCAGGGCGGTGGGGTAGGGATCAGCGCGGTCCGGCGGCACGGCGCGCCTTGGCGTAGGCCTTCAGCACATTCTGCATGCGCGTGATGTGCCCCTTGCCGCCCGCCTCGTCGCGGAAGAAGTCAAAGACGTCCTGGTCGATCTTCAGGTGAACCGACCGCAGCCTTGCGGGCTGTTCGACCACCGCGCCTGCCCAGAAGTCCGGACCGAGGTCGTCGCCCGCCGGGGCGCTCGGGTCCTTGGTCAGCGCGCCCGCATCATTCATCCGGCGCAGATCCGCGAGCGATGCGCGCTTCATAGATGTCCCGGTCATGCCGGCCTCCCTTCCAGGCGGTGATCAACCGCGTCCGACCCTCACGCGGCGTGTGCACCACCACGAAACACTCGCCATCTACCAGGCCGATTGAGATCTGCCGGCCCTCGCCATAGTCGCGCCGGTGATCGACGCGGGTCAGCACCGGGCCTTCGAAGATGAGGGCCGCATGCAGAATGTCGACGCGGCGTTCAGCGAGCACGCGTTGCCGCTTGTCCTCGTCCCACTCGAACTCCATGCGGTCCTGATGTCGGCCGGTCAGCTGGAGGGAATAAGTGTACATGGAAAGTGTATCTTATCCCATTGGTATCGTCGATCGCCGGTTTCCGCTAGACCACCCGATGTCACAGCCCCCGCGAGTCCCATGTTCGGCATCCACGATCTCTGGCTCTTTGTCCTCGCAGGCCTCTTGCTCAACATCACCCCAGGACCGGACATGGCGCTGGTCATGGCGAGGTCGATGCGCGATGGCGTGAAGGCGGGCGCGGTGGCGGCGCTGGGCATCGGGGCAGGGGCCTTCGTCCACATTGCCGCGGCGGCGGTCGGCCTGTCGCTGATCATCGCCCAGTCGGCGCTGGCCTTTGCCGTGGTGAAATGGCTCGGCGTCGCCTATCTCGTCGTCACCGGGCTAAGGCTCCTCCTCAGCCGGCCTGAGCCGGTGGATGCCGCCTCCGTCGCGGAACCGGCATCGCTCGGCGCGGTCTTCGCGCAAGGGTTCCTCACCAATGCGCTGAACCCCAAGGTGGCGCTGTTCTTCCTTGCCTTCCTGCCGCAGTTCATCGACCCGGCCGTGGCCGACAAGGGGCTCGCCTTCGTCGTCCTCGGCCTCGTCTTCAACGTCAACGGCACGCTCATCAACCTCGCCGTCGCGCTGGCGGCGGCGCGCCTTGCCGCATTGCCCTCCTTCGCTGTGGTGCGGGGCCGGCTCGACAAGGTGATCGGGGCGCTGTTCGTCGGCCTCGCCGCCCGGCTCGCCTTCACCCAGCCCTAAAACGCAAAAGGCCCTCCGCAGGGGAGGGCCTTTCGAGGGGTGTGACGGGACGCAGCGTCAGGCGGCGCGGATCGTCGACAGGAACTTCGTCATCTCGGTGCTGAGGGCGCCGGCCTGGGCGGCCAGCGTGTCGGCCGAGGCGAGGACCTGGCTTGCCGCCGCGCCCGTCTCCGACACAGCGTGCGACACGCCGACGATGTTGGTCGAGACCTCGCCGGTGCCGAGGGAGGCCTGCTGGACGTTGCGGGCGATCTCCTGCGTTGCGGCGTTCTGCTCCTCCACCGCGCTGGCGATGCTGGCGGCCACCGCGCTGATGTCCCGAATGGCGGCGGCGATGCCATTCATGCTCTCGGCGGACTGGCCGGTGGCCTGCTGGATGCCGCCGATCTGCGCGGCAATCTCGGTCGTGGCCTTGGCGGTCTGGTCGGCGAGGCTCTTCACCTCGGCCGCGACCACTGCGAAGCCCTTGCCGGCCTCGCCGGCGCGGGCCGCCTCGATGGTGGCATTGAGCGCCAGGAGGTTGGTCTGCGAGGCGATCGAATTGATGAGCTCGACGATCTCGCCGATCTTCTGCGCCTTGGTGGCGAGCTCCTCGATCGTCGCGGCGGAAGCGTCGGCCTTGGCCACCGCCTGGTTCGCCATCATCGCCGACTGCTCGACGCGGCTGCCGATCTCGCGCACCGAGGCGGAGAGCTCCTCGGTGGCGGAGGCCACCGTCTGGACATTGGTCGAGGCCTCCTCGGAGGCTGCGGCCACCGCACCAGCCTGGCCGGAGGCCTCTTCGGCGGCGCTTGAGAGCGTCTGGGCGGCGCCCTTCAGCTGCGAGGCGGCCGACGAGACGTGGGTGACGATGCCGCCGACCGCGCGGTCGAAGTCATCGGCCATGCGGCTCATCAGCGCCTTCTGCTCCTGCTCGCTGCGGGTCTTGACGGCCTCCTGCTCGGTGCGCAGCTGCTGGGCCTCGATGCCGTTGGCCTTGAAGGTCTCGGCGGCGCGGGCGATGTCACCCACCTCGTCCTTGCGGGCGGTGCCGGGGACGGCGACGTCGAAGCGGGCGTTGGCGAGGTCCATCAGGCAGGCGGTGAGGTGACGGATCGGCGTGGCGATGCCGAAGCGGCCGATCAGCACGCCGAGCCCGCCGCCGATGACGAGCGCGGCGACGACGAAGCCGATGAGCAGGGTCTGCTGCGAGGCGGCCTCGGCATAGGCGGTGTTGAAGCCATCCGTGGAGCGCTGCTGCTGCACCTGCGTCAGGTCGCGGAAAGCCATGCGCGCGGCCATGTAGAAGCTGCGGGAGGCGAGGCTGCTCTTCGCCAGCTGGTCCTGCTGCTCGATGGTCGCGGTGTCCTGGACCTGGGCGGCGATGCGCATCGTCTCCTGGGCCAGCGGCAGGTAGGCGCGATAGGCGGCCTCTGCCTTCTGCACGGCGGCGACGACGAGGGGGTTCTGTGCCTGGCGCAGCGACTGCAGCCGGCTCTCGACCGCCTGCATGTCCTCGCGCATCTGCTGGAGGGTGGTGTCGATGGTCGCCTTGGTGGAGTCTGTCGCCATCAGGAACTCGGCCCGCGAGAGGGCGGCGAGGCCGCGATTGGCGACCACCGCATCGAAGGCACGGCCGCTGATGGTTGCGGCCAGTTGGACTTCGCTCTGGAGCTTCTGGAGGGCGACGTAACCGGTGGCCCCAACTCCCAGGGTGATGGCGCTCATGATGATCACGAGGCCGATGATCTTTGCCGAAATGCTGATCCTGCCCAGCAGAGACATGACATGCTCCAATGCAAATGCGTGAGCCAATTTGTCGCGGTATTCGGTTAATGACCGCTGAATTTGTTGCGTCGCAGCACCCAAAAATGCAGCTCTGAGGCGAAGAAACGCCTTACCGTAACTTCAGGTTGGCAGCTTGACGCGGCGTCCTTGGCATTTCCGCGCTGCAACTAAAGTTCGCTTCCCGACAGGCCGATCGGGCGAGGCCAAGCCTGTTGCGCTGGCGCGCGACACGGAGACAATGCCGCCCATCGAAACCGGTGCGCCATGAAGCGCATGGGATGAGGGCGTTCGCGCGCCCCGGGGGGTCGTCATGGGTGGTCAGTCCTCGCGCTACGGCGACGTCTATGCCGCATGGAAGGCGGATCCGGAGGGCTTCTGGGCCGAACAGGCCAAGGCCATCGACTGGGTGACGCCGCCGACCATCACCTTCGATCCGGCAGCAGGCGTTTATGGCCGCTGGTTCACCGACGGCGTCTGCAACACCTGCCACAACGCGGTGGACCGCCACGCGGCGACCCGCCCTGACCAGGCGGCGATCATCTATGACTCGCCAGTCACCGGCACGGTCCAGCGCATCACCTTTGCCGAGCTGAAGGAGGAGGTCGCGACCTTCGCGGCTGTCCTCCAGGACCTCGGCGTCGCCAAGGGTGACCGCGTCATCGTTTACATGCCGATGGTGCCGGAAGCGGCCATCGCCATGCTGGCCTGCGCCCGGATCGGGGCGATCCATTCGGTGGTGTTCGGCGGTTTCGCGGCCAAGGAACTCGCCACGCGCATCGACGACTGCCATCCCAAGGTCATCGTCTCGGCTTCCTGCGGCATCGAGGGGGCCAAGGTCATCCCCTACAAGCCGCTCCTCGACGGTGCCATCGACCTGTCCATGGCGAAGCCCGAGGCCTGCGTCATTCTCCAGCGCACGCAGGTCGAGGCCTCGCTCGTGCCGGGGCGCGACCATGACTGGGCCGGCCTCGTCGCCCGCGCCCGCGCTGCCGGCCGGCAGGCGGAGTGCGTGCCGCTCGCCGCCACCGATCCGCTCTACGTGCTCTACACCTCCGGCACGACCGGCAAGCCCAAGGGCGTGGTGCGTGACAATGGCGGGCACATGGTCGCCCTCGCCTGGTCGATGACCAATCTCTATGGCGTGAAGCCGGGCGAGGTCTTCTGGGCGGCCTCCGATGTCGGCTGGGTCGTCGGCCATTCCTACATCGTCTATGCGCCGCTCATCGCGGGCATCACCTCCATCCTCTACGAGGGCAAGCCGGTGGGCACGCCCGATCCGGGCGCCTATTGGCGGGTCATCGCCCAGCACGGCGTCGCCGCTCTCTTCACCGCGCCCACCGCCTTCCGCGCCATCAAGAAGGAGGACCCGGAGGCGACGCATCTGAAGCGCTACGAGCTGCCGAGCTTCCGCACCCTGTTCCTCGCCGGCGAGCGCGCCGATCCCGACACGGTGCTCTGGGCGGAGAGGATTCTCGGCGTGCCGGTCATCGACCATTGGTGGCAGACCGAGACCGGCTGGTGCATCGTCGGCAATCCCGTGGGCCTCGGCCAGCTGCCGGTGAAGCCCGGTTCGCCCACCGTGCCCATGCCCGGCTACGACGTGCGCATCGTCGACGAGGCCGGCCACGAGGTGGCGCCGAAGGCCATGGGTTCGATCGTGGTGAAACTGCCGCTGCCGCCGGGCTCGCTGCCGACCCTTTGGCAGCAGGACGACCGGTTCCACGAGAGCTATCTCTCACAGTTCCCGGGCTATTACTCGACCTCGGATGCCGGCTTCGTCGACGAGGACGGCTACCTCTACATCATGGGTCGCACCGACGACATCATCAACGTCGCGGGCCACCGGCTCTCGACCGGCGGCATGGAGGAGGTTCTCGCCTCTCATCCGGACGTCGCCGAATGCGCTGTCATCGGCATGGCCGACAGCCTCAAGGGCGAGGTGCCCTGCGGCTTCGTCGTGCTGAAGGCCGGTGTGAACAAGCGGCCGGAGGAGGTGGAGAAGGAGCTGGTGGCGCTGGTGCGCGACAAGATCGGCCCGGTCGCCGCCTTCAAGCTCGCCATCACCGTGTCACGCCTGCCCAAGACGCGCTCGGGGAAAATCCTGCGCGGCACGATGAAGAAGATCGCCGACGGCACCGATTGGTCGATGCCCGCGACCATCGACGATCCCGCCATTCTCGCGGAGATCGAGGAGGTCCTGAAGGACCGCCGCTGACCCCTGCGCCGGGCACGTGACAAACCGCGTGCGCTGCGGCAGGCTGCGCCAGCCGCAAGGAGGCGAGGGCATGGAACGGGCTAAAGTTGCGGCATTGCGGGCGCTTGTCCTGCTGGTATCGGTCGTCGCGGCCTTGCCCGGCGCATCGGCCCAAACCGGCCCGTCCACCGTTCCCTCCTCGGGCAGCGCCGCCTATGACCGGCTCGACCTGACGACGCCCGAGGCGGCGCTGCGCCAGTTCCTCGGCGCCTATCGGCGCGGCGACTATGTCACCGCCTTCTGGATCATGGCGCCGGCCGCCCAGCAGGCCTTCTATGTTCATCTCATGCGGTTTGACCTGTCGCGGATCGCCCGGGTCTCGGTGACCGGGGCGATGACCCATGCGATGGAGATGATCCCGCCCGTCAACCGGCTGGAACAGACCGATCCGAGCTTTGCCTTCGCCTATGCGATGCAGGTGGCCCGGCGTCTCGACATCATGCCGCTCAACCTCGCGGGGATGCCGGAGGACATGAGCCCCGCCGTGGTGCCGCGGCTCGGCACCCGCGTGCAACTCGCGGACGGGCAGGTTGAGATCGCCATGCCGTTGCAGGCCTATCGCGCGCCGGTCGTCTTCCGGATGGTGCGCAGCGCGCAGGGGCGCTGGCGGGTGCAGCAGGTGCTGCCGCCCGGCGGCAATGTGGAGGCGCTGCCCTTCGGCCTGCCGACGGACTGATCCGCCGGCAGCCGGTCCTTCTCGCTCAGAGCCCGTCGAAGAGCGCGGTCGAGAGGTAACGTTCGGCGAAGCTCGGGATGATGACCACGATGGTCTTGCCGGCATTTTCCGGCCGCTGGCCGAGCGTGATGGCGGCTTTCACCGCCGCACCGGCGGAGATGCCGGTGGGAACGCCCTCAAGGCGGGCGAGTTCGCGGGCCTGGGCGAAAGCCTCGTCGTTCGAGCCCTGCACCACCTCGTCGATGACGCCGCGGTCGAGGATGTCCGGCACGAAGCCGGCGCCGATGCCCTGGATCTTGTGAGGGCCGGGATTGCCCCCCGAGAGGACCGGCGAATCCGTCGGTTCCACCGCAACGACCTTCACCGCGGGCTTGCGGCCTTTGAGCACCTGGCCGACGCCGGTGATGGTGCCGCCGGTGCCAACGCCGGAGACGAAGATGTCGACGCCGCCCTGGGTGTCGTTCCAGATCTCCTCCGCCGTGGTGTGGCGATGGATCTCGGGATTGGCGGGGTTCTTGAACTGCTGCGGGATGATGGCGTTGGGGTTTGCGGCGGCGAGTTCCTCGGCCTTGGCGACGGCGCCCTTCATGCCCTTGGGTCCCTCGGTGAGCACCAGCTCGGCGCCGAGCAGGGCGAGCATCTTGCGGCGCTCGACCGACATGGTCTCGGGCATGACGAGCACGAGGCGGATGCCGCGGGCCGCGGCGACGAAGGCCAGCGCGATGCCGGTATTGCCGGAGGTCGGCTCGATCAGGACGGTGTCCTTGGTGATCTTCCCTGCCGCTTCCAGCGCATCGATCATGGCGACGCCGATGCGATCCTTGACGCTGGCGATGGGATTGAAGAACTCGAGCTTGGCGAGGATCGTCGCCTTGACGCCATGGGTCGCGGCGAGGCGGTCGAGCCGGACGAGAGGCGTGTCGCCGACGGTCTCGGTGATGGAATTGTAGATGCGGCCGCGGCCGGGCTTGCGGGTCTTGTCGGGCAAGACGTGAGCGGTCATGGGAGCCTCCCTTCTTGTCCGGTCAATCTAGCGACGCACGGAAGGAAATTCTACGAACGGTGTCTTCGTGCCTCAAATAAGAACGATCATTCCCCATGGGGGAGATAACGAGGAACGCCTGTATCTCGCTCCGTCCCACCTGAGGGAGCCTCTCCCTCGGCTGGGGGCAGGATTGCGGTGATGGGGATCGACCGGCGAGGAACTTACCAGCCAGTTTTGACGTGGGAGACACGCCATGAGTGACGAGCCAGTTCGCACCAACGCCCTTCGCGCCGCCGATGTTCCGCCGCGCACCAAACCGTCGAACTATCCCGAACCCTTCTTCTCGCGCATGGCCGGGCGGACGAAGCGGCCGCTCGGCGACCTGTTCGGCCTCAGCAATTTCGGCGTGAACCTGACGACCCTGGCACCCGGGGCCATGTCGGCGCTGCTCCACCGGCACACGACGCAGGACGAGTTCGTCTATGTGCTGGACGGCGAGCTGGTGCTGGTCACCGACGAGGGCGAGACTCCGCTGAAGCCAGGCGATTGCGCCGGCTTTGCCAAGGGCGGCATCGCCCATCATCTGGTGAACCGTTCAGGCGAACCCGCGACCTATCTGGAGATCGGCGACCGCTCGCCGGGCGACAGCGCGAGCTATCCTCAGGACGACCTCGTGGCGGTGCTCCAGCCCGACAGGACCTGGGCCTTCACCCACAAGGACGGAAAGCCCTACTGAGCGGGCTCACAGGATCATCTGTGTCTGGGTGACGAGCGCGACCGGCTTGCCGTCGCCGCGAGTGATGCGCGTCTGCCAGACCTGGATGCGCCCGCCGCGATGGACCGGTGTCGCCGTGGCGGTGAGCGTGTCGCCGACCGGGCCGGAGCTGAGAAAGTTCGTCTTGCTCTCGATGGTCGTCGTGCCCTTGGCGCCGGCCGGCAGGTTCAGAAAGGTTGCGGCGGCGCCGACCGTGTCGGCCAGCGCCATCAGCGCGCCGCCATGGACGATGCCGCCGATGGTGCAGAGGTCGTCGCGGACGGTGAGTGTTGCGATGACCTCGTCAGCGCTCGCGGACTTGAAGGTCACGCCCATCAGGGTCGCGAAGGGGAGGGGATGGGCGGCGAGGCGATCGAGGGCGTCGGACATGGGCAGCCTCCTCAAGGGAGGGGAGCCTCTCGCCGGAGACGCGGCGGGTCAATGACGTCGGAGGTCATGGGGGCGGGGCCCGTCGCCACCTCGACAACAAAAAGCCCCGCGCGGTTTCCCGGCGGGGCCCTCGTCGCCTGGCGGCATTCCATCCGTGCGCACCAGGCTGATGCGGTATCTTCTCTCAGGCCGGGATGACGGCCTTGTGACGCGGATGCGGCGGAAATGTTTCCGCCGGCCGCATCAAGCGGGGATGCGCTCTTCCGCCTCGTTGGGCTCGCGCAGCACATAGCCGCGGCCCCAGACGGTCTCGATGTAGTTGCGGCCCTCGGAGGCATTGGCCAGCTTCTTGCGGAGCTTGCAGATGAAGACGTCGATGATCTTCAGCTCGGGCTCGTCCATGCCGCCATAGAGGTGGTTGAGGAACATTTCC
Organism: Phreatobacter sp.; assembly: GCF_027532945.1. Classification (GTDB taxonomy): domain Bacteria; phylum Pseudomonadota; class Alphaproteobacteria; order Rhizobiales; family Phreatobacteraceae; genus Phreatobacter. The sequence goes on from NZ_JAPZTZ010000022.1 coordinate 29,995, forward strand.
TTGGTGAGCGTCGTGCCCTTGCGCAGCGAGAGGAGCTCCAGCATCTGGTACTCCTTGCCGGTGAGGTGCACCCGCTGGCCGCCGACCTCGACCGTCTTCTGGTCCAGGTTCACGACGAGGTCGCCGGTGGTGATGACCGACTGGGCGTGGCCCTTCGAGCGACGCACGATGGCGTGGATGCGGGCGACCAGCTCGTCCTTGTGGAAGGGCTTGGTCAGGTAGTCGTCGGCGCCGAAGCCGAGGCCGCGCACCTTGTCCTCGATGCCGGCGAGGCCGGAGAGGATCAGGATCGGGGTCTTGACCTTGGCAACCCGAAGCGACTTCAGCACTTCGTAGCCCGACATGTCGGGCAGGTTGAGATCAAGAAGAATGATATCGTAGTCGTAGAGCTTGCCGAGGTCGATGCCTTCCTCGCCCAGATCCGTCGTGTAGACGTTGAAGCTCTCGGACTTGAGCATCAGCTCGATGCTCTTCGCGGTAGCGCTATCGTCTTCGATCAACAGAACGCGCATGCCCATCCCCTTCCGCTGACCCAGAACCGGCCATCCCGCCCGACAGGACGAAACAGACGCTCGGCAAAGCGGTCCCGTGCCTTCGCCGCCGCGCGAAAGCTGTCTGGGACCCGTCCCCGTTCACTGATTCGACGCTACGCCCTAATGGTTAACAAACTGTGATTCGCGGGGGCAAGAGTCGGCGCGAAATTATTTCGCGACTCACTCCAACCTCCTGCGGAATCGACCATTTTGGCCGTCTCGCAGAGTCCGGTTCCTGCCATACCGCGACCAGGGGCCCGCTGTGGGTCGTTCTCGACGAACCCCCGGCGGTCGCGGGTGCCATTAATCGGCTGTCAGGGATCATTAACGCGCCGGGTTAAGGAAGGGTTACCCTTCGGGGCGCAATTCGGGCGGCATCTGCCTTTACTTGGGCTGAAGTGCAGCCCGGAGCGTTAAACTTCGCTCGAAAATGGTCCGTCGCGGCGGCAACGGAGCCGATATCGGTCGCTCGCCGGGGAAGGGGTGGGCGCATCCGATGGGCAGGTTCTACCGGGTGCATGGTTAACGGGCGGTAAACGTTGCCGGGTGATCGTTGCGAAATGCGCGAGTTCCGGTAAGGGGCGGCGATCGTCCCGGCAAAATCTGCCGGTCGGCGTTAAGAACGGGCCTTTCGTTAACCTTTCATTGACCATGCCGGCAGGATTGTGGACCGTCATTGACGGATCCTTTGCCCATGCGCGCGCTCGCCGACCAGATTTCCGACATCGATTCCATGTCGATCTACGGCCGCGTGTCGGGCGTGCGGGGTTTGATGATCGAGGCTTCCGGTCCGATCCACGCCATGAGCGTCGGCGCGCGGGTCACTGTGGAGACCGGCGCGCGGCCGATCCCTTGCGAGGTCGTGGGCTTTGCGGGCGACCAGGCGCTGCTCATGCCCTTCGCGGGCCTTGAGGGCGTCAGGCGCGGCTGCAAGGCGCTGGTCTCGCTGGCGCCCGCTGCCGTGCGGCCGAGCGCCGGCTGGCTCGGCCGGGTGGTGAATGCGCTCGGCGAGCCCATCGACGGCAAGGGTCCGTTGCCGCAGGGCGGCGACCCCATGCCCTTCCGTGCCGATCCGCCCGCCGCCCATACGCGCCGCCGCGTTGGCGCACCGCTCGATCTCGGTGTGCGCACGCTCAACACCTTCCTCACCTGCTGCCGCGGCCAGCGCATGGGCATCTTCGCCGGCTCCGGCGTCGGCAAGTCGGTGCTGCTGTCGATGATCGCCCGGAACGTCGAAGCCGACGTCTCGGTGATCGGGCTCATCGGCGAGCGCGGCCGCGAGGTGCAGGAGTTCCTGCAGGAGGACCTTGGCGAGGAGGGCCTCGCCCGCTCGGTGGTCGTGGTGGCGACCTCCGACGAGCCGGCGTTGATGCGCAAGCAGGCCGCCTATCTCACCCTCTCCATCGCCGAATATTTCCGCGACCTCGACCAGCAGGTCATGCTGATGATGGACTCGGTCACCCGTTTCGCCATGGCCCAGCGCGAGATCGGCCTCTCCGCCGGCGAGCCGCCGACCGCCAAGGGCTATACGCCGACCGTCTTCTCGGAACTGCCGCGGCTTCTTGAGCGCGCGGGACCCGGTCCGCGCGAGGGCGCGATCACCGCCATCTTCACCGTGCTTGTCGATGGCGACGATCACAATGAGCCGGTCGCCGACGCGGTGCGCGGTATTCTCGACGGCCACATCGTCATGGAGCGTGCCATTGCCGAGCGCGGCCGCTACCCCGCCATCAACGTGCTGAAGAGCGTCTCGCGCACCATGCCGCGCTCGGCCGATCCGGAATATTGGCCGGTCATCCAGAGGGCGAAACGGATCCTCGCGACCTATGCCGACATGGAGGAACTGATCCGGCTCGGCGCCTATCGCCAGGGATCCTCCGCCGAGGTGGACGAGGCGATCCGCCTTCAGCCGGCACTGGAGGCCTTCCTCGGTCAGCGCAAGGACGAGAACGTCAAGATCCGCGACGGCTATGACGGCCTTGCCCGCATCCTCGAGGAGGCCGGCGATCCGGGCTGATTTCGCCAATGAATGCGGTAACTTATGAACGTCCGTTTACCACGAATCATCGTTTTCGGAAACGGATTCTCAACCTCGTATGGCTAGCTTCATCCTTCATTAGGGGTAAGGCGTCCGCTTGTCGGGCGCTTCGGACGACCGGTCCGCGTGTGTGTGCGGAACGGAACCAGGGGACTTCTGGGAGTACGAGTCGATGAAGTCGCGAGAGACGTTGATCCGCCTGAAGCGCTTTCAGGTCGACGAGAAACGACGTCAGGTCACGCAGATCGAGATGATGATCGCCGAGTTCGAGCGCATGGCGACCGAACTCGACCGCGAGATCCTGACCGAGCAGAACCGGGCGAACGTGCACGATCCCGCCCATTACGCCTATCCGACCTATGCCAAGGCGGCGCGCCAGCGGCGTGACAACCTGATGGGCTCGGCCGGCGAGCTGAAGGGCCAGCTGGACGACGCCAAGGCGGCTCTGGCGGAGGCCTTCGAGGAGCTGAAGAAGGTCGAGATCCTCGACGAGCGCGAGAGCGCCCGCGACAGGGCCTCCGATGCTGCTCGCGAGCAGGCTGAGATGGACCGGATCGGCCTGTCGCGCAGCGGCGCCTATCTCGGCGCCTGAGCTCTCGTCACCGGCATGAACGAAGGCGCGGCTTCGGCCGCGCCTTTTCGTTTGCGATCAGGCCACCGGCCGGCGTTCGACCTCCACCCGCCAGGCGCCGGGCTCGCCGGCCACGGTGACGAGGTTCCAGGCCGCGCCTTCGTGGCGGCCGCCATGGGCGGCGGAGGCCGATGGCACGCCGATCACCGGGATCGGCCCGGCGGGGCCCTTCAGCTGCTTCAGCGTGCCCTTGTGGGTATGGCCGTGGAGGACCGCCTCGCAGCCCACCTTGGCCAGCATGGCGGTCAGATCCCGATAATCGCCGAGCCGCTTCTGCGGGCCGATGTCGAAGGGCGGGTGATGGATGAGGACGAGGCGGGCGAGGCCCTGCTCGCCCAGCATTTGCAATTCGTCGGCAAGGGCCGCGATCTGCCTTGGTCCGAGATAGCCGGTGGCGAGGAAGGGGGCTGTCGGCACGCCGCTGTTGACGCCGACGAGGGCCACCTGTCCACGGATGCGCGTGAAGGGGAAGGCGTAGCCGCCCTCATTCTCAGCGACGCCGTCGGAGAGGAACCAGGGCCGCCATTGCAGCACGATCTGCGGCACCGTCTGGCGCATATAGGCGTCGTGGTTGCCGGGAACAAAACTGACGCGATCCGGCGGGCCGATGCGCCACAGCAGGGTGCGCGCCGCCTTGAACTCGTCGGGCAGGCCCAGATTGACGAGGTCGCCGGTTACCGCGACGTGGTCCACATCGGCCTGAACGATGTCGGCGATCAGCCTGTCCAGCACGTCCATCCGGTGATGGTGTGCGCGGCCGCGGCGCCAGTTCAGGTAGCCGGTCAGGCGTTTGTTCATCAGCTCGCGCCAGGTTGGCGCGGGCAGGGGACCGATATGCGGGTCGGAGAGATGGGCAAGGCGGAACATGCCTCGCCTATGAGCGAGGGCGCGGGAGCTGTCCAGTGCGCCGGACCGCCGCGGAGCGCCGGATCAGGCGCGCGGCTGGTAGATGCCGAGAGCGGCCGCCGTGGCGCCGTCGCGGATCTCGAGGGAGGGCTGCCAGTGATAGGCCGGGCGACGCTTCAGGAGCGACAGAAGGAACGAGATGAACATGGAAAAGCTCCGAAAATGGGCGCAATGCTTGTTTGTGCATCGCAACATGCCGTCGAAATAGGCCTTTTCCGTGACTGTTTGAAGAACTTGCCTTGCCGGACCAGCCATGCATTTTTGATCGCCTCCGTTCATGGATCCTCAATCAGTCATCAGGGAAGCTGATGGAGTCCCCGCCTTGATCCTTCTCTCCCCGGACCGCCGCTCCTGGCTGACGCCGCTGTTGCACCTCTACTGGCGCTTCACCCGCGGCATGACGCTCGGTGTGCGCGGCTGTGTCACTGACGCGGAGGGCCGTGTCCTCCTCATCCGCCACAGCTACACGCCAGGCTGGCACTTTCCGGGTGGCGGGGTGGAGGTCGGGCAGACCGCGATCGAGGCCCTCGCCATGGAACTGCGCGAGGAGGCCAATGTCTTCGTCACCGGTGAACCGGCTTTCGCCGGCCTGTTCCTCAACCAGCGCACCTCGCGCCGCGACCACGTGGTGCTCTACCGGGTCGAGGCCTGGACGCAGCCCGCCCCCTTCACGCCCACCCGGGAAATCCTCGAGGCGCGGTTCTTTCCCCGCGACGCGCTGCCCGAGGGGGTGACACGCGGCACGAGGGAGCGCCTCGCCGAACTCTTCGAGGGAGCGCCGCGCAGCCCCTATTGGTGAGGCCTGCGCCCCAGCAGCAGCGTGACGATCGCGGCCGAGAAGACGGCGGCCGCGAGGGCATGGACGAGCGGTGCGTCGCCGGCTCCCGCCGCCGAGGGGATGGCCTCGCGCAGCAGCCCGAAGGCCGCCGGCGCGAAGGCGTAAAGCCCCTGTCCCAGCGCCACCGTCAGCGCCACGACCCGCGGCACGTCGCTCGGCGCGAATTCGCTCTGGGCGATCAGCGGCGGCAGGTAGACGACATTGCCGATGCCGAGGCCGAAGAGCGCAACGCCCGTCCAGATCAGCCAGGGGTCGTTGCCGTGGGACAGCATCAGCGCGCCGCAGCCGACGACCTGCACCGCATAGCTCGCCGCGGCGATCAGGCGGCGGTCGGCATCTGCGGGCATCACCGCCGCAAGCAGGGTGCGCCCGGTGACGGCGGCAAGGGTCGCGCAGGCAATGGCGATGCCGGCGACCATTTCGCCGAGGGCCGGGACGATCAGCGAGAAGAGGTGGGCGAGGAGCCCGGTCTGGGCGAAGAGCCCGAGTGCGGTCGCCCCGGCGAGGGTGCGGAACCTGCGCTCGCCCCACAGGGCCGCGGCGGGGAGGGGCGGGCGGACCGGGGCCGCAGGCGCGGTGTCCTGCGCGTCGGCCGCATCGCCATCCGGCCGCTGACCGAGCGAGCCCGGCGAATGGACGAAGACCTGTCCCGCCAGCAGCCACAGGATGGCGATGACCGTCGCGGCGATGAGGCTGGCCGCGAGGGGGAAGCCGAATGCCTGGATCGACAGGACCCAGAGCGGCGACATGAGGATGCCGCCGAAGCTTGCGCCATTATAGGCGAGGGCCAGGGCTGCTGGACGGCCGCGAGCGAACCAGGGCGCCACGATGGCATTGACCGCGGCGGCGCCGAGGGTCGCCCAGCCGAGGCCGCTGAGGACTGCGACGGGGAAGAGCTGCCAGGGCGCTGCGGCCAGGCTCCAGCCGACAATGCCGAGGCCGAGCGCCACAGCGCCGGCGCGGGTGACGCGCATCAGGCCCCAGCGGGCGTGGAGGCGCGGCAGGTTGGCGACCGCGATGGCGCCAGCGAGATAGTGGACGGTGATGGCCGCGGCGACGAGCCCGAGCGACCAGCCCTTTGTCGCATGAATGACGTGGAGAAAGATCGGCGGACCATAGAAGCCGAGGCCCCAGCCACAGATGGCGAGCACGAAGGCGCCTCGCACCACCGTCCAGCCGAAGAAGCCGCCTGCCGCCGTCCTGCTCATGCTCATCCGTCTCCGCTGCGGATCAGATCATGGCGCGAGCGGCGGCGGAATTGTTCGGCGCGGACCGAAGCCCCGCGCAGGCGCGTGGGCCTCCTGCCCTCCGGCCGGGATGACGGCCTCTTTGACGCGTGCTATGCGGCGACGATGATGAGGTTCAGCCCACGGATCGAGCGACGACGACGGCCGGCATGAGTGCCGCAACACCCGTTCGTTTGCCCCTGCCGCTGGACGCCTGAGCCATGCCCGACTTGTCGCTCGACCTGCACCCCGAGACCCCCGCCGACCATGCCGCCATCGAGCGGCTGCACGAGCGCGCCTTCGGCCCGGGCCGCTTCGCGCGCACGGCCTTCCGCCTGCGCGAGGGCGTCGAGGCCTATCACTCGCTGTGCTTCACGGCGCGCGTCGGCACGCTGCTCGTCGGCTCCATCCGCTTGTCACCGGTGGAGATCGGGCCGGGCACCGCTTGCGTTCTCCTCGGGCCCATCACCATCGACCCGGCCTTCCAGAGCAAGGGCATCGGCGGCGCGCTGATGCGCCGGGCCATGGATCAGGCGAAGGCCGAGGGGCACCGGCTCATCATGCTGGTGGGGGATGCGCCCTATTACGAGCGTTTCGGCTTCACGGTCGTGCCGCAGGGCCGCCTCGCCCTGCCGGGCCCGGTCGATCCGCGCCGTCTGCTGGTGGCCGAACTGGTGCCCGGCGCCTTCGAGGGTGTCAGCGGCCCCGTGCGTGGCGGCCTCGTGGCCGCGTGATACGCGAACGGCGCGGGATCTCCCGCGCCGTCCGTCCTGCAAGCCTTGGCTTACGACCAGCGACGCCAGCCCCGGCCGGGCGGCGGGCCGCGCCGACGGCGACGGCCCTCACCCCAGCCGCGCCGCTCCCAACCACGACGGCGCCCCGGCGGCATCCATTCGCCTCGCCTGCGCTGACCGGGCGGTCCCATGCCGTCGGGACCCCAGCCACGGCCCTGGGCGGCGGCTGGCGCAGGGGCCGCGGCGAGCGCTGCACAGGCGGCCACCAACGATGTGACAAGTGTTCGACGGTTCATGTCCGCGTCTCCTTGGGGCGGGTTCTGGTCCCGCCGGTTTGAACGTTCTCCCGAACGCACATTGTCCGCCGCCACCCGGGGGTGGCGACGGTTCATGGCCGCAATCAGGTGGTACGGACCGTCATGGTCGTGAGAGCTCTGACCGGTTCGAACGCATCCAGCTCACACGCTGCGACCCTTGTCGCCGTGCTGGCCCTGCTCGCTCTTCTGCTGGCCGCCCTGCTGGCCCTTCTGGCCATCCTGCTGCTGCTGCTGGCCGCCATGCTCGGAGCCCTTGCCCTGGTCCTTCTGGTCGCCGGGAGACTTCTGGCCGCCCTGGTTCGGATTCGGCTGGTTCTGGTTGGTCATTATCGTTTCCTCTTTTGCCCCCAGTCACGGAAGACCAACGTGCGGGGCGGAGGCATGTTCCTCCCGAGACCGTGACGCGCGGAGCCATCCGGGGCATCACGGAGGGATCCGGGGATTGCGATCCGGCCCCGCGGCGATCAGGTTGAGCGTCCGCCCCGATCCGAGGGCGGCAAGGACCCGCCGGAGGACATGACATGCTGCTACGACGCGCCTTTCTGATGGCCCTGATCGGCCTGCCCGCCGCCACGCTCGCGGCGCCCTCCGCCGAGGCTTCCTGGGTGTCGCAGGGCGTCAACGCCACCGGGCGCGGACTGCGCCGCGCTGGCCGCAGCATCAATCGCGGCGTGAGGCGGGGTGAGCGGCGGGTGCGCCGGCAGGTCTTCGGCCGGCCGCGTCGCCGTCGGCGCTGAGGCTCACGCCGCCAACTGCCGTCAGCGGCCCTCGCGGGCTCAGACGGCGGGTCAAGTTCCTCGGTCGATCGGACCGCCGTCAGCGTCCCTCGCGGGCCCAGACGGCGGTCATGGCGCCGAGCAGCAGGATGAGGCCGAGCAGGCCGGCGAAGGTCGGCAGGATGCCAATACCGCGCACGACCGAGGCGTCGCGCTGGCGGATGCCCATCCAGTCCTCGCCGCGCAGCGAATTGGCCGAGCGGGTCGGGACGATGCGCGGGACGCTGAGCGTGCCCGTTTCCGAGATCCGCCAGATGCCGCCGCCGGTCGCCCGCACCAGCGGCTCGAGCAGGCGCGTCGTTGAGGTGACGTCGGTGAATTCGCGCGGATTGGGCGGCCCGACATTGATGAGGCGGGTGAGACGGCCCGCCTGGGCGCGCCAGAGCCCGAGTTCGTTGATGTCGACGAGGCCGCGCCAGAGACCGGGCTCGGCGTCCTGCATCGACACGGTGACGCTGTCGCCGGAGGGGCGGGTGAGGGTCACGGTTTCCGGTCGCTCTGCCATGGTCTGGAGCTCGACGGCGAGCTGGCGGCCGCGCACGGCAAGGCGAAGGCTCTCCTCCTCCAGCTCCGGCTCCTTCATGAGCCAGTGCGAGAGGCGGCGCAGCAGTTCGAGATGCGGCCCGCCGCCCTCGAAGCCACGGGCCCAGAGCCAGATATGGTCGGAGAGCAGCAGCGCGACGCGGCCCTCGCCCTGGCGGGTGAGGAGGAGCACCGGCCGCTGGTCGGGGCCATCCATGACGGTCATGGCGCCTTGCGCCGGCTGGCGGCTCTCGATGAGGCGGAACCAGCGGCTCCATTGCGGATTGCCCTCGGCCGCCATGCCGGGCAACGCCCGCGTCACGGGGTGGCGACGGCCGGTGTCGGAGACTCGGGCGTGGAAGGGCCGCTCCATCACGTCGCCGGTGGGCGCGGCGGGCAGGATCGTCTCCAGTGGCGTGTCGTTGATCGAGGCGGAGGTGGCGTGTTCGGGGCCGGCGGCGATGAGCAGCGCGCCGCCATTGCGGACATAGCGGGCGATGTTCTCGAAATAGATCAGCGGCAGCACGCCCTGCTGGGCGTAGCGGTCGAAGATGATGAGGTCGAACTCGCGGATCTTCACCTGGAAGAGCTCGCGGGTGGGGAAGGCGATCAGCGACAGCTCGTTAATCGGCGTGCCGTCCTGCTTCTCCGGCGGGCGAAGGATGGTGAAGTGGACGAGGTCGACACCGGCATCCGACTTCAGGAGGTTGCGCCAGGTGCGCTCGCCGGCATGGGGCTCACCGGACACGAGCAGGACGCGCAGCTTCTCGCGGATGCCGTCGATGACGACGACGGCGCGGTTGTTGATCGGGGTGAGCTCGCCGGGAAGGCCGTCCACCTCGATCTCGATGATGTTGGCGCCCGCATGGGTGATCTGGACCGAGGTGCTCACCGTCTGGCCGGTGGTGACGGTGCGCCGTTCGATGACCTCGCCGTCGCGGCTGATGGTGACCGTTGCCGGCGCGGCGATGCCGCCGGTGCCATTGTCCTCGATGCGGAAGCCGATGGTCTGGCTCTGCTGGACGATGCCGAAGCGCGGCGTCTGGGTGAGGACGACGCGGCGGTCCTTGTCGGTGGAGCGGCCGGTGATGAGGGCGTGGACCGGTGCCGTGAAGCCGATGGCCGCGGCTTGCGCCGGCACGTCGTGGACCTGGCCGTCGGTGACGAGGATGGCGCCGCCGACCCGCTCGGCCGGCACGTCGGCAAGGCCGGAGCGTAGCGCCTCGAAGAGGTGGGTGCCGTCGGTCTGGCCGTCGGAGGCCCCCGCCTCGATCCAGCGGATCTCGAAGCCAGGCGAGCGGGCAAGGCTCCGCTCGATGGCGGCCCGCGCCTCGTCGGTGACACGGCGGCGGTCGGCCAGCGACTGGCTGGCCGAGCGGTCGAGGACCACGGCGATGACCGACTGCAAGGGGTCGCGGTCTTCCTGGGTGAAGACCGGATTGCCGAGGGCGAGCAGGGCCAGCGCCATGGCGCCGATGCGCCACCAGGCGCAGCGGCTGCGGGAGAGCAGCAGCAGCGCGGCGAGCGCAACCACAGCCAGCGCGGCAAGGCCGAGCGCCCAGAGCGGGATGACGGGGGACCAGACGACGCCGAGGCTCATCGTCAGTTCCCCAGCCGCTCGAGCAGGGCCGGCACATGGACCTGGTCGGTCTTGTAGTTGCCGGTCAGCGCATACATCACGATGTTCACGCCGAAGCGGAAGGCGAGTTCACGCTGGCGCGCCTCGCCCTGCACGGGGAGCAGTGGATTGCCCTGGCGGTCGACGGCCCAGGCCGAGGCGAGGTCATTGGCGGTGATGATGATGGGCGAGACGGAATCGGAGGCCCGTGCCGGCCGTGCCGTCTCCTCGTCGGTGGCCGGCGGAATGGCTTCCACCCAGGTGACGCCGTCGGTGTAGCGGCCGGGGAATTCGCGCAGGATGAAGAAGGCCCGGGCGAGCACGTGGTCGCGCGGCACCGCCTCCAGCTCGGGGATGTCGAGGCCGGCGAGGATGCGCCGGAGCGTCACCTGCGCCGGGCTCGCCTGGCCGGGGCGGGCGGTGATGGCATCGCGGGTATCGAAGATCACCATGCCGCCCTGTTTCATATAGGCGTCGAGCTTCAGCAGCGCCTGGGGCGAGGGCTCCTCGGCGCCCGCCACCACCGGCCAGTAGAGCACGGGGAAGAAGGCGAGTTCGTCGCGGGCAATGTCGACGCCCTGCGGCTGGGACGGCTCCAGCGCCGTGCGGGCGGAGAGGAACCGCGTCAGCCCTTCGAGGCCGGCGCGGGAGACCTCGTCGATCTCGCGCGAGCCGGTGACGACATAGGCAAGCCGGGTCGACTGCGTGGCGCGGATGGCCGCGTCGTCGGTGGCATTGCCGGTGGAGATGACTGGGCGGTCCTGGTTGCGCCGGGTCTGCGCGTCGGCATCGTGTCCGCCCATGAGGGTGAGAGCAGCGGCGGCCAATATCAGCGATGCCGCCACGCGGCGGCGCGGGCCGATGAGGCGCGCGAGGCCTCCGGCGATGAGGAAGACGATCAGGCCGTCGGCGAGGAGGAGGAGGAGGGCGGCCACGAGCAGCGGTGTCCTGAGATCGACCGGTTCCCCCAGACGGTACCGCTCGATCGTGGCGGAGAGGGGGCCGGCATCGAGGGGCTTCAGCCGTTCATCGGCGGTGAGCACGTTCACCGCAAGCGTTCCTTCGGCGGGGCCGTAGAAGCCGGGCGGGGCGTCGAAGGTCGCGGCGTCGCGCCAGTCCGAGGGGATCGGCTTGGCGGTGGCCGGCGGGGCGATGAAGGCGCCATAGCCGTCGAGCACGCGCGTCGGCGCGACGCGCTCGGCGGCGCGGGCCTGGCCGGGCGCGCCTGCAACGCCCTCAGCGCCCGGCTTGCCGGCGGCGGACAGCCCTGCGATGCGCTTCAGCATGTCGACGAAGGCGCCCGACAGCGGCAGGTCGGACCAGGCGGTATCGGCGGTGATGTGGAAGAGCACGAGCAGGCCCTGGCCGCGCTTTTCGGCGGTGACCAGCGGCGTGCCGTCGGCGAGCTGGGCCCAGGTCTTGTCGGCCAGCAGCCCGTCCGGCTCGGCGAGGACCTGGCGGCGGACGCGCACGTCGGCGGGCACAGCAATGTCGGCGAAGGGGCTCTCCCGTCCGAAGGGGGATAGAGCCTGCGGCGTCTCCCAGGAGAGCGCCCCGCCGAGCTGACGGCCGCCACGGCGCAGGCGCACCGGCACGAGGTCGTCGCCCTGCGCGCCGGCGAGGCGGGTGCCGGCGAAGCGCAGCAGGATGCCGCCGCCATCGATGAAGCGGTTGAGCGCCTGCCGCGCGGCGGGGGTGACGGTGCCGACATCGGTCAGCACGATCATCGGCACGCGGCTCTCGATGAAGCGCAGGATGGCGTCGGAGGGCGAGGCGCCTTCGACCGTGCGGATATCGGCGAAGGGCTCCAGCGCCCGGCCGAGATAGTAGGTCGGTGACAGCAGCGGCTGGGCGACGTCGGTGCTGGCGCCAGAGACGACCCCGACCGTGCGCCGGGCCCAGCGGGAATCGATGAGCTGGACGGCACCGGCCGAGCGCTCGCCGGCAATGTCGAGGCGGGTGATCTCGTTGCGGATCTCGACGGGCAGGTCGAAGCGCACGTCAGCCTCGGTCTTGCCGGCCTCGAAGGCGAAGGCCGATTCGCCCAGCGGCAGGCCGCGGCCGTCGAGGGCGCGCACGCGGCCGACCTGGGCCGGGCCTCCCTGCGGCCGCAGCACCTTGGCGGTGAAGCCGCCCGCGGTGTTGGTGGCGGCGGCGAGGGCGAGAGGCTGGGCAAGGCCGGTGTCGAAGACGGTGACGCGGCGGCCGGTGACGAGTGGCGCCAGCTGGTCGATGAAGGCCTTGGTGCGGCCGGTATCGGTGCCATCGGCGAGCCAGACGACCTCGGCCTCCGGCTGGGCGGCGAGGAACTTGGTCAGCGCTGGAAGGAGCGCGGCGCGGTCGGGCGTGTGCGGCAGCGGGTCGATGGAGCGCAGCCGCTCGCGCACCGTTCCCGGCGTTTCCAGTGCGATGTCCACCACCGGGCGCGACGTTGGCACGAAGGCGACGGCGCGGCCGGCGCTCTCGGCGGAGGCAATGATCTCTGACGCGACGCGCTGTCGCTGGTCGAAGGTGGCGGCGGAGGGCCAGCCATCGTCGAGCAGCAGCAGCACGGGGCCGCGCGCACCGCCGGTGGCCGCCGGCGGGTTCCACATCGGCCCGGCCATGGCGAGGATGATGAGGGCGGCGAGGAGCAGGCGCAGCGCGGTCAGCCACCACGGGCTATGCGAGGGCGTCTCCTCCTTCGGCGCGATGTCCATGAGGATGCGCGTCGGGGGAAAGCGAACCCGGCGCGGCCGCGGCGGCACGAGGCGCAGGAGCCACCACAGCGCCGGCAGCGCGGCGAGGGCGAAGAGAACCAGCGGCGAGGCGAAGGCGAGGGGCAGGCCGAGCATCAGGCGCCTCCCGCCGCGGGGCCGAGATCGCGGGAGCCGGGACCCATGCGCTGGTGCAGGGCAAGGATGGCGGTGGCCGGCGGCTGGTCGGTGCGGTGGACGGCAAAGCTCCAGCCGCGCGTGTCGCAGTCACGGCGCAGCGCGGCGCGATGGGCGGCGAGGCGGGCGATATAGTCGTCGCGCCAGGTCTCGGCCCGGCCGGCGGTGATCGTCAGCTTGTCCTCGAGCTCCTCGAACTCGACCCGGCCCTTGTAGGGGAAGGTCTCCTCGATGGGATCGTTGATCTGCAGGACATGGCCGCGCGAGCCGGTGGCGGCGAGGCCGCGGATCTCCTCGCCGAAGGTTTCGGCCGGCACGAGGCAGTCCGAGAGAATGACGACCTCCGACAGGCGCGAGACGGGCGCGCGGGGCGGCAGGTTGGCCGTCGCGAGATCGGGGAGCGCCAGCAGCGCATCCGCCATGCGGTCGATGATGGCGCGGCTGGCCGTCGGGCGCATGATGCCGGGAATGCCGACGCGCTCACCGCCGCGCACCATGATCTCGGCGAGGGCGAAGGCGATGACGAGGCAGCGGTCGCGCTTGGTTTCCCAGGCGAGCGGCGAGACGAACTGCATGGAGGCCGAGCAGTCCGGCCAGATCCAGACCGTGTGGGCCGCCTCCCATTCGCGCTCGCGGACATACAGATTGCGGTCGCGGCCCGAGCGCCGCCAGTCGATGCGGGCGGCGGGCTCGCCGTTCATGAAGCGGCGGAACTGCCAGAAATTCTCACCCGTTCCGGCGCGCCGGCGGCCGTGCAGGCCATGCACCACCGTTGCTGCCACGCGCCGCGCCTCCAGCACCAGCCGGGGCAGGGCGGCGGCGAGCATCTCGCCGTCGCGCATCAGGCGGCTGGCATGGTCCTCGCGGCTCTCGGCGTTGGCGAGGTCGAACATCGGCGTCAACCGATCGGCTTGACCAGAGCGGCGATGGCTTTCTCGACCGTCAGGCCGTCGGCCCGGGCGGAGAAGGACAGGGCCATGCGGTGCTTCAGCACGGGTTCGGCCAGCGCCACGACATCGTCGACCGAGGGCGCAAGGCGTCCATCGAGCAGGGCGCGGGCGCGCACGGCCAGCATGAGCGCCTGCGAGGCACGGGGGCCCGGACCCCAGGCGATGGCCTGCGCGAGCTCGCCCTTCGCGGCGCCGGGACGGGCGGAGCGGACGAGCTGGAGGATCGCCTCCACCACGGATTCGCCCACCGGCAGGCGGCGGACGAGCCGCTGCGCTGCCATCAGGTCGTCGCCAGTGAGGGCGGCCTTGGCACGGGTCTCGTCGGCGCCGGTCGTGTCGAACAGGATCTTCCGCTCAGCCTCGAGGTCGGGATAGTCGACGTCGATCTGCATGAGGAAGCGGTCGAGCTGCGCCTCGGGCAGGGGATAGGTGCCCTCCTGCTCGAGCGGGTTCTGGGTTGCGAGCACGTGGAACGGGCGCGGCAGCTCGTAGCTCTCGCCGGCGACCGTCACGTGGTGCTCCTGCATGGACTGGAGCAGCGCCGACTGGGTGCGCGGCGAGGCGCGGTTGATCTCATCCGCCATCAGGAGTTGGGCGAAGACCGGGCCCTTGATGAAGCGGAAGGCGCGGCGGCCGCCGGCCTCCTCCTCCAGAACCTCGGAGCCGAGAATGTCGGAGGGCATGAGGTCGGGCGTGAACTGGATGCGCCGCGCGTCGAGGCCGAGCACCGTGCCCATGGTCTCCACGAGCTTGGTCTTGGCGAGGCCGGGAAGGCCGACGAGCAGCGCATGGCCGCCCGACAGGACGGTGATCAGGGCCCGGTCGACCACGGCCTGCTGGCCGAAGATCACGGTGGAGATATTGGCGCGCGCGGTGCGGATCTGGGCGGCCGTCGCTTCGGCGGCGCGGACGATGGCGTCTTCCATCCGTTCGGCGGTCTCGGCGGTCATGGTTGCTCCCTCGAGGCTGCGTCGCTGTGCATTGCATCATGGCCCATGCGTTGCGACGGGGATAGTCGAGTCTTAGGTTCGTCACAGGCATCGTCCACCGGAACCGGTCCGGAAGACAGGGCCCATCACCCAATCGTGAGGTGGCGAAGTGATGACGCAGGGGGGACCGCAGCAAGGTCTCGACGGGATCGCGGCGGCTTTGAAGAAGGCCGGCGGCGGGGCGCCGGTTCATCTGTGGAACCCGCCCTATTGCGGGGATCTCGACATTCGCATCGCTGCCGACGGCACCTGGTTCTACATGAAGACGCCCATCGGCCGGATGCCGCTGGTGAAGCTGTTCTCCTCCGTGCTGAAGCGCGAGGAGGGGCGCTATTTCCTCGTCACGCCCGTGGAAAAGATCGGCATCGTCGTGGACGATGCGCCTTTCGCGGCGGTGGAAATGCGGGTGAATGGCGAGGGGCGTGACCGCCGCATCGCCTTCCGAACCCAGGTCGAGGACTGGATCGAGGTCGGGGAGGACCATCCCCTGCGTTTCGAGAAGGAGGAGGGCACGGACGGCGTGAAACCCTATGTGCTGGTGCGCCGCGACCTTTGGGCGCGGGTTTCGCGGTCCCTCTTTCACGATCTCGCGAGCGTCGGGGAGATCGAACGCCATGATGACCGCGACTGGTTCGGGCTCTATGTGGCGGGAACGTTCTATCCGATGGTGGATGCCGTCGAGATCGAGGGCCTGACGTGATCGATTCGCCTGACGCATTCCGCCTCGCGGTCACCCGCCGGCTCAACCTCGACCTGCCGCAGGTGCAGCAGGACCTGTTCGGCAATGGCGCGACCAGCCCGCTCGACGAGGGCGACCATACGGTCAACGAGGGCCGTCCGCCCCGGCCTGCCGCCGTGCTGGTCCCGGTGGTGGCGCGGGACGAGCCGACCATGCTGCTGACGCAGCGCTCCAGCGACATGCCCGACCATTCCGGTCAGATCGCCTTTCCCGGCGGCAAGATCGAGACGGAGGATGCGACGCCGCTGCACGCCGCGCTGCGCGAGGCGGAGGAGGAGATCGGCCTTGCCCGGGCCCATGTACAGCCGCTCGGCTACCTCCTGCCCTTCCTGTCGCGCACCGGCTTCTTCATCACGCCGGTGGTGGCGCTGGTGCATCCGCCCTTCGAACTGGCGCTCAATCCGCGCGAGGTGACCGACGCCTTCGAGGTGCCGCTCTCGTTCCTCATGGATCCGGCGAACCACCAGAGGCAGCACCGCGAGTTCAACGGCCAGAGGCGGCATTTCTACGCCATGCCCTTCGGCGAAAGGTATATCTGGGGCATCACCGCCGGGATCATCCGCAATCTTTGGGAGCGGCTCGATGAGGCGGCGCCTGTGGGGGCTCCCGCATGAGGATCGCAATCAACCTCGTCCTCTTCATCCTGCCTTTCGTGCTGTATTTCTTCTGGCTGCACCTGAAGGAGCGCAACCCGTTCCTGAAGGAGCACTGGGATCGCCAGCCGGTGGTCTGGCTCGGCCTGTTCGGCCTCGTGCTCGGCGGCGGCTATTTCCTCTACCACCTGTCCTACCAAGTGCGGGATCCGAACGTCGTCTATCGCCCGGCGCGGGTCGAGAATGGTGTGTTTCTCCCCGCGGAGATGCAGCCACGCCGGCCGGAGCCGCCGCGATGAGCGAGGCTCCGCTGCCGCCGCTGCCGGCCTGGTTCGCGGACGGGCCGGTGCGGCGCCTCATCGACGTGATCGGTATCGAGGGCGACGAGGCGCGTCCCGTGGGCGGGGCGGTGCGCAACTGGCTGATCGGCTCCTCGTCGGGCGACGTCGACATCGCGACGACGGCGCTTCCGGCCGTGGTCGCGGCCCGCTGCGGCAAGGCCGGGTTCAAGGTCGTGCCGACCGGCATCGACCACGGCACCGTCACGGTGGTGGTGGACGGCACCGGCTTCGAGGTGACGACGCTGCGCGAGGATGTGGCGACCGACGGGCGCCGCGCGGTGGTGCGCTTCGGGCACGACTGGCTCAAGGACGCGGCGCGGCGGGATTTCACCTTCAATGCCATGAGCCTGACGGCGGAGGGGGCGCTGTTCGACCCGTTCGGGGGGCGGGAGGACCTCGCCCGCGGGCGCGTCAGGTTCATCGGCGAGGCGATCGCGCGCGTGCGCGAGGACAGGCTGAGGATCCTCCGCCTGTTCCGCTTCCATGCGACCTATGGCGCGGGCGCGCTGGACGCGGAGGCGCGGGCCGCCGCGATCGCCGAGCGGGCGGGCGTCGCGGACCTCTCGCGCGAGCGCGTGCGCGCCGAACTGATGAAGCTCCTCGTCGCCCCGCGTGCGGGCGCGGGTGCCCAGGCCATGGCCGATTGCGGCCTGCTCGACCGCATCCTTGGCGGGGTGCCCATGGCGGCGAGCGTCCAGCGCCTGTCGGCGATCGAGGCGGCGACGGGCCTTCCGGCCGATCCGGTGCGACGTATGGGCGCGCTGGCGGTGCTGACATGCGAGGATGCGGTGCGACTGCGCGACCGCCTCGCCCTTTCCAATGCCGAGTTCCGCCGCCTCGAGGGTATCGGCCACGGCTGGCGCCAGGCCGATCCGGCCGCCGGCCCCATCGCCGCCAAGGCCCTCCTCGCCGCCACCGGACCGCGCGGCTACGGCGACCGCGCCATGGTCGGTTTCGCACGATCCGGCGCGCCCGCAGACGATGCGGCCTGGTTGCAGCTCCTTACGTTGCCGGAGCGTTGGAAGGCCCCGAGCCTGCCCGTGTCCGGCGATGATCTGATGCGCCGCGGCCTTCCCGCAGGCCCTCCCGTGGGCCGTGTCCTCGCGTCGGTGCGCGAGCGCTGGATCGCTGCCGACTTCCCCATGGACCGGGCGAGCGTCGAGGCCATCACGGCCGCGGCGCTCGCGGAGGAGCGCGGCTGACCGCGCCAAACGGCCGATAAATGCGTGGCCGATATGCGCAACCATCTCGCGCCAATTAATTGATGGGCAAGTTTTTTTTGTTTGGATCAATCCGTCCGCCCCTCCCTCTGGAGAGGCCCCACGGCTTAATCCGACGAGATGGTGAGCGTCACCCGCAACGGTCCCGAGAGCACAGCGCGCGAATTGCCGGTCGAGGTTTATGTCTCGATGGTCGATGCGCTGTACGAGGACGTGCGCTCGCTGCTGCTCGGCGTGCTCGCGGCCCTCGCCGGCACCGTCTATGTCGCCGTCGTCACCGCCAACCCGATCCTTGTCGCCTTCCCGTTCGCCATCGTGCTCATCGCCGCAGGCCGCATCCTGCGCATGGGCGCCTACCGGCGGGAGCGCCGGGATGTGCGCAGCGCCGAGCAGGCGCGCCACTGGGAGCGCGAGTACACGATCGGCGCCAACCTCCTCGTCTTCACCATCGGCCTGTGGTGCCTTGCCTGCTTCGTGCTGACGACGCTGCCGAGCGCGCATCTCTTCTGCGTCGCGGTGGCGCTGTCCTACATGGTCGGTGTCGGCGGGCGGAACTTCGCCAACGGCCCGTTCGTCGACAACCAGATCGCGCTGCTGTGCGCGCCGCTGGTCCTCGGCATGGTGATGACCGGCAACTGGGATTACCTGATCCTCGCCTGTTTCGCCGTGCCCTTCTTCGCCAGCGTCCGCAGCATTGCCCGGCGCCTGCGCGACATCCTGCTCAACGCCATCATCGCCAAGCGCGATGTCTCGCTGCTGGCCGACCGTTTCGACACCGCCCTCAACAACATGCCGCATGGCCTCGCCATGTTCGACGCAGACGGCCGGGTGCTCGTCGTCAACCGGCGCTGGAGCGAGATCCTCCCCATCGATCCGGAGACCATCACCACCCGCTCGCGTTGCGAGGCGATCATCGCCGCCTATGTCGAGCTCGGCCTCCTGTCGGAGCGCGATGGCGGCCGCATCATCGAGGCGGTGGGCACGCGGCGCGGCGATCTCGCCAGCAGCCAGCTCGAGGTCACCGCCGGCGACCGCAACGTCGACATGACCTTCCAGCCGATGGAATCGGGCGGCCTGGTCGTCGCCATCGAGGACATCACCGAGAAGCGTCGCACCGAGGCCCGCATCGCTCACATGGCCCGCCATGACGCGCTGACCGGCCTGCCGAACCGCTCGCTCTACCAGGAGCGCCTGGAGGCGGCGCTGTCGATGATGAACGGCGACGACATGCTCGCCGTCCTTTTCGTCGACCTCGACAATTTCCAGCAGGTCAACGACACGCTCGGCCACAGCACGGGCGATGCCGTGCTCATCGAGGTGGCCGACCGGCTGCGCTTCACCGTCGGCGAGAACGACGTGGTCGCCCGCTTCAGCGCCGACGAGTTCGTCATCCTGCAGACCGGAGCCCGCAGCGAGCACGACGTCATCTCGCTCGCCGGCCGGGTCATCGAGACCATTGGCGACATCGTCCAGATCGAAGGCAAGGCCATCGCCTGCGGCGCCTCGGTGGGCATCGCTCTCGCCCCGCGCGACGGCACGGATGCCGACCAGCTCCTCAAGAGCGCCGACATGGCGCTCGCCCGTGCCAAGGCCGGCGGCCGCGGCATGCTGCATTTCTACGAAGAGGAAATGGATCGTCGCGCCCAGGCCCGCCGCGCCATCGAGATGGACCTGCGCCGGGCCCTGCAGAACGACGAGCTGGCGGTCTATTTCCAGCCGCTGCTGAACCTCAAGACGCTCAGCGTCACCACCTGCGAGGCGCTGGTGCGCTGGCCCCATCCCGTCCGTGGCATGATCTCGCCCGCCGAGTTCATCCCCGTGGCCGAAGAGACCGGCCTTGTCCTGGAGATGGGTCGCCAGGTCATGCGCAAGGCCTGCCAGGCCTGCGCCGGCTGGCCCGACGGCGTGCGCGTCGCGGTGAACCTCTCATCGGTCCAGTTCGAGCGTGACGATGTGGCCGCGGTCGTGGCAGAGGCGCTGAGCATCAGCGGGCTGGCGCCGTCGCGGCTGGAGCTCGAGATCACCGAGACGCTGCTGCTCAAGGATTCCGCGCCGGTGCTGGAGACGCTGGAGCGGCTGAAGGCCATGGGCGTGCGCCTGTCGCTCGACGATTTCGGCACGGGCTATTCGAGCCTCAGCTACCTCCACAAGTTCCCGATCGACAAGGTGAAGATCGACCGGTCCTTCGTCAGGCCGATCACCACCGACCGCAAGGCGGCGAAGCTCCTGCGCGGTGTCACCCGCCTCGGCGCCGAACTCGGCCTCTCCGTCGTGGTCGAGGGCGTCGAGACCCACGAGCAGCTCAAGATGATCGACGCGGCCGGCGTCGTGACGGAGATCCAGGGCTTCATCCTCAGCCCGGCCGTGCCCGATGCGCAGGTCAAGGCCATGATGGGCCGGACCGCCAAGGATCTACTGGCGCGGGCTGCGTAAAACGCGCCCTCAATACTTCCGTTGCGTCATGCCCTTGCGGCATCCGTAATCATCCCGTGCCGCACCATGCCGCGGCGCGGTTCCGCCGGGTGGCACGCTCCGGCGCAAGGGCTTTCGAGCCACATCTCCCCGTTCAGATCCTGCCAAATCGTCATCGCTTCGGCGAATGCGCCGCAAATGACGGCCAGAGGCCGCTCTTCCGTCCTTTTCGACATGCCGGAGCCGCCACGGCTACGCCCGCCGCGACCTGTGCGGCGCAGCGAAGCAAAAATGGAGGTATAATGATAACGGTCATTGTATCTGACCGTTTTTCTCGGGACGCGTTAACGATGATTTAACCAACCGCTTTCCATTGGTTAAAAAACCATGAACAATGATCCTGCTCATACGGGCTGCCATTCGACAGACTCGCGGGGTTGTTCAGATGATTACGGTTAACGCCGAAAGTTCGTTCTCCCGCAACGTCGCAGACCTCGTGCGGCGTGTGGAATACCGGCGGGTTGTGACCGCCGCCGAGCGTGAGGCGGTGTTTCGCCTGCGCTATGACTGCTACCTCCGGGAAGGTGCCATCCTTCCCAACGAGACCGGTCTCTTCGCCGATGACTTCGATGACGCACCGAACGTCTTCATTTTCAGCCTGCATCTCGACGGTGTTCTGGCGAGCTCCATCCGAGTGCATGTCGCGAGCCCGCAGCATCCGATCGCTCCGGCCCTCTCGGTCTTCGGTGACGTCCTCGGGCCGCGCATCGCCCGCGGTGAGGTGATCGTCGATCCCACGCGCTTCGTCGTCGACCAGGAACTGTCGCGGATCCATCCCGGCCTCGCCTATGCGACCGTGCGGATGGGCATGCTGGCGGCCGAACATGCCGAGGCCGATTACGCGTTGGCGACCGTCCGGACGGAGCACCGCGCCTTCTACAAGCGCCTGCTGTTCATGGAACCGGTCGGCGAGCCGCGGCTCTACCCGAACCTGAAGAACCCCATCAACCTGATGGGCGTGTCCTTCCCTCTCATGCGGCAGCGGGTCTATGATCGCTATCCGTTCATGATGTCCACCCGTGAGGAGCAGGACCGGCTGTTCGGTCCCCGCCCCGAGCGGAGCGTGGCAGTGCCGATGACGGATGACGCGCTGGAGGCTGCCGCGGCGGCCTGAGCCGGGGAGGCGGGCGATGAGGTCGGACAGGAACAGGCCCTTCGACGCCGTCCGCCGTGCGCCCGGTGCCCGCGACCAGGCATCGGATGGCTGGAAGCGCGAGACCTTCGTGCTGCCGCGCGAGGCGGCGCGGATCAAGGCGCGCGAAATCCTCGATCGCTTCCCGAAGGCGGCCTACCTCACGGAGGTCGAGTTCTGGCGCGAGCTGGAAGACGGCCGCATCGAGTTCACGATGCGCCGCCTTCCGAGTTCGGACTGACGGCCGGGAGCTTCACTCCTCGCTGCCTCATTCCTTGTCGTCGGAATCCTCGTCTTCCGATTCACCCTCGCCCTCTTCCTCTTCCTCATCTTCGGGATCAAGGATGGCCTCGAGGGCGATGAGCGGGATCTGCTCGCGGAACAGGTCACCTTCCTCGCCAAGCCAGATGCAGGTGGCGTCCTCGTCGTGGATCGCCGCGACGGTGAGGGCCTGGCCGCCCGATTTCAGGGTGACGATGTCGCCGGCACGAAAGGTCATGGAAGCCTCCTTGTTGGGGTGCGGGCTCCTCTTCGCACGGGTCCGTGACGGCGCGATCACGACAGCGCGACGCTGCGTCGCAGACGAATCCGGTCCCGCTACGTAGTGGGACGCATGACAAACGATGCCGGCTCCGCTGTTGTGGATCGTCCCATGTCTCATGGCTTGCACCAGAGGGAGACCAGCGTCGCCATGCACAGCCAGACCAGCTCCGACGCTCTCGTCGATCTCGCCGAGGAGTGCCTTGCCAGCGGCAAGACGCGCAGCGAGGTCGCGGCTTTCCTGGTGCGTGAATATGCGCTGGACCTCGGCGGCGTGATGAAGGTGCTGGCCCATCGCGAGGCGCGCTCTGCACGCCGCCAGTTCCGGGCTGCCGCCGCGGCGGTCTTCGTCGCGGTCGTCGCCACGGCGAACCGGGAAGGGCAGTTCGACGTGCCCTTCCTCTCCTTCATCTGACCTTTCTCAGCCTCGCCGCGCGGCGAGGCTCGCCATCAGCGCGCGGATCCCGTCTGTCCAGGGCGCGCATTCCGTCGACAGCCGCACCCGGTTCGTCAGGCCGCCGAGTTCGGGGCTGGCGATGGTGACGATGTCCCCGAGCTTGTGGGTGAAGCCCTTGCCCTTGTCGCCGCGGTCCTGGATGGGCGCGAAGAGCGTGCCGCAATAGAGCACGAGGCCATCCGGATATTGGTGGTGCGGGCCGATGGCCTGGCGGGCGAGGTCCTCCACGTCGCGCGAGATCGCCGCCATGTCGCTCTTGCCATCCAGGACGAAGCCGTCCTCGCCGGTCACCTTCAGCGAGATCTTCATGGTCCTGACGGCGTCGATCCCGAAGGTGGCGTCGAAGAGGCGCACGAAGGGGCCGAGGGACGCCGAGGCATTGTTGTCCTTGGCCTTGCCGAGGAGCAGCGCGGACCGGCCCTCGACGTCGCGGAGGTTGACGTCATTGCCGAGCGTCGCGCCGACGATGCGGCCCGCCGCCGAGATGACCAGCACCACCTCCGGTTCCGGATTGTTCCAGGTGGAGATGGGATGGAGGCCGACATCGGCCCCGGTGCCGACCGAGGACAGGACCGGCGCCTTGGTAAAGATTTCGGCGTCCGGTCCGATGCCGACCTCGAGATATTGCGACCAGAGCCCGCGCTCCTGCAGGTGCTTCTTCAGTGCGGCTGCCTCGGGCGAGCCGGGCTTCAGGCCTTTCAGTTCGCCGCCGATGATCTCGCCGATCTCGGCGCGGATCGCGGCGGCGCGCTCGGGCACGCCCTTGGCCTGTTCCTCGATGACGCGCTCCACCATCGAGATGGCGAAGGTGACGCCCGCCGCTTTGACGGCCTGGAGGTCGATCGGCGAGAGCAGGAAGGGCTGACTGGTGTCACGCGCCTTGGGCGGCGTGTTGGCGAGGATCGTGGCGAGGTCGCCGATCCGCTCACCCGGTACGGCCACAATGGCTGCGGCCGGGTCGGGTCGGTCGAAGAGATCTGATGTGGTGGGGAAGGCGCCGGTGACGTCGAAGACGCCGCCGGCGCGGATCACCACAACCGAGGGGCCGAGGCCGGGCCTGAAGACCCGGCCGACAAGGGTGCCCGCCGTGCCGTCGGCGGGAAGGGTTGAGCCGGCGGCGAGCGTGACGGACATCAGATGCACCGCCCGCCATCGACCTCGAGCACGACACCGGTGAGGAAATGACCGGGATCGGCGGCGAGGAACAGCGCCGCGTCGGCAATGTCCTTCGGGGTCGAAAGGCGACCCATGGGGATGGAGGCGACGAACTTCTTGCGCATCTCCGGCGTGTCCTCGCCCATGAAGGTGCCGAGGAGCGGCGTGTCGCCGGCGACGGGCGCCAGCGCACAGACGCGGATGCCGTCGGGCGCAAGCTCGACTGCCATGGACTTGGTGAGCAGGTTCACCGCGCCCTTGGAGGCATTGTACCAGGCAAGGCCGGGGCGCGGGCGGATGCCGGCGGTGGAGCCGACATTGACGATGACGCCGCCGCCGTTCTGGCGCATCGGCGGGACGACGGCATGGGCGAAGTGGAAGATCGACTTCACGTTGACGTCGAAGACGCGGTCGAAGGTCGCCTCGTCGACCTCCAGCATCGGCCGGTTGCGGTGGGAGGTGCCGGCATTGTTGACGAGGATGTCGACCTTGCCGAAGCGCTCGATGGTCTTGGCCACGGCGCGCTGGACGTCCTTGGCCTTGGAGACGTCGCACTTCATGCCGAAGGCCTTGCGGCCGAAGGGCTTGGCCGCCGCCTTGGCGCCCTCCTCGTTGAGGTCGAGGACGGCGATGCGCGCGCCCTCTTTGGCGAAGGCCTCGACGATGCCGAGGCCGAAGCCCTGTGCGCCGCCGGTGACGATGGCGACCTTGTCCTTCAGACGCATGGTTTCCCCCTGATGCGTGGATGCTTGGTGGGCAGGCGTTGGATCGCTCAGCCGTGGTTGATGACGACGGTCTTGGAGGCGGAGAACTCGTAGAGCGCCTCAAAACCCTTCTCGCGGCCGTGGCCGGATTTCTTCACGCCGCCGAAGGGCAGCTCGATGCCGCCGCCGGCGCCGTAGCCGTTGACGAAGACCTGGCCGCAGCGCATGGCGCGGGCGACCCGCATCGAGCGCTTCGCATCGCGGCTCCAGACACCGGCGACGAGGCCATAGTCGGTGCCGTTGGCGAGGCGGATGGCGTCCTCCTCGTCGTCGAAGGGAATGGCCGAGAGGACGGGGCCGAAGACCTCGTCGCAGGCGAGGCGGTTTGAGCGCGGCACCGGGCCGAACAGGGTCGGGGCGACATAGAAGCCGTTCGGCGGCAGGTTCGGCGCGAGCTGGCCTTCCGCCAGAACCGGAATGCCGTCGGTGCGGGCGCGGGCGACGAAGTCCTCGACCCGCTTCTTCTGACCGCGGGTGATCATCGGGCCGCAGTCGAGGTCCATGTCCCAGGCGCCGACGCGGACGGTCTTGAAGCGTTCGGCGACGCGGCCGACCAGCTCGTCATAAGCCGTGCGCTCCACCAGCATGCGCGAACCCGCCGAGCAGGTCTGGCCGCCGTTCTGGATGATGGCGTTGACGAGGGTCGGCACCGCCGCGTCGAAGTCGGCATCCTTGAACACGACCTGGGGCGACTTGCCGCCGAGCTCCAGGGTGCAGCCGATATGGTTCCGCGCCGCCGCCGACTGGATCAGCGTGCCGACTTCCGGCGAGCCGGTGAAGGAGATGAAGTCGATGCCGCGATGGGCGGAGAGCGCCGCGCCCGCCTCCTCGCCAAGGCCGGTGAGGAGATTGATGACGCCCGGCGGGAAGCCGACCTCGAGCGCCAGCTCACAGATGCGGATGAGCGAGAGACAGGCATCCTCCGCCGGCTTCACCACACAGGTATTGCCGCAGGCGAGCGAGGCCGCCACCGAGCGGCCGAAGATCTGCGCGGGATAGTTCCACGGCACGATATGGGCGGTGACGCCATGGGGGTCGCGGACGACCGCGACCGTGTAGCCGTTGAGGAAGGGGATGGTCTCGCCATGCACCTTGTCGGCGGCGGTGCCGTAGAACTCGAAATAGCGCGCGGCGGCGGTGATGTCGGCCTTGCCCTGGCGGGCGGGCTTTCCGGTGTCGATGCTCTCCAAGAGCGAGAGCTCGTCGTGGTTGGCGAGGATGGCATCGGCGAGCTTGCAGAGCAGGCGGCCGCGCTCGGTGGCGGTCATCCGCCCCCAGGGGCCTTCCTCGAAGGCGCGGCGGGCCGCGGCCACCGCCCGGTCGACATCCTCGGCAGAGGAACGCGGCATGGACGAGATAACGGCGCCGTCCGATGGTCCGACCACGTCCAGCGTCGCGCCGCTCGCCGCCGCCACCGACTTGCCGTCGACCACATTGAGATAGGCGCGGGCGAGGCCGCGGGGCGGGGTGATGGCCTCAGGGCTGGCGGTCATGCGGATTTCCTCGGCGAGGGCGGGCGCCGGCCGCATGGGGCGGCGCCGGATGATCGGGCGCGCACGCTAGCCGCGCCGCACGGGCGCCGGAAGAGGGGGCTCGCATGGGAGCCTTTCCGCCAGGGGCGGGGAGGGCGGTCAGATCCTCACGGCGAACTGCGCCACGGCGAGCACGCCGCCGATCCCCGCCGCGATGCCGATGAGGAAAACAACGAAGGCGCCGAAGCCCGAGAAGCGGACGCGCTGCGCTTCGGCTGAGGGCGGCTCCTGCATGAGCTGAGCGGTCGCGGGGGCAGGCTGCGCCGGCGTGACCGTCGCTGCCGCGGGTTCGCCGGTCGCATCACCGCCTGCATGGCGCGCCGCGAGGAAGGCGGCGGGCAGGTCTGCCGGCGGCAGGGCCCGTTCGCCCTCGGGCGTCTTAGCGGCGACAGCGGGCATCTGCGCCAGCAGGCGTTCGCGCTCGATCAGCCGGCGCGCCATGTAGGCGGTGATGCGCCCGGCGACCGCGCCGATATCCGTGCTCTCGATCAGCACGCGGCGGCCGTCGCTCGTGTCCTGCAAGAAACGGTAGCTGCGCTTGTCGCGGCCGATCTCGACGAAGGTGACCATGTCGATCCACAGCCGCGGCGTCTCGCCCGGGGTGATGCCGGTGTCGAAGAGCTCGACGTGGCGTGGCACCTCGCCAAAGACCGGCTGGAGCCTCTCCTGAAGCATGCCGAGGCGGGCGAGATCGGCCTCGCGCAGCGCGACGACGACACCGGTGCGCTCGGCCTCATCGATCCGCAGGGCGCGGATCGTCTCCTTGAGGCTCCGGTCGGAAGACGGGCGGTCGGCAGTCGGCTTGGCGTCCATGGGGCTGTCCGGGCGAGGGGCGATGGTTAACCATCATATAATCGTGGCGCGGCAGCGGCGGGAGCGGCGTGTTCGAAGGTTCGTCGCTAGGCCATCCGCCTCGGCGTGTGCTGGCTCATCTCGACCGGCCCGTTTGCGTTTCGGGGCGCATACGACGCCGCTAGCGATTCGTTGTGGCGGCGAGCATTGAACGATGGCGGAACGCTTCGAAAGCTTTGCAATTGTACCGGCCCACCAAGGTGACGTGCCACGTCAACTTCATGGCGCACCGGCAGGATCGACCATTCCGTGTTGTCGGCATGCAACATAACGTTACGAAAAATGCATTCCTCGTCGGAATCCCTGGGTCAGCATGTGGGAATCCGTTGTGCGTCGGGCCTAAGGAAGGCATGGTCGCGTGAAGCATTCCTGCCGGTCGGCCGGCTTCACAGTCATTGCAGGACGCACCCCATGAAGAGGCTTCTCCTCGCCACCACGGCGCTTGTCGCCTTCGCCGCCGGTGCCCAGGCCGCCGATCTTGGCGTGCCGCGTTCGCCCGTCGCGGCCGCGGTCGTCGCGCCGGCCTTCAACTGGACCGGGTTCTACCTTGGCGGCCACCTCGGCTATGGTTTTGGGCGCGGTCACCATGCCAACACGCCGCTCGGCGCTGGCGGCGCTTTCGACAACGGCCCTGATACGACGCCCTTCACCTACAACACGCGCGGCGTTCTCGGAGGCGTCCATGCCGGCTACAACTGGCAGACGGGCTCGCTTGTCGTCGGCATTGAGGGCGAGCTCGGGTTCAGCGGCGTGAGTGGCCGCCGTGCGGGCGCGATTCCTGGAGTGTCCACAGACGACTATGGTGACACGCGTTTCGGCTTTTACGGCTTCATCGGCCCCCGACTCGGTTTCGCGGTCGACCGGGCGCTTCTCTACGTGAAGGCTGGTCTCGCCGTCGGGACGGTCCGCAACACGGCGACGGACCTTCTGGCCGACCCGCCGCCCATCGATTTCGACCTTGGCGACACCACGCGGGTTACGCGCACCCGATTGGGCTGGGGCGTCGGCGCCGGCATCGAGTACGCTTTCACGCGCAACTGGGTCGGGCGTCTTGAATACATGTACAAGGACTACGGCTCGTTCACCTCAACGAACCTCGACGGAGACTTCTTCCGTCACCGCAACCACGAACATTCGGTCCGCGTCGGCGTGAGCTACCTGTTCTCGACCGGCCCCTCTGCGGTCGTCGCGCGCTACTGATCCAGACGCTTTCAGCGTCGGAGGGACGAACGGGCTGCCTTCGGGCGGCCCGTTTGCGTTTCGGAGGGACGCCGCCGTCGGGGGCGTCGTGGTGGCGAGCATGCGTTGGTCGCGGGGGGGCGTCGCTGCAGGGGGCATTGCGCCGGCTTCCCGAGGCGACGCTGCGCATCAACCGCATCATTCTTGGGCGGGAGGGATCACGGCCTGTTGTCGGTGCGCAACATCACGGTTCGAAAGATGTCTCCCGCAGAGGAATTCCGGGTTGGGCCTGTGGTAACGCATTGCATGTCGGGCTTCGGCGAGGCAGGGTCGAGTCGGGCATTCCTGCCGGTCGGGCCGGTGCCGCAGTCATCGCAGGATGCACCCATGAAGACGTTTCTCCTCGCCACCTCGGCGCTCGTCGCCTTCGCCGCCAGCGCCCAGGCTGCCGATCTCGGCGTGCCGCGCTCGCCCGTCGCCGCCGCGGTCCTGGCCCCGGCCTTCAACTGGACCGGGTTCTATGTCGGCGCCCATGTCGGCTACGCCACGGGCACGTCGTCCTGGCGTTTCACGCCGCCCGGCACCGAGCGCAACACCCGTCCGGCCGGCGTGTTTGGCGGCGTCCAGCTCGGCTACAACTGGCAGATCAACCAGGCGGTTCTCGGCCTCGAGGCGGATATCGGTCTTGGCGGCGTCAGCAACACCCGCTTCTGTCCCAACCCGGCCTTCACCTGCGGGACGCGCGTTGACTTCCTCAGCACCATCCGTGCCCGTGCCGGTTTCGCCATGGACCGGGCTCTTCTCTACGTGACGGGCGGCCTGGCGATCGACCAGTTCCGCCATCGCACGAGTGTCGCCGCCACGGGTGCCCTGTGGGGCAGCTACAACGTGACGCGCGTCGGCCTGGCCGTGGGTGCTGGTGTCGAATATGCGGTGGCCCAGAACTGGACCGTCAAGGCGGAGTATCTCTACCACACCTTCGGTTCGTCCACGCAGGCCGCTGGCGTCGGCGCGCTCGATCAGATCAGCGCCACGCGCATCCGCTCCGACCTCCATACCTTCAAGCTCGGCGTGAACTATCTCTTCTCGACCGGCCCCTCGGCCGTCGTCGCGCGCTACTGATCCAGACGCTTCCCGCGTCGGAGAGACGAACGGGCTGCCTTCGGGCGGCCCGTTTGCGTTTCGGGATCTGCGCCACCGCCCTCCCGGCCAGATCGTGACATTCATGCCGCAGGCGGTGCAGCAATGCGGGTGCCGTAAGGTCAATCTGCGCTGCAGCGGCCTTTCGCGGCTTGCATGGTTTTGGCGAGTCGTGCTTTCGGAAAAGCGACGGTACCGGCTGTCCAAGCCGTGCCCCAGACTTGAAGTGGATGACATGATGAAGAAGCTCCTCCTCGCCACCACCGCGATCGTCGCCTTCGCCGCCGGCGCCCAGGCCGCCGATCTCGGCTCGCGCCGCGCCCCTGTCGCCGCCGCCGTCATGGCCCCGGCCTTCTCCTGGACCGGCTTCTATGTCGGCGCCTTCGCTGGCTACGGCTGGTCCAACTTCAACTTCGGTGGCACGCCCGGCAGCGCCAACGGCCCTCTGATCGGTGGCACGCTCGGCTACAACTACCAGATCAACCAGTTCGTCCTCGGCGTTGAGGCTGATCTCGCCTTTGCCGCCGCTACCGGCCGTCTCGCAGCCGCCCCGGCTGTGTCGCACAGCACGAACATGCTCGGCTCGCTGCGTGCCCGCGCCGGCTTCGCCGTTGACCGCGCGCTGCTCTATGTGACGGGTGGTCTTGCCGTCCAGGGTGCCGCCCTTGCCGCGAACCTCGGCCCGCTGGAGAAGTACACCCGCGCTGGTTACACCCTCGGCGCCGGCGTCGAGTACGCCTTCACGCCGAACTGGACCGCGAAGATCGAGTACGGCTACTACAACTTCGGCACGCGCGCTGCGACCGTGAACTTCCCGACCCTGCGTTCGGACGTCCACACCGTGAAGATCGGCGTGAACTACCTGTTCTCGACCGGCCCCTCGGCTGTCGTCGCACGCTACTGATCTCCTGACGCTTCCAGCGTCGGATGACCGAGCGGGCCGCCTTCGGGCGGCCCGTTTGCGTTTGGGGGGACGGGCAGGCCGCCTGCGACCAGCCCGTCCCTCGTGGGACGGGATGCCATGCGGATGCGATCAGCTGTCGCGCTGCGGCGGAAAGCCGCCGAGTTGTCGCAAAGCTTCGCCGGCGATGATGGCGCTGGCCATGGCCACATTGAGCGATCGCAGGCCGGGCCGCAGCGGAATGAGGATTCGCGCATCCGCGGCGGCATGGACCTCCTCCGGCACACCTGCCGATTCACGGCCGGCCATGACGACATCGCCGGGCTGGAAGGCGAAATCCACATGCGGGATGCTGCCGCGGGTGGTGGTGAGCACGAGACGACGGCCTTCCGCCCGCCGGCAGGCCTCGAAGGCGGCCCAATCGTCGTGCCGCCGCCAGTCCACGTGGTCGAGATAATCCATGCCCGAACGGCGGAAGGCCCTGTCGGAAACGGGGAATCCGGCGGGCTCGACGATGTCAACGGCGATGCCGAGACAGGCGGCCATGCGCAGGATCGTGCCGGTGTTCTGGGCGATGTCAGGCTGGAAGAGGGCGAGGCGCATCATCACCGGTTCATTCAGAACAGTCAGAAAACACGAAATGGGCGGCACATCGGTTCATGCCTCCGACGAAGGTCCGGTACAGTGCAATACGGTGTTCTCAAGGCCGCACTGGACATCACCTTATAACGGTGCGAATAAGCGTCGCCGATCAAGGTTCCCGCGCGGATTCCCATGGCCCGTGAAGGGTCATTCGGTGTGGCGGCGCCGCCTTCCGGCTGCCCCATGCCGGCCCGGTCTCCCGCGGAGGTGCCCCTCGCCTGGTCGGCGCGATTGGGTCCCGGTTGTCGGACCGACGAGCGAAAGGACGACAAGAAGTGGCAAGCGTTCAACATGCCGAGGGCGATCGCCGTGATTTCCTGTTCCTGGCGACGGGGGCGGCTGCTGCCGTCGGCGGCGCTGCGGCGATCTGGCCCTTCATCAGCCAGCTGGCTCCCGATGCCGGCACCATTGCGGCCGGCGCCCCGGTCGAGATCGATCTCGCTTCCATCCCGGCTGGCGGCCAGGTGAAGATCCTGTGGCGCGGCAAGCCCTACTTCGTGCGCAACCGCACCGAGGCCGAGATCAAGTCGGCCCAGGATGTCGATGTGAAGACCCTGCGCGACCCGCAGCCGGACGCTGTCCGCGTCAAGGAGGGCCACGCCAAGTGGCTCATCACCGCGGCCAACTGCACCCATCTCGGCTGCGTGCCGCTCGGCAACCAGGGCGACTACGGCGGCTGGTTCTGCCCGTGCCACGGCTCGCATTTCGACACGTCGGGCCGCATTCGCAAGGGCCCGGCGCCGACCAACCTGCCCATCCCGCAGTACACCTTCGTCAGCGAAACGCGCATCCGCATCACCGGCGCGCCGACCACCGCCTGACGCTCCGATCCAGAGGTATTCACGACCATGCAGGGTCACTCGCACTACACCCCGACGTCGGGCATCGGAAAGTGGATGGATTCCCGTCTGCCGGTGCCGCGCCTCGTCTATGACAGCTTCATCGCCTATCCGGTTCCGAAGAACCTGAACTATTTCTACACCTTCGGCGCCATCCTCTCGTTCATGCTGGTGTCGCAGATCATCACCGGCGTCGTGCTGGCGATGCACTACACCGCCCATGTCGACCTCGCCTTCAACTCGGTCGAGAAGATCATGCGTGACGTCAACTACGGTTGGATGATCCGCTATCTGCACTCGAACGGCGCGTCGATGTTCTTCATCGCCGTCTACATCCACATCTTCCGCGGCCTCTATTACGGGTCCTACAAGGCTCCCCGCGAGGTGCTGTGGATCCTCGGCGTCATCATCTACCTCTTGATGATGGCCACCGCCTTCCTCGGCTACGTGCTGCCCTGGGGCCAGATGTCCCTGTGGGGCGCCGTCGTCATCACCAATCTGTTCTCGGCCATCCCGCTGGTCGGCCCGACCATCGTCGAGTTCCTGTGGGGCGGCTATTCGGTTGATCAGCCGACGCTGAACCGCTTCTTCTCGCTGCACTACCTGCTGCCGTTCATGATCGCCGGCGTCGTCGTGCTGCACGTCTGGGCGCTGCACGTCACCGGCCAGAACAATCCGACTGGTGTCGAGGTGAAGGACGTGAAGAAGGACACCGTGCCCTTCACGCCCTATGCGACGATCAAGGACGCGGTCGGCCTCGTGTTCTTCCTCGTCTTCTTCATGTGGTTCGCCTTCTTCCAGCCGAACTATCTCGGCCATGCGGTGAACTACGTGCCGGCCGACCCGCTGGTGACGCCGCCGCATATCGTGCCGGAGTGGTACTTCCTGCCCTTCTACGCGATCCTGCGTGCCATCACGTTCGACATCAACCTGATCATCTTCACCATCCCCTCGAAGCTCGGCGGCGTGCTTGCCATGTTCGCGGCCATCGCGGTGCTGGCCTTCCTGCCCTGGCTCGACACCTCGAAGGTGAAGTCCTCGGCCTATCGCCCGCTGCACAAGCAGTTCTTCTGGGCCTTCGTCGTGGTCTGCGTGATGCTGGGCTGGCTCGGCTCCAAGCCGGCCGAATATCCCTACACCGTGCTGTCGCTCATCTTCACCGGCCTGTACTTCGCGTATTTCCTGGTGGTGCTGCCGCTGCTCGGCCTGTTCGAGACCCCGCGCCAGCTCCCGGCCTCCATCGCCGATGCTGTGCTGGGCAAGAACCGGGGTGCCGCTCCCGTCACGGCCGGCGCCGCCGCCGCGCCGCAGACCAAGGGTTGAGAGAACCGAAGGACTTCATGAGATGACGCGTTTCTCTCTCCGCATGGCGGCGGCCGGCCTTGCCGGCCTCGCCCTCGCCGCCAGCCTCTCGCCGGCTTCGGCCGCCGGGCAGGTCGAACCGCCGCGCTTCAACTGGTCGTGGGCCGGCGTCTTCGGCACCTTCGACCGGGCGCAGCTGCAGCGTGGCTTCCAGGTCTACAAAGAGGTCTGTGCGGCCTGCCACGGCCTCGAGCTGGTGTCGTTCCGCAACCTCGCCCAGCCGGGCGGCCCCGGCTTCAGCACCGCCCAGGCGGCGCAGATCGCGGCGGACTGGATCCACAAGGTCCGCGAGATCGGTGACGACGGCCAGCCGGCCGAGCGCACGCCGCGCCTCGCCGATCGCATTCCCGGTCCCTTCCCGAACAAGAAGGCCGCCGAGGCCGCCAGTGGCGGCAAGGCGCCGCCGGACCTGTCGCTGATGCCGAAGGCGCGCACCTACGAGCGCGGCTTCCCGCGCTTCCTCTTCGACATCGTCACCCTCTATCAGGAGACGGGCGCCGATTATGTGAAGGCCTTCCTCACCGGCTACGAGGACGGCCACGAGGTGCCCCCGGGCACCCACTACAACAAGTATTACCCGGGCAACGCGGTCGCCATGCCGAACGTGCTGCAGGACGGCCAGGTGACCTATTCGGACGGCTCGCCGCAGACGGCGAAGCAGTATGCCGCCGACGTCACCGCCTTCCTGATGTGGACGGCGGAACCGCACATGGAGCAGCGCAAGCGCATCGGCTTCCAGGTGATCCTGTTCCTTCTGGTGCTCGGCGGTCTCGTCTATTTCACCAAGAAGAAGGTGTGGAAGGACGTCGAGGGCCACGCCTGAGACGTGTCGACACGGACTTGACGAAGGGCCGCGCGAGCGGCCCTTTTTCGTGGGGCTTCAGGGGACAGGCGCATGGCCAAGGCGGTTCTGGGAATCATGGGCGGGTCGGGCATCTACGACCTGCCGGGCCTCGAAGGGCTTGAGGAGGTCGCCATCGCCTCGCCCTGGGGCGAGCCGTCCGACGTCCTGCGGCGTGGCCGCATCGGCGGCACCGAGATCGTCTTCCTGCCGCGGCACGGCCGGGGCCATCGCCTCAGCCCCTCCGATATCAACTACCGCGCCAATATCGACGTGCTGAAGCGGGCAGGGGTCACCGACCTCGTCTCGCTCTCCGCCGTCGGCTCGTTCAAGGGCGAGTTGCCTCCGGGCCATTTCGTCCTCGCCGACCAGTTCGTCGACCGGACCTATCTGCGCACCTCCAGCTTCTTCGGCCGGGGCTGCGTCGCCCATGTCGCCTTCTCCCATCCGGTGGCGCCGCTGCTGCAGAAGCGCGTGGCGTCGGCCGCCGAGGCGGAGGGCATCGCCCACCAGGTCGGCGGCACGGCCGTGTGCATGGAGGGACCGGCCTTCTCGACGCTGGCCGAGAGCCTGTTCCACAAGGGGCAGGGCTGGGACCTCATCGGCATGACGTCGATGCCCGAGGCCAAGCTCGCCCGCGAAGCAGAGATCTCCTTCGCCTTCGTCGGCATGGTCACGGACTACGACGCCTGGCACGAGGAGGTCGGGCCGGTGGACGTCTCGCTCGTCGTCCATCACCTCCACGCCAATGCCGACAAGGCGCGCCGGCTGGTGGCACGCCTCGCCCGCGATTTCCCGGCGGAGCACGAGCCCTGCCCGATCCATTCGGACCGGGCCCTGGAGCACGCCATCATCACGGCGAAGGAGCATCGCGACCCCGCGCTCGTGGCGAAGCTCGATGCGGTGGCCGGCCGGGTGCTCGGCCGCTGAGGCGTCAGAGGCCGAAGGGGCCCATGCCCATATAGCCATAGCGCCAGGTGGCGACGCCCCAGAACAGCAGGCCGCCGATGACCCGCACGACGATCGCCACCGCGATGATGGCGGGGATGGCGGCGAGGGCTGCCTTGAAGAAGAAGGCGACGAGCCTGAGGAAGGGTACGTCGAGCGCGGTCAAGGTGACCGGGGTCGGCTGCCAGGTGGTCGGGGCCGGCTGTGCGGGCATGGTCATGGGTCTCTCCGGGTGGAGGGGCGCGTCCTGCCGGACGGGTCCCGTTTTCTCTGTGTCGCTCCCCGGCTAGAGTTGGACGGGGCGCCGCCAATGCGCCAGTGAATTCGCGGTAAGGTTTTGCCGGCGCGCCGGCGCGCCGGCACGGGGGCATGAGCGGATGACGGACGACGGGGATCTGCGGCAGGCGATCAGGACCATCCCGGACTATCCCAAGCCCGGCATCATGTTCCGCGACATCACCACGTTGCTCGGGGATGCGCGGGCCTTCCGCCGCGCCGTGGACCAGCTCGTCCACCCCTATGCCGGCGCGAAGATCGACAAGGTCGCCGGCATCGAGGCGCGCGGCTTCATCCTCGGCGGGGCGGTGGCGCACCAGCTCTCGGCCGGCTTCGTGCCGATCCGCAAGAAGGGCAAGCTGCCGCACCAGACGGTTCGCATGGCCTATGCGCTGGAATATGGAACCGACGAGATGGAGATCCATGTCGATGCGATCCGGCCCGGCGAGAAGGTCATCCTGGTCGACGACCTGATCGCCACCGGCGGCACGGCCGAGGGCGCGGTGAAGCTCCTGCGCCAGATCGGCGCCGACGTGGTGGCGGCCTGCTTCATCATCGACCTGCCGGAGCTTGGCGGCGCTGCGCGCCTGCGCGCCATGGGCCTGCCGGTGCGGGCGCTGATGGCCTTCGACGGGCACTAGCCGGAGTGGGCTTTCAGCTGCAGCCGACCGGCGGGCGGCTGCCGGTGGGGCAGTTACGGCCGAAATTGCGGCCTGTTCCGTACCAGCTGCCGTTCGGTCGGCGTTCCCAGCCTGCGCCGAAACTCGACCCGGTGCCGGTGATGCGGTTGCGCTGAACCTCATAGCCCGAGCCGAACCGGCTGCCGGTGCCGGTGATGCGGTTGCCGCGCTGCTCGTAGCCACCGCCGAAATTGCCGCCGGTACCGCGGAAGGTCGTGGTGCCGGAGCGGCGCGACCGCTCCACATCGAAGCCCCGGCCGAAGCGCCGGCCCTCGCCACGGAGATTGCCGCGGCGATCCTCGACATATTGCACCGGCGTGATCTGCGGTCCGGATGCGGCTGGCGTCGTGGAAACGATCTGGCCTGCCATCATCAGCGCGAGAATGGCGCTCATCCTGTTCTCCCGGGTGTCCCTCGCACGGTCTCCTGTCGCATCGGCGGCTTTCCGCATGATGCCGCGAAGCGACGCCCTGTCCTTCGCAACGACGTCTTGACCTTCCCACAATGGGAAGGTGCATCCCCCTGGCCTGACATCGTCAAGGAGCCTCTCATGCGCCGCACCGCGATCCCTGCCCTCGTCCTCGCCTTCGCCGCCGGCCTCGCCGCTGCCACGGCCCTCACCGGTGGCGGCCTGCCGCTTCTCGCCCAGACCCATGGTCATGGCTCGCACGGTGCGCGTTCGCCCGCGCCGGCCGCCGCCAGTGCCGCGACAACGGGCTACCGCGCCGCCAATGCCCGCATGCACCGCGACATGGACATCGCCTTCACAGGTGATGCCGACGTCGATTTTGTCAGGGGCATGATCCCGCACCACCAGGGCGCCATCGACATGGCGAAGGTCGTCCTTGCCCACGGCACCGATCCGCAGGTGCGCAAATGGGCGGAGGATGTCATCCGCGAGCAGGAGCGCGAGATCGGCGAGATGCGCGGCTGGCTTGCCCGCCGCGGCCGGTGAGCCGTCAGAGCGGCACGAAGACCGAGCCGTCGAAGGCGAAGACCTGCTCGCCGTGCTGGTTTTCGCCGGTGTTGAGCGAGAAGACGATGCCCCAGCCGGGCCGCGAGGCGAGCGGCCGCTTCGACACATATTCGGTGTAGTAGGTGACGGTGTCGCCGGCCCTGACGGGTCGCGGCCATTTCAGGTTCGTGAATCCGCCGGAAGGGCCGTTCCACTGCGGCGGCAGGCCCTTGGCCGCGCGCTCCGCGGCGATGCGCTGGGAATGCTCCACCCGCATCCGCATCCACAGGCTGCCGGTATGCCAGCCCGAGGCGACGAGCCCGCCGAAATGCGTCGCCTTGCCACCCTCCTCCGAGAGGTGGAAGGGCTGCGGGTCGTAGTTGCGCGCGAAGGCGATGATTGCCTCGGCGGTGAAAGTATAGGCGCCAAGCCGCTCGCGCTGCCCCAGGACAATGTCGTCGTACATGGTCAGGCCCCGGCTGGATGGCGGCGGGCGAAGAAGATGGGATTGGTCTGCTCCATCACCACCTCGCCCTTCTGGTTCATCAGCTGAAAGCGGAAGCGCACGACGCCGCGGTCGGGCTTCGAGGCGGAGGGCCGCGCCTCCAGCACCTCGCGGCGCACCGACAGCACATCGCCGGGGAACACCGGCTTCAGCCAGCGCACCTCGTCGATGCCGGGCGAGCCGATGGAGGTCGAGCCGTCCATGAAGTGATCGAACATCAGGCGCATCAGGATGGCGCAGGAATGCCAGCCGGAGGCGGCGAGGCCGCCGAGCATGGAGGCGCGGCCGGCCTCCTCGTCGAGGTGGAAGGGCTGCGGGTCGAACTGGCTGGCGAAATCGATCACCTCGTCCTTCGTCACCGCATAGGCGCCGAAGGTGGTGATTTCGCCGGGGACGAAATCCTCGAAGGCGGGGTAGGGGCGTGTGGCGGTCAAACTGTCCTCCGAACCTCGTATCCGGCGACGTGGCTGTTCCGCCTTATGCCGGAAAGGGAGGGCTTCGTCCCGCTGGACCTTCGGCAGGGTGGGGACCTGTCCTGGGTGCCCGAGGAGCCTCAACCGCCATGCCCGGCCTTGTGCCGGGTATCACGCGGAAGCGTGCGATCCTAAAAAGGCGCGCTGCATCGCGGCAGTGCGTCCTTCGAGGCTCGCTGTCGCTCGCACCTCAGGATGAGGATGGTGGAGCGTTGCGGAGCCGTTGCAGATCACGGCCAGCGGCTGAACCGAAGCGATGACGCCACTCACCGCTGATGCCAGTCACCACATGCCTCATCCTGAGGTGCGAGGCCTCTTGGCCGAGCCTCGAAGGACGCACTTGCGTGATGCAATGCAGGGCCACTTACCCTCGGGAGGCTGTGTGCAGGTCCAATGGCCCCATAGGACACGTCGGGATGGCCGATGCCTCCCGCCGGTCGAGACAGATGCTTCCTGCGCCCCGCCTCAGTTGGCGAAGCGGAAGTGCAGCACGTCGCCGTCGGCCACCACATATTCCTTGCCCTCGAGCCGGAGCTTGCCGGCATCGCGCGCGCCGGCCTCGCCGCCCAGCGCCGTGTAATCGGCATAGGCGATCGTCTCGGCGCGGATGAAGCCCTTCTCGAAGTCGGTGTGGATGACGCCGGCAGCGCCGGGGGCCTTGGTGCCCTGGGTGATGGTCCAGGCGCGGGCCTCCTTCGGGCCGACGGTGAAATAGGTCACGAGGTGGAGGAGGTCGTAGCCGGCGCGGATGACGCGGTTGAGGCCCGGCTCGGTGAGGCCGACGGCCTCGAGGAAGTCCTTCTGGTCCTCGGCCGGCATGACCGCGATCTCGCTCTCGATCTTGGCGGAGACGACGACGGCCTTGCCGCCTTCCTCCTTCGCGCGGGCGAAGACCTTCTCGGAGAAGGCATTGCCCTTGTCGGCGGAGGCCTCCTCGACGTTGCAGACGTAGAGCACCTTCTTGGAGGTCAGGAGGTTCAGCATCTCGAAGGCCTTTTGCTCCTCCACCTTCACCTCGGTCATGCGGGCCGGGCGGCCGTCGCGCAGGTGGACGAGGGCGCGGTTGATGAGGTCGACCAGCTCCTTCGACTCCTTGTCGCCGCCCTTGGCCTTCTTCTCGAGGTTGATGACGCGCTTCTCCAGGCTCTCGAGGTCGGCGAGCATCAGCTCGGTCTCGATCGTCTCGATGTCGGCGATGGGGTCGACCTTGCCCTCGACATGGGTGATGTCGCCGTCCTCGAAGCAGCGCACGACATGGACGATGGCGTCCACCTCGCGGATGTTGGCGAGGAACTGGTTGCCGAGGCCCTCACCCTTGGACGCGCCGCGGACGATGCCGGCGATGTCGACGAAGGTGATGCGGGTCGGGATGATCTGCTGCGACTTGCCGATGGCGGCGAGCTGGTCGAGCCGCGGATCGGGCACGGCCACGTCGCCGACATTCGGCTCGATGGTGCAGAACGGGTAATTGGCGGCCTGCGCCGCCGCCGTCTGCGTCAGGGCGTTGAAGAGGGTCGACTTGCCGACGTTCGGCAGGCCGACGATGCCGCATTTGAAGCCCATGGGAGGTCCGATCTCGTGGTTCGGCGCCTTGTCGAATGCAGGCGCGGGGGTGTCAAGGGCCGCGGGGGCGCGGCGTCAGGGCTTGCGGGTCAGGGTTTCGGCGCGTCCTTCTCGCCGACGCGCTTCACGTCGCCCCAGCCGCGGCCCTCCATGGCGAGGTGAATGCGGTTCTGGAAGCCGGGATCATCGCCCGCGCCAAGGAGCTCGGCATGGTCGGCGCAGGCCCCGCAAAGGTCCTCGACCCAGGGCGTCTCGGCCTTGGCAAAGTCGTTCAGCACATAGGCGTGGACCAGAGCCTTGTCGCCGGGATGGCCGATGCCCATGCGCACGCGGCGATAGTCGTTGCCGCACTGGGCGGTGATAGAGCGCAGGCCGTTATGGCCGGCATTGCCGCCGCCGGTCTTCACCCTGAGCTTGGCCGGTGGCAGGTCGAGCTCGTCGTGGAAGACGATGACCTCGCCGAGAGCGATCTTGAAGAAGCGCATGGCCTCGCCGACGGCCCGGCCGCTCTCGTTCATATAGGTGCCGGGCACGAGCAGCAGCACCTTCTGGGTGCCGATGGTGCCTTCCGCGGTGAGGCCCTGGAAGCGCTGGCGCCAGGGGCTAAAGCGATGGCGGCGATGGATCGCCTCGATCGCCATGAAGCCGATATTGTGCCGGTTGTTCTGGTATTTCGCCCCGGGATTGCCGAGGCCCGCCATCAGGATCATGGGCCAGGGTCTCTCGCGCGTGTTCGCGTCTCAAATGACAAGGGGCGCCCTGCGAGAGGGCGCCCCGATGCCGGTCACGGTGGGGCCAAGGCCCCGCCGGATCACTTCTTGGCGGCGGGCGCGGCAGCGGGAGCCGCAGCGGCCGGCTCGGCCGCGGACACGGTCGGGGCGACGATCGACAGCAGCGTGACGTTCTCCTTGGAGGCGAAACGCGTGCCGGCCGGAAGCTTCACGTCCTGGATATGGACGCTGTCACCGACGCCGAGGGCCGAGATGTCGACGTCCACGCCATCGGGCAGGTTGTCGGCGTTGCAGAGCAGGGTGAGCGCGTGCAGGACGAGGTTGACCGTGCCGCCGGCCTTGATGCCCGGCGAGGCCTCGGAGCCCTTCACGTGGATCGGGATCTCGACGCTGATCTCGGCACCGGCGCCGAGGCGCAGGAAGTCCACATGGAGCGGGGTGTCCTTGACCGGATCGAGCTGGTAGTCGCGCGGAATGACGCGATGCTTCTGGCCGTCGACCTCGAGCTCGAACACCGTCGAGAGGAAGTGACCGGCATAGATGCGCTGGTGAAGGGTCTTGTAGTCGATCGCGATCAGCACCGGGGGCTTCTTGTCCCCGTAGATCACACCGGGCACGCGGCCCTGACGACGTTCTGCGCGTGCGGCCCCCTTGCCGCCCTTCGCGCGGACCGTCGCCGACAACATTGCGTTGGCAGCCATGGTCTGTTCTCCAAAAGAAAGACCCGTGGCGGGAGCCTCCAGGGGTGCGGAGATGCCACGGGACGCGGCTCCATAGCGGAAAGCGCCCGCCGGAGCAAGGCTTGCGGTGCTGCGGCGGCGTTTGGCGGAAACAGCAGCGGGGCCTAGTCTGTCCTTCTGTCACGAGAGGCTATCCGCATGCGCATCGCAGCCGTCGTCACCCTCGCTGGCCTTGCCGGCACGCTTGCCTCCGGCCCCGTCGCGGCGCAGAGCCTGTTCGATAGGCTGAGCGGCGCAGGCGGGACGGGCGATCCCTGTTTCGGGCGGACCTATGACCGGGAGCATCTCAACCGCAACCCGGGCCAGCGCGTCGTGGCGATGCATGTGGTCCGCGAGCGGGTGGAGGTCGCGGCGGAGAACGGCCCGCGGCGCTTCACCGTCCGTGTCGGCTTCCGCCTGCGAAGCGGCACCGAGACCTTCTCGACCCTCGCCATCTGCACGCCCGCAGGCGACGGTGCGGCCTGTGCCGGCGAGGGCGACACCGGATCGTTCCGGCTTGCGCCGGCCGGGCAGGGGCTGCGGATGACCATCGCGCGGCTGGAGGTCGAGGGCGAGACCGAGTCGAGCCCCGACCTCGCGCGCGGCGACGACCGCGTCTTCCTGCTGCGGCCCGCGGCGGCGGCAGCCTGCTCCGCCAGCTAGCTCACTCGTCGCGGCCGAGCAGGCCGTCGAGCGCCGCCTTGAGGTTTTCCAGCGACAGCGGCCGGTAGGCGAAGACGACCTTGCTCGCGCCAGCCGGGACCTCGACGCCGCGGAACAGGACGTCGGAGCGCAGCAGCGGCTTGCGCAGGCCGTCTACCTCGACCTCCCAGCCAGGATACCAGGGCTCGTGCAGGGTGAGCACGGTGGAGACGCGGGCATCGACGGCGACCTCGATCCGGTCCGGGCGCCAGGCCGTGATCTCGGCCTTGCCGGGCGAGCGCATCAGCGCCTGCATGGCCGGGGTGAGGGTGGCGCCGCCGCCCTGGCGGGCGGGTGTCTGGCCAGCCGTCGCCTGCTGGCTCAGTTCGTCGTCGTCGTCGACCATGACCTCCTGGTGCGTGCCGTTCACGCGCGGGAAGCTGCCCGCCTCAATGAAGGCATCGGCATCGGCGACGCGGACGGCGCTGGCGAGGGCGACGCGCGGGGAGGGATCGGGCAGGCGGTAGATCCAGGCACGCGGGCCGGCCATGACCGTCTCCACCGTCGAGCGCTGGGCGAGGTGCGGCATCTGCTCGATGGGGCGGTCGAGGACGATGAATTCGAGGCCGAGCAGCTTGGAGAGGTCGCAGCTATAGCTCGGGAAAGAGGTCGGGAACTGCCGGTGCAGGACCGTGTAGGGGCTCTCGCCAGGCGCCACTAGCCGGTCATAGGGGCCGATGCGCAGCGGGTTGTAGCCGTTGGTCGCCTCGAAGCCGTAGACCATCGCGGCGTTTTGCCAGGGACCACCGAGGCCGACGATCTCAACGCGCGGGCGCGTCGCGCGCGAGCCGTGCTTCTTCAGCTCGCGGGTGAGGGTGGCGATGATGCCGGCATCGCGGCCGGCAGGCTTCTCGAGGAAGGCGTACGAGGCGCGCGGCTCGGCATTCAGCGACGAGCCGGCATTGCGCAGCACGAGTTCGCCGCTGGTGACGAGGACGGCAAGGCTCGCCGCGGCGAGGCGCATGCGCGCCGTCTTCGGCCAGGCGAGGAGGACAATGAGGGCCACATAGATCGGCGCGACCTTGGCGATGGCGAGAGCCGATTCCCAGGCCTTGCCGGACTGGGCCGAGAAGTGGATCGCCCAGGCGAGCATGGCGGCGGTGCCGAGCCCAAGGCCAATCACAACGAGCCGGTTGAGGCGCGGCAGGCCGCGGCGGACATAGTCAGCGAGGAGGAAGCCGGCGAGATAGGCGAGGGCGATGACGACGATGAAGAGGCCGCCGACCGGCCGGCGGAAGCGCGAGACGCCCGGCATATGCTCGAAGAGGAATGGGAAGACCGGCGTGTAGCGGCCGAGCGCATAGGCAAGGCCCGCCAGCGCCACGACGGCGAAGACGCGGCGGCCCGAGGCGAAGATGCGGCCGCCGGCAAGGCCGTGCCAAAGCAAGAGCAGGGCGGTGAGCGTGCCGGCGAAGAGATAGTTGAAGGAGCGGTCGGTGCTGTCGATGCCGGGGCGTGTGCCGTGGCTCGGGCCCCAGTCGCCGGTCGCGCTCGGCTGCAGCGAACCGAGTGCGTCGGGGGCGAAGAAGGTGGCGAGGTTCACCGGGAACCAGGATGAGGTCAGCGCCGTCTCGAGATCGACCGCAGGACGGTTCGAGAAGCTGGCGAGCTGGGCCGTGAGCAGGATTGGCACCACCATGAGCGCCGCGCCGAGCAGCGCCATCAGCACAAAGAGGTGGAGGCGGCGGCCGAGATAGGCGAGGGGGCGTTCCTGCACCGCCACCTTGGTCACCGCATAGGCGACGAGGATGGCGCTGAGCAGCATCGGCTCCTGGGTGCGGCCGATGGCCAGCAGCACCGCGGTCAGCGTGAAGCCGATCGCCGACAGGATCGAGCGGCGGTCGAGGGCGATGTCGAGCAGCAGCAGGGCGAGCGGGAAGAGCCCGTAGGCGGTGATGATGCCGACATGGTTCATGCGGCCAGACACGACGCCGCCGAGCATGAAGATGGTGGCGGCGAGCACCGAGGCAGCCGCCGGCCAGCCGAGGCGGTGGCCGTGGATGGCGAGGGCGAGGCCGCCGACCAGCAGATGGGCGAAGACAAGGAAGTCGAAGGCGAAGAGCGAGGGTTCCGGATCGAACCAGGCCCACAGCAGGAAGGGCGGCTGGAAGATCAGCGATTGCGGGTCGGCGATGCTGGGATGGCCGGAATAATGGTAGGGGTTCCAGAAGGGCGTCGCGCCGGAATGAATGGCCGAGGCGAGGAACCGGAAGAAGGCGTAGAACTGGTTCTTGGAGTCCCAGGGGACGACGAGGTCGTTCAGCCACCACTGCATCCAGGCCGCGGTCCAGACGAGGGTGACGGCGACGAGAGCAACTGCGAGGCCAGCGCGAGGGGAGGCTGCGACGCTGCGCCGCAAGCCCGCAAGCCGGGCTTGGGACGCAAAAAAGACGGACGCGCCACGCGAGGCGGCGCGGGCCGGGCTTTGCAACGACACAGGCAGTCCCCCTGGACCACGTAGGATCCGACTTCTTCACTGAAACGTGAACGACGCAAATTTCAAGTGATTTGTCGGCTCTCGGGCACCAAAGACCACGAGCGACATTTACCGCACGTGAACGGGATTGGGTTGCAGCGCGGCGACGGGGGCGCGATAAGCGGGCATGTCCACGCTCGACCGTCCGCGCTCGACCTATGGTGGCCTTCGGGGCGTGCTCGCCAATCTCGCGAGCCGCTTCTCCGCCTTTTCCGACATTTCGGGCCGACGGTTCAACGACCTGATGCCGAAGGGCCTCTATGCCCGCTCGCTCATCATCGTCATCGCGCCAATCGTCATCCTCCAGTCGGTGGTCGCCTATGTCTTCATGGAGCGGCACTGGCAACTCGTCACCTATCGCCTCTCGGCGGCGGTGACGCAGGACATCGCCGCCCTCATCGACATCCACCGCACCTATCCCGCCGACCGTGACGACGCGACGCTGAAGCGGATCGCGCGCGAACGCCTGAACCTCATGGTCGATATCCTGGCGCCCGAGCCCCTGCCAGTGTCGGGGCCGCGGCCCTTCTTCGACGTGCTCGACGCGGCATTGTCGCGAGAGATCGCGCTGCAGGTCGGCC
Source organism: Phreatobacter sp. (assembly GCF_027532945.1). GTDB lineage: Bacteria > Pseudomonadota > Alphaproteobacteria > Rhizobiales > Phreatobacteraceae > Phreatobacter. Next base: position 74,256 of record NZ_JAPZTZ010000022.1, read on the forward strand.
GGCCCTTCTGGATCGACACGGTCGGCAATTCGGCGCTGGTCGAAATCCGCATCCAGCTCGAGGACGGCAAGATCATGAAGGTCTTCGCCCGGCGGGGCATGGCCTATGCCTCGAACAGCCACATCTTCCTCGTCTGGATGGTCATAGCCTCGCTGGTGCTGATCGCCATCGCCATCCTGTTCCTGCGCAACCAGATCCGCCCCATCCAGGCGCTGGCGGCGGCGGCGGAGGATTTCGGCAAGGGGCGCGAGGTCGCCGGCTTCCGCCCGCGCGGGGCCAGCGAGGTGCGCCAGGCGGCGCTCGCCTTCATCGAGATGCGCCGCCGCATCGAGCGGCAGATCGACCAGCGCACCACCATGCTGGCCGGTGTCAGCCATGACCTGCGCACCATCCTCACCCGCTTCAAGCTGGAGCTGGCGCTCCTGCCGGAGGGGCCGGAGACGGAGGCGCTGCGCCGCGACGTCGACGAGATGGGGCGCATGGTCGAGGGTTATCTCGCTTTCGCCCGCGGTGATGCCGGCGAGGCGCCCGCCGTCACCGACATCGAGCTCATGCTGAAGGAGATCGGCGCCGATGCCGAGCGCACCGGCGCGCCGACGACGGTCGCCTATCATGGCCAGCCCACGGTGAAGGTCCGTCCCGACGCCTTCCGCCGCTGCATTGCCAATCTGGTGGTCAATGCCGCCCGTTATGGCGATGCCATCGCCATTACCGGCCATCGCGACCATCGCTGGCTCACCGTGACGGTGGATGATGACGGGCCCGGCATTCCCGCGGAGAACCGCGAGGACGTGTTCAAGCCGTTCCTGAGGCTCGACGATGCCCGCAACGTCGACGATGGCGGCTCGGGCCTCGGCCTTGCCATCGCGCGCGACATCGCCCGCTCCCATGGCGGCGAGATTACTTTGTCGGACAGTCCGCTCGGGGGCCTGAGGGCGACGGTGCGCGTGCCGGTCTGACCGGCCTCAGGCCGCGGCTTCCGCGTCGGCGCCGATCCAGCGCTTTTTCGCCGCCAGCACCACGTCGTGGACGAAGAGCGACAGGTGGCCGGCGGTGATGGCCGCGGAGAGCGCCATGCCGAAGATCCAGTAGCCCGGCATCGAGGACAGCGCCGTCGAGGGCGAGGGGATGCGGCTGGCCTGGTCGAGAAGGGGCTGCGCCAGCCAGGACAACAGGATCAGGCCGGCGAGGCCGCCCATGACGATGGCGGTGGAGCGGATGTTGGCGAGAGGCTCGCTCGGGCCGAGGATGGCCCGCAGGGCGCCGACGAGGGTAAGGCTCAGCACGGTCGCCCAGGAGACAGCGTGGAGGCCGGCATAGACCTGCGCCTCGAAGATGCGTTGCGCGCTCACGAGGGAGTCGATGCGTGCCTCCAGCGTGTCCGGCGACATCCAGAACAGCGAGAGACGATAGCCTGGCACGGGATCGATCAGCCCCCAGCCGGTGGTGGCGGCGGCGAGCGCCGCGGCTGCGAGATAGATCCCGCAAAACGTGATGACGAGCCGCCGCATGGACCCGAGCCTCCGATATCCCGGGGGGGACCCTAGGAGGGGGGCGGGGCCCTCACAATGAAAAGGTTAAGAGAAGGTTAACGCCGCGTCCCATCCCCGGTTCGGCCGGATTGCGGCCCGGCTGCGGCGGGGCGAGGCTCACGGCCACACCAGGGAGGACGAACGATGCCTGATCATCACGCCGCCAATTCGGCTGCCATGCCGGCCGCCATCCGTCGCTGGCATGCGGTCGCCGAGGCGCGGGACGTCGCCGGCCTCGCCGATCTGCTGGCGGACAATGTGGTGTTCGAGAGCCCTGTGGTGCACACGCCACAGGAGGGTCGGGCCCTCACCACAAAATATCTCGCGGCGGCGTTTCAGGTGCTCAACAACGAGGGCTTCCACTATCCGAACCAGTGGTTCGGCGCGCGCTCCGCGGTGCTGGAATTCGCCACCGGCATCGACGGCATCGCCGTCAACGGCATCGACATGATCAGCTGGGACGAGGCCGACCGCATCACCCATTTCAAGGTGATGATCCGGCCGCTGAAGGCCATCAATATCGTCCATGAGAAGATGCGCGAGACGCTGATGGCGATGTCTGCCACCTCATGATGTTGTCAGCCTTTCGGGGTATGTCAAAATCTGGCATTCTGTACGCCTATGACAGCCACTCTTCAAATATTCTAGAATTCTAGAATGAAGACAATGTGGTCATCTTATTACATGTCGACGCGATAAGTGCGAATGGTATCACACGATTATTGCCACGTTCGGTGCGGATGACTTAGCTGTCTCCAACGGCGATCATCGCCTTAAGGAGGAACGTCATGCGTCGTGTTCTGTTCGGTCTGGCTGCTGCCTGCTGCGTTGCAGGGACTGCGTCCGCAGCCGATCTCGGCTCTCCGCGCGGTCCGGTGATGGCGGTCGCCGTCGCGCCAGCCGGGTTCAACTGGACCGGCTTCTACATTGGCGGCCACCTGGGCATCGCCTCGGTCGCCGGTGGTTACGACGCCTTCACACCCCGCAACGGCTTCGCAGGCTTCCCGCTTCAGGGGATGGGCGGTTCGGCGCTGATGGGCGGTATGCAGATCGGCTACAACTACCAGATCAACAGCATGGTCCTCGGCCTTGAGGCCGATCTGTCGGCTGTCGGATTCAACAAGAGCTCGACCACGGCGCTGGCGCCGGCCGCGGGTGTGGTGCCCGTGTTCGCGCGCAGCCTCAACTGGACCGCAACGCTGGCGCCGCGCATCGGCGTCACCTTCGACCGGGCCATGCTCTACGCCAAGGCTGGTCTCGCCCTCGGCGGGTTCACGACCGGTCACGATCAGGGGCCCTACCTGTCCTCCTCCAGCACCCGTGTGGGCTGGATGGTTGGCGCCGGCCTCGAATATGCGGTGACGCAGAACCTGACCGCCAAGATCGAGTACAACTACCTCGCCTTCGGTCGCTTCCGCACCGATCTGGCGGGTGCGCCGAACATCTGGGTCCAGCAGCGTGGTGACGTCCATGCCGTCAAGGTTGGCGTGAACTACCTGTTCTCGTCGGGTCCGGCTGGCGTCGTCGCCCGCTACTGAACGAAGGCTATCCGACAAGATGAAGGGCCGCCTCGTCGAGGTGGCCCTTTTCCGTTGTCCGCCCGTTGGCTGTCAGGCCGCCCGGAGGGCGTCTAGAACCCGCGTCGCCACGCCCGACTCGATTGAGTGGATGATCCGGCGCCCGGAGCGCCGCGATGCAATGATCCCGGCGTGGCGAAGGATGCCGAGATGATGGCTGACGGTCGCAGGCCGGAATCCGGTGCGCCTTGCAATCACGGTCGACGAATCCTCGCCATCGCGAAGACAGCAAAGGACCATCAGCCTCTGGGAATGCGCCATGGCCTTGAGAACATTTTCGATCTCGTCGGCAAGCGTTCGCTGGGCGTCGCAAGGCATATCCATGCCGAAACCTTTTGGCTTTTTCTTCCTCCAAGGCAAGTAATTTACGTGAGGGCTCCAAGGAATGCATTGCGCTGTCTCAAGACAGGCTGCCACGGCCTGGGCCGGATTCTCGATGTGTCGGTCGTGTCAGCGCTGGCAGATGGTCAGCGTCGAGACGGCCTCGCCGGTGGGGCGGAACTTCAGCACCTGCGATCCACCGAGGACCTGGCCGTTCGGCACCCAGTCGCCCGAGACCGTCATGGCCGGCGGCGCGGCGGTGCACAGGCAGGGGCCGCAATAGGTGACGGGGCGGGTGCCCGGCGACTGCGCGGGGGACTGGGCCGGGGCGGCGCCGGCGCTGGCGGCGAAGCCGGCAGCGAGAACGAGGGCGGCGAAGGCGGTGCGGGCGATGCGGATCGACATGGTCTGTCTCCGGTCGGCGGCGCTGTTGGGCCGCGGGACGATGAACTTGACCATGGGTGGCGGCGTGCCTCGAAAAGGTTCAAACCGCCGCGGATTTTTCGTCAGCCAGCCGTATTGGGGCGCCGGCAGGAGGAGGCGGTGCGGCCCGGCTCGCGCGGCTCGAAGCGCAGGGTGATGCGGTCGCCCATGCGGCCACTCGGGCGCCACTCGCCGGGAACCGGCATGTCGGGGCGTTCCTCGTCGCAGAGGCAACCGGTGCAATAGAGGACCGACTGGGGCGCCATCGCACGCGGCGCATCGCCGGCGAGGCCTGCCAGGCCCGCGACGGCGGTGATGGCGGCGGCGATGGAGGACAGCGGCATGAGGGGCATCGGAGCGATCCTCCGGCGGAACGGCTGACTTGAGAACAGCCCGCCGAGGTTAAGGTTCCCTTAACGGCCTGGCCGTCTGCGGTTGGACATCCCGGCGAGAGGCGCCGTGTCGCCTGGGATCGTCACGAAGAGTGGCCCTGAAGCCGCTCACTTGAACATGGGTCGGATCGGCATTCCGAAAGGTTCAAACGAAAAAGCGCGCCGGTGAGGGCGCGCTTCCCGATGGGGACCGGTGATGACCTGAAAGGCTCAGCGCAGCTCGGCGCAGAACTTCTGGATCTTCTCGCAGGCCGTGGTCAGCGTCTCGGTCGATTCCGCATAGGAGAGGCGGAAGGCCGGGCCGAGGCCGAAGGCCGAGCCGTGGACGATGGCGACACCCTCGCTCTCGACGAGTTCCATGGCGAAATCCTCGTCGGTGGCGATGGTCTTGCCCGAGGGAGCCTTCTTGCCGATCACGCCCTGCAGCGAGGGATAGACGTAGAAGGCGCCTTCCGGCGTCGGGCAGGACAGGCCCTTGGCCTGGTTGAGCATGGAGACGACGAGGTCACGGCGCTGCTCGAAGGCCTTGCGGCGCGCCGGGATATAATCCTGCGTGCCGTTCAGTGCTTCCACGCCCGCCCACTGGGCGATGGTGTTGGCGCCGGAGGTCTGCTGGCCCTGAATAAGGTCCATGGCCTTGATCAGGGGCTCGGGACCGGCGGCATAGCCGATGCGCCAGCCGGTCATCGAATAGGCCTTCGACAGGCCGTTCATGGTCAGCGTGCGCTCGTAGAGGGCGGGCTCGACCTGCGCCGGGGTGGTGAAGGTGAAATCGCCGTAGACGAGGTGCTCGTACATGTCGTCGGTGAGGATCCAGACATGCGGGTGCTTCATCAGAACGTCGGTGAGCGCCTTCAGCTCGGCGCGCGTATAGGCCGCGCCCGTCGGGTTCGACGGCGAGTTGAACAGGAACCACTTGGTCTTCGGCGTGATCGCGCGGTCGAGCGCCTCCGCGGTCAGCTTGTAGTTGGTCTCAGGCCCGGCCGAGACGAAGGTCGGCGTGCCGCCGCACAGCGCCACCATTTCCGGATAGGACACCCAGTAGGGGGCCGGGATCAGCACTTCGTCGCCGGCGTTCAGCGTCGCCATGAAGGCGTTGAAGAGCACCTGCTTGCCGCCGGTGCAGACGATGGCCTGCTGCCACTTGTAGTCGAGGCCGTTCTCACGCTTGAACTTGGCGACGATGGCCTGGCGCAGCTCGGTGATGCCGGACACCGCCGTGTACTTCGTCTTGCCGTCGGCGATGGCCTTGACGGCCGCCATCTTGATGTTGTCCGGCGTGTCGAAATCCGGCTCGCCGGCCGAGAGCGAGATGACCTTCTTGCCCTGCGCGTTGAGGTCGCGGGCCTTCTGCGCCATGGCGATGGTGGCAGAGGGCTTCACGCGCTTCAGGGCGTCGGCGAGAAAGGCCATGGTCGACTCCGTCGAGTTTGAAAATCCCCGAAGGCACGTTATGACCGCGTGGAAAATCTCCGCGGCGCCCCGGCGTTCCGGCGGGGACGTTTAGTCGTGCGTCACGGCGCGAACAAGCGAAAAACATTCATAGAAGCCATCATCAGGAAGGGAACCCATGAGCAGCACCACGCGCAGCATCAGCCGGGCCACGCGTCGCGGCGTCGTCCTCGGTTTCGGCGGCCTTCTCGCCGCGCCCCTTTTCATCCGCGGCGCTTCGGCCCAGGCCTGGTCACCGTCGCGGCCGGTCAAGCTGGTCGTCGCCTATCCGGCCGGCGGCCCCACCGACGGCATCGCCCGCATCGTGGCGCAGGATATTTCCGGTCCCCTCGGCCAGCAGGTTGTGGTGGAGAATGTCGGCGGCGCCTCGGGCTCCATCGGCACGCGGCAAGTCGCCCGCGCCGATGCCGATGGCCACACCATCACCTTCGGCAACAACCAGACCCACGGGAACAACATGTTCCTCCTGAAGGAGCCGGGCTACGACGCGGTGAAGGATTTCTATCCGCTCGCCGGAGTCGGCGCCTTCGAGCACATCTTCGTGGTGAAGAACGACTCGCCGGCCAAGTCGATCCAGGAACTGATCGCGCTGGCGAAGTCCAAGCCCGGCGAGCTCAATTACGGCTCCACCGGCGTCGGCTCCGGCTCGCATCTCTCCACCGAGCTGTTCATGGTGCGCACCGGCATCAAGATGACGCACGTGCCCTATCGCGGCGCTGCGCCGCTGGTGCAGGACATTGTGGGTGGCCGCATCGATGTCGCCAATTCCACCATGGCGAGCGTCTTCACCCAGATCCAAGGCGGCCTGATGCGCGGCATCGCCATCGGCTCGCCGAAGCGCAACCCGCAGCTGCCGAATCTCGCGACGCTGCGCGAGCAGGGCGTCACCGATGCCGACGCCGAGAGCTGGACCGGCTTCTTCGCTCCCGCGGCGACGCCGCAAGGCGCCCTCGACCGGCTGTCGCGCGAGATCCTCGCCTCGCTGGCAAGGCCCGCCGTGGTCGAGGCCATCACCAAGCTCGGCTTCACCATCACGGCGCGCGACCCGGCCGCCTTCCGGCCCTATCACGCCCAGGAGATGCAGACCTGGGCGGAGATCATCCGCGCGGCGAACATCCAGCCCTCGGGCTGAGTCCGCGCGGCTAACCTTGTCTTAGCGCCTTGCTGCGATGGTGCCCCGGTCTAGCAACCGGGGCATCCATGCTGGCCTCCCTTCGCAGCGGCGACTGGCTCACCGAAGATCGTGCGCGCATCTATGCGCTGATGATCGCGCTGTTTGGCGCCGCCTCGCTCATTTTCATCTGGGTGACCGGCGGGCCGATGACCGACCGGTTCGGCCGGCCCATCGCCACCGACTTCTCAGGCATGTGGACGGCCGGGCGGATGCTTGTCGGGGGCGATCCCACCGGCCTTTTCGACCCCGAGACCCATTTCGCCTTCCAGCGGCAGGTCTTCGCCAATCCCGCCATTGACGTCTATGGCTGGCATTATCCGCCCTTCTTCCTCGCCGTGGCGGCGCTGATGGGGCTCCTGCCCTATGTGCCGGCGCTGATCGCCTGGCAGGCCTCGACGTTCGCGCTCTATCTCGCCGCCGTGAGGGCCATCGCCCCGCCGCACCGCGCCCTTCTGGCGGTGGCCATTGGCTTTCCGGCGGTCTTCGTCACGCTCGGCCATGGCCACAACGCCTTCCTGACGGCAGGCCTGCTCGGCTTCGGGCTTCTGCTCCTTCCGACGCGGCCGATCATCGCCGGGATCTGCATCGGGCTCCTCGCCTACAAGCCGCAGTTCGGCCTCGTCCTGCCGGTCGTCATGCTGCTCGGCTGGCATGTCCGCGCCGTGGTCGCGGCAGGCGTCACGGTCCTCGCCATGGTGGCGGGCGTGACACTCTGGCTCGGTCCCGAGGTCTGGACGGCCTTCCTCAAGGGTGCCGTCTTCACCCGCGAGGTCATTCTCGAACAGGGCATCACCGGCTGGGCGAAGATCCAGTCGACCTTCTCCGCCTTCCGCTCCTTCGGCGCGCCGCTGCCGCTCGCCTATGGCGCGCAGTTCGCCGTCACCGGCCTTGTCGTTGCGATCCTTGCACTCGCCGCATGGCGCCGGGCTGACCACCGCCTCGTCGCCGCCATGACCGCTACGGGCGCGCTGCTCGCGACGCCCTATTGCCTCGACTACGACATGACCATCCTCGCGGTCGCCGTGGCCTTCACCGCCGCCCATGGCGTCGAGAAGGGCTTTGGCCCCTATGAGAAGACGCTTCTCGCGGCCGTCTGGTTGCTGCCGCTCGTCGCCCGCCCCGGCATGATGGTGACGGGCGTGCCCATCGGCGTCCTCGTCATGGCCCTGTTTTTCGGCGTCCTCGCCCACCGGGCGCTTGGGCCCGATCTCCTCCGCCTTTCCGCCCGCTGGAGCCCCGCCCGTGGCTGAACCGCAGAAGCGCGCGTCCCGATCCGCTGCCCCCGCCTCGGGGAGCCCGGCCCGCGCCCTCATCGACGATCTCGCCCGCCGCCTCGCGGCCGAAGCCTCACGGCCCTCCGTCGCCGTCCTGCTACCCTGCTACAATGAGGCAGCGACCATCGCCGCGACGGTTGCCGCCTTCCGCGCCGCGCTGCCGGAGGCCACCGTCTACGTCTATGACAACAATTCCACCGACGGCACGGCCGAGGTGGCGCGCGCCGCCGGCGCGGTGGTCCGCCACGAGCCGTTCCAGGGCAAGGGCAATGTCGTGCGCCGCATGTTCGCCGATGTCGACGCCGACATCTATGTCATGGCCGATGGCGACATGACCTATGACCCAACAGCGGCCCCCGGCCTCGTCGACCTGCTGCTGCGCGACCAGCTGGACATGGTGGTCGGTGCCCGGGTCGACAGCGAGGAGGCGGCCTACCGGCGCGGCCATCGCTTCGGCAACGCGCTGTTCAACCGCATCACCACCGCGATGTTCGCCTCGCCCTTCAAGGACATCTTCTCCGGCTACCGCGTGTTCTCGCGCCGCTTCGCCAAGTCCTTCCCCGCCTCGTCCTCGGGCTTCGAGATCGAGGCGGAGCTCACCGTGCACGCCATCGACCTGAAGCTGCGCACTGGCGAGGTGCCGCTGCCCTATGGCAAGCGCCCGGAGAACTCGCATTCCAAGCTGAAGACCTATCGCGACGGCGCGCGCATCCTCTGGACGCTGGTCAACATGTACCGGGCCGTCCAGCCGCTGCGCTTCTATGGCCTGATTGCCGGCGTGCTGGCGCTGGCGAGCCTCGGCCTCGCCGCGCCGATCATCCAGACCTACCTGGAGACCGGCCTGGTGCCGCGATTCCCCACCGCCATCCTGTCGGCGGCGGTGATGCAGCTCGCCTTCCTCATGCTGGTCTGCGGCCTGGTGGTCGATGCCGTCTCCGGCGGGCGGCGGGAGATGAAGCGGATGCGCTATCTCGACCTGCCGGCGCTCGCCTGCGAGCCGGCCGCGGCCCATCGTCCCGGCGGCTGACAATCCCGCTGCGTTCGCTATAACGAACGCATGAGCCTCGTCCTCCACGCCGCCCAGCGTTCGGCCAATTGCTACAAGGTGCGCCTGCTTCTGGCGCATCTCGGCATGCCCTTCGACCTGCGTGACGTCGACATCCTGCGCGGCGATACGCGCACGCCCGACTTCCTCGCCATGAACCCCCGTGGACGCGTGCCCGTCCTGCAGGTCGATGGCGGCACCGTGCTGATCGAGTCCAACGCCATCCTCATGTATCTCGGTGAGGGCACGCGCTTCCTGCCCGAGGACAAGCTGTGCCGTGCCATGATGATGCAATGGCTGTTCTTCGAGCAGAACTCGCATCATCCCTCGCTCGGCGAGGCGCGGTTCTGGATGGCGCTGATCCCCGGCGGGCGCGAGTTGAAGCGCGACCTCGTCGACGACTGGATGGAGAAGGGCGAGGAAGCGCTGTCGCGGATGGAAACCCAACTCGCCCGCTCCCCCTTCGTCGCGGGCGACCGCATGACGCTTGCCGACATTGCGCTCTACGCCAACACCCATCTCGCCCACGAGGCGGAGTTCGACCTGACGCCCTTCTCGGCGGTTCGCGGCTGGATCGACCGTGTGGCGGCGGAACCCGGCCATGTCGGCATGGACTGGCGGCCCGTTCCGGTCGTGGCCTGAGGGAAGCGGATCATGGCGGTGCGCGTCCAGCGTGAGGATTTCGACATGGGGGCGGAGGTCCGCCGCCTCACGGCGGGCCGTGTCGATGTGGGGGCGGTCGCGACCTTCACCGGCCTCTGCCGCGGTGTGACCGGCAGCACCACCATCGGCGCCATGACGCTCGAGACCTACGAGGCCATGGCCCTGGCCGAACTCGGCCGCATCGAGGACGAGGCGCGGGCGCGCTGGCCGCTGCAGGACGTACTGATTATCCACCGCCACGGGCGGATGGAGCCGGGTGACAATATCGTCCTGGTGGTGACCCTCTCCGAGCATCGCGAGGCGGCCTTTGCGGCGGCCGAATTCCTGATGGATTTCCTCAAGACACGGGCGCCGTTCTGGAAATTCGAGGAGAGCGGCGGCGATGGGGCCTGGGTTGCCGCGAAGGACGCGGACGATGCCGCAGCCACCCGCTGGCAGGGCGCCGAGGGCGTTTCCCGGCGGTCCTGACCGGGGCGGCGTTTCGCCGCGACACATGGTGAACGGCCCTTAACCCTGCCGCGCCGACCCGGCTGGTCCATTGGCAAGGGTTGCCCGGCTAACAGCGTGCGGCCGGCGCGGGGCCGGCTTGCAGGGCAGCAGCGGGACATGGGACGGGATACGTCGAAGGAGGCCTATGGCCGGGGGCTGAACAGCATCCCCTTGCGCTTCGCGTTGCTCAGCTTCGTCGTGGCGCTGGCCTGCGGCGGGCCGCTGAGCTTCGCGGTGCTGACGCGGATGACGGACCAGGAGCCCGCTCTCGCGGCTGCCGCCATTGCGCTCGGCACGGCTGCCATCTCCGCCGTCATGATGCTGCTCGCTGCCCGCAAGCTCACCAGCACCATCGCCGCCATCCAACGCTCCACCGATGCGGTCGCGGCCGGCCGCTTCGACGAGGTGGTGGACGTCGATTGCGCCTGCGAGATCGGCGGCCTTGCCGAGAGCTTCCGGCGCATGGTGAAGCGGGTGAACGCCAGCATCGTCCGGATGAACGTCCTCGCCCATACCGATCTCGTCACCGGCCTGCCGAACCGCGCGGTGGTGACCCATGTCCTCAATCTCGCCGCCGGCCGGACGCAGGAGCCTTGCGAAGGCGCGCTGTTCTTCATCGACCTCGACGGGTTCAAGGCCGTCAATGACACCTATGGCCACCGCACGGGCGACGAGCTTCTGCGCCAGGTCAGCCGGCGCATCGTCGTCGACGGGTTCGGGCGCCAGCCCGAGGAGCTCGCGAGCTGCACCAATGCCCTCGGCGAGCTGATCGAGGCCTGCCCCGACGATCTCGTCGTGGCGCGCTTTGCCGGCGACGAGTTCGTCGCGCTGATGCCGGGCATCGTCGCGCTGGACGTGCTGCGCGCCCGTGCCGACGCCATCCTCGCGGCGCTTCGGCGGCCCTTCCGCATCGCCGGCCATGACATCGTGATCGGCGCCAGCATCGGCATCGCGCGCGCGCCCGACGACGCGCCGGCGCTCGGCGACCTCATCAGCCTCGCCGACTTCGCCATGTATGTCGCCAAGGCGCGGGGCAAGAACACGGCAGTCTTCTTCGACCAGGACCTGCGCGACCTCGTGCGCGAGCAGGCCGAGCTGGAGGCCGATCTGCGCATTGCCATCGAGACGCAGGCGATGGAGCTGTACTACCAGCCGAAAGTCTCGACCACGAACGGCGAGGTCGTCGGCGTCGAGGCGCTGCTTCGCTGGACCCATCCGAAGCGCGGCGCGGTGGCGCCGTCGCAGTTCGTGCCGCTCGCCGAGAAGGTCGGGCTGATGGAGGACCTCGGTCGTTTCGTCGTCACCGCGGCCATCCGCCAGCAGGTGATCTGGGCGGCGGAGGGGCTCGACCTGCCGGTCGCCGTCAACGTCTCGCCGCGCCAGCTCGAGGACCCCGCCTTCGTGCCTGAACTCCTCGAACTGGTGATGCGCAGCGGCGTGCGCCCGGAGCTGATCGAGGTCGAGGTGACGGAAACCGCGTTGATCAGCGACTATGCCGAGACGGCGGCCAAGGTGCGCCTGTTGCGCCAGGCCGGGATCGGCGTCGCCATCGACGATTTCGGCATCGGCCATTCCAACCTGTCCCACCTGTCGCGCCTTTCGGCGACGGCGTTGAAGATCGACCGTTCGCTCATCGAACGCGTGGCCGAGGACGAGAAGGCGGAGGCGATCATCCGCGCGGCCGTCGAAATGGCGAGGGCTCTCGGCCTGACCAGCGTCGCCGAGGGCATCGAGACGCCGCAGCAGGCGGCCTTCCTTGCGAGCGCCCGCTGCGACGTGCTCCAGGGCTTCCTCTATGCCCGGCCCATGGCCCCGGCCGACCTCCTCGGCTGGCTTGCCGGGCGCGGTGCAAGCCCCGTGGCCGATCTGACCGACGGATTGCGGCAGGCGCTGTCCTGACCATCCACAGGGCGCCCAGACCACTTCCGAAAAAGCCTCGGGAAAGTGCTATGTCTCCGCCATGCGCTTTCCCCCCTCGTTCCTCGACGAGATCCGCCAGCGCCTCCCCGTGTCGGAGGTGGTGGGCCGGCGCGTCAAGCTGAAGAAGCAGGGGCGGGAATGGCGAGGGCTGTCGCCCTTCAATGCCGAGAAGACGCCGTCCTTCTATGTGAACGACCAGAAGGGCTTCTATCACTGCTTCTCCTCCGGCAAGCACGGCGACCAGTTCCGCTTCCTGATGGAGACGGAGGGCGTGTCGTTCCCCGAGGCGGTGGAGCGGCTGGCGGCCGATGCGGGCCTCGCCGTGCCCAAGGTGTCGGCGGAAGAGGTGCAGCGGGCCGAGAAGGCGCGCACGCTCTACGACGTCATGGAGCTTGCGGCGAAACATTTCGAGGCCAAGCTCCAGGATCGCGTCGGCGCCAAGGCCCGCGGTTACCTCGCGGGGCGGGACCTCGGTGCGCCGACGCAGCTGAAGTTCCGCCTCGGCTATGCGCCGGGGGAGCGTTTCGGGCTGAAGGAGTTCCTGGGATCCAAGGGCGTCTCGGTGCCCGACATGATCGCCGCGGGCCTTCTCGTCCACGGCGACGACATCCCGGTGCCCTATGACCGGTTCCGCGACCGCGTCATGTTCCCGATCACCGATCTGCGCGGGCGGGTCGTCGCCTTCGGCGGCCGGGCGCTGGAGAAGGACGTTCCGGCAAAGTACCTGAACTCGCCGGAGACCGACCTCTTCCACAAGGGGTCGCTCCTCTACAACGCCCATGGCGCCCGCGAGGTCGCCCATCGCGCGAACCGCATCATCGCGGTGGAGGGCTATGTCGATGTCATCGCCATGGTCATGGCCGGCTTCGGCGAGACGGTGGCGCCGCTCGGCACCGCCCTGACCGAGGGCCAGCTCGACCTCTTATGGAAGATGGCCCCCGAGCCGGTCCTGCTCTTCGACGGCGACAAGGCCGGCCGGCGGGCCGCTTACCGGGCCATCGACATCGCCCTGCCGCTGCTGAAACCCGGCCGTAGCCTTCTCTTCGCCGCCCTGCCGGAGGGGCAGGACCCCGACGACCTCATCCGCTCCTCGGGTCGCGAGGCGATGGATGCGGTGCTGGCCCAGGCCCAGCCGCTCGCCTCCATGCTCTGGCAGCGCGAGACCGAGGCCGGCGTCTTCGGCACACCGGAGAAGCGCGCGGCGCTGGAGGCGCGGCTCGGCCAGGTGGTGGCGACGATCGGCGACGAGAATGTCCGCCGGCACTATCGCGACGATGTCTTCGGGCGGCTGTCCGACCTGTTCCGGCCGATGCAGCGGGCGCGGCGGCAGGGGCCGCCGGGCGCCCAGCGGCCGGGCCAGGGGAGCCGCGGCTTTTCCCGCTACGACGTGCCGGACCACCGGCCCTCGCCTTCGCTTGCCGCGAGTGCTCTTGTGCGCGGCCCCCGCGCGGCCCTGCCGATGCGCGAGGCGCTGATCCTCATGGCCCTGCTCAACCATCCCTGGCTGATCGATGGCCAGGAGGAGGAGATTGCCGGCCTCGACCTGCGCCATCCGCAGGCGGAAGCGCTCAAAGCGGCGCTTCTCGACATGCACGCGCAGGGGATTGATGCAGAGGCCGAGGCCTTCGCCGTGGCGCTCATGGCCGCCGGGCATGGGCCGCTGGTCGACCAGTTGCGGGCCACCGTTTCGCTCGGCGCGGTCTGGGGTGCCAAGCCGGGGGCCGCAAAAAGCGACGCAGAGGTGACATTCGGCCAGCTGATGGCCTTGCATCGCAAGAAGCAAGCGCTAATTAAGGAAATCCGGGATGCCGAACGTGCCTTCGGCGACGATCCGACGGAAGCCAATGAGCAATGGCTCCTTGACGCGAAGCGTCGGGAGGCGGAGTTGGCGGGAACGGAAGCCCTCGTCGAGGGCTTCGGGGCCCAGTCCGGTCGGGGTGGTCGGAGCGTCTGATGCGCTCGGTGTCACGGGGGGCTGGCCCACGCAACGGCAACGAGGCGTCCGGTCATGGTTCACCAGGTCTTAAGGACGAAGGCCTTAGGGCGGGTCAGGCGGGTTTGACGAGGGGCGCGCCGGTGAGCGAGCGCAGCCCCTCTTTTGGCGTTGAGGCGGGCGGTTGCCCTCCATTGGTGCCGGACGGGCCGCTTGCGGCGCGTGAGCGAGGACGGGTGTTGATGGCGACCAAGGCAACCGAGAAACCGGAAGGCGCGGATCAGGAGACCGAGGGCCCGGATGGCCCGCTCCTGGACCTCTCCGATGCCGGCGTTCGGGCGATGATCAAGCGCGCCAAAAAGCGCGGCTATGTCACCATCGACGAAATCAATGCGGTCATGCCCGCGGCCTCGTTCACCTCGGACCAGATCGAGGACATGAACGCGATGCTCTCCGAGATGGGCATCAACGTCGTCGACAACGACGAGGCGGCCGAGGATGGCGAGGGCGAGGAGCAGCCGGAGGCCGACGAGCCCGATGGCGAGCTGCAGGAGGCTTCCCCCCGTGCGGTGGTCAAGTCCGAGCGCGCTTCCGAGCCGCTCGACCGCACCGACGACCCCGTGCGGATGTATCTGCGCGAGATGGGCTCGGTGGAGCTGCTGTCCCGCGAGGGCGAGATCGCCATCGCCAAGCGCATCGAGGCCGGCCGCGAGGCGATGATCGCCGGTCTCTGCGAGAGCCCGCTGACCTTCCAGGCCATCATCATCTGGCGCGACGAGCTCAACGAGGGGAAGATCTACCTCCGCGACATCATCGATCTCGAAGCCACCTATGCCGGCCCCGACGCCAAGAACGCGCCGGTGGTGGGTGAGGGCGAGGCGCCGATCGCCCCCGATGGCGAGGAGGCCCTGCCGCCGGGCGCCGAGGGCGACCTCGACGAGGACGACATGGAGAACGCCGTGTCGCTCGCCGCCATGGAGGCGGAGCTGAAGCCGAAGGTGCTCGAGATCTTCGACACCATCGCCGACGAGTACAAGAAGCTCCGCCGGCTGCAGGACCAGAATGTCGAGAATCGGCTGAACGACACCAAGCTGTCGCCGAGCCAGGAGCGCCGCGCCAAGAAGCTGCGCGAGGACCTCGTCACCCACGTCAAGTCGCTGTCGCTGAACACCGCCCGCATCGAGGCGCTGGTCGAGCAGCTCTACGACATCAACAAGCGCCTCGTCGGCTACGAGGGGCGCCTGCTTCGCCTTGCCGAGAGCTATGGCGTCGACCGCATGTCCTTCCTGAAGGAGTACCAGGGCTCGGAGCTCGATCCGAACTGGATCCGCCGCGTCGCCTCGCTGGGCGCCCGTGGCTGGAAGGGCTTCGTCGCCGAGGAGAAGGACACGGTCAAGGAGATCCGCGCCGAGATCCAGGCGCTGGCCACCGAGACGGGCCTGGAGATCGGCGAGTTCCGCAAGATCGTCCAGATGGTGCAGAAGGGCGAGCGCGAAGCCCGCCAGGCCAAGAAGGAAATGGTCGAGGCGAACCTGCGCCTCGTCATCTCCATCGCCAAGAAGTACACGAACCGCGGCCTGCAGTTCCTCGATCTCATCCAGGAGGGGAATATCGGCCTGATGAAGGCGGTCGACAAGTTCGAGTACCGCCGCGGCTACAAGTTCTCGACCTATGCCACCTGGTGGATCCGGCAGGCGATCACCCGCTCGATCGCCGACCAGGCCCGCACCATCCGCATTCCCGTGCACATGATCGAGACGATCAACAAGATCGTCCGCACCAGCAGGCAGATGCTGCACGAGATCGGCCGCGAGCCGACCCCGGAGGAGCTGGCCGAAAAGCTCGGCATGCCGCTGGAGAAGGTCCGCAAGGTCCTCAAGATCGCCAAGGAGCCGATCTCCCTCGAAACCCCGATCGGCGACGAGGAGGATAGCCACCTCGGCGACTTCATCGAGGACAAGAACGCGATCCTGCCCATCGACGCGGCGATCCAGAGCAATCTTCGCGAAACAACGACGCGTGTGCTCGCCTCGCTCACCCCGCGCGAGGAGCGCGTGCTGCGCATGCGCTTCGGCATCGGCATGAACACCGACCACACGCTCGAAGAGGTCGGCCAGCAGTTCTCGGTGACGCGCGAGCGCATCCGCCAGATCGAGGCCAAGGCGCTGCGCAAGCTGAAGCATCCGAGCCGTTCGCGGAAGCTGCGCAGCTTCCTCGACAACTGACGCGACGAGCCCGCCTGCGAGGAACGTCGACATGACGGAACGCGCGGCGGGCAGGCATCAGGGCGGCGGCAGGGGCAGCGCCCGGTCGCGCTCGCTCTTCGAGGTGCCGCGCAGCTCGCCGCTCTGGGGCCGGCTCGCCCGCTCCATCGCCATTTGGTTCGCCCTGATGCTTGCCGGCCTCGCCGTGGGCATGGCCGGCTATTCCGGCTTCGAGGGCATGGGCTGGCGCGATTCCTACCTCAACGCCGCGATGATCCTCTCCGGCATGGGCCCGGTGACCGAGCTCAAGACCGATGGCGGCAAGCTCTTCGCCGGCACCTACGCCATCTTCTCGGGACTTGTGATCGTGCTGGCGACCGGCGTGGTGCTCTCGCCCATCGTCCAGCACGTGCTGCACGTCTTCCACGCCGACACGGACGACGACGAGCGCAAGGGGTGAGGGCAACCTCGCCCATCGGGATTCATCCCAAAGTTGTGTGACCCTCCGGAAGCGCTTTCAATCGGAGTACCCGCGACGAGGTACCCCGTGGCGAAGCCCGACAGAATCCACGCTGTCACGTCCGCTGAAATGACCTTCGACTGTCCGTGCTGCGGGAAGCTCTCTCGGACGATCTTTGGTGAGGTCCATGACCCGGTAGGCTCCATCGTCGTCTACCTCTGCCAGTGGACGGTCGACGGCCCTGACCACGATGCCAATGTCGACCTCCTCATCGGCCCCTGGGGCGATGGCACGACGGCTGGTGACCGAGCCTTGGTCAGCCTGCTGTATCGGCGCAGTGAAACCAGTTTCATGGCCATCGATGCCGAGCCGAGGCTGGAGAAGGTCCCGGGCCTCGCCGCGATCGGGCTGGCGCGCAGCGAGGTGATCGGCTCCTGGATCGCTCAGAGCGCTTTCATCGTCGTCGACGTCATCTGGTACGACGACCCGCGGGTTGCCGACCTCCTCGCCGCCCGCTGATCCTCACATCGCCTTCACCATCGCCACCAACTGATCCAGCGCCGTGCCCCAGCCCGTGTGGAAGCCCATGGCCTCGTGCTGCTGCTTCGCCTCCGGGTCCTTGTGCAGGGCGCGGGCGACATAGAGCGTGCCCGTCGCGGTCGGGGCGATCTCCACCGAGGCGGCCATGAAGGCGCTGCCGGTGGGGCGGAAGCCCGGGCCGAGCGCGTCGGTGAAGACGAGGAGGCGGCCGGGGATGACGTGCAGAACGCAGCCCGTGCTGTCGTTCTTCTCGCCGTTCGGCCCCTCCATCACCGTGCGGAACTTGCCGCCCGGGCGCACGTCGATCTCGCAGAGCGTGGTCCGCCAGGGCGCCGGCGTGAACCATTTGACGATCAGCTCCGGCTCGGTCCAGGCGCGCCAGACGAGGTCCGCCTTCACCGGCACCTCGCGGCGCAGCTCGAGGTCGAGGGTGGGATCGAAGACGGAGAAGGCGTCGGGCGTCGGAGCGGTGGTCATGGCGTGTCCTTGTCGGTCTGGTCTTGGGGGGAGGGCGTGGCGGGCATCTCCTCGGCCATGGTGACGAGGAGCGCGTCCAGTTGGTCGAGGCGGCGGGTCCAGAGGCTGCGCTGCACTTCCAGCCAATGATCGAGGGCCGCGAGCGGTTCCGGCTTCAGGCGGCATGTGCGCACCCGGCCCTGCTTCTGGGTTTCGACGAGGCCGCACTCCTCCAAGAGCTTCAGGTGCTGCAGGAAGCTCGGCAGGGCCATGGAGAAGGGCCGGGCGAGGTCGCTGACGGCAGCGGGGCCGCGCCCCAGCGCTTCGACCACGGCGCGGCGGGTGGGGTCGGCCAGGGCGCGGAATGTGTCATCGAGGCGATGGGGCGCAGTGATCATGGGGCGAGGCTAGCGACACCTATTAGTTAGGTTAATGACTAAGTATTGAGGGGTGTGCGGAGGGATTGCCTCCGGGCGTCATGAAGGGCCTCATGGCCCATCATCGGAGAGAGACCATGACGATCGAGTTCCTGCTGACGACGCTCATCATCGTCGCCTCGCCCGGCACGGGCGTTGTCTACACGCTGGCCGCCGGCCTTTCGCGCGGCAGCCGGGCGAGTGTTCTCGCTGCCTTCGCCTGCACGCTCGGCATCGTGCCCCACCTGGCCGCGGCCATGCTCGGGCTCGCGGCGCTGCTCCATACCAGCGCCGTGGCCTTCGCCATCGTCAAATATGCCGGTGTCGCCTACCTGCTCTGGATGGCCTGGCAGACGCTGAAGGAGAAGGGTGCCCTCAGCGTCGATGCGGCCAGTGCCCCGCGGTCGAACCTGCGGGTGCTGGTCGACGGGGTCGTCATCAACGTGCTGAACCCGAAACTGTCGATCTTCTTCGTGGCTTTCCTGCCGCAGTTCATTGCGCCGACGGAGGCCGCACCGCTCCTGCGGATGCTGGAGCTGTCAGGCGTGTTCATGGCCATGACCTTCATCGTCTTCGTTGTCTACGGCCTGTTCGCCGCGGCGATGCGCGACCGGGTGATCAGCCGGCCTTCGGTCATGGCCTGGATGCGGCGGACCTTTGCCGCCGCCTTCGTGGCGCTTGGCGCGCGCCTCGCCCTGCAGGAACGCTGAGACCGTCCGTCTTCGTCTTCCGAACGCAAAAGGGCGCGCCGATGGCGCGCCCTTCTGGATCAAGTCGGCTCAACCGCCCTGGCCGCGACCCACGGAACCCGGCGTGCCGGGGGACTGTCGGTCGGGTCGAGGAGCAACGGGCCGCGGGGCCGGTCCGCCCGTGCCTGGCCGCGTGACATCCGGTCGCGTGAAGGGGGGGCGGCCACCGCCACCATCAGTCCAACCCGGGCGCCCGGGCGGGCGGAAGTCTGGCCGATCGGGCCGCGGCGGGCGAAAATCAGGGCGGTCGGGCCGCGGCGGGCGAAAATCAGGCCGGTCGGGCCTTACCGGCGGACGCCATGCGGGGCGGCCGTCAGTTTCGTCCGGACGGACAGGGGGACGCCAGTTCGGGCGGTCAGGCCGGTAGGGAGGGCGCCAATCCGGACGGTCGGGCCGGTAAGGCGGGCGCCAGTCCGGGCGGTCGGGGCGATAGGGCGGACGGTAGTCGGGACGATAGGGCGGATCATAGGGCCGCACATAGACCGGCGGCGGGATGTAGACCGGCGGCGGGACATAGACGCGCGGCGGCGGCGGCACGTCCACGTCGTCGTCGATCAGGCTCGCCGAGACAAAGCCGCGCAGGCCGCGATAGGTGACCTGGCACCAGCTCACGCTGCAGCCGATCAGGTTCACCACCGCGCCCGGGGGGAGGGTAGCGATGCGGCTGAATTGCGCACCAGGGCCGGCGCGCAGGTTCGCCGTCGCGATTGTCACCGCCGGCTCGGCCATCGCGGCCGTCGACAGGCCGCCGACGGCGAGCAGTGCTCCCGCCAGGCCCGTCCATCGCTTGAAACCCCAGATCATCGCGGATCTCCACCCTCGCGACCTCTCCTCCATGGGATGGCCGCGCCTACGCAATATCACAGTGACGGTATCGCCATGAACCGTCGATGAACCCACCGGACCCCGGTGTGGTTCCAGAATGTCGCACCGGCGGCGCGGGTGCATCCGGTCCTTTCCGCAGGGGGCGTGGCGGTCTAAGGGTGGCGCAACCGTCCCCGGAGGAAACGCCATGTCCTTTTTCAAATCCCTGTTCGGCTGGGGCAAGTCCGGCCCCGAGGCGGAGGCGGCCCCGGCGGAGGGCGCGACGCTGGAGCACAAGGGCTTCCTCATCACCGCCGCGCCGTTCCGGAACGAGGGCCAGTTCCAGACCGCCGGCACCATCACCAAGGAGGTCGGTGGCGAGATGAAGGCGCACAGGTTCATCCGTGCCGACCGCCATGCCAGCCATGAGGATGCGGTGACCTTCTCGCTGTCGAAGGGACGGCAGATCGTCGACGAGCAGGGCGAGCGGCTGTTCCGCTAGAGGGGCCTGATCAACGAAAAAGGGCCCGTGAGGGCCCTTCCGGTGTCGTTCTCCGCCCTCAGGCAGGATGGCGCGCTGCCTTCAGCGCGGCGTGCCGGTGGTCGGAGCCGCAGCGAGCGGCGCAGAACCCGGGGCACCGCCCGGACGGGGCTTGCGCTCGGGGCGCGGCTTCGGCTTGGCGGCGGGAATGAGGCCGTCGCGCTGGGCCTGCTTGCGGGCGGCCTTGCGGGCGCGGCGAATGGCTTCGGCCTTCTCGCGGTTCTTGCGCTCGGACGGCTTCTCGAAGTTCCGGCGCTGCTTCATCTCGCGGAAGATGCCCTCGCGCTGCATCTTCTTCTTCAGGACCCGGAGGGCCTGGTCGACATTGTTGTCACGGACGAGAACCTGCATGTCGTCTCCCTTGTCGGTGGGGCCGCCGCAGCGGCACGGGCTTCGGGCGGTGGAGCGTCAGGCCGACTTGGCCGCCGCGTCCTTCTTCCGCCAGAGCTGGAATCCGTTCTGCGCAATGCCATCCTCGATGGCGTCGCGCTTGAGGCCGTGAGGCGGGCGCTGGTCGCCGCGGATCACGCCGATGCTCGACCAGGGGCCGAATTTCTCCGGCAGCTTGCTGCCAGTATGGTCGGACGCGAAGCCGAAGAGCTGGTCGTTGGCTCCCGACTTGAACATGAACAGGCGCGGCGCATCGGCGGTCATGGCGGTCCTTCAAGGCTTGCCGCCTGCGGACCTCGGTGCCCGTCGCGGTCGTCACGCAGGCGCGTCGGGCGATAACGCCCGGCGCCTGCGCAAGGTCCGGACGACGCGCGGCAAAGCCGCCCCGTCGCCCGGGTCTCCCGATGGTCCTCGGTCGCCACCATTACATCCGTGGCTCGCGAGCGGGGCCCATCGGCCCCGCGGTCACTCGACCGCGCGCAGGTTGTCGGCCGCCGACTTGCCGGAACGGCGATCGGCGACGATCTCGAAGGAGATCTTCTGGCCCTCGTTGAGGCCGTAGAGGCCGGCACGCTCGACGGCGCTGATGTGGACGAAAACGTCCGAACCACCGCCATCAGGCTGAATGAAGCCGAAGCCCTTCTGGGAGTTGAACCATTTCACGGTTCCGGTCTGCATGGGATGTCCTTTCGCAAAGCGCGATGAAGTGGACCGCTCGCGTCAGGCACGAGAAGTTCGTTGGTACGGTTTCGATGATTTTTGTCAGCGGTGCGCCGAATTGGATGGGCGCGGGGCCAAAAAAGAACGGCCGAAACGTCGGTGAGAGATAGGCCCTTTGTCTGCCAATTGCAAGACAATAAATTTCCCGGCCGCGCCACAGATGCTGCGAAGAGGCCGAAAACTGCCGCTGAACGCGGGAAAAACTGGAGCTACTGGTTGAGGGGTGCGGCGAGTTCACTCGCCAGCACGCCTTCTCGCCCCCAATTGCCACGGCCCCTGCGACCTGCGTCAAATCGTCGAAGGATACGATAGCGGAATCACCCATGACCTCCAGCCAAAGGCACGAGCCTGCCAAGCCCCGCGGCCAGCTCACGGTGCGGATCAGCGCCATGCCGGCCGACACCAACGCCAACGGCGACATTTTCGGCGGCTGGGTCATGGCCCGCATGGACCAAGCGGGTGGCATCGCCGGTGTCGAACGCGCGCAGGGCCGCGTCGTCACCGTGGCGGTGGAGGCGATGACCTTCATCCGCCCCATGGGCGTCGGCGATGTGCTCGAGGTCTACACGGAAGTCTTCCATGTCGGCCGAACCTCCATGAAGATCCATGTCGAGGCCTGGGCGCAACGCTTCCGCTCGACCCTGCGGGAACTGGTGACGCAGGCGACCTTTGCCTTTGTCGCCATCGACGAGGAGGGCAAGCCGCGGCCCGTGCCGCCGCTGCCCGAGGCCGTCACGGCCCCCAGCGGTAGTTGAAACTCACCGAGATCCGCTCCTCCGGACTGCGGTTCACCGGCACTTCGTGGCGCACGAAGCTTTCCCAGAGCAGGATGTCGCCGGGCGCCGTCGCCACGGAGACATGCGGCTGGAGCTCGCGCGGCGCATTCGCCTTGCGCGGCGGATGGGCCATCATCTGGGTGTGCCGCGGGTCCTCGAGCTTCAGCGCCGCGGCGCCCTTCGGCATGGCGACATAAAGCGTGCCGGAGATAACGCTGTGCGGGTGGATGTGGGAGGCATGGGCCCCCCCCTCGGGCAGCACGTTCACCCAGAGCGAATCGAGCGCGAGCTTGCGGCGGCCGAGATCGAGGGCGAGGTCCTTGGCGAAATCGGCGACATGGCGGTCGAGCCGGCGGGCGAGGGCCTTGAAGGCAGGGAAGCGCCAGGGCAGGTCGTTCAGCGAGGCGTAGCTGGTATAGCCGGGATAGCCGTTGCGGGCGCACCAGCGAATGCCAGCGGCGTCGTCCACGGCCAGCGAGCGGCAGGATGCGTCGATCTCGGCGAGGAGCGCGGCGTCCTCGGGCGCGAGAGCGGAGCGGTAGAGGCGGGTGACGAAGAGGGTTTCGATCGTGGCCATGGCGCCTGTCATGGCACCGCCCCGGGCCCGACCGCAAGCACCGGGACCCGTGGCCTAGTCCAAGTTTGACCGCCGGTAAAACGCCCTTCGCCTTGGTCGGGATGCCGAAACCTGTTATGCGGCGGCGTTGTATCCTCGGCGAGCACAAACGGCTTCATGCGGCTGCCTGGCCTCCTTTCCAAGCTCGATGCCCAGCGGGGCCAGACACTCAAGCGCCTGGTCTCCGAAAGCATCAGCACCTATGCGGCGCGCTACGCGCTCGCCTTTGCCTGCATGGCCGTCGTCGCCGGTTGCACCGCCATGTCCGCCTGGATCATGCGCGACCTCATCAACGGCGTGTTCCAGAACCGCGACTTCACGCTCGCCGTCTGGTTCGGCGTCACGGTCTTCACCGTCTTCCTCATCAAGGGCATCGCGGCCTATCTCTCCAACATCATCCTGTCGCGGATCGGCAATGCCATCGTCGCGGCCCAGCAGGCGCGCATCTTCCGCCATCTGCTGGGACAGGGCGTCGACTTCTACCAGCAGCATGTCTCGGCCGATCTCGTCACGCGCGTGACCCACAATGCCCAGGCGGCGCGCGACGTGCTGCAGAACATCGTCACGACGGTCGGGCGCGATCTCCTCACCGTCATCGGCCTCATCGGCGTGATGATCTATTCCGATCCGCTGATGTTCGCGGTGTCCGGCCTGGTCATGCCCTTTGCGGTGCTCGGCGTGAACCGCCTGCGCCGCCGCGTGCGGCGCCTCGCCCAGAGCGAGTTCACCTCCCTCTCCTCCATGGTCAACGTGGTGCAGGAGACGGTTCAGGGCGTGCGGATCGTCAAGTCCTTCGGCATGGAGGACCGGATGCAGGCCCGCATGGAGGCGACGATCGATGCCGTGCGCCAGCGCGCCGACAAGATTGCGACGCTCGGAGCCCGCACCGCGCCGCTGATGGAGACGCTCGGCGGCCTCGCCATCTCCGCCGCCATCGTCTACGGCGCCTGGCGCGTCATCCACCAGGGCGTCGATGCCGGCGCCTTCTTCGCCTTCGTCACCGCGCTCCTGCTCGCCTATGATCCGGCGAAACGCCTGGCGCGGCTCGGCGTCGAGGTCGAGAAGGGTCTCGTCGGCGTGCGGCTGATGTACGAGCTGCTCGACACCGAGCCGACGCTGAAGGAGAAGCCCGACGCCAAGCCCCTCGCGGTCAGCGCCGGCACGGTCGCCTTCGACACGGTCACCTTCGGCTACCAGACCGGCGAGCCGGTGGTGCGCGACCTGTCCTTCATCGCCGCCGGCGGCAAGACCACGGCGCTGGTCGGGCCCTCGGGCGGTGGCAAGTCCACCATCATCTCCCTTGTCCAGCGCTTCTTCGACGTGCAGGGCGGCGCCATCACCGTCGACGGGCAGGACGTGCGCGACGTCACCGTTGCCTCGCTGCGCGGCGCCATGGCCTTCGTCAGTCAGGACGTCTTCCTCTTCCAGGGCACGGTGCGCGAGAACATCGCGGTCGGTCGCCCCGGCGCTACGGAAGAGGAGATCGTCGCCGCAGCGCGCGCCGCTCACGCGCACGACTTCATCACCGGGCTGCCGGAAGGCTACGAGACGCTGATCGGCGAGCACGGGCAGGGCCTGTCTGGCGGCCAGCGCCAGCGGGTGGCGATCGCCCGCGCCATCCTCAAGGATGCGCCGATCATGCTGCTGGACGAGGCAACCTCGGCGCTCGATTCCGAGAGCGAGTTCGAGGTGCAGCGCGCTCTCGACCAGTTGCTGGACGGGCGCACCTCCATCGTCATCGCCCACCGCCTGTCGACGGTGATGCGCGCCGACCGGATCTTGGTGATCGAGGCCGGCCGCGTCGTCGAGACCGGTACCCATGCCGATCTCATCGCCCGCAACGGGCTCTATGCGCATTATGTGGCGATCCAGTTCGGCGCGCCCGACGCGGCGGCCGAATAGCCGTCAGTCCACCAGTTCCCAGGCGATGGAGACCGACAGGCGGAAGGTCTGGTCGCCGGTTGCGACGGGCACCGACTCGCCGGAGGCATAGGAGGCCGACCGGGGCCGCGCCACGGCCATCGGTGCCGGCATCGAACCGCCGCTCTCGGTGATCGACAGCACCTTGCCGAGCCGGGCGCCGGCGGCCTTGGCCAGAACCTCGGCCTTGCGGCGGGCATCGGCGACCGCCGCCTCGCGGGCCTCGTCCACCTTGGCGGACCAGTCCGGCACGCTGAGTTGCAGGCCGTCGATCTGGTTGGCACCCGCCGCCACCATCCTGTCCAGCACGTCACCGAGGGTGGCGAGGTCGCGAAGCCGCACCCTGAGGCGGTGGCCGGCGACATAGCCGGTGACGCGCGGCCGGCCGCCCGAGGGATATTCGACCTGGGGCTGCAGGGAGAGGGCGGAGGTCGCCACGTCGCGGTCGGCGATGCCGGCCTGGCGCAGCGCCTCCTGCACCTGCCGCATGGCCCGCGCGTTGCCGTCCATGGCCTCGCGGGCGGTGCGGGCCTGGATCTGCGTGCCGCCGGCGATGAAGGCCTCGGTGGGTGCGGCGGAGGCCTGTCCCTCGCCCTGAACGGCGATCTGCCGGGGCTGGGCGACCTGCGCGGCGGCGGGCAGGGCCGCGAACGTGAGGCCCGAGGCGAGGAGTAGGCCGGCGAGGGCGCGGCGGGGCAGGGCAGCCGTCGCGACGCGGCCCGGACGCGAAGTGGTGGGTGTCATTGTATCCCTCAGGTTGCAGCGGTGCGGCGATTGACGCCGCGGAGGCCAAATGCCATCACCTGTTCGTGCCGCCCCAAGGGTCGCCTTGCGGCCTTTTCGCGGCACGCCGCGCGTTACTGCCGGCACGGTGGGCCTGTAGCTCAATGGTTAGAGCCGGCGGCTCATAACCGCTTGGTTGGGGGTTCGAGTCCCTCCGGGCCCACCAAACTCCGCTGGCCTCGCCCCGCCCGACGCTCTATCCCTCGGCCGAGTCCAGTCCCCGCCCCACGGAATCCCCATGCGCATCGTCGACGTCGTCGAGGTCACCAAGCCGATCGCCTCGCCCATCCGCAACGCCTATATCGACTTCACCAAGATGACCGCGAGCCTCGTCGCCGTGGTGACCGACGTGGTGCGCGATGGGCGGCGGGTCGTCGGCTACGGCTTCAATTCCAATGGCCGCTACGGCCAGGGCGGGCTGATCCGCGAGCGCTTCCGCGGCCGCATCCTCGAGGCCGATCCGAAGGGCCTCCTCAACGCGGCCGGCGACAATCTCGATCCGCACCGCGTCTGGGCGGCGATGATGGTCAACGAGAAGCCGGGAGGGCATGGCGAGCGCTCGGTCGCGGTCGGCACGCTGGACATGGCGGTCTGGGACGCTGTCGCCAAGATTGCCGGCAAGCCGCTGTTCCGCCTGCTCGCGAATCTCAAAGGCCGCGAGGCCGACCCGAAGGTCTTCGTCTATGCAGCCGGCGGCTACTATTATCCGGGCAAGGACGACAGCGCGCTGCGGGCGGAGATGCGGAGCTATCTCGACCGCGGCTACAATGTCGTGAAGATGAAGATCGGCGGCGCGCCGATTGCCGAGGATCGCCGCCGCATCGAGGCGGTGCTGGCCGAGATCGGGTCGCAGGCACAGCTCGCCGTCGACGCCAATGGGCGCTTCGACCTGGAGACCGCCATCGCCTATGCCAAGATGCTCCGGGACTATCCGCTGTTCTGGTATGAGGAGGCGGGCGACCCGCTGGATTACGCGCTACAGGCGGCCCTCGCTGAGTTCTATCCGGGGCCGATGGCCACCGGCGAGAACCTCTTCTCCCACCAGGATGCGCGCAACCTCCTGCGCTATGGCGGCATGCGGCCCGACCGCGACTGGTTGCAGTTCGACTGCGCGCTCTCCTACGGCCTCGTCGAATATCTGCGGACGCTCGACGTGCTGGAGCAGCAGGGCTGGTCGCCCGCCCGCTGCATCCCCCATGGCGGCCATCAGATGTCGCTGAACATCGCCGCCGGCCTCGGCCTCGGCGGCAACGAGAGCTATCCGGACCTGTTCCAGCCCTATGGCGGCTTCCCGGACAGCGTCCGTGTCGAGGACGGCCATATCGTCATGCCCGACCTGCCGGGCATCGGATTCGAGGGCAAGAGCGACCTCATCCGGGTGATGCGGGATCTCGCGGAATAGGCCCTGCCATGGGGGATGCAGCCACCGCGGTGTGCGGTGACGCACATCACGGCTTATGCATCACCCTGTTCCTTTCCGGCACTGGGCTTGGCCGCTTCGTCAGCGCGGCCAGGGGTTGTGCGTCAGGGGCGCGGGATGGTCGATGGGGACTCAGCAGCGCCGAGCTTGTCGGTCGTCGCGCCCTGTTTCAATGAGGCGGAGATCGTCGGAGCCTTTCTCGTCCGCATGAGTGCTGCGGCCGAAGCGGCAGCCGGCGGCGATTTCGACATCATCCTCGTCGATGACGGCTCGACCGACGGCACCTGGCCGATCATGGCGGCTGCGGCGGCCGCCGACCCGCGTATCGTCGCCATCCGGCTGCGGCGCAATTTCGGTCACCAGATGGCGGTGCTGGCGGGCCTCAGGGCGGCCCGCGGCGCGCGGGTCCTGCTGATCGATGCCGACCTGCAGGATCCGCCGGAACTTGTCGGCCCGATGATGAGCCAGATGAATGGCGGTGCCGATGTCGTCTATGGCCGGCGGGTCGAGCGGGTGGGCGAGACCGTTTTCAAGCGTGGCTCGGCCGCCCTGTTCTACCGGCTGTTGCGTCGCCTGTCGTCGGTGGACATTCCGGTTGATGCGGGGGACTTCCGGCTGATGACGCGCCGGGTCGTCGACCTGCTGGTGGCGCTGCCTGAACAGCACCGCTTCACCCGCGGGCTGGTGAGCTGGATCGGCGGTCGGCAGGAGCCGATCGACTATGTGCGCGAGGCCCGCTTCGCCGGCGCGACCAAGTATCCCCTGGCGAAGATGCTGCGTTTTGCCCTCGACGCGCTCACTTCCTTCTCGATCAAGCCGCTGCGGCTCGCCACCTGGCTCGGCTTCGCCGCCGCCGGCCTCGCGCTGATGCTGATGGGCTACAGCGCGGTGCAATGGGCACGCGGCCATGTGGTGGATGGCTGGACCAGCCTTTTCATTGCGGTGACGACCCTTTCGGCGGTGCAGCTCGTCGTGCTCGGCATCCTCGGCGAGTATGTTGGCCGGCTGGTGATCGAATCGAAGCACCGCCCCCACTACATCGTCGATGCGGTCATCTCGGCCCGCGGGCTTAATGCGGCCGCCCCGCTCATGCCCCTTCCGGGTGTGGCGATGGCCTTGCCCGGCCTTACGCTGCCGGCCGGTCCGGCATCGTCCTGACCGATGCTGCCGCAAGCCATCACGCGGGTCGTGGCCTTCCTTGGCGTTGGCGTTGTCAATTCGCTGATCGACGTGATCGTGTTCCTTCTCGCCATGGCCATGGGCGTGCCGCCGCTCGCCGCCCATGTGCTCGGCTTTGCGGCCGGCGGGCTCAACAGCTTCCTGATGAACGGGCTCGTGACCTTCGGCCGTCGCCTCGTCGACATCGTCCGCTGGCGCACGGTCGTTCCGTTCATCGGCGTCCTCGCCGTCCAGTTCAGCATCGGCACGGCGACCTTCTGGCTGGCGCATCACGCGACCGGCTGGCCGATCCTGGCAAAGCTCATGGCGATCGGCATCACCACCGTCGCCTCCTTCCCGTTGATGCGCCGCGTCTTCGCGGCGGCGCGCTGATGACCTCCGGAAAGTGATCTCCGCCATGTCGATCCACCTGCCATCGGGGGCCGCGCCACCGCGCTGGCTCGTCGCCGCCCTGGTCAGCCTCGCCGCCATGAGTGTCATCGCCCCGCTCGCCGTGGCGCCGGTCCCCTATCTCTGGGACTTCCCGAACCACCTCGCGCGGTTGTGGGTGCTGCTCGGCTATGCGGCGGGCACGCCGGTCGCCGGGATGTACCAGCCCGACTGGAGCCTTGCCTGGACCAATCTTGGCCTCGACTATCTCGGCATGGTGCTCGGGCAGGTCCTGCCCTTCGCCTGGCTGGGGACGGTTCTCGTCGCCGTCGCGCTGCTCATCGTCCCGGCGGGGCTCATCGTTCTCAACCGCGCCCTCTTCGGCGGGCCCCATATCTGGCATGTCGGGCTGTTCCTGCTCGCCTGGAACTTCGTGGTGGTCGGCGGGCTGCTGAGCTTCCAGCTCGGTCTTGGCTGCGCGCTGTTCGCCGCAGCTCTTGATACGCGCCTTACGGGCCTGTCCCGCTGGAGGCGCTTTGCGGCGCGGGTAGCGATGGCGACTGGGCTGATGGTCGTCCATGTCTTCGGGCTGATGTTCTTCCTGCTGCTGCTGGTCGGGCTCGATGTCGGCCGGCGGCGCCCGCCGGTGGACCAGCCGATCGTTCGGCGTCTCATTGTCAGCCGCCTTGCCATCGCAACGGCCGCCTGCCTCGTGCCGATCGTGGCTCTCGTGATCCTCGCCCCGCGCCTGCCCGGTGCGCATGTGCTGCCAGGCGCCGGGGCTCAGTTCAAAGCGACGATCCTCGACTTTCCGCCCCTGACGGTGCTCGAGCACCTGTCGATCATGCTCACGCCGCTGAAGACCTACGATCTCCTGGCGGACCTTGTGACCGTCGTCGCCGCGATGGCGCTGCCCGTCTATGCGCTGGTCCGGGGCCGTCTGCAGATGCATTTCGGCCTGTTCTGGCTGGCGGTGGCGCTGTTCATCCTCTGTCATTTCGCCCCCTCGACCGTTCTCGGAACGGGGTGGATCGACAAGCGCCTGCCAGCCATGGCGGGTCTGATGTGGGCGGCCTCCGCGCGCCCGCAGCTTCCCGCGACGGTGCGCGGGCAGGTGCTCGTGGCCTGCCTGCTGCTCGGGGCGGTCGTCGCCCGGGCGGCATTCATCGGCACGGTCTGGTCCGGCCAGCTAGTGGTGGTGCGCGATGTCCAGGCGGTCACTGCCACTGTCGAGCCGGGCTCGGCGGTACTGATCGCTGAGCATTTCACCGGCTCGGTATCCGATCCCCGCGCCCCGCTCGGCCGCTACGCCCATGGCGAGCCGGTCTTCCGCCATATGCCGACGCTCCTGGTGATCTGGCGCCAGGCCTTCGTGCCGACGGTGTTTTCGGCTGCCGGCAAGCAGCCGCTCAGGGTCCTGCCGCCATGGATCGAGCTGGCGGTGCCGGAGGGCGGCATCCCGAATCTCAACGATCTCGACGCGCCGGAGGCGCTCGTCGAGTTCCACTATCTCGCGGACTGGCGACGCCGGTTCCACTATCTGCTTGTGGTCAATGCCGACCTGCCCCATGCCGGGCGCCAGATCAGCGAGATCCCCGGCATCCGCGAGGTGGCGACAAGCCCCTTCGCGCGCCTCTACCGCATCGAGAAGCCCGGAGCGGACTGATCCGCGTCATGGTCCCGCTGCCGTCGCCGCGCTAGGCAGGTGCGTGGATGGCAGGAGAGGCTCTTGGCAACAGCACAGGCGGACGAGCAGGTGGTCGGCTTCCTCCTCGCCATGGCGGGCGAGGGCGTGCGGCGCATCGCCACCCATGCCTCGGAGGTCATCATCGGACGTCGCGACGTCTTCAAGCTGAAGAAGCCGCTGACGACCTCCTATCTCGACTTTTCGAGCCCGGAGCGACGGCTCGCCTTCTGCGAGCGCGAGGTCGCGATCAACCGGCGCAGTGACCCGCAGGGGCGGATCTATCGCGGCGTGCGACGTATCACCCGCACGGGCTCTGACGGCCTCGCCTTTGACGGAGAAGGGCCGCTGGTCGACGCGGTGGTGTGGATGCAGCCCTTCGACCAGGCGGGCCTGCTCGACCGGCTGGCGCAGGAGGGACCGCTTGCCGGGGCGCTGGTCGATGATCTTGCCGCCGCGATCGCGAGGCTCCATGCCGCCGCCGAGATAGCTCCCGATGCCGCCGGCGCGGCGCGAATGGGCCGGGTGCTCGCCGTCAACCGCCGCGCCTTCGTTGATAGCGGGCTGCTGAACGCGGCGGGAGCGGAGGCGCTCGATGCCGCATTCCACGCGGCGTTCGCCCGCCATGCCGGCCTCCTCGACCGCCGCGCCGCCGCAGGTTGCGTGCGGCGGTGCCATGGCGACCTTCACCTCAGCAACATCTGCCGGATCGACGGCGAACCGGTGATCTTCGACGCGCTGGAATTCGACGAGGACCTCGCCACCACCGACATTCTCTACGATGTCGCCTTCGCGCTGATGGATCTCAGGCATCGCGGGCAGGCGGTGGCGGCGAACCGGCTGATGAACCGCTGGTGCGATGCGACCGGCGACGAGGCGGGCCTCGCGGCCCTTCCGTTCCTCGTGGCGGTCCGCGCCGCCGTGCGTGCCCACGTCGCAGCATCTGCAGGCGACATGGCAAAGGGGGAGGCCTATCTCGCGCTCGCTCGATCGGCGCTCGCCCCGGTGCCGGCGCGGCTCGTCGCTGTCGGCGGCCTCAGCGGCTCCGGCAAGTCGAGCCTCGCGGGCGCGCTGGCCCCTCGCCTTGGCGGTCTGCCCGGCGCTCGCATCCTCTCCAGTGACCGGATCCGCAAGCAGATGTTCGGGGTAGGTGCGCTGGAGCGCCTCGGTCCGGAGGCCTATCGCCCGGAGGTTTCCAGCGCCGTCTACGGCGCGATGCGCCAGCGCGCCGCGGCGCTGCTCGCCAGTGGCGTGCCGGTGGTGGCCGACGCGGTTCATGCCAGGGCTGAAGAGCGTGAGGCCATCGCGGCTGTCGCGGTCGCCGCGGGCGTGCCGTTCCACGGGATCTGGCTCGACCTGCCGGCGGACCGGCTGGCTGCGCGTGTCGCGAGCCGGCAAGGCGATCCCTCCGATGCCACGGTCGAGACGGTGGCAGCGCAGCAGGCCTACGACCTGGGCGCCATCACCTGGGAACGTCTCGATGCCTCCCGCCCTTCCGCGCGGATCCTGGCAGCGGCGATCTCCAGTCTCGATTGACCATGGGCTTTGGCTGAAGGCGTTGCTGCATTGCGACAATTTCGCGCATATGGTGTATAAGAGATCTATTGCTCTTATATTTTTGATAATTTTTTCAATGGGGTATGGCCTTTATCCCTCCGCTGACCCTTGTCTCGCCCGGCGGACCGTTCACCACCGATTAACCACCCCGATCGACGGTGCTCGGATGGGTGGAGGGGTGCTCCGCCGCAGACGGAATGACACCATGCTGCAGCTTCTCAGGCGTCACGACCGAGCAATGATCGATGCGATCGGGCGATCTCATGCGATCATCTGTTTCGCGCCCGACGCGACCATCCTCGACGCCAACGACAATTTCCAGAAGGCGATGGGCTACTCGCTGGATGAGATTCGCGGGCGCAAGCACAGCATGTTCATGCCGCCGCACGAAGCCGAATCCGCGGAATACCGGCGCTTCTGGGATGACCTGCGTGCCGGGCGTTTCCAGCAGGCGGAGTGTCGGCGCATCGGCAAGGGCGGCCGCGAGGTCTGGATCCGTGCGAGCTACAATCCGGTGACGGATGCGGCTGGCAAGGTCGTGCGTGTCATCAAGATCGCCAGCGAGATCGGCGAGCAGATGCTCCGCCAGGCCGAGTTCTCCGGGCAGGTTGCCGCCATCAACCTCTCCCAGGCGGTCGTTGCCTTCTCGCTGGACGGCACGATCCTCGACGCCAACGAAAACTTTCTCAAGGCAGTCGGCTATCGCCTCGAGGAGGTGAAGGCACAGCCCCACAGCATGATCGTCCATCCGGCCGAGCGGCAGAGCCCGGAATACCGCACGTTCTGGCAGAGCCTGGCGCGCGGTGAGTTCCAGGCGGCGCAGTACCGTCTGGCTGGCAAAGGTGGCAAGGATGTCTGGATCCAGGCGAGCTATAATCCAATCTTGGACATGGCGGGCAGGCCCTTCAAGGTCGTCATGTTCGCCACCGACGTGACGGCTCAGGTCGTCGAACAGCAGCGCCGGGCGGGTATCCAGAAGGACATTGCCGGCGGTCTGGGCACCATTGCCGCCTCCGTCACCAATGCCATGCACGAGGCGACGGCTGCCGCGGCCGCTTCCACCCAGACCTCCGGCAATGTGCAGGCGGTCGCGAGGGGGGCGGAGGAGCTCTCCACGTCCGTTGGCGAGATCCGGCGGCAGGTGTCGCAGGCCCGCGACATTGCCACCCGCGCCGTCGACGAGGCCGCGAGGACCAACGAGATCGTCTCTGGTCTGACCTCTTCGGCGCAGAAGATCGGCGACGTGGTCCAACTCATCAACACCATCGCCGCCCAGACCAATCTGCTGGCGCTCAATGCCACCATCGAGGCGGCGCGTGCCGGGGAGGCCGGCAAAGGCTTTGCCGTGGTCGCCACCGAGGTGAAGAGCCTCGCCAACCAGACTGCCCGCGCCACCGAAGAGATCGGCACCCAGATCGGGTCGGTCCAGGCCTCGACCCGCGAGGCGGTGGAGGCCATTGGCGAGATCAATGCCACGATCACCGCGATCAATGACATTTCGGCTGCCATTGCTTCGTCGATTGATCAGCAGAGCGCCGTCACGACGGAGATGTCGGAAGCCATGAAGGTCGCCGCTGAGGGAGTTGCGGCAGTCTCGTCGAGCATGAACTCCATCGCACGCGCCACCGAGGACATCGATGGTGCCGCACAGGAGGTTCGGCGCTCGGCGCAGGCCTTCGGTTGATGGCCTTGCCGCCACTTATGCGTAGCGGCGCCGGATGATGAGGGTTGAGGCGACGGTGAGGATCAGCGTCGCCGTCATCAGGATGAAGGAGACCGCGCCGCCGAAGGGCCAGTTGTTCTGCTGGGCGAAGGTGGAGAAGACCAGCGGCCCCATGGTCTGGAACTTCGGCCCGCCGAGCAGCACCGGCGTCGCATAGGCGTTCATCGCGAGGATGAAGGTGAGGATGACGCCGGCGAGAATGCCGGGCAGGGCGAGGGGGAAGAGCACCCGCATCGCCATGGTCATGGGCGGCGCGCCGAGGGAGAAGGCGGCCTCCTCCACATTGCGGTCGATGCCCTCGATGACGCTCTGCAGCGTCAGCACCATGAAGGGCAGGTTCACCGCGATGATGCCGATGATGACCGCGAGCTCAGTGTACATGATCTCGATGGGTGCGGAGGTGAGGCCGAGGCCCATCAGGCTGGCATTGATGAAGCCCTTCGAGCCGAAGGCGACCATCCAGCCCGCCGCGCGCACGGCATTGCCGACGAAGAGCGGCAGGACGATCGCCATGACCAGCAGGTTCTTGAACCGCGACTGTGTGCGCGCCAGCACATAGGCGAGCGGAAAGCCGAACAGCAGGCAGAACACCGTGCAGGCGACCGCGACGCGGACCGTCCGCCACAGGACCTGCAGGTAGAAGGGATCGCTGAAGAACTTGACGTAGTTGGCGATGGTCAGCGCGTCGACCATCAGCTTGCCGGGCTCGAAGGCATTCAGGCTGTAGCGGAAGAGGATGGCGATCGGGACGAGCAGGCCGATCGCCACGAAGAGGC
This sequence comes from Phreatobacter sp., assembly GCF_027532945.1. Classification (GTDB taxonomy): domain Bacteria; phylum Pseudomonadota; class Alphaproteobacteria; order Rhizobiales; family Phreatobacteraceae; genus Phreatobacter. The sequence continues at coordinate 108,534 of NZ_JAPZTZ010000022.1, forward strand.
TGGCGGGGACGAGGAGCCCCGCCGCCGTGAGCGCACCCGGCTCGCCGACCGGTCGTTGGGTAATGGTGGCCATGGCGAGCCGGTGCTCCCGTCTCAGGCCTTGAAGACCTTGTCCCACCACTCCTTCATCGCCGCGTCGTTCTTGGCGAGGAAGTCGTAGTCGAGATCGCGCATCTTCTTGTTCTCCTCCTCGGTGAAGCCGATGCGCTTCTGCAGGTCCGGAGCGACGACCGCATTGGTCACGGTCGGGCCGAAGCCCATGTCGATGGCGAAGTTCTCCTGGGCGCCCTTCTCCAGCATGGCGTCCATGTAGGCATAGGCGCCGGCCTTGTTGGGGGCGTTCTTGGGGATCATGAAGCCCGACACATAGGCCATGGTGCCTTCGCTGGGCGCGGCGGCCTCGACGGTGATACCGGCGTTCTGCCACTGCACCGCGCGCGCCTTCCACATCATGCCGATCGAGATTTCCTCGGTTTTCAGCGCCTGGGCGAAGGCTTCGTTGGTCGGATAGATGCGGGCGCCGCCGCGCTTGGCGGCGAGCAGGAGCTCCTTGCCCTTCTCGAGGGCCGTCATGTCGCCGGCAGCGGCAAGGCCGGCAGCGAGCATGACAAACTGGTACTGGATGTCGATGAAACCGAGCTTGTTGCCGTATTTCGGGTCGAAGCAGTCCTTGTAGGAGGTCGGCGCGGGGGTCACCAGCTTCGGATTGTAGACGATGACCTTGCCGGAGATGATGTGGCCGACGCCATAGGGATATTTGGCGATGGGGATGATGTTGGCGGCGTTCTTGAGCCTGGAATAGTCGATCGGCTCGGCGATGCCTGCGGCGTTCATCTCGAACATCTGGGCGGCGGAGAGGCCCTGGATGTCGGTCGTGCCGCGGGGCAGGCGCCGCTCGGCAACCATCTTGGCGCGACGGGGAGCGTCGGAGGCCTGGTCCTGCACCACCTCGAAGCCCTTGGGCTTCAGGAAGGGGTCCTCGACGTTCTTGGCGAGCAGGCGGGCATAGTCGCCGCCCCAGGTGCCGACGACGACGCGGCCGGCGGCCTGGGCCGAGGCTCGCTGGCCGAGGCCGGCAGGCAGGAGCGTGCCGGCGGCGGCGAGGCCCATGCCCTTCAGCGCCGTGCGCCGATCCATTCCCTTCGTGAACTTCGTCATGTCAGTTCTCCCTTCTGGATTCCCAGTTGGCGGCGGCGCCGCGGCTTCATGCGGCCTCGCGTGGAAAGACGAGGCAGGCGGATGCAGGCCAGCCGATCTCGATGGTGTCGCCGACCGCTGGAATGCGGCCGTCGGCCCGGTTCGGGATCTGGGCCACGACATGGTCGGTGTCGTTGAGACGCACATGCACGTCGAGCATGGCCCCGAGATAGGAGACGAAGGAGACCGTGCCGGCGGCATGGTTGTCGAGGCCGGCGGCGTCCGCCCCGAGGGTCAGGCGCTCGGGCCTCAGCGCCACCGTTGCGGGGCCCTGCGGCGTCTCGCCGGTACAGCGCAGGACGAGGCCGCCATCGGACCGGAAGGCGCCCGGGCCGGTGACGGCGCCGGCGATCATGGTGGAGCGGCCGACGAAATCAGCGACAAAGAGGTCGGCGGGGCGTTCGTAGAGATCGGCCTGGCTGCCGACCTGCCGCACGCGCCCCTCCGACATGACCACGAGGCGGTCGGCCATGGTGAGGGCCTCCTCCTGGTCATGGGTGACCATGACGGTGGTGAGGCCGAGCTGCTGTTGCAGCGCGCGGATCTCGAGGCGCACCTCGAGGCGCAGCTTGGCGTCGAGGTTGGACAGCGGCTCGTCGAGGAGGAGCACGTCCGGGCGGATGACGAGGGCGCGGGCCAGCGCCACGCGCTGCTGCTGGCCGCCGGAGAGCTGGCGCGGATAGCGCTCGCCATAGCCTTCAAGGCGCACGAGGCGCAGCGCCTCGGCGACGCGCGGGCCGATCTCAGCCTTCGCCACCTTGCGCATTTCCAGGCCGAAGGCGACGTTCTCCGCCACGGTCATATGGGGAAAGAGCGCGTAGCTCTGGAAGACGAGGCCGGCATTGCGCTTCCACGGCGGCAGCTGGGTGATGTCGCGCTCGCCGATGCGGATGGCGCCGCCGCTCGGCGGCACGAAGCCGGCGATCATCCGCAGCGTCGTCGTCTTGCCGCAGCCGGACGGACCCAGCAGCACGAGGAATTCGCCGTCCTTCACGCCGAGCGAGACGGATTGCACGACGGTGTTGTCGCCGTAGCTCTTGGTCAGACCGTCAAGGGTGAGGGAGGCCATGGATCAGACGACTCGGGCAAGCTTCACGTAGCGGTCGGTGATGACCATGGCGACCGCGATGAGGAGGATCTGGAGGACGGAGACTGCCGCCACGGTCGGGTCGATCTTCCACTCGAGATATTGGAGGATGGCGATGGGCAGGGTGATACGGCCCGGGCCCACCAGGAACAGGCTCATCTCCAGATTGCCGAAGGAGGTGACGAAGCCGAACAGGGCCCCCGCAACCACGCCCGGCCGGATTGCCGGCAGCGTCACCCGGAAGAACGTCGTCCACTGGTTGGCGCCAAGGCTCTGGGCGGCTTCCTCCGCTGCCCGGTCGAGGCCGGCGAGGCTCGCCGTGACGAGCCGCACGGTCCAGGGGATCACCAGCAGCGTGTGGCCGGCGACGAGGCCGCCGAGCGAGCCGAGGATCGGCAGGCCGGTGGCGATCTCCGTCTCGATCTGGAAGACATAGATCGACGTGCCCATGACAACGCCCGGCACCACCAGCGGCAGCAGCAGCAGCTGGTTCAGCGCCGCGCCGCCGAGGAACTGCCGGCGCGCGAGCATGAGGCTCGCCGGCACGGCGAGGAGGAGGCCAATGACCGTCGCCGCCACGGCCACCTGCAGGCTGGTGGAGAAGCCGGTCATGAAGTTGCGGTTGGCGGCGATGGCGCCGAACCACTTCAGCGAATAGCCCTCCGGCGGGAAGGAGGGGATCTCCTGGGCGAAGAAGGCGAGCCAGGTGACGAAGATGAGCGGCAGCAGGATGAAGCCGAGAGTCGCCCAGGCGACCCCGTAGAGGGCCACCCGTCCCGCCAGTCTCCCGTCTGCCATCATGCCCGGTGCCCCGTCATGGTTCGCCCTGTCCTGTCCCGGTCAGCTCAGGAGAGCTGGTTCTTGTGCATGCGGCCGCCCTGCATGATCAGGGCCATGTGGGCGCCCTGGTTGGTCAGGAGCGACAGGTCCTTCAGCGGATTGCCGTCGACGAGGATGGCGTCGGCAAAGGCGCCGGCCTTCAGCGTGCCGATCTTGCCCTCGCGCTTGCAGAGGGTTGCGGCGTGCTTGGTGGCCGAGCGGATCACCTCGATGGCGGGCAGGACGCGGCCGCGGATGACGAATTCCTCGGACTGGTGGCGATGCATCTCGCCGAGGAGGTCCGAGCCATAGGCCATGGTGAGCTTGGCCTTGTGCATGATCTCCAGCGACTTCATGCCGGCGAGGCGCACGGTGTCGACCTTGGCGACCGAGATCGGGTCAAGGCCGAGCGAGGGGCCCTCGACGCCGAGATATTCGTAGGTGACCAGCGTCGGGCAGGCGATGGCGCCTTTTTCGGCAGCGAACTTGGCGGTCTTCGGCTGGATCAGGTTGCAGTGCTCAAGGCTGTGAACGCCGCACTCGACGGCGCGGCGGATGGCCTCGTCGGTGTAGAGATGGGCGGCGACATAGGTGCCGGCATTGGAGGCCTCCTCGACGGCGGCGAGGATTTCCTCGCGGGAATAACCGAGGAAGTGGATGGGATCGTTCGGCGAGGCGACGCCGCCATTGGCCATGATCTTGATGAAGTGGGCGCCCTGCTTGATCTCTTCGCGGCAGGCAATGCGCACCGCGTCGACGCCATCGGCGAGGCGGCCGAGCGAGCCGAGCGAGCGCGTCCAGGTCTCGGGATCGCGGCGGTCGTAGCGCGAGCGGCTGTCGCCATGGCCGCCGGTCTGCGAAAGGGCCTTGCCGGGGATAATGAGGCGGGGGGCCTCGATCAGGCCCTGCTCCTGCGCCTCGACGAGGGGATAGGTCGCGCCGCCGAGGTCGCGGACTGTGGTGAAGCCGCGGTCGAGCATGCCCTTCATGATGCGAGCGGCGCGGTAGGCGATCAGCGCGTCAGGGACCAGGGCGTTCTGGCCGATGTTCACCATGGTGGCGATGACATGGACGTGGCAGTCGACGAGGCCCGGCATCATCGTGCGCTTGCCGCAGTTCACGACGTTCGCCTTCGACGCCTTGATCGGCTTGTCGGAGAGTTCCTTGACCTTGTCGCCCTCAATGAGGAGCTCGTAACCCTCGACCAGTTCGTCGGCGACCGAGGGATCGAGCAGCCGGAAATTGCGGAACAGGGTCAGGCTCATCGTCATGTCCTCGAGGTGGCGGGCCGGGACGCCCCGGTGGGGGCGTGCGGCGCGGGCAGGATGTCTTTTCTCGATCTGGTCGCGGCCGGGCACGATCGTTTCACGGAAGCCGCGCGCCGTGCAACAGATCGGCCGTAGCCCCGCCGTCCCGACCGTGCCGGAGGTTCCAAGCAGGGACGGTGGCCGTCAAAAAACAAACAGTCAAGTATGTATCTTACAGGGGTGATCGGCGCCGGCGGCAGGGTTTTCGCGAGCTGCCGGGGGAGGATGCGCCGGGCGCTCAGGGGATCGCGGCGACGCATTCGATCTCGATGTCGAAGGCGAGCGGCCAGGGCTTGATGGCGGCGCTGGTGCGGGCGGGAAAGCCGCTCGCGAAGCGGCGTCGATAGACGGCGTTGACGCCGCCCATGAGCGACGGATCGGTGACGAAGACGATGGCCTTCACCACCTGGTCGAGGGAGGAGCCGCCGAAGCGCAAGCTCACCTCCAGCGCGTCGATGGCGGCTTCGGTCTGGCGCTCGATGTCGCCGGTGACGATGTCTCCCGTCACCGTGTCGATCGGCGGCATCCCGCAGGTGAAGAGCAGGTCGCCGGCCCGCACCAGCGCCGAGGTCGGCGCGCCGAGGCGGCGGATGGCCTCGGAGATGACGGGAACCTCGATGATCTGGCGCTGCATGGAATGTCCTCGCGGGCGGAGCGAAGCGCGCCCGCGACGGCATCACAAGGCGCCGACCCGCAGGGCTGCCGGTCAGACGATGCGCACCTTCCGGTCGCCCCAATAACGGTCGCGCAGGCTCTTCTTGTAGAGCTTGCCGGTCGGCAGGCGCGGCAGCGCCTCCATGAAGTCGATGGAGCGCGGGCATTTCTGCGCCGACAGGTGAGCGCGGCAGAAGGCGATGAGCTCCTCGGCGAGCGCCGGACCGGGGTCGACGCCCGGCATTGGCTGCACCACCGCCTTCACCTCCTCGCCGAGATCCTCGTTCGGCACGCCGAAGACGGCGGCATCCGCCACCTTCGGATGGGTGATGAGCAGGTTCTCGCATTCCTGCGGATAGATGTTCACCCCGCCGGAGATGATCATGAAGGTCGAGCGGTCGGTGAGATGGAGAAAGCCGTCATCGTCGACATAGCCGACGTCCCCCACCGTCGACATGGTGCCGTCGGGCGAACGCGACGCGGCGGTGCGCTCGGGGTCGTTGAAATAGACGAAGGGATTGGCGGTCTTGAACCAGATCTCGCCGGGCTCGCCCTTCGGCGCCGGGTTCATCTCGGCGTCGAGGATGTGCAGGTCGCCCATCAGCACCCGGCCGACCGTACCGCGGTGCTTCAGCCATTCCGCGCTGTCGCAGGCGGTAAAGCCCATGGCTTCGGTCGCCCCGTAATATTCGTGGATGATCGGCCCCCACCAGCCGATCATGTCCTCCTTCACCTGCGGCGGGCAGGGGGCGGCGGCATGGACGGCGATTTCCAGCGAGGAGAGGTCGTAGCGCCCGCGCACCTCCAACGGCAGCTTCAGCATGCGCGAGAACATGGTCGGCACGAGCTGGCTATGCGTCACCCGGTGCTTATCGATGAGGGCAAGATAGGCCTCGGGGTCGAAATGCTCCATCACCACGACCGTACCGCCGCGGCGGATGGTGAGGCTCACTGCCGCCTGCGGCGCCGAGTGGTAGAGCGGCGCCGGCGACAGGTAGATCATGTCGTCGCGGTAGCGCCACAGCTTGTCGAGGAAGACGTAGAGGGGCAGCGGCTCGGAGGGCGGGTTCTCGGGGAGGGGACGCAGGATGCCCTTCGGCCGGCCGGTCGTGCCGGAGGAATAGAGCATGGGCGTGCCGAGTGCCTCGTCGGCGATGGGCGTTGCCGGATGCTTGGCGACGGCGCTGGCGAAATCGGGATGGGCTGTGTCGGCGGGATCGCCATCCACGACGAGGCAGAGTGTCACGTTGGGGCACTGTTTCAGCGCCTGGAAGGCCACCTCGCGCTTGGCGCGGGAGGTGATCAGCAGCTTCGACTCGCTGTTGTTGAGGATGTAGGCGAGCTCGTCGGCGAGGAGGTAGGAGTTGATGCAGGTGTAGTAGAGCCCGGCCCGCTCGCCCGCCGCGCAGGCCTCGAGATAGCGGGCATTGTTCTCCATGAAGATGGCGTAGTGGTCGAGGCGCTTCAGGCCGTGCGCGCGCAAGAGATGGGCGAGGCGGTTCGCCCGCTCCTCGAAATGCCGGTAGGAGACGGTCTCGCCGCTGCCGGCCATGATGAAGGCGGCGCGGTCCGGATGGGCCTTCGCGTGGTGTCCCGGATACATGGCTCTAAACGCCCGGCTGCGGTGGCGGGAAGGGGCGGCGCAGGGGGCCCGCGCCGCCCAAGATCAAGTCTTGAGCATCAAGTGTCAGGACGCGCTCTCGTTCGAGAGCCAAGTCCCTGTGTCAGGATGTGCTCTCGTTCGAGAGCACGTCGCCGAACAGCTTGAAGGTCTCGCCTTCGACGCGGGCGAGCTGGACCGACTGGATCGGGTAGAAGTCGGTCGGGGAGGTGTTGATCCGGATGCCGGGAAGCAGCAACGGCGCCTCGAAGCCCTTGAGGTTGGCCGCCTCCTTCATGACGTTCTCCCGGGTGAGGTTGTCGCCAGCCTGGCGAAGCACCTGCAGCAGCGTGTGGGCGACGGAGAACCCGTAGTTGTGGCCGTCGTCGCGGATGTCGGCGTTCGGCATGTATCTGGCCATGAAGGCCTTCCAGGCTGTGACGTCGGCGGCGTTCGTCCACTGCGGATCGTTGGCGTCCTTGCGATAGAGGGCCACCATGATCCCCTGCGAATTCTCGATGCCCGCCGGCTTCAGCACCGAACCGAAGGAGGAGGAGACGTTGTTGAGGTAATGCACGGGTTTCCAGGCGATCTCCGCCGCCTTCCGGATCGCCTGCGCCGCGAATTTCGGCGTGGTGATGTTGAAGAACACATCGGCACCGGAATTCTTCAGCTGGATCATCTGGCTGTCGACGGTCGGGTCGGTGACCTCGTAGGTCGAGAGCTGGACGATGCGGCGCTCGTTGGCGGCGCCGAGGCCCGCCTTGAAGCCATTGAAATAGTCCTTGCCGTAATCGTCGTTCTGCATCAGCACGCCGATCTTGGCGTCGGGCTTCGTCGCCAGGATATGCTTGGCATAGATGGCGCCTTCCGTGACGTAGTCGGGCTGCCAGCCGATGGTCCAGGGGAACTGGCGCGGATTGCCCCATTTCGAGGCGCCGGTGGCGACGAAGAGCTGCGGCACCTTGCGCTGGTTGAGGTAGCGCTGGATGGCGGTGTTGGAGGGCGTGCCCAGCGGATTGAAGACGAGCAGGACCTTGTCCTCCTCGACCAGCTTGCGGACCATCTCCACGGCCTTCGGTGGGGAATAGCCGTCGTCATAGGTGATGAAATTGACCCTGCGGCCGTTGAGGCCGCCGTTGTCGTTGATCATCCTCATCACCGCCTCGGAGGTACGGCCGATGACGCCGTAGGCCGAGGCATTGCCCGAATAGGGCATGATGTTGCCGATCTTGATCTCGCGGTCGTTGGCGCCGTCGTCGTAGCGCTTCTGGGCGATGGCGGGGGCGAAGACCGGGGCCGCGGCAAGGGCGCCGAGGCCGACGATGACAGTTCTGCGCTTCATCTCAGTCATGGTGTTTCCTCCTTCGGGTGGGGCAGCCTTGTGGCCGGCTGCTTCTGATGGGGTGATGCACTGATGGCGCGGGGTCAGGCCCTCCGCCTGAACCTCGCCCAGAGAGCGGCGAGGCCACCGGCGATGCCGCCGGGCATGACGTAGATCAGGACGATGAGCGTGATGCCGTATAGCGTCCATGGCTGCAGCTCGAGCGGCAGGTGGATGGCCTGGGTCAGCTTCTTCGTCATCGCGTCGGCATATTTCTCGATGAACTGCACGAAGACGCCGCCGATGATGGCGCCGGGGAGCGAGGCGACGCCGCCCACCACCGCGCCGACGAGGATGGCGATGGAGAGCTCGAAGCGGAAACTGTCCGGCGAGACGAACTCGAAGATGATGGCGTGCAGCGCCCCTGCGATGCCGACATAGAGCGCGGAGATACCGAACACCGTCGCCTTGTAGCGCGAGGTGTCGATGCCCATGGTGCCGGCGGCCAGCGTGTTGTCGCGGATGGCGATCATGGCCCGGCCCGGCCGGGAATTGAGCAGGTTGCGCGCCGCCCAGAACATCGCCACCGCGACGATCAGCACGACGAGGAACATCCACTGGTCTGACGACAATGCCAGGCCAAAGGGCGCGTCCGGCTTCATCAGGTTGATGCCCATGACGCCGTTGGTGATCGGCTCCAGGTGCTTGTATTTCAGCATCTGCGGCACGGCGATGGCGAGGCCGAAGGTGGCCAGCGCCAGATAGTGCCCCTCGAGCCGCAGTGCCGGCAGGCCGAACAGATAGCCGATGACGAAACAGAGCACGGCCGCGACGGGCAGCGTCAGCCAGTAATTGACGCCGTAGGTCTCGATCAGCACGGCTGCGGTATAGGCGCCCACCGCGAAGAAGGCGCCGTGGCCGAGCGAGATCTGGCCGTTGAAGCCGGTGAGCAGGTTCAGGCCGAGCACGGCGATCGCATAGACGATCATCAGGCTCAGCTGCAGGAAGGTGAAGTTGGAGATGACGCCGGATTTGCCTACCAGGAAGGGCAGGGCGGCGGCCATCAGCACCAGCCCGATGACGAGGGTGCGGGTGATGTTGCGGGCCGGATCGGCGGTGGGGGCGCCCGGAGCGGTCACGGCGGTCATGCTCACACCCTCTTCACGGTGGTGCGGCCGAACAGGCCGGCGGGTTTCAGGGTGAGGATGGCGATGACGATGATCAGCGCCACGGTCAGCTTCTCGCCGTTGCCGACGATGTAGATGCCGAAGGTCTTCTCGGTGAGGTTGCCGAAATAGGCGACGAGGTTTTCCAGCACCCCGACCATGAAGCCGCCGAAGACGGCGCCGGCGGGGTTGGAGATGCCGCCCACCAGCGCACCGGCAAAGCCGTAGAGGAGGATCGAGGCCATCATGTTGGGCTCGAGATAGACGACCGGGGCGACCATGGCGCCGGCGACCGCGCCGACAGCCGCCGCAAGGCCCCAGCCGAGCGCCAGCATCCAGTCGACATTGACGCCGACGAGCCGCGCCGAGACCGGGTTCTGCGCCGCCGCCCGCATGGCAAGTCCCAGCGGCGTGAAGCGGAAGAAGCCCCAGAGCGCGAAGAGCATGATGAGCGAGACGGCGATCATGCCGATCTGGTGGGCGCCGATATAGCCCGAGCCGGCGAAGGTCACGTTCGGGAAGGGCGAGGGGAAGTTCTTGATCGTGTGGCTCCAGATGCCACCCGCCAGCGAGTGGAAGATGGCCAGCAGCCCGATGAAGACGACGACGATGGAGAGCACCGAGGCGTTGTGCAGCGGCCTCAGGATGATCCGCTCGATCATCACGCCGAGGATGAAGGAGAAGAGGATGGTGAAGGCCAGCGCCGGCCAGAAGGGCACGCCCCACTGGATCATCTGCCAGCACACATAGGTGGAGAACATCGCCATTTCGCCCTGGGCGAAGTTCAGGTGGTCGGTGGCGGTGAAGATCATCACCAGCGCCAGCGCCACGAGGGCGTAGATGGCCCCCGATGCGAGCCCTGATGCGATCTGCTGGATCAGCTGTTCCATGCGCCGGTCCCCGTTCGCCTAGTAGCCGAGATAGGATTTGCGGATGCCCTCGTCGTTCTTGAGCTGGGCCGCCGGCCCGCTCATCACGACGGTGCCGGTCTCCAGCACATAGGCGGTGTCGGCGAGGTCGAGGGCGAGCGCTGCGTTCTGCTCGACGAGCAGCATGGAGACGCCGGCCTCGGCGTTGATCCGCCGCATGATGTGGAAGATCTCCTGGACGATGAGCGGGGCGAGGCCGAAGGAGGGCTCGTCCAGCAGCATCAGCCGCGGCGAGAGCATCAGCGCGCGGGAGATGGCGAGCATCTGCTGCTCGCCGCCGGAGAGGGTCCCCGCCTGCTGGTTGAGGCGCTCCTTGAGCCGTGGGAAGTAGCTGAAGACGAGGTCGAGGTCGCGCTTCACGCCCGACTTGTCGCGCCGGCCGTAGCTGGCGATCTTGAGGTTCTCCTCGACCGAGAGCCCCGTGAACGTGCCGCGTCCCTCCGGCACATGGGCGACGCCGCGGCGGGCGATATCCTCGGTGGCGGCGCGGTCGATCGCCTCGCCGTCGAAGGTGATGCGGCCGTCGCGCTTCACCAGACCGCTGATGGCGCGCAGCGTCGTGGTCTTGCCGGCGCCATTGGCGCCAAGCAGCGTGGTGATGCCGCCCTTCTCCAGGGCAAAGGACAGGCCGTGCAGGGCTTCGGTGGCGCCGTAATAGGCCTTGAGGCCGGAGACTTCGAGCAGCGGTGCCATGGTCAGGCCCCCGTGCCGAGATAGGCGCGGATCACCTCGGGGTCCCGCTGCACTTCCGCCGGTGTGCCGTCGGCGATCTTCTTGCCGAAGTCGATGGCGACCACCTTGTCGGAAACCGACATGACGAGGCTCATGTGATGCTCGACGAGGAGCGTCGTGACCTTCTGGACCTCGACCACCCTGCGGATCTGCTCTTTGAGGACCTCAATCTCCTCATGGTTGAGGCCGGCGGCCGGCTCGTCGAGGAGGAGGAGCTTCGGCCGGGCGGCGAGCGCCCGGGCGAGTTCGACGCGCTTGCGGATGGGGAAGGGCAGGGGGCCGGCGGGCATGCCGGCGAAGGCTTCGAGGCCCATGAAGGCGACGAGTTCGCGCGCCCTTTCCTCGATCTGCCGCTCCTCGGCGGCCACCGCGCCGGTGCGCAGCACGCTCGCCAGGAAGCCCGCGCGGCTCTGGCTGTGGCAGCCGACCTTGACGTTGTCGAGCACGGTCATCCGGTCGAAGAGCGCGACGTTCTGGAAGGTGCGCCCCATGCCGATGGCGGCGATGGCGTGGCGCGGTGCGTTCATGATCGAGCGGCCCTCGAAGAGGATGTCGCCCTCGTTCGGGATGTAGAGGCGGCTCAGGCAGTTGAAGAGCGTCGTCTTGCCGGCACCATTGGGGCCGATCAGCCCGACCACATGGCCGGGCATGACGTCGAAGGAGATGCCGTTCAGGGCGATGATGCCGCCGAACCGAACGCAGATGCCGCGAACCGCGAGAAGCGGCTCGGATGCGGATTCCGGATGCGCGTCGGCAAAGCCAACGGATGTCATTGGCCGGTATCCTCCCTGGAAGGCCGGGCGCTTTTGCGCTGCCGATTGTTCGGCTGGCCGTTATCGTTGGGCGCAGTGTGATCAGATAAGACCGGTTGCCGCAATGTCGTTTTGCCGCATTGCCAAGCCGGAGCGACGCCGTCCAAGCCCCGGGCGCAACGGTTCCAAGTGCCCTTCAGCCATTGGAATCCAGTGAAATTTCGTTCCGCAGAGCGAAACGGTCGCGCCATCCCTTGGCCGCGCCTCTTCCGAAAGGCGGAGGCCTTTTGGTCTCAGGACTGCGAGGCGAGGACGCGGTTGCGCAGGGTGCCGAGGCCGTCGACGCTGAGTTCCACCATGTCGCCGGGCTTCAGGAAGCGGTCGTGTTCGAGGCCGCAGCCGCCATTCACCGTGCCCGAGCCGAAGATTTCGCCGGGCATGAGCGTCTCGGCGCGCGACACATAGGCGATCATGTCCTCGAAGGAATGGAGCATCCCGGCCGTGCTGCTGTCGGTCCAGGTCTCGCCGTTGACCTGGGCCGTCGCCTTCAGCGCATAGGGGTCGGGCATCTCGTCGGATGTGAGGATGTAGGGCCCGAGCGCGTTGCCGGCATCGAAGCTCTTGCCCTTGGCCGGGCCGAGCATGCCCGCCATCTCGGCGAGCTGCGCATCGCGGGCCGAGAAGTCGTTGAAGATCGTGTAGCCGAAGATCTGGGCGTGAGCGTCCTTCGCCGGGATGTCGGAACCGCCACCCCAGAGGACGGCGGCGACCTCCAGTTCATAGTCCATCAGCGTCGAATAGGACGGCCAGACGACATCCGTGTCCGGGCCGACGATCGAGAAGCGGTTGGTGAAATAATAGATCGGCCGGTCGCGGTAGACCTGCGGCACCTCGTCCGCGGGCTGCAGCGCCAGCGCCGCCGCCTCGTCACCCCTCGCGCGGGCGATGATCCGCCGCATGCCCACCGGCGCGTCGAGCAGATGGCGCGGGAAGACCGAGAAGTCGCGCACCTGCGGCGGCACGGGGATGGGCGCGCGCAGGCGGGTTCGGGCGAGTGGTCGGGCAATGTCCTCGTCGATCTGGTGCCGCGCGGCGAGCGAGCGCACCTGGTCGAGGGCGCGCGGGCCGGCCTCGATCAGCGTGAGCATGGAGCGGAAGGTGGTGGCCGGCACATGGTCGCGATGGGCGGCGGTGGCGAGATCGAGCACGTGCTCGTCGCCCTGCGGCCCGATGATGGCGCCGAGCCGGTCGCGGCCATGCGAGCCGAGGAAGGTCACGAGCTTCATGGGCGTTCTGCCTTCATGGACGTTTTGTCTTCGTGCACGTTTTGTCTTTGTGGACGTTTTGTCTTCTTGGGCGTTCAGTCCTCGAAGATGGCGACAGCCCGGCAGAAGCCGGCCGAGGCCTTGTGAATCTTGAACGGGAAGCAGGCGATGGTGAAACCGGTGGCGGGAAGCTTATCGAGGTTCGTCATCTTCTCGATATGGCCATAAGCGCGCACCATGCCGGCGCGGTGACCCTCCCAGATCAGGCTCGCATCGCCCGTCTCGGCATATTTGCGGGCGGTGTGGACGAAGGGCGCGTCCCAGCTCCAGGCATCGGTGCCGGTGATCTTCACGCCGCGCTCGGTGAGATAGAGCGTCGCCTCGCGGCCCATGCCGCAGCCACGGCCGACATAGTCCGGCTCGCCATAGCGGGCGCCGGCGGCGGTGTTGACCACCACGATGTCGAGCGGCTGGAGGGTCACGCCGGTGCGCTGAAGTTCGGCTTCCACATCGGCCGGGGTCGCCACATAGCCGTCGGGGAAATGGCGGAAGTCCAGCTTCACGCCGCGCTGGAAGCACCAGTCGAGCGGCATCTCGTCGATGGTCCAGGCCGGCTTGCCGCCATCGGTGGTGGAATGGAAGTGGTAGGGCGCGTCGAGATGGGTGCCGTTGTGGGTGGAGACGTTGAGCTGTTCCACCGCCCAGCCTTCGCCGCCCGGCAGGTCGTCCTGCGTCAGGCCGGGGAAGAACGGCAGGATCTGTCCGACCGATTGGCGATGATCGACATAGGTGATGGCGGGCAGAGCCGAGGGTGGGTCGGAGGCGATGTCGGCGCGCAAGGCGACGGACAGGTCGATGATGCGGCGGGGCATGGTGATCCCTCTTAACTTTCGAAATGGTCGGGCATGGGAACGGCGAGGGCGCGCAGGCCCGCCGCAGCGAAGATGATGGCGCGGGTGATCATGGCGTCGGTGTCGGCGTCCTCGGTTGCTCCGCGCGAGAGGCGGTGGGCGCGGCCCGTGGACGGCATCTGGGTGAGCGCCGCGCCGACGACGAAGAGGTAACCCCAGGTCGCGCCCGCCCGGTCGAGGCCGGGCAGGGCCGTCATCAATGCGGCGATGAAGCGGGTGGCCATGGCATCGTAGGCCCGCGCCATGAGATCGCGCTGCCAGGCGGCATCGGCCGTCGACAGTTCGAGGATGAGGGCGGCGAAGCGGGCGCCGCCCTGCATCGGCGCGTCGCCGGTCTCGACCGCGGGGCGCAGCAGCGCCTCGATGATGTCCTCGACGCTTGGCCGTCCCCGCGACAGCATGGCGTCGAGCCTTGCGATGCGGATGCGGTTGATGGCGCCGGCGCGGCGCAGGAACATGGCCTCGAACAGGCCTTCCTTGGTCTTGAAATGATAGTGCAGCAGCGCCTGGGCGACCCCGGCCCCGTCGGCGATGGCGCGCATCGAGGCCCCCGCATAGCCGCGCGCGGCGAAAACCTCCTCGGCCGCGTCGAGGATCTCCTCCCGCGACGAGCTGCGCGACGGTGTTGGGGGCTTGGCGGCCAAGGGCTCTCCGGGGAGTGACCTTCGGGGCTGATCGGATGATCAGTGAAGGCCGCCGTCGCCACGCCTTCAAGATCGGCCGAGCGGCCGATGGGCGCCCCGATGATGGGTGGCCCTGGGATTCTGCCTGCCGTGGCGGGTCGACCTGACGCCACGGGGCATGGGGGGACTCCTGTTCGGGGGAATGGGCAAAGGCCAACCCGCGGGGCAGGCTCGCCGTTCCTTCGCCGCAGTGGAGACCCCGCCATGACGACACCAGACGAGGCCGACATTCGCCTCCGGCAGGTCAAGGCGAATGGCATCACCATGCGGATTGCCGAGATCGGCGAGGGGCCTCTCGTGCTGTTCTGCCACGGCTGGCCGGAAGGCTGGGCCTCCTGGCGGCATCAGATGCGGGCGGTCGCGGCGGCCGGCTATCGCGCCGTCGCGCCCGACATGCGCGGCTATGGCCATACCGATGCGCCCGCCGAGATCGAGCGCTATTCGATCCTCGACCTTGTCGCCGACCAGATCGAGCTGGTGAAGGTTCTGGGCGCGGACAAGGCCATCGTCGTCGGACACGACTGGGGCGCGCCGGTTGCCTGGCATTGCGCATTGCTGCGGCCCGACCTGTTCCGCGCCGTGGTCGGCATGAGCGTGCCCTGGACCCCGCCTGGCTATACCGACCTGCTGACGGCGCTGGAAAAGCTCGGCATCCGCGATTTCTACATGCAGTATTTCCAGGTGCCAGGCGTCGCCGAGGCCGAGCTCGACGCCGATCCGGACGACAGCCTGAGACGCATCTATGGCGACGGCTTCGGTGAACGGACGGGCAAGCGCAAGTCGATGATCCGGCTGAAGACGCCGGGCGGCATCATCGCCAATACCGATCCGCCAGCCGCCATGCCGGACTGGCTGCCCGACAGCCACATGGCCTATATGGCCGGCCAGTTCGCCCATTCAGGCTTCCGCGGCGGTCTCAACTGGTACCGGAACCTGCGCCGGAACGCGCATCTGACGGCGCCCTGGCGCGGCCAGCCGATCCGCCAGCCCTCGCTGTTCATCGCCGGCATGAACGACGGGGTGATGCATTTCCCCGCCTCGAAGGCACAGATCGAGGCCTATGCGACGACCCTGCCGGGCTGCCGCGGCGTGCATCTTCTGGAAGGTGCCGGCCACTGGATCCAGCAGGAGCGCGCCGAGGAGGTGAGCGGATTGCTGCTCGGGTTCCTCAAGGGGCTGGATTAGGCGGAGGCGGTCTCCGGGCGCCATTCTTGGGCGGCGCCGCCGCCCCTTCACCTCTCCCCGGCGGGGAGAGGTCGGCGGCAGGCCGGGAGAGGGGGCCCTTCCATGGTCAACAAAGGCTCCCCCTCACCCAATCCGCGCTAAGCTCGGATCGACCTCTCCCCGCCGGGGAGAGGTGAGAAACCTGCGCGCCTCACCGCGCCGGGACGAGCCGTTCCTTGCCGACGCCTTCCTGGCCGGCGATGGTCCAGGTGCCATCCAGCGTGCCGTCGTCGTTGATGCGGTAGACCACGAGGCCGACCGCCTCGCCGAGCTTGTAGGCGGCCGAGAGCACATTGCCCTGGCGCATGCAGAACCCTTGCGTCGGCGGCGTGTTGGGGATGGCCCAGCGGATGCCGCAATTGCCGCCGGCCGTGCCGGAGATCACCGCGACGCCGCGATAGCCCGTACCGTTGCCATTGTCCCCGATGACCGTGTAGCGGCCGGTGAGCTGCTGGGCGCCGGCCGTGGCCATGCCGGCTGCGAGCATGCCCGCAACGGCGAGCGTGGTGGTGATGCTGGTCTTCATGGGGTCCCTCCCTTGCGGCGGCGCGTTTCGCCGTCCCGGTATGGGTAATCTTGCCGCATTGCGCCTCCGTGTCACCGAAAAATGGCGGACGAAAAGGCCGCTGGCGGCTTGCGGGCCGGTGCCGCGCCCGCTATCTCGCGGCCACCCATCCGACTTCCGTCTCGCGGCGGCGCATCCCCTTGCGCCCGAGACCTTCGAGGACGCCCGACGCCATGGCCCGCCAGTTCGCCTATCACATGTCCGGCCTCACCAAGGCCTATCCGAACGGCAAGAAGGTGCTGGAGAACGTCCATCTCTCCTTCTACCCGGACGCCAAGATCGGCGTGCTCGGCGTCAACGGCGCCGGCAAGTCCACCCTGCTCCGCATCATGGCGGGCATGGACAAGGAATATACCGGCGAGGCCTGGGCCGCCGACGGCGTGCGCGTCGGCTACCTGCCGCAGGAGCCGCAGCTCGACACCAGCCTCACCGTTCGCGAGAACGTCATGCTCGGCGTCGCCAAGAAGAAGGCGATCCTCGACCGCTACAACGATCTCGCCATGAACTATTCCGACGAGACGGCCGACGAGATGGCCAAGCTCCAGGACGAGATCGAGGCGCAGGGCCTGTGGGATCTCGACAGCCAGGTCGACCAGGCCATGGACGCCCTGCGCTGCCCGCCGGACGATTGGTCGGTCGACAAGCTCTCGGGCGGCGAGCGGCGCCGCGTGGCCCTCTGCAAGCTGCTGCTGGACCAGCCGGAAGTCCTGCTGCTTGACGAGCCGACCAACCACCTCGACGCCGAGACCACCGCCTGGCTCGAAGGCCATCTTCGCACCTATCCCGGCGCGATCCTGATCGTCACCCACGATCGCTACTTCCTCGACAATGTCACCGGCTGGATCCTCGAACTCGATCGCGGCAAGGGCATTCCCTATGAGGGCAACTATTCCTCCTGGCTGAGCCAGAAGCAGAAGCGCCTCCAGCAGGAGGGCCGCGAAGAAGAGACGCGCCTCAAGGCGCTGGCCCGCGAGGCCGAGTGGATGGGTTCCTCACCGAAGGCGCGGCAGGCCAAGAACAAGGCCCGCATCCAGCGCTACGACGAACTGGTCAAGAAGGCAGCGGAGGCCGGCCCGACGACCGCGCAGATCATCATTCCGATCGCCGAGCGCCTCGGCAACAACGTCATCGAGTTCAAGGACCTCTCGAAGGCCTTCGGTGACAAGCTGCTGATCGACAACCTGTCGTTCCGCCTGCCGCCGGGCGGCATCGTCGGCGTCATCGGCCCGAACGGCGCCGGCAAGACCACGCTGTTCCGCATGATCGCGGGGCAGGAGACGCCCGATGCCGGCGAGATCGTCATCGCCGACAACGTCAAGCTCGGCTATGTCGACCAGTCGCGCGACGCCCTTGCGGACGGCAAGACGGTCTATGAGGAAATCTCCGGCGGCAACGAGATCCTCTATCTCGGCAAGCGCGAGATCAATGCCCGCGCCTATTGCGGCGCCTTCAACTTCAAGGGCGGTGACCAGCAGAAGAAGGTCGGCCAGCTCTCGGGCGGTGAGCGCAACCGCGTGCACCTGGCGAAGATCCTGCAGCGCGGCGCCAATGTGCTGCTGCTCGACGAGCCGACCAACGACCTCGACGTCGACACGCTGCGGGCGCTGGAGGAGGCGCTGGAGGATTATGCCGGCTGCGCCGTCATCATCAGCCACGACCGCATGTTCCTCGACCGCATCGCCACCCACATCCTCGCCTTCGAGGGCGATAGCCACGTGGAGTGGTTCGAGGGCAACTTCCAGGACTACGAGGAGGACAAGAAGCGCCGCCTCGGCATCGACTCCACCATTCCGAAGCGCATCCAGTACAAGAAGTTCGCGCGCTGATCGAAAGGGCGCTTGGCTTCCAAGCTTCGGCCATTCTGGCCCCCCACCCCTGACCCCTCCCCGCCGCAAGCGGGGGGAGGGGACCTACCCACTCTGTCGTCTTCACCGCACCGGATCGCTATCGGATGTCACGCCATTCCCCTCCCTCCGCTTGCGGCGG
>NZ_JAPZTZ010000024.1 GCF_027532945.1 Phreatobacter sp.
TCCGAGACCGGGATCCCGGCCTCGTGCTCCTTCAGGATCCCGATGATCTGCTCTTCCGTGAAGCGGCTGCGCCTCATGTTCTGGTCCTCTCGATGGGCCAGAACGAACTTCAAACTGGATTATCCCAGAGGGGCAACGTCATTCCAAGTTGATTGAGGAAGCACAAACGGATCGAGCCAGGCGGACTCTGCGCAACATCCGCTCCGTGTGTTTGGAATTCTTGGCTGATGGGCGCCCCGTTTATGTCGCGGCCGTCGCCCGTGAGTTGGTGACAAAATACGGCGGTCCCAAAGAGCAGTCGATCCGTGATCAGCCGCTGCGCTTGAGACTGTTAGTGGAACTATACGGGAGGGAGCAACAAGCCGAGGCTACCGCAAGTGGCGCGCAATCAAACGGTAGAAAGGGTCAGAAAGCATCGAAAGATGAGAGCGTGCTGGATGCAATAACTGATATAAACGTGCGCGCCTATGTGAGCGCATTAATGACCAGTCTGGACGACGCACAGGGTGAGCTTAGCAGCTTGCGCGCTGCCTTTCGGCGTATCAAGGTAACCCATCTAAACCACACGCAATGTTACGAACAAATCGAAGAATGTGCTGATGAGGATGTCAGCGAAGGTCGACTATCTCGTAGCCCGCTGACTGAAGCTGAGATCGATGCGATACGCACCTTCCTGAGTGACCGATTCCTATATGATGAGAACATGCGCGTTGATGAAAGTCTTGGCCTTGTAAGTGACCGGTCTGGAAGGCTGATTATTGGTCTTCCGTTTGTTTCGGCCCTTAGGAAAATGGCGCGGCAGGGTCAGTGATCAAGTTCGCTGTCCCAGTACAAATAATCGATCCACGTATGATGGTACCGGTGATGATCGAAATCAGGCTGGCGCCTATGTAATTCAAGTCGTGTTGGACGTCGTGGTCTTTGAATGAGAGGCATTCCCGCCTCGGGCGGCGTCCTGTTGGCCTTGCGCAGATTGCAAGGGGAGCAAGCGGCAACGACGTTCTCCCAAGTAGTTAAGCCGCCGCGTGAGCGAGGCATCACATGATCGAACGTAAGCCCACCCGACGGAAGATACTGAGAGCAGTATTGGCAGGTAAAGCGATCGCGCAAATAGATGTTGTATCGAGTAAACGCCGGGTGTCGGACCGGAGATATATAATTCTTGAGCGCCACAACACTCGGAATTGGCATACTTCGACTGGGTGACCGCGCCTCTAAATCATAAGTCGCTACTAGGGTCACTCGTTCCGAAAACAGCGCTACTAAAGCGTCTCTCCAACCCCAAAGGGATAGGGGACTGTAGGAAAGGGGCCGATAGTCCGCATTCAACACTAGCGTCTGAAGATCCATCATGGAACCGCTCCACCCCAAGCCGCCCCGTGACGAATATGGATGGAATACGTTTTGCCAATATGTATCGTGCTCCTAAGACGCTGATAAAACACCAACAAGTGGTTTTGCATTGCGGAGTACGCCAGGAAGACGTTGAACCGGGTGAAGGCGGGGTTGCGCGACGGCTTCACATAGGTCTTGAGCGAGACGACGCTGGGCAGGCGCATCTCGAAGCTCGGCGAGTGGATCGCCTTGTCATATGTCGAGACCACGGTGACGCGGTCGAGGAAGACGGCCTTGATCGTGTCCTGCCAGGACCAGAGCGACAGGGGATAGTAGCTCAACGGGCGGTAATCCGCGTTGAGCACCAGGGCCGGCCATGAACCCGGGGAGATTGCGGTCGAAACCGGCAATGCCCCAGGCGATACGGCGACCGTCAAGATGAACTCCTTGCGATCGGGCGGCTCGGCGATTCGCGAGCCGCGAATTCAGGCACTGATGAATAGTATGGGGTTCGTGTCGCTCTTGTGAAGCCCTCTGGCGGCGCAAGCCTCACGTTGCCGGAACGGCGGACCGGCCCTTGAGCACGGCATAATGGGCCCAGAGGAGGCGCGCCGCTACGGCCCTGTGCGGCCGCCAGCGCTCGCCGATCGCCCGCATCGCTGGCGTATCGGGGCGCGCGGGCAGCCCCAGCGCATCGGCCGCGGCCGCCTGCAGGGCGATGTCGCCGGCTGGCCAGGCGTCGGGATGGCCAAGGCAGGTGAGGAGATAGACCTCAGCCGTCCAGGGGCCGATGCCGGAAACGCGGGTCAGTGCCGCCTCGGCCTCCTCCGGCGAGAGCGCCGCAAGCCGGTCAAGGTTAAGCGTGCCGTCGAGGACGGCTGCGGCAATGGCCCGGAGCGTCCGCGTCTTCGGCCGCGACTGGCCGGCGGCGCGATAGGCCTCGTCATCGGCCGTGGCCAGCGCCTCCGGCGTGATGGCGCCGAAGACGCTGCGGGTGCGCTCCCAGATGGCCTGCGCCGCCAGCGTCGAGATCTGCTGGAAGACGACGACATGGACGAGCCCTTCGAAACCGGCCGGGCGCCGCCGCAGCGGCGGTCGCCCGTTGGCTGCGGCGAGCCGCGCCATCACCGGGCAGGCGGCGGAAAGCGCCGTCAGGGCCGCATCGAGATCGTCGTCGCTGGCGATGGTCATGCGTCTCCTTGCCGGTCGCCTCTTGTCGAAGGACCATGCCTTGACCATAGGCTCACCCATGGCACCAGCCCACCACCTCGAACCGCAGCCGGTCTTGCGTTTCGCCCCGAGCCCCAACGGCTATCTCCATCTCGGCCATGCGCTGAGCGCGCTGGAGAACGAGCGGCTGGCGGCAGCGCTCGGCGGCCGGCTGCTCCTGCGCATCGAGGATATCGACCGCGCCCGCTGCCCACCGCATCTCGAAGCCGCGATGATCGAGGACCTCGCCTGGCTTGGCATTCCCTTCACGCCGCCCCACCGCCGCCAGTCCGAGCATCTCGCCGACCACCGGGCCATGCTGGCGCGGCTTCAGGCGATGGGCCTCGTCTATCCGAGCTTCGAGAGCCGCACCGAGCTGAAGGTGATGGCGGAGACCCGCGCGCGTGCCAGTCGTCGGCCCTGGCCGAACGATCCCGACGGCGCGCCGCTCTATGCCGGCCTCGGCCGCGACCTCCCGGCGGAGGAGGTCGCGGCGCGGCTGGCGGCCGGCGAGCCCCATGCGTTGCGCCTCGACATGGCGACGGCTCTCGCGCGGCTCGACGCGCCGCTGAGCTGGACCGAGGTGGATGCGGCGGGCCACCCGCTGCGCGTCGTGACCGCTCATCCCGAGCGTTGGGGCGACGTCGTTCTCGCCCGCAAGGATCTCGGGACAAGCTATCATCTCGCTGTCGTCACCGACGACGCGCTGCAGGGCGTGACCCATGTGGTGCGGGGCATGGACCTGTTCGAAGCAACCGCGGTCCATCGCCTGCTGCAGGAGCTTTTGAGGCTACCTGTGCCCCTCTATCGCCACCATGACCTGCTGCTCGGGCCGGACGGCCGCAAGCTGTCGAAGAGCGACCAGGCCGAGGGATTCCGGGCGCTGCGGCAGTCCGGCGTGACGGCCGCGGAGCTCAGGCGGCAACTGGGATTCTGATAGCCCTCTAGATCGACCGCCCCGCCGCCGCCCAATAGGGATCGCGCAGCCGCCGCTTGAAGATCTTGCCGGAATCCTCGCGCGGCAGGTCGTGGCTGACCTCGATCGTGCGCGGCACCTTGTAGTCGGCAATGCGCTCGCCAAGCTTCGCCTTCAGCGCCTCGGCGCGGATCTCGACCCCCGGCTGCGGCTCCACCACCGCCATCACGCTCTCGCCGAACTCGGCATGGGGCACGCCGAAGACCGCGCAATCCCGCACCTCCGGAAGCGCCAGCAGGGCCGCCTCGATCTCGGCGGGATAGATGTTCACGCCGCCGGCGATGATCATGTCGCGCTTGCGGTCGCAGAGGAACACGTGGCCGTCGGCATCGACATAGCCGATGTCGCCGCAGGTGATGAAACCGTCGCGGTCGACCTCGCGGCGCTTCTCCGGCGCCTTGTGATAGGTGAAGTCGGGATAGCCTTCGATCCGGCAGTAGAGTTCGCCGATGGCGCCCTGCGGCAGCACCGCGCCCTCCTCATCGACGACGCGGATCTCGGCGCCCGGCGACAGCCGCCCGACCGTGCCGGGCTTGGTGAGCGCATCCTCTGAGGTGGCGAAGGTCACCGGCCCGGTTTCCGTGCCGCCATAGAACTCGTGGATGACCGGCCCCCACCAGGTGATCATCGCCGCCTTGACCTCGGCCGGGCAGGGCGCGGCGGCATGGATGACGAAGCGG
The DNA here is from genome assembly GCF_027532945.1 of Phreatobacter sp. GTDB lineage: Bacteria > Pseudomonadota > Alphaproteobacteria > Rhizobiales > Phreatobacteraceae > Phreatobacter. The sequence continues at coordinate 4,201 of NZ_JAPZTZ010000024.1, forward strand.
AGCGAGGAGGTGTCGTAGCGCGCCCGCACCGCATCCGGCAGCTTCAGGAGCCGCACGAACATGGTCGGCACCATGAAGATCGTATCGATCCGGTGCTCCTCGATCAGCCGCAGCATCTCCTCGGCATCGAAGCGCGGCATCAGCACCAACACGCCACCGAGACGCCCCGCGCGGATGCCGAAGGAATTGGGCGCGGAATGGTAGAGCGGCCCCGGCAGCAGCGCCCGCACCCCCGGCTTGAGGCCATAGACGAGGGCGCGCAGCCCCTCCGTCGCCTTGGCCTCCTCCGGCGTCGGCGCCTTGCGGCGCACGCCCTTCGGCCTTCCCGTTGTGCCGGACGTGTAGATCATGCTCATCGGCGCAGGGCGAGCGGCACCCGCATAGGGCTCTTGGCCGATCATCCAGGCCTCCAGGGCCTCGGCGCCGGCGAGGGCCGCGCCCGGCCTTTGCGGAAAATGCTCCGCCACCTCCGGCGGCACCGGCACGGCGAGCACGGTGAGGTCCGCGGGCAGGTGGCCGGCGAGGGCGCTCAGAAGGTCGTCATGGCCGACCAGCACCTTCGCTTCGCAGTCGTCGAGGATGTAGCGGATCTCGTCGGGCTTCAGGTGCCAGTTCACCGGCACCGCATAGGCTCCGAGCGTTGCCGCCGCATAGGTCGCCTCGAGGAAGGCGATGTCGTTGCGCATGAGGATCGCGACGCAGTCGCCCGGGCCAACGCCGAGCCGCTGCAAGCCCCCGGCGATGCGCCGCGTGCGCGCCTCGACCTCCTCGGGCGCACGCTGCCGCGCGCCGCTGACGATGCCGCGGGACAGGGTCTTCTCCTCAGGCATGGCGGCCCTCCCGGCCTCCTCGCGTCCTCAGTTGACGGCGCGCGCCCGCCCCTCCCAATGGGGGCTTCTCAGGGCGGTCTTCAGGATCTTGTTGGCCTGCGACAGCGGCATCTCGTCCCGGACCTCGATGGTCTGCGGGCATTTGAACCCGGCGATGCGTGTCTTGCAGTGGGCGATGATCTCGTCCGGCGTGGCGCTCTGGCCGGCCTTGAAGGTGACGACGGCGTGCACCGCCTCGCCCCAGATGGCGTGCGGCACACCGATGACGGCGCATTCGCGGATGGCCGGGTGGGTGAGGACGGCGTTCTCCACCTCGATCGAATAGACGTTCTCGCCGCCGGTCACGATCATGTCCTTGATGCGGTCGGAGACGTAGAGATAGCCGTCGGCGTCGAGATAGCCGGCATCGCCCGTGTGCATGTAGCCGCCGCGCAGCGCGTCCGCCGTCATCTCCGGCTGGCCCCAGTAGCCCTTCATCACGGTCGCCCCGGCGACGATGATCTCGCCGATCTGGCCCACCGGCACGTCGCGGTCGTTCTCGTCCACCACGCGGATGTCGCAGCCGACGATGGCGCGTCCGCCCGAGGCGAGGCGATGCACCTTGGCCGGGTCGAGCGAATGGTCGGCGGGCTCCAGATAGGTGCAGGCCGGCGAGAGCTCGGTCATTCCATAGGCCTGGGAGAAGCGCACATGCGGCAGCCGCTGGATCAGCGCCTCCAGCGTCGCCACTGGCATGGGCGCGCCGCCATAGCCGATCAGCTGCAGCGAGGAGAGGTCATAGGCGTCGAGATCCGGCTCGTTGAGGATCATCGTCATCATGGTCGGCACCATGGAGGTCATGGTGATCCGGTGGGTCTGGATCGCCTCCAGAACGCCTTTCACGGTGAAGCGCGGGATGACGACATGGGTCGCGCCGAGCAGCGTGTTGGTGAAGACGCGGGACCCCGCCGCCGCATGATAGAGCGGCCCGGCATGGAGCCCGACCACCGAGCTGTCGAGCTTGGTGTGGACCATGCCGCCGAAGGAATTCGCCATGCAGTTGGTGTGGGTGAGCATGACGCCCTTGGAGCGCCCGGTCGTCCCGCCCGTGTAGAACAGCACCGCGATGTCATCGCCGCCGCGGCGGGCATCCTCGGCGGGCGCAGCGGCTGCCAGCGCGGCGTCATAGGCGATCATGCCGGCGGGGCAGGGCCCCTCGCCCGCATGGATCATGTGCGCGAGATCCGGGCATTGCGGCCTCAGGGCCTCGGCCATCTCGACGAACTCGTCGCCCACGAGAAGGATTTTTGCGCCGCAATCCTGCATCAGGAAGGTGGTCTCGGGCAGCGCATAGCGGGTGGAGACCGGCACGGCGATGCCGCCCGCCCAGAACGCCGCGAAGAAGAATTCGAGATAGCGGTCGGAGGAATGGGAGAGCATGGCGACGCGGTCGCCGGGCTGGAAGTCGAGACCCTTCAGGACCCCTGCGAGCCGCGCCACCCGGTCCAGGAACTGCGTGTAGGTCCAGCGCCGCCCGGCGAAGACCAGGGCCGTCTTGTCCGGAAACAGCCGTTGCGCGCGGTGCAGCGCGAGGGTGAGCTGCATCGTCATGGCGCGGTCTCCCGCCTCGCCCCACGATGCCCTGCCATGCCCGTCATGCCGATCGCCCCATCTGCCCCGGTGGTCCCGGGTCCATTCATGAAGCGGTATTTCTCACCATGAAACGCGCCGCCGCAACCGCGCCGGACGGGGGAGGGGGTCGCAAATGACGAAGGCCCGCGCGGTGGGCGCGGGCCTTGGAGAGGGACGGCTGACCGTGAGGGTCAGATCACGTAGTTGAAGCCATCCACCGCCTCGCGGGCGAGGATCTGATCCATGGACCGCGAGGGCTCGGCACAGCCAGCTGTGCCGACGGGCTTGGCCGGCACGCCCGCGACCGTGGTGTTCGGCGCAACCGCATGCAGCACCACCGAGCCGGCGGCGACACGCGCGCAGCGACCGATCTCGATATTGCCGAGGATCTTGGCGCCGGCGCCGATCAGCACGCCGCGGCGCACCTTCGGATGGCGGTCGCCCGCCTCCTTGCCGGTGCCGCCGAGCGTCACGCCCTGGAGGATGGAGACATCGTCCTCGATCACCGCCGTCTCGCCGACAACGAGGCCGGTGGCATGGTCGAGGAACACGCCCTTGCCCATGCGCACGGCGGGGTTGATGTCGGTCTGGAAGACCTCCGACGAGCGGCTCTGCAGGTAGAGCGCGAAGTCGCGGCGGCCCTGGCCGAGCAGCCAGTGGGCGATCCGATGCGCCTGGATGGCATGATAGCCCTTGAAGAACAGCACCGGCTCGATCAGCCGGTCGGCGGCCGGGTCGCGGTCGATCACCGCGGCGGCGTCGGCGCGCATGGCCTCGGCGATGGCGGGGGAGGCCTCCAGGGCCTCGGTGAAAGCGTCGTGCACCACATCCGCCGGCACGTCCGACGTGGCGAGGCGGGCGGCAACGCGGCGGGCCACCGCATCCTCGAAGGACGAGGCCCGGCCGATGGTGCGCAGCACCAGCGTGGCGATCTCGGGATTGGCGGCAGCGGTCGCCTCGGCCTCGGTCCGCAACCGGTGCCAGGCGAGGTCGGCGGTATCGGACGGCATCGGGATGACGGTGCCGGTGGTCTGCGGCTTGGCCATGAGAGAAAAATCCTCCGCAGGATCAGCTTGGAGGGGGAATAAGACCTCCGTACGACGCCGATTCAAGTCAATTCGGCGGGATAGAATGGTCGTCTGCGAATGCAGTGAACGGCGGGATGGGTATTTCGCCATCCGTATCCGCGGGAGTTATTGATCCTCCCGCCGATCCGCATTGCACAGCCGAAGTGCGTCCTTCGAGGCTCGCTTCCGCTCGCACCTCAGGATGAGGAGGGGCGGAGATTTGCATGAAAGACCTCAACGGCCGGTCCATTCTTGCTTGCAGGTCTCCCCATTCCTCATCCTGAGGTGCGAGCGGAAGCGAGCCTCGAAGGACGCACTAGGCTGATGCAGAGCGCCTCTTGGACAGCAGTCGCTGCCTCACACCGCCATGGCCTGCTTCTCGCGCCGGCGCTGCACCGACGAGGGAATGCGCAGCGCCTCGCGATATTTCGCCACCGTGCGGCGGGCGATGTCGATGCCGGCGTCCTTGAGCTTGTCCATGATCGCGTCGTCGGAGAGCACGTCGTCCGGCGTCTCCGCATCGATCATCTGCTTGATGCGGTAGCGCACGGCTTCCGCCGAATGGCTCTCGCCGCCCTCCGAACTCGCGATCGACGAGGTGAAGAAGTACTTCATCTCGAAAATGCCGCGGCTGGTGGCGATCGACTTGTTCGAGGTGACGCGCGACACGGTCGATTCATGCATGCCGATGGCATCGGCGATGGTCTTGAGGTTCAGCGGCCTCAGATACTCGACGCCGAGGGCGAAGAAGGCGTCCTGCTGGCGGACGATCTCGGTCGCGACCTTCAGGATGGTGCGGGCGCGCTGGTCGAGGGCGCGGGCGAGCCAGGTCGCTGTCTGCAACGCGTCGGCGAGGAAAGCCTTTTCCCCGTCGCTCTTCGTCGTCTTCGACACCCGGGCGTAATAGCTCTGGTTAACCAGCACCTTCGGGAGCGTCTCGCTGTTCAGCTCGACGATCCAGCCGCCATCCGGGCCGGCACGCACCATCACGTCGGGCACCAGCGGCTGGACGGGCGCGAAGCCGAAGGCGAGGCCTGGTTTGGGGTTGAGGCGGCGGATCTCGGCGACCATGTCGGCGAGGTCTTCCTCGTCCACGGCGCAGAGCTTGCGCAGCTGGGCATAGTCGCGCTTCGCCAGCAGGTCGAGATGGCCGACCAGCACCTGCATGGCCGGGTCGAAGCGATCCTTGTCGCGCAGCTGGATGGCGAGGCATTCGGCGAGGTTCCGCGCCGCGACGCCCGAGGGCTCGAAGCTCTGGATGACCTCCAGCACGCTGACGACATCCTCGACCTCGGCGCCGAGCCGGTCGGCGACATCCTCGACCGTCACGGTGAGGTAGCCGGCCTCGTCGATGGCATCGATCAGCATTTGCCCGATGAGCCGGTCTGCCGGCACCTCCACCGCCAGCGCCAGCTGGTTCGACAGGTGGTCCTGCAACGACAGGTCGGCCGAGACGAAGGCTTCGAGGTTGTAATCCTCGTTGTCGCTGCCACCCGACCCGACATTGGCCCAGGACGAGGTCATGGGGTCGGAGGCGGCGTCCACATGCTTTGCCTCGGGTCCCTTGTCGTCGGGAAAGACGTTCTCAAGCTCGGTGCCGAGTCGATCCTCGATGTCGGTCCGGCTGTTGCCCATGTCATCGCCGAGCCAGTCGCCGGCCTGGGCATCACCGCCATCGGCTATGGCGGGGGCCTCCGGCGCCTCGCCCTCGACGGTCGGTTCGGGCGTGTCGGCGCGCTCCAGGATCGGGTTCTTCTCCAGCTCCTGCTCGACATAGGCGACAAGATCGAGGTTCGACAGCTGCAGGAGCTTGATGGCCTGCATGAGCTGGGGCGTCATGACCAGAGACTGGCCGACGCGAAGCTCCAATCGTGCAGACAGGGCCATCGGTGTCCTTCGGCTTCACCCGTTGCGAGCGTGACGGCCGATCATAGGCGGGGGCCGTCGCATATAGCAAGGTTCATGCCATGGTACCGATGACTGCGAGGTTAAGGGCGGCGGAGATATCCGGGCTTGAGCCTTGGCCCTGTCGGGGCCACGGTACCTGACGCTGCGTCATTCTGGAGCCTCCCATGAAGCGCCCGTGGCTATTGGTCCTTGCCCTGATCCTTGCTCTGTCGCCGGCCGCCGCCGCACCCGCCGACGAGGCCAATGCCGTGGTCGATGCCTGGGTCGCCCGTTACAGCGCCAATGATCGCGACGGGGTCGTCGCGCTCTACGCGCCGGATGCGATCCTGCTTGGCACCACCAGCCCCGTCATCTCCGAGGGAACGGACCAGATCCGCACCTATTTCGACGAACTTCCCGGCAGCGGCCGGTCGAACCGCATCACCGATCGCCGTACGCGCGTCCTGTCGCCCGATGCTGTGCTGTCGACGGGCTTCTATGCCTTCGCCCGGGCCGCTGAGGGCAACGTGCCGCGCCCCTCGCGCTTCTCGATGCTGCTGGTGCGGCGGGACGGCCGGTGGCTGATCCTGCACCACCATTCCTCGCCACACTCGGCAGTCCGGCGCTAGGTCAGAGCCGGAATTCCTCGCCGAGATAGAGGCGGCGCACATCCGGGTTGGCGACGATCTCGTCCGGCGTGCCTTCCATCAGCACCTGGCCGGAATGGATGATGTAGGCGCGGTCGATCAGGCCAAGCGTCTCGCGGACATTGTGGTCGGTGATCAGCACGCCGATTCCGCGCTCCTTCAGGTGGCGGACGAGATTCTGGATGTCGCCGACCGCGATAGGGTCGATGCCGGCGAAGGGCTCGTCGAGCAGCATGAAGGAGGGCCGCGTCGCCAGAGCGCGGGCGATTTCGAGGCGGCGGCGCTCGCCGCCCGAGAGGGCGATGGCCGGGCTCTTGCGCAGCCGGGTGATGGTGAACTCCTCGAGCAGCTCGTCGAGGTCGCGCTCGCGCTTGGCCTTGTCCTTCTCGGTCACCTCGAGGACGGCGCGGATATTGTCCTCGACATTGAGGCCACGGAAGATCGAGGCCTCCTGCGGCAGGTAGCCGATGCCGAGGCGGGCGCGGCGATACATGGGCAGCGCCGTGATGTCATGGCCGTCGAGTTCGATATGGCCTTTGTCGGCCTCGACGAGGCCGGTGATCATATAGAAGACCGTGGTCTTGCCGGCGCCGTTCGGGCCGAGCAGGCCGACCGCCTCGCCGCGCCTGAGGTCGAGGCTGACGCCGCGCACGACGGCGCGGCCCTTGTAGCTCTTCCACACGCCATGGACCGACAGCACGCCCTGGCCGGAGCGCGGCTCCTCCTGCTCACGCGGCAGCGGGGCCTGCGGCGGCTGGTCGAGCTCGGCGACCTGCGCCGCCATTTCCCTGACCAGCCAGTCTCCGTCGACGGGCTCCGGGGCCGGAGCCGGCTTGCGGCCCATCAGGCCGGTGACGCGGTCGAGGACGGACACGAGGCGGGGGCCTCAGCCGCGAGGGCTGCGGGCCTGCGGCCGGGCCGGCGCGCAGTCGGGATTGCTGGTGCCGCCACCCGGTGCGCCACCGCCACCGCCCTGCAGGATGCCGGAGACCCGGCCGCCCGACGGAGCGGCGTCGAGCCGGACGCGGTTGGCGGTGAGGTCGGCATGCAGGCGGGCGCCGCGCAGCACGTTCTCGCACTGGGTCAGCGTAACGTTGCCCTCCATGATTGCCTCGTTGCGGCGGGCATCGAAGGAGCCACGCTCGGCGGTCGCCGTCTGGTTCTTCGAGCGCACCACGACGCCGCCCTGCATCTCGAAGCGGCGGACATTCTGCGTCGGGGTGTTGCCCCCCGAGGCCGCCTGGCCCTGGCGCGGCGTGGTCGTGGCGGCGCGGCCGGCCGCCGAATTGTCCTCGTAGAAGATGACGAGGCGGCCGGTCTGCAGCGTCGATTCACCCTGCTGGATGCGGACATTGCCGGAGAGCACGGCGCGCTTCTCGTTGTCGAAGACTTCGGCCCGGTCGGCCTCGAAATTGATCGGCTCGCTGCGGTTCTGGGTGAAGCCGACGAAGGGGCTGCCCGCCTGCTGGGCCAGCGCCGGAGTCGCCAGGCCGAGGGCCAGGATGGCCGCAGCCGAGGCGCGCCGCAGGACGGAAACCGGGGCGGTGCAAGCCGGCATCATGGGGAAGCTCCGGGGCGACCACGCGGCGGCGAGGGCTGCGACAGGTCGGTGATGGTGGGGTCGGGCGGTTCGGGCATGAAGTTACCACGCACCCTGCCTTCAAGCACGATCACCTTGCCATTGTCACTAACCTGCATGCGGTCGGAGAACAGCTCCCCGCGCGGCGAGGCGAGCTGCACCGGCCCATTCGACATGATGGTACCGGCGCGGGTGTCGACCATGGCGTGGCCGAGCGTGCCGCGCTGGCCGTCGGTGGTCGTCACCGAGACATTGTCATTGAGTTCGACCCGGCCGGTCTTGGTATCGAGGAGGCCGGCGGAGGACACGACCCGCGCCGTGCCGCCGCCTTCGAGCTGCATTTCCGCGTCGATGGCCGAGAGCGCCACGAGGTTCGCCTGGGTCACGTCGTGCTCCGCCTTGGTGGCGGCGACGCGGTAGAAGCGGTTGTCGGTGGTGTAGCCGGTGAGGCGCGGCGCCTCCATCGTCACCTTGGAGCCCGACAGCGAGATGGCGCCGATGGAGATCGGCAGATTCAGCGCCTTCAGCGGATCCCACCAGGAGATGAAGACCACACCGGAGAAGATCAGCACGGCCAGGCTCGGCACGAGCACCCGCAGACTGCGCACGCGCTTCGAGTGACGGTAGGCGGCGCGGAACGCCGCCTCGCGATCGACGCCGTCGGCGAAGCCGATGCGGTCGCTGCCGCCGGCCGTCCCGCCAAAGTCCTCGATCCGCTTCGCCGCCATGCCCTGTCCAAGCCTCGCCCTTGCCGGCATGGGCCGGCCTCAGGGCGTCAGACCACCATTCTATGGCCCGACCATGGCCAAGGCAAAGCGGCCATCGGGCGAGATCGTCTCACACGCTTACGAATGCGCGAAGATGTCGGTTTCCGGCCAGCCCGCGAGGTCGAGTTGGGCGCGGGTCGGCAGGAAGGTGAAACAGGCTTCGGCGAGCGCCGTGCGGTTCTCGCGCGCGAGCATGGCGTCGAGCTTCTCCTTCAGCGCGTGCAGATGCAGCACGTCGGAGGCGGCATAGTCGAGCTGCGCGGGGGTGAGCGTCTCGGCCGCCCAGTCCGAGCTCTGCTGCACCTTCGACATGTCGATGCCGAGCAGTTCGCGCGACAGGTCCTTCAGGCCGTGACGATCGGTGTAGGTGCGCACCAGCTTGGAGGCGATCTTGGTGCAGTAGATGGGCGAGGTGACGACGCCGAAGGCATGTTTCAGCACCGCCACGTCGAAACGGGCGAAATGGAACAGCTTGATGACCGTCGGGTCGGTGAGCAGCGCGCAGAGGTTCGGCGGCGCCGGCTGGCCGGAGCGGATCTGCACCACGTCGGCGGAGCCGTCGCCCGGCGACAGCTGGACGACGCAGAGGCGGTCGCGCTGCGGCACGAGGCCGAGGGTTTCGGTGTCGATGGCAACGATGCCGGTACGGTAGTGGCTGAGGTCGGGCAGGTCGCCGACATGCGAGCGGATGGTCATGGTGGCACCGGGTGCGCGAAGGAGACGAAGGCCGCGCCGCTGCCGTGGACGCGAGGCCGTGTCAGGTCCTATAGGGCGACGGGCCGGAGAAATCCAATGACCGCCACGCCGCTCAAGCTCTACGCCTTCGACGCCGAGGATCTCGCCGTGCTCTCTGCCCATCTGCAGGATGCGGTGCTGAAGGCCTCCGACATGGCCTTTCTCGCGCGCGAGCGCCGCTTCGCCCTCGTCTGCGACCGCTTCGACTGGACCGCGGCGTCGGACGGCGTGCCGCAGCGCCGGCGGGCCGGTCTGCGCCTCGAGCGGGTGACGGCTGTGAAGGTGCGCGGCGTGCCGAAGGGCGAGGACAAGCCGCTGGCGCTGCTCGCCATCAACTATGCGCCCGCCGGTCCGGACTCCCCTGATGGCACGGTGGAGCTGGTCTTCGCCGGGGGCGCGGCCCTGCGTCTTTCCGTCGAGTGCATTGAGGCGGCGATGGACGATCTTGGGTCCGCCTGGGCAGCCGAGGCCACCCCGCGGCACGACTGACGATCACCGCTCCGCCGCGACCGTCGCAGCGATGGTCGCCACGGCCTCCGGCGTCGCTGCTTCCGGTGTCATGCGCCAGGAAGCGAAGAAGTCGAGCTCCGGCAGGACGACGGTGGTCTCGAGCCGGCGCAGCCGGCCGCTCGCAAGTTCCAGCCTCGCGATCGCCTCCGGCACGGCGGCGATCCCCAGTCCATCCTCGGCCATGCGCAGGATCGTCGCCATGGAGGATGAGGCGTGGATGCGCACCGGCGGCAGGCCGGGCGCGGAGAACATCTCGCGCAGCACCAGATAGGGCTTGGTGTTGCGCGAGAAGGTCATGATCGGATGGGTGGCAAGGGTCGCGAGATCCACCGGCTGCGGCAGCGCGAGGCCCGGCCCGGCGAGGAAGGCGAGCTTGTAGGTGGAGAGCGGCAGGTTCTTCAGCTGCGCCGCGGCAAAGGCGCCAAGCGCGAAGACCAGATCGAGCTCCTGCGCCACCAGCCGGTCGCGCAGGTTCGGCGTGATGTCCACCTCGATCTCCAGCACCAGTCCCGGATAGGCCTTGGCCATGCGCTCGACGAAGCGCGGCAGCCAGGTGTGGACGATGGTTTCGGCGACCCCGAGCCGCAACGTGCCGCGGATGGCGCTGCGGTCGGCCACCGCGTGCAGCATCTCCGCACGCAGCTTGAGCAGCCGCTCGGCATAGTCGAGGACGCGCCGGCCGGCATCGGTCGGCACGACCTGGCGTTTCTCCCGCACCAGCAGCCGCTGGCCGACTTCGGCCTCGAGCTGGGCGATGCGCTGCGACACCGCCGGCTGCGTGGTGTTCAGCCTTGCCGCGGCCCGGTGGAAGCTCTGCAGCGTCGCCACCCAGACCAGCGTCTCCAGCGCCTTGAAGTCCACCATCCGCCAGCGTTCCAATAAATCCTGCTTATCAAAGGTGATCCAAACTTCGGATTGGACGCAATGCAAGGGGAATGATCGACTACCAGCCCAAGGAAGTGTGGGACCCTGTTCTGTCGGGGGTCTTCCTTGGGGGACGTTATGGCCATTGCCCAGTTTCGCGCGCCGCACGTGGCCGACGTCACCGATCCGGCCGCCGTGCGCCGGGCCATCCGCCGCGGCGACATTACCGGCCACACGGCGGGCCTCGCGCCGGGACGCGTCCAGGGCAATCTGGCCATCCTGCCCAGGGATCTCGCGGCCGACTTCCTGCGCTTCTGCACCCTCAATCCCAAGCCCTGCCCGATCATCGGCCTCTCCGACCCGGGCGACCCGGCCGTGCCGTCGCTCGGCGCCGATCTCGACATCCGCACCGACCTGCCGCGCTACCGCGTCTGGAAGGACGGGGTCATGGTCGACGAGCCGACCGACATCCGGTCCTGGTGGCGCGACGATCTCGTCTCCTTCGTCATCGGCTGTTCCTTCTCCTTCGAGGAGGCGCTGATCCAGGACGGCATCCCCATGCGCCACATTGGCTGCAACACCACTGTGCCGATGTGGCGGACCAACATCGCCTGCGCGCCGGCAGGCCCCTTCGCCGGGCCGATGGTCGTCTCGATGCGGCCGCTGAAGCCCGCCGACGCCATTCGCGCCGTGCAGATCACCTCGCGCTTCCCCGCTGTCCACGGCGCGCCGGTCCATCTCGGTCTGCCCGGCGACATCGGCATCGCCGACATCACCAAGCCCGACTACGGCGACCCGGTCGAGGTGAAGTCGGACGAGCTGCCGGTCTTCTGGGCCTGCGGCGTCACCCCCCAGTCGGTCATCGCCGCGGCGAAGCCGCCCTTCGCCATCACCCACGCACCGGGCTCCATGCTCGTCACCGACCTCACCAACAGCCGGATGGCCGCCCTGTGACCGCCGCCCCGACGCCGCACCCCGGCTTCGGGGCCTTCGGCAAGATCCATCGCGAGTTCTTCGACGCCCTCGGCTCCGAGGGCTGGACCGACGTCGCCGGCTATGAGGGCGTCAGTGAGAAGATCCTCTCGGGCCGGCTCGATCCCGCCCGCCGCGCCGGTGCCGTCACCCGCCTCGCCCGCTGGCAGCCCGGCGCAGCCGTTGCCACGACCGTGGCGCATGACTGGTGCGAGGAGGTCTTCATTGTCTCCGGTTCGCTCCGCATTGGCACGTCCGCTGCTAGGGACCAGTCCACGCTTCTGCCGGCGGGCACCTATGCGGTGCGCCCCGCCCATGTCGTCCACGGTCCCTTCTTCAGCGACGAGGGCTGCCTGCTGATCGAGTTCATGTACTACCCGCCGACCCCATAACCAGAACATCCAGAGACCGCCGCAACCCCGCCTCCGGGCGGACACGACGAAGGAGTGACCCGATGTATCGATGGACGACCGCCGCGGCCGTAGCCGCGCTCACGCTCACCGGCGCACTGCCGGTGCTGGCCCAGACGGTGCCGGCCGGACCGCAGGTCAATGTGCAGATCGTCACCCAGCCGAACCCGACCATGCCGCAGTTCACGCGGGTCGATCAGCCGCTGCTGCGCGACGGCCTCGCCACCAAGTCGAACGGCCGCATCCGCGTGACGCTCGCCTCCTGGCCCGAGCGCAACCTCAACGGTCCGGAAATTCTCCGCCTTGTCCGTTCCGGCCAGGTCGATATCGGCGCGGTGCCGCTGAACACGGTGGCTGGCGACGTGCCGCTGCTCGACGTGGTCGACCTCGCCGGTCTCAATCCCAGCCTCGACCAGGCCCGCAAGGTCGCCGCCGCCATGCTGCCGGAGGCCAACAGGGAGCTGGAGCGCTTCGGCGTCCGCATCCTCGCCATGTATCCCTTCGCGGCGCAGCAGTTCTTCTGCCGCGGCGAGGTGAAGAGCCTTGCCGATCTGCGCGGCAAGCGCATCCGGACCAGCGGCGGGTCCTCGAATGACTTCGTCAGCCAGATCGGTGGCCAGCCCACCGGCATCGGCTTCCCCGAGGTTTACTCCGCGCTCGAGCGGGGCGTTGTCGACTGCGCCATCACCGGCAGCGGTTCGGGGAACTCGGCTCGCTGGTACGAGGTCACCCAGAGCCTCTATGCCCTGCCGCTCTTCTGGTCGGTCTCCGCCTATGTCGTGAACATCCAGTGGTGGAACCGCCTCGACCCGGCCGTGCGCGCCGCCATGGAAGAGACCATCAAGGAGGTCGAGGAGGCGCAGTGGAAGCTGGGTCTCGAGCAGACCGAGGATGGCATCTCCTGCAACATCGGCGACCGTGCCAATTGCAAGCTTGGCCGCGTGCCGGACGCCAATCCGATGCGCGTCTTCCGTCCCGTCGAAGCCGACACGGCGGTGATGCGTACGACGCTGACCTCCACCATCCTGCCGGCCTGGGTGCAGCGCTGCGGCGCCCGTTGCGGTGAGGTCTACAACCGCGTCGTCGCCCCGATCACCGGCGTCCGCTTCGGCACCAACTGACACACACGGCCCGGCGCGGGCGGGGACCCGCGCCGGAACCTTGCATCATTTTGATCACGACATCGACGGATGCCGGCGCGATCATGACGCCGGAACGGGCGGGCCGTTGGCCGGCCGCGAGGGGACTGCCATGCTGAACACATTGATTGATGTCGCGGGGCTGGGCCGAAGGGCCGTCGCCCGGGTCGGCACCCTCATGGGCTATGTCGCCGGCTGGGGCTTCCTCGCGATTTCCGCCCTCATCACCTTCGACGTGCTGGGCCGCCGCTTCTTCGGCATCTCGACCCAGGCCACCACAGAGCTCTCCGGCTATGCGCTGGCCTTCGGCATGGCCTGGGGCCTCGCCCACACGCTCTCCATGCGCGCCCATGTGCGGATCGACGTGGTGGTGAACCTGTTTCCCCCGCGCATCCGCCAGTGGCTGCACCTGACCAGCCTCGCCTTCCTCGGCGTGCTGGCCGGCTACCTGTTCTACGGGGCCTGGACGCTGGTGGAGGAATCCATGCTGTTCAACGCCACCGACATCAGCGTCATCCGCACGCCGCTGGCGATCCCGCAAGGGCTCTGGGCCGCCGGCATCGGCGTCTTCTTCGTCCTCATCCTCGCGCTCTTCATCGAGGCGCTGCTCCTCGTCCTTGCGGGACGCACCGGCGAAGCCGAGGCCCTGCTCACCAGCCGCACCTACCAGGAGGAGGTCGCCGAGGCGCTCGAAGCCGTCGGCGAACCCGTCCCCGAAACCGCCGCCGCCAGCCCCGAGGTGAAGCCGTGATCGCCGTCGTCTTCCTCCTCATCCTCGTCGGCATCATGGTCGGCATGAGCTTCACCGGCCATGCGCCGTCGGGCGAGCTCATGGGCGAAATCCTGCTGCTGGTCGGCCTCTTCGTCGTCTTCTTCGGAATGGGCATCTATGTCGGCGCCGCCCTCGGCGTCCTCGGCCTCATCGTCGGCTATGCCTTCTCCGACCGGCCTTTCTGGCTGTTCATCGGCCAGACCATCTGGAATCCCTCCTCCTCCTTCGTGCTGGTGGCGGTGCCGCTCTTCTTGCTGATGGGCGAGATCTTGCTGCGCGCCGGCCTCTCCGACCGGCTCTACAAGACGCTGAACATCTGGCTGAACCGGATGCCCGGCGGCCTCCTGCACACCAACATCGCGGCGTCCGGCGTCTTCTCGGCGATCTCCGGCTCGTCGGTCGCCACCGCTGCCACCATGGGCTCGGTGGCGCTGCCCTTCTTCCAGGGAAAGCCCTATGACCCGAAGATGGTGCTCGGCTCCCTCGCCGCCGGCGGCGCGCTGGGCAACCTCATCCCGCCCGGCATCACCTTCATCATCTACGGCCTCATCACCGAGACCTCTGTGGGCGCGCTCTATATCGCCGCCATCGGGCCGAGCATCCTCGTCGTCGCGCTGTTCATCGCCATCATCCTGCTCAAGGCCAAGACCGCCGCGCCGAAGGACCCAGACGGGCCGCGCTATACCTGGGGCGAGAAATTCCGCAGCCTCGTGGACCTGACCCCCACCGCCATCCTCATCCTCATCGTGCTCGGCACGATCTATGGCGGCCTTGCCACCGCAACGGAATCGGCGGCGCTGGGCGTCATCGCCGCCATCGTGCTCGCCGCCTTCGACGGCAAGCTCTCCTTCAAGATGCTGAACGACTCGGCCGAGGCCACCGCGCGCAACACCGCGCTCATCGGCCTGATCCTCTTCGGCGCCTATCTCCTGAACTACGTCTTCACCGCGCTCGGCGTGCCGCAGGCCCTCGCCAAGCTCGTCTCCGAGATGCCGCTGCCGCCCTGGGCGATCATGCTGCTGATCATCGGGTTCTACCTGGCGCTCGGCACCTTCATGGAGGGCTTCTCCATGATGATCACCACGATACCGGTGATCTTCCCCGTCGTGCAGGCGCTCGGCTACGACCCGATCTGGTTCGGCGTCATCGTCGTCATGCTGGTGGAGATCGCGCTGATCTCGCCACCTGACGGCACGGTGCTCTACGTGCTGCAGGGCATGCGCAAGGATGGCGGGCCCATCACCGACGTCTTCTCCGGCGTCCTGCCCTTCATGCTCGTCTACATCCTGGCGGTGGGGATCCTGATGGTCTTTCCCTCCATCGCCCTCTGGCTGCCAAGCGTCATGCGCTGAGAGCGGGCCCGCCCCGGCGATCGGTTCAGATTGCGTTCAGTTGGAAGGTCCCATGACAGGGGCCTCACGACCGTCGGGGCGTCGGGGCCGCCTGCCGAAGTTCACCCTGCGCGAGGAATCGCGACACGGTGGCTTTATTCGACAGGAAAGCCTCGCTATAGCTCCGTCCCGGTTGATTTTCAGCGGATGACGGCCAGGCGGCGCCACAGGCGTGGCCGGCCCAAGGGACGAAAGTTCGGACATGACGCGAGTCGCGATTATCGGTGGCGGGCCGGGTGGGCTCTTCACCAACTACCTGCTGGACCGCTTCTGTGACGGCCTCTTCACGGCGACCCTGTTCGAAGCCTCCGACCGGCTCGGCGGCAAGGTCGCCACCGACAGCTTCGAGAAGGGCAACTCGCTCTTCGAGCGCGGCGTGGCGGAGTTCTACGACTATTCCCATTTCGGCCCGGACCCGCTGAAGCGCATCATCACCGAGGTCTTCGGCCTCGACGTCGTGCCGATGGACGGCAAGGGCGTCATCCTCGACGGCAAGGTCCTCAACACCCGCCGGGACATCAAGAAGCACTTCGGCGAGGCGACCGCCAAGGCGATCGACGATTTCCACGCCAAGTGCCATGAGCTCTGCTCGGCGGACGAGTATTACGAGGGCTATTCGGGCGACGACAACAAGCACCCCTGGGGCGGCAAGACCTTCCGCGAGGTGCTCGACGAGATCCCGGACGAGATGGCCCGCAAATATATCGAGGTCGCCTCGCGCTCCGACGTCGCCACCGAGGCCCAGCTCACCAACGCGCTGAACGGCCTGAAGAACGTCCTGATGGACGACCCGAAATACCTGCGCCTCTATTCCATCGTCGGCGGCAACGAGAAGCTCATCGAGGGTCTCGCCGAGCGCATCTCCGCCAAGGTCATGCTGGAGAGCCGCGTGGCCAAGGTCCGCCGCAACGAGGGCGGCACCTACACGCTCACCGTCCGCCGCAAGGGCCGCGACGAGACGCACGAGTTCGACCACGTCGTCGTCGCCGTGCCGAACTACTGGGTCAGCCAGATCGAGTTCGAGGGCCGCGAGGAGCGCATGGCGATCCAGGCGCACCAGGCCCGCTACGACAACCCGGCCCACTATCTGCGCGTCACCATCCAGTTCAAGAAGCCGTTCTGGGGCGAGACCTTCCAGGGCCACTACGTTATGACGGACGCCTTCGGCGGCTGCTGCATCTATGACGAGAGCGCCCGCCATCCCTCCAAGCACGGCGTGCTCGGCTGGCTGATCCCGGCGAGCCAGGCTCTCGCCCTGTCGAATCTCGACGACGAGCGCCTCGTGCAGCTCGCCCTCGACTCGCTCCCCGCCGAGCTGATCGCCACGGCGAAGAAGCAGATGATGGATGCCAAGGTCCAGCGCTGGGTCGGCACCATCTCCGGCCTGCCGGGCGGCCATCCGACCCCGTCGCTGCGTGACCGTCACCAGCCGGACGGCAAGGTTCTGCCGAACCTCTATCTCGTCGGCGACTACCTCTTCGACTCGACGGTGAACGGCGCCTATGACAGCGCCAATTTCGTCGTCGATATGATGATGGGCAAGCTGCGCGGTGCCGCCTATTCCGGCGCCCGCAAGAAGGCCGATCTCGAGAAGCAGAAGGGCGTCATCGAGGAGGGCTTCGTCGAGTCGACCCTCACCGACGACTACCACGACGAATATGCCGTCGGCCTCTCCTACGAGGAGAGCTTCCGCGAGTATTTCGACGAGCAGTACAACGCCGATCTCTACCAGTGCATCTTCGGCATCAAGCCGCCCTACACCCTGCTCGACGTGGGCTCGGCCTCGGGCCTGACGCTGAAGTGCTTCGCCGATATCGGCATCGACGCCTGGGGCATCGAGAATTCCCGGCACGTCCATGCCCAGACGCCGAAGGATTGGCTGCACCGCAACCTGCTCGGCGACGTGACGAACCTGCCCTTCGAGGACAAGTCCTTCGACGTCATCTACGACACCTGCCTGTGCTACGTGCCGGAAGAGCTGATCGACAAGGCGATCGAGGAGCTGTTCCGCGTCACCCGCATCGGCATCTTCTTCGGCGGCATCACCGCCGACATGACCCGCGAGGTGATCGAGTATCACGACGTCTTCGACGGCGTCCTGACTCTGGAGACGACCTGGCAGTGGTCCGAGCGCTTCCAGAAGCATGGCTGGCGCCCGGCCGTCCACGACCAGAAGATCCTCAAGAGGGCCTGGAAGATCGAGTGCGACGCCAACGAGGGCGACTTCCCCTGGTATCCGGACATGGAGACCATGCGCTACTGCTTCTACGCCAAGCCGGACGCCGCCCAGTGGGTGGAGAAGCTGATGGCCGGCCGCGAGAAGGGACCGACCTCCAAGCTGCGGCTGGTGGCCGGCGGCAAGCGCTGAGCCGCTCCAATCGATAACATCCGAGAAAGCCGGGCCATGCGCCCGGCTTTTTTGCATCGCGCTTATGGTCCCCGGCGGGCTGCCGGCGCGGTTTTCGGATGCATCCTGTGACAGAATGCGGCATGAGGATGGGGCGACAGGCGTCCGGGCCCCTCCGGCCGCGCATGGCCCCGTACCGACCCCAAGACCCGTCATGAGCCAGGACAAGAACTACGTCGAGCCCGTCGACGAGGATGACGAGGAGGAGGAAGAGGATGTCAGCGCCGATGACCTTCGGCTCATGGCCCGCTTCCTGGCGCCCTTCGCCGCGCCCTACAAGACCACCATCGCCATTCTCGTCGTCCTGATCCTGACCGAGGCGGCCCTCAACTTCTCCTTCCCGCTCGTCACCCAGTACCTGATCGACGAGGGCCTGATCAAAAAGGAGTGGCGGGCGCTCCTCAACTCGCTGATGTTCATGGGCATTGCCGCCATTGCGGTCTCCGGCGTCGCCCTGCTCGCTGATTTCGTCTACACGCGCCTCTTTGCCGACATCACGCGCGACATCCGCCAGCGCCTCTTCGACCATGTCCAGTCGATGTCGATGCCCTTCTTCCACACGACGCCGACAGGCACGGTCCTGTCGCGCTTCTCCGGCGACCTCGTGGCGCTCGAGGCGGCCCTCGTCGCCTTCGTGCCCGGCTTCGTCATGCCCTTCATGGAGGTCATCTACGCCACGATCCTGATGTTCATGTTCGACATCTGGCTCGGGCTGATCGCCTCGCTCGTCTTCCCGATGATCCTGTGGTGGCCGCGCATCTTCGCCCGCAAGGCCTTCCTCTTCGCCTATGAGAAACGCCAGACCGAAGGCCGCCTCATGACGGCGGTCCAGGAAAACGTCTCGGCCCAGCCGGTGATCAAGGCCTTCGGCATGGTGGGCCGGGCGCGCCTTGCCTTCGCCGGCATCAACGGCGTCTGGGTCGCCGTTGCCCGCCGCACCAACTTCTCCTCCGCCCTGGTGGAGCGCACCGCGCAGACCGGCCTCTATGTCATTCACATCGCCGTCTTCGCGCTCGGCGCCTACTGGGCCTTCACCGACCGCATCACGGTGGGGACGATCATCGCCTTCGAGGGCGTGTTCCTCTCCATGGGCTACGCCCTCACCAACGTGACGCAATATGTGCCGACGCTGGCCCAGGCGGCCGGCTCCATCCGCCATCTCGACGATCTTCTGGCGGTCAAGCCGACCATGGTCGATGCGCCGGATGCCGGCACGCTCGCCCCCTTCGAGCGCGAGATCGTCTTCGACAATGTCGCCTTCTCCTATCCCGGCTCGTCCTTCCGCACCGAGCAGCTGGCCGTCACCGTCCCCAAGGGCTCCTTCCTCGGCATCGTCGGCCCCTCGGGCTCGGGAAAAAGCACCTTCCTCAACCTGCTGATGCGCTTCTATGACCCCGTCGAGGGCCGCGTGACCATCGACGGAACGGATATCCGAACGGTCACCCAGGCCTCGCTGCGCGCCCAGATGGCCGTGGTGTTCCAGGAAAGCTTCCTGTTCAACACCTCCATCGCCGAGAACATCCGCATGGCCTATCCGGACGCGACGATGGACGACATCATCGCCGCCGCCCGACAGGCCGAGGTCCATGATTTCATCGCCGCCCTGCCGCTCGGCTACGACACGATGGTGGGCGAGCGCGGCGGCCAGCTCTCCGGCGGTCAGCGCCAGCGCGTCGCCATCGCCCGGGCGCTTGTGCGCAATCCTGCCGTCCTCATCCTCGACGAGGCGACGAGCGCCCTCGACGCCGAGACCGAATCCAAGCTCAACGAGACCCTGCGCCGCATCGCCGAGACGCGCACCGTCGTCTCGGTCACCCACCGGCTCGGCAGCGTCGTCACCGCCGACCGCATCATCGTGCTGGACCACGGCCATATCGCCGAGACCGGCACCCACGAGGAGCTGCTGCGTGCCGGGGGCCTCTACGCCACCATGTGGTCGCGCCAGCAATCGGCCCGCAAGGCTGTGGCCGCGGTCGAGGACGACGAGGAAGAGGACGAGTGAGGTCCGGTCCGGCGGCTGCGGCCGCCGGCGCCCCTCAGGTCACCGTGATGTCCGGCGCGTAGGGGTTCTTCATGCCGACGACGTGGTAGCCGGCGTCCACATGGTGGATCTCGCCGGTCACGCCGCGCGACAGGTTCGACAGGAAGTACATGCCGGAATCGCCGACCTCGTCGATGGTGACGTTCCGGCGCAGCGGCGAATTGTACTCGTTCCACTTGAGGATGTAGCGGAAGTCGCCGATGCCCGAGGCCGCCAGCGTCTTGATCGGGCCGGCCGAGATGGCGTTGACGCGGATGTTCTTCTCGCCGAGGTCGGCGGCCATGTAGCGCACGCTCGCCTCCAGCGCCGCCTTGGCGACACCCATGACATTGTAGTGCGGCATCCACTTCTCGGCGCCGTAATAGGTCAGGGTCAGCAGCGAGCCGCCATCTGTCATCAGCTTCTCGGCGCGCTGGGCGATGGCCGTGAACGAGTAGCAGGAGATGAGCATCGACTTGGTGAAATTGCCCTCCGTCGTGTCGACGTAGCGGCCGGTCAGCTCGTCCTTGTCGGAGAAGGCGATGGCATGGAGCAGGAAGTCGAGCTTGCCGTCGAAGACCTTGGCGGTCTCGGCGAAGACCGCGTCGATGGTCGCGCCATCGGTGACGTCGCAATGGCCGACGACATGGCCGCCGACTTCGGCCGCCAGCGGGCGCACGCGCTTCTCGAGCGCCTCGCCCTGGTAGGTAAAGGCCAGCTCCGCCCCCTGGTCGTGGCAGGCCTTGGCGATGCCCCAGGCGATCGATCGGTTGTTCGCAACCCCCATGATGAGGCCGCGCTTGCCCTTCATGATGCCTGCCATGTCGCTCCTCGCCCGGCGGTATGCCTTGGAAAACCAGCCGGTCCCTATGCCACCGGGCGGGCCATGGCGCAAGCCGAGGGGGTGGAGCGCCTCACGCCCCGTCGCGCGGGGAGCCCTTGCGCCGCTCGCGCAGCACGCGGGCGAAGCCCTCGAGGTCGGCGCTCGCCTCGGGGAGCACGATGCGGACGGTGACATAGAGGTCGCCGGGCTCGCCCTCGCCGGTGAGGCCCTTCCCGCGCAGGCGGAAGGTCTTGCCCGAGGAGGTCATGGCCGGCAGCGTCAGCTCCACCTCGCCATCGAGGGTGGGGGCGCGCACCTTCGCCCCGAGGATCGCCTCGTCGAGGGCGATCGGCAGGTCGAGGCGGATGTCCTTGCCCTCGGCCTTGAAGGCGGGATGAGGCTCGACCGCGATCACGACATAGGCATCGCCGGTGGGGCGACCGAGGCTGCCGGGCCTGCCCTTGCCGCGCAGGCGCATCCGGTGGCCATCGCGCGTGCCGGCGGGGATCTTCAGGTCCAGCGCCTCGCCGGAGGGCAGGACGATGCGCTGTGTCGCCCCGCGCGCCGCGTCGAGGAAGGGCACCTTGATGGTGAGCGTCACATCCTCGCCGGATGGCGGCGGGCCCGTGTCCGGCTCGAAGGGGCTGCGGCCGCGCGCGCCCGCCCTGCCCTGCATGCCCGAGAGGATGTCGAAGAAATCGTCCATCGGCGGCGGTCCGCCGGGCTGGCCACCCGGCCCGGACTTGCCACTGCCGCGGCGGAAGCCGTCAGGACCGAAGGAGAAGCTCTCGAAGATGGTCTCGGCATTGGGACCGGCGCCGGCCCCCGGGCCTGCACCGCCACGCGGCCGGCCGCCGCCGAAGCCCTCGAAACCGGCGAAGCGCGGCTTGCCCTCGGCATCGATCTCGCCGCGGTCGAACTGCCGCTTCTTGTCGGCATCCGACAGCAGCTCGTACGCGTTGTTCAGTTCCGCGAAGCGGTCCTGCGCCTTCGCGTCGGTGGGGTTGGCGTCGGGATGCAGCACCTTCGCCTTCTTGCGGAAGGCGCGCTTGATCTCGTCGGCGCTCGCCGAGCGCGCGACGCCGATCACGTCATAGGGATCGCGAGCCATGGTGGTCCTTCAGGGGGGAGCGCGCCTCAGGGCGCTCCGATCGTATCGATTCATCGATCCATGTGGGGATGGCCGCCGCCCTTCACAAGTTCGAGAGGGCCGCCGCTCAGCTCCGCCGCCAGGGGCGCAGTTCCACCACGGCCCAGGGCCCGCTGGTGCGGCAGGCGCGGCCGTCGAACCACACCTCCTTGCCGTCCTTGATGGCGCTGCCGAGGAAGTCGCGGCAGGTCTGGCCGCCGGTGCCGGCGGCGCGCTGCAATGCCGTCACCGTGCCGCTCATGCCGGACCCCGCATTGGCCCAGGGCAGGCTCGGCGTGTCGGCGCGGTCGGCCAGCGCCTCCATCAGCACCGCCTTGGCGGCGTCCCAGTCGGCCTGGGGGATGGGAAGGCCATTCGGCTGCGGCGCGGGCGCCGCGGCGGCAGCCGCCTCCGGCGTCCGGCGAACGGAGCCGGTGGTGATCTGGTCGTCGCTCGTGCCCTGGCGCATCTGCGCCGTGCCGGGGGGTGCGACATTGCTGCGCTCCCACAGGGAGGGCAGAGCCACCGTACATCCCTGCGTCAGGACGAAGGTGATGAGCGCAAGGGCGGCAAGGGGTCCACGGCAAGGGGCGAATCGGAATGGCGGCTCAGCCGGCGTCGGGCATGGGCTGCCCGCATCCGCTCCGCTATAGACATGGCGAACGCCACACCCGTCGACCATACGCCCTCAACTCCAGAGCCTACGTGGCTCTCGCTGCAGTGAACATCGGAGTTCGTTAATGTCCGGTTCGGATCAGGACGATTTCACCGAAAGCCAGGAGCCTTTCGCGCTCTTCGACGCCTGGCTCGCCGAGGCCGGCCGCTCCGAGCCCAACGATCCCAATGCCATGGCGCTCGCCACCGTCGACGCCGACGGCCTGCCAAACGTCCGCATGGTGCTGCTGAAGGGCGTCGACCCCCGCGGCTTCGTCTTCTACACCAACACCGAGAGCCAGAAGGGCACCGAGCTCGACGGCCAGAAGAAGGCCGCGGTCGTCTTCCACTGGAAGTCGCTGCGCCGGCAGGTCCGCATCCGCGGGCCGGTCGAGCGCGTCGCCGATGCCGAGGCCGACGAATATTTCGTCTCCCGGCCGCGCGGCAGCCGCATCGGCGCCTGGGCCAGCCAGCAGTCGCGCGAGCTGGAAAGCCGCTTCGCGCTGGAAAAGGCCGTGGCCTCCTACACCGCCAGATATGCTGTCGGCGAGGTGCCGCGCCCGCCGCACTGGACCGGCTACCGCATCCTGCCCGTCTCCATCGAGTTCTGGCATGACCGGCCTTTCCGCCTGCACGACCGGGTGCAATTCACCCGCGCGGAGCCGGCCGGTCCCTGGACCGCCAAGCGCCGCCTCTACCCGTGATGCGCGAACGGCCATAGGCAGATGCCGCAGATGGCTCTATGAACGGGCCTTCTGTTCCGCGGCGCACCCGAGGCCACCGTGAACCAATCCCGACGCACGCTCCTGCTCACCGGTGCCAGCCGTGGCATCGGCCACGCCACCGTCAAACGCTTCTCCTCGGCCGGATGGCGGGTCATCACCTGCTCCCGCCAGGCCTTCCCCGAGAACTGCCCCTGGGAGATGGGACCCGAGGACCACATCCAGGTCGACCTCGCCGATCCCGACGATACCGAACGCGCCATCGATGAGATTCGCGGCCGTCTCGGCACCGGCCGGCTCGAGGCCCTCGTCAACAATGCCGGCATCTCGCCCAAGGGCGATGGTGGATCGCGCCTCGACTCGCTCCACACGCCGCTGAAAGTCTGGCAGCAGGTCTTCCAAGTGAACTTCTTCTCCTCGATCCTGCTGGCGCGCGGCCTTCTCAAGGAGCTTGCCGAGGCCAAGGGCTCGGTGGTGAACGTCACCTCCATCGCAGGCTCGCGCGTCCATCCCTTCGCCGGGGCGGCCTATGCGACGTCGAAGGCGGCGCTCGCCGGCCTCACCCGCGAGATGGCGGCGGATTTCGCCCCCCACGGCATCCGCGTCAACGCCATCGCGCCCGGCGAGATCGACACTTCGATCCTCTCCCCCGGCACCGACAAGATCGTCGAGCAGATCCCCATGCGCCGCCTCGGCACGCCCGACGAGGTCGCAAAGATCATCTACGTGCTCTGCACGGAGACCTCGAGCTACCTCAACGGCGCCGAGATCCACATCAACGGCGGCCAGCACGTGTGAGAGCTGTTGAGCCGGGTGGTGACGGGCGGCGTCTCTGCGCTCACCCCGCCATCGCCCGGAGCCGCTCCGCCGTTTCCGCATCTGCTGGCAAAAACGTCTCGATCGCCAGTTCCGCCAGCGTCACGTCCACCGGCGTGCCGAACACGGTGGTCGCCGAAATCAGCGTCAGCAGCCCCGCCGCGCTCTGCAGCCGGACGGGAATGAACAGCTCCTCCGCCTCCTGCCCCTTGCGCGGGTGGGGCGCGGCGAAGGGCAGGGGATAGGCCGAGACCTCCTCGAGCAGCGTCTCCAGCACCGGATCGCCGGTCAGTTCCACCTGGCGCCTGAGGCGCGCCAGCACATGGCCGCGCACCTCGCCGAGATTGACGATGCGCGGCGCGATGCCTTGGGGGTGCAGCGACAGCCGGATCATGTTGATCGGCCCCGCGAGCAGCTCCGGCGCGCAGCCCTCCAGGAAGGGCGCGATGGCGCGGTTATGCGCGACGATGGCCCAGTGCCGATCGAGCGCCACCGCCGGATAGGGTTCATGCCCGCGCAGCACCAGGTCGATGGCAGCCCGCGCCGCCGCCACCGCCGGATCGTCCAGCGACCGCTCCGGGAAGACCGGCGCGAAGCCGGCGGCGACCAGCATGAGGTTGCGGTCGCGCAGCGGTACCTCCAGCACCTCGGCAAGCCGCAGCACCATGTCCCGGCTCGGCGCGGCGCGGCCCGTCTCGACGAAGCTGAGATGACGGGTCGAGATCTCCGCCTCCAGCGCCAGATCCATCTGGCTGAGGCGGCGGCGCTGGCGCCAGTCGCGCAGGTGGTCGCCGATGGTCCGGGCAGCGGGGCGGGGGGAGGCTTGGGCCGTGCTCATCGCAAAACCCTAGTCGCGGCAGCGCCGTCGTCCAATGACCTCGGACGTAATCGACCCGCCGCGCCGGCCCTCCCATCCTCGCCCCATCGCCGCCCGGATCCCCCGCCGCGGCCCATGTCGAGGAGCCATGCCATGTCCCAAGCGACCGCTTTCGCCTTCGCCCTGTTCCGCGCCGCCGACGCCCCGACCTTCCTGCGTCGCGTCCTCGCCCTCGATGCCGCAACCGCTGCTCCAACCACCTTCATGCTTCTCATCGGCGCAGGGACGATGGGCCCGCTTCTGGGCCTGCCGACGGAGCTCCTGCGCAATGTCGGCTTCGCCTTCATTCCCTTCGTGGCGCTCGTCACTTGGGCCGCGGTCTCACCCTCCCGCGGCCTCGCGCTGACCGTCGGCCTGCTCAATGCCGGATGGGTTTTGGCCTGCATCGGCGCGCTGGTCATGGGAGCGATTGCGCCGAACGCGCTCGGTATGGCCTTCGTGGCCGGACAGGCTGTTTTTGTCGGCGTGCTCGCCGAGCTGCAGATCATCGGCGCACGCCGGCTGTAAGGCTGAAACGACGGGATGGGGCTGACCTGCCCCTCACCCTTCCCTCTCCCCGCGGGCGGGGAGAGGGCGCAACAGCGCCGGGTCGCGTCCGCCAGCCCCTGTGCCTGGCACGGCCGATCCAAACTCGCGGAACGTCGAAGTCCCCTCTCCCCGCCAGCGGGGAGAGGGTGAGGGGCCAAAGAGCCAGGCCCCTTACAGCCAGCCCTTCTTGCGGAAATAGAGATAGGGCAGCACGCCCGAGGCCAGCATCAGCATCATGGCCATGAGGTAGCCGTACTCCCAGCCGAGCTCCGGCATCTGCTTGAAGTTCATGCCGTAGATCGTGCCGACCAGCGTTGGCGGCATGAACACCACCGACAGCACGGCGAAGATCTTCACGATGTTGTTCTGTTCGATGCCAATGAGGCCGAGCGTGGCGTCGAGCAGGAAGGTGATCTTGTTGGCGAGCGAATCGCAGTGCTGCATCAGCGATTCCACGTCGCGGCTCTGGGTCTTCACCAGCGTGCGGATGTCCTTGGACACCTTGTTGCCCTCGATCTCGGTGGCGAGGAACAGCAGGAGGCGGTTGATGGAGACGAGGCTCTCGCGCGCCTTCGACACCAGCTCGCCCTTGAGGCCGAGGGTGCGCAGCACGTCCTGGAAGGTCTTGTCGCGCCGCGCCGCGCCATCGCGGAAGATGCCGGTCGAGACCTGTTCGATCTCCTCGCTGACCTTCTCCAGAATGTCGGCGACCCGGTCGACGATGGTGTCGAGGAGGCCGGTGAGGATCGCCTCCGGCGTGCCCTGGATCGAGCCCGGCTTCTGGGCGCGGTTGAGGAAGAGGTTGATCGGCTTCGGCGTGTCGTAGCGCACCGTGATGAGCCGGTGCGGCGCCAGCACGAAGGAGATCTGCGTCAGCTTCGGCGTGCCGAGCTCGGTGTTGCACAGCGTCGTCGCCGTCATGTAGCGCACGCCATGGTCGACATAGAGCCGGCTCGACGGCTCGATCTCCTGCATCTCCTCGCGCGTCGGGATCTCGATGCCGAGGCAGCGCTCCAGCGCCTTGTCCTCGCCCTGCTGGGGATGGAGGAGATCGACCCAGGTCACCTCGGCCGGAACGGCGTCATGCGAGGTCTCCACCCGCACCAGTGCCTCGTTGCGGACAGCATAGGCATTCAGCATGGGGGAACTCCGATGGGACTGGCGCCTGTGCTAGCCAGTCTGCCGCCGCTTGCAAAGCGTTGAAACCACGTGCGGCGCAATCATGACATCCCCATGACGCGGGCGGCGCATGTGTGGTTGCCCGCATCAATGCCGCGCGCTAGGCCGGTGAGATGATCGCTAGCACCTCAGCCTCCGCCGCACTCACCGGCTTTCTCCTTGGCCTCGGCCTCATCGTCGCCATCGGTGCGCAGAACGCCTTCGTGCTGCGACAGGGCCTCCAGCGTCGGCACGTGCTCGTCGTCACGACGATCTGCGCCATTTCCGACGCGGCGCTGATCGCCGCCGGCGTCGCCGGCCTCGGCACGCTGGTCAGCGCCTCGCCGGTGCTGCTCACTGTCGCCACGCTGGGCGGCGCCACCTTTCTTGCCGTCTACGCGGTCAAGGCCGCCCTCCGGGCGCTTTCGCCCGGCAGCCTCGAGGCGGCATCCCGCGACGAGGCCGATCTCGGCCGCACCGTCGCCGCGGCCCTCGCCTTCACCTTCCTCAACCCGCATGTCTATCTCGACACGGTGGTGCTGGTCGGCAGCCTCTCCGGCGGCTTCACCGGCGCGGACCGCCTCGCCTTCGCCCTCGGGGCCATGAGTGCCTCGGCCATCTGGTTCTACAGCCTCGGCTTCGGGGCACGGCTCCTCGCCCCGCTCTTCGCGCGCCCCGTCGCCTGGCGCGTGCTCGATGCCTTGATCGCCGTGGTCATGGCGGCGATCGCCCTGTCACTGGTCCGGGCCTGGCTGGCCATGTCCTGACCAGTGACTTGAAAAAAAAGGGCCGGTCACGAGGACCGGCCCAAGGTGTTCAGGAGAGGCATGCGGGAGGTCTGAAAGCCCTGCAGAGCCGGAAATCCCTCAGTCCATGGAGACCGGTTCGGCCAGCGTCCGGGGACGCGGCGAGCCCTTGCGGGCAGCGGTGAAAGGCGCGGCGGCGGCGACCGCCGAGATGCCGATGGCACCGTAGCGGGCCTCCAGGGGCTCGCGGGACGGTTGACGCGGAACAAGGGGGGCCGCCGTGGCGGTTTTCATCGTCGATCTCCATTCGCCGGACGCGGGTGCATGGGCCGGTCCGGACGAGGAGAAAGGCTAGGGGGCCATCGCGGCGCCGTTGCGATGGGATCATGAAGCGATCGTGGCGGCGGGGCGCCCGCCATGCGGCTGACGCGACAGGTCATGGGCATGGCACGGATGCAACAGTTTTGCGGCTTTCCGCGAGATTCCACGCGCTGATGCGTTGACCTAGCGCCAACCCTTCGCCACAAGCTTGACACGGCTGGTCACAAACCGCGTTGCTTTGCCAATCGCCGCGCGGACGCCATCAGAGGGGTCGAATGATGCGTTGGGGCGTACTCGCAGTTCTGGGTCTGGCGCTCGCCGGCTGCAACAACACCGTTTCCCAGACCCAGCCGGTCTCCGAGCGCGACCGCACCCTGATGGCCCAGGCGCCGCAGGTGGAGATGGATTACTGGCGCATGCCGCTGCGCGTGCCCTATCGCACCACCGAGGCGCCGGGCACCATCGTCGTCGAGACCTCGACCAAGCACCTGTTCCTGGTCGAGCCGAACGGCACCGCCATCCGCTACCAGGTGGCCGTCGGCAACGAGGCTTTCGGCTGGACCGGCACCGCCACGATCCAGCGCAAGGCCGAATGGCCGACCTGGACCCCGCCGGCCGAGATGCGCCGCCGCTGGCCGACCCTGCCCACCTTCATGGAGGGCGGCCCGCAGAACCCGATGGGCTCGCGAGCGCTCTATCTCTACCAGAACGGCCGCGACACGCTCTATCGCATCCACGGCACCAACTCGCCGCTGCAGATCGGCGAGGCCGTGTCGTCGGGCTGCATCCGCATGCACAACGAACACGCCATCGACCTCTACAATCGGGTCGGCGTGGGCACCAAGGTCATCGTGCGCTGAGGCGCAGCCAAGGCTCGAAAGCACGACGGCGGCCCTTGGGCCGCCGTTATCGTTTTGGGGGCTTTGTCAGCCGGCCTTCTGGGCCTTGGTGGGCTTGATCGCCCCGGCCACCGCCTTCAGGCCAACCTGGCCGTAGCGATCTTCAAGCCGGACACCCTTGGGCGGCACCGGTTGCGGTTTGGCACTCATGGTTTCCTCCTTCGGGCGGGCTTCGTGGCGTCCCGGCCGTCTGATTCCGCACCTTCTTGTACACCAAGCCGGCTCATGGCCGTAGTGTGTTGACGTGCGATGCAACGTCGCTGGGTGCGCTGCGGTGGCCGCAGCGCACGGGCCCCGGGGGATAAACGGGCGCTTTCTGTGCACAAGCCGGCCGTGGAGCTTGCCCGGCGGGCCCCTGCCCGCGAAGCTCCTGGCACCAAGATGTTGAGGTATCCCCTCGCATCGACCGCTAGATGTGGCGGTAGGCCGCGTTTCGTGGCAGGGTCTTTCCTCCATCCCGCAAGGGGCTTCGCCGCGCGATGAAATTCTCCCGTCTGCGCATCCACGGGTTCAAGACCTTCGTCGAACCCACCGATTTCCTGATCGAGCCGGGCCTGACCGGCGTCGTCGGGCCGAACGGCTGCGGCAAGTCCAATCTCGTCGAGGCCCTGCGTTGGGTCATGGGCGAGAACTCGTTCAAGAACATGCGCGCGTCCGGGATGGACGACGTGATCTTCTCCGGATCGGGCAACCGGCCGGCGCGCAATACCGCCGAGGTCATGCTGACGGTCGATAACGGCCGCCGCCTCGCCCCCGCCCAGTTCAACGACCACGATGTGCTGGAGGTGTCGCGCCGCATCGAGCGCGAGGCCGGCTCCGTCTACAAGGTCAACGGCCGCGAGGTGCGCGCCCGCGACGTCCAGCTGCTCTTCGCCGATGCCTCGACCGGCGCGCGCTCGCCCGCCCTCGTCCGCCAGGGCCAGATCGGCGAGATCATCTCCGCCAAGCCGCAGGCGCGCCGCCGCATCCTCGAGGAGGCCGCCGGCATTGCCGGCCTGCACGCCCGCCGCCACGAGGCCGAGACGCGGCTGAAGGCCGCCGAGACCAATCTCGACAGGCTTGAGACGGTGCTCACCCAGATCGAGACCCAGCTCGACGGGCTGAAGCGCCAGGCGCGCCAGGCCGTGCGCTACCGCAGCCTCTCCGCCGATATCCGCAAGGCCGAGGCGACGCTCGCCTTTCTGAAGTTCCGCGAGGCCGGCGACCTCGTCCGCGAGGCCGAGCGCCTCGTCGAGGAGGAGACCCGCCTCGTCGCCACTCGCACCACCGCCCAGGCGGAGGCCGCGAAGGACCAGGCGGTGGCCGCCCATGCGCTGCCGACCCTCCGCGACGAAGCCGCCAAGGCCGGCGCGGCGCTGCACCGGCTCGTCGTTGCCCGCGACCAGCTGGAGGGCGAGGAGAAGCGCGCCCGCGAGCGCATCGCCGAGCTCGACCGCCGGATCGCCCAGCTCGACGGCGACATCGCCCGCGAAAAGGCGCTCGGTGCCGATGCCGACGGCGTCATCGCCCGCCTCGCGGCCGAGGAGGCCGAACTCGCCGCCGCCGCAGAAGGCGCCAAGGCCGCCGAGGCCGCCGCAGCGACCCGCGTCACCGCTGCCGAGGCGGGTCTTGCCGTCGCCGAGAAATCCTTCTCCGAGGCGACCTCGGCGCTCGCCGAGATCACAGCCCGCCGCAACCAGCTGGAACGCACCATCCGCGATGCCGGCGAGCGGCTGATGCGGCTCGAGGGGCAGCTCTCCGAGATCGACGCCGAGACGGCGAAGCTCGAGGCCGGCTCCGACCATGCCGCGCGCCTCGCCGCCCTCAAGGCCGAGCTTGAGGCCGCCGCCGCTGCCCTCGTCGCGGCGGAGGCCGAGGCAGTCGCCGCGGAACAGGCCCATGCCGGCGCCCGTTCGCAGGAGGGCGAGGCCCGCCGCCCCCTCGCCGATGCCGAGCGCGCCGTCCAGCGCCTCGACACCGAGGTGCGCACCCTCGCCAAGGTGCTGAACGTCTCCCATGCCTCCAAGTGGCGGCCGGTTCTGGAGGCGATCCGCGTCGCCAAGGGCTTCGAGACCGCGCTCGGCGCGGCGCTCGGCGACGACCTCGACGTGCCCACCGCCAGCGCCTCGCCGCAGCGCTGGGGTGGCGCCGATACCGCCGGCGATCCGACGCTGCCCGAGGGCGTCGAGCCGCTCGCCACCCATGTCACCGCGCCGGCCGAACTCACCCGTCGCCTCGCCCAGATCGGCCTCGTCGCCAAGGCTGATGGCCCGCGTCTCGCGGCGCTGCTGAAGCCCGGCCAGCGCCTCGTCTCCCGCGAGGGCGACCTGTGGCGCTGGGACGGTTTCACCGTCGCCGCCAATGCCCCGACCGCCGCCGCCCGCCGCCTCGCCGAGCGCAACCGCCTCGGCGATCTGGAGAAGGACCTCGTCGCCGCCCGCACCAAGGTCGATGACCTCAAGGCCCTCGCCGAGGTCGCCGTCGGCGTGGTCAAGGCCGCCGCCGCCCGCGAGATCGCCGCCCGCGACGGCTGGCGCGCCGCCCAGCGCCGCGTCGATGGCCTCCGCGACCAGCTCGCCAGTGTCGAGCGCGCCGCCGCCGGCATCGTCACCCGCCTCGCGGCGCTGGTCGAGGCCCGCTCGCGCCTGAAGGCCAGCATCGACGAGGCCGTGGTGGTGAAGGCCGATGCCCTGACCGCCCTCGACGGCCTTGGACAGACTGCCCAGCTCGAGGCGGCGCTCGCCGAGATCCGCGCCGAGGTGGCTCAGGCCCGTGCCGCGCTGGCCGAGGCCCGCGGTGAGGCGCAGGGCCTGACCCGCGAAGCCGAGATGCGCACCCGCCGCCGCGGCGAACTCGCCCGCGATCGCGCCCAGTGGATCGAGCGCCAGGCCAATGCCGGCCGCCAGATCGCCGCCCTCGACCAGCGTCTCGCCGAGGCCCGCGCCGAGGCGAAAACCCTCTCGGAGGCGCCGGACACCTTCCTCGTGCAGCGCCGCGAGCTCATCGCCCGCATCCAGGAGTCCGAGGCCGCCCAGCGCGCCGCGGCCGACGCGCTTGCCGCCGGCGAGACGGCGCTCGCCGAGGCCGACCGCGCCGCCCGCGCCGCACTGGAGGCCATGACCGGCGCCCGCGAGGCCTTTGCCCGCGCCGAGGCCCGGCTCGAATCCGCCCGCGGCCGGCTCCGCGAGATCGGCGCCGAGATCGCCGAGAAGTTCGAGACCGATCCGCCGGCGCTGACCCGCCTCGCCGGGCTCGGGCCCGAGGCGGCCCTGCCCGATGCGCGCCGCGTCGAGGACCAGCTCGAGGGCCTGCGCCGCGAGCGCGAGCGGCTCGGCGGCGTCAACCTGCGCGCCGATGACGAACTCACCGAGGTCCAGGCCCAGTTCGACGGCATGGTCCGCGAGCGCGACGACCTGGTCGAGGCCATCAAGAAGCTGCGCGGCGGCATCGGTTCGCTGAACCGCGAGGGCCGCGAGCGGCTGCTCGCCTCCTTCGCCACGGTGAACGAGAATTTCCAGCGGCTCTTCACCACGCTGTTCGGCGGCGGCACGGCCGAGCTGCAGCTGGTTGAATCCGACGATCCGCTGGAAGCCGGCCTCGACATCCTCGCCAAGCCGCCGGGCAAGAAGCCGCAGACCCTGTCGCTGCTTTCCGGCGGCGAGCAGGCGCTGACCGCCATCGCCCTGATCTTCGCGGTCTTCCTCACCAATCCCGCGCCGATCTGCGTGCTGGACGAGGTCGATGCGCCGCTCGATGACGCCAATGTCGAGCGCTACTGCGACCTGCTCGACGACATGGCGCGCACCACCGACACCCGCTTCGTGGTCATCACCCACAACCCCATCACCATGAGCCGCATGGACCGGCTCTTCGGGGTGACCATGGCCGAGCGCGGCGTCTCGACGCTGGTCAGCGTCGATCTCGGCCGGGCCGAGCAGCTCATCGCGGCGGAGTGAGGGGGCATCGCCTTTCGGTCTCTCCTGCATCAGCACCGTCATGCCGGCGTTAGGACTAAAGTCCTTGACAGCGTAGCGCTGTTCCGGTATCGTTTCGGCAGGTTCGAGAGCTGCGCCTCGGCCAGCCAGGCGCCCCGCCAACATCCCCCTCACCCGCAGCAGCACCCCGCGCCGCCATCCTCGCCCGCCCCGTTCTGCACGCTGGCGTGGTTCTTCTCCGGCGGCAGATCCATGGCGATGTTCTCGGAGAAGAAGCCGTTCGGCTTCAGCATGAAGCCGGCGTACTCCATCGGCATCACCGGGAAATCCTCGGGCTTGCACACATGGGTGTGGCCGAAGGAGTGCCAGACCACGAGGTCGGTGTTCTCGATGCTCCGCCCCTGCCGGATGTAGCGCGGCAGGCCGTCGCCGCCGGCATGCTGGTTCGGATAGTCGCCGCTCGCATAGCGTTCCGCCGGGTCGAAGGGCGTCACCCACACATGTCTCCGGGCAAAGCCCCCGCGCTCCGCCACCGTCGAGCCCTCCTGCGCCAGCATGAGCGGGCTCGGCTGCACCACCAGCTTGTAGCCGGTGGGCTTGCCGACGGAATTGGTGACGTTCGGATTGATGATCTTCCAGTAGCGGCCGGTCTTCCCGTCTGCCTCGCGGGCGGCGTCCCGCTCGTTGGCCAGCACCCGCGTCGTCGTGTCGAAGACATTGCCATGGGGGTTGTCGGTGCCCCAGGGCCGCGGCACGAATTCATGCTCGGTGACCGTGTTGCCGTTGCCGTCGACAGCCATGTGCAGGCGGGCGTTGAAGAAGTGCTGATGGGTCGGCCCGCCGAGCCCCTCATCCACCATGCCGCCCCAGGGATAGGCGGCGCCGGGCGCCACTGCCGCGGTCTGGATGATGCCGGTGAGCTTCGCCTCCAGCTGGATCGTGCCGTCCTGGTAGAGGTACCAGTAGAAGCCGTAATCGTAGTTCCCCACGGTCGCGAAGAACGAGATGACCAGCCGGCGCGACCGCCGCGCCTCGAAGACACCCGTCCTCATCTCGTAATGCTTCCACAGGAGGCCGTAATCCTCCTCGTGCATGCAGACCGCGTTCGGCATCACCATGGGGTTGCCGGCGTCGTCGGCCATGGGCACGTCGAAATAGTGGATGAGGCCGAGGCAATCGCAGCCGAGTTCCAGCGCATTGGCCAGTTTGCCGAGGCCATATTCGCCGGCGTCGAAGGCGCTCTTCCAGAAATGGTTCGCGGTGGGATCGGCATAGGGCACCACCATTTCGGTGACGCTGGCGCGGTGGAGGATGGGACGGACGCGGCCCTTGTCGGTGATGCCGAGCTGGTGGAGCACCAGCCCCTCGCGGGCGGTGAAGCCGACGCGGAAGGACCAGCCCTGCCAGCTCACCTTCCAGCCGTCGACCGTGAAGCTCGGTCCCTCCGGCTGGACGATGTTCAGCGGCTTCACGTCGGTGCGCGGGGCGGGGAGCGAGGCGCGGTCGTAGTTCCGCCTTTTGCGCGGGATGGAAATGATCGGGTCCTCGTCGACGAGATGGACGACGCGGTTCTCGATCAGGTCCACGAGGGCGACGACACCCTCGATCGGCGAGGCATAGCCATTGTCCTCCGGAGCCGCGCGCCAGTAGCTGACCGCGCTGACGAGGCGGCGGCCGATCTCCGCCTCGCGGCCGAAATAGCCCGCCGAGAACGGATCGACCTGCACCAGGTCGATCTCGGCGTCGGTGAGGCCGCGGCGGGTCATCGCCGCCCGCCAGCCGGGATCGGCCTTGACGATATCGCCGGCCTTGAAGAACTCCTCGATGATCACCGGCGGCTGGCCATAGGGCGCGACCCTGGTGTCGCGGGCGGTGAAGGCGAGGACCGTGCCGCCGCTGACGTCGATCAGCGCCTCGTGGACCGCGCCACTGGCCGTGTCGAGCGTCACCGCGGAGGCCCGGCGGTGGATCGGCACTCCCGGTGACCAGGCGGCAAGCTCCGCCTTTCCCGGCTCGTCGAGCTCGAGGGTCGGGAAGCGCGTCGTCTCCGGCAACGCCTTCGCCGTCATCAGGATCGTCCGGGCCGCCGCAATCTCAGCCGCCGTCAGCGGGTCCAGCGGGTGGCGCGGCGCGGGATCGGCGGCAGGTAGGGGCGAGGACATGGCGGCACTCCAATAGGACGGCGCCAGTGTCGGGAGCGCCGGCCGTGACGGCAAGCGGCCTTTTCAGGCAGCGCATGCCTTCGCGTCGGGCGAAAGCCCAATCGCCTCCGCGGGATGCCGCACTGCGCACGCGATGTCGCACGGCTGCTCGGACCTTCGACGAAGAGGCTGAAAAAATGATATATATCAACGCGTTAAATCATGTGTCAGTGTCCTTGACACGATTTGGCCGCATCACTATAGGTGTGCCCGGTTTTCGGGGGGTGGCCGTTCGGCGTCCTTCCGTCGTTGATTTCGGGCGAGGCGCCGGCCGACAAGGCCGTGGCGAGGCGCCAAGAAGTGGAGCGGCGGTACGATGACGGGTCAGTCTCCCCCAGAATCCGACCTCGACGCGCGGCGACGCGCCCTTGAATCGAAGCTCGCGGAACTTGATCGCGACCGATCCACGGGTGCAGTGCCCGACGGCCGGACGGCTGAGGAGCCATCCGGGCTGGTGAAGCTCTTCCGCTTCTCGGCCGATTTCGTGTCCGGCGTCATCGCCGGCGCCATGATCGGCTGGCTCGTGGACCGGTTCGCCGGAACGCGGCCCTGGGGTCTGATCGTGTTTCTCCTGCTGGGCTTCGCGACGGGGATCTACAACCTCGTCAAGTCGGCACAGCGGGCCCAGCGGGGCGGCTGAACGGCCGGTCCGGTCCGACTAGAAGATCGCGTGGGAGCAGACCGGCGATGGCCGATCCGATCAAACAGTTCGAGCTCGTCCACCTCGTCCCGCTCAAGATCGGCGGGGCTGACTTCGGTTTCACCAATTCCTCGCTGCACATGTTCATCGCGGTCGGCGTGACCGCGGCCTTCCTGCTGCTCTCCACCTCCGGCCGCCGGCTGGTGCCGACCCGCATGCAGTCCATGGCCGAGCTCGCCTATGAGTTCGTCGCCGGGACGGTGAGGCAGACAACCGGCAAGGAAGGCATGAAGTTCTTCCCGCTGGTCTTCTCGCTGTTCATGTTCGTGCTGTTCGGCAACCTGATCGGCATGATCCCCGGCGCCTTCACGGTCACCAGCCACATCATCGTCACCGCGGCGCTTGCCATGCTGGTGATCACCACCGTGATCGTCTACGGCATCATGAAGCATGGCACCCACTGGTTCGCGCTCTTCGCGCCCTCGGGTCTGCCCAAGGCGATCCTCCCCGTCATCGTGGTGATCGAGGTCATCTCCTTCCTGTCGCGGCCGATCTCGCTGTCGCTGCGTCTCTTCGGCAACATGACCGCCGGCCATATCGCGCTGAAGGTCTTTGCCGGTTTCGTCACCGCCATGGCGGGCGCCGGCGTCCTCGGCATGATGGGCGCCACGCTGCCCGTGCTGATGATCACCGCGCTCACCGCGCTCGAACTGCTCGTCGCTGTCCTGCAGGCCTATGTCTTCACCATCCTGACCTGCATCTACCTCAACGACGCCCTCCATCCTGGCCATCACTGATCCGGTGACGGCAGGCCGCTAAGCACTCTTCGCTCCCAACACCTCACAGGAGTTCAAAATGGATCCGGTTGCAGCCAAGTTCCTCGGCGCTGGTCTCGCCTGCCTCGGCATGGGCCTCGCCGCCATGGGCGTGGGCAACATCTTCGGCAACTTCGTTGCCGGCGCCCTGCGCAACCCGTCGGCTGCCGCCGGCCAGTTCACCAACGCCATCGTCGGCGCGGCCCTCGCGGAAGGTCTCGGCATCTTCGCGCTCGTCGTCGCCCTCGTCCTGCTCTTCGTGGTTTGATCCACGGCGGACGCTCCTCCGCGCGCCGGGCCCCTTGAGGGTCCGGTCCGCGCGGGAGAACCGGCGTTCCCCGCCCGGCTCCGGCCGGCCACCGCATTCGCGTACGGTCTCCCCGTGAGGCCGTTGCGCGCCGTCAGGGTCCCGCAATGGCGACGAACACCTCTTCTGGGACTCAGGTCCCGTCCAAAGGCGGTTTCCCGGCCT
This sequence comes from Phreatobacter sp., assembly GCF_027532945.1. Taxonomy (GTDB): domain Bacteria; phylum Pseudomonadota; class Alphaproteobacteria; order Rhizobiales; family Phreatobacteraceae; genus Phreatobacter. The sequence continues at coordinate 40,524 of NZ_JAPZTZ010000024.1, forward strand.
TCCGGGTGGAAACCTACGGCTCGCAGCTGCTCTGGCTGGCGATTGCCTTCGGCCTGCTCTACTACCTGATGTCGCGGCACATCGCGCCGCGCATCGGCGGCATCCTCGAGGATCGCGCCAGTCGCATCGCCTCGGACCTTGCCGCCGCCCAGACCATGAAGGCGGAGGCGGACGCCGCCACCGCGTCCTACGAGAAGTCGCTCGCCGAGGCCCGGGCCAATGCCCAGGCCATCGCCGCCGAGACCAAGGCGAAGATCACCGCCGAGGCCGATGCGGAGCGCAAGACGCTCGAGGCCAAGCTCGCCGCCGACCTTTCCACCGCCGAGGCGACCATTGCCAAGGCGCGCGAGAGCGCCATGGGCAATGTCCGCTCGATCGCGGTCGAGACCGCCCAGGCCATCGTCGAGCGCCTCGCCGGCGCCTCCGCCGAGGCGTCCCGTGTCGAGGCGGCGGTCGACGCTGCCCTGAAGCGCTGAGGAGAGCGGGATGAGCGAATATCTGCCGATCTGGATCGGTCTGATCATCTTCCTCGCGATTGCGTGGAAGATGGGCGCCCACACCACCGTTCTCAATGCGCTCGACGCCCGCGCCGATCGCATCAGCGCCGAACTCGCCGAGGCCAAGCGCCTGCGCGAGGAGGCCGAGGCCATCGCAACCGAGTACCGCAAGCGCCAGCAGGCTGCCGAGCAGGAGGCGCGTGACATCGTCGCCGCCGCCAAGACCGAGGCCGAGCGTCTCGCCGCCGAGGGCAAGGCCAAGATCGAGGACTTCGTCGCCCGCCGCACGGCGATGGCGGAGACCAAGATCGCCCAGGCCGAGGCCCAGGCCATCGCCGACGTCCGCGCCGCGGCCGCCGATGTCGCCACCGCCGCCGCCGGCACGGTCCTCGCCGATCTCGCCAAGGGGGCCGCCGGTGAGAAGTTCATCGCCTCCGGCATCGCCGAGGTGAAGGCGCGGCTGAACTGACGCCTCAAGGCCGAAGCGACCTGACCATTTCGAACCGCCGGGCCCCGCCCGGCGGTTTTCGTTTGGGGGCTGGCCAAAGGGGGCGATGGGGCCGGCGCTTAGCCAGAACTGCGCCTTGCAGAACCCGAGTGCGTCCTTCGAGGCTCGCTGTCGCGCGCACCTCAGGATGAGGGAGGTTGAGACTGGCAGTCCGCCCAGCCGCCGGGACGCCCTCTCTGCCACTCACCCCCGATCCTCATCCTGAGGTGCGAG
>NZ_JAPZTZ010000027.1 GCF_027532945.1 Phreatobacter sp.
ACGTCGGCTGCGACGAAGGGGATGACGCCGCGATAGGTCGCGACGATCGGCACGTCCTTGGCGATGGCCGAGACCACGAAGACGTTGAGCCCGATCGGCGGCGCCGTCAGGCCGATGCCGACCACCATCAGCACGAGGATGCCGAACCAGATGGCGATGTCGTCGGGCATCATGCCGAGGTCGAGCGCCGTCACGATGGGGAAGAAGATCGGCAGGGTCAGAAGGATCATGGCGAGCTCGTCCATGACGCCGCCGAGGATGATGTAGAAGACGAGCAGGCCGATGATCACGCCATAGGGCGGCAGGCCGGACTGGGTCACCATCTCGGCCGCGAGCGTCGGCAGCTGCGACAGGGCGAGGAAGCCGTTGAACACCTCGGCGCCGAGCAGGATGATGAAGATCATTGCCGAGGTCTCGGCGGTCTGGATGAGCGACTCGCGGATCTCCGCCCAGCCGAGGCTGCGCTGCAGGAGGCCCACCGCCAGCATGGCGATACAGCCGACCGCCGCGCCCTCGGTCGGCGTGAAGATGCCGCCATAGATGCCGCCGACCACCGTGACGGCGATCAGCATGACCGGCCAGACGCCGACCACCGCCCGCCAGCGCTCGGCCCAGCCGACCCGCTCGACGGCAGGGCCCGCCTTGGGGTCGAGGCGCACCATGATGGCGATGACGACGCAGTAGAAGACCGCCGCCATCAGGCCGGGGATCAGTGCCGCCATGAACAGCTTGGCGATGTTCTGCTCGGTGGTGATGGCATAGACGACGAGGATCACCGAGGGCGGGATGAGGATGCCGAGCGTGCCGCCCACCGCGATCATGCCGGTCGCGAAGCCCTGGTCGTAGCCGTAGCGCTTGAACTCCGGCAGCGTCGCCCGGCCGAAGGTGGCGGTGGTGGCGACCGACGAGCCGCAGATGGCGCCAAAGCCGGTACAGGCGCCGATCAGCGCCATGCCGAGGCCGCCGCGGCGATGGCCGAGGAAGCTCGCCGCCGCGCGGAACAAGGCCGTCGAGAGGCCCGACTTCTCCGCCAGCGCCCCCATCAGCACGAAGAGCGGGATGACCGACAGCGTGTAATTGGCGAAGAGGTGGTAGGGCGTCGTCTTCATGTAGTTGAGGAAGATCGGCACGCTGGTGAACCAGACATAGCCGAGCGACCCCGCGGTGAGCATGGCGAGCCCGATGGGCATGCGCAGCACGAGCAGGACCAGCATCCCGGCAAAGCCGAGGGCGGCGACGGCGGCTCCGCTCATGACGGCTCCCGGGACAGGCGCTGGGCCGAGACGAGGGTGACGGCGGCGAGGACGAAGGCCATGAGGCCGGTCGCCAGGATCGCCCAGCCGATCGGGATGGCGAGCACCATGGAACTGGTGCGCGAGGCGATGGCGTCGATCCCGCCGACGATGAGCCGCCAGCCGATCAGCAGCGCGAAGGCGGCATAGAGCACGTCCCAGAGCCGGTCGAGGCCGCGGTTGAGCCAGCCCGGCGTGCGCAGGGTGAAGGTGTCGACGAAGACATTGCCGCGCTTCAGCTGGCAAAGCGGCAGGAAGGCGAAGACCGCGACCGCCGTGGCGATCTGCACCATCTCGAAATCGCCCTTCACGCCGGACTTGAACAGCCAGCGCAGCACGACGGAGGTGGTGACCATGATCGCCGCCGCCAGCATGAACAGGCCACCGAAGATGGCGAGCCCGCGCGCGACGCGATCGACCAGTCCGGGCGGCGATGCACCGCCGCCCGTCACCTCCCCCTCCCCGGTCATGCGATCAGGCCGCCATGTGCTTGGCGACGGCGGCGCGCACGTCGTCGACGATCTTCTGGCCGTCGAGGCCGCGGTCCCGCACCGACCGGATCCAGGCCTCCTCGACCGGACGGGTGGCGGCGCGCCACTTGGCGGCCTCGTCCTCGGCGAGGACGGTGATGGTGTTGCGCGAGCGGCCCTTGACCATCTCGCTCACCGCCCGGCCGCGCTCGTCCCACATCTCGCCGGCCATGATGGCGGCGGGCATGCCGGAATTGTCGTCCATGACCTTCTTCAGGTCCGCCGGCAGGCCCTCATACTTCGCCTTGTTCATCGCGAGGATGAAGGTCGCCGTGTAGAGCGTCGGCGAGCCGGGGATCTCCGTGTGGTGGTTGACGAGCTCGTGCAGGCGCAGCGCCGGCACGACCTCCCACGGCACCACGGCGCCATTGATGACACCTTGCGCCAGCGCCTCCGGCACCTGCGGGATCGGCATGCCGATGGCGGTGGCGCCGAGCGCGCGGAGCGCCTCGCCAGCCTGGCGCGTGGGGAAGCGCAGCTTCAGGCCTTCGAGGTCCGCCTGCGTGCGCACCTGCTTGTTGGAATGGATCAGGCCGTGGTCATGCGCCCACAGGCAGAGCGGCTGGACCTCCGAGTACTCCTTGTAGAAGTGCGTCGGCCCGAGCTCCGCCATGACCTTGGAATTGGTGACGCCACGTTTTCCCCCGATGAAGGGCAGCTCCATCGCCTCCGTCGCGGGGAAGCGGCCCGGCGTGTTGCCCGGCAGGGTCCAGACAATGTCCGCGACGCCGTCGCGCGCCTGGTCGAAGAGCTGCGGCGGCGCGCCGCCCAGCTGCATCGACGGGAAGATGTCGATCTTGATGCGGTTGCCGGAGGCCTCCTGCACCTTGCGCGACCAGGGCAG
>NZ_JAPZTZ010000003.1 GCF_027532945.1 Phreatobacter sp.
CTAGAGCGCCATTCGATCAGGCTGCATCGTACCCTGCTGCGTTGAAGTAGTTCCGGCATTCGGCGGGCTGGAAGTGGTCGATGAGGCGGCCGATCGCGGCCCATAGCCCGTCCACGGTTCGCTCGGCGGCCTTTCTGAGCAGCGCCTTGAGTTTGGCGAAGGCGTTTTCGATTGGATTGAAGTCGGGGCTGTAGGGCGGGAGGTATTTGAGCTCGGCGCCGGCGGCCTCGATCATCTCTCGTACGCGCGGGCCCTTGTGGCTCGACAGGTTGTCCATGACGACGATGTCGCCTGGCCTCAGCTCCGGCACGAGGATCCTGGCGACATAAGTCTCGAAGGCGTCGCGGTTGATTGGCCCGTCGAGCACCCAGGGCGCGATGAAGCCGCGAAGGGTCAGCGCGCCCATGAAGGTCGTTGTCTTCCAGTGGCCATGAGGAACGCCGATCCGAAGCCGCTCACCGCGCCGGCAGCGACCGTGCCGACGAGCCATGTTGGTGGAGGCCCAGGTCTCGTCGATGAAGACGAGGCGCTCCGGATCGAGGTCGAGTTGGCCCTCGAACCAGGCCTCGCGTTGCCTCAGGATGTCCGGGCGGTTTTGCTCCGTGGCGTGCGCCGTCTTTTTTTGCGCGTGACGGCGTGGCGTTTGAAGAAGCGCTGGATCGCGCCGAAGCCGAACACCAGGCCCTTTTCGTCACGCAGGATGGCACGCACTTCATCGATCGTACGGTCACGCTCCGGGCCGAGAGCCGCGAGTATCGCCTCCTTGTGGGCGTCGACGCGATGAGATCTCTGATCCCCACCCATGGCCTTGGGCCGGGCGTCGCCTTGCTCGCGCTCCAAAGCGCGCCAGCGGCTGATGCTCGCCGCGCTCACGGCAAAACGCTCGCCCGCGGCACGATGCGACAGCCCTTCGGCGACCGCGGCCAAAACCCTGCGACGAAGATCAAACGAAAGCGAAGCTGCCATCCCTGCTGGCCTCCGCCCAGCAGGAAGCTTGAATCAGATCGTCACCGATTTGGGAATCTCGAACGATTCAGCCAGGACGATTCCGGCTCTAGTGCGGCTGGCCCGCGTCCTGCACTTCTTGCATGGCGAGGAACTGGGAAACTGGAACCGCAGCAAAGACGGTCTTCAGACGGCTATTGCGGCATCCGAAGACGACGCTAGCCTTAAGGCGCACCTTGGAAACCTCAAGATCCGGCAGCTCGACCTTGATGTCCCATTGATGTCGGTCGATGACCCCAAGAAGTCTGGGGATGTCGAGGTTTCCGCTAAAGCTTGTTCGGCGCGGACTTTGCTGCGCCTCGTGAACATGTACGAGGCCGGGGGACGAAACGCATCCGCGCTCTGTCCGCGGTTCCCCGCCCGCGGCAACCGGCGGATGCGCGTTCACCCCATTGCGCATGCAGCCGCCCGCAAGATCGCGGCTCTGTACCTCGACCCGAAGAAGCCCTCGAAGAAGGCGGTCTACGTCCTGCTGAAGGACGAGATCAGGGATATCAACGAGGTGCGGCTCCAGAACGGCGAGGAGGCGCTGCCGGTCCCATCGAGAACCTACCTTTCGCAGCTGATCGACGAGTTCGATGCCTACGAGGTCACCTTCTACCGCGAGGGCAAGGAGGCTGCCGACAAGAAGTTTGCGTCCGTCGGTGCCGGCAAAATGGTCGAACGGATTGGCGAGCGGGTGGAGGGCGACGAGTGGAAAATCCATGCGTTTGCCCTGCTGGTCAGGCACGACCTGTGGCGTCATCTCAACGCAGAGCAGCGCGAGAAGGCGCTCGTCGCCAGGTACTCCCTGACAGTCTTCATCGATGTGGCCAGCCGGGTCATTCTCGGCATCCACCTGTCCCCGTCGCCAACAACTGAGGCGGCGCTCCGCGCCTTCTCGCTGATCGGCCAGGACAAGACGTCTCTCGCCAACTCGTTCGGATGCGCTGCCGAATGGGACTTTGCATGCGGGGTCGAGAAGGTTGTCGTCGATAACGGCAGTCAGTTCCTGTCTTACGAGTTCCAGGAGGCCGTCACTGGCCTCGGGACGGAAATCCAGTACGCGATTGCGGGTATCCCTCGACTGCGTGGAACGATCGAACGGTGGTTTCGCCGGATCCATGTTGACCTGATCGGCCGTCTCCCTGGCAAGACCTTTTCGAAGGCCAGTGAGCGCGATGAGTACAAGTCAAAGGAGCTCGCCAGCCTCTCTGTAGAGGAGATACTGCGTGTCATCTTTCGCTGGATCGCTGACGAGTACCATCACACTCCTCACGAGGGCCTTGGGGGGCGAACCCCCGCCCAGGAATTTCAGCGGCTCGCCGACAAGTACGGGGTTCCTGCCCCGCCGTCTTACGACCAGCGCCGGCTCGCGCTCGGCCGCCGCCTGACGCGGACGCTCGGGGCCACCGGCGTTCGCGTGGCGAACATTGACTACAACTCCGAGGAACTCGGCGATCACTTCAGCAAGCATGATCGCTGCAAGGTCGAGGTCTGTCTCGATACAGACCGCCTTGACGAAGTGTCCGTTCTCATCGGCGGCCGATGGGTAACCGTACCTCAGCGGGTGCCGGGGCTCGCAAGCGGCCTGTCGCTGGAGCAGTGGAACGAGGTGCTTGCCGAGGTGCGGCGCCGCTACGGCGAAAACATCGAGATCCACTACGACCAGGTCCGCAAGGCTCGGGAGGACGTGGCGGCGATCATCCACCAGTCCCGCACCCGCGCCGTGCTCCTCGAGGAACGCCCGACCGCAAAGGCAATCCGGTTCCACGAGGCTCAGATGGGCAGCGGGTTCCGTGTGACCGGGGATCCGACGCTGGTGGAAACCATGCCCGCCCTTTCCATCGGCAAGGTCTTCAAGACCGGTGCGCTGGCCCCGAAGACCCCGGTGAAGCCGCCCACGGGCCACGATGACACGCCGTCTGATGCCAACCCGGCTCCCGCTCCGCTGACGACGACCGTCCGCATCGAGTCCGAAGGACCCGATGTTCCGGCCCCGGGATCGGACGACGTGACAGTTTCCCAGCCCAGCACCGAGGAGGATGACGGTGACCTCAACTTCATTTGACGGCGAGCCGATGCCGATGCCGCCCAACATCAACGAGATCGTGGGGGGCCTCAGGGCCCTCCATGTCCAGTCACCGCTGGATGACAAGGCCAGGACCGCCTTGGATCAGGCCCTGAACAACCACGCCACCGGCTCCCGCAAGCTGGTGCTGGCGGCTCTCGGCCCGTCTGGGGCTGGCAAGACGAAGACGGTGAAGCGCCTTCTGTCGGAGGAGCGCTTCGCGGGAAAGGTGCTCTCCGTCGTTGCGACGTCTCCTGCCTCGGTCAAGACGCTTGCCCGTGATGCGCTTCATGCCCTGGGCCATACCATCGTGCGCGGTCAGATGGATGAGCAGGCGTACCTCAATCAGTTGAAGCTGGGACTGGGCGCTTCGGGGACGATGATTTTCCACATCGACGAGGCTCAGCATCTACTGACGTCCAATGGTGAAGTTACCATCGCTCGGACGCTCGATACCCTGAAGCTCCTCGTGCAGGATCCCTACAAGGTCGTGCTGATCCTTACCGGCACCGACAGGGTGGCCGAAGTCTTCGAGCGCGACGACCAGCTCCATGAGCGCACCATCTACGTGGAAGCCAAGCGGCTTTCGATCGATGCCAACTCGGTCCTGACAGGAAAGATGCTTCGCAACTTCTGTCAGAGGGCTGGCCTTGAGCAGGGCTGGGTGGATGCTGATCGACTGCCTCAGCGCATCACGCACGCTGGTCGAACGTTCGGCCTGGCTGTCAGCCTCATCATTGATGCCATCGAACTCGAGCTGAGGTCTGGCGGGAAAACCCTTTCCCCGGAGAGCTTTGCCAAGGTCTACGCGCGAGACCGCGACGTGGGGGCCTACCTCAACCCCTTCGTGGCGGAGGATTTCATGGATATCGATCCTTCCCGGCGCACCGAAGCTACGGAAGAGGATGCATGTCGTCCGGCGAGGAAGAGCCGCGGCCGCAGGAAGAAGGGGGCGAGGCGATGAGCCGCCTCTTTCTCCCCCTGCGCGTCTTTGAGACAGCCTATTCCTATGTGGGGCGCCTGGCTGCTCGTTTGGGCCGGGCGATGGGCGAGTATCTGGTCGACGTTGGTCTCCCAGCGGCAGAGTTCACTGCCGGTGAGCCAAAGGTCTTGCAGCGGATCGCCGAGATCGGCGGGTGCGATGTGGAGATGCTCGCGTGGAGTACACCGCGCCGGGCGTCCGACGGCACGGATTCCGTGTTCCTGGGCCATACGTGGCCTCGCTCGTCGCTTCTCCGCGAAACCGTCCGCTGGTGTCCCGTCTGTACCGCGGAGGATCGCAAAAATGCCTCCGGTAACGTCTGGCCTTCCTTCGCGGCGTACGGTCGGGCTTCCTGGCTCTGCTCCTCGATCCGAACCTGCGTCGAACACGGGGTCGAGCTTGCCGAGCAGCGGCTCCCCCGGGTCCGGCAGCTCGACGTCGTATTCGCCATGGCGGCGCCGCAGGCGGCAGAACCGGTTCATCGGAACCCATCCCCACTGGAGATCTACCTTGTCGAGCGTCTGACGGGTAATGGCTCGACCGCCTCGTTCCCCGACGCCATGCCGCCCTGGGCCGTCGCAAAGTTCTCCGAGCAGTTCGGAGCGACCATCGCGTTCGGCCGCGATGTGGGTTTCGACACGTTGACGGAGGCGCAACTGGCCCTCGCTGGAGGCGCTGGTTTCACGGCGGTCGAGACTGCTGAGAACCTGCGTGCCCAACTCGCTTCCTTGGTCGCGACTTTCAAGGGCCCATCGAACGCCGGCCCTCAGGCGATCTTCGGCCGCAGCTTCTGGGTTTGGCTCTCAAAGGAAGCCGACAACCCCGCATATGCGCCACTGGTTGAAATCATCCGCGATTTTATCGTCGACGCGCTGCCGCTCCCGCCGGACGCCATCGTCCTCGGTGAGAAGGTGACGCCAAAGCACATGTCGGTGGTGGCGGCGGCCAAGCACTATGGGCTGCATCCCAAGACGCTCGGGAACGTTCTCGTCAGTGCTGGTATCCTGCCCGAGCGCGCAGAGGTCGGCGTCGCCCCTTCGATTGACGTTTCGGCACTCCACCAGTCCCTCTGTGACCTGAAGGACTCGCTCGGACCGAAAGACCTTCAGACCTATCTGAATTGCCCCAGGGTCCAGACCAAGCTTCTGATCGAAGGGGGCCACCTGAAGCCGGTTTTCGAGACTGCCGAGGCCGAGCGCAGATACGCCCGGAGGATGGCCGATGAGTTCATGGCATCGATCTGTTCGGGCGCCCAGGCAGTCGACATCCCCTCGCCCGGCTGGTTCCACCTGGTCGCCGCCACCAAGCGAGCGAACTGCAAACTCGTCGAGACCGTCGATCTCATCCGGTCCGGACAACTGCCTGTTCAGGCAGTGAAGGTGATGCCCGGCTTCATGGGCGCCCACGTTGAACTGGAAGCACTGAAGAAGCTCACCCGCGGGGAGCCTCTCCCTGGTTTCACCAAGCGCGAGTTTATCCAGTTGCTCTCGCTCAGCGATCGCGTGGCCAACGCACTCATCGAGAATGGGATCGTTCCCACGATCCCGGCGCGGCATCCGGTGCACCGCGGAACCATCGACGTTGTCCCAACCGAAGCGGTCGAAGCCTTCGCCCAGACTTTTGTCACGCTGCACAACCTCGCCGCGGAACGGGGCCAACATTTCCTGAGCGTCAAAAAGGACCTCGAGCAGCGAGCTGTCGCTCCGGCCTTTGATCCCGCGACTGTCTTCGCCACGATCTATCGCCGATGCTAAACATGAAGCCGCAGCTCGTTGTGTCTCTCCCAAAACGCCCGCGTACCTCGCGGGCGTTTTGCGCTTTTGGGGCAATCGATGGCATGGCCTGGCGCCAGGTTATGGGTGGATTCTGCCCCACGCTAAGTGAAGCGAGCCGACCGCCAGTGACAGGTTATGCCTGCGGTGCGCCACCATTTGCTTCGAGAATCGGCCCAAAACCCCGGTTTTTGGTGACAAGAATTGCTTGCCTCTACAGGGGTGGAGCTGTGGAGCGACGCATAACTTGGCACCAAAAGCCGGGTTAGCGTGGCGCCATCCACCCATAACGTGACATTCTCATCAATGGGCCTCGCCGAACGGCGGGGCCTTTGTCATTTCAGAAAGCTAGTGGCGGTGACGTTGCCCCTCTGAGCTAATCCAGCTTGAAGTTCGTTCTGGCTCGTGGTGGTGGGGAAGGTCGAACGTCAGCTCTTGGGCTAGAAGCAAACGACGGCAATGGCGGCGCCAAGCTGACTCTGCATCGCATTCGCCTCTTGGGCCCATTGCCGACATCCCCAACGTCCGCTTCGAGCGGCCCGACGGGACATAGCTGGTAACCGGTCAAGGCAGCGAACGATACGGCATCCTCAGGTTTGATCCCCTCAAAGAATACCTGCAAGGGACCCGCTGATGGCGGCTGGCCGTTTTGTGCTGCTCACTAAAGCTAGACAAACTGAACGGAGACGCTGCCAAGCGGACCGAAATCAGCGTGCAGCGTATCACCTTTCGCCGCCCAGACCGGCCGGGTGAATGATCCCGACAGCATCAGATGGCCGGGCTCGAGCACCGTCCCGAATCGCCCGACCTTGTTGGCGAGCCATGCGATCGCCATGGCGGGATGGCCAAGGACACCAGCCGCCAGGCCCGTCTCCTCGATCTCGGAATTCCGGTAGAAGATGGCACCCACCCAGCGCAGATCCACGGCGTCCGGCCGAACGGGGCGCCCACCGAGGACGATCCCTGCGGCTGCGCCGTTATCGGCCACGGTGTCCTGGATCTTGCGAGGGTTCTGAACACGCGCATCGATGATCTCGATGGAGGGCACCACCCACTCCGTCGCCCGCAGAACATCGACGAGGCCGATCCCCGGCCCTTTGAGGGGCTCCTTCAGGATGAAGGTGAGTTCCGGCTCGACCCGCGGCACGCAGTAGTTCTCGAACGGGACCTTCGCTCCATCATTCAGGAGCATCGTATCCAGGAGGTGCCCATAGTCAGGCTCGTCGATCTGCGAGGAAGCCTGCATGGCCTTGGATGTGAGGCCGATCTTGTGGCCGATGAGGCGGGCACCGTCAGCGATCTTCCGCTCTGTCACGAGCGAGGAAATGGCGTAGGAATCCTCGATCTCGATATCAGGCATGGTCTTGGTGAGCTGGAGCGCAGGCGTGCGGATGCGCTCGGCTTCGAGCAGGATATCTGCGGCTTTGCGGCGATCGGCATCGGACAGCATGACGGTGGCTCAGGGCTTCTCAAAGGTTGTTGCGTGGTCCGGGAAGAGGCCCGTCAGGACCTCACCGGCAAGATTGAAGGCCGCGACGCCGCGAAACAGTGCAGCGACGCCCGCGGCAGCGTGAAGTTCGTCGAGGCTGGCGCCCGCCTTGATGGCCGCCTTTGCGTGATTGGTGGCAGCTTCCGACGTCTGAGTGAGCAGGATGGCAAAGGCCATCAGCTGGACCGTCTTCTGGTCGAGAGCGTCAGGGGTCAGGGCCGCAATTCGCCAGTCCTCGAGTGCTGTCACGAGCGCCGGGTCGACATTCATCCCAAGCTCAAGCCGCTTGGCGATCCGTGGAGGCGTGAAGCCAATCATGTCCTCGTATCGCTTCTTGAGTTCGCTGAGCGTGGGCAAGGACTTGCCTGGTTCCGACATGGGACGATCTCGTTCGGTTGCGTTTCTGCAGCGCTGGCTTCACTGCGGATTGAGACCCGCGGTCTTGGCGATGGCTGACCACTTGTCGGCCTCGGATCGCAGGTAGGTGGCGAAGGCGGGGCCAGCCAAGGACCCGGGTTCTGCGCCGAGTTCGGCGAACTTCGCGACCATCGCGGGTTCCTTCAGGAGACGCTCTGTCGTCTCGACGAGGACCTTCATGATGGCGGGAGGCGTGCCAGCGGGTGCGACGAGGCCAAACCAGGCACTTGCCTCGAAACCCGCAACACCTGCCTCGGCCATCGTAGGCAGTTCGGGATAGAGCGATGAGCGGGTTGCACCTGCGACGGCAAGGGCGCGCACCTTGCCGCCTTCGACCTGGGGGCGAACCGCCGGCATGTTGTCGAACATGAACGGGATGTGGCCTGCAACGAGATCATTCATGGCGGGGGCAGCGCCACGATAGGGGACGTGGACAATGTTGATGCTGGCGCGCGCCTTGAAGAGTTCCCCCGCCAGATGGTTGGTTGATCCGGCGCCAGAAGACCCGAAATGCAGCTTTCCCGGCTCGGCTCTCGCAAGCACGATGAGCTCGGCGACCGAATTGGCGCGAACTTGGGGGTGAACGGCAAGAACGATGGGCACAGAGGCGATGAGCGACACGGGCGCAAAATCCTTCGCCGGATCGAAGCTCATCTGCTTGAACAGCGAGGTGTTGATCGCCAGAGGCCCGGGCGCCGAAAGCAGCAGGGTATATCCATCAGGATCGGCCTTTGCGACGACCTCCGCGCCAATATTGCCCCCGGCCCCTCCCCTGTTCTCGATGACGACAGGCTGGCTCCAGACCTCGGACAGCCGCTGACCGAGAATGCGGGCAATCACGTCGTTGGACCCACCTGCTGGGAACGGCACAACGATCCGCACTGCGCGTTCTGGAAACGCTGCCAACGGGGTGTGGGACACGGCCAGTCCGAGAAGCGCGAGACCCATCGCGCACCACCGAGCCAACATCACTAACCTCCCTAAAATCGATTTTACTACGATCATCGATGATTTATAAGGACACACCTGATGAGGTCGGTCAATGCCGGCTGGTCGAAGGATGGAGGCGACATTGGCTCAGACAGCAGGGGGCAAGGCGGCGCCTGTTTGTGCGGGCCCAGACCGATCGCCCCGCGAGCCGCGCTACCGCATGCCCCGGGGTGCCTGTGACACCCATGTGCATGTCTTCGGCCCCTCGGATCGTTTCCCGTTCAGCACGGAGCGGAGCTACACCCCCGAGGACTGCACCTTCGAAGACCTGAACGCCCTCCACGCCGTTCTCGGCATCGATCGGGCCGTCATCGTGCACGGGGGAGCACACGGTACCGACAATCGCGCCACCCTCGACGCCCTCGGACGCGACCCGGTCCGTCTGCGCGGTGTTGCCGTTATTCCGTCGGGCCTCTCCTTTGCCGAGCGCGAGAACATGCATGTCTCGGGCATACGAGGATGCCGGATGTCGACGGTCGTCGCAGGAGGTGCATCGTTCGACCATCTGCCGCGGCTTGCGGCAGAGGCCGACGAGTTTGGCTGGCACCTCGTCCTGCATTTCCATCGCGCCGCCGAACTTCTGGACGTCGAGAATGAGCTTGTCGCCTGCAGGGCGGACTTCGTCCTCGATCACCTTGCGCGGATCACCGCCCTGGAGGGCACGGGCTCAGCGCCGTTCCAGGCCGTCCTGCGATTGCTCGACACCGACCGGTGCTGGGTGAAGCTCGCAAGCCTTTATCGTCTGTCGGCCGAGCCCTACCCCCACCGCGACATGCTCCCCCTGATCCACAAAGTCGCTACACACCGGCCTGACCGGATCATCTGGGGGAGCAATTGGCCGCATCCGATCTGTCCCGTCGCGATGCCGGACGACGGTGACCTGGTCGACCTCATTCCGATGTGGCTCCCCGAGGTCGCCCAGCAACAACAGGTCCTTGTCGATAACCCGGCAAGGCTCTACGGCTTCGAAGCGATCGCCGAACCACATCACGCCTCATGAGCCACCGCAGCGGCCCCCTGCCCTCCAGCGCAACGTTGACGACAACCCTTTCCGCGAGGCTGAGAGGGGCAATCCTGCGCGGAGAATTCGAGCCGGGGTCAAAGCTCGTCCTTGATCGCGTCCGGGAGGCCTACCAGGTCAGTCTGAGCCCGCTTCGCGAGGCCTTGTGCAGACTTGAGAGCGAAGGGCTTGTGGTCGCCGAGGATCAGCGCGGCTACCGGGTCACGCCGGTCTCTGCCGACAATCTCACGGAAGTCATTCGTCTGCGCTGCGACCTTGAGGCCATGGCAGCAAAGGAGGCCATGATCCATGGCGATGCTGCTTGGGAAGGCCGTATCCTCGCAGCGCTCCACCAATTGAACCGCGTCAAGCGGATCGAAGGTGGAGATAGCGCACGGGAAGAGTGGGAGCGCTGCCATCGCGCATTCCACGCCGAACTCATCGCCCCATGCCGGATGCCGATCCTCCAGAGCTTCTGCGAGACGCTCCACGATCAGAGCGATCGGTATCGTCGCATCTTCCTGAAGAACCATACGCCCGATCGTGACGTGCCTGCCGAGCATGCGGCTATAGCGGAAGCCATGATCGAACGGCGAGCCGATCAGGCCGTGCAGATGCTGCGCGATCACATCGAACGAACCGGCCGCAATATCCAGCTGGCCTTGGGCGGAAAATACGCTCGCTAACAGCCCGTGATTGCGCTGATCAAAGGCTTTCCGACGCCCCCGCCGGCGCGAGCCTTAACCCCGCAAAATTCCAGCTCAGGCTGGTCTAGGATCGGGTAGCGCTTCAGCGAAACCCAGCACTCTCCCTCAGGCCGGGGAGAAGAGGGTCTCAGGTCATTCCCCCCTACACTTTTCGCCCCGAAGACCCCACTGCAAACCCTCGCTGGGTTACTGCTGAACTGGAGTCGAGGAGCTTTGTGCCCCGTGCCTTGGCTCGAAAAGAAGACGCTTGGGTATGGGCCGACGATGACAATCGCCGCAGCTTTTCTGGCAAGCGTGACAGCGTGGATCGCTCGTCCGGAGAAGACATCGATCAATCAGCACTTTGCCAAAGACATCGCCGGCTGAGGGGCAACTCGCAGACGAGACGAGACGTCAAAAACGGGAGGATGACCAATGCGCAAGATAATGCTCGCCGCCTTCTCGGCCTTTGCCATGTTATTGCCAGGCTCTGCCATGGCACAGGGCAATCCACCCATCAGGATCGGCATCCTGGTCGCGCTGGAAGGCGCCTTCGCCGCCGGTGGCGCAGATGGTGTCCGCAACGTCGAACTGGCACTGAAGCAGATCAACAGCACGGTTGGCGGTCGGCGTATCGAGACCGTCGTCGCGCCGACAGATACCAGGCCAGACACCACCGTCCGCATGGCGCGCAAGCTCATCGAGCAGGATAAGGTCGACATCATCATCGGGCCACTCTCCGGCTCCGAGGGCATCGCGATGCGCGACTTCGCCAAGACGATCCCGGGCAATGTCGTGATCAACGGCATTTCCGGCGCGCTTGAGACGACCTGGGTCGACCCGGCACCGAATTTCTACCGCTTCAACCTGGACGGCGCCCAGTGGGGTTTCGGCCTCGGCAGCTACGTGGTCCGGCAGAAGAACTGGCGCCGCGTGGTGAGCATCGCGGGCGACTATTCGTTCGGCTACACCAACTTCATGGGCTTTGCGATCGACTTCTGCAGGGCCGGCGGTGACATCGTCCAGCGCTTCTGGCATCCGCTCGGCCAGGCTGATTTCGGCGCCATCATCGCCCAGCTTCCCGACAACGTCGACGCGATCTATCTCGGTCTCGGCGGCACCGATGCCATCAACTTCCTCAACCAGTATCAGCAGGCAGGCGAGCGCACGCGCCTCATCGGCGGCACCATCATGGCCGACCAGACGGTGCTGACCGCCCGCGGCCGCGCGAAGGACGTGCTGCGGGGCACGCCGACCTCCGGGCCCTTCGCCGTCGACAATCCCGACGCCGCCTGGCAGGCCTATGTGAAGCTCTATCAGGACAGCTTCCCGGCCAACCAGCGTTTCCCGACGCCCTCGCTCTTCGGCCTCGGCTACTATATCGCAACCCTCGCCGCGATCCGGGGTCTGGAAGCGGTCGGTGGTGACCTCAGCAACAGCCAGGCGCGCTTCAAGGAGGCGCTGAACAAGATCCAGCTGGACAGCCCGATCGGCCGGATCACCCTCAACGAGAACCGCCAGGCCACCGGCACCGTCTTCATCAATGAGGTGGTCGAAGGCACCGATGGCAACCTGACGAACAAGATGGTCGGCAGGACGGACAACGTGACCCAGACTCTCGGCATGACCGCCGAGCAGTACCGGGCGATCGGACTGCCTTCCCGCAACGTCGTCGACTGCGCCCGGTTGCGCGCCGGCGGCTGAAACGCCTCCGTCAAGGCAGGGGCCGGCGTCATGCCGGCCCCACTTCATCGGCTCTTCATGCGTCTGCCCACGGGCAGCGAGGACCGACGGGGCGACCTCGATGACGTTGATCGGGTACCTTGCGCCAACGCTGTTCGCGGACGGCGCCATTGATGACGCACTGCCGGAAGAAGCCTCTCGATTGGGCAAGGCTCTGGTGGTCATCGACTCCGAGCCGGGAGCGGCGGAAGCCCTGGCGCGCGTCGTTGATGCCCTGCCGCGCACACGGCTCGCATCGCTGCAGATTGCCGGCGGCGCACCGCGACGCAGCGACGCTGGCCAGGTGCTCGTCGCACTCGACCGCGCCGAGTCCTCGACCATCATCGCCATAGGCGGAGCAGGGGCGATCGGCCGTGCCCGCCTCGCTTCGGCAGCTGCCCAGAGGCGCGGAACGGATTGCTCCGTCATCGCGATCCCCGTCGGCCTGTTCGACCTTGGGCTCGGCAGGCATGTACGGCTGCGCGACGGCGAACCCTTGCTGTGCCCCCGCCCCCACCGGGTCATCGCCGACCCGACGACCCTGGCCCATGCCCCACCGCGCCGGCTCGCCGCAGCCGGCATGGAGCTCCTTGTCCATGCCATCGAGGCCTATGCCAGCCCGAGCTACAATCCGCCTGCGGACGCGCTGGCGCTGGACGCGATCCGTCGCCTCGCGCGCTGGCTGCCAATCGTCGTGGAGCGGCCTGGTCAAGCGGAGGCGCGGCGCGAGACTCTCGCCGGCGCACTGACCGCGGGCCTCGCACTGGAGAAGGCCGTGGGCGGTGTCGACGCCCTCGCCCACCCGCTGGAGGACGCACTGGCTGAACGGGCCCTGCCGGGGGAATTGCATACTCCCGTCCTGGCGGCTTTCGTCGGCTTCAACGCCCGCGCCGTCGGCGAGCGATACGGCGCCCTGTCCCAGACCCTCGGCGAGAGCGTGTCGTCAGGGGGCCTCGACATCCAGGTCACCGCCTTCGCCCGCGCGCTTGGGCTCCCCGCCGCCCTGCGCGAAACCGCAACGGATCCCCGTCACTTCGCTGGCGTCGCGGAGCAGGCGGCCAATACGCCCGCGGCGCTGGCCAACCCGCGCCTTCTGACCCCGGGCGACTGCCAGCAAATCCTGGAGGCCGCATGGTGATGCCCGGCCCCATGCCTGCCCAGACCCTCTGTTCGGCGGCACAGGCGGCGTCCTCGCCGGTGTCTCTGTGCCGCGTCGAATCGTCCGTTGCCAGCCGGGCGGGCTGCGATAAGGTCCAAAAGAAAAAACGGACACGACACCAAGAAAAAACGCCCGTTCATCAGGGAGGAGCGTTGTGAGTGTTGCTCACGCTGTTGCGCACGGCGTGTTTGGTCGCGCCTGTCTCTACGTGATGGACAAGGCCATGGCGCCACACGCCCATCGGGAAGGACATCTGATCTTTCACCTTCTGGGCCCCCCGGCGGAACTAGTCGTGGACGGTCGCCCGTTCCCTTTGTCACCCGGCCGAGCGGTGGCCATCAGCCCGTGGCAGCCCCACTTCTACCGACCGCTGACGACGCGCGACAACGTCCTGGTGCTGGTGCTCTACATCCGTCCGGGCTGGTTCGTTCACGCCAGCCGCCAGGCGTCGGAAATACTTCGCTTCGGCCGCGTCGGCGTTGAGGTCTCGGATCGTCTGGCACGCCTTGTGTGCGACACCGGGCACCTGCTCGGCGCGCATGGTGGAACCGATGGCGGGTTCGAGGATCGCCTGAGTGCCCTGACCCAGGCCTGTTTCGACCAGACATGGCAGTGGACGGCGGAGGGGTCCCAGTTCATTGGGCAGGAGCGCTCGTTGCGCGACTTTCGCATCCGCAGGGCCCTGCGTCTGCTCGACGAGTGCCTGGGCGAGCCGATCGACCTCGCCCGCCTTTCCCGTGCCGCCGGTCTTTCCAGGCCTCACTTCTTCAAGCTGTTTCGTGAGCAGATCGGTTTGCCGCCGAACATCTACTTCAACGCCCTGCGCATGGAGCGGGCGATCGAGAGATTGGCCCTGGGCAAGGAGACGGTCGCCGATATCGGGCTCGACCTCGGCTTTTCCACACCGGCCAGCTTTTCACGGTTCTTCATCGCCAACGGGGTGGTGCCGCCAAGCACCTATCGCCGCAGTGTCCTGGCTCACGCGATGCAGTGATGAACCGCGAAAGAAAAGACCCTCGGTAAAGCCCCGCTGCGCGCGGCGGGCCTAGCCTGTTCAAGCGGCACCCCCGCCGCAGAGCTGCAAGTGTCGACGGTGCGATGGACAAGTTCGCGAAGACCAATCCTGCCTGGGCTTTGGTGATCGCGCTCGTCGTGGTGGCTTTCCTGTGGCTCGTCCTGGCGCCTTGGCCCACCGAACTGGAGGCCGCGATCGGCCGCAAGCGGGTCTTTCTGAACGCCCTCCTCGGCGGCATTACCCTCGGTGCGCTCTACTTCCTCGTCGCCTCGGGATTCACGCTGATCTTTGGCCTGTTGCGCATCGTCAATCTGGCGCACGGTTCGCTGTTCCTGCTTGGGGGATATATCGGCTACGAGGTCACCAACTACACCGGCTCGTGGTTCCTGGCCTTCCCCATCGTCTTTGTCGCCGTTGGCCTGGTAGGCCTCGCGATGCAGCGCTTCATCTTCGCCTACATGGAGGGCGAGGAGCTCCGCCAGACCTTGGTCAGTATCGGGCTCTCCGTCGTGCTCGCGGATGTCATGCTCTGGTACTGGGGCGGCCAGTCCTACACGACGCTTGCGCCCGGCTTCCTGCGCGGGCCCATGGAACTGCCGCTGATCTCGTCCATCAACACGACCAGCGGCGAGGCCATCTTCATCCGCTATCCCTCGGTCCGCATCTGGATCCTGATTGCGGCGATCGTGATCGGCGTAGCGATGTGGCTCGTGCTCAACCGCACCTCGCTGGGCATGCTCATCCGCGCTGGCGTCGACGATCGCGAGATGCTGGCGGCCTCCGGCGTTCGAATCCAGTTGGTCTTCCTCGCTGTCTTCGTCTTCGGCGCAGGCCTCGCCGGCATGGCCGGCGTGGTTGGCGGAACCTTCCAGTCGCTGTCGCCCGGAGAGGACACGCGCTTCCTGCTGGCCAGCCTCGTCGTGGTCATCGTCGGGGGAATGGGGTCGATCGTGGGCGCGGCCATCGGCGCCCTCGTCATCGGCATCGCGGAGCAGATGGGGCTCGTCTATGCCCCGACCTATTCGGTGGTCTTCACCTTCCTCATCATGGCGGCTGTGCTGGCCTTCCGGCCGCAGGGCTTTCTCGGCGCGGGGCGGTGAGCGATGGCACTGGCTGACCAGGCCCCCAGAGCGGCGCGCATGGCCCCCGCGAGGGCGCCGGACCGTCTCTGGTTCGAGCGTATCCCGATGGCCTGGTGGATCGTCGTCGCCGTCCTGCTCACCATGCCTCTGTTCGCCAATAACTTCTGGCTATTCCAGGTGATGGGCTGGAGTTTCATTCTCGGCACCATCGCCGTGAGCCTGACCTTCCTGGCCGGGTATGGCGGGATGGTGAGCCTGCTCCAGATGAGCATCGCCGGCCTTGCGGGCTACATGGTGGCCATCCTCGGCCCCTCCGGCACGACCTCGATCAGCCTCGGCCTCGCATGGTGGATCGTGCTGCCCGCGGCCTTCCTCATCGCAGCGGTTTTCGCCACGCTTTGCGGCGCGCTCGCGGTGCGGACCGAGGGCATCTATACGATAATGATCACCCTGGCGATCGCCGCTGCCTTCTTCTACTTCACCCGCCAGAATTACACGATCTTCAATGGCTATTCGGGCTTCAACCTGGTTCTGCCGCCGCAGCTCTTCGGCGTGAATTGGCGCGACCCTGCCCCGTTCTACTACCTGTGCCTGGGCTGCGCTGCGCTTTGCTACGGCGCCGTGGTCTATATCACCCGCTCGCCCTTCGGCCTGGCCTTGCAGGGGGTCCGAGACAACCCCCGCCGCATGGCGGCGCTCGGCTTCAACGTCACCGCCCACCGGGTGGCGGCCCATGCTCTCGCCAGCGTCTTCGCCTCGGTCGGCGGCATCCTTCTCGTGTGGCAGAACGCCCAGATCGCGCCTGGCACCATCGGCATTCCCGCAGCCATCGACATCCTCGTCGTTGCGGTGATCGGTGGCATCAGGCGCCCCCTCGGCGCCTTCGTTGGCGCCTTCATCTACGTGATCCTCCAGGTCTTCTCGCCGGACATTCTGGGCACCTTCGGCTTCTCCGCCGAGCGCTTCAAGCTGATCATCGGTCTTGGCTTCCTGGCGGTGGTTCTGTTCTCGCCAGACGGAGTGCTGGGCCTGTGGGACCGCTGGCGGGCCCGTCGGGCGCGTCGCGTCGATCCATTGACAGGAGCGCCGCGATGACACTCGCCGCGCCCGACGATCGCCTGACGCAGATGAACAGCGGCAATGCGCTGGAACTGCGCGGCATCACCAAGATGTTCGGCGCACTTGCGGCCATCGCCGACGTGACGCTGACGGTTCGCCCGGGCGAGCGACGGGCCGTGCTCGGGTCCAACGGCGCCGGCAAGACGACGCTGTTCAACTGCATCACCGGTGACTTCCCCGCCACCTCGGGCATCATCCGCTTCTTCGGCGAGGATGTGACGGCCTTCCCGCCATACGAGCGCATCCGCCGTGGTCTGCGCCGCACCTACCAGATTTCGTCGCTTTTCGCCGGCTTGACGGTCATGGACAACGTCTACCTGGCGTGCCGCGGCGTCTCCCGGAACCGCTACTCGCTGCTTCGCCCGCGCAGCGACGACGCTCTTGTTCACGCCGCCGAGACCCTGGTGGAGGCGGTGAACCTGACCGCCGTGCGCGACCAGCTCGTGGGTGAACTCGCCTATGGCCAGCAGCGCCAGCTCGAGATCGCGCTAGCGCTGTCGGGTGCGCCGCGCTTCATCCTTTTCGACGAACCAGCGGCAGGTCTGTCCCCGACCGAGCGGCGGGACCTCGTCACCATCCTCACGTCGCTACCCTCCCATATCGGCTACATCATCATCGAGCACGACATGGACGTTGCACTGCGCGTCGTCGAGAGCGTGACGATGATGCACAACGGGCGCATCTTCAAGGAAGGCCTGCCGAGCGAAATCGAAGACGATCCGGAGGTACAGGAACTCTACCTTGGGGGCGGCCATGGCTGAGCGCTTCGCCCCGCCGCCCAAGGCCGGTGTCCCCGTGCTGCAATTGCAGGGCGTCAACGTCTTCTACGGCCGCAGCCACGCTGTGCAGGGCATCGACCTGACGCTGCAATCCGGCGTGCTGTCGGTGGTTGGCCGCAATGGCATGGGCAAGACGACCATGTGCAAGGCGATCATGGGTCTCGTACCCATCGCCTCCGGGTCGATCCGCTTCATGGGCGAGGAAATCGGCGGCCGGGCGCCCGCCGAGATTGCCCGCCTCGGCATCGGCTACGTGCCCCAGGGCCGCCGCCTGTGGCGATCCCTCACCGTGCACGAGCACCTTCGTCTCATGGCTAAACCCAAGGGGCGCTGGACACCGGAGCGGATCTACGAAGTGTTCCCCCGCCTCGCCGAGCGCCGCAACAACGGCGGCGCCCAGCTCTCGGGCGGCGAGCAGCAGATGCTGGCCATCAGCCGAGCGTTGCTGATGAATCCGCGGCTGCTGGTGATGGACGAGCCGACGGAGGGTCTCGCGCCGGTCATTGTGGCCCATGTGGAAGAGACGCTGGTTCGCCTCGCGGCGGAGGGCGACGTCTCCATCCTGGTCATCGAGCAGAACATCGGCGTGGCAACGCAGATGTCTGACCCCATCGCCATCATGGTCAATGGGCGGATCAACCGTGTCATCGCTTCGGCGACGCTCGCCGCCGACCGTGACCTCCAGCAACGCCTGCTTGGCGTCGGCCGTCACGGCCATGACGAAACCGAGCCCAAGAGCCCGGACCCTGGAACCGGTCGGCCACAGGCCACCGCAGCCCCCGCGGCCAGTCAGGGCCCGATCCGGGTCTACATGGCCAACCCCACGCCACCAACCCGCTGGTCGAAGGACGTCCCTGCCGCCCAGATCGAGGCCGCGGCGCGCACCGTCTCCCGCCCGACCCTGGCCACCATCGACGGCCGGCGGATCGGTGATACCTCGGCCATCGCCGCGCGCGGCCCGACCGAACCTCACGTCGTCATTGCCGGCACGCTCGACACCAAGGGCGATGAACTGCGCTACATCCGCGACATCATCCGCTCCACGGGCCTGCGCACCCGCCTCGTCGATCTGTCGACGCAAGGCCGGAACCAGGGAGCCGACGTCTCGGCCCAGGAAGTGGCGCTCGCCTCGCCCCGCGGTTCGGCCGGCCTCGGCTCCGGCGACCGGGGTACGGCCGTCGCCGCCATGACCGAGGCCTTCCGCGCCTGGACAGAGGCGCAACAAGGCATCATCGGCCTGATCTCGGCGGGAGGTTCCGGAGGAACGGCCATCGCCACCGCGGCAATGCGGGTTCTCCCGGTCGGCGTCCCGAAGCTCATGGTCTCCACCATGGCAGCCGGAAACATCGCCGATTATGTCGGCTCCACCGACATCACCATGATGCATTCGGTCACCGACGTTCAGGGACTGAACCGCATCTCGCGCACCGTCCTCGGCAACGCCGCCCATGCCATGGCGGCGATGGCCTCTGCTCATCTGGCGAGCGCGTCGGGCACCCGCCCCGCCGCCGCGCAGGACCGCCCGCTCGCCGGCCTCACCATGTTCGGGGTAACGACGCCCTGCGTGCAGCAAGTGGCGCGGCTGATCGAGGCGGAATGGGAGCCGGTCGTGTTCCACGCCACCGGTGTCGGCGGCCGGTCGATGGAGACGCTGATCGACAGCCGTCTTCTTCAGGGCGTCATCGATGTCTCGACGACGGAAGTCTGCGACATGCTGATGGGCGGCATCCTGCCGGCCACCGAGGATCGCTTCGGCGCGGTGATCCGCACTAAGATCCCCTATGTCGGCTCGGTCGGCGCCCTCGACATGGTCAACTTCGCGGCGCCCGAGACGGTCCCAGAGCGCTATCGCGGCCGCAAGCTCTATCCCCACAATCCGCAGGTGACGCTAATGCGCACAACCGCGGACGAGAACGCACGGATGGGCCGCTGGATCGGCGAGAGGCTCAACCTGATGGAAGGTCCCGTTCGCTTCCTCATCCCCGAGGGCGGTGTGTCGGCACTCGATGCGCCGGGCAAACCGTTCCATGACCCCGATGCCGATGCCGCGCTGTTCCAGGCCCTCGCCGCGACCGTGCGGGTCACCGCCAGCCGCCAGCTCATCCGTCTGCCCCATCACATCAATGATCCCGCCTTCGCCCAGGCCCTGGTGCGCGAGTTCCTCGCGCTGCATCAGGGCCGCCGCGGCACTGCGCGCAGGAGGACCTGACCCATGGCCCGCTTTGCGAAGCAGGACCTCCTCGCGCGTTACCGCGCCATGATCGACCGGGGCGAGGCCATCGTCGGCGGCGGCGCCGGCACCGGCCTCTCCGCCAAATGCGAGGAGGCCGGCGGCATCGACCTCATCGTCATCTACAATTCCGGCCGCTTCCGCATGGCCGGCCGCGGGTCCCTTTCGGGCCTCATGCCCTATGGCGACGCCAACCAGATCGTCATGGAGATGGCGGGAGAGGTTCTGCCGGTGGTGAAGAACACGCCCGTCATCGCGGGGGTCTGCGCCACCGACCCCTTCCGCCAGATGGATGTCTTCCTCGACGAGGTGAAGCGCATCGGCTTTGCGGGCGTGCAGAACTTCCCGACCGTCGGGCTGATCGACGGCGTCTTCCGGGCGAACCTCGAGGAGACCGGCATGGGCTATGGGCTCGAGGTCGAGATGGTGGCGCTCGCCAATGCCAAGGGCCTCCTGACCACACCTTACGTCTTCTCCGAGGACGACGCGGCGAAGATGGCCGGCGCAGGCGCCGACATCATCGTCTGCCATCTCGGACTGACGAGCGGTGGCTCCATCGGCGCCGAGACCGCGCTGAAACTGGCCGACTGCCCCGCCATCGTCGACGACTGGGCGGCGGCGGCGCGGGCCGTGAAGCCCGACGCCATCATTCTCGTCCACGGCGGCCCAGTGGCCCAGCCGGCCGATGCCGACTTCATCCTGAAAAACACCCGCTACTGCCACGGCTTCTACGGCGCGTCATCGATGGAACGTTTGCCTGTCGAGGTGGCGATCCGTGACCAGACGCGGGCCTTCAAGGCGATTAGCCGCTGATGTGGCGCAGCACGACCAACGACGAGACCGGAAAAGAAGCGTCGGGAGGAACATGACATGACGGGACAGCTCATCGGAGCCCTGATCCTCTGGCTGATCGTCGCGGTCATCGCCATCGCGATCATCGTTTATCTCGTGAACTGGCTGTACCGGCGATCCTCGAAGGAGGTGTCCTTCGTCCGCACGGGCCTGTTCGGCGAGAAGGTGGTGATCAATGGCGGCGCCTTCGTGCTGCCGATCATTCACGACGTCACACCCGTGAACATGAACGTCCTGCAAATGGCAGTGACCCGGGCCAAGGACACGGCGCTGATCACCCGGGACCGGATGCGGGTCGATATCGACGCCGAGTTCTATGTGCGGGTGAGACCCGACAAGCCCTCCGTCGCGATTGCTGCCGCCACGCTCGGCAGGCGCACATTGCAGCCGGATCAACTCAACACGCTGCTCTCCGGCAAGTTCATCTCGGCGCTACGCACGGTTGCTGCGGCGATGAGCATGGAGGAGATGCACGAGCAGCGCGGCGACTATGTCCAGCGCGTCAAGGACGCTGCAGCCGAAGCGCTCGATCAGAATGGCCTTGTGCTCGAATCCGTCGCCATCACCGACCTCGACCAGACAGACCTGCAATACTTCAATCCGTCCAACCGCTTCGATGCGGAAGGCCTCACCCGGATCATCGAGGAGATCGAGGAGAAGCGGAAGGTGCGCAACGACATCGAGCAGGATTCGATGATCCGCATCCGCACACGCAATCTCGAAGCCGAGCGTCAGGCGCTGGACATCGAGCGGGAGAGCGAGGCCGCCCGTCTGGAACAGCAGCGAGAAATCGAGATCAAGCGCGCCATGCAGCGGACCGAGATCGCGCGCGAGCGCGCCGTCCGCGACACCGAGGCCGAGCAGGCGCAAATCTCGTCGCGCGAGGAGATCGAGAAGTCGCGCATCGCCAACGAGCGCGCCATCAGCGAGGCGCGCATCGCCTCCGAGCGCGACATCCGCCAGCAGGAGATCGCCCGAACGAAGGCGGTGGAGGCGGCCGAGATCGCCGCGCGCGAGGAGATCGAGAAGGCCCGGATCGCCAACGAGCAGGCCATCCAGACCGCCCGCATCGCCTCCGATCGCGACACCCGCCAGAAGGAGATCGAGCGGACCAAGGCCCTCGAGCAGGCAGAGATCGCAGCACGCGAGGCGGTGGAGCGGTCGCGCATCCTGCAGGAGGCCCAGGTCAGCGCCGAGCGCATCGACCGCGAGAAGGAGATCAAGAACCTCGAGATCGCCCGCAACAAGGCCCTCGACGAGGCAGAGATCGCCGCACGCGAGGCGGTGGAGAAGGCCCGCATCGCCCAGGACATTGCGCTCACCGCCGAGCGCATTGCCTCCGACGAGGGCAAGCGCAAGCTCGAGATCGCCCGCAATCGCGCTCTCGAGGAAGCCGAGATCGCCGCCCGCGAGGCCACGGAAAGCGCCCGCATCGCCCAGGAGAAGGCGACGGCCGCCGAGCGGATCGCATCGGAACTCTCAACCCGGCAGCTGGAAATCGAGCGCGCCGAGCAGCTGGAGGCTGCCGAGATCAAGCGGCGCGACGCCGTCGAGCGGCAGCGCATCGCCGCAGAGCTCAAGATCGAGGAAGAGCGGATCGCCTCGTCTCGCGCGCGCGAAGTCCTGCAGATCGAGCAGAAGAAGGCTGTCGAGGTGGCGGAAGAGGATCGCGCCATCGTCATCGCCGCCAAGCGCGCCGAGCGCACGGATGCCGACAAGACGCTGCGGCAGACGGAGATCGTTGCCAAGCAGGAGGTCGAGAAGGCCGACGTCGCCCGCGAACAGGCGCTGGAAGCGGCCCGGCTGGAGCGCCGTCGCGCCATCGAGCAGCTTGAGGTCGCCCGCTCTCAGGCCCTGCAGGAATCGCAGATCGCCTCCAACGAGGAGATCGAGCGCGCCCGCATCGCCGCCGACCGCGGCCTGGACGAGGCGCGGGTCGGCCGCCAGCGCGACCTGCGCCGCCTCGAGATCGAGCGCGAGCGCGACGTCGAGAACGCCGCCATGGAAAAGGCCATCGCGCTCTACGCGAAGTCGCTCGAGGAGAGCGCCGCGGCCGTCAAGGCGGAGATGGCGAAGGCCAAGGCGGTCGAGGCCGCCGAGCTCGTCCAGACGGTCAAGGAGAGCGAGGGCGCCAAGCGCCGCAAGACCGTCGAGGTCATCAATGCCGAGCGCGAGGCCGAGGAGGTGCGCATCGCCGCCGAGGCCGACAAGCTGCGCAAGGCGGTCGATGCCGAGGCGCAGAAGCTTCTCTACGAGGCCGAGAACGTGCTCACCGACGGCGCCCGTTACGGTCTCTTCCGCCGCCGGCTGCTCGACCGCATCGAGGGCATCGTCCGCGAGAGCGTCAAGCCCATGGAGAAGATCGAAGGCATCCGCATCCTCCACGTCGACGGCCTCCAGGGCATGGGCGGCGCGGGCGGTGGCGGCTCGTCCCGCACCCCCACCGACGAGGTGATCGAGTCCGCGCTGCGCTACCGCGTGCAGGCGCCGCTCATCGACCAGGTGCTGAAGGAGATCGGCATCGAGGGCGGCAACCTCGCCAAGATGGGGGGCCTGATGCGCGAGGCCTCCGACATGCAGCGCGTCGCCAAGGACGCTCAGCCTCCCAAGCCGAAAGACGGCGGCGAGAAGAAGTGAGGCAGATCGATCATGGCCCGCGTCTATGTCTCCAGCGTCATCAACGCCCCCGCCGCCCGGGTCTGGGCTCGGGTTCGCGACTTCAACGGCCTGCCGAACTGGGTCCCCGCCGTGGCGGAGAGCCGGATCGAGAACGGCGAGCCGGCTGACAAGGTCGGTTGCGTCCGGGCCTTCTCGCTGCGCAACGGCGACAAGCTGCGCGAGAAGCTGCTGGGCCTGTCGGATTTCGACATGTTCTGCACCTACTCGATCCTCGACAGCCCCATGCCGCTAACGGACTACGTGGCGACACTCCGGCTCACGCCCGTCACCGACCAGGACCGCACCTTCGTCGAGTGGTCGGCCGAGTTCGACTGCGCCCCCGACAAGGAGCAGGACCTCGTCTCCAACATCGGTGCGAATGTCTTCCAGGCGGGCTTCGACTCGCTCAAGCGCGCTTTCGGAGGGTGATGTGCCGAAGGTCGTGCGCAGCACCATCATCGACGCGCCGGTGGACCGCCTCTGGTCCGTGCTGCGCGACTTCAACGGCCACGACCAGTACCACCCGATCGTGGCGGAGAGCGCCATCGAGCGTGGCTATTCCTCCGACAAGATCGGCTGCGTCCGCCGCTTCACCCTGGCCGACGGCAGCGAGTTGCGCGAGCAGCTCCTGTCCCTGTCCGACCTCGAGATGACCTACAGCTACTGCCTGCTCGACACGCCCATCCCGCTGTTCAACTACGTCGCCCATATTCGCCTGCTGCCGGTGACCGATGGCAACCGCAGCTTCTGGCATTGGGAAAGCCGCTTCACGACGCCTCCGGGCCGTGAGGCGGAACTGGCGGAGAAGGTCGGCAACGACGTCTATTCCGCCGGCATGGAGGCCGTCCGCCGCCTGCCGGAACTCGAAGGTGCGGGGATCTGAGCCATGCCGATCGAGATCCGCACCGCCTCCACCGCATCGGAAGCCGCCGGGCTCCTCGCCGGCGACAGGCAGGCGCGCCTCCTGTCCGGCGGCACCCTGCTGATGCGCGATCTCAACGAAGGTCGCCTGACGGATGGCGTGCTTGTGAGGCTCACGGACCCGGCCTATCGCCAGATCGGCGTGTCCGGCAGCCGGGTCGAGCTTGGTGCCGGTGTCACCATGGCGATGATCCTGAAGCGCCGGGAACTCGCCTGCCTCCATGGCGCCGCCCGCGCCATCGGCGGGCCGGCCGTGCGCAACATGGCGACCGTCGGCGGCAACCTCTTCGCCGAGACGCCGTATGGCGATTTCACCGTCGCACTCCTCGCGCTCGACGCTCAGGTGATGGTTCTGCAGGGCTATGGCGCGCCGCGCGCCGTGGGGCTGGAGGAGTTCCTGGCGGGGCGCGGGCGGGCGTCCTCGGGCCTCGTGACCGCTGTGCAGGTAACGCTTCCCCAAAACCCCCTGGACTTGCGGTTCCGGAAAGTCAGCCGCGTGAGGCCCAAGGGCATTGCCGTCCTGTCGATCGCCGCCCTCCTGCCAACGTCCGGAGGCCGCGTGACCGGCGCGCGCGTCGCCTACGGCGCCATGGCGCCGACGCCTATCCGCGCCAAGGCAGTGGAAAGGGCCCTCGACGGCAAGGCGCTGGACGCCGCCACCATCGCGGCGGTGCGCGCCGTCGCGACCGAAGGCACACGTCCTGCGACGGACGCGGTCGCCAGCGACTGGTACCGCCGCGAGGTTCTACCGGTTCATCTGGCGCGGCTCCTGTCCGGTCAAGAGTGAGGAGAGGCACGTGGCGAAAGTACCCGTCCAGTTCCGCCTGAACGGCTCCGACCGCGCCGCCTTCGTGGCGCCGGCCGACAACCTCCTCACCCTTCTGCGCCGGGGGCTGAACGAGTTCGGCCCGAAATATGGCTGTGGTCAGGGAACCTGCGGTACATGCACCGTGCTCATCGACGGCGAGTTGCAGCTCTCCTGCCTCACCCTCGCCGCCACCTGCGAGGGCCGCCACGTCGAGACCGTGTCAGGCATGGCGAACGGGCCGACGCTCCATCCGATCCAGCAGGCCTTCATGGAGCATTTCGCCGCCCAGTGCGGCTTCTGCACGCCGGGCATGCTCACCGCCGCCCGAGCGCTCCTCGAAGCCAACCCTACCCCCTCGCGCGAAGAGGTCATCGACGGCATATCCGGCAACATCTGCCGTTGCACCGGCTATGAGGCGATCATTGAGGCCATCCTGGCCGCCGCCCGGTCTGGGCAGGTCAGGCGCGCCTGAGGAGGGCACCATGCTGGAATTCCGCAAGGACCTCTTCGCCGCGGAACGGGACGACAACCTCAACGTCGTGGGCAAGGGCGCGCAGCGCCAGGACATGCCCGGCCATGTCACCGGCCGCTCGCCGTTCTTCGATGATCACGCCTTTGAGGGGCTGCTGCACCTGAAGGTGGTGCGCAGCCCACACCATCACGCCCGCATCCGTCATATCGACACATCGGCCGCCGAGCGCGCACCGGGCGTCAAGCGCGTCCTGCGCGGCGCCGACGTGCCGGTGAACAAGAACACCCTGCTCAGTCTCATCAATTTCGGCAAGGACGACGAGCCGACGCTGGCGGTCAGCAAGGTCTCCTACAAGGGCGAGCCGGTCGTCGCGATCATTGCCGAGACCGAGCATCAGGCTCTCGCCGCGCGGGCGCTGGTGCGGGTCGATTACGAGGTCATCCCGCACGTTTTCGATGTTGAGGAAGCGCTGAAGCCCGGCGCACCCGTCGTCAACGAGACCTACCCGAACAACTACTTCGATTATCACGACCGTTACGACCATTCGAAGCTGCGGTTCGGCGATGTCGAGCGGGCGTTTGCCGGCGCCGACTTCATCGTCGACGACCGCTACCAGATGTCGCCGATCGAGCACGCGCCGACCGAGACCAACGGTTCGATCGCAGCGCCCGAGCAAAACGATCGGTTTGTCGTCCACTCATGCGCCCAGGGCTTGTTTTTCTCGCTTGGCACCGCCGCCAAGATCCTCAACCTCGAATCCAACCGTCTCCACTTCGTTGGCGGTACCGTCGGCGGCGGTTTTGGCGGCAAGGTCGATTCTCTTACCGAACCGCTGTCGATCCTCGGCGCGATGATGACGGGCCAACCGGTCCGCTACGTGCTCGATCGCGAGGAGGAGATGCTCTACGGCTCGCCGCGCGGCGCCGAGCGCATCTACATCAAGGATGGCATCATGCGCGACGGGCGCATCGTCGCCCGCCGCATCCGCAGCTACTTCGACGCCGGTGCCT
This sequence comes from Phreatobacter sp., assembly GCF_027532945.1. Taxonomy (GTDB): domain Bacteria; phylum Pseudomonadota; class Alphaproteobacteria; order Rhizobiales; family Phreatobacteraceae; genus Phreatobacter. Next base: position 26,219 of record NZ_JAPZTZ010000003.1, read on the forward strand.
ATACGCGCCTGTCGAGCTACGCCGCCATCAAGTGCACCGCCCACCTGCCCGGCCCCTACACGATCCCGAACGTCAGCGCCGACATCTACGTCGCCTATACCAACCGCTGCCCGTCCACCGCCATGCGCGGCTTCGGTATCACTGCGGTCGACTTCGCGCTGGAGGTCCACATGGACAAGGGCGCCGAGGCCTGCGGCATGGACCCGATGGAGTTCCGGATCCTGAATGCCTATCGCGACGGCGACATGAAGGCGCATCGCCGCGTCGCCAAGAACACCGCCCTCATCGAATGCGTGCAGGTGGTGGCGGACAAGACCGGCTGGCCGCTTTCGGATCAGGCGCGACGGCAGAGCTCGCTGACCGGGGGCGGCGGCGCCCGCGCCGACATTCCCGCGACCGTCCTCGACGACAACGGCCGCATCGGCCGCCCGGAGACGCGCACCGGCCCTGTGACCGAGACGCTGCCGGCGGGCACCATGCGCATTCCGATGACGAAACAGCCGATCATGGAAGGCTCCGCCGAGGCCCGGCCGACACCGCCCGCCGTGCCGCAATACGAGCCCTATCGCCCGACCCCGCCGGCGAACCAGCCCGCATATCAGCCTCAGCCCTATCAGCCGACACCGACGGCCCCGCCGCCCACCCAGGCGGCGCCTCCATCGCCGCCCTCGGCACCGCCGCCCGCATCCGCGCCGCCGACGCAGCATGGCGCGGTGCGGTTTTCCTCCGTCTTCGGCACGAGGAGGCGCTGACATGGCCCGCCACCGGGGACGCGGCATGGCGTCCGTCAACTATCCCATCGGCATGAACCTCGGCGGCGATCCGAGCCAGGCGCTGATCCACTCCAATCCCGACGGCAAGTTCACCGTCGCGCTGTCGGCCATCGATCTCGGCCAGGGGATGAAACAGGTGACGCGGCAGGTGGCCGCCGAGACCCTGGGCGTCCCCATGGAAGACGTCTATGTCGACACCGCCGACAGCGATACCGGCCCGCACGACATGGGCAGCTTCGCCTCGCGCGGCACCCACCGCATGGGCAATGCCGTCATCGCCGCCGCCCGCGAGGCGCGCGGCGTCCTCCTGGAGGCCGCCGCTGAGGAACTCGAGGTCAATGCCGGCGACCTCGTCACCGACGGGCGCGGCAACATCCACGTGAAGGGCGCGCCCTCGCGCTCCATCACCGTCAAGGCCACCGCCCAGGCGGCGCAGTTCAAGCAGGGCAAGACCATTGCCGGGCGCGGCATCTTCCTGATCCCACTGTCGACCGTTGACCCGCAGACCGGCGAGATGAATCCCAACACCGCCTTCGCCCATGCGAGCCTCGTCGCCGATGTCGAGGTGGACGACGAGACCGGCGAGGTGACGGTCCTGAAGATGGCCTCGGCCTATGAGCTGGGGCGGGCGATCAATCCGAAGATGGTCGAGCAGCAGCTCGTCGGCGGGGCCTGGATGGGCATCAGCCACGCGCTCTACGAGACGCCTGAGCCCTACTATCCGGACCCGAGCCACGGGCCGCGCGACTTCAACGAATATCTCATGCCGGGCCCCGGCGACATCGCGCCCTATTCCATCACGGTGCTGGAGCGGCCGGCGCCTGACGGCCCCTTCGGCGGCAAGGGTCCGGGGGAGATGTGCGCCAACCCCGTGCTCCCGGCCATCGCCAACGCCGTCTACAACGCGGTTGGCGTGCGCGTGAACGACCTGCCGATCACACCGGAGAAGATCCTGCGCGGCATCAAGGCCAATGGTGGAGCGCGGCCACAGCCGCGCCGCGGCGGGGGCTGACGGCCATGGCGCTGCAACCGCCCATCGCCGGCCTGTCGAGCCCTGAGGCGCTGGCCGAGGCGCTGCGCTCGGCGCTCTATCTCGCCGACGACGGCATCGCCACCGCAGGCTTCCTGTCGCTCGCCCTCGGCAAACCGCTGCTGCTGGAAGGCGCGCCGGGCGTCGGTAAGACCGAGGCCGCCAAGGCGCTCGCCGGGATCCTCGGGCGGCAGCTCATCCGTCTGCAGTGCTTTGAGGGCATCGACGCCTCCGCCGCCCTCTACGAGTGGAACTATCCGCGCCAGATGCTCGCCATCCGCCAGGCGCGCGAGGGCGAGAGCGTCGACATCTATCGGGACGACTTCCTCATCGAGCGCCCGATGCTGGCGGCCCTGCGGCGGCCCGACTCCACCGTGCTGCTCATCGACGAAATCGACCGCTCTGACCACGAGTTCGAGGCCTTCCTGCTGGAATTCCTCTCCGATTTCTCCATCTCCATCCCCGAGCGTGGCACGCTAAGGGCCGCCGACCGGCCGGTCGTCGTGCTCACCTCCAACCGAACCCGCGACCTCCACGAGGCTCTCCGGCGTCGGTGCGTCTACCACTACATCCCCTACCCCGACCCGGCCCGGGAGGCGGCCATCATCATGCTGCGGTCCTCGGCCGTCGCCGAGAGCACGGCCCGCGCCATTGTCCACGCCGTCGGCCTCCTGCGGCAGGAGCCGCTGACCAAGCCGCCGGGCGTCGCCGAGGCCGTCGACTGGGCGGAGGCGGCCACCGCCCTTGCCCGCACCGGCGCATCCTGGCCCGAGGCCTTCCGCCGCTCCATCGGCACGGCGCTGAAGGACGAGGAGGATCTCGCCCTGATGCGCCCGCGCATGGACGCCTTCATCCGTGCGGTGGCGGCATGAGCGAGCGCCCCGCCAACGCGAGGTTGCCAGCTGCGACGCGGCCGCTCGTCGCCTTCGCGACGCTCCTGCGCGGCAACGGCTTCGCGGTGGCGCCGGAACAGACGGTCGCCTTCCTCGCTGCCGTGGACCTGCTCGGACCGCGGTCGATTGAGGACATCCGTCGCGCGGCGGCCGCGACGCTCGCCCCGCCCCACGAGCGGCGAGACATGTTCGACGCCCTTTTCGACGCGCATTTCCTCGGCGCGGCGGGCGAGCCCGGCGAGGATGACGACTTCCAGCCGGACGACGAGATGAAGGTCGAGGAGGAAGGCGCCCACCAAGAGATCCTGATCGGCGAGGAGATCCACGAGACCGGCCGCGAGGCGACGGCGGCGGAAGCCCTCGCCGTCCGCCGGCTCACTCCGCCGGACGACGGCGAGATGCTGCGCCGGTTCACCCGAGACCTTCCCGACGCCCTGCCCCGCCGCCGCGGCTATCGCCGCCGCCGCGCCCGGCGCGGCCCTGGCTTCGACCTGGCGGCGAGCCTCAAGGCCGCGATCCGCAACGACGGCGAGGTCATGTCTCTGAAGCGCTGGCGTCACGCTACGCGGGTGCGGCCGATCCTGCTGCTCGTCGACGTCTCCGGCTCGATGAAACAGCGCACCGATGCTCATCTCGCCCTCGCCCATGCGCTTGTTCACGGCGCACCGCGCGTCGAGGTCTTCACCTTCGGCACCCGGCTGACGCGCCTCACCACGGTGCTGAAGCACCGAAACCGGGCCCGCGCCCTGGCGCTCGCCGCCGATCTCGTCGCCGACTGGGACGGCGGCACCCGCATCGGCGACGCGCTGCAGGCCTTCCTCGGCGTGCCGCGCTTTGCCGGCTACGCCCGCGGCGCCGTGGTCGTCGTCCTGTCCGATGGCCTGGAGCGGGGCGACCCCCGCGCCATGATCCAGGCGGTGGGGCGCCTCGCCGCCCGCGCCCACCGCATCGACTGGCTCTCGCCGCTCGCCGCCGACAGCGCCTACCGGCCGGAAACCGAGGGTCTCGCTGCCATCAGGCCGCTCCTCGGCTCCCTCAGCAATGGCGGCACGACCGCCGCCGTCTGCCGGCACATCCTTTCACTCGGCAGGGAGCGCGCGGCATGATCGACGCCCATTTCCACATCTGGCGCCAGGCGGACCTGCCCTGGCTGACCGGGCCGATGCAACCGCGCATCTTCGGCCCCTACGAGCCGATCCGCCGGGACTATCCGATCGCCGAATACACGGCCGACGCCAACTCCGCCGGCATCACCGGCGCGGTCTATGTCCAGGCCAACTGGCCGGTCGACCGCTATTGCGACGAGGCAGCCTTCGTCTCGCAGGCCTCCGAGGAGAGCGGCTTTCCCATCGCCATCGTCGCCTATGCGGACATGCTGGCAGCTGACGCGCGACCTCAACTCGACGCGCTCGCCCGCAACGCGCTCGTCCGCGGCGTGCGCATGCAACTTCACTGGCACGAGAACCCGCTCTACCGCTTTGCCAGCGGGCCCGACCTCGCGCGCGATCCTGTTCTGCAGCGCAACGTCGCGAGCCTCACCGCCTATGGCTGGAGCTTCGACCTGCAGGTCTTTGCAGGCCAGATGGCGGGGGCCGCCGCCCTCGCCGAGGCCTGTCCCGGGGTGACCTTCGTGCTCCAGCACGCCGGCATGCTGGAGGATATCTCGCCGGCCGGCATCGCCGCCTGGCGCTCGGGCATGGCGCTGCTCGCAGCCCGCCCCAACGTCGTCAGCAAGCTGTCGGGCCTTGGCACCTTCCTGCGCCGCAACGACGAGGCCCACGTCGCCATGATCGTCCGCGAGACGCTGGGGCTGTTCGGCGCAGACCGCTGCCTGTTCGGCTCGAACTTTCCCATCGAAAAGCTCTGGACGAGCTATCCCGCGCTTTTCGCCGCCCATTGGGCCGCTGTTCCGCCTGGGGACCGGTCCGCCGTCTTCTCTTCAACCGCCAAGCGGGTCTACCGGCTGGCCTGACACATTCGGAGGAAACCATGCCACTCGAGATCAAGGTCCTCGACTACGGCGACATCGAACTGGAATCGAGCTTCCTGGTGCTCGGCCGGGGCTGCGGCCAGGTACGCCGCACCTACACTTACGGTTTCCTCATCCTCGGCGGCCCCTGGCCGGTGGTGGTCGACACCGGCTACCGCCACAACCAGATCATGGAGAGCCTAGGCATGCGCGGGCTCCAGTTCCACGAGAACATGATCGAGAACCAGCTGATGAAATTCGGCGTCCGCATGGGCGATGTGCGCTATGTCGCGCACACCCACCTGCATATCGACCACGCCGGCAAGGACGAACTCTTCCCGATGAACACGACGGTGATCATCAACCGTCGTGAACTCGAATACTCCGTCTCCGGCCTCATGCACCCGCAATATCCGGCGCCGGACATCAAACACCTCATCGACCGGCTGCACACCAAGCACGCGCTGCGCCTCGAAGATCTGGAGCTGACCGGCATGGTCGAGCTCTTCCCCGGTTGTTACCTGGAGGCGGCCGGCGCTCACACCGAGGGCTCGATGAACGTCCACGTCGACACCGCCGAGGGCCGGGCGACGATCTGCGGCGACGTCATCTATGACTTCAACGACCAGATCGTGAACCCTTTCCACGAGATCCACGCGAATGAGCCGCGCGTCACAGGCAACCACGGCACCTCCAAGCGCGCCGAGAAGGCCGCGATCAAGAAGCTGCTGAACTCCTCGCGATTCCTGCTCCCTGTCCACGACAAGCCGGCGAAGATCGAGGCCGGCCAAGTCGTGGCGCGGCTCGATATGGCCGTTCCGGGACCCATCACCCAGACCCTGCCGTCACGGCCCTGGTTCCCGGTCTGACGCCAGCCTCGCAGTCCATGCCTCACGGAGCCCAGCTGAGCGAGAGCCCCCCATGACAACCCATGTCGCCATAAGGCCGGCCTTCGAAGACCTCATCGATCTCTGGGCGCCGGTGCGTCAGCTCGGCACGGGGTTCCAGTTCACCGAGGGGCCGATCTGGAATCCGAAGGACGAGTTCCTGCTGTTCTCGGACATGCCCGGTGACGTACGTCGGCGCTGGGACAGGACCGGCATCCGCGAGGTCATGCGCCCCGCCAACAAGTGCAACGGCATGACCTATGACGGCGATCTCACCCTCGTCGTCTGCGAGCACGCGACCTCGACGCTGGTGCGCGAACGGCCGGACGGACGGCGTGAGGTTCTGGCCTCCCACTTCGACGGCCGCGAGCTCAACAGCCCCAACGACGTCGTGGTGAAATCCGACGGTGCCATCTATTTCTCCGACCCCTGGTACGGCCGCATGCCGGTCTATGGCGTCGAGCGGCCGCGCCAGCTCGGTTTCCAGGGTGTCTATCGCATCGCCCCGGGCGGTGGTCCGCCGCAACTGCTGGTCGACCGCTACCTGTTCGAACAGCCGAACGGCCTCTGTTTCTCGCCCGACGAGAAATGGCTCTACGTCAACGACACGGTGCAGCAGCTGATCCGCGCCTTCGAGGTCCTGCCGAACGGCAGCCTCGGAGCCGGCCATGTCTTCGCCTCTGGCATCGCCTCGCCGTCGGAACCCGGCGTGCCGGACGGCATGAAGTGCGATGCCGGTGGCAATATCTGGGTCTGCTGCCCCGGCGGCGTCTGGGTCTATGCGCCGGGCGGCGACCTCATCGGCAAGGTCAGGGTGCCGGAACTGGTCGGCAATCTCACCTGGGGCGGTCCGGGTTTCCGGACACTCTTCCTCACCGCCACCCATTCCCTCTATGCCGTCGACACCAAGGTTGGCCCGCGCGCCGAGCCCTACATGGTCGCTGGCGGTGCGCACCGCGCCGCGGCGGGTGGCGCGCCGAAGACCACAGCCGCCGCATCCGTTGGGCGCAACGGCGCGCTGAAATGCGCCCCCGGCTACGTCCTCGACGCCAGCCGCTGTGCCGTCATCGTCCAAGACATGCAGAACGACGTGGTGATGGAGGGCGGCGCCTTCGCCTCCTCCGGTTCGCCCGCCCATTGCCGCGAGCAGAGCGCCATTGCCAATGGCGTCCGCCTGACAGCGGCTGCCAGATCCAAAGGCGTGCCCGTCATCCATGTCTGGTTCATCGTCGAGCCGGGATGCCCGGGAGTGACGATGAACGCGCCGCTCTTCGAAGGGCTCGCCGACGCCAAGGCCATGGTGCGCGGCACCTGGGGAGCGGCGCCTGTTCCGGGGCTGGAGGCGCAGACCGGCGACCACGTCGTCGAGAAGCAACGCATGAGCGCATGGGAGGGTTCGCGGCTGGAGACGGTGCTCAAGGCTCTCGGCCGCGACATCATTATCGTCACCGGCGCCTGGACCAACATGTCCATCGAGCACACCGCCCGGACGGGGGCGGATAAAGGCTATTACATGGTGGTGCCTGAGGATTGCTGCTCGACGATGAACGCCGAATGGCACACCGCCTCGGTCAATTATGCACTGCAGAATGTCTCTGTGGTCACCGATGCTGACGCGGTCATCGCCGCCTGGGCCTAGAATGGCGTCACTCTGAGGTCTTAACCTTAGGCGACTCGTCGCAATCGTCTTCAGGGCGCAAGCCGGCTCAAGCTTAGGTCCGGCGCCCGTAAGTGGACCCTATTGAAGCCGGGCCCGCTTCTGTGCGTCGGCAGGAGGTCTCGTTCTGAGGCAAAAAACTCATGGGCAACGAGCTGACCGGCCGGGAGATTTTGCGGGTCGGCACCAAGGGCTTCCTGACACACATATCCGCTTAGGGCGCCATGACAAACGTCCACTATGCAGGGCGTGAAGCGGACACTCGCAGACGTTTGCGGGTCCTAGTCGAGAGGTGAGACATCGAGCGGAGCGGTTCACCTTACTCCGCGGCGTCTCGTGGATCGAAAACGCTACGCCACGCTTCCAGGCTTGGGGATGAAGGGCCCCCTGCAGCAAGCTGCCTGAGCGCGACCCGTAGAGCGTGACGTTCGAACTTCCCCAAGGGCGCAGCGAAGGTGTGCGGATCCTGCGCGGCCGATACCCCTCGGCGGGCAGCGTTCTTCACGTCTTGCAAGCTGGGACATCCGAAGCGGGAGAGCAGGTCTTCAAAGCACCCATGTGCAGCGGCGTTGTATGGGCGGGCATAGCCCATGGCGTCCCTGACGGGATGAGCGGGAATGAGATGAGCGCAAGGCACGAAGCCCTCGGGAACCGGCTCCGTTGCTGCATGAGTGCGACCGCTTTTGATCAGCTCCGGCAGGACATGCGTGTGCGGCCCCGGGGGGCTCCGGCCCTCGGCGGGAGGAATCCCCTGATAGACCTCGCAGCGCGCGAACCGAGCGATGAAGACCCGATGTGGACCCGCAGCGATGACAGCGCTCATGACGGGATTGCCGGGTTCGAACAGGGACCTCCCCAAATGGTCCCGAAGCAGCCCACAAAGAGTGGAATCGGACACGCGGATGCAGACATCAACCTGCCGCGTTCCGAGCCCCATGTCGAAAAGGATAGCGGCCCGGTCCTCCGGTCGGATGGCTGCGTCATCGGCTCCCATCTCGGTCAGGACGGTGCGGCGGCTCGTCTCGCATTGAGCGTCCCGCAAACACAGGGAGACGCGATGGCCCCACATGGAGCCGGTCGCTGACTCCGAGGCAAATGCCTTCACGCCGTCGAGTGAACCAAAACTGATGCCGCCACGGCTGGTGGATACCGACATCTGACGCGGCTCGTCCACGATGACGACGGGCTCGCTTTGATCACGCATGAATTCGGCGATAGCGCCAAACGTGCCGACAGTCCACTGGCTATCGGGATCGCCAAGGTGGTCCCGAACGAGCTGCCGAACATCTTCCGGATCATTCATCGGGAGCCACCGCCGCGTTGAGGCTGAGTTGGTCAAGGCAAGCCGGCGACAATGGCATCCGAGTCGCTGACGGCACCGAAAACACCGCCCTGCATCTTGACCATCTTGATCGCAGCCAGGTGGTTTCCATGGTCAGTGGCACCACAGCAATCTTCCAGCAACAGACACTCGAAGCCGCGATCATTGGCCTCCCGCATCGTGGTGTGCACGCAGACATCAGTCGTGATGCCCGTCAGGATCAGGTTGCGGATGCCCCGCTGGCGCAGGATCAGTTCGAGATCCGTGGCGCAGAACGAACCCTTGCCGGGCTTGTCGATGATCGTCTCGCCGGGAAGCGGCTTGAGCTCGTCAATGATCTCCCAGCCCGGCTCACCACGGACCAGGATTTTCCCGCAGGGCCCGGGGTCGCCGATTCCGGCGCCGATCTGCTGCGACCGCCATCGCTTGTTGGCGGGTAGGTCGGCCAAATCAGGGCGGTGTCCCTCGCGGGTGTGGATGATCCAGTAGCCCTTCTCACGCATGACCGCGAGCACCCGCTTGATGGGCTCGATCGGCGCCCGGGTGAGCGACAGGTCGTAACCCATGGCATCGACATAGCCACCCTTGCCGCAAAAATCGGTCTGCATATCGATCACGATCAGGGCGGTGTTGGCAGGCCCGAGAGCGCCGTCAAACGGCCAGGCATAGGGGTCGGAGGGGATGGTCGGCATGGGGCGGTCCTCGATGAGGCGGCATTGTTCGTGACCAGCGAGCAAGGGCCATGCCTGTTGGCATCCCTCTTGCGGACCTCAGCAATCAAGCACTGCCCAACTGTATGCACCGGGCCGCCGATGCACAACATTTGCGCGGAATCGCAAAATTCAAGGAGCAGTTGTATGCAATCTGACCGACTCACACGCTATGCCTGGATGGCGGTGGGTCCGCTCGCACTGTTCCTCGTCTGGTATGCCGTCCATCTCGCCGGCCTCGTGACGCCGAAGCTTCTGCCCTCCCCTGTGCGCACTCTGCAATCCGTGTGGACCAATGCCATCTCCGGCGGTCTCGGTCCGGATTTCCTCCGCACGCTGTGGCGGACATTGCAGGCTTTCGGCATCGCTGCTGCCTTCGGGGTTCCCATCGGTATCGTCATCGGCGCGAACGAGAAGCTCTATCGCTCGATTGAATTCCTCATCGACTTCTTTCGGTCCACGCCGGCGACCGCGATGTTCCCGCTTTTCATGATCATCTTCGGCCTTGGGGACTTCTCGAAGATCGCGGTGGCTGCCTTCGCCGCCTGGCTCGTTGTGCTGTTCAACGTCGCCTACGGGGTCATGAACGCCCGGCAGACGCGCATTCTGGCGGCCAAGGTGATGGGCGCGTCCCGGGCCCGCATCTTCAAGGACGTGATGTTCTACGAATGCCTGCCGCAGACCTTCGTTGGTCTGCGCACCGCAGTGTCGCTGGCGCTTGTCGTCATCGTCGTGGCCGAGATGTTCATTGGCTCGGACGACGGCCTCGGCAAGCGCATCATCGACAGCCAGATCACCTTCGACCTGCCGCAGCTATACGGGACGATCCTCGTCAGCGGCATCCTCGGCTACGGCCTCAATCTCATCTTCCTCGGCCTCGAGAAGTGGCTGGTCCATTGGTCCGGCCGCGCCTGATCCGCACGTCATCCCCAGGAGCGAACCATGACGAAGAGACGCGAATTCATCCTTGGACTCGGTGCCGCCGTGGTCGCCACGGGCGCCCCGCAGGCGCCTGCCCTCGCGCAGGCGCGCGACAAGGTGGTGGTGTCCTGGCTGCCGATCATGCAGACCATGGCCTTTTATGTGGCGCAGGAAGAAAAGCTGTTCGAGAGAGCCAATATCGAGATCGAAGCCGCGCGCTTCCAGGCGCCGAACCAGATCATCGACAGCCTCGTCTCGAACCGGGCGGATGTCGGCGCCCCCGGCGCGGCGGCAGGCATCTCGGTCCTCGCCGAGAGCCAGTTCCCCGGCACGTTCAAGGTCTTCGGGCTGCAGGGCGGCGGCATCGGCGTCAACCGCATCAATGACGGCCTCATCGTCGCCAATGCGTCCCCCATCAGCTCGTTCGCGGACCTCAAGGGCAAGACCCTCGGCCACCTGCCGGGCATCCAGTGGCGCACCATCTCCCGCCACATGGTCCGCAAGGCCGGGCTCGACCCTGACAAGGATGTGAGACTGGTGGAACTGGCCGTCGGCCTTCAGGTCCAGGCCGTCATCGCCGGATCCGCCGATGCAACGCTCTCGCTGGAGCCGGTCGGCTCCATCGCCGTCGCCCTCGGCGAGGCCAAGCGCGCCATGACCAATCCGGTGGCCGCGGTGATCGCCGATCCCTTCTATTCCGGCTGCTCGCTGCTCACCACCAAGTTCATCAAGGACCGGCCGGCTGTGGCCCGCCGCGTGGTGGAGGTGCTGGACGAGGCAACCCGGCTCGCCGAGACGCAATACGAGAAGTACCGGCCGATCCTGCCGAAATACACGCCGGTCCAGGCGAACCAGGTGGGCATCGTCGCCCAGCCCTATCTGCGTGCCTGGCGGGACCTGAACGAGACCGACCTCAAGTCCTACCAGGCCCTGGTCGATGTCTTCTCCGCCGAGGGCGCGCTGAAGACCCCAATGAAGGTGCAGGACATCATCCTGAAGCCTGCGGATCTCGCCTGATGACACTGGCGCAGAGGACGCCCGCGGAGGAGGCGCCAGCCGGTGCCTCTTATCCAGACCTGCGGTGGTTCCCGCCGGGGACGCACATCACCGTGCGCGGGCTGAAGAAGGCCTTCGATGGCAATCCCGTCTATGTCGGCTTCGACATCGACCTGCCGAAGGGCAAGATCGTCTCGGTCTTCGGGCCGAACGGTTGCGGCAAGTCGACCTTCATCAACATGGTGGCCGGCCTCCTGCCGATCGACGCGGGACAGATCCTGTTCGAGGGCAAGACCATCGCCGAGACCCGGATCGGCTACGTCTTCCAGAACTACCGAGAGGCCCTCTTCCCCTGGCTCCGCGCCATCGACAACATCCACTATCCCCTGCGGCTGATGGGCATCGGCAAGGCCGAGCGCGAGCGGCGGATCGAGGAGCTGGTGGCGGGGTTTGACCTCAAGTTCGACCTTCACCGCTATCCCTACCAGATGTCGGGAGGGCAGCAGCAAACGGTATCTATCATGCGATCCCTGGTGATCGAGCCGGAGGTGCTGTTCCTCGACGAGCCCTTCTCCGCGCTCGACTATGAGATGACGCTGATCATGCGCGACCAGCTTCAGAAGGTGCTGGTGGCACGCGGCGTGACGACCGTTCTCGTCAGCCACGATCTCGAGGAAGCCGTCTACCTCGCCGACAAGGTTCTGATGCTGACCCGCCGTCCGTCGCGAATCGCCGACTACATGGATGTGGACTTGCCGCGCCCGCGCGATCCGTCCACGCTCACCGATCCGCGCTTCATCGATCTCAAGGCGCGCACGCTCGAGGTCTTCCAGAACGCCGTGAGGGCCAGCTGACCATGACGGACCAAGCCGACAGCGGGCCGCCCTATCGCGGCTACCATGATATCGGCGGCCTGCCGGGCGGCCCCGTGGCCTGTGTCGAACGGCCGTTCGACGACTGGCAGAAGCTGTCGGAGGCCATCCGAGGCGCGCTGGAGCAGAAGAACCGGACGGTGTCGCTCGACGAAATCCGCCGCGTCTTCGAGAGCTTCGGCGAACAGCTCTACGAAACGCTCGGGTTCTATGAGCGGCGCGCCGAAGCGCTGACGATCCTGCTCACCGAGAAGGAGATCGTCACGCGGGAGGAAGTGCTGTCGCGCATGGACGCCATCGCCGCCGGTCGCGGCCAGCGGGTGGACCATGCGGCCCGGACGGTGGAGCCGCTGTGATGCCGCGCTTCACTGCAGGGGACCGCGTCACGGTGCTGGATCTCGGCAAGCCCGGCCATGTGCGAATCCCCTGGTTCATCCGACACAAGACCGGGCGGATCGAACGCTATTGCGGCGCCTATCCCAATCCGGAGGACCTCGCCTTTGGCCGCCCTGGCCTTCCCGCCATCGACCTCTACCGTGTTCATTTCCCCCAGACCGAGCTGTGGCCCGACTATCCCGGCCCACCCGGCGACACGCTGGAAATCGAAGTCTACGACCACTGGCTGGAGCCGGCGGAGCCCCTGACATGACACCCGAGCCCATCGGCTACTCTGCGGATGCCGTCGACCCCTCGCGCCTTGTCGTCGAGGGCCACGAGGGTGCCGACTACTACGCCCTCATGACAGAGGCTATCCACAAGATCCTGTTGGAGAAACAGGTCCTTGCCCCGTCCGACACCGATCGCGTCATCGCCGCGCTTGAGGCCCCGAACGTCACCTGGGGCGCACGGATCGTCGCCCAGGCCTGGAAAGACCCGTCCTACAAGGCGCGCCTGCTGGCCGATGGATCGGCTGCTGCGAGGGAGATGGGTTATGCGATCAAGGAGGCCAAGCTCGTGGTGGTCGAGAACACCTCCTCCCTCCACAATATCATCGTCTGCACGCTCTGCTCCTGTTATCCTCGCTCGCTCCTCGGCCAGCCGCCCTGGTGGTACATCTCCAAGAACTACAGGGCGCGGACGGTTCGGGAGCCGCGCGCCGTCCTTGCCGAGTTCGGCGTGGCGATCCCTCCGCCGATGGAGGTCCGCGTCCACGATTCCAACGCTGACATGCGCTACTTGGTGCTGCCGAAAGCCCCGGCCGACGCCGCCGAACGGCGCTTCGACGATCTCGTCCGGATCGTCACCCGCAACATGATGATTGGCACCGAACTGGTCGAACCGTATCGCGATCGCGGATGACCGCTTGACGCCATCGGCGGCGCCGAAACCACCGTTGGACGGCGGGCGAGGGAGTCCAGCAAATGCCCCATGCATGTTGCGGCAGCCCAGAACGATCTTCGCGTCTCGGGCGCAGCGCGGCGTCCCCGGGGCATGGTGACCAGGGACCTCCTCAAGTCACGGCGCGGAGGCCTGTCGACCGGCGGACGACAAGATCCACCGGTATCTGAACCTCTGCGTCGATGTCCTTTTCCTCGATGAGGTCACAGAGCATCGCGGCACAGGTCGCGCCGATGCGGGCGGTCGGAACGTGCACGGTCGTCAGCGGTGGCGACAGATGGGCCGACATGTCGAGGTCATCGATGCCAACAACGGAGAGGTCGTCGGGGACGGTCAGCCCGCGGGCCTGTGCCTCGATCATGCAGCCGATGGCGATGAGGTCGATGCCTCCGATGATCGCTGTGGGCGGCTCGCCGAGGCCCAGCAGGCTGGCGCAGCCCGACCGCCCACCGGCCAGCGTGGTCGGAACCTGGATGGCGAGCCAATCCGGCACCGCGAGGCCCTCAGCGGCCAGGAAGGCCCGCGCGCCGTCCTGACGGGCTCGCTGGCGATCATTGAAGGCGTGGCTGCCGGTGATGATGCCGATCCTGCGGTGGCCGAGTTCGACCAGATGCTTCGCCGCGAGCTCCCCTGCCCGCTCGTTGTCGACCACCACGGCCGCATGACCGGGAATGCCGCGCCAGGTCAGGACCACCGGCACCTCAGTATCAGCGAGTAGCGCCTCGGTTTCGGGGGCCCGCTCGGCCCCGACCAGCATGAGCCCGTCGACGCCACGGCCGACGAGCATCTTGACCGCTTCGGCCTCCGCTGCCGCGTTATAGTCGTGGGAGGCAACGAGGAGCTGATAGCCCCTTCCGGCGAGCACCGCCTGCATGCTCTGCAAGGCGCGCGAGAAAATGGCGTTGTCGAGCGTCGGCACGACAGCGCCGATCGTCATGGAGCGCCCCGAGGCCAAAGCCCGCGCGGCCGCATCCGGACGATAGCCGAGGCGAAGCGCGCTCTGACGAACGCGGGCCAAGGTCTCGGCATTGAGCAATTGGGGCTGCGACAGGGCCCGCGAGACGGTCGCCGCGGACACGCCGGCGTCGCGGGCGACATCGATGATGCGAGCCTTGCGCGTGGATTTCATGCCCCATCCATGACTGAAAACTTTTTCATCCGCAATCGCACCGCGAACGAACACGATCCCGCGCCGCCCAACGTTGACATGGCCAGCCTGGCATGCAGCTATAGATGTAAGCGCTTTCATAAATTGCGCACCAAGGGAGGCGACCCGCATGGTCGGGCGCAGGGCAGGCATCGGACTGACGACAGTGGCGTCGGTCGGCGTCACGTGGTGGCTGCTGACCTCCGTCACCGGAATCGTCGGCTCGGCCCGCTTCCCCTCGCCTGCGGAGTTTGGGGTCTCCCTGAACCAGATCCTGACCCGCGGCTATGCAGGGGCAGGCCTTGCCCAGCATGCGGTGCACAGCCTGAAGCTGGTCGTGATGGGGTTCGCCGTGGCGGTGGTCACCGGCATCCCGCTCGGGCTCTGGATGGGCTGGGACCGACGCGTCGAAGCCTGCGTCAACCCGATCTTCCTCGTGATCCGCCCGATCCCGCCGCTCGCCTGGATTCCGCTCGCGATCCTCTGGCTGGGGCTCGGCGATGCGGCCAAGATCATGGTCATCTGGTTCGCCGCCTTTGTGCCCTCGGTGATCAACGCCTTTGCCGGCGTGCGCAACATTGACCGGCCGGTCATCGAGGCGGCCCGCATGCTCGGCACCCCGCGCTGGCGGATGGTCCGCGAGATCATCGCCCCGGCGGCCGCTCCGATGATCTTCACCGGCCTGCGGCTGTCATTGCAGGCGAGCTGGACGACGCTCGTCGCGGCCGAACTTGTCGGCGCGCTCGTCGGCCTCGGCTTCATTCTGAACATGGCCCAGCAGGACATCTATCCCGGCATGATCCTGGTCGGGATGGTGGCGGTCGGCATCCTCGGATGGGCGACAACATGGCTCCTCGGACAGGCGGAGCGCCGCGCGCTCGCCTGGAACGTCGCGGCGAGGGACTAGGCGATGACGCAGGCGCCGCTGTCCCTTTCGCAAAGGCTGGGCTGGGGCCTCCTCGGCGTCACGCTGCTGCTCGGCCTGTGGACGCTGCTGACCGCCACGGGCTTCGTCCCGCGGCAATTCCTGCCCTCGCCGCTGGAGGTCGCAACCCGGTTCACCACATTGCTGACGTCGCCCTTCGCGGGAGCCACCCTGCCGGTCCATCTGGCTTCAAGCTTCCAGCGCTATGCCTATGGTGTCATCCTGGCGGCGGCGGTCGGCATCCCGCTCGGTCTGCTCATGGGCTGGTTCCGCCTGCTCGACGACATCGTCACGCCCATCTTCGATGCCCTGCGCTTCATCGCGCCCATCGCCTGGGTGCCCTTCGCCGCCCTGTGGTTCGGCACCGGCATGGGCGGCCCGGTCATGATCATCTTCGCCGGCGCCTTCCCGCCCTGCCTCATCAACGCCTATCGCGGCGCGCGCTTCGTCGAGCCGCGACTGATCGAGGCGGCGCGGATGCTCGGCACCGGCCACATCCGGATGATCCTCGAGATCCTGCTGCCGGCGGCCGTTCCGTCGATCATCGCGGGCTTGCGCGTCTCGGCAGGCCTCGGCTGGCAGTCACTGGTCGGCGCCGAGCTGATCGTCGCCGCTGCCGGCGTCGGCTTCATGATGGTGCAAGCCCAGGGCAGCGTGCAGACCGCGACGGTCATGAGCGGGATGATTGCCATCGGCGTCGTCGGGATGGCCATCGACGTCGCCCTGCGACAGGGCGAAAGCTGGCTGCGCCGCCGGCGCGGGCTCGAAAGCTGAGGGTGCGCCAGATGGGTTCGATCCGCTTCCAGGGCGTCAACAAGGTCTTCGGCCCGGCGAGTTCCGGCGTGAAGGTCCTCGACGACATCAACCTCGACATCGCGGAGCGGGAGTTCGTGGCGATCGTCGGCCCCTCGGGCTGTGGCAAGACCACCTGCCTGAGAATGGTCGCCGGCTTCGAGGCCCCGACGTCGGGGATCGTCAGTGTCAGCGGCAGGACCGTCACCGAGCCCGGACCGGACCGCGCCGTCGTTTTCCAGCAGTTCGCGCTTTTCCCGTGGAAGACGGTACGCGCCAACATCGACCTCGGCCTGCGCAACAAGAACCTACCGAAGGACCAGCGCGACGACCTGATCGCCAACGCCCTCAAGCTGATGAACCTGGAGAGTCATGCGGAGGCCTTCCCGCACCAGTTGTCAGGCGGCATGCAGCAGCGCGTCGCCATCGCCCGCGCCTATGTGCTCGATCCCGAGGTGCTGCTGATGGACGAGCCGTTTGGCGCCCTCGATGCGCAGACGCGCGTCGTCATGCAAGAGGAGCTGGTGCGGCTCGCGCGGGTCAATCCGCGCACGGTCCTCTTCATCACCCATGCCGTCGAGGAGGCCGTCTACCTGGCTGACCGGGTGGCGATCATGACCAGGCGCCCGGGGCGCATCAAGGAGATCCTCGACGTCAGGACGGTCCGTCAGTCGGAGAACTGGGACAGGTTCAACAAGATCGAGGACGTGATGGACCTCGAATCCTTCGTCCACCTGCGCACCCACATCTGGCGGTCCCTCCGCGAGGAGAAGGGGGCCCAGGGTGTCTGAACCCCGCCGGCTGATGCGTGACCTCACCGACCCCGCCCCCGTGCCGGAGGCCGGAATCGCGCGCGCGGTCGAACTGATGCGCTCGGGTCGGCTCTTCCGCTATGGCGAACTCGGCGCGGACCAGGCCGATGCCGCCCTGCTTGAACGGGAATTTGCCGCGCTGGTCGGGCGGCGGCACTGCATCGCGGTCAATTCGGGCGGCGGCGCGCTGTTCCTGGCGCTCAAGGTTCTCGACGTGCGTCCCGACGAGCCTGTCCTGGTCAATGCCTTCACCCTCGCGCCGGTGCCGGGAGCGATCGTCCACGCGGGCGCTCGGCCCGTCATCGTCGCCATCGGGCCCGACTACAAGATCGACGTCGAGGACCTGCGGCGGAAGGCCGCCGACAGCGGCGCGCGCGTCCTCATGCTGTCCCACATGCGCGGGCACCTCGCCGACATGGACGCCGTGATGGCCGTCTGCGACGAGCTCGGCCTGCTGCTGGTCGAAGACTGCGCCCATGCGCTCGGCGCCCGCTGGGGCGAGCGCATGATCGGAACGTTCGGCGTCGCCGCAGGCTTCAGCGCGCAGACCTACAAGCACCTGAATGCCGGAGAGGGCGGCTTCCTCGTCGTTGACGATCCGGATCTCGCGGCCCGCGCCATCCTGCATTCCGGCAGCTACATGCTGCACCAGCAGCATCTCGATCCGCCGCCGCCTGAGACCATGGCGCGCTGGACCGAGCGGACACCCAATTTCAGCCTCCGCATGACGGCACTGGCGGCGGCGCTGCTGCGGCCGCAGCTTCACGACCTGCCCGAACGCGTCGATCGCTGGAACGCCATTTACAGGCGGATAGCGGCAGGCCTTGCCCGCGCGCAGGCCGTGCGGCTGCCGGTGCGCCCGCCCACGGAGCATTTCACCGCGACCTCGATCCAGTTCTCCCTGCCCGGTCTCTCGGCTCGGGAGATCATGGCCGTCCTCGACCTCGCGCGGGCTCGCGGCCTGCCGATCAAGTGGTTCGGAGCGGCCGAGCAGGCCGGCTTCACCAGCGCGCCGCGCCACTGGCGCTATGCGCCGGGCCAGAGCGGCCTGGACGACACTCACCGCATCCTCGCGACCCTCTGCGACATCCGCACCCCGGTGTCGCTGACGGACGAGGAATGCGACCTGATTGCGGACATCGTCCGTGAAAGCCTCGAAGCAGTGACTTGCGGATCAACCGCAGCCGAACGGCACGGCGCCGCCCCGGAACGGAG
Organism: Phreatobacter sp.; assembly: GCF_027532945.1. Taxonomy (GTDB): domain Bacteria; phylum Pseudomonadota; class Alphaproteobacteria; order Rhizobiales; family Phreatobacteraceae; genus Phreatobacter. The sequence continues at coordinate 44,477 of NZ_JAPZTZ010000003.1, forward strand.
CGGCTCCCGCCACCAACACCCGGGAGGAACACCATGAAGAAGACCCTGGCCGCACTGGCCCTCGCCCTTGGCCTCGCCGCAGCCCCCGCGGCGGCACAGGTACCCGCCGCCATCGGCGTGAGCTACCAGCCATCGCTCTACTGGGCGCTGCCGTTCCACTACGCCACGGTGAAGGGCTGGTGGGCCCAGGTCGGGCTGAACCCGAACTTCTCGACCTTCCCGGCGGGCGCGCCGCAGGTCGCCGCCGCCGCGGCACGGTCCTGGGATGTCGGCGGCACCGGCTCGGTGCCGGCCGTGCTCGGCGCGGTGCGGTTCAACCTCATGACCATCGGCATCACCAACGACGAATCGAAAACCAACGCCGTGATGGTCCGCGGCGACCGGTTCGACGCGATCCGCGCCAACCCGGCGTCCCTGCGCGGCCAACGCCTGCTGCTGACCACCAATTCGACCGTCCATTTCGCGGCGCGCCGCTGCCTGGAACGCCTCGGCGTCAACCCCGCCGACATGCAGTTCGTGAACCTTGGCCAGGCGCAGATCATTACCGCCCTGACCTCGAACAACGGCGACATTGCCGGCGTCTGGGCGCCGAACACCTACACGCTGGAGGAGCGCGCAAATGCCCGCTACCTCTGCTCGGGCGCCGAGGCCAACGCCATCGTTCCCGGCGCGCTGATCGTCCGCTCCGACTTCGCGCGGGAGCGGCCCGACGACGTCGCTAAGTTCCTCGCGGTCTATCTGCGCGGCTGGTCCTGGGCCAAGGCAAACCCGGCCGAGGCCCGCCGCCTCGCCCTCGATTTCTACAAGCAGGGTGGTCTCGAGGTCTCCGAGCGGGCGATGGACCAGGAGTTTGCGTTGCGGCCGACCTTCGGCCTCGACGAGCAGCTGAGGATGATGGCCCGTAGCGGCGGCGCCGCCTCCACTGTCGACGGCTGGTTCAGCGAGATCGGCAAGTTCGCGACCGAGGTGGGCACTATTCCCGCCAACCCGGAGGCCAGCAGCTACATCACCGACGACTTCCTCAAGCGGGTCGCCGCCAATCCGCAGCTGCGCGCCTTCGCCACCGAGTTCGATCGGCGCTGACCTCGCCTGCCATATGCCGCGCACGGGCCAACAAGGGCCCGTGCGCCTGCAGAATGACGATTCCGGAGACAACCCGCCATGGCCATCACCCACCTTAAAACGGCGACGAAGACGCCGGAAACGGAGACGGACACGGCGCGCAAGGTGGTCACGGACATGCTGGCGGCGATCGAGGCCGGCGGCGAGCGTGCCGTCCGCGACTATTCCCTCAGCCTCGACAAATGGTCCGGCGACATCGTCATGAGCCCGGAGGCCATTGCCGCACGGATCGCCGAGGTGCCGGCTTCGGTGAAGGAGGACATCGCCTTCGCCGCCGCCCAGGTCCGCCGGTTCGCCGAGGCCCAGCGCGCCTCGGTGCAGGACTTCTCGCTGGAGATCACGCCCGGGCTGACGCTCGGCCAGAGGCTGGTGCCGGTCAACACCGCCGGCTGCTATGTGCCGACCGGCCGCTACGCCCATATCGCCTCGGCCTACATGTCGATCGCCACCGCCAAGGCGGCGGGCGTTAAGACCGTCGTCGCCTGTTCGGCCCCCTATCGCGGCGAGGGCATTCATCCCGAGGTGCTTTACGCCATGACCGTGGCCGGCGCCGACGTGATCATGTGCCTCGGCGGTGTCCAGGCCATCGCCGCAATGACCTACGGCCTTTTCACCGGGCGCAAGGCCGACATCATCGTGGGTCCGGGCAACAAGTTCGTCGCCGAGGCCAAACGCATGCTGTTCGGCAAGGTCGGCATCGACGTCTTCGCCGGCCCATCGGAGGTCTGCGTCATCGCCGACGACACCTGCGACCCGATGATCGTCGCGACCGACCTCGTCGGCCAGGCCGAGCACGGCCATGAGAGCCCGGCCTGGCTCATTACCAATTCGCGCTCCGTCGCCGACGAGGTGGCGCGGCTGATGCCGCTGCTCATCGACAAGCTGCCGCCGACGGCGCGCGATGCCGCCGCGGCTGCCTGGCGAGACTATGGCGAGATCGTCCTCTGCGACAGCCGCGACGAGATGGTTCAGGTCTCCGACACCTATGCCTGCGAGCACCTTGAGGTCCATTGCGCCGACCTGGCCTGGTGGCATCAGAACCTGACGAATTATGGCTCGCTCTTCCTCGGCGAGGAAACCAACGTTGCCTTCGGCGACAAGGCCTCGGGACCCAACCACATCCTCCCCACCAAGTTCGCTGCCCGCTACTCGGCAGGGCTGTCGGTGCACAAGTTCCTCAAGCCGCTGACCTGGCAGCAGATGACCCGCGAGGCCTGCACGGTGATCGCGCCGCTGTCGGCGCGGATCTCGCGGCTGGAGGGCATGGAGGCCCATGCCCGCACCTCGGACGTACGGCTGGCGAAATTTTCCCCGGGGCGCAGCTTCGACCTCGGCCGGCCGGTCGAGAGCTGATCCATGTTCCGTCTCGCCGGGCTCTTCGACCTCACGGGCCGCACCGCGCTGGTGACGGGCGGGAACAGTGGCATCGGCCTCGCCATGGCCCGCGCCTTGGGGGAAGCGGGGGCCGGTATCGTGCTCGCCGCGCGCCGGGCTGCAGAGACCGACGCAGCGGTCGCCGACTTGATGGCGGAGGGGATCGCGGCCAAGGGCCTCGTGGTGGACCTCGCGACGCCCACCTGCGCGGTCACCGTGACCCACGCACTCGCGGCGCTTGGCCTGTCGCCCGACATTCTCGTCAACGCCGCGGGAGTGAACCTCCGCCAGCCCTTCACCGAGGTCACGGCAGAGGGCTTTGACCTGCACATGGCCCTGCACCTCAGGGCTCCCTTCCTGCTCGCCCAAGCGCTGGCGCCGGCCATGGCCGATCGCGGCTGGGGCCGCATCATCAACATCGCGTCGCTGCAGAGCTATCGCGCCTTCCCCAACAGTGCCCCCTACGGCGCCGGCAAAGGCGGCGTGGTGCAGCTCACCCGCGCCATAGCTGAAGCCTGGTCGCGCCGCGGAATCACCTGCAACGCCATCGCGCCGGGGTTCTTCCCGACCCCCCTCACCGCCCCCGTCTTCGCCGATCCCGAGCGCGCCGCCCGCAATGCCGAGCAAACCGCGATCGGACGGAACGGAGAACTGTCCGACCTCACCGGGGCAACGGTGTTCCTCGCCTCCGACGCATCAGCCTATGTGACCGGCCAGACCCTCGCGGTCGACGGCGGCTTCACCGCCAAATGACGGAAGACTGTCCATGAAGGCGCTCGTCTACACGGCACCCCACAGCCTCGCCTTCCGTGACGAGCCGGACCCGGTCCCGGAAGACGGAGAGGTTCTCGTCCGTGTCGAGGCGGTCGGCATCTGCGGCTCGGACATGCATGCCTATCACGGGCATGATGCCCGCCGGCCCGCGCCGCTCATCCTCGGCCACGAGGCTGCGGGTCGGATCGTTGGCGGACCACGTGATGGCGAGCGCGTGACGATCAATCCCCTCGTCGTCGATCCGACCTGCCCCAGCGCCATCGCCGGCCGCCCTCACCTGTCACCCTCGCGCCAGATCATTTCCATGCCGCCGCGCGCCGGCGCCTTTGCCGAGTTCGTGCGGATCCCCGAGCGCAATGTCGTCGGAATCCCTGACAGCCTGCCGATCGAACATGCGGCGCTAGCGGAACCCATCGCAGTCTCGTGGCATGCGGTGTGGCTGGGGGCCCAGAAGCTTCAGCAACCTTTCGCAACCGCTCGCGTGGCTATTCTGGGCGGCGGCGCCATCGGCCTTGCCGCCGCCCTCGTAAGCCGTCTGTTCGGCGCCTCGGACATCCGCATCGGCGAACCCAACCCGCTGCGGCGTCAGACAATCACTAAGGGCGAAGGTTTCACCGTCTATGAGCCCGGATCGGCCGGAGAACCCACCGAAAACAGCGTCGATCTGGTCATCGATGCCGTCGGCGCCCGCGCCAGCCGGGCCGCAGCCTGTGCCATGGTGCGACCGGGCGGCGTGATCGTCCATGCCGGGCTCCTGCCGGGCCATGATGGTCTCGACATCCGCAAGATCACACTCCAGGAGGTCACGCTGACCGGCACCTATTGCTACACGCCGGTGGATTTCGCCCACACCGTCGCCGCTCTCAGCGCAGGGCGTCTGGGCGGCTTGGGCTGGTTCGAGGAACGACCGTTGAGCGCGGGCTCGTCAGCCTTCGAAGCCATTGACGCCGGCACGACACCGGCCGCCAAGATCGTCCTGCGGCCCTGATCGCGACCGTTCCCTCTGGAAGGCGCCTCGGCAAGATATCGCGCTAGCGTCTGGTTTCGGCAGGCTGTTGAATGTCCGCTATGGTGGCGCTCTGCCACGTATGATGACCGACTGTGCCGCCATTCTTTGCAATACCTTTTTCCAGCATCGCAACGGCACGATACAAGAGCGCCGGATCCTTGCGAATGTGCTCTGCATAGATGCGGTGATGGAGAAGGCTAGCCCGCTCCGAGATCTCATCAGCGTTCATCTGATACTCCTGCTGCTGGATCACCACATCCGGGACGACGGAATTGTCCGTTCGCTTGATAATGCCTCATTCCATCAGGAGGAAAAGCAATGCGCATCGCCTCCTGCCTACTGGCCCAGACGAGCGGCATTATCGCAAGTCCGCTCGTAGCCCCTGGTCGGATGTCTGCTTTTGAGGCGCGAAGCGGACGAGTGCCGCGGACCGGTAATGGGCCCTGAGAGCGGACATCGGCAACGTCTGCGACTGGTCCCATCAGAGTCCACGCCATAGGCGGGCGCCTGTCGATGGTCGAGGGGCTTCCGACGGCGGCAAGATCCATGACCTGACGGGCGATTGCGCTGTGGTCACCGGGGCGTGGCTTTGGGGGTCTTGCAGCTGATGAGCCACCAGACGCTCTTCTGCTAGCTCATCCTTACGAGGTACCCGACGTCTGACGGAGTGACGATGCCCCGGACCATCTCGATGCGATAGACGGCACGGTCGAGAGAGAGAACCAGGTGCTCGCGCAGCGCGTCAGCGGCCTCATCGACATGACCTCCGACCAAGCGATCGAGAACACGACGATGCTCGGGCAGGAACGGCTCGGTCGGAAAGATCCGGGGGGCGGTCATGTAGAGGAAGCTATGGGCGCTGAGCAGCGACTGATAGAGGGCGATGGCCTCGACCATGGTGCGATTGCCGCAATGGCCAAGGAGGTCGACATGCAGCTCGCGCTCCAACCGATCGAGTTCCGGTCCGTCGAGTTCCTCGGCGCGGCCGATCGCTTCGTCGATGCTGGCGAGGAGCGATGAAGCCATGGACGGGGGAAGGCGCGGCGCGGCGTTGATCAAGGCCTGGGGTTCGAGGGCCCGGCGCATCTCATAGAGATCGGCCATATAGTCGCGCCCGAGACCCGGCACATACCATCGCGACCGCTTGTCCTGTTTGACGATGCCGCGCTGTTGCAGGCGACCCAGCACCTCACGGGCAACCGTCCGCGATACCCCATAGTGCTCGGCAAGCTCGGCCTCGACGATGCGCCAGGAGCCGAACGACATCCGGGCCACGAGGGTCGCCTCGACATCGCCGTAGATTCGCGCCCAGCTCGCCTCGGCGGCGATCCGCACCGCGCTTTCCCGGCCAAAAGCGGGCCGCGCTCCCTCCGGCTGAGGCGCAGACGCACCAACCACATAGGTCAGGCCACGGCCAGAGAGCCAGCCGGCCGCCTTCAGCTCCTCCAATGCCCGCCTCACCGGCCCCCGGCTGGTGCCGAATTCGCGAGCCACCGCAGCGGTGCGCAGAACAGTGCCGGGGGCCAGGGCGCCGGACGCAAGACGCTCCGTCAGCGCGCCCACGAGCTGTTCGAACACACGCGGTGCCTTGCCCTGAAATGCCTGCTGCGACACGTCCAGCACTTTGCGAGCCCCGCGGTCCATCGACCCTCCCTCCAGTCTAGCGCGACCGCCGGTCGCAGAAACAGAGGTTGTCCGGCACATAAAAATGTCTAGTGTATACACAAAACAAGAATGGCATCGGGAGTGCGTCGTGACAGGAAGGCTGCAGGGCAAGCGGGTTCTGGTGACCGGCGCCGGCCAGGGTATCGGTCGGGCCATTGCACTCGCCTGTGCCGGCGAAGGCGCCAGCGTCCTCGCCACGAGCCGGACGTTGGCGAAGCTTCAGGATCTGCCCGGGCTGTCATCCGCCATTGTCATCGCCGCGCTCGACGTGACGGATGACCGGGCCATTCCACCCGTGATCGCTGAGGCGGGTGCCGTTGACGTTCTGATCCATGCTGCGGGCTGGGTGCATTCCGGCACCATCCTCGATTGCTCGCCGGACGACTGGGCGCGCAGCCTCGACCAGAACGCCACCTCCGCCTATCGCATGATGCGCGCCGTCCTGCCGGGCATGCTGGATCGGGGGCACGGCACCATCGTCAACGTGGCCTCCGTCGCGTCCAGCCTGACGGGCGTCGCCGGCCGCACGGCCTATGGAGCCAGCAAGGCGGCGCTGATCGGACTCAGCAAGGCCGTGGCCCGCGACTTCATCAGCCGCGGCATCCGCTGCAACGTGTTGTGCCCTGGCACGACGGACACCCCCTCGCTCGCCGAGCGCATCTCGGCCAATTCCGACGCCGAGGCCGCGCGCAAGGCGATGATCGCCCGCCATCCCATCGGCCGGCTCGCCTCAGTGGACGAGATGGCGGCTGCCGCCGTCTTCCTCGCCAGCGACGAGAGCGGGTTCATGACCGGGCAGTTGCTCGTCATCGACGGGGGGCAGACGCTGTGAGCACGGCCTCCGTCACCCCGGCCCCATCAGTCGATTCCGTGGTCCGTGTCGCGCCGTCTGCCCTTGAGCGCTTCTGCCAGGGTGTCCTTGCCGCGGCGGGTGCCGATGCGGCGACGGCTGTGGCTGCGACCCGGGCGATGATGCACGGCTCGCTCTTCGGCATCGACAGCCACGGCGTCCGCCTCACCGGCCATTACGTGAAGGCCATCGAGGGTGGCCGGGTGATCGGCAAGCCCCACATCGAGGTGACCCGCACCGGGCCGGCGGCCGCCGTGCTCGACGGCGGCGACGGTCACGGCGCAGTGGTCACCTTCGCCGCCATGGAGGCGGCATGCGACATGGCCACGACGGCCGGGATCGCCGCGGTGGCGATCCGCCGGTCTTCCCATTTCGGCGCGGCGGGCGCCTATGCGCTGGCTGCCGCGGAAGCCGGCTTCATCGGCATCGCCGTCTGCAATTCCGACAGTTTCATGCGGCTGCATGGCGGCGCTGAGCGGTTCCACGGCACCAATCCCATCGCGGCGGGCGTGCCCGTGGCTGGCGGCAAGCCCTGGCTTCTGGACATGGCCACAAGCGCCATCCCCTACAACCGTGTCCTGCTCTACCGCAGCCTCGGACTGCCGCTGCCCGACGGCGTCGCCTCGGATGGCGCCGGCATCGACATCGCGGACCCCCACGGGGTGGAGATGCTCGCCCCCCTCGGGGCTGCCTTCGGCCATAAGGGAGCGGGCCTCGCCGGCCTCGTGGAGATCCTCTCCGCCGTCCTGACGGGCATGCGGCTGTCCTTCGACATCGCCCCCATGGGCGGGCCGGATTTTTCCACGCCGCGCGGCATGGGGGCCTTCGTCGTGGCAATCCGGCCCGACGCCTTCATCGACCGGGACAGCTTCGACGCAGCGATGCGGCGCTATCTCGACCGGCTGCGCGGTTCGTGCACGGCACCGGGGGCCGCCGTCATGGCGCCCGGCGACAGGGAATGGGCGGAAGCCGAGAGGCGCCGCCAGGACGGGATCCCGGTGGACCCCGTCACGATCGAGGATTTCACCGCGTTGGCGAAGCGCCTCGGCGTTCCGCTGCCGGTCTTCGATCGCAATTGATGACGCATTGGACACCACGACCGTTCCCCAGAGGACGGCACACCAGGGAGAAGGAACGATGAAGACGGGTCTCAAGACCATGGCCGGCCTGCTTGCCGGCGTGGCGCTCTCGCTCGCCATGCCGGCGCCGGCGGCCGCCCAGCAGTTCACGCTCAGGCTCAACCACGTGCTGGCGCCGACCGAGCCGTTCCACGAAGGATTCCAGCTCTGGGCGCGTCGCGTCGAGGAGCGCACCCGCGGCGCCCTGCGCATGCAGATCTTCCACTCCGCCCAGTTGGGCGTCGAGGAGGACATCATCGAGCAGATGCGCCAGGGCGCGAATATCGGCCAGAACACCGATGCCGCGCGCCTCGGCACCTATGTCCGCGGCATCGCGGTGATGAACGGTCCCTATTTCGCCGAGACTCTCGACGAGGTGGCGAAGCTCAGGGAGTCGCCCACCATCAAGCGCTTCGTCGACGAGCTCGCCAATCAGCACGGCCTGCGCGTCGTCTGCTTCGACTGGGTGCAGGGCATGCGCCACTTCTACACCAACAAGCCCGTGCGCAAGCCTGAGGACCTCGCAGGCCTGCGCATCCGCACGCCGCCGGCCCCCATCTGGCAGGAATCGATCCGCGCGCTCGGCGCCTCGCCGGTCGCGATGGCCTTCGGCGAGATGTATCCGGCGCTCCAGCAGAAGGCGATCGACGGCGTCGAGCTCGTGCACAACAACATTCCCGGCCGCCGCTTCTGGGAGGTGCTGAGCCACGCCAACGAGACCTCGCACATCCTGCTGATCAACTTCCAGGTCGTCGGCTCCCAGTTCTTCAACCGTCTGCCGGCCGAACTCCAGACCGCGCTGGTGGAGGAGTGCCAGAAGGCCGGCCGCGAAACCTCGGAGAAGATCCTCGCCTCGGAGGCGCAGGTGCGCCAGACGCTGCGCGAGCGCGGCATGACGCTGGTCACCGACATCGATCTCGCCGCCTTCCGCCGCGCCGGCGAGCGCGCCTATCAGACGCTGAACCTGCTCGAAGTGCGCGACGCCGTGCACCGCGAGATCGGCAAGCAGCGCTGACACGGCTCCAGCACGAGGGCATGACGATGCGATCCTTCCACCATCACCTCGGCCGCGCCGAGGCCGTGATCGCCGGCAGCTTCCTCGTGCTGATGGTCGTCCTGATCTTCGCCGGCGGCGTCGGTCGACTGATGGGCTATCCGCTCAATTGGTCGGGCGATGCCGCCACGGCGCTCTTTGCCTGGGCCTGCTTCCTCAGTGCCGATATCGCCTGGCGCCACAACGCCTTCATGTCGGTCGATCTCCTGATCGACCGACTCACCCCATCGGCGCGCCACGCCCTGGTGATCGCCAACCACCTGATCGTCCTCGCCTTCCTCGCCTTCATCGTGGTCGCGGGCCTGTGGCTCGCCTGGATCAGCCGGGCCCGGACGTTCCAGGGCCTTCCCAACGTCAGCTATTCCATCGTCACGCTCAGCCTGCCGATCGGCTGCGCGCTGATGTTCCTGACATCCGCTTTCAAGCTGCTCGACCATCTCAAGGCCGGGCCACGGCCGGCGACCGAGGAAGAGTGAGGACCGCCCATGCTCACAGTCTTCATCGCCTTCCTCGTCCTCACCCTCGTCGGCGTACCCGTGGCCTTCGCGCTGGGCATTTCGGGCGCCATCTTCTTCATCCTCAACCCGGACATCCCCTTCACCGTCCCGGTCCAGCTGACGGTGTCGCAGACGCAGAACTTCGCGCTGCTGGCCATCCCGCTGTTCATCATGGCGGGCAATTTCCTCAACCAGTCGGCCATCACCGAGCGGATGATCCAGCTCGCCACCGTGCTGGTCGGCCGGCTCAAGGGCGGCCTCGCGCAGGTCGACCTCGCGCTCTCGGGCCTCATGGGCGGTGTCTCGGGCTCGGCCATTGCCGATGCGGCCATGTCGGCGCGCATGCTCGGCCCGAACATGATCAAGCGCGGCATGTCGAAGGGCTTCGTCGCCGGCATCATCTCCTATTCGTCATTGCTGACGCCGGTGATCCCGCCGGGCATCGGCATGATCCTCTACGGGACGGTGGGACAGGTCTCGATCGGCCGGCTGTTCGCAGCGGGTTTCGTGCCGGCCTTCCTGCTCTGGGCGGCCATGGCGGCGGTCATCTGGGTGGTGGCGCGGCGACGCGGCTATGATGCCGAACTCAAGGAACGGCCGACGGTTCGCCAGATCGGCAGCGCCTTCAAGGCCAGCATCTGGGCGATCCTTTTTCCCGTCTTCCTGCTGCTTGGTCTGCGCTGGGGCGTCTTCACGCCCTCCGAGGTCGGCGCCTTCGCGGTGGTCTATGCCGTGGGCGTCGGGATCTTCGCCCATCGAGCGCTCACCCGTGCCGGCTTCCTCGAAGGGCTCGAGATGAGCCTCAGGGACGTCGGCTCGGTCATGTTCCTGCTCTCTCTCGCTGCGATCTTCAGCTACGGCATCGTCTACGAGCAGGTGCCGGACACCATCTCGCGCTGGGTGCTGGGGGTGAGCCGCGACCTTGAGACGGTGATGGTCATCATCGTGCTCCTGGTCATCGTCGCGGGCTTCGTTGTCGACGGGGCCATCCTCATCGTTATGCTGACGCCGATCTTCCTGCCGCTGATCCTCAGCCTCGGCGGCGACCCCGTCCATTTCGGCATCATCTTCATCATCGCGGCAACCATCGGCAATTTCACACCGCCCGTCGGTGCCGCCATGTTCGCCGTCTGCACGATCCTGAAGGTGTCGATCGCCGACTACACACGGGAATCCCTGCCCTTCTTCATCGCGGTCTGTGCCATCACGCTGCTGATGATCTTCACACCCGCCCTGGTGTTGTGGATCCCCGACCTCATGTTCGCGCGTTAGCGTCTGCTGAAGCGACGGTTCTCCAGCTCCAGAGAAACCGAGCCTTTGCCTTGATGGCCGGATGCAAGCTCGCATGCCCTTCGCGGCGACCAGGTCGCGAAGGCTCCCGGCGAGACCCGTCTCGTTCCGACGGTCTCGGCCCGTCATCCCCTGCACCGCGTGACGGTTGACGTCTTTCCAACCGAGGCCGTCGAGACCTTCGCCCGAATTCTCGTCACGATCGACAATCTGGCGGCAGGCCAAGGAGCCTTGGCCGCCAAGGAAGCGTAACCGAATATCCCTCATCAGCCTGTCTCCATCGACCCGAGAACGAGGCGGACTTGCCATTGGCCCGCAAATGAAGGAGGCCTCGTCGCTCCAAGGGGGACCGGGACGATCCATGGCGAAGACGCGCTTTCCGGTCTGGAGGCTCATCCAGAGCGATCTCGAGGCCGAGATCCGCGCCGGCCTGATTGGCCCCGGCGACCAGCTCCCCTCCGAACACGATCTTGCCGAGCGCTTCGGCGTGAACCGCCACACGGTGCGCATGGCGCTCGCCAATCTGGCCATGCTCGGGCTGGTGCGGGCCCGGCGCGGGCGCGGCGTCTTCGTTGAGGACAGGCCGCCGGAATATCGCATCACCCGCGATTCCAAGTGGAGTGAGATCGAGCGGCAGATGAATGCCGGCCCCTCCGGGCGTGTGGTGGGGACGGAGGAGCGGATCGCCACCGCCGCCATCGCCGGACATCTCGGTGTCACCGAAGGCACGCCGTTGATCCTGATCGAAACGGTGCGCGGCGCCAGCCCCTCCCTGCTCATCTACAGCTACCACCTGTTCGAGCGCAGTCGCTTTCACGGCATCGGCGAGGCGGTGGCCAATTCCGGCAGTTTCACCCGTGCGCTCGCCGATTTCGGCGTCGACGCCTTCTACCGTGCCTCGACCTGGCTCGACTGTCGCATGCCGCGCCCCCGCGAGGCCGAAGCGCTGTCGATCCCGCTCGATGCGCCTGTCATGGTGATGATGTACGTCGACAGCGACGCGGACGGCCGTCCCCTGCTCTACGGGAACGCAGTCATTCCTTCCGGCAGCCTCATCGTCCGGATCGACACGCTCTGAGCCATTCGTCACATGTCCGTTAACTTGTCGAGTTAAAGGCGACAAGTGAGGCGCCGCTGGCGTCGTTGGGCAGGACGCCATGGCCGGGATCTCGCTACGCGCCATCCGCAAGAGTTTTCGCGACACGTCCGTGCTGCAGGGCGTGTCGCTCGATATCGCCGATGGCGAGTTCCTGACGCTGGTCGGTCCGTCGGGCTGCGGCAAGACGACGATCCTGCGCATCATCGCCGGCCTGGAAACGCAGGACGACGGCGACGTCGCGATCGGCGGCGCCGTGGTGGACGACCTGCCACCCAAGGCGCGCGACATCGCCATGGTGTTCCAGTCCTACGCGCTCTACCCCTACATGACGGTGGCCGAGAATATCGGCCTGCCGCTGGAAATGCGGCGCCTGAACGCCGCACAGCGCCTGCCGGTCCTCGGCCGCGCCATGCCGGGTGCAGGGGCTCTTCGCGCCGGCATCGCAGCGGACGTTACGGCGGTCGCGGAGGGGCTCGGCATCGGCCATCTCCTGGCGCGCCGGCCCGCCCAGCTCTCCGGCGGCCAGCGCCAGCGTGTCGCCCTGGCGCGGGCCATGGTGCGCCGCCCCAAGGCCTTCCTCATGGATGAGCCGCTGTCAAACCTCGATGCGAAGATGCGCGTCCAGGCCCGCACCGAGATTTCGGAGCTGCATCGCAGCCTCGGCACCACCTTCGTCTATGTCACCCATGACCAGGCCGAGGCCATGACCATGTCGGACCGCGTGGCGGTCATGATGGGCGGCCGACTGATGCAGGTGGCGCGCCCCCAGGCGATCTACGACGACCCGCAGGACCTCGCCGTGGCGAACTTCATCGGCACGCCCGAGATCAACACCATCCCCGGACGGGTCGAGCAGGACGGGCGCCTCGCAGTCCTTGGCGAGCCATGGCCGATCGACGTCGCCGCCCCCGCCGGCAGCCAGGTCACCGTCGCGATCCGTCCCGAAGCACTGGCGATAGCTGGCGATGCGGCCGGCTCCATCACGCTGAGCGGCACCGTCCGGCATGTTGAGATGCTGGGCGCCGAGACCCTCGTCCACCTGCGCCTGTCTGCCGTCGACAAGCCGGTTATCGCCCGGGTCGAGCCGACGGTCGGCGCCCGCTTCCGCCCCGGCGAGGAAGCCCATGTCTCGGTGGCACCGGGACGCGTGCTGGTCTTCGCCGCCGACGGCCGCCGGCTCGTCGCCGAGGCCGAGACGGCAGCGCCGCTGCAGCCACGCCCGGCGGTCGCGCTCCATGTCTGACGTTGCGCTCCCCCACGCCGCGAGTCTCGTGGCGCATCGGCGCAAAGCCGCCGGCGAGGCCGCCGAGCAACTTGCCGCCTGGGTGCTGGCTGGCCCCGCCTTCGTGCTGATCTGGGTGATGCTGCTCGGCCCCACCGTCGCCGTCGTGGTGCTCTCCTTCACCGACTGGACCTTCGGCATGCCGGAGATCGCCTGGGCGGGTCTCGACAATTACCGCGAGATGGCGGCCGACGCGGTGTTTTGGCAGACGCTGCGCAACACGCTGACCTACGTCGCCTTCGTGGTGCCGCTGTCGGTCTTCCTCGGTCTCGGCGCCGCCATCCTGATCGAGGCCGGCACCAGCCTGCGCGGCTTCTATCGAGCCGCTTTCTTCCTGCCCGTCGTTTCGACCCTGCTGGCCATGGCGCTGGTGTTCCAGTTCGCCTTCCATCCGACGGTCGGAGCCATCAACCTGGCACTTGCCTTCGTCGGACTGCCGACCACCGACTGGCTGAAGAACCCCAACACCGCTCTCTTTGCCCTTGGCGTCATCGGCGTCTGGCAGGCGATCGGCCTCTCCATGGTCCTGTTTGTCGCCGGCCTGAAGGCCATCCCGAAGGACCTCTACGAGGCCGCGGCGGTGGACGGGGCAGACGGCGCCTTCGAGCGGTTCCGGCGCGTGACCTGGCCGATGCTCGGCCCGGCGACGCTCTTCGTCGTCACCATCACCGCCATCAGGTCCTTCCAGGTCTTTGACACGGTTCAGGTGCTCACCGATGGCGGGCCGAACAAGGCCACCAACGTCCTGCTGTTCCAGATGTACCAGGAGGGCTTTTCCTTCCTGCGCTCTGCCTATGCCGCCGCCCTCACCGTCGTCTTCCTCGGCTTTGTCCTGCTGGTCACCGTCATCCAGGTGAAGCTGCAGGAGCGCCACACCCACTACGGCTGAGGCTCCCGTGCGAACCCGATCCTCCGGCCTCGGCTTCCAGCTCTTCCGCCACGGCGTCCTTGGCCTTGGCGCCATCCTCATGCTGGCGCCCTTCGTCATCATGGTCTCGGTGAGCCTGAAGCCCTCCGGCGAGATTTTTGCGCCGGAGTTCGCGCTGCTGCCGAAGCAGTGGCACGCCTGGCAGAACTATTCCGACGCCTTCACCCGCCAGCCACTCGCCCGCTACATTCTCAACGGCTTCATTGTCACCGGCGCCATCTTCACCTGCCAGCTGCTGACCGCCCTGCCCTGCGCCTATGCGCTGGCGAAGCTGCGCTGGCGCGGCCGCGAGACAATGTTCCTGCTGGTGCTGCTCGGGCTGCTGATCCCGCCGCAGGTGACCGCCATCCCCCTCTACATCCTGCTCTGGCAGCTCGGCCTGTTGAACACCTACGCAGCGATCATCCTGCCCTCGACCATCTCGGTCTTCGGCATCTTCCTGCTGAGGCAGTTCTTTCTCACCGTCCCGGACGACCTGATCAACGCCGCCCGGCTCGACGGGCTCGGCGAGTTCGCCATCGTCTGGTGCATCATGATGCCGACGGCCATGCCGGCAGTCGTCGCCTTCGGCGTGCTGTCGCTGGTGTGGAACTGGAACGAGTTCTTCTGGCCGCTGGTGGTCATCCAGTCCGAGCATCTCGCCACCCCGCCGCTGGGGGTCGTGTTCTTCGCCAGCGCCGAGGCGGGGACGAATTACGGGCCGCTCATGGCCGCCGCGACCGCCATCACCGCCCCCCTCGTCATCGCCTTCCTCGCTGCCCAGCGCTGGTTCATCGACGGCGTCACCATGACGGCCGTGAAGTGAGCATGTCCCACCGGAGACCGACCATGACCCCCATCAACCGCCGCCTTGTCCTCGCCGCCGCCGGAGCCGTGATCGCGGCTCCCGCGCTCGCCCAGACCCGTCCCACGCTGAAGATCGGCCTTGGGCCGCAGCAGCCGACCCAGGCCGACACCCGCCGCGTCTGGGAGCCGGTCTACAAGGCCGTTGCCGACAAGGTTGGCGCCAATCTGGAGCTGCAGGTCGCCAATGACTGGGCCGGCATCGCCACGGCGCTCGCCAATGAGCAGATCGACGTCGCCCAGATGGGTCCCTGGGGCTATATTCTCGCCAAGGTGCGGGGCGATGCCCGCATCATCAACACGATGCTGGTCAACGGCATCCCCACCTACAAGGCGATCATCGTCGCCCGTCCGGGCCTGACCATCACCGCCTTCCCCGAGGATGCCCGCGGCAAGTCCATGCAGATGCTCGACGTCGGCTCGACCTCGGGCTGGCTGGTGCCGACCCATTTCCTGCGCTCCAAGGGCATCGACCCCAAGACCTTCTTCGGCCGCTACGCCGAGGGCGCTTCCGCCGCTGCCGCGCAGATGGCGACCATCAACGGCCAGGTCGACCTTGCCACGGGCTGGGACACCCACCGCAACACCATGATCCGCAACGGCACGATCCAGCCGACCTCCAACACGGTCGTATGGGAATCCGACCCGCTGCCGAACGAGTGCGTCGTGGTGTCGAAGAGCTTCCCACAGGCCCGTGCCGAGGCCATCGGCGCGGCACTCGCCGGCCTGTCCGACGAGGAGAAGAAGCTGCTGCCCTGGCCCTATACCGGCTTCGTGCCGGCCACCCACCAGCCCTACGAGGGCCTGGAAAAGATGGGCCGGGACCTCGGCGCGATCCGGACCTCGTGACGATGGTCCGCGACGACGTCCCCGTGCGGCGGGCTGACGGCTCCTATGCGGAGCCGTCGGTCACCCTGCTGTCCCGCGCCACTCTGGCGCGGGTCGCGGTCATCGTGGCTGTCGTCGCCTTCATCCTCGCGTCGGTGCGCATCGCCGAGGTGGATCCTGCCAAGCTCGTGACCGGCCTGCCGCGGCTGTGGTCGTGGGCGTCCAAGGCCTGGCCGCCCTATGCCGGCGACTTCGACGCTTTCCTCTACCGGGCGCTCGAGACGGTGGCGATCGCCACGGTCGGCACGGCGGTCGCGACGCTGCTTGCCTTCCCGCTGTCGGTCTTCATTGCCCGCAATGTCACGCCCTCGCCGCTCCTGTCGGTGCCTGTCAGAGCGGTGGTCAACGCCTTCCGCGGCATCGACACGGTGGTCTTCGCCATCCTGTTCGTTGCAGCCGTTGGCCTCGGGCCCTTCGCCGGGGTGCTGGGCATGATCGTTCATTCGCTGGGCGTCATCGCCAAGCTCAATGCCGAGGCCATCGAGACCATCCCGCCCGCCCCTCTCGAGGCCGCGGCGCTGTCGGGGGCCAATCGCACCAAGGTCGTCACCTACGCCATGCTGCCGACCGTGCTGCCGAACCTTGCCTCGGTCTCGCTCTATGTCTGGGAGGCCAATGTCCGCACCTCGACCATCCTCGGCATCGTCGGGGCCGGGGGCATCGGCATCGAGATCAAGGCGGCCATCGACCTCCTCGACTTCCAGAAGCTCCTGACCCTCTCGGCCATCGTGCTGGTCATGGTCACCGCCATCGACCAGTTCTCGGCCTGGCTGCGGCGGAGGCTGGTCTGATGCCTGCCGTGCTCAGCCTCAGCGGCGTGTCCAAGACCTATGGATCGACCATCGCCCTCGCCGACGTATCCTTCACCGTCGCGCCCGGCGAGGTCGTAGCCCTGGTCGGCCCCTCCGGGGCGGGCAAATCGACGGTCTTCCGCTGCGTGACGCGGCTCGTTGCGCCCGATGCCGGCAGTGTATCCGTCCTCGGAAGCGACCTTGCAGGCCTGCGTGGCCGGCAGCTCAGGGACGCGCGCCGCGACATCGGTCTCATCTTCCAGCAGTTCAACCTGATCAGCCGCATGTCGGCCCTCGACAACGTCCTGGCGGGCCGCATGGGCCACGTGGCGACATGGCGCGTCGTCGCCCGCCGCTTCCCCGCCGCGGATCGGCAGCTGGCGCTCGCCTGCCTCGACCGGGTCGGGCTCCTCGACAAGGCCTACCAGCGCGCCGACTCCCTCTCGGGCGGCCAGCAGCAGAGGGTTGCCATCGCGCGGGTCCTCGCGCAGCGCTCGCGGGTGCTCCTCGCAGACGAGCCAGTCTCGAGCCTCGACCCAAAGGCCGCCGACAACGTGCTGACGGTGCTGCGCTCCGTCGCGCGGGAGAACGGCATCGCCGTCCTGTGTTCGCTGCACCAGGTCGATCTGGCGCGACGCTTCGCCGACCGTGTCGTCGCCTTGCGCAGCGGACGGCTGGTGCTCGACGCGCCAGCCGCGGCCCTCACTCCCGCCGCCTTCGCCGACATCTACGGCACGCCGGAACCGCCGGCTGGCGAGACCCTCCCATCCTGCGACGCGCCCCCGCGCATCGCAGCTGCATGACGCATGTCCCGATGCCACTCCCCACCCCGGAGACGACCATGACCACGACCCGCCGCACCTTCCTCGCCAGCACCGCCGCCACCCTGGCGCTGCCCTCCTACCTGCGTGCCCAGAGCAGCACGATCGAGCTCGAGGTGCAGTACTCCATCCCTGTCCTGTTCAAGGACCTGTTGGAGAAGCTCGCCGCGGATTTCCAGAAGGCCCATCCGGGCATCGCCATCAAGCTTCGTGCTCCGGAAGTTGGCTATGAGGAAATCCTCCAGCGCAACCTCCGCGACGTCGTCACCAATTCCCTCCCCGACGTCGCCTTCCACGGGCTCAACCGCCAGCGCACGCTGGAAGAGCGCCGCATCCCCGTCGACCTGAAGCCCTTCATGGACGGCGATGCGGAGACGGCATCGCTCGGCTTCTCGCCCTCGCTGCTCTCGCTCGGCCAGACCGGCACGAAGCAGACGGGCATCGGCTTCGCCATGTCGACGCCGATCATGTACTACAACGCCGACCTGCTGAAGGCGGCCGGCGGCGACCCGGACAAGCTGCCGACGACCTGGGACGAGGTGATCCGCCTCGCCGCTGCCATCTCCGCGCCGGCGCAGAACCGCACCGGCCTGTTCTACGACTGGACCATCACCGGCAACTGGGCCTGGCAGGCGCTCGTCATGTCGCATGGCGGCACCATGCTGAATGCCGAGGAGACCCGCGTCGCCTTCGCCGACGAGCCGGGCCAGAAGGCCATCCGCGTGCTGCGCAAGATGGTCGACGACGGCAAGATGCCGGACATCCGCCCGGAGACGGCCTTCCAGGACTTCTTCTCCGGCCGCCTCGGCATGTCCATGCAGTCGACCGCGCAGCTCGGCCGCTACAACCGCGAGATCGGCGGCCGGTTCAAGCTGGTCTGCGGCCGCTTCCCGCTCTCGGCGACCAATCCGCGCCTGCCGGCCGGCGGCAATGTGGCAATGATGTTCACCAAGGACCGCGCCCGCCAGGAGGCGGCCTGGAAGTTCATCAAATACGCCACCGGCCCGATCGGCGCGACGACCATGGTCAACGCCACGGGCTACATGCCCGGCACGACCATTCCGGCGGAGCGGGAGGACATGCTCGGCAAGTTCTATCGCGACAACCCGAACCACCTCGTCGCCATCCGCCAGCAGGACGTGATCGCCGGCTGGTACGCCTTCCCCGGCCAGAACGCTCTGCGCATCACCGACGTGATCAACGATCACCTGCAGTCGGTGGTGAACCGGTCGAAGGACGCCGACGAGGCGCTGAAGGCCATGGGCGCCGCTGTCCAGCCGCTGCTGCCGCGCCGCGCCAGCTGAGCCAGCCCCGGACCGATCCGGCCCGTCCCGCCCGATGCGGGGCGGGCCCTTCCGCACCTTAAGGACCTCCGATGACCCGCGCCGCCCGCCTCTGCATCGTCACCGACATTCACCATGGCAAGCCGTCCTTCTCAAAAGCCGGACCGGCGGCCCTGGGGCTGATGGCGGAGTTCCGCCGCTTCGTCGATGAGACCCGGCCGGACCTCGTCCTCGACCTCGGCGATCGCATCTCCGACGAGGCGCGCGACATTGACCTCGTGCTCGAACAAGAGGTGGCCGAGGCCTTCGCGCCCATCGCCGCGCCGCGCTTCCATCTCGATGGCAATCACGATCGCGACTACCTCGACGTGACGGACAATGATGCGATCCTCGGCCGCAAAGCCGGGCACGAGACGGTGGATGTCGGCGACTGGCGCCTCGTCGTCTGGCGCGCCGATGCAAAGCTGCACAGGCCTTCGGGCTTCGCCCTCCAGGACCCGGACCTTGCCTGGCTCGCTGCGACCGTCGCGGCTGCCGACCGGCCGCTCGCCATCGTCAGCCACGTGCCGGTCTCCGGCCATTCCCAGGTCGGCAATTTCTGGTTTCAAAACAACAGCCGCTTCTCCACCTACCCGACCGCGGACCATGTGCGCGCCGTGCTGCGGACCGCGACGGTCCCGGTGGTGTGGATCTCCGGCCACGTGCACTGGAACACGCTCACCATGGTCGATGGCATCGCCCACATCACGCTGCAATCGCTCACCGAGACCTTCACGACGGCGGGCGAGCCGGCGGGTGCCTTCGCGCTGCTGGAACTGTCGGACGAGGTGCTCTGGCGGGTCCATGGCCGCGATCCCTTCACCTGGAGCGCGCGGACGGAAGCCCTGGCAAGGCGCTGGCTGGCGCCGCTCCCCGATTTCCGCGAGGTCGTCGGCAGCAAGATGCACGCGGCCGCCGAATAGGCAGCGGCCACCTCGACAGAGATCGGTGAGGCGCCGTTGTCGCCGAAGGCAGGCCGAACGCCCGGCGGGAAGCCGGATCGCGGCACCGCTCCGACCCTTCGCCCCTGTGCCGCCGCGGCGGGCTCAGGCCTCCGACCGGATGGCGCCCACCACCCGGGCCCTGACGCGCAATGCGTTCCCCGGCAGATAGGCGATGGGCATGTCCTCGACGTCGATGGTCTCGATGGTCGCCCGGTCAGCGCCCTCGCGACCGCCCGGCCAAACGCCTGACCCGGCGGCCAGGCCCACTTGCGCCGCTGCGGCGGGACCCACCGTCCCGCCGCAGCGAGGGGCGGCTGCAGTCTCGCTTTCCGCGCGGGAGCGTGGAAGAAAGGGAGCCATCGGCAGGGGGGCATTCCCATGGTGAGCAGCAATCGCCTCGTCCTCATCGCCGTCGCCGCCATGGGGTTCTGCGGAACACCGGCAGACGCGGCGGGGCTTCCGCGGCAG
The DNA here is from genome assembly GCF_027532945.1 of Phreatobacter sp. GTDB lineage: Bacteria > Pseudomonadota > Alphaproteobacteria > Rhizobiales > Phreatobacteraceae > Phreatobacter. Next base: position 64,616 of record NZ_JAPZTZ010000003.1, read on the forward strand.
TTCCACGGAACTTGGGCCGGAGACCTCGACCAATGTGCCCTCACAGGGGAACATGCCCGGCTGAAAATCGATCGCCGCTTCATCCTCGGCTATGAGCACGGCTGGACCATTCGCCGGTGGAGATCGCGCAACGGGGTCTGGACCGGCCGTGGAACCGCCGATGACGATCAGGGCTCCGAGCCGGCGACTGTCCGCCTGCGCATGGGCCGCGATGGACGATTGATCTTCAATGACGCCGCCTATCTGCGGTGCCCGGACAGGACAGGCGCCGACTGACAAGGCCATGCCGCCCTCGGCTGCGGCTCATCACGCCGGCGCGAGAGTCTTTGCCGATGATCCGGGTGACCGCAGCCCCCTCGGGCAAGGTCGCGATCCGCCCGGGAGACCGTTTCGCTAGCGATCACAGAGGTTATCGCAGGCGCCGTGCTGTCACTTCTCCGTCTCGACCAGGCCCTTCACGAACCAGCGCTGCATCAGCACGACGACGAGAACGGGGGGCAGCAGGGCGAGCATGGCGGTGGCCATGACCATGTTCCAGTCGGTCGGCCCGCCGGCGGAATCGATCATCTTGGACATGCCGATGACGATGGTCTGCATCCTGGCATCCGTGCCGATGAGCAACGGCCAGAGATACTGGTTCCAGCCATAGAGGAAGAGGATGACGAAGAGCGCCGCGATGTTGGTCACAGACAAGGGCAGCACCATGTCGCGGAAGAACTTCAACGGCCCGGCGCCGTCGATCTTGGCGGCCTCGACCAGTTCGTCGGGGATGGTCATGAAGAACTGGCGGAACAGCAGCGTGGCGGTGGCCGAGGCGATGAGCGGGATGGTGAGGCCCGCATAGGTGTTCATCAGGTTGAGGTTGGTGATGACCTGGATCGTCGGCACGATCCTCACCTCCACCGGCAGCATCAGGGTGATGAAGATCATCCAGAAGAAGGCCATGCGGAAGGGAAAGCGGAAGAACACCACGGCATAGGCGGACAGGATCGAGATGACGATCTTGCCGAGGGCGATGGTGAGGGCCATCACCGTCGAGTTCAGCATCATCTCCCAGACCGGAGGCGTCAGGATGCGGCCGGAGCGACCGCCCTGCATCAGCGCCTCGCCGTAATTGTCGATGGCCCGGTCGCCCGGCAGGAGCGGCATCGGCGCCTGGGCGATCTCGGGGTTGCTGAGCGTCGAGGCGACGAAGGCGACCCAAAGCGGGAAGGCCGTGATCGCAATGCCGATGGCAATGACGAGATGGGGGATGAGATCGCGGCGGCTGGACTTCAGCGCAGGCAAGACGGGGCTGGTCATCAGTAGTGCACCCGGCGCTCGACATAGCGGAACTGGATGACCGTCAGGCCGATGACGATGATCATCAGGATGACAGCCTGGGCCGAGGAGCGGCCGAGGTCCTGAGCGATGAGCCCGTCGTACCAGGCCTTGTAGATCAGCACCTCCGTAGACTTGCCCGGCCCGCCCTGGGTGACCGCGTGGATCACGCCGAACGTGTCGAAGAAGGCATAGGTGATGTTGATCACCAGCAGGAAGAAGGTGGTGGGCGACAGGAGCGGGAAGACGATGGTCCAGAAGCGGCGGACCTCGCTCGCCCCGTCAATGGCGGCGGCTTCGAGCAGCGATTTCGGGATCGACTGGAGGCCGGCGAGGAAGAACAGGAAATTGTAGCCGATCTGCTTCCAGGCCGAGGCGATGACGACGACGATCATCGCGTCGGTGCCGTCGATCCGCGGGTTCCAGTCGATGCCGAGGAGGCGCAGCGGATAGGCGATGGTGCCGATGGACGGCTGGAACAGGAAGAGCCACAGGGCACCGGCCACCGCTGGTGCGATGGCATAGGGCACGACGAGGACGGTGCGGTAGGCGGTGGCGCCGCGCACCACCCGATCGACCATGACGGCGAGCAGCAGCGCCGGGATCATCGCCAGGGCGGTGACGCCGAAGGAGAACAGGAAGGTCCGCTGCAGCGTGGCGACATAGGCGGTGTCCTTCAGCACCGCCTCGAAATTCTCAAGGCCGACGAACTGCACCGAGAAGCCGAGGGGGTCCTGCAGCAGCGTCGACATCCAGATGGCCTGGCCGGCCGGCCAGAAGAAGAAGACCAGCGTGATGGCGATCTGTGGCGCGAGCAGCAGATAGGGCAGCACCTTCTGCGGATAGACGACCTTGCGTTCCATGAGGACCCCGGGGCCGGCCGCGAGCGAAGCGGCCGTCACGCCAAAACGGAACCGCGGGGCGCCGGGCCTTGCGGCCGGACGCCCCGCGATGAATGCGGAGAGATCAGTTGGAGGCGCCGACCGAGCGCTCGAACTGGCGCAGGGCGTCGTTACCGCGGCGGACCGCGTTATCGAGGGCGGCCTGGGCGGTCTGCTGGCCCTGCAGAGCCCGCTCGACCTCCTCATGGTACATGTCGCGGATCTCGGTCCAGCGGCCGAAGCGATAGCCCGACGAATTGGCCGTCGGGGTGCCGCGGGTCAGCTGCAGGATCGGGACATCGCGGCCCGCATTCTGCTGGAAGAAGCCCTCGGCCTGCATCGCCTGGAAGGCGGCGTTGGTCGCGGGCAGGAAGCCCGTCGCCTTGGCGAAGCGGACATAGACCTCCGGACGGGCGAGGAAGGAGAGGAACTGGGCGACGCCACGGAGTTCCTCGGCCGAGCGGTTCGGCGCGTTGAACACCCAGAGCGAGGCACCGCCGACGATCGAGTTCTTCGGCTCGGCGATCACGTCCGGCCAGAATGGCATCGGCGCGACGGAGAAGGAGGCCTTCAGGTCGCGGGCGATGGCGGCATGGCCGCCTGAGGACTGGATGAGCATGCCGCAGGTGCCGGCGACGAACAGCGCGTTGGCGTCGTTGGAGCGGCCGCCATACTGGAAGGCCTTGTTGCGGGAGGCATCGACCAGGGTCTGCACCATCCGGGCGCGCGGGGCGTCGTTGAAGTTCAGCACCGCGTTGAGGCCGCCGCGGCCGTTGGCCTCGGTGGAGAGCGGCAGGTCGTGCAGGGCCGAGTACTGCTCCAGCATCGTCCAGGCGAGCCAGGTCGTGGTGAAGCCGCATTCGGCGGCGTTGCGCTCACGGATCTGGTTGGCGGCGGCGATCACCTCCGGCCAGGTGCGCGGCGGCTTGGACGGGTCGAGGCCGGCGCGGGTGAAGATGTCGTTGTTGATGAACATCACCGCCGTGGAGACGTTGAACGGCAGCGAGTTCATCGTGCCGTCGGGACGCGAGTAGTAGCCGCGGGCCGGGCCGATATAGGCGGCCGGGTCGAACTGCACGCCGGCGCGCTGCATGACCTCGGAGACCGGGATCGTCGCGCGCGGCAGGGCGAACATGTCGCCGGTGCCGGCGTCGAACATCTGCATGATGTGCGGCGGATTGCCGGCGCGGAAGGCGGCGAAGGCGGCGGCGCGCTGCTCGGGATACTGGCCGCGGAACTCGACCTTGGCCTCGAACTGGGTCTGGCTGGCATTGAACTCCTGCGCATAGCGCATGATTTCTTCCTGGGCCGGGCCGGTGACGCCGATCCACATGGTGATCGGGGTGCGCGCCTGCTGGGCGAGCGCCGGCGCGGTGGCAAGGCCGGCAATCGCCGCGGCGGCGAGGAGAAGACGGCGTGTGGGCATGGACAGTCTCCCGGTGGAAAAGGTGGGCACCAATCTGGCGACGGGCCCTTCTCAAGACCCACGGCGACAGACTGGCGACAGTTTCATGACGACAGGGTGACAGGCGCCGCACAAGTGCTGAAGTGAGCTCATGTGGGCCTGTCAATTGCGGCAAATGTCCGCTTTATGAAGACCTTAGCGGCATTTCACGGGTTAGACAGGACATCATGTCGCAATCCCTGGCGGGCGCCGGGCGACCGAGGGAGAGGCAAGCGACCTGCCCTGCCTGCTTCAGCCGAGATCGTCACGGAGGGAGAGGCCCTGCACCTTTGCCCACCCCGCATAGGAGGCCAGGAGCTGGGTCCGGTCGGCGGTGAGTTGCACCCTGACCGCGGCGACGTCGCCCCCCGTGAGGCCGGTCAGCTGGGTCGGAAGTCCTGGAAGTCCTGCTGACCCTTGGAGGCGCGCTCCAAGGCGGCGGAGCGGATGGACAGGCGCGATTGCACCGCGGTCACGGCATCGAGCGCCGAGACGAGGTCGACCCACATGGCTTCGAGGCGCTGGCACACTAGCGTCCATGAAAGGCTTTAACCCTACGGGAACCCATTTACGGCACGCTAAATCAAATAGTCGTCGGCGTCGGCTGGGATGACAGCCGCGCGGCGATGCGTGGCGTCCTCTCGAGGGACCATGCCGGCGGGGGCAAGGATCGATGAGCAGTCCGGGACAGGACACTGGCGGGACAGCATCGCGCACCCTGCGCGACACACTGCTCACGCCACTCGTCCGGCTCTGGGGACTGCCAGACGATCCCAACCTGCTGCGCGCGCAACACCGCGCCTTTTCCGGGCAGGTGCCGCTCATGTACGTCATCCTCATGACGAACACCTGGGCGCTGGCGATCACCCATGTGTCCCACGCACCCGCCTGGCTCACCATCGGTGTCCCGTGCCTCATGACGGCGATCACCGGCCTGCGCATCGTGATGTGGTGGCGCCGGCGCGGCGGCCATACGACGCCCGAACGGGCACGGGCCGAACTTGGCCGCACGCTCAAGCTCGGCGTGGTGATCTCGCTCGGCTTTGCTCTCTGGTCGCTGTCGCTCTACAGCTACGGCACCGCCTATACGCGCGCGCATGTGGCCTTCTACATGGCTATCACTGTCATCAGCTGCATCTTCTGCCTGATGCACCTGCGCCCGGCGGCCATGACGGTTGCGGTGATCGTCAACGGCCTTTTCGTCGGCTTTTTCATCAGCTCCGGCGAGCCGACCTTCGTTGCATCGGCAGTCAATGTCGTCCTCGTCTCGCTGGCGATGCTGATCATCCTCAATATCAACTACAACCACTTCACCCACATGGTGCAGGCGCAGGCGGAGGCCGTGGCGCTGGGCAACGAGAACTTTCGTCTGGCGAACCTCGACAGCCTGACCGATCTCCCGAACCGGCGGGCCTTCTTCGCCCGCCTCGCCGAAGCCTATGAGGGCGGAGCGAGGGAGCGGCTCCTCGCGGTCGGCATCCTTGATCTCGACGGGTTCAAGCCGGTGAACGACGCCTATGGCCACGGCGTGGGCGACCGCCTGTTGCAGGAGGTCAGCCGCCGATTGGAGGCCGCCTGCGCGCCCCATGGGATCTTCCTTGCCCGGCTCGGCGGCGACGAATTCGCCTTCCTTTTGACGAGCCAGGCCAGCGAGGACCAGTGCCTCGCCTGGGGCCAGGAGGTCTGCGAGGTCCTGTCGCGGCATTTCTCCCTGGCCGGCACCGTGGTCCAGATCTCGGGATCGCTGGGGATCGCCACCCAGCACGGCCAGCCCCAATCCCCCCAGGACCTGATGTACCGGGCCGACTATGCTCTCTACCAGGCCAAGCGCGGCCAACGCGGCTCGGTCGTCGTCTTTTCGGAAGCGCATAATGACGAGATCCGCCGCCATGCGGTGATCGAGCAGGCGCTGCGGTCGGCCGATCTTGAAAGCGAATTGAAGGTCGTTTTCCAGCCCATCGTCGATATCAGGACGGAGCAGGCCATCGGCTTCGAGGCGCTCGCCCGCTGGGTCAGTCCCGCCCTCGGTTCCGTGTCGCCGGGCGAGTTCATCCCGGTGGCCGAACGCGGCGGCTTCGTGTCGCGCCTTACCACGACGCTCCTGAAGAAGGCGCTGGATACCGCGACGGACTGGCCCGCCCCCATGCGGCTTTCGTTCAATCTTTCGGCCCAGGACCTCAGCTCCCCGGAGAACCTTCTCCGGATCACCGCCGTGATCGGCCAGTCCGCCTTTGACCCGCGACGGCTCGACCTCGAAATCACCGAGACCGCCTTCGCCTTCGACCCCGCCCAGGTCAAGCGATCGGTCCTGCAGCTCCGGGACCTCGGCTGCGGCATCTCCATTGACGACTTCGGCACCGGCTATTCGAGCCTGTCACGGCTTCACTCGCTGCCCCTGACGAAGCTGAAGATCGACCGCAGCTTCATTGCCCGCATCGAGCACGATGCCGCCAGCCACAACATCGTCCGATCGCTCATCGCGCTCAGCCGCGACATGAAGCTGGACTGCGTCATCGAAGGCGTGGAGACGGCTGGTGAACTAGAGGTCCTGCGCAACCTCGGCGGCGTGCTGATCCAGGGCTACTTCTACTCCCCGCCCGTCGAGGCGAGCGCCCTGGCAGGTTGCCTCAGCCGGTTCGACCGGACGCGCGCGGCGACGATGGGTGAAGCAGGCCTCAAGGCGTCCTGACCCCCGCACGTCATCCCGCCGTCACAGCGCATCGGCAAGGGCGTGTCTGTCCACGCCCTCTTTCGGCTTGACTTGGGCGTGCGGCTGCGGCCTCTCCGCCCCCGGGACCTCCCCTAGGCTGGCGCCCTGCCCGCGGACCTGACGCCCATGACCCTCGCCGCCGTCCAATCCTTCCAGTTGGTGCCATTCATCGACACGGTCATCAGCCTCGCCACGGCCTTCGTGCTGGGCACGCTGATCGGCGCCGAGCGGCAGTTTCGCCAGCGCACCGCGGGCCTTCGCACCAATGTGCTGGTGGCGGTGGGCGCCGCCGCCTTCGTCGACATCGGCATGCGGCTCAACGGCCATGCCAGCGCCGCCCATGTGCTGGCCTATGTGGTCTCCGGCGTCGGCTTTCTCGGCGCCGGCGTCATCATGCGCGAGGGGCTGAATATCCGCGGCCTCAACACAGCCGCGACTCTCTGGGGCTCAGCGGCTGTCGGCGCCACAGCAGGCGCCGATTTCGTCGCCGAGGCGATGCTCATCGCGCTCTTCGTCCTCGCAGCCAATACGGCACTGCGGCCGCTCGTCAACCTCATCAACCGACAGCCGCTCGACGAGACCAGCACCGAGGCAACCTACGAACTGCATGTCTCCGCCGGGCCGGAGGATGTCGGACGCATCCGCGAGGTGGTCGAGGGCCATCTCGAAGCGCACAATTATGCGGTGCGGGAGACCTCGACCGAGGACCCGTCGGACGAGACGACTGAACTCACTGTCGTGCTCGCGGCCTCCACCGCCAAGCCCGGCGAGCTCGAGGGCGTCATCGCCGCCGTCAGCCGCACGCCGGGTGTCCGGCACGCGACCTGGTCGATGCGCACCAGCGACTGACGCCGCCTCACCGCTGCGGGGCGAAAGGCACGACGAAGCCGCCGCCCTGGGCCGGGGCTGCTGCCGGATAGGCTTTCTCCAGATAGTCGAGCAGCAGCTTGCGCGTCTCCCCGTCCGGAGCCGGCATGTTGTGCTTCTCGCTCATCCAGCTGAGCGTCGTATCCCAACGCTCCCGGTCCATGCCCTGGCGGCCCACCACCTTCATCGAGTGGCAGCCGATGCAATAGCCGAAGGTCTCATCGCGGCCGGGGAAGTCCGGCATGTCGGTGGGGCTCTCTTCGGCGCGGACGCCGCCTGCCGCCGCCAACGCGACGGCGACGACGGCCGCCAGCATGATCGAGCGGCTCATGCTCAGCCCACCAGCACAGCGATGCGATGGAGGGGGTTGGCGCCATACCCTTGCGGGTTCCAGTTGGTGGCGACATGGGGCTGGGCGATGCCGCGGGAATCCGTGGCACGGACCCACAACTCGTAATAGCCGGCGGTCGGCAGGTCGACAGCGCCGGTCCAGCGCACCCAGTCGTAGCGGTTGCGAGGCGCGGTGAGGGTCATCGTTTGCCAGCGCTGGCCGGCATCGGCGGAGACCTCCACCTTCGCCACCTCATAGTCACCGGCCCAGGCCGCCCCGCGCAGCGGAATGCGGCGCGTCGCCTCCGGCAGGCGGGTGCCATTGGCCGGCGCGGTGATGATGGCGCGCAGCGGCATGGAGGTCATGTCGGCGAAGTTGGTCCTGCCGTCGACATTGGAGCCGGGGACGATCGGCTGGGTCGGCATCCGGTAGGAGGTGCCACCCATGCCCTGGCCGTCATGGGGCGTCTCGCGGACGAGAATGCGCTTCAGCCACTTGGACGAGAGCGAGGCCGGCCAGCCCGGAACGACGAGGCGCAGCGGCCCGCCATGGATATGCGGCAGCGGCTCGCCGTTCATCTGCCAGACGATGAGCGAGTGCGGCTCCAGCGCCTTGTCGATGGGCATGCCGCGGGAGAGGGCATCCTTGTCGGTGTCGCCGGAGAGATGCGGATCGGCGCCGAAATGGCCGGTATACTTCGCCGTGGGTTTAAGGCCCGCGGCCTTCAGCACGTCGGCGAGGCGCACACCCGTCCATTCGGCGCAGCCGGCGCCGCCATTGGTCCACTGGTTGCCGCGGGCGGCCGGCTGGAAGAAGGAGCGGCCGTTGCCGCCGCACTCCATCACCATCCGGAAGGTCTGGGCCTGGAACCGGGACTTGAGCTCGGCGACGGAAAGGGTGAGCGGCCGCTCGACCTCACCTTCGATGGTGAAACGCCAGCCGTCGCGGTCCGTGATCTCCGCGGGCACCTGGCCGTTGTTGCGGATGAAGAACTTGGCGATGGGGGTGGTGTCGTCATCGAGCAGCGCTTCCGGCGTCTCGGCGACGAGCGGCCGGTCGCCGAGCAGCTTGAGGCCGCGCTCCTTGCCAGGGAAGTCGAAGGGCTGGGGCCCTGCGGGACGGGCGGGCGCCGCGGCAGGAGCCGGCGCGCTCTGGGCCAGCGCCGTCCGGGGCATACCCGCGAGGCTGGCGCCACCCGTGACGGCAGCGATGGTGGCAAGGCTTGCGCCCATGGCGCCGCGACGCGACACGCCAGTGGATCGTTGGGACAGGGTCTCTTCGGCGTCCTTGCGCATCGTCTTCTCCCGTTCGCTTGTTATGGAGGATCGATGTCCTCCTTTTGCGCCTTGCAGCGATCAACGCATGCTAGGCCAAGTTGGGTCCATGGTCCAAGCCATCCACCGTACGAGGGGGGATGCGCCGCCGCCCTCTTGCCGGCCCCGGCGGACACCATAATGTCGCGGCCGGGCGCCACGATGAATGACGCCGAATGACGGGCGAGGAGAGCACCATGGAGATCAAGCGTTGCGGAGCGACGGAGTCGCGACGTCCCCCGGCGGCCTGGTTCACCGGCAGCGTCTGGCAGGACCCGATCGTCGAGACCGAGGCGCCGGCCCGCGTTCGCGCCGCGGTGGTGCGCTTTGATCCCGGCGCGCGGACCAACTGGCACACTCACCCGCTGGGGCAGACGCTCTTCGTCACAGCAGGCTCCGGCTTTGTGCAGAAGCTCGGCGGTCCGATCGAGGAGATCCGTGCCGGCGACACGGTCTGGATTCCGCCGGGCGAGAAGCACTGGCATGGCGCAAGCCCGAAGACCGCCATGACGCATATCGCCATTCACGAGGCTCTCGACGGCAACCATGTCGACTGGATGGAACCGGTCACCGACGAGCAGTATCGCGGCGCCTGACCGCCCTTCCCTCTTCCGGGAGCCGCTCCGGCGGCTCCCCCGCTGGAGCCCCCGATGACCGCATCCGACTACACGCCGCCGAAGGTCTGGACCTGGAACAAGGCGAGCGGCGGCCGCTTCGCCAATATCAACCGGCCGATCGCCGGCCCGACCCACGAGAAGGACCTGCCGGTCGGACGTCACCCGCTGCAGCTCTATTCGCTCGGCACGCCGAACGGCGTGAAGGTGACGGTGATGCTGGAGGAGCTTCTGGCGCTCGGCCATGCCGGCGCGGAATATGACGCCTGGCTCATCCGCATCAATGAGGGCGCGCAGTTCTCATCGGGCTTCGTGGATGCCAATCCGAATTCGAAGATCCCGGCCCTCGTCGACCACAGCGGCGGCAAGCCGGTCCGGGTGTTCGAGTCCGGCGCCATTCTCGTCTATCTCGCCGAGAAGTTCGGCGCCTTCCTGCCGACGGAGCCGGCCGCTCGGGCCGAGACGCTCTCCTGGCTGTTCTGGCAGATGGGCTCGGCGCCCTTCCTCGGCGGCGGCTTTGGCCATTTCTACGCCTATGCGCCGACCAAGATCGAATATGCCATCGACCGCTACGCCATGGAGGTGAAGCGGCAGATGGACGTGCTCGACCGCCGCCTTGCCGAGACACCCTTCGTCGCGGGCGAGGAGTACACGATCGCCGACATTGCGATCTGGCCCTGGTATGGCCAGCTCGCCAAGGGGCTGCTCTACGAGGCCGGCGAGTTCCTTGAGGTCCACACCTACACCAACGTGGTGCGCTGGTCCGAGCAGCTCTTCGAGCGGCCGGCGGTGAAGCGCGGCCGGATGGTCAACCGCGTCACCGGCGATCCGGCGAGCCAGCTGCGCGAGCGGCATGAGGCCAGCGACTTCGACACGAAGACCGAGGACAAGCTGGCGAAGCCGGCCTGACCGTTCCTGGCGAGGGCCGAGCCGCTTCGGCCGGCCCTGCCGGAGGCCCAGAGGCATGCGCAGGAGCGCGCCACCTGACGTGGCACGTAAACCGAGTGCGACCACTTTCCCTTGTATTTGACGCTTTGACGTCGCTCAAAAGCGAGGTCCGGCGCCGGAAAATTACGCTTTTCCGTTGCGGTAATTCAGGAAGATTTTACCGGTTCGGCGCACCGTCGCATGTGACGGGCTTGGTTGTCGAACCGCCCGCCGGCAGTGCAGACCGCCGCTACCCCCCGAAGTGACGGTAAAACCCGATCTGCTCCGCAGACGTGCTTTGGGAACGCCACAATGAAAACCATGTCCCCCGGGGCCTCGGACGAGGCCGCCGAACGCTCGACTCGTATGCGCTTCATGCGCATCAGCCCGGAAACATCGATCCTCTTGCGCGAATTCTGGAAGGTTGTGGAGCCGAAGCTTCCGCAGATCCTTGAGGGCTTCTATCGCCACGTTTCCGCCGAGCCCAAACTCGCCGCCATGCTGGGGAACGATATTCCCCGCCTGAAGAAGGTCCAGGGCAGCCACTGGGCGCGGCTCTTCGACGGCGCGTTCGATGAGGACTACATGCGCGGTGTGCGCACCATCGGCCACATCCACAACAAGATCGGGTTGGAGCCGCGCTGGTATATCGGTGGCTACAACATGGTGATGAGCGAGCTCGCGACGCTCGCGGTGGCGACCTACAAGTGGCGCCCGTCCAAGCTTGCGAAGATGCTGACGGCGGTCAATTCGGCCGTGATGATCGACATGGACCTCGCCATCTCCGTCTACCAGGAGGCCATGCTGACCGAGCGCCAGCAGCGGCAGGACAAGATGAACGCCGCGATCGCCGCGTTCAACACGGAGATGAGCCAGTCGTTGAACACCATGGGCCATGCTGCCCATCAGCTCACCAGCAATGCCAACAGCCTCGCCGCCAATGCCGAGGAAACGACGCGGCAGTCGACCGCTGTCGCAGCTGCCTCGGAACAGTCCGCCTCCAACGTCCAGACGGTGGCTGCGGCCTCGGAGGAACTATCCACGGCTGTCGTGGAGATCGGGCGCCAGGTGAGCCACTCGAACGAGATCGCCACGCAGGCCGTCACGCAGGCGCGTCAGTCCAAGGCGGTCATGGACGGTCTCGCGGAGGCGGCCCAGCGGATCGGCGACGTGGTCAACCTCATCGCCAATATCGCGGGCCAGACGAACCTCCTCGCGCTCAACGCCACGATCGAGGCGGCCCGCGCGGGCGAGGCCGGCAAGGGCTTTGCGGTGGTCGCCTCAGAGGTGAAGAGCCTCGCCAGCCAGACCGCCAAGGCGACCGACGAAATCGGCGTGCAGATCGCACAGATCCAGTCGGCGACCGCCCAGTCGGTCAACTCGATCACCCAGATCGGCGCGACTATCGAGACCATCAGCGCCATCGCGGGGGCCATCTCGTCCTCGGTGGGCGAGCAGCAATCGGCCATCGGCGAGATCACGCGCAACATCCAGGAGGCCGCCCACGGCACCCAGGAGGTTTCGGCCAACATTGCCGGCGTCAGTCAGGCGGCCAGCGAGACGGGCAGCACCTCGACCTTCGTGCTCACCGCAGCGACCGAGCTCGACGGCCAGACCCAGGCCATTCGCCGACAGGTGGATGAATTCTTCAACGTCATCAAGGCGGCCTGAGCTGCGGTATTGCGCCACTGCGTCAGCCGGTCACCCGGCCGGCTGACGCCTCCGGGGCTTCCCTTCACCGCCCCGTCATGCTTCTGTCCTCGTGAAATTTTTGCCTGAAGGCCGGATCAACCGGCCCGCCCGTTCCCGAGGAAACGTCGATGACCCTGCTTCTGAACCGCCGCGCGGCTCTCGCCGCCAGCGCCGCCCTGCTTGGCCTCGGGGCTCCCGCCCTCGCCCAGGCCCGCCGCCGCCTCACCGTCGCCACCGGCGGCACCGGCGGCGTCTATTTCGTCTATGGCGGCGGCCTTGCCCGCGTCCTCACCGAGAAGGTCCCGAACGTCCAGGCGACCTCGCAGGTGACCGGCGGCTCGGTCGACAACATCAACCTGCTGTCGGCCGGCGATGCCGATATCGGCTTCTCGACGCTGGACTCGGTCGTCGACGCGCTGAACGGCGTCGGCGCCTATGCCCGCGGCGGCAAGCGCGAGGTGCGCATCATCGCAGTGCTTTACGACAACGTGCTGCATGCCGTCGCCACGCCCGCCATCAACTCGGTCGCCGAGATGAAGGGCAAGCGCATCGGCGTCGGCTCTGCTGGCTCCTCGACCGAAGGCTGGGCCGACCGCACGCTCGAGGCTGCCGGCCTCAACCCGAAGACCGATATCATCCGCGACAATCTCGGCGTCGCCGAGAGCGCCAATGCCCTCGCCGACGGCAAGATCGCCGGCTTCTTCTGGGGTGGCGGCGTCCCGACGGCGGCGATCCGCGACCTCGCCCAGTCCGGCCGCACGGCCTTCAAGCTCCTCGACACCTCGAAGGAGCTTGTCGAGATGAACAAGAAATATCCCGGCCTCTACCGGGAATCGATCATGCCGCCGAACTCCTACCAGGGGCAGACCCAGGCCGTGTCCGGCATCGGTGTCGCCAATGTCATGCTGGTCGATGCCAAGGCGCCGAACGACCTCGTGACGCTGATCCTCGAGGGCATCTTCAACAACCTCACGGACATGCAGGCCGTCCACCCGGAGGCCCGCAAGCTCACGCTGCAGACCGCAGCGGTGAAGTTGGCTGCCCCGTTCCATCCGGCGGCGGAGGCCTTCTACAAGGCGCGCGGCGTCTCGATCTGATCGCGACGAACGAACAGCGGGAGCCGGGGCGGGAGACCGTTCCGGCTTTTTCCGTGCCGCTGGCGGAAGACCAGCGACGCCTCGTCGGGGGACGAGAAGCGACAGGGGAACGGCCATGACCACCGACGCGCTGAAGCCGGCGTCAGGCGACGCGGAACGGGTCCTGACGGCCGAGGAGCTGGAAAAGCTGTCCTCGGACTCCGAAGGCGGACCGGCGCGGCGGGTTGGCGGCTGGCTCGGCTGGCTGACCGGCTCGGTCGCCTTCCTCATCGCCGCCACGGCGATGTACTGGACGCAGTTCTCCATCACCACGACGGTCTATCGCGCCAGCTTCCTGACGCTCTGCCTCGCCCTCATCTTCATCCTCTATCCGCTCGCCAAGACGGGCCGCGACGGCGCCCCGCAGACGCGGCGTGCCAGCGTCGAGGAAATCGTGGTGGCGCTCATCGCCATCGCCATGCTCGCCTATATCCTGCATCACCCGAACCCCCGGATCGCGGTGGTGGGGCGCTCGCCCTTCGGCTACGGTCTCGGCTGGGTGCTGATCGCCTGTTTCGCCGCCTATCCGCTGCTTGTCTCCAACCGCTGGCTGGCGCGGCTCCAGCCGACGGACTGGTTCTTCGCGGCGCTCGGCCTCTATTGCGCCTGGTACCTGTCGACCAATATCGACGAGTTCAAGACCCGCGCCATGCAGCCCTCGGCCGAGGAGCTGGTGCTCGGCCTCGCCCTCATGCTCCTCGTGCTGGAGGCGACGCGCCGCACGGTCGGATGGGTGCTACCGGCCATCGCCGCCGTCTTCCTCATCTACTGCTATGCCGGCACGGGCTGGCTCATCCCCGATGTCTTCGAGCATCGCGGCTTCAGCCTCAACCGCATCATCGGGCAGAACTTCCTCACTCTCGAGGGCCTGTTCACGACGCCGCTCGACGTCGCCGCCACCTTCATCATCCTGTTCACGATCTATGGCGCGGTGCTCGACCGCGGCGGCGCGGGGCGCTTCTTCATCGAATGGGCCTTCGCCCTCTTCGGCAAGAACCCCTCACCCTCCGCTCCCGGCCGGGCCGTGGTCGCGTCCGGTTTCCTGCTCGGGACCGTCTCGGGCTCGGGCGTTGCCACCACGGTGACCGTCTCGACCCTCGCCTGGCCCATGCTGAAGCGCTCGGGCTACGACCCACAGGTCGCCGGCGGCATGCTCTCCGCGGCCGGCATCGGCGCAACGCTGTCGCCGCCGACGCTCGGCGCGGCGGCCTTCATCATCGCCGAATTCCTCGACGTCGATTACCTGCAGATCCTCATCTACGCGACGATCCCGACCGTCCTCTACTACGTCTCCTGCTGGCTGATGACGGAGGCCGATTCCCGTCGCCTCGGCGTCGTGCCGGTGCGCACCTCGGACGCCTCGGTCTGGGAACTGACCAAGCGCGGCGGCTACCACTTCATCTCGCTTGGGGCAATCGCCGTCTTCCTGGTGATGGGCTTCACCAGTTTCATGGCGGTCTACTGGTCGATCGTCGTCGCCTTCGTGCTGTCCATGGTGCGCGAGGACAGCCGGCTGGTGACGCTGGAGGCCTTCGCCGTCGGCTGCGCCGCGGCGCTCGCCGCCTGGCTCTTCGGCATGAGCGGCTGGCCACAGGGGCTTGGGCTGCAGGAGCTGTTCAACGACCGCATCTCGGTCGCGACCTTCTGGGGCATTGCGGCGGCGATCGCCGTCTCGGGCGCGCAGAGCCTTGTGGCCATGCGCAGCGGACGACCGGTGCCGGCCGGCGGCACGGGCATGATCGACGCCCTGCTCGACGGCACACGCTCGACGCTCGGCATCGTCGCGGTCTGCGCCTGCGCCGGCATCATCGTCTCGGTGGTGAACCTCACCGGCCTCGGTCTCACCATTTCCGGCATCATCATCTCGGCCGGCGGCTCGAACGTGTTCCTGATCCTGCTCATGGCGGCGCTCGCCATGTGGGTGCTCGGCCTCTCCGTGCCGGTGACGGCGAGCTACATCATCGCTGCGGTCATGCTGGTGCCGGCGCTGATCAAGGTCGGCGTACCGCCGGCCGCCGCCCACATGTTCATGTTCTACTATGCGGTGCTGGCGGACGTGTCGCCGCCCACCGCTCTCGCCCCCTTCGCGGCCTCTGCCATCACCGGCGGCGAGCCCTTCCGCACGACGATGCAGGCGTGGAAATACACCCTGCCGGCCTTCATCGTGCCCTTCATGTTCTGCCTGACGCCGGATGGCGCGCAGCTGCTCATGCTGGTGCCGACGGGGACCAACGCGGCGGGCGCGGTGGTCTACGGCATGCCAGGCACGCTGGCGGCCTGGCTCTCGGTGCTGTGGGTGACGGTGACGGCCTGCCTCGCGCTCGTCGGCTTCTGTGTCGCCTTCGCGGGCTATGCGCTCGGCCGGGCGAACCATGTCGAGCGGGTGGTGTGCCTCGCCGCCGGCGTTCTGCTGCTGGTGCCGCGGCCCTGGGCAACGGCTTCCGGCCTCGTCCTCCTCGTCGGCGGCCTGACACTGCACTGGCGGCGCATCGGCAGGGCGGAACCCGCCCTGCCCGCCGGGTGATCCTCAGGCGGCCGTCGTGTCGTCGAGCTTGGCCTCGGGCGCGTTCTTCTTGACGCTCTCGATGCCGGCATCGCGCGAGGCTTCCGAGGAATAGACCTCGCTCGTGCCGATCACCTGGCCGTTGGTGGCCTTGAGGTTGAACATCGGGCCGGTCTTGGCCTGCTTGCGCTCATAGCGGCCATCTTCCTTGGCGTTCTTCCTGACGCTCTCGATGCCGGCCAGCGCGGCTGCCTTGGTGGTGTACATCTCGCTGGACAGGATGACCTGACCGTTCGAGGCCTTCAGCGAGAAATGGAACTGACCGCTCTTGCCCTTGGTCAGCACGAATTTGCCTGCCATGCCATCCTCCCTCGGAAACGCGCTCGGGGCGCGAGGCGAGCATAGCGGCACGCTGGGGAAAGCGAGGTGCGGAAGGTCACGGACCCGGCGCGTCACGGCGCCGCGCGGCGCTGCTTTTCGTAGCGCTTGATGGCGCGCTCCCGCTTCAGCCGCGACAGGCGGTCCAGCCAGAAGATCCCCTCAAGCTGGTCGATCTCGTGCTGGAGCACGACGGCGAGGAAACCGTCGGCCTCGCCCTGCTCCTCCGCGCCGGTGAGCGTCGACCAGGCAAGGCCGATGCGGGCGGGGCGTTCGACCTCTTCGGAGATGCCGGGCATGGAGACCGAGCCTTCGCGCTCGACCTTCACCTCCGGCGAGGTCCAGAGGATGCGCGGATTGACATAGAGCCGCATCAGCGCGTCGTCCGCGAGACGGATGGCGACCAGCCGCTGGAAGACGCCGATATGGCAAGCGGCAAGGCCGATGGCCGGTGCGGCGACGACCGTGTCCATCAGGTCCTGCGCGAGGTCCTTCAGCGCCTCGTCGAAGACCTCGACAGGGTCGGCGCGGCGGCGCAGGCGCGGATCGGGGAACATGACGAGCGGGCGTGCGGGCACAGCGGACCTCCTGCGTTTCGCTCTAGCGAAGCTGACGGCGCGGGAAAAGCCCGTCGGCGGGGCGGCTGCCGCTCTTGCGGGCGGCTGTTGCCTTCGCCACAGGCAGCCTCAGGAATGATCATCCACAGCATCCGGGCCATGCCCTCAACGGGTTGCAATGGAATGGTCGTTGCATAAGGATGCTCGACCGTCGGCCCCCCGCGGGCCGTTCTTCCGATCTCCAGCACGAGTGACATTCCACGTGACCGCTTTGTCCCAGACTGCCACCGACGGCCTGGCCCCCGCCGCCTCCACCGGTCCTGTTCTGTCCGTCAACAACCTCGTCACGTCGTTCCTGCGCGAGGGCGAGTGGAACGCGGTGGTGAAGGGCATCTCGTTCGAGGTCGGCGCGAAGGAAACCGTCGCCATCGTCGGCGAGTCGGGCTCGGGCAAGTCGGTCACCGCCCTGTCGATCATGCGCCTCATCCCGCCGCAGAGCGGCAAGGTGGAAGGCAGCATCAAGCTGGTCGGCCGCGAGCTCACCACGATCAACGACAAGGCGATGAACCATGTCCGCGGCAACGAGATCGCGATGATCTTCCAGGAGCCGATGACCAGCCTCAATCCGGTGCTGACCATCGGTTTCCAGATCGCCGAGGCGCTGATCTACCACCGCGGCCTGTCGCGGCAAGAGGCCGAGGCCGAGACCGTGCGCCTCCTGGAAAAGGTGCGCATCCCCGCCGCCAAGTCGCGCTTCCATGAATATCCGCACCGCTTCTCCGGCGGCATGCGCCAGCGCGTGATGATCGCCATGGCGCTCGCCTGCCGGCCGAAGCTGCTGATTGCCGACGAGCCGACCACCGCGCTCGACGTGACGATCCAGGCGCAGATCCTCGAGCTCATCAAGGAGCTTCAGGAGGAAGAGGGCATGTCCGTCCTCTTCATCACCCACGACATGGGCGTCGTCGCCGAGATCGCCGACCGCACCGTCGTCATGTACCAGGGCAAGGCGGTGGAGACCGGCAAGACCGAGCAGATCTTCGCTGCCCCGGCCCATCCCTACACCAAGGCGCTGCTGTCGGCCGTGCCGCAGCTCGGCTCGATGAAAGGCATCGCCCGGCCGATGCGTTTCCCCGTCGTCGACAAGACGACCGGCGAGAGCGACGTTCCGGTGGAGACGCCGGACACGGTGAAGGCCGCTGATCGGCCCGTGCTTGAGGTCGCGAATCTCACCACCCGCTTCGACATTCATTCCGGCCTGTTCGGCAAGGTCTCCGGCCGCGTCCATGCGGTGGAGAACGTTTCCTTCTCGCTCCATGCCGGCGAGACGCTGGCCCTCGTCGGCGAGTCCGGCTGCGGCAAGTCCACGACGGGCCGGTCCATCCTGCGTCTGATTCAGCCGAATTCCGGCTCGGTGGTCGTCGACGGCGAGGACGTGCTGACCCTCGAAAGCGCCAAGCTCCGCGACATGCGCAAGCGGATGCAGATCATCTTCCAGGACCCCTTCGCCAGCCTCAATCCGCGCATGTCGATCGGCTCCGCCATTGCCGAGCCCTTCTATGCCCATGGCCTCGCCTCAGGTTCGGAGGCGCGCGACCGGGTGGCGGACCTGTTGACCCGCGTCGGCCTGTCGCCCGACATGGCCTCGCGCTATCCCCACGAGTTCTCCGGCGGCCAGCGCCAGCGCATCTGCATCGCCCGCGCCCTGGCGCTGGGCCCGAAGCTGATCGTCGCGGACGAGGCGGTCTCCGCGCTCGACGTGTCAGTGAAGGCGCAGGTCGTGAACCTCATGCTCGACCTGCAGGCCAGCATGGGCCTCGCCTATCTCTTCATCTCCCATGACATCGCGGTGGTGGAGCGCATGTGCCACCGCGTGGCGGTGATGTATCTCGGCGAGATCGTCGAGATCGGCCCGCGCGCCGAGGTCTTCGGCAATCCGCAGCACCCCTACACCAAGAAGCTCATGGCGGCAGTGCCGATCCCGGATCCGGCCCGCCGCCTGCAGAAGCGCGGTGTCTCGAACGACGAGATCAAGAGCCCGGTCCGCGCGCCGGATTACGTGCCGCCGGTGCGCCAGTATCGCGAGATCTCGCCCGGCCACGTGGTCATGGCCTGGGACTGAGGCCTGATGGTCTGATGGTTTCGGAAGGCCCCGGTTCGCCGGGGCCTTTTGTTTTGCGGTGACTGCTGGTCGCGGACATGACATCGCGCTCTAGGCCGCGTGGCCGATCCGAAGTGCAGGGCACGTCTCGACGCTAAGCGCTCAAAAGTGCTCGAAGCGTTCCGATCCGAAGGTCAGCGGCTGGCCGTTGAGCGACCAGGTAACGCCGGTGCTGCCCGTGACCTCGCCGATCACGGCGAGGGGCACCGCCACCGCCGCCGCATCCGCCTGCAGCGAGGAAAGCCGGGCCGGCGGGCAGGCCAGCAGGATCTCGTAATCGTCACCGCCGGTCAGCGCCCGTGTCCAGAGGGCCTGGTCCGTCGCAAGGGCGGCAGCGGCGGCCGGCGACAGCGGCACGGCGCCGGCGTCCACCATCGCGCCCGTGCCCGACGCCGCCATCATCTTGGCAAGGTCGCCCACGAGGCCATCCGATACATCCATGGCAGCCGAAGCATGGCGCGCTATGGCCTTCGCCAGGGCTACCCGCGGCTGGGGCTTAAGATAGCGATCGATGAGGTGGCGGCGATGATCCTCGCCGAGGGCGGCGAGCCAACCCGGCGCGGTTGCGGGATCGCGTTCCGCCTGCCGCGCCAGGAGCCCCAGCGCGCCGTCACCGATCGTGCCAGTGACGCAGAGGAGGTCGCCTGGCCGCGCCCCACGGCGACGCACGGTGCGGCTGGCGCGCCCGAAGGCAGTGACGGAGAGAGTCAGCGGCCCCGGCACCTTCACCGTGTCGCCGCCGAGCAGCGGACAGCCATAGGCTTTCAAATCGGCAGCGAGGCCGCCAGCAAAACCCTCCAGCCACTCGACCGACCAGTCCGCGGGAAGTCCCAGCCCCAGCAGCATGCCGACAGGCACCGCGCCCTTGGCGGCGAGGTCGGAGAGGTTCACCCGCAGCGCCTTGGCAGCGACGAGGCCCGGCGGATCGTCGGGGAAGAAATGGACGCCGGCGATCGCCATGTCCTTGGTGACGACGAGGTCCCCTTCCCCCGGCAGGATGGTTGCCGCATCATCGGTGAGCCCATCCGCACCGGCGCTGGTGGCGAGCGGCGCGAAAAAGCGGGCGATGAGGGCGTCTTCGGAGGGGCGTGTCACGGGGGGATCATGGCCCGGCGGAGCCGCGCCGGGAAGCGCTCAGTGCTTCGGCGCCTCGCCCATTTCAGCGGCGCGCACGCGCTTGGCGATCTTGTCGAGCACGGCATTGGCCATGCCGACCTCCTCGCGATCGACGAAGGCATCGGCCACGTCGACATATTCCGCGATGATGACCTTGGCCGGCACGTCCGGGCGCTCGAAGAGCTCGTAGGTGCCGGCGCGCAGCACGGCGCGCAGCACGGCCTCGATGCGACGCAGCGGCCAGTCGTCGGCGAGGATGCGGTCCACCGCCACGTCGATGCGCTGCTGCTCGCGCATCACGCCCTGGATGATGTCGCGGAAGAACTGGTGATCGGCCGGCAGGTAGGTGTCGCCCTCGACCTCCCGGCCCATCCAGAAGGTCTGGAACGAGCCGATCACGTCGTTGATGTCGGTGCCGGCGACATCCATCTGGTAGAGCGCCTGGACGGCGGCGAGACGCGCCGTGCCGCGCTTGTTGGCCTGTTTCGGAGCGGTCTCGGACATCAGGGCTGCTCCGCCCCACGCTTCAGGCGGATCATGGCGAGGCAGGCCTTCGCCGCCCCGCCGCCCTTGTCGAGTTCGCTGCGACGGGCGCGCGCCCAGGCCTGGGCATCGTTCTCGACTGTGAGGATGCCGTTGCCGAGGGGCAGCTTGCGCTGGACCGAGAGGTCCATGAGCGCCCGCGAACTCTCCTCCGAGACGATCTCGTAATGGGTGGTCTCGCCGCGGATGACCGTACCGAGGGCCACTGCCCCGTCGAAGGGCTGGCCGCGGGCGGCCGCGCCGTCCATCAGGATGGCGATCGCGGCCGGGATCTCCAGCGCACCGGGCACGGTGTGGACCTCACAGGTCGCGCCAACCTCGGCAAGCGCCGCCTTGGCGCCATCGAGCAGGGCGTCGGCGAGGTCATCATAGAAACGCGCCTCGACGATCAGCACGCGGGCATGAGTCGGGATCACGTGCTCGGCTGCGGAACGCGGAGCGGCCATGGCGGGTCCTTCGAAATGGGAGCGCTCTAGTAGCCCCCCGCCTTCGCATCCGCAAGGCGGGCGGCATAGCGCGCCATCATGTCGGCCTCGATGTTGACGCGGTCGCCGGCCTTGGCGTCACCCCAGGTGGTCACCGCGAGGGTGTGCGGGATCATGGTGACGGTGAAGGTATCGCCGTCGACGCCGTTGACGGTGAGCGAGGTGCCGTCGAGGGCGACGGAGCCCTTCTCGGCGATGAACTTGGCAAGGTCCTTCGGGGCGCGGAAGACGAAGCGGGCGGTGCCGTCGGTGTCGTCGCGCGAGACGATCTCGGCAACGCCATCGACATGGCCGGTGACGATATGGCCGCCGAGTTCATCGCCGATGCGCAGCGCCCGCTCGAGGTTGACCTTCTTGCCGGCCTGCCAGGCACCGAGCGTGGTGCGGGCGAGGGTCTCGGCCGATGCGTCGATGGTGAAGACGGTGCGGTTGCCCTGTTCGGCAAGCGAGGTGACGGTCAGGCAGATGCCCATGTGGCAGACCGAGGCGCCGAGCGGCAGGCTGTCGGCCGGATAGGAGCAGGCCACCGCCAGATGGCGCGCGGAGCCGCGGGCCTCCACGGCGACGATCTCGCCGACGTCGGTGATGATGCCGGTGAACATGGTTCAGGCTCCTTGAGCGGCGGGATCGGGGCGGAAGGTTTCGATGAGGTCGCAGCCGGCGGTGCGGCTCTCGGCGAGGCGGTAGCGCTCGGGCATGGGGATGACGAAACCGGGCACGCCGTCGCCAAGTGCGGCCGGCGAGCGCGCGACGATGATTTCGTCAGCCAGCGCCTGCTGCATCAGCGTCGCGCCAAGGATCGGGCCGCCCTCGCTCATGACGCGGGTGATGCCGCGCGCGGACAAGAGCCGGAGCGCGGCACCCATGTCGACGGAGCCGTCGGCGAGGCGGCTCACCAGCATGACCTCGCAGCCGGCCTGGCGCAGCGCCCGCTCGGCCTCGGGCGGTGCGCCGACGGTGGAGACGACCCAGGTCGGCGCGTCGCGCGCGGTGGCGACGAGGCGGGAGGTGAGCGGCAGGCGCAGCTTCGAGTCGATGATGACGCGGATCGGCGAGCGGTCCTCCATGCCGGGAAGGCGGCAGGTGAGCAGCGGGTCGTCGGCCAGCACCGTGCCGATGCCGATCATGATGGCATCGGCCATGGCGCGGACGAGATGTAGCTGGACGGTGGCCTCGGGGCAGCTGATCTGGGTACGCGCGCCGCCCGCGGCCGCCACGAAGCCGTCGGCGGAGAGCGCCATCTTCAGCTGCACGAAGGGGCGGCCCTGGCGCACGCGGGTGAAATGACCGCGGTGATCAAGGGCGGCCTCGGCGGCGCCAACGCCGACATCGACGGCGATGCCATAGGCGCGGAGCATGTGGAAGCCGCGGCCATGGACGCGCGGATCGGGGTCGCCGATGGCACAGACGACGCGCGCGATACCGGCACGGGCGAGAGCATCCGAACAGGGCGCCGTGCGGCCGTAATGCGAACAGGGCTCCAGCGTCACATAGGCGGTGGCGCCATGGGTGGCGCGCAGGCCGGAAGCGGCGAGCGCATGGGCGATGGCCGTCGTCTCGCCATGCGGGCGGCCGCCGGCCTGGGTCACGCCGCGGCCGACAATCACGCCGCTTTTGACGACAACGCAACCGACGGAGGGATTGGGCCAGGCGAGACCGAGATGCCGCCGGCCGAGGCGCAGCGCGTGGTCCATATGGGCGGCATCGACCGCGGTGAAGGCGCCAGCGGCCATGACGCTAGCTGCGCCCGGGCTCGGTCGTGCCGTCGCCGTCCTCTGACATCTCGCCGATCAGCTGCTGGAACTCGCGGGGATCGCGGAAATTGCGGTAGACCGAGGCGAAACGCACATAGGCGACGTCGTCGAGGGCCTTGAGCGCCTCCATGACGATGCGGCCGATATTCTCGGCGGGAATGTCCGACTCGCCGGAGGCCTCGAGCTGGCGGACGATGCCGGAGACGAGGCGCTCGACGCGCTCGGGGTCCACCGGCCGCTTGCGCAGCGCGATCTGGATGGATCGCATGAGCTTGTCGCGGTCGAAGGGCACGCGCTTGCCGGAGCGCTTGACCACGATGAGCTCACGCAACTGCACGCGCTCGAAGGTGGTGAAGCGCCCGCCGCATTCCGTGCAGACGCGGCGGCGACGGATGGCGGAGCCGTCCTCGGTGGGACGGCTGTCCTTCACCTGCGTATCCGCGAACCCACAGAAGGGGCAGCGCACGGCGCGCGCGTCCCGTCAGGAATAGATGGGGAAGCGGGCGGTGAGGTCTTTGACCTTCTCCCGCACGACCGCCTCGACCTGGGCGTTGCCCTCGTCGGAATTGGCGCGGGACAGTCCGTCCAGCGTCTCGGCGATGAGCTCACCGACGCGCTTGAACTCGGCAATGCCGAAGCCGCGGGTCGTGCCGGCCGGGGTGCCGAGGCGGACGCCCGAGGTGACGAAGGGCTTCTGCGGGTCGAAGGGAATGCCGTTCTTGTTGCAGGTGATGTAGGCGCGGCCGAGGGCGGCCTCGGAGGCCTTGCCGGTGAGGTTTTTCGGGCGCAGGTCGACCAGCATCAGGTGGTTATCGGTGCCGCCGGTGACGAGGTCGAAACCGGCGCTCTTCAGCGTCTCGGCCAGCGCCTTGGCATTGGCAACGACGGCGTGGGAATAGGTCTTGAACTCGGGGCGCAGCGCCTCGCCGAAGGCCACGGCCTTGGCGGCGATGACATGCATGAGCGGGCCGCCCTGCATACCGGGGAAGACCGCCGAGTTGAACTTCTTGGCGAGTTCCTCGTCATCGGTGAGGATCATGCCGCCACGCGGACCGCGCAGGGTCTTGTGGGTGGTGGTGGTAGCCACATGGGCATGCGGGAACGGAGAGGGATGGGCGCCGCCCGCGACCAGGCCGGCGAAATGGGCCATGTCGACAAAGAGATAGGCGCCAACCTCATCGGCAATGGCGCGGAAACGGGCGAAGTCCCAGAAGCGGGCATAGGCCGAGCCACCGGCGATGATGATCTCCGGCTTCGCCTCGCGCGCGATGCGGGCGACCTCGTCCATGTCGATGAGCTGGTCCTCGCGGCGCACCGTATAGGGCGCCACCTTGAACCACTTGCCGGAGACGTTGACCGGCGAGCCATGGGTGAGGTGGCCACCGGCGGCGAGGTCCAGGCCCATGAAGGTGTCGCCCGGCTGCATGAGGGCGAGGAACACGGCCTGGTTCGCCTGGCTGCCCGAATTCGGCTGGACATTGGCGAAGCGGCAACCGAACAGCTTGGTGGCGCGCTCGATGGCGACCGTCTCGGCGATATCGACGAACTGGCAGCCGCCATAGTAGCGCTTGCCCGGATAGCCCTCGGCATACTTGTTGGTCATCACCGAGCCCTGCGCTTCCATGACGGCGCGCGAGACGATGTTCTCCGAGGCGATCAGTTCGATCTCATGCTGCTGCCGGCCAAGCTCCTTCTGGATCGCGTCGAAGATCACCGGATCGGTGTCGGCGAGGGACGCGGAGAAGAAGCCATCGAAGGGCTTCGCGGCGGCGGAGGACGAGGACATCCGGATGGCTCCGTGAGGCGGCGGGCACCCGCCGTGGCGGTCGATGATATGGGCTAGCGGGTAGCACAGCGCCGGTGGCAAGTCCAAGGCCGAAGGCGCGCGCGGCACCAGACCTTGTGCCGATGTCAGGACCCCTCCCCCGTATCCTGCATCAGCCGACGCTCCAGCTTACGACGGGCAAGCCGTTCGAGATCAGGGAGGGCGGTGTGCGCCGGCCCCATCACCACCACTTCGGTGCCGGTCTCCGCGCAGATGGCGGCGCAGCGCAGATAGGCGCCGATCACGGTGTGCTCGAAATAGACGGTGCGGCCGGAGGATTCGGGCATGGCCCATCGTGCCACAGCCTCGTTCGCCCGCACCATGACCGAACGCCGCGTCCCAGGTGAAACGAAAAAGCCCGGCGCGAGGCCGGGCTTTTGGAAAAGGCTGCGGGTGTCCGATCAGCGCAGGGCGACCGGCTGGCCCATGCCCGTCGCGGCCTGGGGGCCGATGCCGTCACGCTGGTAGATGTCGTCACGGAACTGCACGAGGCCGTCCGGATTGGCCCAGGCGGTGATATAGACCCAGTAGACCGGGACCGGCTGCAGCGGCTTGGCGTCGACGCGGTCGGTGGTACGGAAGATCCGGTCGATCTCCGAACGGCTCCACTGCGTGCCCTGCAGGATCCAGGCGATGAGCTCGCGGACATTCTGGACGCGGGCGCAACCCGAGGAGTGGAAGCGCTGGTCCTCGCCGAACAGGCCCTTGGAGGGCGTGTCGTGCATGTAGACCGCATGCTGGTTGGGAATGTTGATGCGGACATTGCCCATCGAGTTGCCCTCGAAGGGGTCCTGGCGGAAGCGATAGTTCATCGCCTCCATGGTGTTCCAGTTGATCGATTCCGGCGCCACTTCCTGGCCCTGGCCGTTGAACACGCGGATGCGGTTCTTGGCGAGGTAGTCCGGCTCGGCCTGCATCTTCGGGATCAGGTCCTTGCGGATGATCGAGGCCGGCACGGTCCAGTAGGGGTTGAAGTTGATGTCCTGGACGCGGGTCGAGATCACCGGCGACTGGCGATCGATCTTGCCTACGACAGTGACATGGCGGGAGACGACCGTGCCGTTCTCGACCGCCTCGAGCTGGGCGGCGGGGATGTTCATGACGATGAAGCGATTGCCGAGGAAGCCCGAATAGGCGCGGACGCGGACGAGATTCGTCTCGAGCTGGCGCAGACGCATCTCAGCCGGGACATTGAGGGCGGCGAAGGTGGCATCACGGACCTGGCCATCCGGCGAGATGCCGTGGCGGGTCTGGAACCGCTTCACGGCGGTGTCGACGAAGCTGTCGAAAATGTCGGAGCGGCCGGCGGAGGCGTCAAGATCGCCGGAAGCGATGAGGCGGTCACGCAGGGCGACCACGGCCGGGCGGCGGGCGCCGATGCGCAGGCGCTCACGGTCCGGGACCGGCTGCCAGCCGCCGCGGGAGACGATCTGCTGATACTGGCCGATGGCCATTTCGAGGCCCTGCACCGTGTGCGGACCGAGAACCGGAAAGGGGTTGCGCGCCGAGCGGGTGCGAGAGCCGGCATCGAAGCTGTCGGACCATTCGGCGACAGCGGAGCGGCCCTGCTGGGCGAGGGCGGGAGAGGCGAGCGCGAGGGCCGGCAGGGAGGCCAGGCCGCCGAGCAGCGCGCGCCGGTCGAGCCTGGTGGTGAAGCGATCGGTCAAAGGTCGGCTCCGGATCATCGGCGGGGTGCGCTCCCGCCCGCGGGGAGCAAACACCATTATCCTTAAGGAATGCCAAGCGGCGTTGGCTTCACCTATGGCAATCAATGTGACCAACTCAAGGCGTTTGTGGCAGCTTCCCTCCGCACAGATGCGTGAAAAGGGCGCATGGCAGTCGTGACGTGTCCCAAAACGGCGACGGCCGGCCTCCCGTCGGAAGGCCGGCCATCGCGGTTCGTGTCCCACGTCTCAGTGGCGACGGTTCGCCTCATCGCGGACGAAGAGCGTGGTGCCGGTGACGCCGAGCATGGTCTCGGCGAGGACCAGGACCATGGCGATGCCGGAGAGCAGCAGCGCCATATCGGTGGACAGGAGCGTCATGGATCGCCTCAGAGCCGGTAGAGGATCTGGTCGGTCCAGAAGCGCTCGAGCCGCAGCAGCGACTTGTTGAGCGACTTGAAGTCGTCGAGGTTGACGCCGCCGACCTGCTCGACCGTGCGGACGTGCTTGGCATAGAGCGCCTGCACGATGGCGGCGATCTCGTGGCCCTTGTCCGTCAGCGAGATGCGGACCGACCGGCGGTCGATGCGCGAGCGCTGGTGGGACAGGTAGCCCATCTCGACGAGCTTCTTGAGATTGTAGGAGACGTTCGAGCCGAGATAGTAGCCCTTGGTGCGCAGTTCACCGGCGGTCAGTTCGCGGTCGCCGATGTTGAAGAGCAGCAGCGCCTGGACGGCGTTGATGTCCGAGCGGCTGCGGCGGTCGAACTCGTCCTTGATCACGTCCAGCAGGCGGCGGTGCAGGCGCTCGATGAGCGTCAGGGCCTCCATATAGACGGGGGTGATGGCCTCGAAACGCTCGAGACGCTCGGGGGAGATCGGCGGCGAGGCAACCTCGCGCGTCTTCGTCATCATGCTCATGGGACGCCTCTTGTCCGGGTTGGCGCCGGGGCTGTTTTTTGACCCTCGGCCGAGCGGCCCTGTTCACCGCTCGTGTGATGCCAACCTAGCCCCGTGAATTTTAAGAGCGCCCGAACAAACACGATGAAGGCGGCTTAACCACTATTAGATCAACAAGTTATTGCGTTGATCTCTCGGCAATATCTCATTGTCTTTTCATCAACCGACCGCGTTTTCGGCAAGCTTCCGTCAACGATGGGAAGGGCGGATTTCCAAGGGCACGGGCTGTGATGTTCACAGACTGTTCAGACCCGGGAAAGGCATCGTCAACCAAGGGGCTGTGGCGCGATCCATCGACTGTCTGCGACCGCCGAAACCTCGCGTTCATCATAGCGCCATGACGGCGCGGAAGCCCACGGTGAGGAACTTCCCCGCCGGCAGGGCTTCACCTCTGAAATTCCCTGAGGGAAGGGATGGTCACTTGCCCCGCAGGAAGTTGACGATGCCCGAAAAATCGGTGCCAGCCTCGCCCTGGGCGGCATAGAGCCCGTAGAGGGCGGTCGCCTCGGCGCCGAGCGGCGTGACGGCGCCGGCAGAGCGGGCGGCGTCCTGGGCGAGCTTCAGGTCCTTCAGCATCATCGCGGCGGTGAAGCCCGCCTGATAGCCGCGGTTGGCCGGCGAGGTCGGCACCGGGCCCGGTACGGGGCAGTAGGTCGTGAGCGACCAGGACTGGCCGGACGATTTGGAGGCGATGTCGAAGAGCTTCTGCGCGTCGAGGCCGAGCTTCTCGGCGAGCACGAAGGCTTCGGACGTGGCGATCATGGTGATCCCGAGGATCATGTTGTTGCAGATCTTGGCGGCCTGGCCGTTCCCGGGACCGCCAGCATGGACGATCGTCTTGCCCATGGCCTCGAGATAGGGCTTCGCCCTGGCGAAGGCGGCATCGTCGCCGCCGCACATGAAGGTGAGTGTGCCAGCCGTGGCGCCGCCAACGCCACCGGAGACCGGCGCATCGATCATCGAGAGGCCGCGGGCGGCAGCATCCGATGCAACGGCTCGGGCGCTGTCGACGTCGATGGTCGAGGAATCGATCAGCAGTGCGCCGGCCTTGGCGGAGGCGATGATGCCCTGCGGGCCGCCATAGAGCGCCTTCACCTCGCGGCCCGAGGGCAGCATGGTGACGACCACGTCGCCCTCTGCCACCGCCGCGGCGATCGAGGCGCCGGCAACGCCGCCGGCCGCCACATGGCGCTCGACGGCAGCCGGCGCGAGATCGGTGCCGATGACGCGGTGGCCGGCCTTGACGAGGTTGGCGGCCATCGGCCCGCCCATGTTGCCGAGGCCGATGAAGGCGATGGTGCTCATTAAGTCCTCCCCTGTGGTCGCCCCGGCATGGCCGGGGTGGCGGCTTCGCCGCTCATTCGGTGATGGTGTCGTCGGCCTGGCGCGCGGCGAGAACCGCGACGATGGCGTAGAAGAGCAGCAGCGCCGCATCGGCGGCGGTGGCCGGCCAGGTGCGGGCAGCGAGCTGCACCAAGCCCAGGATGCCACCGGTCATGGCAAGGTCGATGGCGATTGCCACGGCCGTGGCGATGATCCAGACGACGCCGCCCCAGGCCGAGGTCAGCCAGAGGCCGACGCCCGCCACCAGTTCGATGACGGCGAAGAAGACGGTGGAGGCCTGGAGGCCGGGGGGCAGCTCCTCGAAGCCGAGGCCATCGGCATTGGGGCCGCCGCAGATGACCAGCCATCGCGACAGACCGCGGGCGATGGTCATGACCGCGAGCGCCCGCATGAAGATGCGATAAATGCGCGTCCAGTCGATGCCGCGGGCCTCGCCATCGGCGGGGATCGGCGCGTCGCTTGGCGTGCGGAGGCGGGCGGCGGTCATCGGCGTCAGGACCGCGGCAGGGGTGGGGCGACGAGTTCGCCCTCACCGAGGGGCGCGAAATGCGCGGCGACCATCTCCGGCGTCACCGCCTCAACCGCTGCGGGCTGCCAGCGCGGGGCATTGTCCTTGTCGATGATGACGGCGCGCACCCCTTCGTAGAAGTCGTGTCCATGGCAGATGCGGGAGACGATGCGGAACTCGGTCTTCATCGCATCCTCGAAATCCATCGACCGGCCCGCGCGCACCTGCGCGAGCGCGAGCTTCATGGAGGTTGGCGACTTTGCACGCATGGTGGCAAGCGTCTCGCCGCACCAGGCATCGCCTGCAGCCGAAGCCGCGGCGAGAGCCTGCATCACCTTTTCCACCGTGTCGAAGCGGAAGCAGGCATCGATGGCGGCTCTTCGGGCGGTGACGGTCGCCGGCACGGTGGAGGCGTGAGCGAAGCCCTCCAGCACGAGGTCGACGGTCTCGCGGCCGCAGAGCGCCTCGCGCAGTTCCTCGAAGCGCGCGGAGGCGGTGGCGTGGGTGGCAAGACCGGTGGAGAGGGCGTCGCCCTGCTTCATACGCTCGCCGGTCAGCGCGAAAAAGGCGCCGATCTCGCCGGGGATGCGCGGCAGGAAATAGGTGCCGCCGACATCGGGGAAGAAACCGATGCCGACCTCCGGCATGGCGAAGACGAATTTCTCGCCCGCGACCACATGGCTGCCGTTGATCGACACGCCGACGCCGCCGCCCATGACGATGCCGTCGATGAGCGACACATAGGGCTTCGGGTAGCGCTTGATGAGGATGTTGAGCTCGTATTCCTCGCGCCAGAACTGCAAGGCCTCGGCATGACGGCCAGCCTTGCCGAGGTCGTGGAGCACGCGGATGTCGCCGCCGGCACAGAAGGCGCGCCCGCCCGCCCCGGTCACCACGACGCGGGTGACGCCGGGATCGACGGCCCAGGCGTCGAGCGCCTGGCGCATGGCGCGGACCATGGTGAGGGTCAGCGCGTTCAGCGCCTTGGGGCGGTTGAGAATGATGAGGCCGGCGGATCCTCGGCGCTCGAGGAGAACTTCCGGTTCGGCGGGGGCGTGAATCGGCTCGCTCATGCCCTGCCCTCTATCACGCGCCGAGCAGGTCGCGCGAGACGATCACCCGCATGATCTCGTTGGTGCCTTCGAGGATCTGGTGGACGCGGACGTCGCGCAGCACGCGCTCGATCGGGTGGTCGTTGAGATAGCCATAGCCGCCGTGCAGCTGGAGGCAGCCATTGACCACCTCGAAACCGACATCGGTGGCGAAACGCTTGGCCATGGCGGCGAGCGTCGTGGCGCGGGGATCCTTCTCGCCGACGGCGACCGCGGCGCGGCGGACCATGAGGCGGGCGGCCTCCAGCTCCGTCGCATAATCGGCGACGCGGAAGCGCAGCGCCTGGAAATCCTTCAGCTGCTGACCGAACTGCTTGCGATCGGTCATGTAGCCGATGGTGCGGTCGAGGCAGAACTGCGCACCACCAAGCGAGCAGGCGGCGATGTTGAGACGCCCTCCGTCGAGGCCGGCCATGGCGATGCGGAAGCCCTGCCCCTCCTCCCCCACCATGTTCTCGGCCGGCACGCGGACATTGTCGAAATCGACGACGGCGGTGGGCTGGCTTTTCCAGCCGAGCTTCTTCTCCTGTGCGCCGAAGGTGAGACCCGGCGTGCCGTTCTCGACGACGAAGCAGGAGATACCACGCGCCCCCTCACCGCCGGTGCGGGCCATGACAACATAGATGTCGGAGCGCCCGCCGCCCGAGATGAAGGCCTTGGCGCCGTTGATGACCCAGGAATTGCCGTCGCGCACCGCGCGGGTGCGCAGAGAGGCGGCGTCCGATCCCGCGCCTGCCTCGGTGAGGCAGTAGCTGGCGAAGGTGGTCATGGCGCAGAGGTCCGGCACGTAGCGGCGCCTCAGGTCCTCGTGGCCATACGCGTCGATCATCCAGGCGGCCATGTTGTGGATCGAGATATAGGCGGTGGTGGAGACGCAGCCCTGGGCAAGTTCCTCGAAGATTACCGCCGCATCGAGCCGCGACAGGCCGGAGCCGCCGACATCCTCGCGCACATAGATGCCGCCGAAGCCGAGGCTCGCGGCCTTGCGCAGGGTCTCCTCGGGAAAGACGGACCCGGCATCCCAGTCGCGGGCATGCGGCGCCATCTCCGCGCTGGCAAAATCGCGCGCGACCTGGCGGAAGGCTTCCTGGTCCTCGGTCAGGGCGAAATCCATCGGCCACAGCCCCTTGATGCAAGCCTGCCGGTTATGGAGTGATCCGCGCCCGGGTCAATTCGGTCGGGCGGGGGAGACCATTCGGCAGTGCCTTTTCGGAAGGGAGGTCCGTTGTCTGCGGGACTGTTCCGAATAATTCCAGAGTGATATTCAACCATGACCGGCGGCTCCGGCCGCTGCGGAGACCGGTCATGACCCTTCGCGCCCTGCACAAGCCCGCCGCCGACGCGTCCAGCGCCGAAACTCCCCGGCTCGACCTCCAGACCCGCATGCGGCGCAACCGCAAGACCGAATGGTCGCGCCGGCTGGTGCGCGAGAACGTTCTGACCACGAATGACCTGATCTGGCCGATCTTCCTCATCGACGGCAACGAAGCGCGCACCCCCGTGGCGACCATGCCCGGCGTCGACCGTGTGTCCATCGACGAGGCGGTGCGCGAGGCCGAGAAGGCGGCGCGGCTCGGCATCCCGGCGCTCGCCCCCTTCCCCTATGTCGACCCCGCCCTGCGCGATCCCGTCGGCTCGGAGGCCGAGAACAACCGGAACCTGATGTGCCGCGCGGTACGCGCCATCAAGGCGGCGGTGCCCGAGGTCGGCCTCATCTGCGACGCGGCCCTCGACCCCTATACCTCGCACGGCCATGACGGCGTGCTGACCGAGTGCGGCCGCATCCTCAACGACGAGACCGTGGCCATCCTCTGCCGCCAGGCCCAGGCGCTCGCCGAAGCCGGCGCTGACTGCATCGCCCCCTCCGACATGATGGACGGGCGCATCGGCGCCATCCGCGCCACGCTCGACGCCGCGGGCCTCAGCGAAGTGCAGATCATGAGCTATGCGGCGAAATATGCCTCGGCCTTCTACGGCCCGTTCCGCGACGCCATCGGCACCAAGAAGACACTGATTGGCGACAAGCGCACCTATCAGATGGACCCCGCCAATTCCGACGAGGCGATCCGCGAGGTCGAGCTCGATCTCGCCGAGGGCGCCGACATGGTGATGGTGAAGCCCGGCCTGCCCTATCTCGACATCTGCCGCCGGGTGAAGGACACGTTTGGGGTGCCGACCTTCGCCTACCAGGTGTCCGGCGAATACGCGATGATCGAGATGGCGGCGCGAGCCGGCGCCATCGACGGCGAGCGCGCCATGATCGAGAGCCTCGTCGCCTTCAAGCGGGCGGGCTGCGACGGCATCCTCACCTATTTCGCGCCGCGCGTCGCGGGGCTCCTCAGCGCCGCCGCGTGATCCGTCGGGTCCTCGCCGCGACCGTGCTCATCGCTGCCGGCGGCTGCACGCCGGTGGTCGATCCTGCCCGCCTCGCGCTGTGCCGCGAGGTGCTGCCGGCTCTCCATGAGGTCGGAACGGTCATTTCCGGCAATCGCGACGAACCCGGCGACGGCGGCGTGAAGATCACCTATCTCGCCGAGCGCCCGGGCCGTCCGCGCACGGTCCATTCCGCCACCTGCCGCTTCAACGGCGAGGATGCCCATGGCCGGCCGGACCTCGTCGGCCTCGTCACCGAACGGGGGCCGATCTCGGCGGTGCGGCTCCTGATCCTGAAGCGCTGGTGGCTTGGCCAGGTGCCGGCACCGGCCCGCGCCACGACGGTGGACTTCCGCGACGCCTTCCCCGACCTTGCGGGCCTTGCCCCCCGGGCCGGAGACCTGCCTTGAGCCTCACCCTCGCCGATATCCTCGCCGCACGCGAGACCATCGCCGGCCAGGTGATGCGCACGCCGATGCTCCCCGCCCCGCCGCTCTCGGCCATCACCGGCGCCGAGGTCTTCGTGAAATACGAGAACCTGCAGGTCACCAACTCCTTCAAGGAGCGCGGCGCGCTGGTGAAACTCGCCTCGCTGAACGAGGAGGAGCGTCGGCGCGGCGTCATCGCCATGTCGGCTGGCAACCACGCCCAGGCCGTGGCGTTGCATGCGAGCCGCCTCGGCATTCCCGCCACCATCGTCATGCCGGAGACGACGCCCTTTGTGAAGGTCGCCGCCACCCGCAGCCACGGCGCGACCGTGGTGCTCGACGGCGAGACCCTGTCGGAGGCGCAGGCGCGGGCGGAGGCCATCCAGGCCGCCGAGAACCGCGTCTGGGTCCACCCCTATGACGACCTCCACGTCATGGCCGGACAGGGCACGATCGCCTGCGAGATGCTGGAGGACGTGCCCGACCTCGACGTCCTCGTCGTGCCGATCGGAGGCGGCGGGCTGATCGGCGGCAATGCGGTGGCGGCGAAGGCGCTGAGGCCCGGCATCGAGGTCGTGGGTGTCGAGGCGGCGCTCTACCCCTCGATGTGGAACGCCCTCCACAACGAGGCGCGCCCCGTCGGCGGGCCGACGCTCGCCGAGGGCATCGCGGTGAAGATCGTCGGCAAGGCGACGCTCCCCGTCGTGCGCGAGCATGTCTCCGCAGTGGTGCTTGCCAGCGAAAGCGAGCTTGAGCGCGCCGTGAACCTCTATCTCACGCGCCAGAAGACCATGGCCGAGGGCGCCGGCGCGGCGGGCCTTGCCGCCATGCTCGCCGAGCCCGAGCGGTTCCGCGGCCGCAAGGTCGGGCTGATCCTGTGCGGCGGCAATATCGACCCGCGGATCCTCGCCTCGATCATGGTGCGGGAGCTGGAGCGCGAAAGCCGCATCGCCTCGATCCGCGTCACCATCCATGACCGGCCGGGCGTGCTCGGCCATGTCGCGGCGCTGATCGGGCGGCTCGGCGCCAACATCCTCGCCGTCGAGCATCGGCGCTATTTCCTCGACACGCCGGCCAAGGGCACCAAGCTCGACGTCACCGTGGAGGTGCGCGACGGCGCCCATCTCCACGAGATCCTGGCGGCGCTGGAGGCCGAGGGCCTGCCGGCGGTCAGGATCGAGACGGCGGGGCAGCTCGGCTGAGACGCTGAATCACGGGCTCGTGCGTCCGCGAGCGACGGATCAACCTTTGACCCGGGCGACCCGCCGACTATCTTCGGTGATCCGTCGCGGGGTCGCCCGGTCCCGCGATTCGTCTCCGGAACACGCCTTGACGCAGCAACCCCGCGACACCCCCCAGTTCTACCTGACGGCCCCGACGCCATGCCCCTATCTCCCGGGGCAGTCGGAGCGGAAAGTGTTCACGCATCTGGTGGGGCCGCAGGCACCGCATCTCAACGACATCCTCACCCAGGGCGGCTTCCGCCGCAGCCAGTCGATCGCCTACCGGCCGGCCTGCGAGACCTGCCGGGCCTGCGTCTCGGTGCGTGTGCCGGTGGCTGATTTCCGGCCCGGCCGCTCGTTCCGGAAGGTGATGCTGCGGAACTCCGACCTCGTCGGCGAGATGCGCCCGGCCATCCCGACCTCCGAGCAGTACTCGACCTTCCGCGCTTATCTGGACGCCCGGCATCGCTCCGGCGGCATGGCCGACATGACCGTGCTGGACTATGCGATGATGGTCGAGGACAGCCACGTGAAGACGCGGCTGGTCGAATATCGCCGTCGCGATGCGGACACCGCCATCAACGGCCGCAGCAAGGGCGAGCTCGTGGCCTGCGTGCTCACCGACATCCTCGGCGATGGGCTGTCGCTGGTCTATTCCTTCTTCGAGCCCGACCAGCAGAGCCGCTCGCTCGGCACGCTCATCATCCTCGACCATATCGCCCGGGCGAAGGCCATGGGCCTGCCTTACGTCTATCTCGGCTACTGGGTCGATGGTTCGGCCAAGATGGACTACAAGGCCCGCTTCCTGCCGCAGGAGCGGCTGATGCCTGAGGGATGGGCGCGGGTAGAGGCCTGAGGGCCCGCCAGCCGAGACGGTGACCGTCACAGGCACTTCATCGCGATGGTCTAGCGCCAACCCGTCGATCATCGCGGGTGGATCATGCTGTCTCGCCGTCTCCTTCTTGCCGCCGGCGCAAGCCTTGCCGCCGCGCCCTTCGCCAGCGCCTTCCCCGAACGACCCCTGCGCTTCATCGTGCCCTTCGCACCCGGCGGCTCGACCGACGTCGCAGCCCGCCTGCTCGCCGAGGCGCTCGGCCCGGTGATCGGACAGAGCGTCGTGGTTGAAAACCGCGCCGGCGCCAATGGCGCAGTCGCCTCGGAGGCGGTGATCCGTGCCGAGCCCGATGGCCATGTCCTGCTCGTCGCCTCGGCCTCCACCCACGGCGTCAATCCTGCCGTCGCCCGGCGTCTCGGCTTCGACCCCATCGGCGATTTCGCCGCGGTGACCATGATCGGCACCACGCCGCTCGTTCTCGTCTGCCCGCCGGGCTTCGGCGAGACGACGCTCGCCGGCTTCATCGACCGGCTGCGGCGCGAGCCCGGCCGGCACAGCTATGCCTCGGCGGGAGCGGGCTCCATCACCCATCTCGCCGGTGAACTGTTCAAGCTGAAGGCCGGACTGCCGGACCTCGTCCACGTGCCCTACCGCGGCGGCGGTCCCGCCATGCAGGCGGTGCTGACGGGTGAGGTCGCCTTCACCATCGAGAGCGTCGCCTCAGCCGCCTCGCTGATCGAGGGCGGCCGCGTCAAGCCCCTCGCCATCGGCTCAAAGGCCCGCCATCCCGGGCTGCCGGATGTCCCGACCTTCGCCGAGGCGGGCCTTCCGGGCGTCGAACTCGCAACCTGGAACATGCTGCTGGCGCCGCGCGCCACGCCCTCCGCCCGCATCGAGCAGATCGGCACGGCCGTTCGACAGGCTCTGGCAAGCGAGGCGCTGAAGACGCGGCTTGCAGCCGTCGGGACCACCGCGATCGCCGATGCCTCGTCGGAGGCAACCGCGCGGTTCCTCGGCGCGGAGATCGCGGCGTTCAAGGCGGTAGCCGAGGCCGCAAAGATCAGCCTCGCTGACTGACCCGCATCACCCGAACCGGTTCGTCTTCGGGAAGCCCTTCGGCGGCAGGCGGCCGGAATCGGCGCGGTTGCCGATCCATTCAGCGAGGTCGGCCTGCGACACCGTCCAGGTCCGGTCGGAGGAATCCTTCCAGGTGAGGCCATCGGCGAGGGTGAAGGTCTTGAGGTCGACCATGCCGCCCTCCTTGTACTTCTGCAGGCGCACGCCCTTGCCGCGCGCCATCTCCGGCACCTGGTTGAGGGGGAAGACCAGAAGCTTGCGGTTGAGGCCAACGATGGCGACGTGGTCGCCCTCGATGAAGCGCACCGCCGCCAGTTCGTCCGGGGTATCGACGCCCATGACGCCCTTGCCCTTGCGGGTGTTGGCGACGAGATCGTCCTCGGCCACGACGAAGCCGCGGCCCTCGCGCGAGGCGAGGAGCACCTTGCGGCCGCCGCGATAGGGCGTGACCTCGATGATGTCGTGCTCCTGCTCGAGGTCGATCATCAGGCGCACCGGCTCGCCGGCGCCGCGCCCACCGGGAAGCTTCGAGCCTTCCAGGGTGAAGACCTTGCCGTTGGTGGAGAAGACCAGCAGCTTCGATGTCGTCTCGGCGAAGAACGACAGCTTGAGGCGGTCATCGGTCTTGAAGGCGAGGCCGGAGAGGTCCTGCACATGGCCCTTGAGGGCGCGGATCCAGCCCTTCTCGGAGACCACGACGGTGATCGGCTCGCGCTCCACCAGCGCCTCGGCGATGGCGTCGACATCGACCTCGGCGGCCTCGCCGAAGGTGGTGCGGCGCTTGCCGAGCGGCGTCTCCTTGGAGAACTGCTTGCGGACATTGCCGATCTCCCAGGAGACCGTCTTCCACTGCATGGCCTCGGAGGCGAGCAGCTTCTCGATGCCCTCCTTCTCCTTGGTCAGCTCCGCATGTTCCTTGCGCAGCTCGATCTCCTCGAGCTTGGCGAGGGACCGCAGGCGCATGTTGAGGATGGCCTCGACCTGCACCTCGGTGAGGTCGAACCGCGCGACGAGGGCCTTCTTCGGCTCGTCGGCGGTGCGGATGATGTGGATGACCTCGTCGATGTTGAGATAGGCGACGAGCAGGCCGGCGAGCACCTCCAGGCGCTTGTCGATGGCGGCAAGGCGATGCTGCGAGCGGCGGATGAGCACCTCGCGGCGGTGGTCGAGCCACTCGCGAAGCACCTCCTTGAGGCCGACGACCTTTGGCACCTTGCCCTTCATGAGGACGTTCATGTTGAGCGGGATGCGGCTCTCGAGCTCGGTGAGCTTGAACAGGCTCTCCATGAGCAGGGTCGCGTCGACATTGCGCGACTTCGGCTCGAAGACGAGGCGGATATCCTCGGCGCTCTCGTCGCGCATGTCGGCGACGAGCGGCAGCTTCTTCTCGTTGATCAGCTCGGCGATCTTCTCGATCAGCCGGCCCTTGGTGACGCCATAGGGGATCTCGGTGACGACGACGAGATAGGTGCCGCGACCGGTATCCTCCTGGTGCCAGCGGGAGCGGGTGCGGAAGGCGCCGCGGCCGGTCTCGTAGGCCTCCTCGATGGCGGCCCGCCCCTCGATGATGATGCCGCCGGTGGGGAAGTCCGGGCCGGGCACGTGGGCGAGGAGGTCGCGCGTGGTGCAGTCGGGATGGGCGATGATATGCAGCGCCGCGTCGCAGACCTCGGCCGCGTTGTGCGGCGGGATCGAGGTGGCCATGCCGACGGCGATGCCCTGGGAGCCATTGGCGAGGAGATTGGGGAAGGCGCCGGGCAGGACGACCGGTTCCTCGTCCTCCTCGTTGTAGGTCTTGCGGAAGTCGACCGCGTCCTCGTCGATGCCGTCGAGGAGGAGGCGCGCCACCTCCGTCATGCGGGCTTCGGTGTAGCGGTAGGCGGCGGCGTTATCGCCGTCGATATTGCCGAAATTGCCCTGGCCGTCGACCAGCGGATAGCGCTGCGAGAAGTCCTGGGCGAGGCGCACCAGCGCGTCATAGACGGACTGGTCGCCATGCGGGTGGAACTTACCGATGACGTCGCCGACGATGCGGGCGCATTTCTTGAAGGCGGTGCCGGGGTCGAGCTTCAGCAGCCGCATGGCGTGGAGGATGCGGCGATGGACCGGCTTCAACCCGTCGCGGGCGTCGGGCAACGCGCGGCCCATGATGGTGGAGAGGGCATAGGCGAGATAGCGCTCTTCCAGCGCGTCGCGCAGGTTGATGGTCTCGATGCCGTCGTCACCGCCCGGCGGCGGGGTCACGCGCTCGCCCATGGTCTCAGGCCTCGCGAATCGGGGAAAGGGTCATGCCTTCTCGATAGGCGCGGTGGTCCAACAGAACAAGCGGGGAACGGGGAAGGGCTGTGGGCGGCGGCTCAGCCCGCGTCCCGCTTGAGCGGGGCGGGACGCGCAGCAATGGCGCGTTCCAGCGTCAGCCTGATGTAGCGCTGATACGGGATGCCCTCCTGGCGCGCGGCAGTCCGCACCGCATCAAGAAGCGCCTCCGGCATCCGCATGCTCACGGTCTTCTCCTTCGGCGCGAATTCGAAGGAGGTTGGCTTGAGCCGTTCGGCGACGATGAACTCGGAGAGGTCGCCCCGCTCCAGAAACGCTTCGGCCTCTTCGTCAGTCGGGAAGGCGGGCAACTTGCTGCTCATAGCGCCTCAATTCCTTGGCGTGCATGTAGCGGGCGCTAATCGGCCTCAGAAGAGTCCGGCCGTCACGCTCGCGGATCGTGAAGGCGACGAAGGCATAGCGCCGTCGCATTGCGTCCGATGGCGATGCTGCGGGTCTCGGTCCCGGAATGCCGTTCGTCCGGCAGGATGAGGGTGACCGGTCCCGACAGAATCTCTTCGATTTCCTGGGGCGAAAGACCATGCTTGCGGCATTTCGCAAGATTGCCCTCGTCCCAGTCGAAGCCGTCGATCTGCATGGACGATCATGGCATTTGTCATGACATTCGGCAAGACAACGCTCAAGCTGTCACGGGCGGAGCCGCCTCAGAACGTCACCAGCACCGATGGCGCGCTGCGCACGTGCGCGCCGTGGAACACCGCCTCGATGTTGTTGCCGTCGGGATCGAGCAGGAAGGCCGCATAGTAGCCGGGATGATAGGGACGCGGGCCCGGCGGGCCGTTATCGCGCCCGCCGGCCGCCAGGCCCGCCGCATGGAAGCCCTCGACCATGGCGGCGTCCTTCGCCTGGAAGGCGAGATGGTGACGGCCGGTGAGCTCGCCGAGCGCGGCGGGGCTGCTGGCTGAGGAAATGAACAGCTCGTCGGCCCAGAAATAGGTCTCCTCCTCGCCGCCGATGGGAATGCCGAGCACCGCGAACAGGGCGCCGTAGAAGCGGCGGGAGGCCGCAAGGTCGCGGACCACGAGTTGCACGTGATCGATCAGGCGGCCGCGATGGATCTCGTTCACGTCCATGGGAGGTCTCCGGTCAGTGCTGCCGCGCAGGGAACCAACGGGCGGGGCCGGCGTTCCCGACGGTCCTGCACTCTGCGTCATCGCCTTGCCAAACCATGGCGGCAGCGTTGCTATGGCCGCCATCCAGGAGCCTGTCCCATGCGCCGTATCCTCGCCGCCGCCCTCGCCGCCCTCCTTGCCGTGCCGGCGATCCCTGCCTTCGCGCAGTCGCCGGAGCTGATCTTCCGGCGCTCGACGGTGTTCCGGCTGCTCTCGCCCAATGACAAGCTCGCGACCTATGGCATCGACGATCCCGAGGTGGAGGGCGTGGCCTGCCATTTCACCGTGCCGGAAAAGGGCGGCTGGGCCGGCGCCTTCGGCTTTGCCGAGCAGCTCTCCGAGGTCTCTCTCGCCTGCCGGCAGATCGGCCCCATCCGCATCACCGGCCGCTCGAGCCAGGGCGACGTGGTGTTCCGCGAGGGCCGCTCCTTCTTCTTCAAGCGTGTTCAGATCGTCCGCGGCTGCGACGCGCGGCGCAACGTGCTGGTCTACATGATCTACTCGGACAAGCTGATCGACGGCTCGCCGCAGAACTCCACCTCCACCGTGCCGATCATGCCCTGGGGCCAGCAGACCGAGGTGGTGCGCTGCGGGGATTTCATTTCCTGACCGACAGCCGAGCGTTTCCTGCGTTTCCGTAAGGGCATTCCCCGCGACGTCACGCTGAAAGACGGCCTTGGCATCTCTCCGGCCCACACACCGCCCCGGAGATCACCATGTTCCGCCGCCTTTCTGCCCTGACAGCCCTCGCCTTCCTGTCGCTCGCCCCCGCCCATGCCACCGGTGGCATCTCCTGCGAGGCAGAGGACCGCTCGGCCAAGTTCACCATCGGCAGCCCGATCAGCCGCTCGGCCGGCGGCGCGTTCCACCAGTTCGAGGGCGAACTCGAACTCAAGGTCCGAGGCATCGCGGAGGACTTTCGCAAGCTGACGTTCGCGAAGGAGCATCTCACCCAGAGCTGGTTCGATGCCCGGGATCTGCGGATGCGCGTCTACCACGAGCGGTCCGGCGAACCTCATGGCACGGTCGAGCTCACCATCGAGGCGCGTGGCAACCCGGACGCCGAAACCTGGCGCGGCCGTTACACGATCAGCATCGGCGAGACGGTGAACGGCGAATTCCGCACGCGGCAGGTCAATGGCCGGGTTTCCTGTTCTGTCGAAGGCTGAGGCGGCAACCCTCCAGAACCCCTGCCGCGCAAGGCGAATGACTTTATTTTGTTACCTAGGGTTGCTAGCGTCATTGAATTGAACACGCGCTGATGAGCTTCCCATGAGCATTCGCCGCTTGCTTGCCATCGCACTCTTCGCGCCCCTCGCATCGCTGGCGACGGTCGCCCCAGCGGCGGCCTTCTCGATCAACGTCAGTTGGTCCGGCACCGCGAAATGCTTCGACAGCCAGAGCCCCGCCATATCGCTCTCGTCCGTGCCCCAGGGCACGGCACGGATCCGGTTCGTCATGAACGATCTCGACGCTCCGAACTTCAAT
Source organism: Phreatobacter sp. (assembly GCF_027532945.1). Classification (GTDB taxonomy): domain Bacteria; phylum Pseudomonadota; class Alphaproteobacteria; order Rhizobiales; family Phreatobacteraceae; genus Phreatobacter. Next base: position 105,633 of record NZ_JAPZTZ010000003.1, read on the forward strand.
CATGGCGGTGGCACTGTGACCTTCTCGGGCCAGCGGCAACTGGCCAAGGGTGCCTCCTCCTATCGCGGCCCGTGTCCCCCAAACGGACAAACCCATCGTTACCGCTGGACTGCCGAGGCGCTCGGTGCGGATGGGAACACGCTTGCTCGGGCCCAGCAGGTCGTGCCGTTCCGGCAGTGACCCGCCCTTGACGGCTGCCGCTCCTTCTGCGCTATCTCTGCGCTCATGAACGGTTTCGCGACCATTTGCGGGATTATTTGCGGCTGAGCGTCTTCGCTGGCCGGTCGCCGTTCTTTGCCATCATCCTCAAGCGCAAAAGATCACCGACACGGCCCGCGGCGGATGCCCCTGCGCGGAGGCGGCTATGGCGATCAGGCTCTACAACACGCTGACGCGGTCGAAGGACGAGTTCCGTCCGATCGATCCGAAGAACGTCCGCATGTATGTCTGCGGGCCGACGGTCTATGACGACGCCCATATCGGCAATGCCCGGCCGGTGATCGTCTTCGACCTGTTGTTCCGGCTGCTGCGCCACGCCTATGGCGAGGCCCATGTCACCTATGCCCGGAACATCACGGACCTCGATGACAAGATCAACAAGCGCGCCTTCGAGCGCGGCGTCACCATCCGCGAGCTGACGGAGGGCACGGCCGCGCGCTTCCACGCGGCGATTGATGCCGTCGGCGCGCTGCGGCCGACGGTCGAGCCGCGTGCCACCGAGCATATCGAGGAGATGAAGGCGCTCTGCGAGAAGCTGGTCGCAGCCGGCCACGCCTATGTGGCGGAGGACCATGTGCTGTTCTCGGTGCCCTCCATGCCGGGCTATGGCGGCCTGTCGAAACGGCCGCTGGACGACATGATCGCCGGCGCGCGGGTGGATGTCGCCCCCTACAAGCGCTCCGAGATGGATTTCGTGCTGTGGAAGCCATCGCGCGAGGCGCATGAGCCGGGCTGGCCAAGCCCCTGCGGCATCGCTCAAGCCGGGCGGCCGGGCTGGCACATCGAGTGCTCGGCCATGAGCTGGCGCCATCTCGGCGAGACCTTCGACATTCATGGCGGCGGCATCGACCTCGTCTTCCCCCACCACGAGAACGAGGTGGCGCAGACGACCTGCGCCTTCGGCCATCAGGTCATGGCCAATGTCTGGATGCACAACGGCTTCCTGCAGGTCGAGGGCGAGAAGATGTCCAAGAGCCTGGGGAATTTCGTGACGATCCAGGAGTTGCTCGACGGCTGGCAGGGCAAGGCCTGGCCGGGCGAGGTGCTGCGCCTGACGATGCTGAAGACCCACTATCGCCAGCCGATCGACTGGACCGTGCGGGCCATGGAGGAGAGCTGGAAGACGCTGGAGGGCTGGTATCGCGCTGTTCAGAGCGTCACCGCTGCGGCGGTTCCGGAGGGCGTGCTCGAGGCGCTTGGCGACGATCTCAACACCGCCAAGGCTATCGCCGAGCTGCATGCCCTCGACAAGCGCGGCGACTATGCCGGGCTCAAGGCGGCGCTTCTCCTGATGGGCTTCGACGACAGCCGTCTTGGCGAGCTGAAGGCCGAAACCGACGCCGAGGCGGATATGAAGGACACGGCGCGGATCGACGACCTCATCGCCGCCCGCCTCGCCGCCCGCAAGGCGAAGAACTTCGCCGAGAGCGACCGCATCCGCGACGAACTCGCCGGCATGGGCATCCAGCTCAAGGACGGCAAGGATCCGGCGACCGGCGAGCTGGTGACGACCTGGGAGGTGATGCGATGACCGCGCGCTTCACCGGCGGCTGCCAGTGCGGTGCCGTGCGCTTTGCCTGCGAGAGCGTGGGCCGCGCCTCGCTCTGCCATTGCCGCATGTGCCAGAAGGCGTTTGGCAGCTATTTCGCCCCGCTGGCCGGGGCGGAGGGCCTCACCTGGACCCGCGGCACGCCAAAGCATTTCCAGAGTTCCAGCGTCGTGCGTCGCGGCTTTTGCGGCGATTGCGGCACGCCGCTGACCTATGAACACGCCCACGGCGTCGAGCTGGCGCTCGGCGCCTTCGATGATCCGGCCGCCCTCCCCCCGGTCATCCAGATGGGGCTGGAGGCGCGCATGCCCTTCTTCGCCGACCTGTTCGGTCTGCGCACCCGCTCGCCGCAGGAAGACGCGCAGGTCGCCGGATTCTATGCCTCCGTCGTCTCCTTCCAGCATCCGGACCACGACACGGACGGCTGGCCGATGCAGGACCGCAGCACCCGATGAGCGCCCCCCTCCCCGACAGCCGCGAGCGGCTGCATCTCTTCGACACGACGCTGCGCGACGGCGCGCAGACGACGGGCGTCGATTTCAGCCTCGAGGACAAGCTGAAGATCGCGGCGCTGCTGGACGATCTCGGCATCGACTATGTCGAGGGCGGCTATCCCGGCGCAAATCCGACCGACACTGCGCTTTTCGCCAAGCGGCGCCCGCTCAAGGCGCGGTTCACCGCCTTCGGCATGACCAAGCGCGCCGGCCGCTCGGCGGCGAACGATCCCGGCGTCGCCGCCCTGCTGGACGCCGAAGCCGATGCCATCTGCTTCGTCGCCAAGGCCTGGGACTACCATGTCCATGTGGCGCTCGGCTGTACGCTGGATGAGAACATCGAGGGCATCTCGGACTCGGTCCAGGCGGCGCGGGCCCGCGGCCGCGAGGTGCTGGTCGATTGCGAGCATTTCTTCGATGGCTACAAGGCCAATCCGGACTATGCGCTCGCCTGCGCCCGCACGGCCTTCAAGAGCGGCGCGCGCTGGGTGGTGCTCTGCGACACCAATGGCGGCACGCTGCCTGAGGAGATCGAGGCCATCGTCACGGCGGTGACCGCGGTGGTGCCGGGCGTCAATCTCGGCATCCACGCCCATAACGACACCGAACAGGCCGTGGCCAACACGCTCGCCGCGGTCAGGGCCGGCTGCCGGCAGATCCAGGGCACGCTGAACGGTCTTGGCGAGCGCTGCGGCAACGCCAACCTCACCTCGCTCATCCCGACCCTGCTGCTGAAGCAGCCTTACGCCGAGCGCTTTGCCATCGGCGTCACCGCAGAGAAGCTCCGCAACCTCACCAAGATCTCGCGCCAGCTCGACGAACTGATCAACCGGCCGCCGAACCGCCATGCGCCTTACGTCGGCGCGGCGGCCTTCGCCACCAAGGCGGGCATCCATGCCTCGGCCGTGCTGAAGGAGCCGGAGACCTACGAGCATGTGCCGCCGGAGACGGTCGGCAATCGTCGCCACGTCCTCGTCTCGGAACAGGCCGGCAAGTCCAACGTGCTGGCGGAGCTGGAGCGCGTCGGCCTGACGGTGGCCAAGGACGATCCGCGCATCGCCCGCATCCTCGACGAGGTGAAGGAGCGCGAGAGCCTCGGCTATGCCTATGAGGGGGCGGATGCCTCCTTCTTCCTCCTCGCCAAGCGGGTCATGGGAGAGGTGCCGGCCTTCTTCGCTGTGGAGCGGTTCAAGGTAAATGTCGAGCGCCGCTACAACGCTGCCGGCGACCTCGTGACCTTCTCGGAGGCCACGGTGAAGGTGAAGGTCGGGGACGAGTTGCTGATCTCGGCGGCCGAAGGCAACGGCCCGGTCAACGCGCTCGACGCCGCCCTGCGCAAGGATCTCGGCAAGTACCAGCGCTTCATCGAGGACCTGGAACTGGTCGACTTCCGCGTCCGCATCCTCAACGGCGGCACCGGGGCGGTGACGCGCGTGCTCATCGAGAGCCGCGACCGCGCCGGCGAGACCTGGACGACGGTGGGCGTCTCCGCGAACATCATCGACGCGAGCTTCCAGGCGCTGACGGATTCCATCACCTACAAGCTGGTGAAGGAGGGCGCGGGGGTGTGAGGTGCTACAGGTTGCCCTCGACGTCCATGCGCTGATGGAGAATGCGGATCACGACCAACGTTTCGGGCTTCAGCCGGTAGACCACGATATGGGACCCTGCCGACAGGATGCGTAGGCCCGGTCCAACGGCCTCGGCGGATCGCCCCAGTTCGGGAAAGCGCAGCAGGCGCTCGATGGCCGCCTGCAGCATGCGCAGATAGGCCACCGCTCGGTCGGTGCCCCAGCTGTCGGCGGAGTAATCGAAGATGTCGGAGAGGTCCTGCTCGGCCGCGGGGGTAAGCGCCAGCCTCATCCGCGTCCTGCCAGCTTTCGACCGAGAAACGCGTCGAAATCGAAGGCGCGCGGCTCTCCACTGGCCTCGCCTTCGGCGACTGCCGCCCGCAACGCGGCAAGCCTCGCCTCGTGATCCTCGAGCAGTCGTAACCCCGCCCTGACGACCTCGCTGGCAGAGCCATAGCGCCCCTCTGCCACCCGCTGGTCGATGAAGCTGGTGAAATGCTCGCCGAGGCTAAAGGAGGTGTTCTTGGCCATGGAGGAACGATACCAAAAACTGGTATCGGCCTCAACGCTTCACATCTTCTCGATGACCACCGGGTCGTGCTCGGCGCCGAGCGCCTCCTGCGGCAGGCTCGCCACCTGGCTCTGGATCGTCGGGATGATGTCGCGGACCTCGTCGACGATGGAATACTTCACCTGCAGCCCCGGGCGGATGAAGCCCTCCTCCTTCATGTGGTCGAGGAGGACACGTAAGGGGTCCCAGAAGCCGCCGATATTGGCGACCACCACGGGCTTGGCGTGGCGGCCGAGCTGCGCCCAGGTCAGCTGCTCCACCAGTTCCTCCAGCGTGCCGATGCCGCCAGGCAGCGCCACGAAGGCGTCGGCCTCGGTGAACATGCGCATCTTGCGGGTGTGCATGTCAGGCACCGTAACCACGTCGATGACGGCGTCGAGCGGCATTTCCTTGCGCTTCAGGAAGTCCGGGATGATGCCCAGCACCTTGCCGCCATGGTCGACCACCGACTTCGCCAGCGTACCCATGAGGCCGATGCCGCCGCCGCCATAGACGAGGCGGATATTCGCCTTGGCCATGGCGGCGCCGAGTTCGACCGCGGCCTTGCCATAGGCCTCGGCATGGCCGGAGCCGGAGCCGCAATAGACGCAGAGGGAACGGATGGTCGCCATGCAAGGCCTCCGGAGGCAGGCAGCCGCGGGTTTCGCGGCGCGATTCAGGTCTTCCCCGACCATAGACGCAGGCGAGGCCGAGGTCAGCCATGCATCATGGGCTGCGATGAAGGGGTTCTCGGGGACGATTTCCTGATTATATCGCTTCCAGGAAACATGCCTTCTCCAGAAGGCGCCGCCCCAAGGACCCTGCCATCGTGTCTCCGCCCCATGCACCGGCCGCCTCCGGCGCCGGCAAGCCCGTCTCGGCCGAGAGCGGCGCCTTGATGCGCACGATCGTCAACCTGTGGCCCTTCATCTGGCCGCATGACCGCGCTGACCTGCAGCGCCGCGTCGGCTGGGCCATGGTTCTGCTGGTGGTGGCGAAGGTCGTCACCATGGTGGTGCCCTTCACCTTCAAATGGGCCACCGACGCGCTGGCGGCGCCACAGACCGCCTCGACGGCATGGTGGGCGGGTGTCCTTGCCGCCCCGCTCGCCCTTACCCTCGCCTATGGCCTGTCGCGCATTCTCATGGCGGTCGTCACGCAGATGCGCGACGGCCTCTTCGCCAAGGTGTCGATGCACGCGGTGCGGCGCCTCGCGCTGCTCACCTTCGAGCACATGCACAAGCTGTCGCTGCGCTTCCACCTGGAGCGCAAGACTGGCGGCCTGACGCGTGTGCTGGAGCGCGGGCGCAACGCCATCGAGACCATCGTCAGGATGATCATCCTGCAGCTCATGCCGACGATCCTCGAACTGGCGATGATCGTCGGCGTCCTGTTGTGGATGTTCGACTGGCGCTATGTCGTGGTGATCCTCGTCACCGTCGCGGCCTATCTCGCCTTCACCTACTACGCCACGGAATGGCGCATCGCCATCCGCCGCGACATGAATGACAGCGACACCAATGCCAACGTCAAGGCGATCGACTCGCTCCTGAATTTCGAGACGGTGAAGTATTTCTCCGCCGAGGAACGCGAGAAGGCCCGCTACGACGTCTCGATGGCGAAATACGAGAAGGCCTCGACCAAGGCGCTCACCTCGCTCGCCGTGCTGAATGCCGGCCAGGCCGCGATCTTCACCGCCGGCATGACGGTCGCCATGGTGCTCTGCGCCATCGACATCGCCAAGGGCCGCAACACGGTCGGCGACTTCGTCATGATCAATGCCATGATGATCCAGCTCTACCAGCCGCTGAACTTCATGGGCATGGTCTATCGCGAGATCAAACAGGCGGTGACCGATATCGAGTCGATGTTCGCCATCCTCGGCCGCCCGCCGGAGATCGTCGACCGGCCCGCGGCACCGGACCTTGCCGTCGCCGGCGGCACGATCCGCTTCGAGGACGTGGTCTTCGCCTATGATCCGGCACGGCCGATCCTCAAGGGCGTCTCCTTCGAGGTGCCGGCCGGCAAGACGGTGGCGATCGTCGGCCCGTCGGGCGCCGGCAAATCGACGATCTCGCGGCTTCTGTTCCGTTTCTACGACGTCGGGGCGGGGCGCATCACCATCGACGGGCAGGACATCCGCGCGGTCACGCAGACCTCGGTGCGCCGGGCCATCGGCATGGTCCCGCAGGACACGGTCCTGTTCAACGACACGATCCGCTACAACATCCGCTACGGCCGCTGGGATGCCCCCGACGCAGAGGTGGAAGAGGCCGCGCGGCTTGCGCAGATCCACGACTTCATCCTGCGCAACCCGCAGGGCTATGAGACCGAAGTCGGCGAGCGCGGCCTCAAGCTCTCCGGCGGCGAGAAGCAGCGCGTCGCCATCGCCCGCGCCATGCTGAAATCCCCGCCGATCCTCGTGCTGGACGAGGCGACCTCCGCCCTCGACAGCCATACCGAGCGCGAGATCCAGGAGGCGCTCGACCGCATCGCCCGCGACCGCACGGCCATCGTCATCGCCCATCGGCTCTCGACCATCGTCAATGCCGACGAGATCATCGTGCTTGAGGACGGCAGGGTGGCCGAGCGCGGCACGCATGGGGAATTGCTTGCCAAGGGCGGCCTCTATGCCGGATTGTGGAACCGTCAGCGCGAGGCGGCCGAGGCTGAGGAGAAGATCGCCGGTCTTGAGCGCGGTGTTCCGGCCCGTTCGCAGGAAGCCGCCGCCGTTTCGCCCGATGCGCATGTTGCCCTGATCCCGAAGCCGCCAAGCCAGGCGGCGGAGTAGCCGACCCGATGGTCGAGACCCGAGAGCGCCCGCTGTCCCTGTCCTATCGCCGGCCCTCGGACCGCAGCGAGCGGCGGGTGCTGCAGGAGGTCCTGGATGACCTGCATCTCGACCCGCAATCGGACCTCGCGGAGGTCGGCTCGGGCTTCGGGCTTGGCCTCATCTCGCTGCTCTTCATCGGCCCGGTGGCGCTGCTTGTCGCCTGGCTGCTGCAGTTCGCCACCGGCGTCACCTTCGGGTCCGATCAGGCCTGGCTTGCCGCCGCCGCCCTCTGGCTCGCCGGCTGGAGCGGCATGAGCGCGGTGAAGGTGATGGCCCGGCGCGGGCGGGCTTCGGCGCTCCGGCGGGCGATCACGGCCGACATTGCCGAGGGCGATGTTCAGGAGGAAAGCTGGCGCTTCGTCGAGGCCATCGGCTTCCAGGAAGCGGAGAAGATGCCCCTTCTTTATATCGTCCAGGCCGACAACGGCCGGATCGTCGCCTTCGAGGAGACCCGCCTCACCGGCCGCGAGCGCCAGCCGGGCGAGGGCTTCACCTCCGCGGCCCCGGCGGACGCGGTGCTGGTGCGGGGCATCCGCTCGGGCGTCCTCATCAGCGAGAACTATTCGGGCCCGACCCTGCCGCTGGTGGACGTCCAGCCGCTCGCCCTTCCCCGCGAGGAGCGGCCGCTGCACGGCTCCGTGGTGGATCGCCCCTGGGCCTCGATGGGGCCCTGGCTATCGGGCCGCTCGACGGTGGCCTGAGGCCTGCCGGCTCACTACCCCTCCGCCATCGTCCGTCGCGCCAGGGCCACCGCCTCTGCCAGAACGGACGCATCGCCAAGGTGGTTCGCGAGGATCAGCACCAGGCGCGCGTTGAGGTCGGCGCTCTCGATCTCGTTCAGGGGGCGATGGGCCTCGGTGAGGATGCGCAGCGCGGCGTCGGGATCGGCGAAGCGATTGTCGGTGACGAGGCCGCTCATCGGCTGCTCCTCATGTGACGCGTGAGGCCGCTCTTCACACCCTGATTCAACGGGCAGCTCACAGGCCGATTCAAGGCGCCACTGAGAGGATGATTCAAGGTCTTCACACGATGATTCCGATTCAATCGGGTGGGCCAAGTCATTGACCTAGAGTCCTTTTGCACGTCGGATCGCATCTGCGATCTTGGCCTTGTCAGCCCGCCGCCAGCGGGCGGTCAGATGCCCGTCAGGGCGCAGCAGCAACCCGTTTCCCTCCCCGGCATCGAAGCGCGCGGCGAAGAGCCCCGCCTCGTCGAGGGCGTCCCGGCCGATGACAATGTGCTCGCAACCGGCCGGCGCGACGCCCGCCTCGCCCATGGTCAGCAGGGTGAAGCGGCCGGAGGCGAGTGCGGTCAGATAGGTCGGTCCATGGCCCGGCCGGTGGAGCGGCAGGTCCGGCACCGGGGCGCCGAGCCGGGCACTGCCGGCCCAGCCATCCTCGTCCGGCGTGGTCAGCGGCGTGTCATAGGTGGTGGGCACCGACAGACGCCCGGAATTGACGAGGCGGCGGGCGAAGGGCGCCTCCACCGCAAGGGCGAGGACCGCGTCGCGCAGGCGCCGCTCCCCGGCCGAGGGCGGCGCGATGAAGTCCGTGGCGCGGGTGGAGTTGAGGATGTTCTCGTCCGCCGCCGCACCGCGCTCAAGGTCGTAGGTTGCGATGAGCCCGGGACCGGCCTCGTCGGCGAGAGCCAGCGCCAGCTTCCAGGCGAGGTTCTCCGCATCCTGGATTCCGGAATTGGCGCCGCGCGCACCGAAGGGCGAGACCTGGTGGGCGGCATCGCCCGCGAAGATGACTCGCTCATGGACGAAGCGGGCGAGCCGCCGACACTGGAACGTGTAGACCGACACCCATTCGAGGCTGAAGGCGTCGTGGCCCAGCATCCGGCGGATGCGCGGCACAACATTCTCCGGCCGCTTCTCGACCTCGGCATCGGCGTCGCGCCCGAGTTGCAGGTCGATGCGCCAGACGTCGTCGGGCTGCTTGTGCAGCAGGGCCGATTGCCCACCATGGAAAGGCGGCTGGAACCAGAACCAGCGCTCGGTCGGAAAGTCCGCCGTCATCTTCACGTCGGCGATGAGGAAGCGGTCGTCGAAGACCTCGCCGGCGAAGTCGAGGCCGAGCATGGACCGCGTCGGCGAGCGCGAGCCGTCGCAGGCGACGAGCCAGTCAGCCTCCAGCCGATAGGGACCGTCCGGCGTTTCCACGGTCAGCCGCACATGGCCGGCACCAGGCTCCACCGCAGCGAGGCGGTTCGACCAGCGCAGGTCGATCAGGTCTGGGAAGTCGGCGGCGCGGGTGGCGAGCGCCGCCTCCACGTAGAATTGCTGGATGTTGATGAAGGCCGGCCGGCGGTGCCCTGCCTCGGGCAGAAGGTCGAAGTCGTAGAGCTCGCGTTCGCCGCGGAAGACGCGTCCGCGCTGCCAGGTAATGCCCTTGTCGACCAGCGGCTGACCGACGCCGAGGCGATCGAAGATTTCCAGCGTGCGCTTGGCGAAGCAGATGGCCCGGCTGCCCTCGCCGATCCGGTCGGAATCATCCAGCACGACCGAGGCCACACCGCGCGTCGCAAGGTCGATGGCAAGCGACAGACCGACCGGGCCTGCGCCGACAATCACCACGGCATGGCGAACGGGCGTCGCCGCGTCCTGGTCGGGATGGCGCCGGTAGGCAAAGCGCAGCGGCAGGTCTTCGAGCCTCGCCGACATCATGCCCCTCCCGATGGTTTCTTCTGCAACCGTTTCCCGGCAGTGTGGCGCAGGCGGGTGCGGCCCGTCCACTCCGCCGTCACGCGGCGGCGCGGACCACAGCGCCGGCGGTCTTGAAGAAGGCGCTCGCGGCGCGGAGGGCCGAGACGAGAACGATAACGGCGATGGCACATTCGAGGATGCGGCCCCGGCGCCACAGATGGGCATAGAAGGCGAGCGAGATGAACGGCCAGCGGGCGAGGTAGGGGGCAAGGCCCGGTCGCCAGGGCTGGGTCAGGACCAGGCGCTGCGGCATGGCGAGATCATCTGCGACCCAGCGCGGCCAGAAGGACAGGACCCAGCCGAAGGCGGCGACGAGCGCGAGCCAGACGAGGCCGTGGAGGAGGATATCCATGGGGGCGGGCTCCGGGGGGCGGGTCAGCCGCCGTTGGGCGCGGGGGCGGCGTCGGCGCGCGGCGCATAGACCGGCCCGATGACGCGAACGGGGCGGCGTTCCTCCGGCGCAGGCTCGGGCGCGGGAGCGGCGGCCGGTAAGGCCGGGTCGGAAATGACCGGACCCGGGGTCGTGGCGCCCCGGATGACGGGCGGCTCGGAATCCACCGGCTGGCGGATGGTGCCGTCGAGGCCGATGGTCGGGCGCGGCGCGCCGTCACGGCCGCGGCTACGGTCGATGCGGGCCTGGCGCTCGGCCTCGCGACGGGCGCGCTCGCTGGCGGCAGCCTCCTCGCGCGCGGCGGAGCGCTGCTCGGCCGGCATGGAGAGGATGCGGGCCTGTTCCGGCGAGACGACCTGATCGCCGGTGCGGAGCGTCGGATCGGGGCGGTTGGTGAAGGCCTCGGCCCAGGAGCCGTTGCGCGGGCGGCAGGTGCAGGCGGCGTCGAAGCGCTGGCGGAAGCGCAGGGCGTTGGGCAGCGCCGTATAGGGCTCGCCGTCCACCGAAACCGCGTTCTCGATCTGGTCGTCGCGCATCCGGTACAGCGCCGTCTCGGCGCCGGGGCACTGCATCTGGCACATCTCCTCCTGGCCGAGGCTCATGCCGGGGCGGGGCGAGGAGGTCATGGGGAAGAAGGCGCCGTCGCAGAGGCGCACGCAGACGGCGCGGTGGCCGACATTGCGCGGGCGGTCGTCGCCGTCGCCGGGGCGGAGTTGGTCTTCGGGAATGGCGGCGACATCGCCATAGGACGGGGGCGGGCGCGGATCGCTGCGGCCAAACAGATGCTCGATGAAGTTACCGAAGCCCGGCCGCTGGGGCTCGGCGCCCTCGCGATAGGCGGCCTGAGGGCGCCCCTCGGTGCGGTAGTCGCGATAGACCTCGCGGCCCGGCGCAGCGCCCAAACCGAAGAGCCCGGGACGCTGGGGCGCTGCCGCCTCGCGGGTACCGCCGCCGCGACAGCCATTGGCGTCAAAGGCGGCGAGGAGCTGCGCGCGTTGCTGGGCGCGCTGCGCCGTTTCCATGCCCCCTCCCCCCGCCTGCGCCTCCAACTGGGCGAGGTTCGCCTGCATCTGCCGGCGCCGGGCATCGAGCGCGGAGCACTGGGCGCTTGCAAAGAAGCCGCCGCAGCCGGCCGCCTGGTAGGTGCGGGTGGCGTTGGCGAGCTCGGCGCGCTGGCGCTGGGCCGCAACGGCATAGCGGCGGGCCGTGGCCCCGCCCGATGGCGAGGCGTCGAGTTGGGCGATGCGCGAGCGGATCTGGAGGCAGACCGACGATTGCGCCTCGGCCGGCTTCGACGGGACGAGCACCACCGCGGCCGCAATCGCGGCGAGCAGCATGGCCGCCGTGGCCTTCCGCGTCGTCCTCGCCTGCACGCATCCCCCTTGCAGTCTGGCGCCGCCCTTCGAGGGGCGGTCGCGATGAAGCGCACAAAACTATTGCGAATTCGTGGTCGAGACCAGAACGACGCAGCAGCAGGCCAGTTCCCCCGGCAAGCGCAATTGCCTGCGGCCCTGCCTTGCCGCCAAATGGGCCGGCTCGATCAGGGACCGGCGCCATGACCCACGTCTTCCACCGCAGCCTCGCCCATGATTATCCGGTGGCGGTATCGGGTCGCGGCGTCACGATCCGCGACAGCGCAGGCCGCGACTATATCGATGCCTCGGGCGGCGCCGCGGTCTCCTGCCTCGGCCATTCACACCCTGACGTGCTGGCGGCCATGCATGCCCAGCTCGACAGCCTCGCCTATGCCCATACCAGCTTCTTCACCACGGCCGTGGCGGAGGAACTGGCGCAGAGGCTGGTCGCGGACGCGCCGGCCGGCATCAGCCACGTCTATTTCCTCTCCGGCGGCTCCGAGGCCATCGAGACGGCGTTGAAGATGGCGCGGCAATATTTCGTCGAGATCGGCCAGCCGCAGCGCCGGCACATCATCGGCCGGCGGCAGAGCTACCACGGCAACACGCTCGGCGCGCTCGCGGTCGGCCACAATGCCGCAAGACGGATCCAGTATGCGCCGCTGCTGATCGAGGCCGCACATGTCTCGCCGGCCTATGACTATCGTGGCCGGGCGCCCGGCGAGACGCCTGAGGCCTATGGTCTCCGGCTCGCCGCCGAACTCGAGGACACGATCCAGCGGCTCGGGCCGGACAGCGTCATCGCCTTCATCGCCGAGACCGTCGGCGGTGCCACCTGCGGCGCCATCACCGCCCCGCCCGGCTATTTCCGCGCCGTCCGCGAGGTCTGCGACCGGCACGGCGTGCTCCTCATCCTCGATGAGGTCATGTGCGGCATGGGGCGGACCGGAACGCTGCATGCCTGCGAGCAGGAAGGCGTCGCGCCCGACCTGATGACCATCGCCAAGGGGCTGGGCGGCGGCTTTGCCCCGATCGGCGCCGTGATGGTGGCAGACAGGGTGTTCCAGGCCTTCGACCGCGGCTCGAAGCTGTTCCAGCACGGCCATACCTATCTTGGCCATCCGCTGGCCTGCGCGGCGGGTCTCGCGGTGCAGACGGTCATCAAGCGCGATGATCTCCTCGCCAATGTCCGTGCCCAGGGCGCCCATCTCGCCCGCCGCCTCGGCGAAGCCTTCGGCAATCACCACCATGTCGGTGACATCCGCGGGCGCGGCCTGTTCCAGGCCATCGAGATCGTCGCGGACCGCGGAACGAAGGAGCCTTTCGATCCGGCCCTGAAGTTGCATGCGCGGATCAAGGCGGAAGCCATGGCCCGCGGGCTCATGGTCTATCCGTCTGGTGGCACGGCGGACGGAACGCGGGGGGACCACGTGCTGATCGCGCCACCCTTCATCGTCGATGCCGGCACCATCGACGCCATCGTCGAACGGCTCGCAGAGGCCGTCGATGCGAGCCTGACGCGGCCGGGCTGACGTCCAGGAGAGACGGACAAGAAGATCACCACGCTCGCAGCCCTCGGGGGGCCCGCGTTCCTCGGCCTTGCCCGCGGCACCAACGCCCTGTGGAGCAAGGGCGGGCTGCGATATCCTTATCCCATCCGCTGATGCGGCGGGGCGCCGCGTGACGGCGTCGCCGACATTCTTGACACCGGTCGGGGGGAGCCGCTAGGAACGCGGCTCTTCGCCACTCGATGGCGCGGGCGCGTAGCTCAGCGGGAGAGCACTCCCTTCACACGGGAGGGGTCACAGGTTCAATCCCTGTCGCGCCCACCATTCCTCACCACCCCTTCTTGGCTTGTTTTGCGACCTTGCTATCGGTCGCAGTGGGCGATTCAGGCTCCACCGTGCCTCTCGCGTATCGCGAGTGCGGCGCCAAACTGTTGCGCGTGACCCGATCCATGGCGAGGTCGGTCGACGCACCTTACCTTAGGACATGCGCGACCGGTCCTGAGCCAGATGCTTCGCACGGTCTCCCGCCTGCTCCGATATCCCCCGGATCGCGGACAGGCAGGCCAGCCCGCGTCGCGCTTTTGGCCGGAGGGGGATAAGGGTGCCGCGCGCCGTCGTCTTGACCATTGCCGTCGCGAGTCTCGCATCGCTCGGCTCGGTCGCCATGACCTATGCGGTCTATCTGGTGATCGGCCTTAAGGAGCCTCGGGTCGCCTTCACCCTTGCCAGCCTCTGTCCCCTCATCATCGCGCCGCCGCTGGTCTACTGGGCCTTCCGCAAGAATGACCGGATTGCCGCGCTCAACCAGGCTCTCGCAGCCAGCAATGCTGAACTCGCGGTGGCGAAGCGGTCGCTCGAGGAGATGATGCGGCGGGACGGACTGACCGGGCTGCTCAACCGTACGGCCTTCTTCGCGGCCATGGACGAGGCTCTGAGTGCAGCCGGCGGATGCCTGCTGATGATCGACATCGACCATTTCAAGGCCATCAACGACGAGCATGGCCACGCGACCGGTGACGACGTCCTCGTGGTGGTTGGCCACGCCTTGGCCGCCGCCCTCCCCTCCGGCAGCGTCGCAGGACGGCTCGGCGGGGAGGAGTTCGGCGTCTTCCTGCCCGATATCGAGATTGGCGAGGCGCTGATCTACGCCGAGGCCCTGCGGCAAAGGCTCGGCGCCGATATCGGGAGCCGGGCCGGGCTCGGCCGCCCGGTCACGGTGAGCGTCGGGGCGGCTGCGGTGGCACGGCACGGAGACATCGCCATGCTCTACCGGACGTCGGATGCGGCGCTCTATCGCGCGAAGCGGGAGGGACGGAACCGGGTTGCCGGTGGGGGACAGATTCCGCCGTGTTGAGGATGGGCCGGGCCCTTACCCGTCATTCGCTGCGGCGGGCCAGCTGGCCGGCGGCTCCTGCGGGCCGCGCCAGGAGAGCATGAGGCCATTGCCGACGGCCCAGGCGCGCAGGGCCGCGACCATCGCATCGGTGCGGCTGGCGGCGGGCACCTCCTCCTCGATGAAGCGGTCGACCGCGGCGAGGAGGTCGGGGGGGATCTGCAGCTTGATCGTGGTCATGCGCGAATCCTCAGGGCGTCTCGGCAATCAGGCTTGGGACATTCGTCGGCTGCAGGATGCGCGCTCTCTCGTACAGGAAGAGTTAAGGCGCAAGATGGGTTCCTTTGGAAAAGCCGACGGACAGGCCGACGGGATCCGCGTGAACGAGCGCCTCGTCCCCCACCGCCAGCCGATCAGAGCTTGTAGGTCATCCTCAGCCCGCCCCAGTGCCGGCCGAAAACACGGATCGGCGCGTCGATCTCCTTCATGAAGACGGTGACGCCGTTGCCCATGTCGCGAGCATAGGACTGGACGAGATAGGGCCGGGCGTTACGCGCGGCTGAGAGCCCGGCGCGATCATCGAAGATGCGCTTGTTGCGGCAGTTGGCGGCGTTCCAGGCGGGGTCGTCGGGCCGCTGCGGGTGCGAATAGATGCGGTTGTGAACCGGCAGGTAGGCGTTGCGGTCGACGGCGGCGCAGAAGGCCATCTGCTTGTCGACGGCCAGCCATTTCTCCTGGATGGCGGGGAGGATGCCCTCCAGCACCTTCAGGTAGCGGGTGGAGAACTGCACGGGATTGGTGCCGGCGATCTGCACATAATCGTTGTCGAAGAGGTCATCGCGGCTCAGCCGTCGCGCCTCGATCGCCGCCTCGAAGGCGCGCGAGATCTCGGCGGCGGCCTCGACGACATGGTCGATGCGGGTGCGGTCCGCCTCGCGCAGCGCCGCGAGGCGGGCACTGACGGCGGCGGTGAACTCGGGCGCCGGGCGGACGAATTCGCAATGGCTGCCGAGGGCGGAGCGGCCGGCGATGCGGATGGCGGTTTCGCCGATGCCGGGGAGCCGCGCCGTGGCGGAGGCGCCGACGCCAAGGGCATCGATCTCTCCGGCGGCGAGCAGCATGCCGCCCTCCGAGAGGTCGCGCGTCTTGGTGCGGCAGGTCTTGCCGCCGGCCGAGACGGTGACGTCGGTGTCGATGGGCAGGCGGTCGTGACGGCTGCGGTCGCCGACCTCCGACTGGCGCAGGAAGATGGTGAAGCGCGAGCGCAGCTTCTCGGTGAGGAGCTTGGCCTGTTTGCCGGCGGCGTCGGCCTCGTTCGAGGTAAGTTCGGCTTCCGCCGCGGCCGTGTCGATGGCTCTCGCACCGGAGGCCACATGGCCGATGAAGGCGGCGCTGTCGCCGGCCGAGCGGGACAGTTCGCCGATGGTCTCGATCTGCCCGTCCACGGCGTCGACGACGCTGGCGAAGACCGGGCGGATCGCATCGACAGCGCCTGCGATCTGCTGCACAGCGGCGATGGAGGCCTGGGCGTCGGACTGGAGATGGGCAATGCGCCGGGCGATTTCGTCGGTGGCGCGCTGGGTCTCCATCGACAGGCTCTTCACCTCCGAAGCGACGACCGCGAAGCCCTTGCCGGCATCGCCCGCGCGAGCGGCCTCGATCGTGGCGTTGAGCGCGAGGAGATTGGTCTGGCGGGCGATCTTGGCGATCAGCGCCACGACCTGATCGATCTCGGCGGAGGAGGCGCGCAGGCCGTCGATGCTGAGCGAGGCGTGCCCGACGGCCTCGACGGCCTCGTCGGTGAAGCGGGTTGCCTCGCGCACGCGGCCGCCGATATCGCGCGCGCTCTGGCCAAACTCTTCCGTTGCAGCGGCGAGCTGGCGGGAATTGTCGGAGGCGCGGGCGGCAAGCCCGTCAAGGGCGCTGGAGCGCTCGCGAATGGCGGCCAGCGCACGGGTCGCGGCCTCGGTGCCGTCATGGACATGATCGGCGGAGGTGGCGACCTCGGCGATGAGCTTCACGAGATCGGATTCGACGAGGCCGATCGTGTCGCGGATCTGCGCGATCTCGCCCTTGAGACGGGCGATCTCCGCGTCACGCGGATCGGGTCCGGCCACATCAACGGTAGCCGCAAGGGTGTCGCGACGGCTGGCGGAGATCCCAAAAACCATGGGCGTGCTCATCCCCCCGGTGCCCGGGTGAATTCCCAGGTTCGATCTGGAGATCATGCGCTCAGATTGTAAACGGTCGCTTAAGCCTGTCGCATGCCGATACGGCAGCCAGCTAACGCGTCAGGAGATTCGCCACAGCCTCCGGCAGGCCGTCATAGTGATCGAGGATCACGCTGGGATTGAGCTCGGACAGCGGAATGGCCGTGTAGCCGCCGGAAAAGGCGACGACAGGAACGCCAGCCCCCTGGGCGGCGCGGATGTCGGTCTCGGAATCGCCGACCATGACGGCCCGCGCCGGGTCACCCCCGGCGGCGGCGATGGTGCGCAGGAGATGGGCGGGATCGGGCTTGCGAACGCCATATGTGTCGGCGCCGGCGATGACGGCGAAGCGGCGGCTCATGTCGAGCTCATCGAGGAGCTGGCGGGCCAGGCGCTCGACCTTGTTGGTGCAGACCGCCAGCACCATGCCCTCGGCGGCGAAGCGGTCGAGCGCGGTGATCAGGCCGGGATAGGGCCGGGTCTCCTGCGTCAGGCGCGTCTCATAGACAGCGATGTAGCGCTCGTAGACCGCCTCGATCTCCTCGCGGCTCTCGCCCCTGCCCTTCAGCCTCAGGGCCTTCTCGACCATCGGCTTGATGCCATGGCCGATGAGGGCGCGCGCCTCATCGAAGACGATCGGGTCGAGGCCCTCGCTCTCCAGCAGCCAGGACAGGGTGCCGATGAGGTCGGGGCAGCTGTCGACGAGGGTGCCGTCGAGGTCGAAGACGATGGTGGGGGCGGACATGCGCGGCTCCGTGGTGTCGCGGCAGGTCATGCCGAAAGGTGACGCGGATGTCATCCTCCGTGTGGCTGGCCTGCCCTTGGACGGGATGCGACACCGCTGCCCCGGTGCTAGAAAGCCACTCCCATACGAAAACCAACGGAGGCCGCCCATGAACGCCCCCCTGAAGACGACGCCCCTGCCGCTGAAGGACCCCTCGCTCCTCAAATCGCAGTGCTACGTCAACGGCGAATGGGTCGGCACCCCCGTCGATCCGGTCGTCAATCCTGCGACCGGCCAGACCATCGGCCATGTGCCGCGCTTCGGCGCCAAGGAGGCGGCCGAGGCCGTCGAGCATGCCGACAAGGCCTTCCGCCTCTGGTCGAAGAAGACCGCCAAGGAGCGCTCGAACCTCCTGCGCAAGTGGTTCGACCTGATGATCGCCAACACCGACGATCTCGGCCTCATCATGACCGCCGAGCAGGGCAAGCCACTGGCCGAGGCCAAGGGCGAGGTCGCCTATGCCGCCTCCTTCGTCGAGTTCTTCGCGGAAGAGGCCCGGCGGGTCTATGGCGACATCATCCCGCAGCACCGCCCGGACCACCGCATCCTCGTGCACAAGCAGCCGATCGGCGTCTGCGCCGCCATCACCCCGTGGAACTTCCCGGCGGCGATGATCACCCGCAAGTGCTCGCCGGCCATCGCGGTCGGCTGCACCATGGTGGTGAAGCCCGCCCCGGAGACGCCGCTCACCGCCCTGGCGCTGGCCGAGCTCGCGCACCGCGCCGGCATTCCTGCCGGTGTCATCAACATCATCACCGGTGACGCAGCGCCCATCGGCAAGACCTGGTGCGAGCATCCGACCGTGCGCTTCGTCGGCTTCACCGGCTCGACCCCGGTCGGCAAGCTCCTGATGGCGCAGGCCGCTTCCACGGTGAAGCGTGTCGGCCTCGAGCTCGGCGGCAACGCGCCCTTCATCGTCTTCGACGATGCCGATATCGACGCGGCGGTCGAGGGCGCCATGGTCTCGAAGTACCGGAACATGGGCCAGACCTGCGTCTGCGCCAACCGCATCTTCGTGCAGGAGGCCGTCCACGACGCCTTCGTCGCGAAATTCACCGCGCGGGTGAAAGCGCTGAAGGTCGGCAATGGCCTCGAGCCCGGCATCGACCAGGGCCCGCTGATCAAGCCGGCCGCCGTCGACAAGGTCGAAGCCCATGTGAAGGACGCGCTCTCCAAGGGCGCGAAGGTGGAGACCGGCGGCAAGCGCTCGGATCTCGGCCATACCTTCTTCGAGCCGACCGTCCTCTCGGGCGTCACGACGGACATGCTGGTGACGCGCGAGGAGACCTTCGGGCCGCTGGCGCCGATCTACCGGTTCAAGACCGAGGACGAGGCTGTCGCCCTCGCCAACGCCACCCAGTTCGGCCTCGCCAGCTATTTCTACGGCCGTGACATCGGCCGCATCTTCCGCGTCGCCGAGGCGCTGGAATACGGGATGGTCGGCATCAATACCGGCCTCGTCGGGACCGATGTCGCGCCCTTCGGCGGGGTGAAGGAATCCGGCCTCGGCCGCGAGGGCTCGCATTACGGCCTCGACGAGTTCATCGAGATCAAGCTGATGATGCTCGGCGGCATCCAGTGAGCTGAGGGCTCAGGGCTTCTCGAAGGGCGGCGTCGCAAGGCGCCGCCCTTGTCATTTGAGCCGGGGGGCCAGGTTCAGCGTGCCGCCACGCTCACCGGCGCGAGCGACCTCAGGCCCCGCGCCGGGACGATGACGAGATCGATCTCCCCGCGCCCGCCCCGGCCGATCGCCAGCCGCTCGGGCTCGCCGAGCACGGCGAACTGGCGCTCCAGCGTGGCGCGCTGGCGGGCGAAGGTCGCCGCCTGCGCGACGATGAGGACATCCGCGCCCTGGTAGGCGCGCGCGACCTGCCGGAACATGAACCCGCGGGGATCGGGACCGATGACCATGACGTCCGCGGCATCGCCCACGGCAAGGTCAACCTTGCCGCCCTCGTTCCAGGTGAGCGCCACCACCACCGGTCCCGAGCGGGGTCCGACCCCCTTGGCCGCCAGGACAGGCCGCAGTGCCTTCCAGTCGAAGGCATCGAGCGTCGGATCGGCCTGGGGCGGCACGCCGAGCCGGGTCAGAAGGCCCGTCGCGCCCATCGCACCGATGCCGAGCGAAAGCACCACGGCGAGGCCGGCACACCATTTCGCCCAGGCGCGCGGCGAGGGACTGGCATCGGGGTTCGCCACCATCCAGGCGCCGAGCAGCGGGAAGATGAAGAACCAGCCGGGCATGGGCCAGTGCGGCAGGGCCCAGCCCGACCACAGCGACTGGACCGTGAAATAGAGGATGGTGGGCGCGGCCAGCGCGAGCAGGAACAGCCGGCGGGGATCGAACCAGCGCCTCGCCTCCTGCACCGCGATGGTGGCGAGCGGCACGGCGATCCAGGGGGCAAGCCAGACGAACTGACCGGCCAGCATCTGCGCGAAGGCGGCGAGCGTCAGCCCCTTGCCGCCGCCGCGGCCCGCCTGGAAGCGCAGCGACGCCCAGTCATTCGCCATGTTCCAGACGATGATCGGCGAGACGACGACCGCCGCGACAAGCGCGCCGGCATAGGGCGCGGGATGCAGAAGCCAGCGCCGGTGCGGCGTCGCCAGCATGAAGGCCGCGAGGCCCAGCACGACGAAGAGCGCCGAGTATTTCGACAATCCTGCGAGCCCGAAACAGAGGCCGGCCAGAGTCCAAGCCCGCCAGGCTGAGGGCGTCTCGCTGCGCTTGGGAAAGAAAAGCTGCGCCAGAGAGAGCATGCCCGCGGCAAGGAACAGAAGAAGCGGCCCATCGGGGACGATCCAGGTGCCGGGGGATGCCAGGAAGAACAGCGAGCAGTTCAGCGCCAGCACCGCCCAGACGCCCGGCCATCCCCCGAAGAGCCGCTCGGTAAGGCGGAACATCAGCCAGGACGTGCCGGCGAACATGAGGATGAAGGGCAGGCGCACCGCCCATGTCGTGCCGAAGACCAGCATCGAAGCATGGGCGAGCCAGAGATGCAGCGGCGGATGGTCGAAATAGGAGAGCGCCAGCCGTCGCGCCTGCCCCAGCGTGTAGCTCTCGTCGACGCCGAAGCCGAGCAGCATGGCGAAGAGGATGCGCATGGCTGTGAAGGCGAGGATGAGCATCGCCGCCGCGCGGGCGGGATCATCGGGGAGGAAGGCGAAGGGCTTTGAGGTCGGCGCGGCCGTCATGGCCGCCGGATTAGCCGATCAGGCGCGGGCGCGATAGCTCTGCACGGCATCGGCGATGGACTTGGCGCCGAACAGCACGAAGGTCAGGCCGACGAGGCGGGTGACGATCAGCCCGTGGGTGAGGAAGAAGCGGCGCACGGGCGACAGCCCTGCGACCGCGACGAGGATCATGTCGGCGAGGACGAAGCCGAGGAAGGCGACGCCCATGACGAGCGGCGCCATGTCCCAGGTCAGCAGCCCCGCATAATGGCCGACCAGCACGGTGAACATGGCGACCGAGACCGGATAGGCCTTGGGGTTGGTGACGCCGAACAGGAGGCCGGCAACCAGCGGATGGCGGCCGCCGATGACGGCGGTGCCGGAGGCCTCCTTGGCAAGGAGCGCCTTGACGCCGAGAAGAATGAGATAGCCACCGCAGACGAGGCCCAGAGCCTCGAAGAGCAGCGGGCCGAGCTGGTTGACGCCGACGATGGCCGCGAGTGCCAGAGTGCCCCAGAGCACGTCGCCAACGAGGTGGCCGGCGACGAACCAGGTGCCGGAGACCCGGCCGTCCTTTGCCGCCAGCGCGAAGAGGGCGAGAAAGGCCGGCCCGGGCGTGAGGACGTAGATCATCGCGGCGGCAAGGGTCGCGAAGAACAGGCCGATGGTCATGGCGGTGCGACTCGCGCTGACGATGCTGACGTCACCGGAGCACGGGCGGCGACAAGGCTCAAGCAGTGCAGCGCATACCGGGCGCGGTTTTGGCGCCATCCAGGCCGATGCGTTGCTTCTGCCAACGCGTCCCGCTCATCGTCGAAGGTCCGTCTGCCAGCGCGCGGACAGTGTGGCCAGATCCGAAGCGACGAGGCAGCTTCGTCGCTCAGAACGCAGCGCGATGTGGTGACAGGCCTAGCATCATGTCTTATGAAAAATACAAAATAGGAGAAGCGAGATGATCGCGGTGATCTTCGAGGTGATGCCGGCGGAGGGGCGGATGCCGGGCTATCTCGACCATGCGGCGCGGATGTGGCCGCATCTCGAGACCATCGACGGGTTCATCTCGGTCGAGCGGTTCCAGAGCCTCACGACCCCCGGCAAGCTCTTGTCCCTGTCGTTCTGGCGCGACGAGGACGCCGTCAAGGCCTGGCGCACGCACGGGATGCACAGGGCCACGCAGGCCGCCGGGCGAGACGGCATGTTCGCGGGCTACAGGCTGCGCGTCGCGCATGTGCTGCGCGACTACGACATGGACGGCCATCGCGACGAGGCACCGGCCGACAGCCGGGGGCACCACCGCGCCTGAGCGCGGTGGCGCCGGCATGCGTCAGTTCTGCAGCTTGATGTCGCCCTTCTCGATGATCGTCTTGAACTGGGCGATCTCCGAGACGGCCTTCTGGCGCATCTGCGCGCCCGTGGAGGGAATGGCGGCAGCGCCCATCTCCTCGAAACGCTTGACGACGGCGGGATCCCTCAGGAGCTCCATCTGCGTCTTTTCGAGGCGATCGACGATCTCCTTCGGCGTGCCCTTCGGCGCGATGAACCCGTTCCAGGACGTAATGTCGAAGCCAGGCAGCGTGTCGTTCAGCGGCGGGATCTCCGGCGCGATGGCCGCACGGGTTGCGGAGGTGACACCGATGCCGCGGATGGACCCGGCCTTGTAGTGCGGGAAAGGCGAGGTGAAATTGTCGAAGGAGAGCTTCACCTCGCCGGTGATCAGCGCCTGGACGAGCGCCGCCGAGGAACGGAAGGGCACGTGGCCCATGCGCGTGCCGGTGAGCTGCATGAAGAGTTCGGCCGACAGGTGGATCGAGGTGCCGATACCAGAAGAGCCGAAATTCTCCTTGCCCGGATTGGCCCGCAGGTAGGCGATGAGCTCCTGGAGGTTGGTCGCAGGGATCGAGGGGTGGATGCAGAGGAAGTTCGGCTGAGACGACGACAGGCCGATGAACTCGAAATCGTCCATTGGCTTGAAAGGCAGGCGGTCGCCAAAGAGGTTCGGATTGATCCCGTGGGTCGAGATCGTCGTCATGCCGATCGTGTAGCCATCGGCGGGAGCGCGGGCGAGTGCAGCGACACCGACATTGCCGCCGGCACCGGCGCGGTTCTCGATGACGAAGCTCTGACCGAGGCGCTGGCTCAGCTGCTCGCAGACGATGCGGCCGATGACGTCCGTCGAACCGCCCGCGCCGAAGGGCACGATGCAGGTGACGGGGCGGGCTGGATAAGCCTGGGCGAAGCCGGACGTGGCGACGAAGGGCGCGCTCAGGGCGCCGGCGGTGAGGCCGAGCGCAGTGCGCCGGTCGATGGCCTTGGACATGGTTCCTCCTGATGG
Source organism: Phreatobacter sp. (assembly GCF_027532945.1). Classification (GTDB taxonomy): domain Bacteria; phylum Pseudomonadota; class Alphaproteobacteria; order Rhizobiales; family Phreatobacteraceae; genus Phreatobacter. Next base: position 128,640 of record NZ_JAPZTZ010000003.1, read on the forward strand.
CGTGCGGGGGCGGTTGCGATCGCCCTTCTTGCCGGGGAGGCTAGCATGACCTGACCCACGTGCAACCGCCGGAATGCGCGGCACGTTGACCGCGCGTTTGAGCGGTTACCAGCCCTCAGGGCAGCGGCTTGAGCTGCCGCGGCAGCGAGGCGAGATCGGCCTCCAGTTCGCCGATCCGCGCCCGCAGCGCCGATTCCGCCTCGGTACGGTTGGCAAATTCCTGAGTGTCGACGACGAACTTCTCGCCGCGCAGGAAGCCCGACTTCTTCACCTTGGCGCCGTTGGTCCTCAGATCGTCCAGCAGCGCCTGGGCCGCGGTGATCTTGGCGTTGACGGCGTTGTTGTGCTCGATCGCAGCGGCGCGGTCGACCTCGCGGCGTGCATCGGTGATGCGGGCGTTACGCGCATCGATACGGGCGCGGTAGTCGGCGGCCTCAAGCCATTCGGTGCGCTGGCAGACGACGAGCAGCGACGAGGTGGTTCCGGCCGCCCAGCCAAGACCGAAGGCGCCGAGCACCGCCTCGGCCTCGCGGCGATTGCCCTGGCGCACCACCTTCTGGTGCTCGTGGTAGGTGAGGCTCTTGTCGAGCGGCACCACCATCTTGATCTCCCACTGGTCCTCGTTGAGCGAGGCGATCAGCTTGTCGAGGCGCGCGGTGATGTCCGAGACATCGACCGTAACGGCGCCGAGGCTCCACTCCTTGTCGCCCTCCGTCTTCGTCCAGTTGGGGAAGAGGTCGACGGTGAACTGTTTGGTTTCGATCCAGGGGACCATGGCGGTGGAGCTCGTCGGCAGGGAAGAAGCGGGAGCGGGTGCGGGGGCACGCGGCGGGGGCGGGGAAAGCGGCTCGGCGGCAACCGGCGGAGGCTCGGCGAGGGGCGGCAGCACCGTGGGCGCGGCCATCGCCGCAGGTGCCGGCGGGACGAAAGGCTCGGCCGGCGCGGCGATGGAGACCGGCGGAGCGACCGAAGGCGCGTCGGCCGTCAGCGCCGGCTCGGGACGCTCGAGGCTGAAGCCGTCCAGGGCGGCCGCGAGTTCGTCGAGCCGCTCACGATCGGCAGGCGCCAGCTCAACGGCCGGGGCGCTGCCGGGTGCCGCCGGCGGCCGCGAGGCCGTCGAGATAGCGTCTCCAGATCGCGTCGTGGTCTCGTCCGAGCTCATACAGGTAGTCCCATGAGTAGATGCCGGAGGAATGCATGTCGTAGAAGGTGAGGCGGACCGCGTAGTGACCGACCCGGTCGATGCCGATGAGCTGGACGTCCTGCTTGCCGCCGACGAACTTGCGTTCGGAAGGTGAATGCCCCTGCACCTCGGCGGAGGGGCTCTCGACACGCAGATATTCGGCGTCGAGGGCGAAAATGTGCCCGTCATCGTAAGAAATGGTCAGACGGCGGCGATCGGCCGACAGCCGGAGCTCGGTCGGCCAGGCATGGCCGCGGCCGGTGGCGCTTTCGACGGCGCTGATCTCGGCCATTGGGCGACTCTCCCCCTCGCGAACATTGGTCCCGGCAGGAGCCGACAGGTAGACTGTTCCGTGCGGTTCTTCAACGCGCCCCCGTGACTTAGCGCGCCACTGGCCCTAAATAAGCCGACCAAGGGCCGCGTAATTCCGCGACGTGCCTCGGGAGAGACGGGATGTTCGACGCCGCAGCGTCCGTGAAGCCGGTGCCGATGATCGACCCGTTTGGGCGATCGATCGACTACCTGCGCGTCTCGGTGACGGACCGCTGCGACTTCCGCTGCGTCTATTGCATGGCCGAAAACATGTCCTTCCTGCCCAAGAAGGACCTGCTCACGCTGGAGGAGCTCGATCGCCTCTGCTCGGCCTTTGTCGCCAAGGGGGTGCGCAAGCTGCGCCTGACCGGCGGCGAGCCGCTGGTGCGCAAGGACGTGATGACCCTTGTGCGCTCGCTGTCGCGCCATCTGGACAGCGGTGCGCTCGACGAACTCACGCTGACCACCAACGGCTCGCAGCTCGTGCGTCACGCGGCCGACCTCGCGGCCTGCGGCGTGAAGCGAATCAACGTCTCGCTCGACACGCTGGACGCCGACCGCTTCCGCGCCATCACCCGCTGGGGCGATCTCGATGCGGTGCTGAAGGGCATTGACGCGGCGCTCGCGGCCGGCATCGCCGTGAAGATCAACGCCGTGGCGCTGAAAGGCGTCAACGAGGCGGAGATCGAGGGCCTCGTCGCCTGGGCCCATGGCAAGGGCATGGACATCTCCTTCATCGAGGTCATGCCGCTCGGCGACATCGAGCCGTCGCGGCTCGACCAATACCTGCCGCTTTCGCTCGTCCGGGCGAGGCTCGCGGAGCGCTGGACGCTCGCCGAGAGCCAACATCGCACCGGCGGCCCCGCCCGCTATGTCGAGGTGGCGGAGACCGGCGGCCGTATCGGCTTCATCACGCCGATGACCCACAATTTCTGCGAAAGCTGCAACCGTGTGCGCATCACCTGCACGGGCACCCTCTACATGTGCCTCGGCCAGGACGATGCGGCCGACCTGCGGGCGCCGTTGCGCGCTTCCGAGGCCAACGACCTGCTCCATTCTGCGATCGATTCGGCGATCGCCCGTAAGCCGAAAGGCCACGACTTCGTCATCGACCGGCGCACACGGCGGCCTTCGGTCTCGCGCCATATGAGCATGACCGGCGGTTGAACGATCCTTTCGTGCCGGAGTTCCGTTGGGGAACTTTGTGGCGAATGCAGGTTGCATGGCTGAATCGCGGTTCCCGTGACGGCAGAAGCCACCTTTTCGCCACAATTCAGCGACCATAAGCCGCGCCTTCATGAAGGTCGTATCGCGTGGCGGAACGCAGGCGGCCGGAGCATCCAACCGGACTTGTCGACCAGCCCTCGGGCGTCGACCCATGAGGCGACCTGCGATGACCAGTTCATCACTGCCGCCGGCCGATCCCGTTATCGTGCGGGACGCGCTGCGGCAGATCACCCGTTCCTCCTTCGTGCCCGAAGGATCGTTGCTGGCGACCATGCTGACCTATGTCGTGGAGACGACGCTGGACGGCAATGCGCGCACCATCAAGGCCTATACCATCGCCGTCGAGGCGCTCGGCCGCGGGGCCGATTTCGACCCCGACCGTGACTCGACCGTGCGGGTCGCGGCCATGCGGCTCCGCCAGGCGCTCGACCTCTACTATGCCGGGCCCGGGGCGATGGACACTCTGCGCATCCGCCTGACCCCCGGGAGCTATCGCCCGCAGTTCGAGACGGTCGACCACGCCGTCGCCGAGGCGATGCCCTTGGCAGAGGCCCCCTCCCCGGTCGCAGGCGCTATGCCGGCTGACGTCGTACAGACGCCCCCCGCGCCGAAGCGGCGCTTCCGCATTCCCGCCCAGGCCACCTGGCTTGCGGCAGTGACGCTGGTCCTCGCGGTCGATGTCGCGATGACTGTCTCGCTGATGGCGGTGCAGAACCGCGGCGATACCGCCCTGATCGAGACCGAGGCCCGCCTCAATGCGGAGGACATCCGCGCCGCGGAGAAGCGGACGGTCGACCAGATCGTCTACGACATCATCCGCGAGGACATCCAGCGCAGTTTCCAGCAGCGGGTGGAGTGACCGCGCGGGTCTGCTGCGACGCCCGGGCGCTCGACGGCGAGGCGCCGCGGCGCTAGCTGATGGGCCAGGGAAGAAACACCGGAGCGCGACAGCGTGGCCCACTACGACGTGATCGTCGCCGGCATCGGCGCGATGGGCTCTGCCGCGGCCCTTGAACTGGCGCGGCGCGGTCAGCGCGTCCTCGGGCTTGAGCGCTTCGACATCCCCCATGCCATGGGCTCGTCCCACGGCATCAACCGCATCATCCGCCTCGCCTACTTCGAGCATCCGCTCTACGTGCCGCTGCTGCGCCGCGCTTACGAGCTGTGGCGCGAGACGGAAACCGCCTTCGGCGAACAGCTCCTCCACATCACCGGCGGCCTTGATGCCGGCGCGCCCGACGGGCGGGTGGTGACCGGTTCGCTCGCCGCCTGCCGCGAGCACGACCTGCCGCATGAGCTCATGGACGCAGCCGAGACGCGCCGGCGCTTCCCCGGCTATCGCCTCGCCGAGGGGCAGGTCGCGAACTACCAGGCCGATGCGGGCTTCGTGATGAGCGAACGGGCGATCATCGCCCATGTGACCATGGCGATGGCGAGGGGCGCGGAGATTCGCGCGCGCGAGCCGATCCTCGGCTGGGAGCCAACGGCGGGCGGCGGCGTGCGCGTGACCACGGCGCGCGGCACCTATGAGGCCGACCGGCTGATCCTGTCCACCGGTGCCTGGATCGGCGACCACGTGCCGGCGCTGGCCCGCCTCGCCGTGCCGGAGCGGCAGGTGCTCGGCTGGTTCCAGCCCAAGGCGCCGGAGGCCTTCGCGCTCGGGGCCTTCCCCGTCTCCATCGTCGAAACGCGCCACGGGTCCTGCTACCAGTTCCCGGTCTTCGGCGTGCCCGGCTTCAAGATCGGCCTCTACAACCACATGCGCCAGCACGGCCATGCCGACAGCCTGTCGCGCGAGCCCACCGAGGCCGACGAGCAGGCGCTGCGGCGCGTCCTCGCCGAGGTCTTCCCCGACGCCGATGGTCCGACGCTGGCGCTGCGCTGCTGCCTCTTCACCAACACGCCGGACGAACATTTCGTGGTGGACACCCTGCCCGGCCTGCCGCAGGTGACGATTGCCTCCCCCTGCTCGGGCCACGGTTTCAAGTTCGCCAGCGTCATGGGCGAGATCCTCGCCGACCTTGCCACGCGCGGAGCCAGCCGCCACGACCTCTCCCTGTTCCGCCTCGACCGCCTCGCGGCCTGATATCGCCATGCTCACCGCCCCTCCCGTCGAAGCCAATGCCAATCGTCGCGGCATCATCGCGATGTGCACGGCCATGGCCTGCTTCCTCACCAACGACACGCTGGTGAAGATCGTCGCGCGCGACTTGCCCTCCGGGGAGATCATCGCCATCCGCGGCGCCTTCGCCGCGGTCATGGTCTTCGGCTGGCTGATCGCAGCCGGGCATCTGCGGGACATCGGCCGCGTCGCCTCGCCCCTGGTGGCCACGCGCGCCAGCCTCGAGGCGCTCGTCGCCTTCCTGTTCATCTCCGCCATCGGCGCCATGCCGATCGCCGACATCACCGCCATCTTCCTCATCACGCCGCTGCTCATCACCGCCCTGTCGGGGCCGCTCCTCGGAGAGGTCGTCGGCTGGCGCCGCTGGTCGGCGGTAGCGGCGGGCTTCATCGGCATGCTTCTGGTGGTGAAGCCGGGCGGCGCCGGGTTTCTGGCGGGGTCGGCGACGGCGATGGCGCTGCTGAGCGTCGCCTTCTGCGCCATCCGAGACATGGTCACGCGCTTCATCGATCCGCGCATTCCCACCATCGTCATCACGCTCACGACCTGCGTTGCCGTGGGCCTCTTCGGCGCGGCGATGATCCCGTTCCAGGGTTGGGTCACGCCGAGCCTCACTCATGTCGGCCTGCTCTTCGCCGCGGCGACCGTCGTCGTCGCCGGCAACCACGCCATGATCCTCGCCTTCCGCGGTGTCGAGGTGTCGCTGGTCTCGCCGTTCCGCTACACGGTGATGGTCTGGGCCATCGTTTCGGGGATCACCGTGTTCGGCGAATGGCCCGATGCCGCAAGCTGGGTCGGCATCGGCCTCATCGTCGGGGCGGGACTCTACACGCTGCATCGCGAGAGGGTCCGGCTGAAGATCCGCCGCGCCGAGGTGGAGGCTGCGGCGACGCCTCCGTAACGATACGAATGTACGCGTTTCCCCCATGAAATGCGCAAATTCTTGCGCGGTGCATCGCCCTTTCGGCCAATTCCTTACCGAATCCCTATTGTGCGTGACAGAGCCGTGTCATAGAGAGGCCACGGCGCTTCTGGCGCCGGACCGGTCATCGCACAAGAACCGCGGGACCGGGAGCGGGACAGGGTCAGGCTGTTGATCATCCGCCCCCTTCGCAACGCGAAGGCGAGGGCAGTGTTGTACACAGGCGTCCTGGGGCGACTTCTGGTCGCCTGCGTCGGTGCGGGGCCCTGCCCCTCCCTGCGGCCTGCTGAGCGTTGGCCTCCAGGGAGTTGCCCGGCATGCAGGGTCTGCTTTCCATCAGCCGCGTCATTGACGCGATCAACGGTGTCTTCGGTCGCGTCGCCGATTGGTGCGTTCTGCTCGCCTGCCTGATCAGCGCCGGCAATGCCTTCTCGCGCTACCTCCTGAACCTGTCGTCAAACTCCATGCTGGAGATCCAGTGGTATCTGTTCGGCGTCATGGTCCTGCTCGGGGCCTCCTACACGCTGAAGGCCAACGAGCATGTTCGCGTTGACCTCGTCTACGGCTCGGTCAGCGACCGCGCGCGTCTTTGGATCGATGCCGTCGGCATCACCATCTTCCTGCTGCCCGTCACCATCTACATGACCTATCTGAGCTGGCCGTTCTTCACGACGTCGCTTCGCCAGTGGGAGCAGTCGCAGAATGCCGGCGGCCTGCTGGTCTGGCCGATCAAGTTGGTCCTGCCTCTTGGCTTCGCTCTGCTGACGATCCAGGGCATTTCCGAACTGATCAAGCGCATCGCCGCGCTTCGCGGCGAACTTCAGTTCGACTCGAAATACGAAAAGCCGCTGCAGTAATGCCATCGAGCGTCTGAGGGAGTTTAGCGATGTTCTCGCATGGCATCATGCCGCCGCTTATGTTCTTCGGGATGATCTGCTTCATGCTGATCGGCTTCCCGGTTGCGTTCTCGCTGGCTGCGGTCGGCCTCATGTTCGGCGCCCTCGGCGTCATGACCGGCCATTTCGACTGGGTCTTCCTGCAAGCCTTGCCGCTGCGTTTCCACGGCATCATTTCGAACGACCTGCTGCTGGCGATCCCCTTCTTCACCTTCATGGGCGCGATCCTCGAGCGCTGCGGCCTCGCAGAGGACCTGCTGGAGGGCACCGGCAAGCTGTTCGGCGGCATTCCCGGCGGCCTCGCCTATGCCGTCATCGTGGTCGGCGCCATTCTCGGCGCCATCACGGGCACGGTGGCCGCGTCGGTTATCGCCATGGGTGTCATCTCGCTGCCGATCATGCAGCGGTACGGCTACGACATGAGGCTGGCCACCGGTGTCATCGCCGCCTCCGGCACCATTACGCAGCTCATCCCGCCCTCTCTGGTCCTCGTCGTGCTCGCCGACCAGCTCGGCCGGTCGGTCGGCGACATGTATCTCGGCGCCATCGGCCCGTCGCTGATGCAGGTGGGCATCTTCATCCTTTACATCGTGTTCCTGTCGATCATGAAGCCGCAGGCGATGCCCCCGCTTCCGCCCGAGGCGCGCGGCGAGATCGGCTGGCCGCTGATCCGTCAGGTCCTGTGGGGCATGGTGCCTTCCATCGTCCTCATCTTCCTGGTGCTCGGCACGATCTTCATGGGTCTCGCCACGCCGACGGAAGCCGGCGCCATGGGCGCGGTGGGTGCGCTGGTGCTCGCCGCCCTGCATCGCCGCCTCACCTGGCCGCTGGTCGACCAGGGCATGCGCTCGACCATGCGCATCACCTCGATGGTGGTCTTCATCCTCATCGGCTCGACCGTCTTCAGCCTGGTCTTCCAGGGCATGGACGGCTCGCGCTGGATCGAGCACATGCTGATCGGCCTGCCCGGCGGCCAGACAGGCTTCCTGATCTTCGTCAACATCTTCGTCTTCTTCCTGGCGTTCTTCCTGGACTTCTTCGAAATCGCCTTCATCGTCGTGCCGCTCTTGGCGCCCGTGGCGACGAAGCTGGACATCGACCTGATCTGGTTCGGCGTGCTGCTCTGCGTGAACATGCAAACGAGCTTCATGCATCCGCCCTTCGGCTTCGCCCTCTTCTACCTGCGTGGCATCGCACCCCCGTCGGTGAAGTCGAGCGACATCTACATAGGCGCGATCCCGTGGGTGTTCATGCAGCTCATCCTCGTGGCCATCGTCATCTTCTGGCCGGCATCCGTGACCTACTGGCTCGACAAGGGGCCCAAGATGGATCCGTCCAAGGTCGAGATCCGCATCGAGATGCCTGGTCTCGGCGGCGGATTGCCTGGGCTCGACGGCCCAGGCGGACTGCCGGGCCTCAGCCCGCCGCCCGGCCTCGGCGGCCCCCCGCCCGGCCTCGAGCCGCCGGCCGCGCCGCGCAACTAGGGATCGTTAACCGGGCCGCGGCTCCCCCCGCGGCCCGAACCTTGTGCGGCCTAGACGCCGCCACACCAGGGGGTTAACGGTGTGCCTCGGAGTGGCTCATGCGCTTGACGATCCCCCGCGTCCTGACGGCCGCACTTCTTGCCGCGACTCTCGCCCTCACCGGCTGCGCCTACCAGCCGCGCCTTGAGGCTGTGCCGCGCGACGTCGCGCGGGAGGCGCTCTTCCTCGGCATTTCCGACGCCCGCTTCGCCCTCAACGGCGACCCCACGCCACTGGCGGCCATGTTCGTCGCGGCGGAACGGCGGCGGCTGATGGCCGGTGGCGGCAATGTCGAGCACATGCTGGCGATTTCCGGTGGCGGCGAGAATGGCGCCTTTGGCGCGGGCCTGCTCTATGGCTGGACAGAGCGCGGCACCCGCCCCTCGTTCCGCCTCGTGACGGGTGTCTCGACCGGCGCGCTGACCGCGCCCTTCGCCTTCCTTGGCAGCCGCTACGACGAGCAGTTGAAGGCCGTCTACACCACGATCCAGCGCGACAACATCGCCCAGATCCTGCCGATCCTGACCATTATCGGCTCGGATTCGGTCGCCGACAGCCGGCCGCTCGCCACCCTCATCGCCACCTATGTGACGCCTGAGATGGTGGAGGAGATCGCCGGCGAGTACCGCAAGGGGCGGATCCTGCTGATCGGCACCACCAATCTCGACCAGGGTCAGCCGATCGCCTGGAACATCGGCGCCATCGCCTCGAGCGGCCATCCCTCCCGGGTGCAGGCCATCCGCGACATCCTGCTGGCCTCCGCCTCCATCCCGGGGGCCTTCCCACCAGTGATGATGGACGTCACCGTTGACGGTAGGCTGCGGCAGGAAATGCATGTCGATGGCGGCGCGACGACCCAGGTCTTCCTCTATCCGAGCAACGCGCCGCTGCGCGAGGCGCCGGCCTTCGCGCGTCGCGTCCAGCGCACCGCATGGATTATCCGCAACGGCCGCACCCAGGAGCTCTCCGAGGACGTGAAGCGCGGTCTCCTGCCCATCGCAGCGCGATCGATCTCGACGATGATCACCTCCAATGCCATCGGCGACATCTACCGGATGTACCTGATGACGCGGCGCGACAATGTCGACTTCAACCTCGCCTATATCTCCAGCCGCTTCACGGTGCCCTATGAGAAACCGTTCGATCCGGTCTACATGAACGCGCTGTTCGAGTTCGGCCGCAGCGAGATCAAGCAGCAGCCCTGGCTGAAGCAGCCGCCTGGCTACCGCCCCTGAGGCCCCTCACCGCGCGAGAAGCGCCGCCACGCGGCTGATGGCGTCGGCGCGCGCCGCCGGGTCGGTTCCGACCATGGCGCGGCCCGACCCATCGGCCGTGAAGGCGAGCCCGCGGCGTTCGCGGATCGGCGAGGATGGCGCGTCGAAGCCGTGATAGGCGCCGGGATAGGTGACGATATCGGCGATGGCGCCGGAAGCGCGCGCCATGGCGACGTAGTCGCGGCACGGGCCGGGCGGCGTCCAGTTATCGGCATCGCCGATGAGGATGGTCAGCGGCAGGCGCGGGGTGATGTCGCGCGCGAGCACGTTGCGGCAGCCGGGATAGAAGGCGATGGCGCCACGGAAGTCGGGGCGGCCATCAGCCGGCCGCTTGCGGGCACTGATGGCGTAGAGCGCTGTGCCGGCACCGTTCGACCAGCCGACCAGAGTCAGGGCATCGCCCCGGATGTCGGAGCGCGCCTGCAGGAAAGCACGTGCGGCCATGGTGTCGTCGACCCGCTCGACGCTCTGGCGAACTGTCCGGTCCGCTACGCTGCACTGGGGCCCAAGGCCGCGCGAGCCGAAGCTGTCCGGCAGGAGCACGGCATGGCCAGCCGCAACCCAGCGTTCGGCCCAGTCCCGGTCGCGCGCGACGAGCGCGCCGCTCCTGTCGTTGCTGCCGCCGCAGCCATGGAGAGCAATTACCGCCGGAAAGGGCCCGGTACCCGCCGGCAGCAGCAGGCGCGCGGTGATGACGACGCCTGAAGCGTTGGGAAAGGTGACCCGGTTCTCCGACCCGCTTGCCTCGACCACCGCTCCTCCAACCACCGTGATCATCGCTAGCCCCGCCGCCATTGCGCGCAGTCGCATCCCTCACCCTCCGGAATGGCGAATGGTGTGCAGGCACCGGATGAACGACCGATGAAGGGCGAGCGCGCATGAAAAAGCCCCGGCGGATCACTCCGCCGGGGCTCGTTCAGGCCGTTGCTCCGCGTCAGCCGCGGGCGCGCGAGCGGATCATGAAGGTGTCGTAGGTGTACTCGGCCACCTGCCACCACAGATACTGCTCACCGCGGAAGGCATTGGCGTGGTCCATGACCCTCTTGAAGTCCGCATTGGCAGCAGCGGTCTCGGCGTTCACCTCGTTGGTCGCCTTGAGGCAGGCCTCGAGGACCTCGAGCGAGAAGGGCCGCAGCTGCGTGCCGGCGGCGACGAGCTGGCGGAGGGCCGCCGGGTTCTGCGCGTCGTAGCGAGCCTGCATCCAGGTATGGGCGTGGTGCGAGGCGTTGAGCAGAATCGCCTTGTAGTTCGCCGGCAGCGCGTTGTACTTCGCCACGTTGAACATGTTGTGGAGCATGGCCCCACCTTCCCACCAGCCGGGATAGTAGTAGAATGGCGCGACCTTGTTGAAGCCGAGCTTCTGGTCGTCATAGGGGCCGACCCACTCCGCCGCGTCGATGGTGCCCTTCTCGAGCGCCGGATAGATGTCGCCGCCGGCAACCTGCTGCGGCACGACGCCAAGCTTCTGGAGGATACGGCCGGCGAAGCCGCCGATGCGCATCTTCAGGCCGTTGAGGTCGGCAGGCGTGCGGATCTCCTTGCGGAACCAGCCGCCCATCTGGCAGCCGGTGTTGCCAGCAGGAATGGCGTAGATGTTGTGCTTCGCATAGAAGGCGTTCATCAGCTCCATGCCGCCGTTCTGGAACTGCCAGGCATTCTGCATGCGCGAGTTCAGGCCGAACGGGATAGCGGTGCCGTAGGCGAAGGTCGGGTCGATGCCGACATAGTAGTACGAGGCGGTGTGGCAGGCCTCGACCGTGCCGTCACGCACCGCCTGCATGGCCTGCAGGCCGGGGACGATTTCACCGGCGGCGAAGACCTGGATCTGGAAGCGGTTGTCGGTCATGTCGGCGACCGCCTTGGAGAAGATCTCCGCGGCGCCGTAGATCGTGTCGAGCGACTTCGGGAACGAAGAGGTCAGGCGCCATTTCACCTCGGGGGCGGTCTGGGCGATGGCCGGGGCGGCGACGGCGGACGCGGCGGCAGCCACCGAGGCGGTCTTGATGAAAGTGCGGCGCTCCATGAGCTCAGGTCTCCCTCTTTAATCCCGCAACTGGTCGAACAGCGGTCCGTTGGCCGGACTCGTGGGCGGCGACAAAATCATAATTCACAGATGCTTGCCAGCATTGCTGATTGCGCGGGGCAGGAATTTCGCAATGATATGTATTTGTACATATCAGTGGTACCGCCGCACTCCCCCGCGTCGGGGAGGCTTGACCTAGCGTCCGCCGCGGGGATGGTAGGCGTCCCTCAAATTGGCGGCATCAGCGGAGTTTCACGCCATGGCGAAAGTCGCGTTCCTCGGTCTCGGCGTCATGGGCTACCCCATGGCCGGCCATCTCAAGGCCAAGGGCGGCCACGAGGTGACCGTCTACAACCGCACCTTCGGCAAGGCCGAGGCCTGGGTGGCCCAGCACGGTGGAACCGCCGCCCGCACGCCAAAGGAGGCCGCGGCGGGGCAGGACTTCGTCTTCGCCTGCGTCGGCAATGACGACGACCTGCGGGCCGTCACTATCGGTCCAGACGGGGCCTTCCAGGCCATGACCAAGGGCGCGATCTTCGTCGACAACACCACCGCGTCGGCCGATGTGGCGCGCGAGCTTCAGGCGAAGGCCAAGGCGCTCGGCCTCGGCTTCGTCGACGCGCCGGTCTCCGGCGGCCAGGCTGGCGCCGAGAACGGCGTGCTCACGGTCATGTGCGGCGGCGAGGAGGGTGATTTCGCCCGCGCCGAGCCGGTGATCATGGCCTTTGCGCGTGCCTGCCGCCGTCTCGGCGGTCCCGGCGCCGGCCAACTCGCCAAGATGGTCAACCAGATCTGCATCGCCGGTCTCGTGCAGGGCCTGTCCGAGGGCCTTCACTTCGCCCGCAAGGCCGGCCTCGACATCGAGCAACTGGTGGACGTCATCTCCAAGGGTGCTGCCGGCTCCTGGCAGATGGAGAACCGCTACAAGACCATCAACCAGGACAAGTTCGACTTCGGCTTCGCCGTCGACTGGATGCGCAAGGACCTGTCGATCTGCCTCGCCGAAGCCCGTCGCAATGGTGCCAAGCTGCCGGTCACTGCGCTCGTCGACCAGTTCTACGCCGAGGTCCAGACCATGGGCGGCGGCCGCTGGGACACCTCCAGCCTCTTCGCCCGCCTCGAGCGCAAGTGAGAGCGGCGGAAGCGGCGGCACCGTCAGCGCGCCCGCTCCAGCGACCCCCCTCAATGCGAAGGGCCGGTGCGATGCACCGGCCCTTGTCGTTCTGGATGACGAAATCCCGTCAGCGCCGGTCACCCGGCCGGCGCGGCGCCGGACGGGCACCACCGCCTGCATTGGGACGGGCACCACCGCCGCCGCCCATGTTCGGACGCGGACCGCCGCCACCGCCCATGTTCGGACGCGGGCCGCCGCCACCACCGACGTTCGGGCGCGGAACACCGCCGCCGCCACCGAAGTTCGGGCGCGGACCACCGCCACCGCCACCGAAGTTCGGGCGCGGACCACCGCCGCCACCACCGAAATTCGGACGCGGGCCACCGCCGCCACCTCCGACGTTCGGACGGGGACGACCGGCACCGCCGCCAAAGTCAGGACGCGGACGACCGCCGCCACCACCGAAATCGGGGCGGGGACGACCGACGCCGCCACCAAAGTCAGGACGCGGACGACCGCCGGGACCGACCCCCGGACGGCCACCTGGGCGACCGACGACCGGGCGACCGCCGGGCCCGCCCGTACCAAGGCCGGGACCCTGATTGCCGGGGCGGTTCGGGAAGGGCCGCACGCCGGGACCAGGCCCCCCGACACCAGGCCCGCCGACACCAGGCCGCCCTATGCCAGGCCGGCCGATGCCGGGGCCACCCTGACCAGGCCCGAAGCCGGGACGCTGACCAGGTCCTCCCAGGCCGGGATTGATGCCGGGCCGCACGTTCGGCGGCAGGCCTACACCGCCCTGCGAGCCCGGGAGCGGCCGCCCACCCGGCACGACGCCGGGACGCAGACCAGAACCGGGACCGGTGAAGCCGGGACCGGGGCCGGGGCGACCGCCGGGAAGGCCGACAGGGCGTCCGACGAAATTCGGCGGCGGCAGCACGACGGGCGGGCGCGGCGGCCGGACGAAGCGGTGGATGATGATGGGCGCGGCGACGAGGGCGGCGACGCCGACCACCGGCAGCACGCCCCAGATCGGCGGCGGCGGTGGCGGCAGCACGTAGACGGGCGCCACGGGCGGACCGAGCCAGACCTCGCGGCCGATCACCACCTCGTCATAGAAGGCGGGCGGCGCCGGCTCCCAGTAGTCGTCGACATAGATGACCTCGACCTCCGGCAGCGGAGGCGGGATGTCGTCATAGACCACGGCGTCGAAGGCAGGCGGCGGCGCCGGCGGCGCGGAGAGCCGGGACAGGCGCAGGCGCGCTTCCTCGGCGTGCGGACCGCGCGGATAGCTCCGCAGATAGGTCCAGTAGGCCTGGGGCGAGTTGGTCCTGATCGTGCGGCGCCAGACCAGCGCCTCGCGCTTGGCGGCGAGCAGGCGCTGGACGCGGCGAGCGAGCGGATCGGTCGGATAGGCGCGCAGGAAGGCCTGATAGCCCTCAATCGAGTCGCGCTCGACCGCCAGCGCATAGGCCTCCTGGGCCGAGAGTCCGTCCATCGGCCGATCCGCAGCCGGGGGCGGCGGGGGCGGCGTCGAGCCGGTGGCCTCCGCGCCGGCATTGAGCACCGGGGTCGGCGGCGTCAGCGTCGACAGCTCCCAGGGCGTGTCGCGACCATTGGTGAGCTGGTGAACGCGCAGGCGGGCCCGCGCGACGGCCTGGTCGACCGGCAGGCCGGGCGAGGCCAGCTGTTCCACGAGGGCAGAGGCGAAATGGCCGTAGGCCGCCTCGTTGGGGGCGGAGACGGCGCCGGCGGCGGCGGCCGACGCGATGACCATGGACGGTCCGGCATCGAGGATGCCAAGGCCCGCACGCACCGGCGGGCCGACATCGGCGAAGGGATGCTGGCGGGACACATCGAGCAGGATGACCTTGGCGCGCGAGGGGATGGCGCCGAGAGCCCGCGTCAGGTCGTTGAGGCGGATGCCGGCGAGAGGCACGTCGCTCTCGCGCTGGATCACCGCGTCGGTCGGCAGGAGATAGCTGTCGCTGTCGTGCTGGAGGCCGACGCCGGCGACATAGACCACCGCGACTGCATCCGGCCCGGCGTCGCGCACCTGCTGGACAAACGATGCGATGGCCTGGCGGAGTTCGGCCTGCGGCAGGTCGGCGCCCTCGGTCGTGGAGAAGCCGAGGTCGCGCAGGGTGCGGGCGACGAGACCGGCATCGTTGAGCGCCGCCGGAACGGGATTGGTCTGGTAGGCACCAATGCCGAGCACCAGGGCAAGGCGTGTCTCGCTGGCAGCCGGTGCCTGAGCACGCACAACCTCACCACCGGTCGTGACGGTCAAGGCGAGGACCAGAAGGCCCATCCATCGCTTGAACATGCTCATCTGTGCTTCCCGTGTGATGCGTCGCCCGACCCGAGGCTATCAGTCTGCCCGCGAAACAAGACGAAATACAGGCCCTGACCGGAGGGCAGTCACGTTGCTGCGGTATGGCTTCAGCGAAGCCGTTCGATTTCCTCCCGCAGCACGGGGAGGAGCTCAGCGGTGAACCAGGGATTGCGATTGAGCCAGCCGGAATTGCGCCAGGACGGATGCGGCAGGACGAGGATGCGCGGCGCCGCGGAGGCCTCGAAAATCGTCCGCCAGCTGCGCACCGTCTCGCCGAGTGTCGGCCGGAGATGCGCCCGGAGACCGAGGCGTTCGAGGTGATAGGCCTGAGCCGTCGCGCCGATGGCGAGGACGAGATCGATCACCGGCATGGCGGCCATCAGCCGGTCGTGCCAGGCGTGCCGGCATTCGCGCCGCGGCGGCAGGTCGCCGCCCTTGGCGTCATGGCCGGGAAAGCAGAAGCCCATCGGCACGATGGCGACGCGCGCGCGATCATAGAAGACCTCCTCGTCGAGCCCCATCCAGGCCCGCAACCGGTCGCCCGACGGGTCTGTGAAAGGCTTGCCTGAGGCATGGACGCGGATGCCGGGCGCCTGGCCCGCGACGAGAATGCGCGCCGTCGCCGTGGGCCAGGCGACGGGCCGCGGCTCGTGGGGGAGCGGCGCGCCGCGCGGCGTGTCGCGGCAGATGCGGCAGGCAGCGATGGCGGAGCTGAGGTCCGCCAGCGTCTCGCCCTGCCCCGTCATCGTCGGCCTCAGGCCTTGGCGCTCGGCCGGGCCGCCATGGCCGCGTGCCAGCGCTTCAGCTCCACCATCTCATCGGGCACCGCCACCTTGGCGGGCTTGAGAAAATCGATGCCGATCATGGCGGTGATGTCCGCATTGGTGAAACGATCGCAGCAGAGATAGTCGCGGCCTTTGAGATGGCCGTCGAGGAAAGCGAGTTCACCGATGATGCGGGACTTGTTCAGCTCGCCCCATTCCCTGACCTGCGGCATTTCCATGATGGCCATGGCCGGATGGAGGTGGCGGAAGGCCGACGCGATGGTGGCGAGGAGGTTCAGCTCCATGCGGCGCGACCACATCTCGATCTCGCCGATTTCCCTCGGGGTGCGGCCGAACAGGTTGGGCTCGGGGTGCAGCGCCTCGATGTAGCGGCAGATGGCGATGGATTCGCAGAGGATCGAGCCGTCGTCGAGTTCGAGAGCGGGGGTCTTCTGGCGCGGGTTGATGGCCGCATAGGTCTCGCTCTTCTGCTCCAGCTTGGCGAGGTCAATCGTCACCTTGGGGATGTCGATCCCCTTCTCGGCGAGGAAGACGCGGACGCGGCGCGGATTGGGCGCGAGCGGCGTGTCGTAGAGCTTCATGGCGTTGTCCTCCTGCGCGCCGGCTGTCGGGCGCCGGCTTCGGCCGGGAGGATGGCCATGGCGGGGCGGCCGGGGTCAACCGACCAGACGGGGGAGGATCAGCGCCTCGGGCCGAACAACGCGCGGCGCAGGGCCGTGACGGTGGGCGCGTCGGGAACCGCCGCCGGCTCCATGACGATCGGCAGAGGCATGCCGGAGGGGCTTGTCGCCGGACTGGCGATGGCCGGCAGGGCCTCCATGACGCGCTCCGACGGGAAGGTCACGGTGACCTCCGTGCCGATCCGCACCGTCGATTTCAGCGTGAAGGTGCCGCCATGCATGGTGACCAGGCCCTGCACGATGGGCAGGCCGAGGCCGGTGCCCTGCTCGGCATTCTTGATGGCGTTGGAGCCCTGGCCGAAATTCGACAGGACGATGGGGATTTCGTCCTCGGGAATGCCGGCGCCGGTGTCCTTCACCGAGAGATATTGCCCGCCGGACGCGGTCCAGCCGACCTTCAGCGTGATCTCACCGCCACCCGGCGTGAATTTGATGGCGTTGGACATGAGATTGAGGACGATCTGGCGGACGGCGCGCTCGTCGGCCCAGATCTTCGGCAGGTCCGGCTCGAACCGCTCGACGATGGCGACGCCCTTGTTCTTGGCGCGCACCTTGAGGAGGTGATGGCAGTCCTCGACCACGTAGGACAGCGTGATCGCCTCCTCGTTGAGGTCGTAACGGCCTGCCTCGATGCGCGACAGGTCCAGGATCTCGTTGATCAGCGACAGGAGATGCTGGCCCGAGGAATGGATGTCGTTGGCATATTCGGCATATTGCGGCGCCGAATGGGGGCCGAACATCTCGCCCTTCATCACCTCGGAAAAGCCGAGAATGGCGTTGAGCGGCGTGCGCAATTCGTGGCTCATCTGGGCGAGGAACTGCGACTTGGCGATGTTGGCCATCTCGGCATTGCGCCGCGCCTCGTCGGAGTTGGTCTTGGCGGTCTCGAGCTCGCCGATCAGCGCATCCTTCTCGGCGCGGGCCTCGATGGTGGCGAGGTTGGTCTGGTAGAGCCGCGCAGAGATGATGGCGAAGAACATCAGTGTGCCAAGCGCGATGGCCCCAAGCACCACACCCTGCATGCCGTGCAGCAGCAGGAAATAGGCAACGACGAGGCTCGCGACCGGCAGCGAAGAGGCGAAGGTCGCCACGGGGACGGTCGAGCCGATCATCGCGGACACGGCGACGACGATGAGCATGCCGACCAGCAGGAAGGTGCTGGCCTCCGGCACCTCGGTGCGCATCACCACGAGGAAAGCCAGGACCCAGGAAAGGCCCAGCATCGTCTCGGCGATGACGAAACGCAGACGCCAGGAGCGCAGGTCCGCCCGGTCAGCCGGCACCTTGAGGAAGGAGCGGGAGACGAGGACGCAGAAACCGTGGGCGATGAGGACGATGAGGCCGGCGCCGGCTCCCATGACGGGATTGGTCACCCAGCCGGCGACCCAGCCGGTGGCGGCGGCGATGAGGGCAATGGCGAGGGCGGCGGAGAGCTTGTTCTGCGCGAAGGCGCGCATCAGCTCGTAATCGAAGGAGCGCTTGTTGCCGGTCGTGGAGGTGAGGCGGTCACGGGCGTCGCGCACATGGCGAAGCGTCCGCTTGCGGTTCTGCGCGTGCTGGCGGGCGCGCTCGGCCTGCCGCTCGTCCGGCTGCCCCTCTGCCCCCTCCATGCCCATCCGCGGGCCCTCTCCACGCAACGCAACGCCAACCGAGGTTGAAATGTGGCAGAGCTTGATTAACGGCGGGTCGACATCCATGGTAAACGAAACATGAACAGACCGTACCGCCGATTCCGTCCGCTTCGCCGGACCGCCCGATCGGCCCGCCCCGCCCATCGACAGCGCCATGACCGTGCCCGCCCTCCTGCGCTTCTCGCGCTTTCGCAGCCTGCGGCCCCAGACCGGCTTTCTCTGGTTGCTGGCGTTGGTTGCCGGCATCACCGCGCTCGCCGTGCAGCATGCCTGGCGCAAGGCGGGCTCGCCGCGGACCGTTTCCGGCCATGCGCGGATCATTGATGGCGACAGCCTCGTCGTCGCCGGGGTCGAGGTCAGGCTGTGGGGCATCGATGCGCCAGAACTGTCGCAGCGCTGCCAGCGCGAGGGCCGGGAGGTGCGCTGCGGGCGGGAGGCCTATCGCTCCCTGATCGCGCTTGCGGCCGGTCAGCCTGTGACCTGCGAGAGCCGGGACATCGACCGCTACGGCCGCACCGTCGCGATCTGCCGCGTCGACGTGGTGGATCTCGGGCGGGCTCAGGTCATGGCGGGCCAGGCCGTGGCCTTCGGGGCCTATTACCAGGACGAGGCCGCGGCGCGGGATGCGCGGCGCGGCCTGTGGGCGGGCGAATTTGTCCGCCCCCGCGACTGGCGCGCCCAGCATCGCACCATCGTGCCCACGGAGCACTGACGCCGCCAATTAAGCGGTTCTGATCGCGATGTTTTCGCCCGATGGTAACCTTGCGTTAACCACACCACCCCAGAGTGAAACCGCGGGCGCCGTGCCTCGCTCCCGGTCTCGTTTATGGCAGCTTCGCCGCCCGATCTCCTCCTGCCGCTTCTCGTCATTGCCTGCGTGAGCCTCGTCGTCGCGGGCCATGTGACGCTGGAGAGCGGCCTCGTGCGCGCCAAGCACAGCGTCAACGCTGCCGCCAAGGCGTTGGTCCAGATCGCCATCGCGGTGCTGGCGACCTGGGCGGTGGGCTTCGGCATCATGAATGCGGGCGGTGCCTTCGCCGGCGGCGGTCCCTTCCTGCCGGGCGACGGGGGCATGGACCTCGTCCTCGCCACGACGCTCGTTGCCGCTGCGGCGACCGTCCTGTCGGGGCCCCTCGCCGAACGGGCGACGCTGCGAGGCTATGCAGCCCTCCTCGCGGTCTTCGCCATCGCGGTCGTGCCCTTCACCGTCCACTGGGCCTTCGCGCAGGGCCCGGCACCCGGATGGCTCAAGGCCGCCGGCTATGTCGATCTCGCGGGGGCCGGCGCCATCCACGCCGCCGCGGGCGCCGCCGCCCTCGCCGCGGCCTGGGTGGTCGGTCCGCGCACCGGCCGGTTCTCGGGTTCGCGCCGCACCCTCATCGTCCAGAGCCAGAGCTTTCCCTTCGCCGCGCTCGGCGTGATGCTGCTGTGGCTCGGCTGGTTCGGGGTGGCGGTGACCCAGGCCATTGCCGGTGGCCACGCCGTCGCGCCCACCGTCATGAACCTCGCCCTGGCCGGCGCCTCCGCCATCATGGCCGCCTTCATCGCCAACCAGATCCGCCCCGCCCGGGTCACGGTGGTGCATATCATCCAGGCGGCGCTCGCCGGCGTCGTGGCGGCCTCCGCCGCCGCCCATCTCATGCACCCGGCCGGAGCTGTCCTCGCCGGCGTCGTGGGCGCGGCGGCAGCGCTCGGCGGCAGCCGCCTCCTGGAGAGCGTCCGGATCGACGACGCTCTTGGCATGGCCTCCGCCCATCTGTTCGGCGGCGCGGTGGGCGTCTGCGCCGTGGCCTTCTGCATGCCCGACGACCTGCCGATGATGCTGGCGATCCAGCTCGCAGGCCTCCTCGCCATCACCGGCTGGGCGGTGGCCGTCATGGCGGGTGGCGGCTTCGCGCTGCGGCTGGTCCTCGCCCTTCGGGTCACGCCCGAGGAGGAGCGTATCGGCCTCAACGTCACCGAGCACGCCATGACCACGGATGTGGCGATGCTGGTCAGTCAACTTGGCGCGCTGCAGCTCAACAGCAGTTCCTTCCTCTATCTCGAGGCGGATTCAGACGGCGAGCTCGGCCAGATCGCCCGCGAATACAACCGGGCCATCGACATCTTCCACGCCCAGATCCGCGGCGTGAAGGAGAAGCTGAGCCTCGCCGAGGCCGCCGCCGACCAGGCGAACGACCTCAATGCCCGCCTCTCCTCAGAGATGCAGGAGAAGGACGAGAAGCTTGAAGCGGTGAACCGCGAGGTCGCCTTCCTCACCGACCAGGTCGCGCGCGCCCTCGTCGCGGTGGAAAACCTCAAGGGCGTGCGCGCGGGCATCCTGCGGCTCCTCGGCCGCACCTTCCGCCAGCCCATCGAGCGGCTGCACCTGATGGCGCGACGCGCCGCCTCCAGCCGCGACCAGAACGACATCGACGCCCTGATCGAGGCGGCCCGAGAGGAATCGGCCCGTCTCGCCCGTCGTCTCGCCGATGTCCTCGACTATGCCCAGGCCTCCGCCATCGAGGGGCCGCCCTCCGGTGACCTCGCGCCGATGGAGAAACTCATCGGCGAGATGAACCTGCTGCATCGGCCGCGGGCGGAATCGAAGGCCATCCGCTTCCGCGTGGTCTGGACACCCGAGGTCGCGGGGATGGGGGCGAACGCCGTTGCCATGCGCAAGATCATGGGGGAACTCGTTGCCCATGCCATCGACGCCACGCCGCGGGGCGGCATGGTCAATTTCTCGGCCAAGCAAGGCCCCGGCGGTGAACTGGTGATCGATGTCGTGGATTCCGGCGGCGGCGTCTCGCCCGGCCAGCTCGCCGAAGCCCTCGACCCGCTGGCGGAGCGCGAGACCGATGGCAGCGAGACCGGGCTCGGCCTTGCCCTTGTGAAAAAGCTCGTCGACCTCCACGGCGGCGCGCTGACCATCCGATCCAAGCCCGGCGCAGGCACGCAGGTGCGCGTCACCCTGCCGGCCCAGCACCTCACCCGGGCGCTCACCGCCAGCTGACGGCCCCCTCGACCTGAGGAGCGGGATGCGGCATGGTCCGCCCTCCCCTGACCGTGCCCGACAGCCGAGACTTGCGTTCCATCATGGCCAACCATCTCTACGACCTCGTCCGCCTCTACGCGACCGACCCTGGCAAGACCTTCATCGAGACGGACAACGGCACGGTCTTCACCTATGACGACCTCTTCGCGGCGACGGGACGCTTCGCCAACGCCCTGGTGGCGAGCGGCGTGAAGCCGGGGGACCGGGTTGCGGTGCAGGTCGAGAAGTCGCCTGGCGCGATCTTCCTCTATCTCGCCTGCGTGCGGGCCGGCGCCGTCTTCCTGCCGCTCAACACCGGCTACACCCTGGCGGAGATCGAGTATTTCCTCTCCGACGCCGAACCGGCCCTCGTGGTCTGCGACCCGGCCAAGCGGGACGGTATCGCCGACGTTGCGGCGAAGACCGGCGTGCCAGCGGTCGAGACGCTCGGGCGCGCCAAGGACGGCTCGCTCTGGCAGAAGGCATCCGGTCTGCCGGCCGTCTTCGACACGGTGTCCCGGGGCGCCGACGACCTCGCGGCCATCCTCTACACCTCCGGCACGACGGGGCGCTCGAAGGGCGCCATGCTGACGCATGACAACCTCGCATCGAACGCTCTGACCCTGAAGGACTACTGGCGCTTCACCCGGGACGACGTGCTGCTGCACGCGCTGCCGATCTTCCACACCCACGGCCTCTTCGTCGCCACCAACACGGTCCTGATGGCCGGCGCCTCCATGCTGTTCCTGCCGAAGTTCGACGCCGACACGGTGTTCGAGCTGCTGCCGCGGGCCACCACGATGATGGGAGTGCCGACCTTCTATGTCCGCCTCGTCCAGGACGCCCGGCTGACGCCCGGCGCGACGCGCCATATGCGCCTGTTCATCTCAGGGTCCGCCCCGCTGCTCGCCGAGACGCACCGCGCCTTCCGCGAGAAGACCGGCCAGTCGATCCTCGAGCGCTACGGCATGACCGAGACCAATATGAACACCTCGAACCCCTATGACGGCGAGCGCATCGCCGGCACGGTGGGCTTCCCGCTGCCGGGCGTGTCGCTGCGCGTCACCGAGCCCGAGACCGGCGCCGAGCTGCCGCAGGGCGAGATCGGCATGATCGAGGTGAAGGGTCCCAATGTCTTCGAGGGCTATTGGCGCATGCCGGAGAAGACCGCGGCGGAGTTCCGCGCCGACGGCTTCTTCATCACCGGCGACCTCGGCAAGATCGACGCCCAGGGCTACGTCCACATTGTCGGGCGCGGCAAGGACCTCGTGATCTCCGGCGGCTACAACGTCTATCCGAAAGAGGTCGAGACCGAGATCGACGGCATGACCGGCGTCTTCGAGAGCGCCGTCATCGGCGTGCCGCATCCCGATTTCGGCGAGGGCGTCACGGCGGTGGTCGTGGCGGTGCCGGGGGCAAAGCTCGATGCAGGTGCCATCCTCCAGGCGCTGGAGGCGCGGCTCGCCAAGTTCAAGCTGCCGAAGAAGGTCATCATCGTCGATGACCTGCCTCGCAACACCATGGGCAAGGTGCAGAAGAACGTCCTGCGCGACACCTACAAGGGGATCTACGGGGGCTGAGTTTCAGCCGCCCTCGTACCGCGCCAGAACCTGATCGACGAAGGTCCCGGCCGCGCCTAGATAGCGGGCGGGGTCGAGCAGGGCGGCGATGCGGGCAGCATCGGCGTGGCGGGTGATCTCCGGATCTTCCCCCAGGACCTCGGCGAGTTCGCGGCCCTCCGCCACGGCCGTGCGGCAGGCGGCCTCGATGCGGTCATGGGCGACGAGCCGGCCAAGCTCGGGGGCGAGCGCCATCTGCACCGCCTCGGCCATGAGCAGGCCGCGGGTGGCGTCGAGATTGGCGGCCATGCGCCCGGGCTTCACCTCCAGCCCCGCCAAAAGCTCCGCGAGCCTTGAGAGGACGCCGCCGGTCAGGCGCGCGAGTTCAGGCAGCGCCAGCCATTCGGATTGCCAGCCGCCGGCGAAGCGCTCGTGCTCGCCCGACCCGCCCGCGGCGATCGTGGCGAGGAGCTGCGGCGCCAGGCCCGCCGCGCCGAGGATGGTCGCGGAGAGGGCCGGGTTGCGCTTGTGCGGCATGGTTGAGGAGCCGCCCCGGCCGGGTGCGGCCGGTTCCAGCACCTCGCCGACCTCCGTCTGCATCATCAGCGCCACGTCGCGGGCGACTTTGGCACCCGTAGCGACAAGACCCGCCATGAGGCTCGCGGCTTCGAGGATGCGGTCGCGCTGGCCGTGCCACGGCGTGTCGGGCAGCGTGAGGTTGAGGCGGGCGGCCAGCAGGCGGGCGACCTCCGGCCCCTTGTCACGGAGGGAGGCGAGCGTGCCGGCGGCGCCGCCGAACTGAAGGGTGAGGATGCGCGGCCGCGCCTCCGCAAGCCGGTCGCGATGGCGCATCAGCGCGTCGAGCGTGCCGGCCATCTTGAGGCCGAAGGTGATGGGCAGCGCCTGCTGCAGCCAGGTGCGGCCGGCCATGGGCGTGTCGCGATGGGCCTTTGCGAGCGCCGCGGCGGCGGCCATGGCGCGGGCGAGATCCGCCTCGATGATCTTGAAGGCCTCGCGCAGTTGCAGCACCAGGCCGGTGTCCATCACGTCCTGGCTGGTGGCGCCGTAATGCACCCACTTGGCGGCTTGCGGGTCAGCCGCAGCGACATCGGCGGTTAGCATCTTCGCCAAGGGAATCGCGGTATTGCCGGCGATGCCCGCGGCGCGGGCAAGCGCCGCTCCGTCGATGCGGACGGCATCAAGCTTGGCGATCGCGGCCGCAGCGGAGAGCGGCACGATTCCGGTCTCGGCCTCGGCCGCAGCAAGCGCCACCTCGAAGGCGATCATGGCCGCCAAAGTCGCATCATCCGACCAGACCGCCTCCATGGCAGGCGAACCGAAAAGGGGCGCGAGAAGCTGCGAGGGCATCGGGACCTCATGGATGGGCCCCGAGGCTTAGCAGAGCCGTGGCGGCACTCAAAGGTCGCGGAACCTGCGCCGTGCCCAAGGGTTCCTCTCGCTGACGACAGAGGAGGGATGAATGCCCGACCAATCCGACATCGACACCACCCACCCGGCCACCGATGCGGCGGCGCTGCAGCGCGAGGGCACGCGCCAGTTCGACGAGGCCATTGCCGGCAAGGGTCCGGCCATGCCGAAGATGAGCGATGCCGCCACCCATCGCGCCGATGAGGCCCTCCTCGACAAGGCGCTGAAGGATTCCTTCCCTGCGAGCGACCCGCCGGCTCCGGCCTCGCCGAACGCGAGCCCTGGCGCGCCGAAGGGCCGCGAGTCAGCCTGACGCCAACCGGCGCGGCTTGACACGACCGGCGGCCAAGCCCCATGGACGGCCCGTCAGCCGGCTGGACGGCCGCCGCCGCAATGCTCGAAAGGGCGCGGGGGAGGAAAGTCCGGGCTCCACGGAAACACGGTGCCGGATAACGTCCGGCGGGGGCGACCCCAGGGACAGTGCCACAGAGACGAAACCGCCGGGGCTTGCCCCGGCAAGGGTGAAAAGGTGGGGTAAGAGCCCACCGCGCGACCGGCAACGGAAGCGGCTTGGTAAACCCCACCGGGAGCAAAACCGAATAGGGACGACAGGGGGCGACCCCGGGCGTGGATCCGCGCCGTCGTCCGGGTAGGTTGCCAGAGCGTCCGAGCAATCGGCCGCCTAGAGGAATGGCCGTCGCGCGGGAGCGATCCCGCCCCACAGAACCCGGCTTACAGGCCGACTGACATGTTGAGAGGCCCCGGCGCGACAGCGTCCGGGGCCTCGCCATGTGGGGCCAGCCACCGCGCCGATCACGAAGACGTCAGGAGGTAACGAACGCCGATACTCCAGCGAAATGGCGGTACGGCGTCGAAGGATGAAGGCGCCACACCCTGGAGGACACTGTGATCGACCGCCGTTCCCTGATGCTCGCCGCCGGCGCCGCCGCCATCGTTGCCGCCCGGCCCGCCTCTGCCACGGGCCAGCGCTTCACCCAGGCCGCCTTTGACGCGGCCCAGGCCGCGGGCAAGCCGATCCTCGTCGAGGTCACGGCGCCGTGGTGCCCGACCTGCCGGGCCCAGCAGCCGATCCTGCAGAAGCTGACGGCCGAGCCGCGTTTCCGCGATCTCATCTTCCTCTCCGTCGATTTCGACAGCCAGAAGGACGTCGTCCGCGCCCTGAACGTGCGCAGCCAGTCCACCCTGGTGGTTTTCAAGGGGCGCGCTGAGGTCGGCCGGTCCGCCGGTGACACCAACGCCGAGAGCATCGCCGCCCTCGTGGCGAAGAGCATCTGACGGCAGCGCAGCGCGCGACGGGAGACGACACCGTGCTGGCCACCATCGGCTTTGCCTTCGCAGCCGGGATCGTCTCGATCCTGTCGCCCTGCGTCCTGCCCATCCTGCCCATTGTGCTCGGGGGCGCCGCCTCCGAGCATCGGCGCGGTCCGCTGGCGCTTGCCGCCGGTCTCGCGCTGTCCTTTACGGTGATCGGCCTCTTCGTCGCCACCATCGGCTTTTCTATCGGCCTCGATCTCACAGCCTTCCGAACAGTCGCCGGGCTGATCCTGCTGGCGCTCGGCCTCGCCATGATCGTGCCTGCGGCGGGCGCCCGCCTGGCGACAGCCGCGGGGCCTCTGTCGGACTGGACTCAAAGCCGCTTCGGCGGCTTCGACCGCGGCGGCCTCTCCGGCCAGTTCGGGGTCGGCCTGCTTCTCGGCGCGGTCTGGAGCCCCTGCGTCGGTCCGACGCTGGGGGCTGCCTCGCTCATGGCGGCACGGGGCGAGAATCTCGGCGAGGTCGGGCTCACCATGCTCGCCTTCGGGCTGGGCGCCGGACTGCCGCTCGCGGCCCTCGGCGCCCTGTCGCGCGAAAGGCTCCTCGGCCTGCGCGAGCGGATGATGGCGACGGGCCAGGGAGCCAAGACGGCCCTGGGCCTTGTCGTGGTGGCGGTGGCGCTGCTGGTCCTCACCGGCCTCGACAAGACCATCGAGGCGGCCTTGGTCAGCCTCTCGCCGGAATGGCTGACCGCGCTGACGACGCGGTTCTGACCGAAGGGGCGCTGATGTCGACATTGACCTGAAACACCGGACTGCGAGACCCTGCCCCCGAACCGTCGCTCCACAGGAGACATCCATGGGCTGGGCCATCCTCGGCATCGTCGTCGTCGCGGCGATCTACGTGATCTTCGTCTACAATGGGCTCGTCGGCCTCCGGCAGCGGGTCAACCAGGCCTTCGCCGACATCGACGTGCAGCTGAAGCAGCGCCACGACCTCATCCCGAACCTCGTCGAGACGGTGAAGGGCTATGCGGCCCACGAGAAATCGACCCTCGACGCGGTGATCGCCGCCCGCAACGCCGCGCAGGGCGCCCACGGTCCTACCGCCCAGGCCGCCGCCGAGCAGCAGCTCTCCGGCGCCGTCGGCCGGCTGCTCGCCCTCGGCGAGGCCTATCCGGACCTGAAAGCCAGCGCCAATTTCCAGCAGCTGCAGGTCGATCTCGGCAATGTCGAGGACAAGCTCGCTGCCGCCCGCCGCTTCTTCAACAATGCGGTGAGCGAGTTCAACGCCTCCATCCAGGCCTTCCCCGCCGTGCTCTTCGCCCCCGCCATGGGCTTCACCTCGCGCGAGTTCTTCGATGTGGGCCCGGAGGCGCGGGCGCAGATCGAACAGGCGCCGACGGTCAAGTTCTGAGCCAAGGCGAGCGCCATGCTCGGCGAGGCCTACGGGCTCTACGGCCATATCCGCAACAACCGCATCCGGTCGGTCTTCCTGCTGGCCGGACTGTTCCTGCTCGCCTATCTCCTCACCTTCGGCGTCATCCTGATCGGCTACGGGATGTCGTCGCACCACCTCACCGCCGAGGTCTGGCGCGAGACCTTCCGGGTCTTCCTCATCGCCCTGCCCTTCGTCACGGCTGTCACTGCGGTGTGGGTGTTCATCGGCTACCGGTTCAATGTCGGGCTCATCGGCTCGATGACCGGCGCGGCGCCTGCAACGGCCGCCGACCAGCCGAAGCTGCACCGGATGCTGGAAAACCTCTGCATCTCCCGTGGCATGGCGACGCCCAGGCTGATGGTGCTGGAGAGCGACGCGCTCAACGCCTTCGCCTCCGGCGTCAACGAGAAGCAGTTCACCATCACCGTCACCACCGGCCTCATCAAGACGCTGGATGACCGGGAGATCGAGGCGGTCCTCGCCCATGAACTGACCCATATCCGCAATGGCGACGTGAAGCTGATGATCATCGCCGTGGTCATTTCCGGCGTCATCTCGCTGGTCGGCGAACTCGTCTTCCGGATGTTCCTGCGCGGTGGCATCCGCTCATCGTCGGATGACCGCAAGGGCGGCGGCGCCATCGTCGTCATCCTCATCGGCGTGGCGCTGGTGGTCGTTTCCTGGGTGCTCGCCGTGGTCGTCAGGCTGTCGTTGTCGCGCTCGCGCGAATACCTGGCCGATGCGGGGGCGGTGGAGCTCACCAAGAACCCCGACGCCATGATCTCCGCCCTCCTCAAGATTTCGGGCCGCGCCGACATCGAGGGCGTGCCCTCCGGCGTCATGGACATGTGCTTCGAGAACGATCCGGACGATTTCGCCGACCTGTTCTCGACCCATCCCTCCATCACCAAGCGGGTGCAGGCCCTCGTCGAGAAGGCGGGCGGCCGGATGCCGGAACTGCCGCCGCACGCACCCGCCATGGCGCAGCGACCGGACCTTCCGAGCATGGTCCAGGCGAGCGCGTCATGGGGCCGGTCGCGGGATTGATCCGGTCCGTTGCCAAGGCGGGTCAGTGACGTCGATCGATTAGATATCAAATCACCTTGACGACCGCCTCCTGGTTCGATATCAAACCAATAGTTAGACATCGAACCAATGAGGCTTCTCATGAACCGCCGTCACTTCCTCGTCTCCGTCGGTGCAGGCGGCCTCGTCGCCGCAACCGGCGTCACGGCCTTCGCGCTGACCCGCACGCCAACAGCAGCGCTCGCCCCCTGGGCGGAGGCGGCGAGCGGTCATCCGGATCCTCGCCGTTTCGTCCTGAACCACGCGGTGCTCGCCCCCAATCCGCATAATCGCCAGCCCTGGATCGTCGAGCTGACCGGCCCCCTGACCATGACGCTCTGGTGCAACCTCGACCGCCGCCTGCCCCAGACCGACCCGTTCGACCGGCAGATCCTGATCGGTCTCGCCTGCTTCGCCGAGCTCGCCGCCATCGCCGCCACCGCGATCGGCTACCGGCTGGAGGTCGAGACCTTTCCCGCCGGCGAACCCTGGCCGCGCCTCGACCAGAGGCCGATCGCCCATCTGCGCCTCGTCCGCGACGGGGGCCTTTCCGCCGATCCGCTGTTCGCGCAGATCCCGCACCGACGGTCGACCAAGCGGCCCTTCGACATGGCGCGCCCGGTGCCGGCGGCGGGCATCGCGGCGCTGGAGAGGCTCTCAACCGATGCCGCGCGCATCACGGCGGTGACGGATCCCGCCATTCTCGGCACGCTGCGCGACCTCACCTGGGATGCCTGGCAGATCGAGGCCGCCACCAAGCGCACGCACATGGAGAGCGTCGATCTCATGCGGATCGGCCGGCGGGAGATCGAGGCCAATCCCGACGGGATATCGCTCGGCGGGCCCTTCCTCGAAGGCTTGTCCCTCATCGGCCAGCTGTCGCGCGAACAGCTCGCTGACCCTGCGTCCTCAGCGTCCCGGCAGGGCGCGGACATGTACCGCACCATGCTGGCGGCGGCGCCGGCCTACCTGACGGTGGTGGCGCCGGACCCGAGCCGCGCTGCGACCTTCGCGGCGGGGCGCGCCTATCTGCGGGCGAACCTCACCGTCGCAGCGCTGGGCCTCTCCCTGCATCCGGTCAGCCAGGCGCTGCAGGAATTTGCGGAAATGGACGGGCCGCGCGCCCGCCTCGATAGGCTGCTCGATACAGGCGCGCCGCGGCGGCTGCACATGCTGGCTCGGTTGGGCTACGGTCCGGCAGTGCCGCAGACGCCCCGCTGGGCAGCCTCCACCCGAATCCGGACCGCATGACAGCCGATTCCACCACAGCGCCGACCGAGCTCGTGTTCCGCGTCTTCAACGAGATCGGCATCATCGCCCAGCTCTCCGGCAACGCCTTCGAGCGGGTCATGCCTGACGGCATGACCCTCGCGCAGTTCACCGTGCTCAATCATTTCGTCCGGCTCGGTGGTTCCAAGCGGCCCTCGGACCTTGCCCGCGCCTTCCAGGTCACCAAGGCGACCATGACCTCGACGCTCCAGCGCATGGAGCCGAAGGGCCTGGTCGCCATCGTCCCGGACGACACGGACGGCCGCGGCCGCAAGGTGACGATCACCGATGCCGGACGTGCCATGCGTGCCGATTGCATCGCCCGCCTCGCGCCTGTCCTGGCGGCTGTGCTTTCGGCTACGGGCGAGGCCGCTTTCGCCGAATCGCTGGCGCCGCTGGCCCGCATCCGGGAGACGCTCGACCGGATGCGCGACTGACCGTCAGCGAAGGCGGGTGGCATGGAGGCGCCGCCTTGTTCTAGACTGCGCCCATGCACCGTGGACTTCGGCCGATCCCCTTGTCCGTCCTTTTGGTCGCGCTGGCGGCACCCATCGCCACGGCCCAGCTCGACCTGACGCCGCCCGGCGTCCAGCAGCCGCCGGCGGCGCGGCCGGCTCGCCCCGCAGCGCCAGTGGTCCGCGCGCCGCGAGTCGCGCCGGTGCCGGAGCCCCGTCCGGACGAGGCGGAAGCCGGGGACACGCCGGCGCCTGAACTCGCCACCACGCCACCGACTCCGGTTCCGGCCCCTTCTGTCGCAAGCCCTCCCATGGCGACTCCTCCGGCCGTACCGTCGGCTGCGGCGCCGGCCACTGCGTCCCGCTTCGACGACGTCTTCCGCGAGACCGAGGCTGCGCGGAGCCGCGCGCCTGCCCTGCCCGAGAGCCACCCGGCCATCATCAACGCGCCGCTGCCGCCCAGCCGTGCGACGGCTCCGGCCGCGCCCGCCGCCGCGCCGCCCGCTGCTGTAGAGGCGGAGGCCTCCATCGCCGCCGCCAACCCGCCGCAGCTCGAAGCGCCCTTCGCCGAGGCGCCGCACCGGCGCTTCGAGGGCCGCGCCTATTCCGACAAGCGCTATCCGGTCGGCCGCGCCGCCCATTTCGACCTGGTGCGGCGCCTCGCCACGGAATTGCGCGTGCCGATCGACCTCGCCGACGCCGTCGTGACGGTGGAGAGCGCCTACGACCCGCATGCGGTCGGGCTCGTCGACGAGATCGGCCTGATGCAGGTGCGTCCCACCGTCGCCCGCCAATTCGGCTTCACCGGGACGATGCAGGACCTGTTCGAGCCGGAGACCAATGTCCGCCTCGGCATGACCTATCTCGCGGGCGCCTGGGAACGGTCCGGCGGCCAGCTCTGCCAGGCGCTGATGAAATACCGTGCCGGATGGGACGAAACGCAGACGAGCCCGTTGTCGCAGGAATATTGCCGCCGCGCCGTCGTCCATCTCACCGCCATCGGTTCGCCGCTGGCGCGCGGCGTGACGGTCGCGCCGGGCCCCGCCGCGCCGCCGCCGGGGCAGCGCTCCACCAGCCAGTTCAACTGGCGCGATCATGAGGAGCGCATCAAGCAGATCGAGCAGCGCTTCGGCGGCCAGAACTTCGGCATCATAGCTCGTGAGCCGCAACGGCCGTAGACGAGACGCACCTGCCTGTTAGCCTGCCGGGTATCCGATCCCGTAGGAGCCAGGCATGCCCGTCACACCCGACGTCGACCAGGTCGTATCCGACATCATCCGCTGGGCCTCGATCGAAAGCCCGACCTATGACGCAGCGGCCGTCAACCTGATGATGGACGAGGGCGCGCGCGACCTCGGCATCCTCGGTTTCGACATCGAGCGCATTCCCGGCAAGCAGGGCTTCGGCGACGTCGTCATCGGCCGGCTGGCCGGCGCCGAACCGGGACCGGGCCTGCTCATCCTCGCCCATGTCGACACGGTCCATGCGGTCGGCACTCTGGCAGGTCCCCTGCCCATCCGCCGCGAGGGGGACCGGCTCTACGGGCCGGGCGTCACCGACATGAAGGGCGGGACGGTGCTCGCCCTCCACATGCTGGGCAAGCTGATCCGCCAGAACGGCGGCCGCCTGCGGCGCACCGTGACCGTCGTGCTCATTCCCGACGAGGAGGTCGGCTCGCCCTCCTCGCGTCCGGTCATCGAGGCGGAGGCGGCCAAGCACGCCCATGTGCTGGTGCCCGAGCCCGGGCGAGACCATTTCGTCACCTCGGGCCGCCATGCGGTGGTGCGCTACATGATCCATGTCCATGGCAAGCCCTCCCATGCGGGCGCCGCCATCAGCCGCGGTGTCAGTTCCATCCGCGCCATGGCGCGGATCATCGAGACGGTGGAGGACTGGTCGGATTACGAGCGGGGGCAGACCTTCGCCGTCGGCCGGGTCAATGCGGGGACCTGGGTCAATGTCGTGCCGGTGCTCTGCTCGGCGGAGGTGCTCTGCGTCGCTGCAACCCCGGAGGACGTCGCCGACATCGACGTGCGGCTGCGGACGCTGCGGCCGCCCTTCCCCAACACGAAGATCACCATCGAGGCGGGCCCGGTCCGCCCGCTCTTCACGGCAGGGCCGGGCACGATGGCGCTCTATGCCAAGGCCAAGGCCATCGCCGACCGGCACGGCTATCCGATCGATCACATGCAGTCGGGCGGTGGCTCGGACGGCAATTTCACCGGGGCCATGGGCGTGCCGACCCTCGACGGCCTGGGCGTGTGGGGAGGTGGCATCCACACCAAGGAGGAATTCTGCGATGTCCGCTCGATCCTGCCGCGGGGCACGATTCTCGGCGGTCTGATCGAAGAGATCGCGGCGTGAGGAGGCCCTGATGTCGACCGTCCCACTGCTGACCGATGCCGAGCTGTCACCGGAGGCGGCGGCGGTCTTTGCCGAGATCCGGGCGGTGAGCAAGACCGAGTTCATCAACAATTTCTGGCGGGCGCTGGCGAACGATCCGCCGGCGCTCAAGCGCACCTGGGACAGCCTTAAGCAGGTGATGGGGCCGGGCACGCTCGATCCGCTCACCAAGGAGCTGATCTATGTGGCCGTCTCCATGGCCAATTCCTGCGAATACTGCATCCGCTCGCACAGCGCAGCGGCTAGGTCCAAGGGCATGAGCGAGGCGCAGTTCATGGAACTCGTGTCGGTGGTTGCCATGGCCAGCGAGACCAACCGCATGGCTATCGCCCTGCAGGTACCGGTGGATGAGGCCTTCAAACCGATGTGATGAGGGCCACGCGGCGCGCCATGCGGACTTTCCGCGGTCGCCATGTCGCCCCATTTCATGGTTCACTGGTGTCGACGCAACGCCGCCGAAACAGGCTTGCCCCAGACGAGGGGCTCGCCCCACGGCCTGACAGGGAGCCCGCCATGCCCGACGAACGCCCTGATCGCCCGGCGGCACCGCCCTCCCCTTCCCTTTCCCGTCGCAGGACCTCCCCGATGATCTCCCGCCTCGGCAGCGGCCTCGCCGCCGCCAGCCTCGCCCTGTCCCTCGGCGCCGGATTCGCGCTGTCGCCGCCCGCCACCTCGCCCGCCGCCGCACGCCAGGCCGTCGACCTCTCGGACCTCGCCGAACGGGTGATGGACGCGGTGGTGAACATCTCCACCTCCTCGCGGGTGGACACCGCCCCCGGGCAGCGCCCCGGCCAGCCGCCGCAGGGCCGCCGTCCCGGCCAGCCGCAGCCGCCCGGCCCCGGCGCGCCCTTCGACGAGCTCTTCGAGGAATTCTTCCGCCGCCGCGGCGAGAACCCGCCGGGCGGCCCGAACGGCCAGCAGCAGCAACCGCAGCGCCGCCAGTCCTCGCTCGGTTCGGGGTTCGTGGTCGATGCCTCGGGCATCGTCATCACCAACAACCACGTCATCGACAATGCCGACGAGATCACCGTCATCTTCAACGACGGCACACGGTTGAAGGCGGAGCTGGTCGGCCGTGATCGCGAGACCGACATCGCCGTGCTGCGCGTCCAGCCGACCCGTCCGCTCAAGGCGGTGAACTTCGCCGATTCGGACCGCATTCGTGTCGGTGAGCCGGTCATGGCCATCGGCAACCCGCTCGGCCTCGGCGGCACGGTGACGGCCGGTATCGTTTCGGCCAAGAACCGCGACATCCAGTCCGGTCCCTTCGACAACTACATCCAGACCGACGCTGCCATCAATCGCGGCAATTCCGGCGGCCCGCTGTTCAACATGGCCGGTGACGTCATCGGCATCAACACGGCGATCTTCTCGCAGTCCGGCGGCAATATCGGCATCGCCTTCGCCGTGCCGGCCAACACCGCCCGCCCGGTGGTGGCGCAGCTGCGCGAGTTCGGCGAGACCCGCCGCGGCTGGCTCGGTGTGCGCATCCAGGAGGTCACCGACGAGATCGCCGAGAGCCTGAGCCTCGGCGGGCGCCGCGGGGCGCTCATCGCCGGTGTCGAGCCGACCGGCCCCGCCGGTCCGGCCGGCATCAAGACCGGCGACGTCATCGTCCGCTTCGACGGCCGCGAGGTGCGCAACTCGCGCGAACTGCCGCGCATCGTCTCGGAAACCGCCGTCGGCAAGGCCGTGCCGGTCACCGTGGTGCGCGCCGGCAAGGAGGAGCAGCTCACCGTCACGCTCGGCCGCCGCGAGGGCAATATCCAGCAGGCCTCGACCGGCGAGCAGCCCCGCGGCCAGCCGCCCCGCCCGCAGAATCCGACCGTCTCGGCTCTCGGCCTTCAGCTCTCGGGCCTGACGCAGGAGCTGCGCCAGCGCTTCAGCCTGCGCGAGGACGTGCGCGGCGTGGTGGTGACGCAGGTCGATCCGAACTCGCGCGCCGCCGAGCGGTCGATCGAGGCGGGCAATGTCATCCTCGAGGTGCAGAACGAGCCGGTCGTGTCGCCGGCCGACGTGACCCGCCGGATCGAGGACCTGCGCCGTGAGGGCCGCAGCTCCGCTTTGTTCCTGGTGGCGAACGCCCAGGGCGACCGGCGCTTTGTGGCTCTGACGCTGCGCTGAGGCGACGGCGGGCCTTCGGGCCCGCCTTTCGCTCAGACGGCGAAGTCGGCGCGACGATAGCCCTGCATGTAGAGCAGCGCGGTGAGGTCGCCGTGGTCGACGCGGAAAGCGGCCGCCTCGGCCACCTTGGGCTTGGCATGGAAGGCGACGCCGGCACCAGCTTCGCCAAGCATGGCAAGGTCATTGGCGCCATCGCCGACCGCCATCGTGTCTTCGGCCGAGAGCCCGAAGCGCGAGCGCAGTTCCATCAGGGTCTCGCGCTTGGCCTCGCGGCCAAGGATCGGTTCGCGCACCGTTCCGGCGAAACGGCCCTCCTCCACCTCAAGGATATTGGCGCGATTCTCGTCGAAGCCGATCATCGCACCGATCCGGGCCGTGAACAGCGTGAAGCCGCCGGAGACGAGGGCAGCATAGCCCCCTGCCGCCTTCATCGTCGCGACGAGTTCGCGGCCGCCGGAGGTCAGGGTGATGCGGTCTCGGATGACGGCGTCCACCACGTCGGCGCCAAGGCCCTTCAGCAGGGCGACGCGCTCGCGCA
Source organism: Phreatobacter sp. (assembly GCF_027532945.1). Lineage (GTDB taxonomy): Bacteria > Pseudomonadota > Alphaproteobacteria > Rhizobiales > Phreatobacteraceae > Phreatobacter. The sequence goes on from NZ_JAPZTZ010000003.1 coordinate 163,239, forward strand.
GCGCCGGCTCGAAGGCGATCTCGCCGCGCATGGCCCGCTCGGTGATGGCCGAGACATGCTCCTTGAGGCCGACGAGGTCGGCGAGTTCGTCGATGCATTCCTGGCCGATCATGGTGGAATCCATGTCGGCGAGGAACAGCTTCTTGCGGCGCCCCGCCACCGGCTGGACGGCGACGTCGAGGGCCATGCCAGCGAGCGCGGTGCGCAGGTCGTCGGCGATCGCCCGGTTGTCGGCGCCCGCGGCGGGTGCGAAAGGAATGTCGGCGGCGATGCTGGCATCGAGCGTCACCGGCGCTCCCGCCCCCGGCAGGCGGGCTGATGCGGCGGCAATGGCCTCCCGGGTCAGGGAGGGCCGCTGCGGATGGGCGATGAGGGTCGCGACGTGGGTCAAGTCAGGAGTTCCGCTGGACTGGCAAGGCCGAGGGCCGTCCTCATCGCAGGTCCGACGGCGAGCGGCAAGTCGGCCCTGGCGCTGGATCTGGCAAGGCGCTTCGGCGGCGTGGTGATCAACGCCGATTCCATGCAGGTCTATCGCGACCTCTCGATCATCACGGCGCGGCCAAGCCCCGAGGAGATGGCGCTCGCCCCGCACCGGCTCTACGGCACTGTGGATGCGGCGGAGAACTTCTCGGTCGGGCGCTGGGTGGCGGCGGCGACGGCGGAGATCGCGTCGGCCGAGGCGGCCGGGGCGCTGCCGATCCTGGTCGGTGGCACGGGCCTCTATTTCAAGGCCCTGCGCGAGGGGCTTTCCGCCATTCCAGCCGTGGCGACGGAGGTCCGCGAGCGAGTGCGCGCCGAGGCCGAGGGCGTATCCCCCGCCGACCTCCATGCCCGCCTTGCCGCCATCGACCCGCGCACCGCCGCGAAGCTGCGCCCGTCGGATCCGCAGCGGATCATCCGGGCGCTGGAGGTCATGGCCGCCACCGGTCGGCCGCTCGCGGCCTGGCAGGAGGATGGCCGTGAGGCCGGTTTCCTCGCCGGGATGGAGGTGGCGGCGGTGTTCCTGAGCGTCGAGCGCAGCGCCCTCCGCCAGCGCATCGACGCGCGCTTTCTGGCGATGATGGAGCATGGTGCACTGGACGAGGTGAAGCGTCTCGCGGCGCGCGGCCTCGATCCCGCCCTCCCGGCGATGCGCGCCCATGGCGTGCCCGGGCTCATCGCCCACCTGAAGGGCGAGGCGAGCCTCGACGAGGCCATCGCCCGCGGCCAAAAGGACACGCGCGCCTATGCCAAGCGCCAGGAGACCTGGTTCCGCCACCAGATGCCGGATTTCGCAGCCATGGAGCCGCCGGAGGCGGCGAAGGCGCTAGCTGCCCGCCTTTGACCGTCGGCTGCGCGGGGCCGTGCCCTGGCGTGTCGAGGGCATGAAAGGCTCGGACAAGGGTTGCAGCGGCGCCTCCGGCGGGGCCACGGCCACGGCAATCTCGCCGGCTCCCTCATCGACGGCGACGGCGTTGCGGCCGGCGGCCTTGGCCCGGTAGAGCGCGGTATCGGCTCGGCTGAGGAGGCGGTCCATCGTCTCGCGCCCGTCCCAGGAGGCGACGCCGAAGGAGCCGCTGAAGACGATCGGCTGGCCGTCGTGCAGGATGCCGGTGTCGGCCATCACCGCGCGCATCCGCGAGGCGACGGCGACCGCGTCCATGAGCCCGACATGCGGGAGCACGATGACGAATTCCTCGCCGCCCAGGCGGCCGACGAGATCGACGTCTTCACGAAGGCCATGGGTGAGCAGATCGGTGACATGACGGAGCACGGCATCGCCGCCGGCATGGCCGTGTTCGTCGTTGATCCGCTTGAAATGGTCGAGGTCCATCGCCACCACCGAGATGGGGTGGCCGTAGCGTTCGGCCGTGGCCATGGCGCGTTGCAGCCCCTCGGTCACGGCGCGCCGGTTCAGGGCACCGGTGAGGCTGTCGCGGGTGGCGAGACGGCTGAGCTCCCGCTCGAGATCCTGGCGGCGGTGGATCTCGTCCTTCAGCGCCTCGTTGGCGCGGGCAAGTTCCCCCTGCGCCTCGCGCTCGCGGTCCAGCGCCTTCTGCTTCTCGGTCACGTCGGTGACGGTCAGGGTGAAGCCGTCGCCGAAGGGCACGCAGGCGACCTCCATCCAGCATTGGCGGCCAAGGATGGTCCAGGGCGTCAGCAATTGCAGCGGCGCGCGCATCTCCGCCGCCTGGACATAAGCATCCCAGAGGCCGGCCTGCTTGAGGTCCGGGCGCAGCTTGAGGATCGTCGTCTGCAGCATGGCCTCGACGCTGAGGCCCGACCATTCGGCGGCCAGGCGGTTTGCCGTCAGGAACTCGCCGTCGGTGACGCGGCCCTGATCGTCGCGGATCAGCCGGACCGCCACGATGGCATCAAGGGAGGCGTCTAGAAGGGAGGCGAGAAGGTCCTCACGGAACAGCCGCGGCTTGGCAACGACGACGAGGAGCGTCTCCCCGGTCTCGTCCTGGCAGGGCAGGACCAGGCGCTCCCAGAGATGGACGGGGCCGGCGCTCTTGCCGCGGTGGAGGGTGAAAAGCGGCCGGCCGGTCGCCGCCGCCTGCGCATTGCAGTCGCGGAAGAAGGCGCCGATCGGCTCCTTGAGGTGCGAATGCGGCAGGCCGGTCATGTCGACGCCGTTTCGCTCGATGAGCGCACGGCCGTAATGGGCGAAGACCATGTCGCCATCGGGCAGAGGGCGGAAGACGATCATGTCGTCGGCTGCGGGGCCCATCGTCTGCGGCGCGAAATAGGAGAAGGGCACCGCCGGGCCCTCGGCCCGCAGCGCCTGCCATCTGGCATAGAGGCGGCGGATGACGGGGGCTTGCGCCCTCTCGTCGATCCCGGTGTCGAAGATCTCGCAGTACATGAAGCCCCGTCCGGTAGCGTCAGACTGCCGCATGGTCATTTAAGGCGGGGTAAAGGACAGCGCACAACCTGTGGTATTTATCCCGCAGGTGACGCTTTCGCCTCGCGGTAGCTCGGCACGTCGAGCGGCCGGCCGTCCCGGTCGGCGATCGCCACCATGTCGCGCGCGAGCACCTCGCCCAGCGTTCCGACGTCGCGGATCACCATTTCCCGGCCGCGATCGGTGACGAACAGCGCGAAGCCGGCCCCGACCTGCATCTTGAGGAAGTCGACCAGCAGCACCGACGTCTTCCAGTAGAGCGGCCGGGCCGGATCGACGAAGAGGAAGATCACCTTCTCGACGGGGTCGCGGTGGAAATAGGCGCCGCAATCCAGCGGGTGGGGGATGCGGTTGCGCTCGGGCGCCTCGGTCATCCGTGCGGTGAGATAGGCGCAGGCATAGGCGAGGCAGGCGGCGGGGCGCTCCGGCTGGCCGAAGATGGCGCAACCGCCGCCGGCGATATGGGTGCAGGGCCGGTAGGCCGGCTTGTCGAGGGCATCGATGCGCGGCAGCGAGCAGCAATAGGTGCAGGTCCGGCAGTGGGAGATCCGGTCGCCGGCTTCCCTGCGCCGCTTGGCCTGCCCCATCTCAGCCCCGCTGGCCTTCCTTCACCGCTGCGAGCAGCGCCTGGTGGATCGGTTCGTTGCCGCAGCACACCGTGCCGGTGAGCAGCATGTTGTCGTGGCCGTCGCAGTCGCTGACGAAGCCACCGGCCTCGCGGATCAGCACGATGCCCGCCGCCATGTCCCAGGCGCTGACTCCGCGCTCCCAGAAGCCGTCGAAGCGGCCGGCGGCGACATAGGCGAGGTCGAGGGCGCAGGCGCCCATACGGCGCACGCCGCCGAAGCGCGACTGCACGACCTTCAGCTCGTTGCGGAACTGGACATGGTCGCCGCGGGCGATGTGCGGAATGCCACAGCCCACGACGCTGTCCTCCGGCTTGCGGCGCGCCGAGACGCGCAGGCGGCGGTCGTTGAGGAAGGCACCGGTGCCGCGCTCGGCGACGTAGAGCTCATCGTTGGCCGGGTTGTAGATGACGCCGGCGACCGGAACGTCGTTGCGGACGAGGCCTATCGACACGGCGAAATGCGGGATGCCGTGCAGGAAATTGGTGGTGCCGTCGAGCGGGTCGACGATCCAGGTATGGGTGCTGTCGGAGCCCTTCTCCTCGCCCCCCTCCTCGCCGATGAAACCATAGCCCGGACGGGCCTTCATCAGTTCGGTCTTGACGATCTGCTCGGCCTTGCGGTCGGCGGCGGAAACGAAATCGGCCGGCCCCTTGAGCGAGACCTGGAGGTTCTCGACCTCGCCAAAATCGCGCTTGAGGCTGCGTCCCGCCTTGAGGGCGGCGCCGACCATGACGTTGAGGAGTGCGGAGCGGAGCATATCGGTCTTTCGGATGGTTCGCGGCGGTCATGCCCGCGAAAGGGACCGGGGGTCAAGTCCGGCAGGGTCCGGCGTCAGCGCAGCCAGTCGCGGGCGCCCTGCTCGGCCGCCTCGCGCAGGACTGGGTCCATGTTGCGGACAAAGTCCTGCAGCCAGGCGTCGGGAGCACCGAGCATATGGGCGGTCATGTGCCACTGGGCGGCCATCTTCGGGTCCGGGCGGGTGCCACGGCCGGCGGCGAGCAAGCGGGCGTAGCGGTTCATGGCGAGCGGATTGCCACGCAGCGCCGCCTTGCGGAATAAGCTTGCGGCGCGGGCCTCGTCCTTCGGCAGGCCCTGGCCGTTGAAAAGCATGACGGCGAAGTCGATCTGCGCCTCCAGCAGGTCCTGCAGGGCGGCGCGCTGCATGTAGCTGGCAGCGCGCGGCAGGTCGGCGGGCATGCCATTGCCGTCCTTCAGCATGACGGCAAAGGCATACTGCGCATCGGCATTGCCAAGGTCGGCCGCCCGCTGGAACCATCGCGCCGCGGCGGCGGGATTGACCTCGCCGCCCTGGCCGGCGAGCGCCAGCAGGCCGAGATTATAGGCGGCGGCGACATGGCCGAGGGCCGCTGCGCGTTCGAAAAAGGGCCGGGCGAGCGCGGGATCGCGGGTCTGGCCGGCACGGCCCTCGATGTGAAACATGCCGAGGGAGAAGATGGCATTGCGCTCGTTGCGCTCGGCGGCGAGGCGATACCAGCCGAGGGCCCGCTCCTCGTTCTGGGGAATGCCGATGCCGGCCGCGTGGAGTTCGCCGAGCATGGTCATCGACACCGGATCAGCGAGGGCCTCGACGCGCTCGGTCGCCTCGCGGAAGGCGGTCAGGTAGCGGCCGCGCTGCCAGGCGGCATAGGCCGATTCGACGCTCGGCGGCTCGGGACGGGCGGCTGGCGCCGGTGCCGCGGGACGCGCCGGCGGACGCGTCTGCGCCATGGCGCCCGACACGGCGAGCCCCAGCCCAAGGGCCGCGAGGAGCGCGGTGCGCCTCATGCCGGCGTCTCCGCCGCGATGAGGGAAAGCGCAGCGGCAACCGCGGCGGCGGGCCCGTCGGGATGGCTCCAGACGGGCTCGCCGAGAGCGGCGAAATCGGCGCGCACCCGCGCCAGCGCCGCGACGCCGTCGACATCCTGGGCAAGGCCCACCACCGGCACCTCGAAAAGCTCGGCCCACCAGCCAACCCGCTCGACGACCGCGGCGAAGGGCGGCAACTGGCCGTTCTTCTCGGCATGGCGCGAGACGATGGGCTCGCCGAACATGACGTAGTCGGCTCCCGCCTCGCCGGCGGCCATGGCATCGTCGCGCGAACGCAGACCACCGACGCCGACCATGCGCTGGGGCGCAAGGCGCGACACCGCGTCGGTAACCGCATCGGCCGCGTAGGTGAGATGGATGCCGTCGGCGCCGGCCCGGGCTGCGACCTCGACGGGAGCCTCCACCATCAGCGCGGCGCCACGGCCCTGCACGAGGGGGGCAAGCGCCTTGACGCGATTGACCAGCGTCCGGTCGTCGCAGGGCTCGAAACGGGCGATGACGGCTGCGACAGCACCGCCGCTGAGCGCTGCCTCCAGCGTGCCCGCGAAGGACGCGGGATCGCCGAGGGTCGGGGTCACCAGCACCAGCTGGGTCGGTGCGGCGTTGGTGGAGCGGTCGGCGGGCATGGCGCGGCACCCTAGCGGTGAAAGCGGCGAAAAAGCGGTCGCCCAGGCGATCCGGCCGAAACCGACATCGTTCTGAAACATCTCCGCAGGAGCTTCGTTTCCATGCGGCCATCGCCGCGGGAAATCAACAGAGCCCGTGCTAAGGTGGCGGCCGTCCAGGTCCATCCAGACATCAGGATCCAACCGATGATGCGATCACCCCGTTCGTTGCGACTCTCCGCCTTTGTCTTCTTCGCCCTCAGCTCGTCGGCGCTGGCCGGCCCCGCGGAGGACCTGTCGCGGGCCGCCATGGCCGCCCTGCCCGGCCTGCAGATCGGCGCTGGCACCGTCGGCGAGAGCCGCGACGAGGGCGGCGCCGCCGTGCTCGCCAACATCACCTACTCGTCCACCGGCGAGCGGCCGGTCGGCGTGAAGATCGCGACGGTCACCGTCACCGGCGGAATCGGCGCCACGGACGCCCTGGCCAATTCGCGGGTCGTGCTGCAGGGCCTCGAGGGCACCAGCGCCGATGGCCAGTCCTACAAGATCGACCGCGTCGAGATCGCCAGCGCGCAAGGTTCGCTCGGCGCGCTGCTGGGCAGTCTTGCGACGCGCGAGCCGTTCTTCCAGGGCGCCAACGAGGCGACCGTCACTGGCTATTCGGCGCAAAGCATCACCGTCCCGAGCCTCACGCTGCAGCGCCGTCGCGACGGCAAGATGGAGCAGGCGGTCTATCGCGACATCAGGCTGACCAACTACCAGCGCGGCCGCGTCGGCGAACTTGTGATCGGCGGCATCGTGACAAGCCCGACCGAGGGCCAGACCGGCTCGCGGGTCGAGGTCGGCACCAGCCGCTTCGTCGGGCTGGACACGGCGACCGGCGTCAGGACGACCGGCGGCGCCGCCGTGGCGCTGGAGAGCGGCAGCCTCGGCACGATCCGTGGCACGGGCACCAACGGCACTCCCTTCACGATCGAGGCCATCACCTTCGGCAGGATTTCCACCCGTCCCGGTGAGCGGTCGCTGGTGGCCTTGAGCCAGGCCATGCAGGAGATCGATCCGGCCTCCACCAATGAGGACACCCGCCGCCGCAGCATGGGCCTCCTCGCCGAGCTTCTCGCCCGCCTCGACATCGAGCGCGTCGAGATGACCGGTTTCCGCGGCCAGACCGAGGCGCGCCAGCCCGTGGTGATGAACCGCTTCGCCCTCGCCGGTGTGTCGCAGGGCAAGATCGCCTCCTTCGAATTTGCTGGGATGCAGGTCTCGGCCAACAACCAGGACACCAGCATCGGCCGCATCACGGTCGAGGGCATCGATGCCACCGGCCTCCTCGCCCTCGCAAAGGAGTTCGCGGAAGGCCGCTTCTCGGCCGGCCAGCCTGTGCCGCCCACCGCCTATCCCGACATCCGCCGCGTCGTCGCCGAGGATATCGACGTGAAGCAGGGCGCGACGCGCCTCGCCAAGGTCGGCCGCTTCGAGGTGGAGAGCGGCCAGCGCATCGGCCTCGTGCCGTCGCGCCTGCGCGCCAAGCTGACCGGCTTCGAGGCGCCGATCACCGGTGCCCAGCGGGCGCAGGTGGCTCCGATCGGGCTCACCAACATGGTGAAGCTCGCTGCCGAGATCGACCTGGAATATGTCGACACCGCCCGTGAGCTGCGCGCCCGGAACATCACCGTCGAGGTGGATGATGTCGGCTCGCTGAAGCTCGTGACCGCCATCGGCGGCCTGGAGCGGGCGCAGCTGGAAGGCCTGCCGGGATCGGCAGCCGTGCTTGGCCTGTCGGCCAAGGCCGGGGCGACCACCCTGACCTTCACCGAGGATGGCGGCATCGCTGCGCTCATCGCCCATTCCGCCCAGCAGGCCGGCGTCAGCGAGGACGACTTCAAGGAGCAGATCAAGGAGCAGGTGACCGCCCTCGTCGGCCAGTTCATCCAGGACCGGGCGCTGGCCGAGAGCATCAGCGAGGCGGTCGGCGAGTTCATCGACGATCCGAGCTCGCTCGCCATCTCGCTGAAGCCGAAGGGCGACATTCCGCTGGCGGCGCTGGCGGTGAGCATGCGCGGCTCGCCCTTCGCCGTGCTGCCGATGTTCACCATCGAGGTGAAGGCCAACGAGTGAGCTGGCGGGGGCCGCTGGCCCCTCTCTTCTCAGCCTATCCTGCAAACGACAACGGGGAGGCATTCGCCTCCCCGTTCGCATTCCCGACGTCGCGAAAAGCGATCAGGCGATCTTCGGGTTGAGGTCGCCCTTGGCGTAGCGCTTGGCCATGTCGGCGAGCGGCAGGACGCGCTTGATCTTCGAGGCCTGGCCGGCGGTGTTGAACTCCTGCAGGCGCTGCTTGCAGAGGGCGGTCATCGCCTCCATGGCCGGCTTCAGGTACTTGCGCGGGTCGAACTCGCTCGGGTTCTCCGACAGGACCTTGCGGATCTGGCCGGTCATGGCCATGCGGTTGTCGGTGTCGATGTTGATCTTGCGGACGCCGTGCTTGATGCCGCGCTGGATCTCCTCGACCGGCACGCCCCAGGTCGGCTTCATCTGGCCGCCATAGGCGTTGATGATGTCCTGCAGCTCCTGCGGCACCGAGGACGAGCCGTGCATGACGAGATGGGTGTTCGGCAGCTTGCGGTGGATCTCCTCGATCACATGCATGGCCAGCACCTTGCCGTCCGGCTTGCGGGTGAACTTGTAGGCGCCGTGCGAGGTGCCCATGGCGATGGCGAGCGCGTCGACCTTGGTCTCCTGGACGAACTTCACGGCCTCGTCGGGATTGGTCAGGAGCTGGTCGTGGGAGAGCTTGCCCTCGGCGCCATGGCCGTCCTCGGCCTCGCCCATGCCGCTCTCAAGCGAGCCGAGCACGCCGAGCTCGCCCTCGACCGAGATGCCGCCGAGATGGGCCATCTCGGTGACCTTCTTCGTCACTGCGACATTGTAGTCCCAGTCGCCGGGGGTCTTGCCGTCGGCCTTCAGCGAGCCGTCCATCATGACGGAGGTGAAGCCGGCCTGGATCGCGGTCATGCAGGTCGCCGGCTCGTTGCCGTGGTCGAGATGCACGCAGACCGGGATGTGCGGATAGATCTCGGTGACGGCGTCCATCATGTGCTTGAGCATGATGTCGTTGGCATAGGAGCGCGCGCCGCGCGAGGCCTGGATGATGACCGGCGCATCCACCGCGTCGGCGGCCGTCATGATCGCCAGCGCCTGCTCCATGTTGTTGATGTTGAAGGCGGGCACGCCGTAATCGTTCTCGGCGGCGTGGTCGAGCAGCTGGCGGAGGGTGATGCGGGCCATGGGTGGTTTCCGTCCTGTCGTTCTGGAACGCGCGGTGGCGACCCTCTAGCGCAAGGTGGCGGCCAAAAAAAGCCGTCCTTTCCGCTGGAGGAGGCCTGCGTCACCGTGGTCGCGGCGTCGGAACCGGCGCGCTGGTCGGTGGCGTGAAGCTGGGCGCCAGTTCGGCCGTCCGCCGCGCCGCCTCGGCGGCCTGGCGCTCGGCGAGCAGCGCAGCGGCCTTCTGCAGCACGAGCCGCTGCACGGTCTCGTTGGTGGCGAGCATGGCGTGGTTGACCATGAAGGCGCCGGCCTGCCAGGCATCGACATTCTCGGCGCCCTCGACCTTCGGGAAGCCGGGGCTGAAATAGTTGGTGCAGCGGGCGACCGGACAGGGCGGCGAGCCGAAAGCGGCATCGATGGTGAGGATGACCGGGGCGGGCTTGCCGGCCGCCACCATCTGCGCCGCATGTTTCAGCGCGCTGGTGCCACCCATGGAATGGCCGATGATGACGGCGGGCTCCTCGGTGCCGGTGCGCGCCATGAGATGGGTGTCGACCACGACCCGGTAGCCCATCTCCTCCAGCCGCGGCGCCAGCGCGGAGACGCCGACATAGGTCTGGTGGACATAGATGAAGAGGCCATCGAGCAGGAGGACGGTCGGGCGCGTGTCCTGGGCACGCGCTGCCGATGGGCCGGCGAGGCAGGCAACAGCCAGCAGGATCCCCAGAATGCGGCGCGGCATGCCTCGCGTCATCGACCTTTCTCGCGGAAGCCCCCCGGCCCCGACGGTGGTCCCGACGCGTCAGGCCTTCAGCACGTCCACGCCCGGCAGCGGCTTGCCCTCAAGCCATTCGAGGAAAGCGCCGCCGGCCGTCGAAACATAGCTGAAGCGCTCGGCCGCGCCAGCCCGGTTGAGGGCGGCGACCGTGTCGCCGCCACCGGCAACGGAAACGAGCTTGCCGGCCGCGGTGAGCTCGGCCGCAGCCTCGGCAACGGCGACCGTTCCGTTGTCGAAGGGCTCGAGTTCGAAAGCGCCGAAGGGGCCATTCCAGACGAGGGTCTTGGCGCGCCCGAGGAGCGAGACGACATGCTCGACGGATCGCGGACCGATGTCGAGGATCATCTCGTCGGCGGCGACCGCATCGATGCCGCAGACGCGGTGGGGAGCGTTGGCCTTGAACTCCTTGGCGCAGACCACGTCGACCGGCAGGACGATGCGGCAGCCGTTCCTGGCGGCTTCGGCGACGATGGCGCGGGCGGTGTCGAGAAGGTCGTGCTCGCAGAGCGACTTGCCGACCGCCTTGCCCTCGGCGGCGAGGAAGGTGTTCGCCATGCCGCCGCCGATGACGAGGATGTCGACCTTGCCTGAGAGGTTGCCGAGGAGGTCGAGCTTGGTCGAGACCTTGGCGCCGCCGACAACGGCGACGACCGGCCGCTCCGGCTTCTCCAGCGCCTTCGACAGGGCCTCCAGCTCGGCCTGCATGGTGCGCCCGGCATAAGCCGGCAGGACGTGGCCGAGGCCTTCGGTCGAGGCATGGGCGCGGTGGGCGGCGGAGAAGGCATCTGCCACCCAGATGTCGCCATTGGCGGCCAGCGCCTTGACGAAATCGGGCTCGTTCTTCTCTTCGCCCTTGTGGAAGCGGGTGTTCTCCAGAACCAGGATCTCGCCCGGCTTGATCGCCGCAACCGCCTTCTCGGCGACCTCGCCGATGCAGTCGGCGGCAAAAGCCACGGGGCGCTTCAGCACCTCGGCGAGGGCCGGCACGACGGCCTTCAGGGACTGCGTGGGATCGACACCCTTCGGCCGGCCGAAATGGGCGAGGACGATGACCTTGGCGCCGCCATCGGCGAGGTCGGTCAGCGTCGGCACGATGCGCTCGAGGCGGGTGAGGTCCGAGACCTTGCCGTCCTCCATGGGCACGTTGAGGTCGACGCGCACCAGCGCGCGCTTGCCCTTGAGATCGGCGTCATCGAGGGTGCGGAAGGCGGTCATTCAGGCAATCCCGATCGGAAAAAGGGCCGCCTGTCGGAACAGGCGGCCCGGGGTCTTGGGTCAGATCAGCTTCGCGAGGGCGACTGCGGTGTCGCTCATGCGGTTCGAGAAGCCCCACTCGTTGTCGTACCAGGACAGGACGCGCACCAGCTTCTCCTCCATGACCTTGGTCTGGTCGAGGGCGAAGATCGACGAATGCGGGTCGTGGTTCATGTCGATGGAGACGTTGGGCTGGTCGGTGAAGCCGAGGATGCCCTTCAGCGGACCGCGCTTGGCAGCCTTGAGGATGGCCTCGTTGATCTTCTCGACCGAGGTCTTGCGCTTGGCGATGAACTTGAAGTCCACGACCGAGACGTTCGGCGTCGGCACGCGGATCGAGGTGCCGTCGAGGCGGCCCTTCAGCTCAGGGATCACGAGGCCGATCGCCTTGGCCGCGCCCGTCGAGGTCGGGATCATCGACAGCGCCGCGGCGCGGGCGCGATAGAGATCCTTGTGCATCGTGTCGAGCGTCGGCTGGTCGCCGGTATAGGCGTGGATCGTCGTCATGAAGCCCTTGTCGATGCCGCAGGTCTTGTGGAGCACGGCGACGACGGGGGCGAGGCAGTTGGTGGTGCAGGAGGCGTTCGAGACGACCAGGTGGTCCTTGGTCAGCTGGTCGTGGTTGACGCCATAGACGACCGTGAGGTCGGCGCCATCGCAGGGAGCCGAGACGAGGACGCGCTTGGCGCCAGCCTTGAGGTGGGCGGCGGCCTTGTCGCGGGTGGTGAAGATGCCGGTGCATTCCATCGCCACGTCGACGTTCAGCGCCTTGTGCGGCAGCTCGGCCGGATCCTTGATCGCGGTGACCTTGATGCGCTTGCCGGCGACAATGATATGGTCGCCGTCCACCGAGACCTCGGCCGGGAAGCGGCCGTGGACCGAATCGAAGCGCAGCAGGTGGGCATTGGTCTCGACCGGACCGAGGTCGTTGATGCCGACCACCTCGATGTCCTTGCGCTTGCCCTCGACGATGGCGCGCAGGACGTTGCGGCCGATGCGGCCGAAGCCGTTGATGAAGACCCGGGTGGTCATCGCGTTCCTCTCCTTCATGCGGTCCGCCCTTCGGTCACGGACCTTTGTCGCGGGGCGGGCGCCGCGATCTGGCGCCCAATCTGGTCATTCACAAGGCAGGATCAGCCGATCCGGCCCAAAACAGCCTCGGCAGCGGCTTCCGCCGTGATGCCGAAATGCTTGTAGAGCTCCTTGTAGGGCGCCGAGGCACCGAAGCCGGTCATGCCGACGAAGATGCCGTCATGGCCGATCAGCGCGTCCCAGCCCTGGCGGACGCCCGCCTCGATGGCGACCTTTACCGGCGCCGAGCCGATCACGGCGGCGCGCACCTCGGCGGGCTGCTCGAGGAACAGGTCGAGCGAGGGGACCGAGACGACGCGGGCAGCGACGCCCTTGGCGGCGAGGAGCTTCTGGGCAGCCACCGCGATCTCGACCTCGGAACCCGAGGCGAAGAGCGTCGCCTGGGCCTTGCCCTCGGCCTTGACCAGTTCATAGGCGCCGGCGGCCGAGCGGTTCACCTTCACGTCGGTGCGCAGCTGCGGCAGGTTCTGGCGGGTGAGCGCCAGGGTCGTCGGGCCGTCGATGCGGTTCAGCGCCAGCTCCCAGCACTCCGCCACCTCGACGGCGTCGCAGGGGCGGAAGACCCGCATGTTCGGGATGGCGCGCAGCGAGGCGACATGCTCGACCGGCTGGTGGGTCGGGCCGTCCTCGCCGAGGCCGATCGAATCGTGGGTCATGACATAGACGACGCCGGTGCCCATCAGCGCCGAGAGGCGCATGGCCGGGCGGCAATAGTCGGTGAAGACGAGGAAGGTCGCGCCATTGGGGGCGAAGCCGCCATGCAGGGCGATGCCGTTCATGGCCGCGGCCATGCCGTGCTCGCGGATCCCGTAGTGGATGTAGCGGCCCTTCGGGTTCTTGGCCGAGAAGGCGACCGCCGACTTCGCCTTGGTGTTGTTGGAGCCGGTGAGGTCCGCGGAACCGGCGAGGAATTCCGGCATGGCCGGCACGATGGCCTCGATGGCGAGCTCGGAGGACTTGCGGGTCGCAATGTGCTGCGGGTTGGCGAGGAGCGCCTTCTTGTGCGCGGCGAGCGCCTTGGCGAGCTTGGCCGGCCGCTCATGGGCGAGGCGGCGGCGGAACTCGGCCTGCTTCTTCGGCGGCAGGGTGCCGAAGAGCGATTCCCAGGTCTTGCGCGCCGCGGCACCGCGGGCGCCGATCTTGCGCCAGGCGTCGAGCACGTCGGGGGCGATGGCGAAGGGCTCGGGGGAGATGCCGAGCTTCTCCTTGGCGCCCTTCAGCTCGTCGGCGCCGAGCGGCTCGCCATGGGCCTTCGAGGTGCCGGCCTTCTTCGGCGCGCCGTAGCCGATGACCGTCTTGCAGGCGATGAGCGAGGGCTTCGAGGACTTCTTCGCCCGCTCGATGGCGGCAGCGATGGCCTCGGGATCATGGCCGTTGATGCGCTCGGCGCGCCAGCCGGCCGCCTGGAAACGCTTCAGCTGGTCGACCGAGTCGGCGATCGACAGCGGGCCGTCGATGGAAATGTCGTTGTCGTCGAAGAGCACGATGAGCTTGTTCAGCTTCCAGTGCCCCGCCATGGCGATGGCTTCCTGGCTGATGCCCTCCATGAGGTCGCCATCGGAGGCGATCACATAGGTGTGGTGGTCGACGGCCTTCTTGCCGAACTCGGCCGCGAGCATCTTCTCCGCGAGAGCCATGCCCACGGCGGTGGCGATGCCCTGACCGAGCGGGCCGGTGGTCGTCTCGACGCCCTTGGTGATGAAGTTCTCGGGATGACCCGGGGTCTTCGAGCCGAGCTGGCGGAAGTTCTTGATCTCGTCGAGCGTCATCTCCGGCGCGCCGGTGAGATAGAGCAGCGCATAGACGAGCATCGAGCCGTGGCCGGCGGAGAGCACGAAACGGTCGCGGTCCGCCCAGTCGGGCGTCGAGGCATCGAACTTCAGGAACCGCGAGAAAAGGACCGTGGCGATGTCGGCGGTGCCCATGGGCATGCCGGGATGGCCGGACTTGGCCTTTTCCACCGCATCCATGGCCAGCGAGCGGATCGCGTTGGCCAGCTTGTCGTGCTCGGCACGCGGGAGGGTGTCGATGGGCATCAGCGCGGCTCCTGGCGGCGCCGGAGGCTCGGTTCCGGCACGCTTCCGATGGAAAAGCCCGGACATCAGGGTTCCGGGTCGTCGGGCCGGTGTCCTAGCAGCGACGGCCCCCGAGTCAATGGCTCCGAAGGCAGGGAGGGGGAGACATCATGCCCCGCGGGGGCGGAAAATGGTGGACGTGCCGTTTCGTCATCATGCCGTCGCCAACAATGACCGCGGCCGTTGACGCTGTTCGACCGGCTCGCTTAGTTTCCTCGCAGCCACCGGACGGTCTTCCGCTCGCGACCCGACCGGGCTCAAACCACACAGGAACGAGCGTGGGATCCACCACCGGACCATCGCGCCTCGAGGCGTCGGCCTCCAGGTTGAAATCAGCGCTCGCCGCGCTGGAAATTGCCGTCGCGCGAAAGGCGGAGGCGGAGCGGCAGCAGGCGGTGGTGCACAAGCAGGTCGATGCGCTGCAGGCCGACCGCGCCCGCCTCGCCGAGGATCTCGACCGTTCGGCCGATCGCGTCGCGGGACTGGAATCAGTGAATCGCGAGGTGGCCCGCCGCCTCGACCTCACCATGGACGCCATCCGCGGGGTGCTCTCCCGCTACGAGAGCTAAGGGAGCCCGCAGCGCATGGCCCATGTGTCCGTGACCATCAATGGCCGGTCGTTCCGCATGGCCTGCGACGACGGCCAGGAGGACCATCTCCTGCGCCTAGCTGCGGAGGTGAACGGCAAGGTCGACCAGCTCAAGGGCGCATTCGGAGAAATCGGCGACACCCGGCTCACCGTCATGGCGGCGATCATGGTGGCTGACGAGCTCGCCGACACGCGCCGTCGTCTCAAGGCGGCCGAGGCTGAATTGCAGGCGCTGCGGGAGGCGCGTGCGGCGGTTGTCGAGCGCTCGGAAGAGCGCGAGGCGTTGCTCGCCCATACGCTGGACGACGCCGCCGCCTCGATCGAGAGGCTCACCGCCCAGCTTGGCGGCCTCAACCGTCCGCTGTCCTGACGCTTCGGCACAGCAACTGCGTTTGGTTGCGGCGGCCAAATCGCCGCGCCCTAGACGGTTGCGCCGGTCCCTGCGGCTGTCTAAACCCGTCACCATAGGCTCTTTCATCCCCTTGCCGCCGATGCCCGCGATGTCCGACCCACACAAGCCGGAGCCCCCGCAGCACATTCTCGGCGACATGGGCTTCGATTTCGTCGCCGCCCCACCGGAGCAGCCGAGGGTGCGCTGGGGCGACATCATGACCATCCCCGATCGCGGCTCCGGCGCCGAGCCGCGGCTTGAGGCTCGGGTGCTCATGTACCCCGACAAGTCGCGCTTCTTCGTCCACTATCCCTCGGGCAAGGAAGAGATTCTCTCGGCGGCGCAGTTCGTCGCCTTCGTGCTGGAGCTTAAGCGCTCGCACCGGTTCAGCTTCGACCGCAAGCGCAGCTGAGGCATTCCGCGCGCTTGTCGCGGCCTGCTCTTTCCTGTATTGGCGCTCCATTCGGCAGATCGACCCATGGTCGGACCTGCTGGCAACGCAGAGGTGAAGTTCGCTTCACCCGGGTTCGGCCGAGCGCCCTGCCCGCCTCGCGTCCTCGCCGTGGCCCCCGACGGGCCGCCGCCTCAGGACGGGGTCCGTCGCCGGCTCCGTCCCGGTCCGCCGCGATATCCAAGCCGCCTTCCGCCTGGGTTGCGCCCGCGAGCCGTCTTCGGCCGCGTCCGGTCGTGATTCAAAGCCCCTCGTCCGGCCCTCGCGGAGCCGGCGGCCACCATCAACCCCGGCGCAGCAACGGGCCCTCAAGGACGACCACTCCATGGCGAATGCCGAAAGCATGAATCCCTCCCGCGACGATTTCGCCGCGCTCCTCGCTGAGAGCTTCAGCAAGACCGAGATGAACGAAGGCTCGGTGGTGAAGGGCACCGTCGTCGGGATCGAGAAGGATCTCGCCATCATCGACGTGGGCCTGAAGACAGAGGGCCGCGTGGCCCTGAAGGAGTTCACCGGTCCCGGCCGCGAAGGCGACATCAAGATCGGCGATGTGGTCGAGGTCTATCTCGAGCGCGTCGAGAACGCCCTCGGCGAGGCCGTGATCTCGCGCGACAAGGCGCGCCGCGAGGAAAGCTGGGTCAAGCTCGAGAAGGCGTTCAACGCCGGCGAGAAGGTCACCGGCACGATCTTCAACACCGTCAAGGGTGGCTACACCGTCGACCTCGACGGCGCCGTGGCCTTCCTGCCGCGCAGCCAGGTCGACATCCGTCCGATCCGCGACGTCGGCCCGCTGATGAACTCGCCGCAGCCGTTCCAGATCCTGAAGATGGATCGCCGCCGCGGCAACATCGTGGTGTCGCGCCGCACGGTTCTCGAAGAGACCCGCGCCGAGCAGCGTCACGAGCTCGTCCAGAACCTCGAAGAGGGTCAGGTCATCGACGGCGTGGTGAAGAACATCACCGATTACGGCGCCTTCGTTGATCTCGGCGGCATCGACGGCCTGCTGCATGTCACCGACATCGCCTGGCGCCGCGTCAACCACCCGTCCGAGGTGCTGACGATCGGCCAGACCGTGAAGGTCAAGATCGTCAAGATCAACCACGAGACGCACCGCATCTCGCTGGGCATGAAGCAGCTGCTGGACGATCCGTGGCAGGGCATCGAGGCCAAGTACCCGATCAATGCCAAGTTCAAGGGCCGCGTCACCAACATCACCGACTACGGCGCCTTCGTGGAGCTGGAGCCGGGCATCGAGGGCCTCATCCACGTCTCCGAGATGAGCTGGACCAAGAAGAACGTCCACCCCGGCAAGATCGTCTCCACCTCCCAGGAGGTCGAGGTCGCCGTGCTCGAGGTCGACTCGTCCAAGCGCCGCATCTCGCTGGGCCTCAAGCAGACCCTGCAGAACCCGTGGGAGGCCTTCATCGAGCGCCACCCGATCGGCACCGTCGTCGAGGGCGAGGTCAAGAACAAGACCGAGTTCGGCCTGTTCCTCGGTCTCGAGGGCGACGTCGACGGCATGATCCACCTGTCCGACCTCGACTGGAACCGTCCGGGCGAGCAGGTCATCGACGAGTTCAAGAAGGGTGACATCGTTCGCGCCCAGGTTCTCGACGTCGACGTGGAGAAGGAGCGCATCTCGCTCGGCCTGAAGCAGGTTGGCTCGGATCCGTTCGCGGATGCCGGCGAGCTGCGCAAGGGCCAGGTCGTCACCTGCGAGGTGATCGAGGTGAAGGAAGGCGGCATCGACGTGAAGATCGTCGGCACCGACCTCACCGCCTTCATCAAGCGCGCCGAGCTCGCCCGCGACCGCGGCGACCAGCGTCCGGAGCGTTTCGCCACCGGCGAGAAGCTCGACGCCCGCGTCACCATGTTCGACCGCAAGGCCCGCAAGGTCCAGGTGTCGATCAAGGCGCTGGAAGTGGCTGAGGAGAAGGAAGCCATGGCCCAGTTCGGCTCGGCCGACTCGGGCGCCTCGCTCGGCGACATCCTCGGCGCGGCCCTCAAGGCCCGCACCGGCGACAAGAAGTGATTGCCCGGGGCTGATGCCCCGACGCTTTCTGGTCAAGCCCCGCGCGGAGCGATCCGCGCGGGGTTTTTCTTTGGCCCCAATCGCTTTGCCGCAACCTCGACTGTTGCCGGCGGGCATCATTCGCCCGTTACGGTCATCGTGTACCGCAAAGCAACTTGCCTCCATTGTCCGTGTTGCGGATAAGGAAGGCGACAGTGCATGCCCTCGCCCCCCTCACCTCAATGGGCCCGGATGCTCCGTTTCAGCTTCCTTTCCGGTGTCGCCCTCTGCGCGCTTCTTGCGCGCGATGCATCGGCGCAGCCGCTGCCCGCGCCCGCCGCCAACTGGACGGGCGCCTATGTCGGCGGGGTGCTCGGTGTCGGCGTGGCCAGCAATCGCTGGACGGATGAGAACCTTGCTTTTACCAGCTTTTCAGCAGAAGGCGGGTCCCGCACCATTTCCGCGACGGGTCCGCTGTTCGGGACATTCGCTGGCCATAACTGGCAGGTTACGCCTCATTTCGTCGTCGGTGTCGAGGGCGACCTGACCTATACGGCCGGCTCGGGCGGGTCGCGGGCAACCGTTTCGGGAGCCAACATCCTGTTCGCGACGCGATCCGGTTTCGTTGGATCGCTCCGTATCCGGGCCGGTGTGCCTGTTGATCGCCTGCTGCTTTACGTGACCGGCGGCATAGGCATCGGCCAGGTAGACACCAGAAGCATCAACACATCGGCTTTGGGGTCCCCGACCATTTGGGCCGAGAACCAAATGCGCGTTGGCTGGACGTTCGGCGGTGGCGTCGAGTATCTCGTCTCGCGCCATTGGTCTTTCCGCTTCGAGGCGCTTTACACCGACCTCGGCAGCGCCCGTCTCACCTCGCGGCCCGGTACGACCACCCCCCCCACCAAGTTCATGCGGGTGAAGTCCAGCCATACCCAGGTGCGCACCGGCTTCGCCTACCGGTTCTGACGGCCCTTCAGTCGATCCTGAGCCCGATCTCTGCCACCAGAGCCTGAACCTCGCGGCTCTGGGCGAGAATGCGATCCTTGAAAGGACCTGCTGGCAGCGGCGCCGCCTCGACGCGGGCGCGGCCGGCTGCGCCGCGGAACACCGGATCGGCGGCGGCGGCGAGGCAAGCCGCCTCGATCGCCGCCCGCACGGGCTCGGGCACGCCCTTCATCACGTAGATGCCGGCGAAGGAGGCGAGCGGCGGCGGCTGGCCCATCTCGACGATGGTCGGGATATCCGGCTGTTCAGTGTAGCGGTGGGTGCCGAGGATCACGAGGTGGCGGACGATATCGGGCTCATAGGAGCCGGGAGCGAGCACGGCCGCCTCGAGTTCGCCGGTCAACAGATCCTGCACCAGCTGGCCCTGCGAACGATAGGGAATGTCGAGGAAGGTGAGGCCGTACTGCCGGGCCAGGATGACCATGAGCAAATGGGTCGCCGAACCCGGCCCATAATGGCCGAAGCGGATCCGCCCCGGCTCGGATCGCGCCCGGTCGAGAAACTCCGCGAAGGTCGTCGCCGGACTGCGGCGGCTCGCCACCACGGCGAAGGGCGTCTCGTAGAGCTGACAGACGGGGGAGAAATCATCCAGGGTGAACGCGACGCGACGGCGGATGTGAGGCTGGATGGTGAACTGGCCCGGCCCACTGAAGAGCCAAGTCGTCCCGTCGGCCTCGGCCTGCGCCATCTCCGACAGGGCGATGAAACCCGCCGCGCCATCGCGGTTGACCACCGGCGGGCGCTGGCCGATCACCGGCTCGAGCGCTGCCGACAGAGCGCGCGCCATCACGTCGAGGGTGGTACCGGCTGAGAACGGCACGATGATGCGGACAGGCCGCTGCGGCAAGCCGGCCGATCCCGCATGGACCGTCGGCATGCCCCAGCCAATGGCCATCGCCGTGCCGCAGAGCACCTGTCGCCGGTTGATGACCGGCCCAAGCCCCATGCCCCGACGATCCTGCCCCTGTTCCGCCACGTCACGCGCTCTTGCCGGCCGACCGTCTCCGTCTAGCATGGCGCGTGCCGCCGGTCCCACCGGCGGGTACCACCATACGGTGCGACCGATGATCTTCGCCGAAGCCGCCATGTTCTAGGGGCGCGCCACGCCCCACCGCCCCGCCCTCATCTGGGCCGACCGGGTGGTGACCTATGGCATGCTGGCGGACGGCATCGACAGGCTGTCGCGGCGCTTCCATGCCGAGGGCGTGCGTGACGGCGAGACCGTGGCGATGATGCTGGACAGCCCTGTACGGGACGTCATTGCGACGCTCGCCTTGCTGCAACTCGGTGCCGTGACCGCCTCGATCCGACCCGACCAGTTGGCCGAACTGCCGCGAATGGGGGCGACGACCCTCGTCACGACCGCCGCTCACCGGCAGGGTGAAGGGCCGCGACGCCTCGTCCTTGGCGAGGACTGGTTCGCCCCAACGGACCTGCCGGCGCCTCCCACCTCGCCCGATCATGATCATCCCGGGCGCATCTGCCGCATCGCCACCACATCCGGCACGACCGGCATGCCGAAGCTCGCCGCCGCGACGGTCGGCGAAACGCAGGCCCGCATTCGCACCAACATCCTCTGCCACTGGGACCAGGGATCGGGCCGCAGCCTGCTGCTGGTCGGCACGGTCATGCTCTGGGGCTTCAACGAGGTTCTCCGCCACATCCTCGCCGGCATGACGATCTGCTTCGCCACGTCCGGTGAAGAGGCGCTCCAGGTCATCGACCTGTTCAAGGTCGAGTCCATTTTCGCCGCCCCGCAGCAGGTCCGCGCCTTGCTTTCTGCCATGGACGAGGTGCCCGGCACCTGCGAGAGCGTGCGGTTTATCGGCTTTGCCGGCAGTCTCGTGACACCCGTCTTCGTCGACGAGATCCAGCGGCGGATCTGCCGGACGGTGGCGATCAGCTATGGCTCCTCGGAAGCCGGCAAGACCGCAGCGGCGCCCTTCGAGCAGCTGCGGGCAACGCCCGGCGCGGTCGGCTACGTGTTGCCGGGACGGCGCGTCGAGGTGGTGGACGATGACGACCAACCGGTGCCGGCGGGCAGCGAGGGCCGCATCCGCATCATGGCGGTAGCGGGCGGACGGCCCTACACGCCGGGTTCGCTGCATCCGGATCGATCGGAAGACTGGTTCTATCCCGGCGACATCGGCCGTCTCACGGCAGAGGGGCTCCTCATCATCACCGGGCGGAGCGACGAGGTCATCAATGCCGGCGGCAACAAGATCGCACCGGACCGCATCGACCAGGTCATGGCCCAGCGACGCGACCTTGTGGATGCGGCGGCCTTCGGCGTCATCGGACCATCGGGCATCCCGGAGGTATGGATCGCCGTGGTGCCACGCGGACCTCTTGATACGGCGGAGCTGATGGACTGGTGCGAGGCGCGGATGCCCGACATCCCCGTGGCGCGGATTGTCGAGGTCCACGGCATCCCGCGCACCGCCATGGGCAAGGCCGAGCGTGCCCGCGTGAAGGCCATGGCGGGCGGCTGAGGCGGCGCGGCGACAGGGCCGCCGCGCCGGATCGGCTCAGAGGCTCGCCATCAGCTGCGTGACGCGGGCCGAATAGGCCGTACGACCACACGAGGCGCCGAGGCCGCGGTTGTGGAGCGCCGCGGCGCCCGAAGCCGAGCCGCAGCGCTGGTAAGCGACGGCCAGGTGGCGCATGCCCCATTCGAGACCGGCACCGCAGGAGTTCAGCGCCGAGGCCGGGCCGGTATAGCCGAGGCCGCGGGCGGTGGCAGGCTTGATCTGCATAGGTCCGAGCTCGCCCTGCCGACCGCGGGCCTGGCAGCGCATGTTGCTCTCCAGCCGGGCGACTGCGAGGGCGAGGTTGGCAGGAACGCCGTGGCGGGCGGCCACTTCAGTGACGCGGCGGCGGATGGATCCCATCTCGCTGGGCTCGGCGACGGCGGGAACGCCTGCGGCGGTCGCGGTCCGCGCCGGACGGGCAGCCGGCGCCGGCTGGCCAGCAGCATAGAGCTGCGCCCAGTTGGCGTCGGCGCGATCGGCCTCGCTGGCCTGCAGGCGATGGGAGGAAAGAAGAAGGCCAGCGGCCCCAGCAACGACAGCAACGGCAATGGCATTTCGCTGCGCAAAAGCGCGAAGTTTGATCATGTCTTTTTGTTGTCCTCAGTAAGATCAGCCGCGCCGATCGCATCAGGCAACGACTATCGGAGCTTCACCCGCCTCAATGATCGAATGCGCTCTGCGACTGTTCGATCGACGGCTCGTGGGTGAGCGGTGACGGAGGGGTTATAGACGTTCCTCGTGGTGCATTGCAATAAAGTTGTCTTGCAGTTCATGACAGCTGACTTGCGCTTGCCGCGGCGCGCCTCGCGCCTTAAGCCGGACGGGACCAGGAGAAAGCCCATGGCGACGTTGAAGGTTGCGATCGTTCCGGTGACCCCGTTCGAGCAGAATTGCTCGATCGTCTGGGACGCCGACACCATGCGGGCGGCCATTGTCGACCCTGGCGGCGACCTGCCGCGCATCCAGGGCGCCATCGCCGATCTCAAGGTGCTGCCGGAGAAGATCCTGCTCACCCACGGCCATATCGACCATGCCGGCGGCGCGGCCGAGCTCGCCGAACTGCTTTCCATCCCGATCGAGGGATCGCACGAGGACGACGCGCCGCTGCTCGCCAATCTGACGGCCCAGGCGCAGCGCTTCGGCCTGCCCGGCGTGCGGCCGGTGACGCCGACGCGCTGGCTCAAGGAGGGCGACACCGTCACGGTCGGCGGTCTCACCTTCGACGTGCTGCATGTGCCGGGCCATGCGCCGGGCCATGTAGTCTATGTCCACGCCCCGTCGGAGTTCGCGCTTGTCGGCGACACGGTGTTCCAGGGCTCTGTCGGCCGCACCGACCTGCCCGGCGGCGACCACGACCTGCTCATCCGCGGCATCAAGGAGAAGATCCTGCCGCTCGGCGACGACTTCACCGTCCTGCCCGGCCACGGTCCGGCGACGACGTTGGAACGCGAGCGCAAGAGCAATCCGTTCCTGCAGTGACGCGGCGCGCGTCCGATCACACGACTGTCGCATGACATGGGCCAGTAACCTGGCCCGTGCTACTTGGCCCTTCCCGCGCGATTCCGCATCGCGCCGACCGCGAGACCGAGCCGCCCCGTGATCAAGACCACGATGGACTTCCTGCGCGACCGCATCGGGCTGAAGCGCATCCTGCTCGTCGTCGCCGTCGCGATGCTCACCACCGCAGGCTATGTGCTCTTCACCAAGCTCCGGCTGATCGACTGGGCCAAGGTCTGGGATGCGATCGGCCAGATCGGCACGCCGACCCTGGTGCTGGCCGGCCTTTTCACCGCTGCCGCCTATGCGACCCTGACCGTCTACGACTATTTCGCCACGCGAACGATCGGCCGTGAGGATATCCCTTACCCCGCCTGCGCCATCGGTTCGTTCAGCAGCTATTCCATCGCCCACAATCTCGGCGCGACGGTCTTCACCGCCGCCGTGGTGCGCTACCTCGTCTATTCCCGCTACAAGATCACCGGCCCACAGGTGGTGAAGATCTGCTTCATCGCCGGCCTGACCTTCTGGCTCGGCAATGCAACCGTGCTCGGCCTCGGCTTCGTGCTGGAGCCCTGGGTGGTGACGCCGGTGGTGGCGCCGCTCGGCATAAGCGGCGACATGGTGCGCGTGGTCGGCGTCCTTATCCTCGCCGTCCTTGCCGGCTGGCTCTTCTTCGTCTCCCGCCCCCGCCAGTTCGGTTCGGGCACGTGGCAGATCAAGCTGCCGACGGCGAAGCTCACCTTCCTCCAGATGGTCATCGGTATCGTCGATCTCGCCTGTACGGCGATGATCCTCTATGTGCTGCTCATGGCCATGCCGAACGCCCCGCCCGCGCCTTTCGTGGCGGTGGCGGTCATCTTCTGCTCGGCCATGCTGCTCGGCTTCGCCACCCACGCGCCGGGCGCGGCGGGCGCTTTCGAGGCGACGCTGCTGGTCGCCCTGCCGCCGCTCGGCTTCACGGCGGAGGCCGTTGTGGCGGCCTTCATCCTGTTCCGCCTGTACTATTTCATCGGGCCCTTCGTGCTGGCGCTGATTGTCGTTGCGATCCGCGAGTTTGCGGGAGGCCGGGCCTCACTCGACCATCTGAAAGAGAGCATGGCGGTGATCCGCGAGGCGGAGGCGAGCCAGGAGGCCGCCAAGGCGGGGGCGAAGCCCGGCACCCAGGCCTGACAGGTCAGCGGCCGGATAGAGCCTCCACCCAGGCGATCTGGCGCGGCAGCGCGACCTCGGCCAGGTCGTAATCCCGCACGATCCGCCGCCGCGCCGCGACGCCGAAGCGCTCCCGCCGCGGTCGATCGGCGACGAGCGCCGCCACCGCCTGGGCCAGCCCCGGCGCATCGAAGAAATCCACCAGCTGCCCGTCCGTGCCGGAGGTGATCACCTCGCGGACCGGCGCCGTGTCGCTGGCGACGACGGCGCAGCCGCTGCTCATCGCCTCCAGAAGGCTCCAGCTCAGGACGAAGGGATAGGTGAGGTAGACGTGGACCGTCGATACCTTCAGGAGCGCCAGGAAGCGGTCATAGGGGACCTGGCCGAGATGGTGGATGCGTGCGGCCTCCGATCCGGACAGGGCCGGCCCGATCTCCCTGGCCATGGCCTGTTTCCAGCTCGTCCCGTCCTCGCGCGGCACGCCATAGCTGACGCCCTCCTGCCCGACGATGACCACCTCGGCATTGGGCCGAGCCTTCAGCAAGGCCGGCAGGGCACGCATGAAGACATGGTAGCCGCGATAGGGCTCCAGGCTGCGCGAGACGAAGGTGATGACCTCGTCGCGCCGGCTGAGGAGGCGGCCGTCGAGGGCAAAGGTCGCGCCGGGGTCGGGGGCGGCCGCTGCCGTGTCGATGCCGTCGTGGATGACGGCAATGCGCGACCGGAAGCTCTCGGGATAGGTGCTTGCCTGCCAGTGGGTCGGCGCAATAGCCGCGTCCGCGCCATCCATGGCGAGAAGCATGGCGGCATTCCTCAGGGTGACGCGGCTCGCTTCGGCCTCCGTGACCACGGAGGTCTCGGGGTCGAAGCCCACATCGGCGCCCTCGCTCCGATAGAAGAACTCGCCATAGAGGCCGATGCGGGCCTTCGGCCAGACATGCCTCAGGAAAAGGCTTTCGCCCCAGCCGGGATGGGCAACGATGACGTCGGGTGAAAAGCCCTTGTCGCGCAATTGGAGCGCCGCCCGGAAACAGGCCTCGCCGCGGATGACCTTTGTCTCGAAATCCCCGGCCCAGGGATGGATGCCGCGGCTCGACCCGCGGGTGACGGCATAGGTGACGACACGCACGCCCTTCAGCGCGGCGGGCGCCTGCCGACGCAGCGTCAGGGCTACGACCTCGTGGCCGGCAGCCGCGAGCGCGGGGGCGAGATGCTTGAACTGGGCCGGAAAATTCTGGTGGACGAAGAGGACTTTCATGCGATGCGCTACCGGCTGACCTGTCCCATCAAGCCCGAGCGGGCCGGCTCTGTCGAGGCGGCATGGCCGCGCGTTTACGCGCCGGGCGTGCGCCGCTACAAGGGCCCGATCTCACCGATCGGAGAACGGCCTTGGTCCGCATCCTCGTCTTCGCCGGCTCCATCCGTACGGGCTCGTTCAATGCGCGCCTTGCCGCCGCCGCTGCGCGGGAGCTCGCTCTCCTCGATGCCGACGTGTCGCTGGTCTCGCTCGCCGATTATCCGATGCCGATCTATGACGGCGATATCGAAGCTGCCGAGGGCGTGCCGGAGAACGCGCTCAAGCTGAAGCGCCAGTTCTGCGCCCACCAGGGCATCTTCATCGCCGGGCCCGAATACAATGCCGGCATGACGCCGCTCCTGAAGAACGCCATCGACTGGGTGAGCCGTGTCAGGGAAGAGGGCGAGAAGCCGCTTGCCGCCTATCACGGCCGCGTTTTCGCCCTCGGCTCGGCCTCGCCCGGCGGCTATGGCGGCTTCCGCTCGCAGATGGCGGCCCGCCAGGTGCTGGAGCTCGGCTGCGGCGCCCTGGTGATCCCGGAGAGCTGCGCGGTGGCGGCAGCCCACCAGGCCTTCGACGAGGACGGCCATCTCAAGGATGAGCGCACGCGGGCCATGCTCGTCGCCTGCTGCCGCTCGCTCGTCGCGACCGCCCGGAGCCTCGCCCCATGACCCTGCGCAATCTGGACCCGCGGCAAAGGCTCTTCGTCGCCCTCGACCTGTCGAGCCTCGGCGAGGCCGAGCGTCTGGTCGATCGCCTCGGCGACACGGTGACGCACTACAAGATCGGCTACCGGCTCGGATACGCCGACGGCCTCGCCTTCGGGCGGGAACTCGCTGCGGCCGGCAAGACCGTGTTCTTCGACCTCAAGCTCCACGACATCGACAACACGGTGCGCGAGGGCGTGGAGTCGGTCGCGCGCATGGGCGCCCATTACCTCACGGTCCATGCCTATCCGCAGACCATGAAGGCGGCGGTGGCGGGCCGCGCGGGGACGGGCCTGAAAATCCTCGCTGTGACCATTCTTACCTCCTGGAACGACCTCGACTGCGCGGAAGCGGGCTATTCCGGCACGGTTTCGACGCTGGTTCCGATGAAAGCGCGGCAGGCCGCGGCCATCGGAATCGACGGCATCGTCTGCTCGGCGCAGGAAACGGCGCAGTTGCGAGCCGTCGGCATCCCGCCCGCCATCGAGTTCGTGACGCCAGGGATCCGGCCCTCAGGCTCCGCATCTGGCGACCAGAAGCGCATCGTCACGCCCGCTGACGCCATTCGCGGAGGTGCCGACCGTCTCGTCGTCGGACGGCCGATCACGGCGGCCGCCGACCCCGTGGAGGCCGCACGCGGAATTTTGATCGAGATCGATGGGGCGGCGGCGTAAGAGCGTGTTAAGGTCTGAAATCCCTTATGGGGTCGATGTGCGCGTTCACCCGAGCCTTCCGCCTCGGCGGAGACCAGATGAAAGGCGTTGTCCATGAACCGACCTGACGCAAACCGTCGTCTCGGCCCGATCGCCACTCTGTTCATCGCTCTCACCGGCGTCGCCGGCGGTCTGGTTGTCGCCCTCTACAGCTTTGTGCAGCTTCGCACAGCCTGGCTTGAGGGCGTCTTCGCTTTCGGCGACCCGGCGCGGACGCGCATCGATCTCGACTATGAGAGCGAGCCGCTGAGCTACATTCTCGCGATGTCCGCGCTCTATCCGACGGCCATCGTGGTCGGCGGGGGCCTGGCCATTGTCTGCGCCGTCATCGCCTATAAACAACTGGCCGGTCGCAGCCGGGCGCGCTGATGCGCCCGCCTTCTCCAGGGTGACACACGATTGCGGCGGCGGGCGATGCCTGCCACGCTTGCGCTGGCCCTGTCCGACAGCTACCTCAGGCCCACCGACCCGGCGATGAGAGGGAGCTCCCGATGCCGCTCGAGACGGATGCCGTGCTTGATCGTCGGCTCCTGCGCCGCAAGGTGACCTTCTGGCGCGTCCTCGCCATCGGCGTGGCGGTGATCGCCGTGCTGGCGGTCGGCCTTGTCGGAGCCCAGCGTGCAGGCTGGCTCGGCTCCCTCGACCACGTGGCGCGCGTCGAGGTGCGTGGGGTCATCACCCAGAACGCCAATCTCATCCGCACGATCGAAGGGCTCGGCCGCAACCGCAACGTCCGCGCGGTCATCGTCACCATCGATTCCCCCGGCGGCACGGTCGCGGGCTCCGAGGCGCTTTACACCGCCATCCGCGGCGTGGCGGCGGCCAAGCCGACCGTCGCCGTCATCGAGGGCACGGCCGCATCCGGCGGCTACATCGCCGCCATCGGCGCCGACCACATCGTCTCCCGCGAGACCTCCGTCGCCGGTTCCATTGGCGTCATCGCCCAGTTCCCCAACGTTGTCCGCCTGCTGGAGACCATCGGCGTGCGGGTCGAGGCGATCCGCTCAACCCCGCTCAAGGCCATGCCGAGCGGCGTCGAGCCGACGAGCCCGGAGGCCCTTGCGGCGCTGCGCGAGATCATCACCGACAGCTATGTCTGGTTCCAGCGCATCGTGAAGGATCGCCGGGGCCTCACGGACGCCGAGCTCGCGACCGTCGCCGACGGCCGGGTCTTCGTCGGCACGCGCGCCCAGCGGCTCAAGCTGGTCGATACGATCGGCGGCGAGCGCGAGGCCCGGACCTGGCTCGCCAGCAAGGGGGTTCCGACCGAGATGCGCGTCCAGCTGCACCGACCCGCGGCGCGAACGGACCTTACCTGGTTCGGAGCGGCGGCAAGCGGCCTTGCCGAGGCGGCGGGCCTGACGGAGTGGGCGGAAAACCTTCGCTCATCCTCCCTGGCGGTCCAGGTGGAGCGGACGTCGCTTGACGGGCTGCTGGCGCTCTGGCAGCCTCCAACCCCATGATAGATTTTGCATTTTCAGGGAGCGGCGCGACGGCGCCTTTGACCCCATGATCAAGTCGGAACTCGTCCAGAAGATCGCCGAGCAGAACCCGCAGCTCTATCAGCGGGACGTCGAGAACATCGTCAACGCCATCCTCGACGAGATCGTCGCGGCTCTGGCCCGCGGTGACCGGGTCGAGTTGCGCGGCTTCGGCGCCTTTTCCGTGAAGGCGCGCCAGGCGCGCGTCGGCCGCAATCCGCGCACCGGCGAGCATGTCTCTGTCGATGACAAGGTCGTGCCCTTCTTCAAGACGGGCAAGGAAATGCGCGAGCGACTGAACAAGGGCGCCTGACATGCGCCGCGCCCTCAACTGGCTGATAGTCCTGCCATTCGCCCTCGTCGCCATCGTGGTGGCGGTGGCGAACCGGACGCCGGTGACCCTGTCGGTCGATCCGTTTACGCGGGACTCCACTGCCTTTTCGATCACCGCGCCGCTCTTTGCGGTGGTGATCCTCGCGGTCATCCTCGGCGTGATCGTCGGCGGTATTGCGGTGTGGTGGAAGCAGGGCCGCTATCGCAAGCGCTGCCGCGTTGCCGAACAGGAACTCGCCGAGGCGCGGCGCGAGATCGACACCCTGCGCCGCGACAGCCGTCCTGCCGGCCCCCTCGCCTTTCTCGACCGTCCGGCGGCCTGAGCCTCCCATGCGCATCATCACCGCCGCCGAAATCGCCGGCGCCCTGACCCATGGCGCGCTGGTGGACGCGCTTGCCGACGCGTTTCGCTCCGACATCACCGTGCCGCTGCGCCATCACCACCCGATCCCGCAGCCTGATGGCGCGCCGGAGGCCATGCTGCTGCTGATGCCGGCCTGGACGCCGCCGGGCGAAGGCGCCTTCGTCGGCACCAAGCTCGTCTCGGTCTATCCTGGCAACGGTGCCCGCGGCCTTCCCTCGATCTATGGCAGCTATGTTCTGTGCAACGGCGAGACCGGCGCACCGCTCGCCATTCTCGACGGCACCATGCTGACGGTGTGGCGTACGGCCTGCGCTAGCGCCCTCGCCTCCCGCTTCCTGTCGCGCAAGGATGCCTCCAGCATGGTGATGGTGGGGGCCGGGGCGCTCGCCCCTCACCTTATTCGCGCCCATGCCGCCGTGCGCCCCATCCGCAACGTCGCGCTGTGGAACCGCTCGCGTGAGAAGGCCGCGGCCCTCGCGGACGGGCTGGGTCGCACGGTGCCCGGCGTCTCCATCACGGTCGCCACCGACCTGCAGGCGGCGGTGGAGGAAGCCGACATCGTCAGCTGCGCCACCATTTCCGCCGAACCGCTGGTTTCCGGCGCCTGGCTCAAGCGCGGCGCGCATCTCGACCTCGTTGGCGGCTACACGCCGGCCATGCGGGAGGCCGATGATGCGGCGGTGACGCGCTCCAGCCTCTTCGTCGACACCCGCACGGGCGGCCTGAAGGAGGCCGGCGACATCGTCGATCCCATCCGCCGCGGCATCATTCGCACCGAGGACGTGCGCGCCGACCTGTTCGACCTGTGCCGTGGCCGCCATGCCGGCCGTGCGAGCCGCGACGAGATCACGCTGTTCAAGTCGGTCGGCACGGCGATCGAGGACCTCGCGGCGGCCATCCTTGTCTGGCGATCGCTTCCCGTTTGAGCGGATGTCACGGGGAGTATCCTTCGCCGGCCGAAGGGACTAGAGACGGGCCATGCCCCTCCTGGTGAAGATCTGCGGCCTGAAGACCATGCGCGACGTCGACGCCGCCATCGGCGCGGGCGCCGACATGATCGGCGTGGTCTTCTTCCCCAAGAGCCCGCGCAACGTCTCGCTGGCCACCGCCTGTGCCCTGTCGGGGCGCACCTGCGGCCGGGCGGGCGTCGTCGCGCTGGCGGTCGACCCTGACGACGATTTTGTCGCCGCGATCATGGCGAACCTGAAGCCCGACCTCATCCAGCTCCACGGCGCCGAGACGCCGGAGCGCGTCGCCGACATCCGCCAGCGCTTCGCCGTGCGCGTCATGAAGGCGATCGGTGTCGGCGCGGCGGAGGATCTGGCGCAGGTGCCGGCCTATGCGGCGGTCAGCGACATGCTGCTCGTCGATGCCAAGCCGCCGAAGACGCCGGACGGGCTTCCCGGCGGCAACGGGCTCACCTTCGACTGGCGTCTCGTCGCCGGCCTTGACCCCGGCCGTCCCGTCATGCTTTCCGGTGGCCTCCATCCCGGCAATGTGGCGGAGGCGATCCGGCTGACCCGATTGCACGGCGTGGACGTATCGTCGGGTGTGGAAAGTTCTCCGGGCCGCAAGGACCCGGACAAGATCAGGGCCTTCGTCGAGGCCGCCCGCCTGACCGAGGCCGAGGGAGTATGGTGATGAACGCGCCGGTGAAGCCCAATTCCTTCCGGTCGGGTCCGGACGAAAACGGCCGTTTCGGTATCTATGGCGGCCGTTTCGTCGCCGAGACGCTGATGCCGAACATCCTGGAACTCGAGAAGGCCTATAACGAGGCCCGTAACGATCCTGCCTATCTCGCCGACATGGCGAACCACCAGACGCATTTCATCGGCCGTCCGAGCCCGCTCTATTTCGCCGAGCGGCTGACCGAGCATCTCGGTGGCGCGAAGATCTACCTGAAGCGCGAGGAGCTGAACCACACCGGCTCCCACAAGGTGAACAACGTCCTCGGCCAGATCCTGCTGGCCCGCCGCATGGGCAAGAAGCGCATCATCGCCGAGACCGGCGCCGGCCAGCACGGCGTCGCCACCGCGACTCTCTGCGCCCGCTTCGGACTCGAATGCATCGTCTATATGGGCGCGGTCGACGTCGCCCGGCAGGCCCCCAACGTCTTCCGCATGAAGATGCTCGGCGCCACCGTGGTGCCCGTCCAGTCCGGCGCCAAGACCCTCAAGGACGCCATGAACGAGGCGCTCCGCGACTGGGTCACCAATGTCGAGACGACCTTCTACTGCATCGGGACGGTCGCCGGCCCGCACCCCTATCCGTCGATGGTCCGTGACTTCCAGTCGATCATCGGCAACGAGACGCGCGAGCAGCTCCAGGCCCAGGAAGGCCGCCTGCCCGACAGCCTCATCGCCTGCGTCGGCGGCGGCTCCAACGCCATCGGCCTGTTCCACCCGTTCCTCGACGACCCCTCGGTCGCCATGTACGGCGTCGAGGCGGCCGGCCACGGCCTCGACAAGCTGCACGCCGCCTCGATCTCCGGCGGCAGGCCGGGTGTCCTCCATGGCAACCGCACCTATCTGCTGATGGATGCCGACGGGCAGATCCAGGAGGGCCACTCGATCTCGGCCGGCCTCGACTATCCCGGCATCGGCCCGGAGCACGCCTGGCTCAACGATATCGGCCGCGTCACCTATCTCTCGGCCACCGACGACGAGGCGCTGGAAGGCTTCCAGCTCCTGTCGAAGGTCGAGGGCATCATCCCGGCGCTGGAATGCGCCCATGCCATCGCCAAGATCGCCGAACTCGCGCCGAAGCTGCCGAAGGACCACCTGATGGTGATGAACCTCTCGGGCCGCGGCGACAAGGACGTGCCGCAGGTGGCCGAAATCCTGGGGACCAAGCTTTGACCACCCGCCTCGACACCCGCTTCGCCGCCCTCGCGCAGGAAGGCCGCGCCGGCCTCGTGACCTATGTCATGGCCGGCGATCCCGACCGCGAGACCGCCCGCGCCATCCTCAAGGGTCTGCCGGCCGCCGGCGCCGATGTCATCGAGTTCGGCATGCCCTTCACCGATCCGATGGCCGATGGGCCGTCGATCCAGGCGGCGGGCCTCAGGGCGCTCGGTGGCGGTCAGACGCTGGCGAAGACGCTCGAGGACATTGCCTGGTTCCGCAAGGATGACCCGGCGACCCCCATCGTGCTGATGGGCTACTACAACCCGATCTACATCTATGGCGTCGACCGCTTTCTGATCGACGCCAAGGCCGCCGGCATCGACGGCCTCATCGTCGTCGACCTGCCGCCGGAAGAGGATGCCGAGCTCTGCATCCCCGCGCTGAAGGCGGGCCTCAACTTCATTCGCCTGGCGACGCCGACCACCGACGACAAGCGTCTGCCGACCGTGCTCGGCAACACCTCGGGCTTCGTCTACTACGTCTCGATTACCGGCATCACCGGCGCCGCGACTCCGGATTTCGGCAAGACCGCCGAGGCGGTCGCCCGCATCAAGCGGCACACGGCGCTGCCAGTTGCCGTCGGCTTCGGCGTGAAGAATGCCGAGCATGCGAGCGCCGTGGCGCGCGGCGCCGATGCGGTGGTCGTCGGTTCGGCGCTTGTCGAGGCGCTGAAGGGGTCGCTCGACGGCGAGGGCAAGGCAACGGCCCGTTCGGTCTCCGCCGTGACCGATCTCGTCGCATCCATCGCCGCGGGCGTCCGCCATGCCCGCAAGGCCGCGGAGTGATGCGCAGCGCCTCGTGATTGGCTATATTGGCCGCGAGGAGGCTTGGTCATGAGCGAGCCCGAGAACCTGATCCTGGCGCATCTGCGTGAGCTGCGGGCGGATATGCCCGCCCGCTTCAACGAGCTGGATGCGAAGTTCGACAAGCGGTTCGAAGCGATCGAGACCCGCTTGGACAAGCTCGACGCCAACGCCGTCAAGTTCATGCGCTCTTTCATCGGCCATCGCAGCATGATCGAACGCACTTTCGCCAGTTTCGAGGTTCAGCTCGAACAGCTTGAGGCGCGCCTCACCCGTCTGGAACGCGCCGGCGCCTGAGCGCCCTCATCTTTCGCCACGAGGCCCCATGAACTGGATCACCGACGTCCTGCCGCCGCGCATTCGCTCCTTCCTGAAGCGCGACACGCCGGAGAACCTGTGGATCAAATGCCCGGAGACCGGGCAAATGGTCTTCCACAAGGACCTGGAGAGCAATCTCTTCGTCATCCCCGGCTCGGGCGTGCACATGCGCATGGGCTCGACGGCACGGCTGAAGTCAATCTTCGACAACGGCACCTGGTTCGACGTGCAGCTGCCTGAGGCGCCAGTCGATCCGCTGAAATTCCGCGACGAGAAGCGCTATGTCGACCGGCTGAAGGACGCCAAGGCCAAGACCGGCCTCGCCGACGCGATCAAGGTCGGCTACGGCAAGCTCGAAGGCCTGCCGGTCACCGTCGCCGTGCAGGACATGGACTTCATGGCAGGCTCGCTCGGCACCGCGGCGGGCGAGGCCATCATCCGCGGCATGATGACGGCGGTCGAGAAGAAGACGCCCTTCATCATCTTCACGGCCTCGGGCGGTGCGCGCATGCAGGAGGGCATCCTGTCGCTCATGCAGATGCCGCGCACGACGGTCGCCGTGCAGGCGCTGCGCGATGCGCAGCTGCCCTATATCGTCGTACTCACCAACCCGACGACCGGCGGCGTCACCGCGAGCTATGCCATGCTGGGCGACGTGCACCTTGCCGAACCGGGCGCGCTCATCGGCTTTGCCGGCCCGCGCGTCATCGAGCAGACCATCCGCGAGAAGCTGCCCGAAGGCTTCCAGCGCGCCGAGTACCTGAAGGACCACGGCATGGTGGACCTCGTCGTCCATCGCCACGACCTGCGCGCGACGCTGGCCCGCCTCTGCCGCGTCCTCACCAAGGCGCCCGCACCGGCTCCGGCCGAGGTCCCCGCTCCGGTCGCCGTGGCGTCCTGACCCTTTCCTGTCCTTCATGGGGGTGCGCCGCGACGTGCGCCCTCGTCGCTGTCGAACGGCCATGACGGTTCTCGCTCCCCCCATCGCCGAGATTCTCGACCGGCTCGCCAAGCTTCACCCGAAGCTGATCGACCTGTCGCTCGACCGGATGACCGGGGCTCTCGCCCGGCTCGGTGACCCGCATCTCGCGTTGCCACCGGTGATCCATGTCGCCGGCACCAACGGCAAGGGATCCACCTCGGCCTTTGCGCGCGCCCTCCTGGAAGCCTCGGGGCGGACGGTGCATGTCTACACCTCGCCGCACCTCGTGAAGTTCAACGAGCGCTTCCGCCTCGGCGCGCCCGGCGGCGGCAAGCTTGTCGATGACGAAACCCTCGCCGACATCCTGCTCGAGGTGGAGCGGGTGAATGCGGGCGAGGCGATCACCCAGTTCGAGATCACCACGATCGCCGGCCTGATGCTCTTCGCCCGCCACCCCGCCGATGCGGTGATCCTCGAGGTCGGGATGGGGGGCCGGTTCGACGCCACCAATGTCGTGCCGAGACCGGCGGTGAGCGTCATCACCCCCGTCTCGATCGACCATGCGGAATTCCTCGGCGACACGATCGGCAAGATCGCCGGTGAGAAGGCCGGCATCCTCAAGCGCGGCCGGCCGGCGGTCATCGCCCGGCAGGAGCCTGAGGCCATGGCGGTGATCGAGGCGGCGGCGGATGCTGCCCGCTCACGCCTCTCTGTCTCGGGCCTCGACTGGTTCGCGCGGCTGGAGAACGGCCGCTTTGTCTATCAGGACGACGATGGGCTGGTGGATGCCCCCCCGCCGCGCCTGCCCGGCGCACACCAGGCGGAGAATGCCGGCACGGCCATCGCGGCAGTGAAAACCGCTGGCTTCGCGCTCGACGAGGCCGCCATCGCCCGCGGCCTGCAGACTGTGACCTGGCCGGCCCGCCTCCAGCGCCTCACTGGCGCGGTGGCCCAGGCCCTGCCAACGGGCGCAGAGGTCTGGCTCGATGGCGGGCACAATCCCGGCGGCGGCGAGGTCCTGTCGGCCGCCATCGCCGCCATGCAGGCGCGCCAACCGCGGCCGCTGGTGATGATCGCCGGCATGATCTCGACCAAGGATCCGCGCGGCTTCCTGAACTTCTTCCGCCCCTTCGCGCCGAAGCTCCTCGCCGTGCCCTTCGCTTATCCGGCGGCACTGTCAGCCGATGCCCTCGCCGTTGCGGCGCGCGACATCGGGCTCGACGCGCGGGCCATGCCGAGCCTCGACGCGGCGCTGGCCGCGGTCAAGACCGAACCGGGCGCCCTGCCGCCGCGGGTGCTGCTCACCGGCAGTCTCTACCTCGCCGGCGAGGTGCTGAAGCAGGACGGCTGGACGCCATCCTGACGGAACCGCGGCGTCTCCCGACCGGTTGACCTCGGACACCGAGGAGGCCGCCTCCGTCAGGAGGTCGGCCACCAGCGCACCGGAGATGCCAGCGCCGACCACGACGACATTCGTCGTCAGGTTGCGCTTCAACAAGGTGTGCGGCAGCGCGCGGAGCGGGCGCGACATCCATCACCAACGGCCAGTACGCAGGTCCTTGCCATGGGTCGCGACAATCGGGTGCCTCACAGCGTCGGGCGGTCAGCTGATCGGCAATCGGTCGGTCGGCGCGACAATGCCCGGGGACCTGATCGGATTCCACGATACCGGCCCGATCGCATGACGATCTCGTCATCGTCGCCGAAACCTGCTTCTCTCCGCGCCATGAGTTGGACGGTGTTGTCGCAGACGAAACGCCGGTGCCCTCCCAAGAGGTTTCTGGTGGCCCTCGCCTTCGCCTTGGGGGCCGGGATCGGACCGGCTTTCGCCGCGGGCGGACCGTGGGCCGGGTCGCGCGTGCTCGACCGCCTCTGTCGCGCCACCGGCGCGACGGCGCCCTCCCCTACAGCCCTCGCCATCGCCGCTGCGGCGGTGCGCGAGCACGAGACCTTCGGCGGCCACGTGATCGGCCGCGACGGCGTCTTCATCCGCTTCGGCGCGGTCGAGGCGGATGTCGCGCGCGACGAGGCGGCGGGCCGCGGCGTGCCCTGGCGGCAGGTCATGCGTTACTGGCAGAGCCTCGGTCCTTTGGACGAAGGTCCGCTGCAGCTGCGCCGGGTGCCGCGGGCGCTAGATGACGCATCCGTGGGCGGATCAGGCGACCTCGTTCCGCTCGCCGATGCGCTCGCCCGCCTGCGCGGAGCCACCATGCCGGAGACCGAACGCGAGGCGCTGCTCCAGTCTGCGCTGCGCGCGGCGGCTGTGGACATTCCCTGGTCTGCCGCCTTCGTCTCCCATGTGCTCCTGTCCGCGGGCGTGCCGCGCACGCGCTTCGCCGCGGCCATCGCCCATCTCGACTATGTCGCGGAAGCAGCACGGCGGAGCGAGGAGGAGGCCGACGGCCGGCCGGCGACGAGCTTCTACCGCGCCTGCGATCCCCGCCGCACAGCAATGCGCCCCGGTGACCTCCTGTGCCTGCACAGGCACGAGGCGGGCGCGCTTCCGATCGGCGGCGGCTATGCCGATCTTGTCCCGGCGCTCGCCCGCGGCGAGCGGCCCGTGTGGAACCTGCACTGCGACATCGTCGTCGCCCGCGACGGCCGACGCGGCACGGCCAGCATCATTGGCGGCAATGTGCTGCAATCCGTGGCGAAGCGCGAGTTGCGCACTGACCGCCGTGGCGCGCTGGGGAGGGCCCGCCCCGGCCCGTCCTGCGAGGCCGGCGGCCGGACCGGCACGCTGTGCCGACCGGAGGCGGCGCCATGGTTCGTGCTGTTGCAGGCGGTGGATCCCTCCGATCCCTGACGCCCTGCCAAATTTGCAGGCCTGCCCAGAACTGAGGCGCAACCACGCGCTGCAACATTTGCTATTGTGCGATGCAGCAACGGAGTCGCCCATGTCGAAGCAGACGTCGATGGCCGATGATGCGCCCGCGTCACAGACCAAGCCGCTTGCCGATGTCGGCGTCAGGCACCGTCTCCACGAAGACGCCATGGCCCTTGTCCTCGGCACGCTCTTCGTCTCGCTCGGCATCGCCTTCTACGCCAAGGCCTCGCTGCTGACGGGCAGCACGGTGGGCATCGCCCTTCTCCTCAGCTATGCGACGCCTGTCGACTTTTCGGCGCTGTTCCTGCTGGTCAACCTGCCCTTCTTCGCGCTGGCGCTCCTGCGGCTCGGCTGGTCCTTCACGGTGAAGACGCTCGCCGCGGTCTGCCTCGTCTCGGTCTTCTCGAAGCTCATGCCGCTCTGGCTGGAGATCGGCCATCTCAACCCGGTCTATGCGGCGATCGCCGGCGGCGGGCTCTTCGGCATCGGCCTCCTCATCCTCTTCCGCCATGGGATGAGCCTCGGCGGGGTGAGCATCCTCGCCTTCTACCTCCAGGAGAAGCACGGCATCCGCGCCGGCTATTTCCAGCTCGCTGTCGATCTCCTGGTGATGCTGGCAGCGCTGGCTGTTCTCAGCCTCGAGCTGGTGGCGCTCTCGGTCGCGGGCGTCACCGTTCTCTGCACCATCGTCGGGCTGAACCACCGCCCCGGCCGCTATGCCGGCGTGAGCTGACCGCTCAGTAGGTATCGCGGCGGCGGATCAGGGCCAGCGACAGCAGCGCGCCCACGGCGCCCGCGAGGCTGATCGCCACCATCGGCACCGTGCTCATCAGCGAACCGACCAGCGTGCCGGAGGCCTGCGCCGCCAAGGCGCCGAGCCCCATCTGCGAAAAGCCGACAAAGCCGGAGGCCGAGCCCGCCGCTTCCGGCCTGACGCTCACCGCGCCAGCGATGGCGCCGGGCAGTTGCAGGCCGTTGGCGAAGGCAATGGCGGCCTGCGGCAGGAACAGCCAGGCCGGATGCACCATCCAGCCGGCGAGCGCGATGGCGAACTGGACGAGGGTCATGACCAGCATCATCACGCTGCCCCAGCGGATCAGCCGGTCCGCACCGAAGCGGGCGGCATAGCGGCCGCAGACGGCGTTGCCGAGCATGTAGCCGCAGGCATTGACCATGAACCACAGGCCATAGACCGTCGAGCTCTGGCCCATCAGCGTCACCGAGGCGTGGGGAGCACCGCCGACGAAGGAGAAGAAGGTCATGGACGAGAGTGCGCCGATCAGCAGGTAGCCGAGAAACATCCGGTTGCGGACGAGGTCCCGGGCATCGCGCAGGAGCTGGCCGACGGTCGGCGAGGAGACCACCGCCCGCGTCTCGGGCAGCCGGATGGCGGCG
This sequence comes from Phreatobacter sp., assembly GCF_027532945.1. GTDB lineage: Bacteria > Pseudomonadota > Alphaproteobacteria > Rhizobiales > Phreatobacteraceae > Phreatobacter. The sequence continues at coordinate 201,349 of NZ_JAPZTZ010000003.1, forward strand.
AGCACTAGCGTCACGCCGGCGATGACGGCGGTCGCGGCGAAGACCCAGCGCCAGCCGATCGTCTCGGTCATCAAGCCGCCGATGGAGGGCGAGACCATCGGGGCGACGACCATGGCCATGGTGACCCAGCCGATCATCGAGGCGGCGCGGTCCTTGTCGAAGACGTCGCGGATGATGGCGCGGCCGATGACCTGGCCGGCAGAGGCGCCAAAGCTCTGGAGGACGCGCGCCAGGATGAGCATGGCGGCGCTGGCGGCAAGCGCCGCGAAGAGGCTCATCACCGCTGTGACGGCCAGCGCGCCGAGAATGACCGGGCGGCGGCCATAGCGGTCCGACAGAGGGCCGAGAAAGAGCTGCGCCACCGCCATGCCGGCGAGATAGAGCGTGATGGTGAGCTGGATCGTGCCGGGATCGGTGTCGAAATACAGGGCAAGACCCGGCACCGCCGGCAGCGGCAGGTTGAGGGCCATGGGGCCGATCGCGGCGAGGACGACGAGCAGCGGCACCAGGGCGCGCGGCGCGAGGCGGGGATCGGACATCGGGGCCCTCAAGACCTTGAGCCCCGATGTCGCCCATCGCAGGCGACGGGGTCAAGATGGTGGCGGGAATGGCCGCCCTGTCACCCGCCGGGGTGGCAGGACGGAACTATCGCCCCATCAGTTGGTCGGCGTGAAGCCGGACTCGGCGATGACCTGGCGCCACTTCGCGACCTCGCTCTCCAGCTTGGCGCGCGCCTCCGCCGGCCCGCGCTGGCCGGCCGGATAGGCGGTGGTGCCGAGATCGGCGAAGCGGGCGAGGACCGTCGGGTCCTTCAAGGCAGTCTCCAACGCCGCGGAGAGCCTCTGGACGACGGGTGCCGGCGTGCCGCGCGGCGCATAGAGCGCATGCCAGACGGTGACCTCGAAATTCGGCAGGCCCGCCTCATGCAGGGTCGGCAGGGTCGGCAATTGCTCGACCCGCTGCAACGCCGTTACCGCATAGGCCCGGATGCGCCCCCCCTGGATCTGCGGGATGGAGTTCGTTGTCTGGTCGCAAAGCGCGTCGAGCTGGCCGGCAACGAGGTCGTTCATGGCCGGGCCCGTGCCGCGATAAGGGATCTCGTTGAACTGCACCTTGAGCTGGGCCTGCAGCATCATGTTGCAGAGGTGAGAGCCAGAGCCGACGCCGGCCGTCCCGAAGCTGATGCCCTTTCCGGTCTTCTTCACGTGGTCGAGGAACTCGGCGATCGTCCTGGTCTCGAGGCCGGTCTTGGAGACGATGACGAAGGGCCCCTGGTTGATGAGGCCGATCGGCTCGAAGTCCCGGAGCGTGTCGTAGGTCAGGTTCCGGTAGAGCGTCGCGCCGGCCGCGAGCGCGAGGTGGTGGATGAGCAGGGTGTAGCCATCCGCGGCCGCCCGTGCCGTTCGCGCGGCACCGGTTGTGCCACCCGCGCCGCCGACATTCTCGATCAGGACGCTCTGGCCAAGCGTCGCCGACATGGACTGGCCGATGAGGCGTCCGAGAACGTCGGACGGGCCGCCAGCGGCAAAGGGGACGATCAGCGTGATGGGGCGGTCGGGGAAGGTCTGGGCCATGGTCGGCATGGACAGGCCCATGACGATCGCGGCGGCGCTGGCAAGACGTCCGAGCATCGGTTTCCTCCTTGGGGGTGACGGTATTGTCGTTGTTCAGCGTCCGGTCCGTCGAGCCGGCGCCATTTCATTTGAGATCCGAAGTGTAGTGGAATTGATCTGTCCTGCAGAGGGACACACGCCATTCCACCCTCTGCCCGTCAAGATCGAGGGCAAGGCGGTCGATGGCGAGAACGGGCGATCCGGCGGCAAGGCCGAGATGGGGGGCGTCGGCGGGCGGACACGGCACCGCCTTGAGGCTCTCGCTGGCGCGGGCGATGGTCACGCCGTAGCGCTCGGCATAGAGGCCGTAGAGATTGTTCGGGACAGGATCGCAGGCAGCGAGGCCAGCGAAGCGGGCTGACGGCACGATGATGCTCTCGCTGACCGCGATGTCGCCACCAAGCGAGCGCAGGCGGTGGATGCGCACGACGCGCGTGCCGCGCCTGAGGCCGAGCCGCAGTGCGGCGTCAGCGTCGCACCGCTCTTCACCCACCGACAGCACGGTGCTGTCGGGAAAGACGCGGCGTCCGTCGTCGCGCGACAGCTTGAAGAACTGGAAGAGGATGCGGTCCTCGTCGTGGCTGGCGACGAAGGTACCGACGCCCTGGCGGCGGACGAGGAGGCGCTCGGCCGTCATCTCGTCGAGCGCCTTGCGCACCGTTCCCTGGCTGACGCCGAGTTCGGCGGCGATCTGCATCTCGGAGGGGATGGCGCGGCCGGCCTGCCATTCGCCGTCGGCGATGCGGCGCACGAGCCGCTCCTTCACCTGCCGGTAGAGCGGCAGGAAGCCGATGACACGCCCAGGATCCGCCTTGCCTGTGATGGCCACCGCAACCCTCTCCGCCGACGATTGACAGCCTAGCAGGTCTTATGTCTTATACAAGACTAATAAGCCTACGGAGGAAACGCCCATGGGGGCCCCGCATCTCTTGGTCCACGAGAAGAAGGACACGGTCGGCGTCGTGGTGGTGGAGGGCCTGAAGGCCGGCACCGACATGCTGGCGGTCGTCACCCACGACAATTCAGACTTCCGGATCGCGGCGAAGCAGGACATCCCGATCGGCCACAAGGTGGCACTGAAGGACATCAAAAAGGGCGAGACGATCTGGAAATACGGCCAGGACATCGGCATCGCCAAGGCCGACATCAAGAAGGGCGAACACGCCCACGTCCACAACATCAAGACCAAGCGCTGGTGAGGCCTGGCGCGGAGGCAAACGGCCTCCCCCGCCGCACACAGAACGCATAACGAGGAAACCGCCATGTCGCTGATGGTCGCCAATTTCGCGCTGGTCGAGCGCAAGCTGAAGAACGTGAAGGGTCGCAAGATCGAGGCCGAGCCCTTCAAGGCGCCGGTGGTGAAGCGCCCGACGGGCCGCGCACTCGACACGATCTGGGGCTGGCGGCGCGAAAACGGCCGCGTCGGCGTGCGCAACCACGTGCTGATCCTGCCCCTCGACGACCTGTCGAACGCCGCTTCCGAGGCGGTGGCGAACAACGTCAAGGGGACGCTGGCGATCCCCCACGCCTATGGCCGCCTGCAGTTCGGCGCCGATCTTGACCTGCACTTCCGCACGCTGATCGGCACGGGCTCGAACCCCAATGTCGCGGCCGTCGTGGTCATCGGCATCGAGGATCAGTGGACGAAGATCATCGTCGATGGCATCGCCAAGACCGGCAAGCCGGTGGTCGGCTTCGGCATCGAGGGCCACGGCGACATCGCCACCATCGCCAAGGCGAGCTACGTGGCCAAGGAATTCATGCAGTGGGCGAGCGAACTCCCGCGCGAGAAGTGCCCGATCACCGACCTCTGGGTTTCCACCAAGTGCGGCGAGAGCGACACGACCACGGGCCTGTCCTCCTGCCCCACCGTCGGCGCCATGTATGACAAGCTGATCCCGCGCGGCATCTACGGTGTCTTCGGCGAGACCTCGGAGATCACCGGCGCCGAGCATCTGTGCAAGGAGCGCGCGGCGACCAAGGCGGTCGGCGAGCGCTGGTACAAGATGTGGAAGGCCTATCAGGACGATGTCATCGAGGCCCACAAGACCAACGACCTCTCGGACTCGCAGCCGACCAAGGGCAACATTGCCGGCGGCCTGACGACCATCGAGGAGAAGGCGCTCGGCAACCTCGAGAAGATTGGCCGCGAGTGCCGCTACATCGACATCCTCGAGCCGGCCGAGGCGCCGGCCAAGGGCCCGGGCCTCTACTTCATGGACACGTCCTCGGCGGCGGCGGAATGCGTGACGCTGATGGCGGCCGGCGGCTATGTGATCCACACGTTCCCGACCGGCCAGGGCAATGTCATCGGCAACCCGATCGTCCCGGTCATCAAGATCTCCGGCAATCCGAAGACCATCCGCACCATGCCCGAGCACATCGACCTCGATGTCTCCGGCATCCTCATGCGGACCATGACCATCCCGCAGGCGGGCGACGCGCTGATCGAGAGCATCGTTCGCACCGCCAATGGCCGCCTCACCGCCTCGGAAGCCCTCGGCCATCGCGAATTCTCGATGACCAAGCTCTACCGCTCGGCGTGAGCGCGCGTCTCACAGCGCGCCTCATCCTGACGCCGGTCGGCGAAAGCGATTTCGCCGACCTCTGCGCCCTCACCGCGCATCCGGAAGTCGGCGGCAAGCTGAAGCACGGGGTGCTGACGCATGAGCAGACGCGGGCCCAACTCGACGATTACCGCGAGACCTGGGCGCGCGAGGGCTGGGGTGTCTTCGTCCTGAGACGGCGCGACTCGGGCGCCTTCGTCGGCATCGCGGGGCTCTGGGACCATGATGCGGGGATCGGTGTGGCCATGCGCTATGCGGTGATGCCGGAGCAGCGGGGCGCTGGCTTCACCAAGGAAGCCGCAAAATCCATCCTCGAATTTGCGCAAGAGCAGAACATTCATGCTGTCATGGCGGTGACGCGCGACAACAATCTTGTCTCGCAGCGCATTCTGGTCGATCTGGGATTCCAGCTGCGGGAGATCCGTGAGGTGGCTCACGGGAGGCTCGTGGTGTTCCAGCAGGCGACGGAGCCTTCCCCATGACCCTGTCCGCGACGGCGACCGCGCGTCCGCTCATGCCGGGCATGGCCCTCGCCTGCGCCGTCGCCGTGGCGGCGGTCTTCGCCGAACCGGCCCTGAAGCAGGCGACGGGGGGACGCATCGCCCTCCCCGGCATGGTCATCGCCCTCATCATCGGCATCATGCTGCACGGCCTCGCCGCGCGCCCGCTCTTCGAACCCGGCCTCACCTTCGCGGTGAAGAAGCTGCTGCGCTGGGCCATCGGCCTGCTGGGGCTTCGCATCGCCTTTGGCGACATCCTCGGTCTCGGGCTCGGCACGCTGGTCGTCGTCGGCGGCTCCATGGCCGCGACGATTGCTGCGGGCATCTGGCTCGCCCGTCGCTTCGGCGTGGCGGATGGCTATGGCGCCCTCGCCGGCGCCTCGACGGCGGTCTGCGGCGCCTCCGCGGCGCTCGCCACCACCACCGTCCTGCCGAACTATCCGCAGAAGGCCGCCGACACCGCCTTTACGGTGGTCGCCGCCAATGCGCTCTCGACCCTTGTGATGCTTGCCTATCCGCCGCTCGCGGTGCTCCTCGGCTTCGACGCCACCAAGACCGGCATCCTGCTGGGCGCCACCATCCACGACATGGCGCAGGTGGTGGGCGCGGGCTACGCCGTCTCCGAGCCGGTCGGCAACACCGCCGTCGTGGTGAAACTCTTCCGCGTCTTCCTGCTGCTGCCGGTGGTGCTGGCGATCGGCTGGTGGTTCCTGCGCCAGGGCGAACAGGCGCAAGAGGCCCGCGTGCCCGTGCCGGTCTTTGCCCTCGTCTTCCTGGCGCTGGTGGTGGTGAACTCGATCCTGCCGGGTATCCCGTCGCTCGCGGGCTCCTACGCCCTGGTCAAGGGTTGGCTCGTCTCCGTCTCCAATGCCGGCCTGCTCATCGCCATCGCGGCGCTCGGGCTCGGCACCTCGATCACCGCCATCCTCACCATCGGCTGGCGACACGTCGTCATCTTCCTCGGCACCACGCTCGTGATCCTCGGGCTGGTGGTCGGGGGCATCCTCATCACCTGAAGGCCCGGCATGACCGACATCGTCATCTCTGAATTCATGGACGAGGCGGCGGTCGAGGACCTCAGGCGCGATTTTTCCGTCACCTATGACAAGGGGCTGGTGGACCGGCCAGACGAGCTTGCGCGCCTGATTGCCGGCGCGCGGGCGCTGATCGTGCGCAACCGCACGCAGGTGCGCGGCGCGCTGCTGGCGGCGGGCGCGAAGCTCGAGGCCATCGGCCGGCTCGGCGTCGGGCTCGACAATATCGATGTCGAGGCTGCCAAGGCGCGCGGCATTGCCGTGCTGCCGGCGACCGGGGCCAACGACGTCTCCGTCGCGGAATGGGCGGTGACGACGATCATGGTCCTGCTGCGCGGCGCCTATTACGCCACCGCCGACGTTGCCGCCGGCACCTGGCCGCGCGAACGGCTGATGGGCCGCGAGATCTCGGGCAAGGTGCTCGGGCTCGTCGGCTTCGGCGCCATCGCGCGCGAGACGGCCGTGCGCGCCAAGGCGCTCGGCATGGACATCATCGCCGCCGATCCCTTCGTTGCCGCCGACGACCCCGCCTGGGGACGGATCGGCGCGCGCTCCGTGAGCCTCGACGCGCTGGTGGCCGAGGCCGATGCGGTGAGCCTGCACGTGCCGCTGACACCCGAGACCCGCAACCTCATCGATGCCAGGCGCCTCGCCACCATGAAGCCCGGCGCGGTGCTGGTGAACGCCGCCCGCGGCGGCGTCGTGGACGAGGCCGCGCTCGCCGCGGCTCTCCGCGCCGGGACCATTGCCGGGGCAGCCCTCGATGTCTTCGATGTGGAGCCGCTGAAGGCGGGATCACCGCTCACCGGCTGCCCCAACCTCATCCTCACCCCCCACATTGCCGGGGTGACGGTGGAGAGCAATGTGCGTGTCTCCTCGGTCACCGCCGCCAATGTCCGCCGCGTGCTCGAGGAGCGCCGTTCATGAGCAAGGTCACGCTGGAGGCGGCGCGCGCCTGGGTCGCCGGGATCTTCATCGGGAACGGCGCCCGTGCCGAAGCCGCCCGTTCGGTCGCGGCGGCGCTGGTGCGCGCCGAGGCGGAGGGGCTGAAGGGTCACGGCCTGTCGCGCATCCCGACCTATCTGACCATGCTCACGAGCGGCAAGATTGATGGCGCCGCTGTGCCGACCACCAAGCGCGTGCGCGCCGCGACGCTCGCCATCGATGCCGCCAATGGTTTCGCCTATCCGGCCGTTGACCTCGCGCTGGCCGAACTCCCGGCCATTGCGGCGGAGACCGGCATCGCCGCAGCGACCATCGCCCGCTCCAACCATGCCGGCGCCCTCGGCGCGCATGTCGAGGCTCTGGCCGACCGCGGCCTCATCGCCCTGTTCTTCGCCAACACGCCCGAGGCCATCGCGCCGGCGGGCGGCACGAAAGCTGTCTACGGCACCAACCCCATCGCCTTCGCCTGCCCCCTGCCCGGTCGCCCCGCGATCGTGGTTGATCTGGCGCTGTCCACGGTTGCGCGCGGCAACATCGTCGCCGCCAACCAGAAGGGCGAGGCGATCCCGGAGGGCTGGGCGCTCGATGCCGAGGGCCAGCCGACGACGGATGCCGCCAAGGCGCTGAAGGGCACGATGGTGGCGCTGGGCGGGCCGAAGGGGACGGCCCTCGCCCTCATGGTCGAGGTGCTGGCGGCAGCCCTCACCGGCGCCCATCTCGCCTTCGAGGCGTCCTCCTTCCTCGACGACAAGGGCCCGCCGCCCGGCACCGGCCAGACCATTCTGGCCATCGACCCGGCGGGCTTCGGCCATGCCGGCTTCGGCGAGCGGATCACCACGCTTGCCGCCGCCATCGAGGCGCAGGCCGGCGCGCGCCTTCCCGGCCAGCGTCGCCTGGCGCTGCGGCAGAAAGCCGAGGCCGAGGGGATCGCGCTGCCCGCCGATCTCGTCGCCAAGCACGGACCGGCCTGAGGCTCCTCGGCGTTCCGCGCGACAGCTCCGCCGCCGCGCGGCTTGCGCGTCTCGCGCCCTGTCGTTACCGGAGGGGCACATCCTTCTCACCGCCGACCGGCAGAGGACATTCCATGAGCGTCGCCAACGGCCGTACCCTGCTCGCCATTCCCGGCCCGACCAATGTTCCCGACCGCGTGCTGCAGGCGATGATGCGGCCGGCCGAGGAGATCTATTCCGGCCCGATGGTGGCGCTGACGGACAGCCTCCTGGCCGACCTCAAGACCATCTTCGGCACCAAGGCGCGGACCTATATCTACGCCGCCAACGGCCATGGCGGCTGGGAGGCAGCGATCTCCAACGTGCTGTCGCGCGGCGACAAGGTGCTGGTGCTGGCGAGCGGCCGCTTCGCCATCGGCTGGGGCCAGATGGCCGCGTTCATGGGCGCCGATGTCGAGGTGATGGAAGGCTCCTGGCGGGCGGCCATCGACCCGGCCCAGGTCGAGGAGCGGCTGCGTCGCGACACCTCCCATTCCATCAAGGCGATCCTGATGGTGCAGATCGACACGGCCTCGGGCGTCGTCAACGACGTCAAGGCCGTGCGCCGCGCTATCGACGCGGCAGGCCATCCCGCCCTGTTCTTGGTGGATGGCGTCGCCTCGCTCGCCTGCATGCCCTTCGCCATGGACGAGTGGGGCATCGACGTCGCCATGTCGGCCTCGCAGAAGGGGCTGATGACGCCGCCCGGCCTCGCCTTCGTCGCCGCCAACGACAAGGCGCACAAGGCGCACGAGACCGCTGATATGAAGACGCTCTACTGGGACTGGACGGCGCGCCAGGGCAAGGAGCACTACATGAAATATTGCGGCACGCCGCCGGAGCACCTGCTCTTCGCGCTGCGCGCCGCGCTCGACATGATCATGGAAGAGGGCCTGCCCGCCGTGTGGAAGCGCCATGCGCTCCTCGCCGAGGCGACCCATGCCGCCATCGGCAAGTGGGCCGAGGGCCAGGTTATCGCCTGCAACATCCTCGAGCCGTCGCAGCGCTCAGCCTCGGTGACACCGGTCCTGGTGCAGGGGGCCGATGCCGAGGCGATTGCCACCTACACCCAGCGCATCTGCGGCGTGACGCTCGGCTCGGCCATCGGCGAGCTCTCGGGCCGGGCCTTCCGCATCGCCCATATGGGCCACACCAATGCGCCGATGGTGCTCGGTACGCTCTCGGCGGTGGAGATGGCGCTCCAGGCGCTGAACATTCCCCACGGCTCCGGCGGCGTCGCGGCGGCGGTCGCGAGCCTCGCCAAGGGGGCCGGCCTGCCGGGCAAGCCGGCGGATCACGAGGTGCCGGAGAACGACCTGGCGCTCGCCACCGCTCCCGCCTGAGCGGGAGCGGCGGGGCGCCCTACCGTCAGCCGACCTTCACGACCAGCTTGCCGAAGTTCTTGCCCTTGAGCAGGCCGATGAAGGCCTCCGGCGCGGCGTCGAGACCCTCGACCACGTCCTCGCGGTACTTGACCTTGCCCTCGGCGATCCAGCGGCTCATGTCGGTGAAGAAGGCCTTGGACTGGTCGGCAAAGTCGCGAACGATGAAGCCGCGGATGGTCAGACGCTTGGTCAGCGCGTCGCGCATCAGCAGCGACAGGCGGTCAGGGCCTTCCGGCAGCGACGTCGCGTTGTACTGGGCGATGAGGCCGCAGACCGGAATGCGCGCGAAGAAGTTCAGCAGCGGCAGCACCGCGTCGAAGACATGGCCGCCGACATTCTCGAAATAGACGTCGATGCCGTTCGGGCAGGCCTTCTTCAGGTCCTCCTTGAAGGTCGGCGAGCGGTGGTCGAGCGCCACGTCGAAGCCGAACTCCTCGGTGAGCGCGCGCACCTTGTCGGCGCCGCCCGCGATGCCGACGGCCCGCGCGCCCTTGATCTTGGCGATCTGTCCGACGGCCGAGCCGACCGGGCCGGTGGCAGCGGCGACAACCACGGTCTCGCCTTCCTTCGGCTGGCCGATGGTGAGCAGGCCCGTATAGGCCGTCATGCCGGGCATGCCGAGGACGCCGACAGCGGTCGAGATCGGCGCCAGGCTCGGATCGACCTTGCGCAGGTCCTTGGCGTCGGCAATGGCGTGGGACTGCCAGCCGGAATGGGACAGCACGATGTCGCCGGGACGGAAGCGCTCGCTGTTGGAGGCGAGCACCTCGGCGACCGTGCCGCCCTCCATGACGCCGCCGATCGGCACCGGGGCGGCATAGGACTTGGCGTCGTTCATGCGGCCGCGCATGTAGGGGTCGAGCGAGAGATAGCGGATCTTCAGCAGGACCTGGTCAGGACCGGGCGCGGGCAGCGCCGTCTCGACGATGGCGAAATTGGCGGGCGTCGGCTCACCGTGCGGACGGCTGGCGAGCGTGATCTGGCGTGAGATGGTGGACATGGGACGTCTCTCCCGTAGGCGGGCCCGCAGGCGGCGGGCCTTTCGCGTTCCTCCCTTAATGAGCCGGGAGCGTCGGTACAATCTGCCGCAGGGTTAGGGTGGCGTCAGCGATCGCCGTCGCCTGCGGCTCGCCCGCATACTGGCGGATCCTTGCGAAACGGACGTGCCTCTTGGGTCTCGCGCGGCCGTGCACCATGCCAACCTTGTCCGGCAGCCGGGAATATTCTTGCTGTCGCCAAGATTTTCCGAAGAAATTCGGAAAAACATCAGCACCGTTTCTGAGGTTTGCAGAGCCGTTTTTCGACGACGGGCTTGACTGGCGTGCAAACGTGCCTCATGCTGCAAGCACCATCGTCGTGATTGCGCTGCGCCGCCTTCTGTGAGTAACCAGGCGTCGACAACCGGATATCCGGTGCGACAACGTTGTCTGGGCCGCCCGGCGCGCGGTTCGTGACTGTGAAACTGGAGGACGCAAGACGCGTTTCCGGTCGACTTGAAAGACTGATTTTCTTGAACAATTCATCCTTCGTGGACCTCGGCCTGGCCGAGCCACTTTTGCGTTCCCTGCGTGATGCCGGGTACGAGACGCCCACGCCGATCCAGGCGAAGGCCATCCCTCATCTGCTGGACGATCACGATCTCATCGGCATCGCCCAGACCGGCACCGGCAAGACCGCGGCTTTCAGCCTGCCGATCCTGCAGCACCTCTCCGAGGACCGCGTTCCCCTGCCGGCCAAGGGCGTTCGTGCCCTTGTGCTCGCGCCGACGCGCGAACTCGCGCTGCAGATCTTCGACAACGTCACCCGCCTGTCCAAGCACCTGAAGCTGCGCCATGCGGTGATCTTCGGCGGCGTCGGGCAGAACCCGCAGGCCCAGGCCATCGCCCGTGGCATCGACGTGCTGGTGGCGACCCCCGGCCGTCTCATCGACCTGATGGGCCAGGGCCTCGTGCGGCTCGACACGGTCACCCACCTCGTCCTCGACGAGGCGGACCGGATGCTGGACATGGGCTTCATCCGCGACGTCCGGAAGATCCTCGCCAAGCTCCCCGAGCAGCGCCAGTCCATGCTGTTCTCCGCCACCATGCCGACGGAAGTGGCCAAGCTCGCCCGCGACATGCTCTGGGAGCCGATGCGGGTCGAGGTCACGCCGGAAATCGTCACGGTCGAGGCCATCGAGCAGCACGTCTTCCATGTCGGCACGTCCGACAAGCGTCAGCTCCTCGAGAAACTGCTCACCGACCCGGCGCTTGCCCGCGTCGTTGTCTTCACGCGCACCAAGCACGGGGCGAACCGCCTTGCCGGGCAGCTCGTGAAGTCCGGCTTCTCGGCCGACGCCATCCACGGCAACAAGAGCCAGAACGCCCGCCAGCGCGCGCTCGCGGCCTTCAAGTCCGGCGAGTGCCGCATCCTGGTGGCCACTGACCTCTTCGCCCGCGGCATCGACGTGGCGGAGGTCACCCACGTGGTGAACTTCGACCTGCCCAACGAGCCCGAGAGCTACGTCCACCGCATCGGCCGCACCGGCCGCGCCGGCCGGACGGGCATCGCTCTTGCCTTCTGTGATACTTCAGAGCGCGGCCACCTCGCCGCGATCGAGAAACTGACGCGCGTGCGCCTCGCCGTGGCGGCGTCTCCCATCCAGGCCTCGTCGCCGGCACAGCGGACCGAATTCCGCCCGCCGGCGAAGAAGCCTGCCAGGCGTCCGCAGTCCCGCCCACGGGCTGCCTGACAATCCCTCCACCGCCAACATCGAGGAGCATTCCATGGCGACCGGGACCGTGAAGTGGTTCAACCCCCAGAAGGGCTACGGCTTCATCCAGCCGTCCGACGGCGGCAAGGATGTGTTCGTGCACATCTCGGCCGTGCAGCGCGCTGGTCTCAACGACCTTCGCGAGGGCGAGCAGGTGTCGTATGAGCTCGCCACCGACCGCCGCACCGGCAAGCAGTCGGCTGACCAGCTGAAGCTGGCCTGACGATCCGCATCGGCGACGGACCGGGGTCGTCCCGGTCCGGATGACGTCAATCGTGGTGCCGTGCGCGGCGCCGCGCCATCTCAATGCAGCCAGGCGCCGGCCCCCGACAGGCCGGAGCCGATGCGTTCCAATACGGCGATCTCCGGGTCGTCGCCGCCATTCGTCGCGGCGACCGAAAGGACGAGCACGCCGGGACGCCGCGCGGCCACGAAGCGCGCCACCACCTGCGCCTGTTCGTAGGTGTCGAGATAATGGATGTCCTCCACCACCATCTGCGGCCCACGCCGGATGAATGGCACAACCGCATAGCGGGTGCGTGCTGGCGACGCCGCCGGCCCGTCTTCTCCCATGATGACCTCGCGGTGCGGATGCCCGCCCTGACCCGATTCCTCCGCTCATGATCACACGCCGCCTCGCCCGGCGAGACCGGGTTTTGACAGAGGGATTGACGCTTAAGGGAAAGTCCGCGGTCCGCTGCCGGCGCGAAGAGCCCGGTACAACCCTGCATTGTCGCCGACAAAGCAATGAAGGCGGCGCCGCCGTCGCCGGCCGCGCCGCCCCTGCAAGAGCCCTTCGGGCCCCATCAGCACTTCAGGAAGGTCTTCTCCAGGATGACCTTGCCGGCGACGCTCACCGTCACCCTGACGCCCGTGGGAATGCCCCAGGTGGTGCAGATGTCGAGGCAGGCCTGGGCCGCTGTGCCGTCGGGGATGATCGAGGGGATCGGCAAGCAGTACTTGCCGATGCCGAGCGGCAGGTTCAGACAGATCTTGCCGTTCTCGACCGTGACGCTGATGCACTGGGCGGCGATGCGGATGTGGCCGTCGTCGATCGGGTTGATCTCGCGGCGGTTCGACTCCAGCGCAGCAGCGTCATAGTGACGACTCGTCGCCTCGAGCACGGATGCAATGGCCTTGTCGTCGAAGGAATGGAACGTCGCCATGGGTCAGTCTCCACCTCTGGACCCCGGACCGGGCGCACCATGCGGTCTGGCCGGGACGCTCGCTCATAGCGCGACCTCCCGCTTAGTGTAACTTAGCGTTGTATCTCATTCATATTCTCTCGTTATAGATGTATATTGCGAGAGACGCGCGCACGCCTTGCCGCCGCCGGATCGCACGGCGGGAGGTGGTGGAGGTCGGTCGGGAGAGGGAGCCGCTGCGCGCGGCTCCCGGCTTCACAGCGCGTGGCGCTGCTGCCACTCGCGCATCGCCGCCGCGTCGCGCGGCGTGATGTCCGGGAAGTCGGGATCGGCGGTGGCCGGATCGAAATACTTCCAGGAGCGCGCGCATTTAACGCCGGCCGCCTTGGCCGGTTCCACCGCGACGCCGCGGATGTCGTCGGCGCGATAGGCGGCCGCCGGCCCCTCCCCCGCCAGGACGCGGATGGCGGAGGTGATGGCGACCTCGGCAAGGTCGATGCCCTCCACCGCCGTCATCAGCTCGGGATCGGCGATATGGACCACCGGAGCGGCCTCGAGCGACGACCCCAGGCGCTTGGCGGCGCGCTCCAGCTCCAGAGCGCCGGTGACGGCGCGGCGAACCTTGCGGATCTTCTCCCAGCGGGCGTCGAGGGCCGGGTCGAGCCAGGCCTCGGGTGCCGTATAGAAGCCCTCGAGGTGAACCGAGCCGTCGCGGCCATAGCGGTCCCACCAGGCCTCCTCGGCGGTGAAGGACAGGACCGGCGCGAGCCAGGTCGTCACCGCCCTGAAGATCTCCTCGATGACCGCCAGCGCCACCTTGCGGGCGGGCGCCGAGACGGGATCGCAGTAGAGGCGGTCCTTGCGGATGTCGAAATAGAAGGCCGAGAGCTCGACGTTCATGAACTGCGTCAGCGCAGCGAAGACCTTCTTGTAGTCGTAGTCGCGATAGGCGGCGTGGATCTGCGGGGTGAGTTCGGCGAGGCGATGCAGCATGAGCCGCTCGAGGTCCGGCAGGCCGGCGACATCGGGCAGCGGCGCGCCGTCGTGATGGGCGAGCGCGCCGAGCATCCAGCGGATGGTGTTGCGCAGCTTGCGATAGGCGTCGGAGGTCGTCTGCAGGATCTCCTTGCCGATGCGCAGGTCGTCCGAATAGTCGGAGGCCGCCACCCATAGGCGCAGGATGTCGGCGCCCGACTGCTTGATGACGTCCTGCGGGGCCACCGTGTTGCCCAGCGACTTCGACATCTTGCGGCCCTCGCCGTCGAGGACGAAGCCGTGGGTCAGCACCACGTCATAGGGCGCGCGGCCTCGCGTGCCGCAGCTCTCCAGCAGCGAGGAGTGGAACCAACCGCGGTGCTGGTCGGAGCCTTCGAGATACATGACCGTGTCGGCGCCGCCATCGACCTTGCGCTTGAGGCCGGCGAAGTTCGGGAAGTCCTGCGGCCGCTCCAGCGTGAAGGCATGGGTGGAGCCGGAATCGAACCAGACGTCGAGGACGTCGTCGACCTTGTCCCAGGCGGCAGCGTCATATTGCGGCCCGAGGAACCGCTCCTTGGCGCCGGCCTTGAACCAGGCATCGGCGCCCTCCTGGCGGAAGGCCTCGATGACGCGGAGGTCAACGCTCGGATCACGCAGGATCTCGCCGCTGTCGCGGTTGACGAAGACGGCGATGGGCACGCCCCAGGCGCGCTGACGCGAGACCACCCAGTCCGGACGGTTCTCGATCATGCCGCGGATGCGGTTCTCACCGGATTCCGGCACCCACTGCGTCTCGCCAATGGCCCTCAGCGCCCGCTGGCGGAGCGTCGTGCCGTCCGCATAGGGCTTGTCCATGGCGATGAACCACTGGGGCGTGTTGCGGAAGATGACCGGCTTCTTGGAGCGCCAGGAATGCGGATACTGGTGCTTCAGGCGGCCCCGCGCGACGAGGCGGCCGGCGGCCACCAGCGCGTCGATGACCGCCTGGTTGGCGTCACCTTTGTCGCCCTTGTCGGTGATGACATGGCGGCCCTCGAAGCCGGGGGCCTCCTTGGTGAGGCGGCCGTCGCCGTCCACCGTGTAGGGGATGCGGGTCTCGATGCCGCGCTCGGAGAGCATCCGGCCGCTCGCCATCCAGATCTCGAAGTCCTCGCGGCCATGGCCGGGGGCCGTGTGGACGAAGCCGGTGCCGGCATCGTCCGTGACGTGGTCGCCATCGAGCAGCGGCACCTCGAAGCCGTAGCCAAGATTGGCGAGCGGATGGGCGCAGGTGAGGCCGGCGAGTTCGTCGGCGGAGACATCGGCGACAAGTTCGAAGCCCTCGACCTTGGCCTGCTTGAAGACGCCCTCGGCGAGCGCCTTGGCGAGGATGTAGGTGTTGCCGACGCGCGCCCAGTTGTCAGGCGGCGAGGCCATGACCCGGTAGAGGCCATAGGCGATGCGGTTCGAATAGGAGATCGCGCGGTTGCCCGGGATGGTCCAGGGCGTGGTGGTCCAGATGACGACGCTGGCGTTCCTGAGATGGGCAAGCTTGTCACGCGCCGCCGTGTCGGCAACGGCGGGTGCGACGGCCTTCACCGGGAAGGCCGCCCAGATCATGTCGCTCTGGTAATCGTGGTACTCGACCTCGGCCTCGGCCAGCGCGGTCTTCTCGACCACCGACCACATGACCGGCTTCGAGCCGCGATAGAGCTGGCTGCTGTCGGCGAACTTGATGATCTCCTCGGCGATCTGCGCCTCGGCGTGGAAGGTCATGGTCTGGTAGGGGTTCGCCCAGTCGCCGACGACACCGAGGCGCTGGAATTCGTCTCGCTGGATGTTCAGCCAGCGGGTGGCGAAGGCGCGGCATTCCTGGCGGAACTCGACGACGGGAACATCGTCCTTGTTCTTGCCCTTGGCGCGATATTCTTCCTCGATCTTCCACTCGATCGGCAGGCCATGGCAGTCCCAGCCGGGCACGTAGTCACTGTCGAAGCCGAGCATCTGCTGCGACTTCGTCACCATGTCCTTGAGGATCTTGTTGAGCGCGTGGCCGATATGGAGATGGCCGTTGGCATAGGGCGGGCCGTCGTGAAGGACGAAGCGGTCGCGGCCGCGGGAGGCGCGGCGCAGGCGCCCGTAGAGGTCCATCTCCTCCCAGGATTTCAGGATCTGCGGCTCCTTCTCCGGCAGGCCCGCCCGCATCGGGAAGGGCGTCTCGGGCAGGAGAAGGGTCTTCGAATAGTCGAAGGAGTCGGTCGGGTTCTGGTCGGACATGGTGGGTCGGCCGGGACGAGCGGCGATGAGGCCGCGGAGAAGTCGGAGCGGGTGAAGAGCTTAAACCCCGGACCTCCGGGCGCACGCGAGGGGCCGCGCGGCCTTCAGGAGGCCGGGCCGGTAATTCGCGAAGCGGTGCGGGCGACGAAGCGCATGCCGTCCTTTAAGGGGAAGGCGGGCGGAAAGGCAAGCGCCGCGCGGCCCTGAGGGCATCCACGCGCCCGACGGAGGCGCCGAGCACCGACCCGGCCGCGGCGATATGGTCGCACGAGCGGTGGCCTGAACGTCCTCGACAGGCGGAAACGACGAAGCCCGGCCGATGGCCGGGCTTCTGCTTTGGGCAGACGGGGCGGGGCTTACTCCGCCGCCTCCGCATAGGGCTGCGGCCGGGTCCAGCGCAGGACCGGGTTGCGGGCCGCCCGCGTCTCGTCGAGGCGGCGGCGCGGCGCATGGAACGGCGCGTTCTTGAAGCGCTCGACCTGGCCGCGCTTCGCCGACAGGGCGAGGTCGCGCAGCGTGGCGATGAAGAGGTCGAGGGAGGCCTTCGATTCCGACTCCGTCGGCTCGATCAGCATGGCGCCGTGGACGACCAGCGGGAAATACATGGTCATCGGGTGGTAGCCCTCGTCGATCATCGCCTTGGCGAAGTCGAGCGTGGAAACGCCGGTGTTCTTCAGCCACTCGTCGTCGAACAGCGCCTCGTGCATGCAGGGCTGGTTGCCGAAGGGCAGGCTCATCAGGTCGGCGAGCGAGGCGCGGATGTAGTTGGCGTTGAGCACCGCATCCTCGGAGGCCAGCTTCATGCCATCGGCGCCGTGGCTGAGCATATAGGCGAGTGCGCGGACGAACATGCCCATCTGGCCGTGGAAGGCCGACATGCGGCCGAAGGGCATCTCGCCCTTGTCGAGCTTGCCGCCCTCCTCCACCAGCGAGAAGCCCTTGCCGGCGCGGATGAAGGGATAGGGCACGAAGGCCGCGAGGCGCTCCGACAGCACGACGGGACCGGCACCCGGACCGCCGCCGCCATGGGGCGTCGAGAAGGTCTTGTGCAGGTTGATGTGCATGGCGTCGACGCCGAGGTCACCCGGGCGGGCCTTGCCGACGATCGCGTTGAAGTTGGCGCCGTCGCAGTAGAAATAAGCCCCGGCGTCATGGATCGCCTTGGCGATCTCGACGATCTCCTTCTCGAAGATGCCGCAGGTGTTGGGGTTGGTGAGCATGATCGCCGCAACGTCCGGCGTCAGCGCCGCCTTGACGTCGGAGACATGGACCGTGCCGTCGGCCTGGGCCGGGACCGCCTTCACCTCGAAGCCAATGAGGGCCGCGGTGGCGGGATTGGTACCGTGGGCGGATTCCGGAACCAAAACGGTCTTGCGATGGCCCTCGCCCTTGGCCTCCAGCGCCGCCTTGATCGCCATCATGCCGGCGAGCTCGCCATGGGCGCCGGCCTTGGGGCTCATCGCCACGGCAGGCATGCCGGTGAGCTCCTTGAGATAGTCGGCGAGGCGGTCGATCAGCTCCAGCGCGCCCTGCACGGTCGAGACCGGCTGGAGCGGATGGATGTCACCGAAGCCGGGCAGGCGCGCCATCTTCTCGTTGAGGCGGGCATTGTGCTTCATCGTGCAGGAGCCGAGCGGGAAGAGCCCGGTGTCGATGCCGAAGTTCTTCTGGCTGAGGCGCACGTAGTGGCGCATCGTCTCCGGCTCGGAGAGGCCCGGCAGGTCGATCGGCTCCTTGCGGGCGAGCTTGCCGAGGCGCGACTTCACCTTCTTCGGCTCCGGCATATCGACGCCGGTGACCTCGGGACGGCCGATCTCGAAGATCAGCGCTTCCTCGATCTGCAGCGCCTTGTTGCCGGTGAAGGTCGGGTGGGCGGAGGCGGCACCGGCCTCGCCGGCGGCGGTGGGACGACCCTGGTTGTTCATGGACATGGGACCGCTCCTCAGAGGCTGGCGCCGAGCGCGGCCACGAAGGCAGCGCGATCGTCGTCGGTGTTCACTTCGGTGTTGGCGACGAGGATGATGTCCTTCAGCGCCTTGTGCTTGGGCCAGAGCCGCGCGGCGGGAACACCCGCCAACACGCCCTTCTTCGCCATCTTCTCGACGACCTTCGCGGCATCGCCGGGCACGCGGATGGCGAACTCGTTGAAGAAGCTGCCGTTCAGCACCTCGACGCCATCGACATCAGCGAGACGGTCGGCGAGGTCGCAGGCATTGGCGTGATTGATGGCGGCGAGGCGGCGCAGGCCGGTCTCGCCAAGCAGCGTCATGTGGATGGTGAAGGCGAGGCACATCAGGCCGGAATTGGTGCAGATGTTGGAGGTCGCCTTCTCGCGGCGGATGTGCTGCTCGCGGGTGGAGAGCGTCAGCACAAAGCCGCGGCGGCCTTCCGCGTCGACCGTCTCGCCACAGAGGCGGCCCGGCATCTGCCGGACATATTTCTGCTTGGTGGCGAAGAGGCCGACATAAGGGCCACCGAAGTTCAGGCCGACGCCGATCGACTGGCCCTCGGCCACGACAATGTCCGCACCCATGGCGCCGGGCGGGGTCACCGCGCCGAGCGAGACCACCTCGGTGACGACGGCGATGAGCAGCGCGCCGGCATCCTGCGCCTTCTTGGCGATGGCGGTGAGGTCGTGGAGGTTGCCGAAGACATCCGGCGTCTGGATGACGATGCAGGAGGTCTCGGCATCGATGGCGGCGGCGACCGCCTTGAGGTCGGCGCTCGCATCGGCCGGGTTCGGCTCCAGCGAGACGAGCTCGTCGCCAGCCATCCGGGACAGCGTCTCGATCGTGTCGCGGTAATGCGGGTGGAGGTTGCCGGCGAGGATCGCCTTGCGCCGCTTGGTGACGCGGTGGGCCATGAGCACGGCCTCGGCCGCGCCGGTGGAGCCGTCATACATCGAGGCGTTGGCCACCTCCATGCCGGTGAGCAGCGCCACCTGCGTCTGGAACTCGAACAGGTACTGCAGCGTGCCCTGGGCGATTTCCGGCTGGTAGGGCGTGTAGCTCGTGAGGAACTCAGAGCGCTGGATCAGATGGTCCACCGAGGCCGGGACGTGGTGCTTATAGGCGCCGGCGCCGACGAAGAAGGGCACCTCGGAGGCCGTAATGTTCTCCGCCGCCATGGCGCCCATGATGCGCTCGACATCGAGTTCGCCCTTGGCCTTCGGCAGGTCGACGAGGCCTTTCAGCAGCTTCGATTTCGGCACGTTGGCGAAGAGGTCGTCAACGGCGGCGACGCCGATCTTGGCCAGCATGTCGGTGCGGTCTTGGGGCGTCAGCGGCAGGTAGCGCATTGCGGTCTCCGGGCGGTCGGATGGGGAGGC
Source organism: Phreatobacter sp. (assembly GCF_027532945.1). Taxonomy (GTDB): domain Bacteria; phylum Pseudomonadota; class Alphaproteobacteria; order Rhizobiales; family Phreatobacteraceae; genus Phreatobacter. Next base: position 220,841 of record NZ_JAPZTZ010000003.1, read on the forward strand.
GCGGGCCGCGGCAAGCGGCCCGCCGGCACTCACAGTGTGTCGAGGAAGGCCTTGTAGGCGGCCTCGTCCATGAGCTCGTCGAGCTCGGCGGGATTGGCGATCTTGACCTTGAAGAACCAGCCCTTGCCGGCCGGGTCGTCGTTGACGGTGGCGGGGGCGCCCTCAAGGTCGGGATTGGCCTCGACCACCTGGCCGGAAACCGGCGAATAGATGTCGGAGGCGGCCTTGACGCTCTCGACCACGGCGGCGCTGTCGCCCTTCTTCACGGCCTTGCCGCTGGAGGGCAGCTCCACGAAGACCACGTCGCCGAGCTGCTCCTGGGCGTAGTGGGAGATGCCCACCGTGCCGACATCGCCGTCGATGCGGATATATTCGTGGTCCTTGGTGTATTTGGTCGTGGCCATGGTCATCCCCTGGGTGGTTGGTTCGGCGGCTCAGCCGCGGACATAGCGATGCGGTGCGAAGGGCATGGTGACGACCTTGGCGGCCAAGTCCTTGCCGCGGACCTCGAGCAGCACGGGCGTGCCCGGCTCGGCGAAGCGGCGGTTGACGTAGCCCATGGCGAGCGGGCCGTTGATGGTCGGACCAAATCCGCCGGAGGTGACCGTGCCGATGGGCTGACCATCGGCGGACTTCACCACCGTCCCCTCGCGCGCCGGAGCGCGGCCGTCGGGCAGGATGCCGACGCGCAGGCGCGGCGCGCCCTCGGCCAGTTCCTTCTGGATGCGGGCAGCACCGAGGAAGCCGCCCTCGGCGCGGCGGCGCTTCTGGATCGACCAGGTGAGGCCGGCCTCGATCGGCGAGGTCGTGGTGTCGATATCGTGGCCGTAGAGGCAGAGCCCGGCCTCGAGGCGCAGCGAGTCGCGGGCGCCGAGGCCGATCGGCTTGACGCGCGGATCGGCGAGGAGCTTGCGGGTCAGCGCCACGGCATCAGCGCTCTTCAACGAGATCTCGACGCCGTCCTCGCCGGTATAGCCCGTGCGCGAGACATGGGCCCAGATGCCATCAAGCGGCAGGTCCACCGAGGTCATGAACTTCAGGCCGGCGAGGCCGGGGGCGAGCGTCGCCACCGCGGCGACGGCCTCAGGGCCCTGGACTGCGATCAGTGCGAGGTCGTCGGCGACCTTCAGGGCCACGCCGGCCGGCAGGTGGGCGCGCATATGGGCGTAGTCGGCGTCCTTGCAGGCGGCGTTGACCACCAGATAGAGCCAGTGCTCATGCCCGGGATGGCCGAGCCGGGTGATCATCAGGTCGTCGAGAATGCCACCCTCGGCATTGGTGAACTGGGAATAGCGCTGCTGGCCGGGCTTCAGGGCCATAACGTCGGCCGGCACCAGCGCCTCGAGCGCAGCGGCGGCGGTCTCAAAGCGGCCGTCGGCCGGAATGAGGAAGCACTGGCCCATATGGCTGACATCGAAGAGGCCGGCGCTGGCGCGGGTCCAGTTGTGCTCGGCGAGGACGCCGGTCGGATACTGGACCGGCATGTCGTAGCCGGCGAAGGGGACCATCTTTGCCCCGAGCTCACCATGCAGGGCATGGAGAGGGGTCGTCAGCAAGGGTCCGGCCTGGGTCTCGCCCATGGGTCCTGCACTCCGGCGCGCGGACGCGTCCGGTCCAGCCGAACACGTTCCGATTACGGGCTTGTCGCCCGCTCGCGCCCCTCTGTCGCAGGACCTGAGAGATTCACCGCGGCCCGCGAGGGCCAGCGCCCAAGGGCGCCATCGGTTTACTCCGTCGGTGGGCCGGGATTGGACCTCCGGCCACTTTCCAGAATGCCATTCCCCCAGCGGTCCTTTTGCCTGAGAGGTTCCGGGGCCGTTGCTCCTTCGGCGCCGGGGGATCCTGTCACTTCAAAGACCACCCGGACTCTCCCGCCGGGTTCATATGGCACGGCATCGCAATGGCCGGATCATACGGCGAAGTCAAGGCGAGCCTGTGGGCACGCCTGCCGCAAAGGGAGGCAGGCGCGGAGGACGTCAGCGCTGGGCGGCGCGGCCGCGGCGCTGGCGCTCGGGCTGCTGGGCCTGGTTGTCGAAGCCAACGAAGACGATGTAGGTGGCCAGTTCCGCCGCCTCCGGCAGGGGGAAGCTGACCTGATCCTCCACCTGCGTGAAGGACACGCTCGGCGAACCCGAGGGGATCTCGATCGGCACCTGGTAGAGGCGGGTCCAGACCGGCGTCGAAAGGCCGCGCGTCACGGCCACGCGGATCGGCAGCGTGACACGGCCGGCATCGCCCTTGGGCCCGACGAGGACGCGCCCCTCGACGCCGACGCGGATCGTCATGGTCTGGCCGTCGATGCGGCACTCGCGGGCGAGATCGGTGATCGTGCCCTGGTAGCGCAGTTCGGTGGGACCCTCGCCACCCTGGCGCCAGACGGCCGAGCCGTCACGCACCTCGATGCGGGGGCAGGCGTCGGCGGTCAGGGTCTGGGGGCCGGCCGGAACGGGCTGGCCGAACAGGGCGGTGTGGACGGGTGAGCCGACGCCGGGCGGCGTCTGCGGCGCAGGCTGCGCCGCCTGCTGCGGCTGGCCGAAGAGATTGCCGCCGGTCGAGCCGCAGGCGCCCAGCGCCAGGGCCGTCATCAGCACGGCCGTTGCCTTCCAGATACGCACGCCCAAACCCTCGCATTGCCGTCGGGATCGGAGCTTATAGCAAGAGCCGTCGGGCGGAACAAAGGCGATCATGCTGCCATCCACCGGCCGTCGATACGGCCGTCCATCGGCTTCGCTGATGGACAAATCGCGCGTTTTTCATGAGAAGGGCCGAACGCCGCCGCTAAACTGGCGCGATCGCCCCGCCCCACAGGACACCCCGCATGACCGCCGATCTCCTCGCCTCACTGCGCCCGGAAGCCTCGGGCGCCCCCGCCAGCGGCATTGTCGAGCTGTCGAAATATGCGCGGGCCGCCGGCGACGTGATCCAGCTGTGGGTCGGCGAGGGCGACACGCCCACCCCCTCGTTCATCTACGAGGCCGCGACCCGCTCGCTCGCGGCGGGCGAGACCACCTACACCTGGCAGCGCGGCATCCCCGAGCTGCGGCAGGCCATCGCCACCTACGCCTCCGACCTCTATGGCCGGCCGCTGTCGCCCGAGCGCTTCTTCGTCTGCGGCTCAGGAATGCAGGCGATCCAGATCGCCATGACCATGGTGGCCGGTGCCGGCGACGAGATCCTCATTCCCTCCCCCACCTGGCCGAACGCCCCGGCGGCTGCGGGCCTGCGTGGCGCGACGCCGGTCTTCGTCGCGCTCGACCATGGCAATCGCGGCTGGCAGATCGACCTCGACAAGCTCGAGGCGGCGATCACGCCCAAGACCAAGGCGATGTTCATCAACACGCCCTCCAACCCGACCGGCTGGACCGCGACCCGCGAGGAACTCGCCGCGATCCTGGCACTCGCCCGCCGCCACGGCCTTTGGATCGTCGCCGACGAGATCTACACCCGCTTCGTCTGGACCGAGGGGTCGCCGCGCCGCGCGCCCTCCTTCCATGACGTGCGCGAGGACGGCGACCGCATCATCTGGGTCAACACCTTCTCGAAGAACTGGGCGATGACCGGCTGGCGCACCGGCTGGGTGGAGGCAGACCCGTCCCTCGGCGACGTCGTCGAAAACCTCATCCAGTATTCGACCTCGGGCTCGCCGGTCTTCGTGCAGCGCGCCTGCGCCGTGGCGCTCGAACGCGGCGAGAGCTTTCTCGCCCACCAGATCGCCAAGGCCCGCAAGGCCCGCGACATCGTCTCGGAGGCGATCGAGGCGACGGGCCGCTGCCGCTTCTCCCGCCCCGATGGCGCATTCTACCTGTTCTTCGGCATCGACGGCGTCACCGATTCGAATGCCGCGGCGATGAAACTGGTCGATATCGCCAAGGTCGGGCTCGCCCCCGGCAGCGCCTTTGGGCCGGGCGGCGAGGGCCACTTGAGGCTCTGCTACCTGCGCTCTCAGGAGCAGATCGAGATCGCGGCGGAGCGTTTGCGCAAAGCCATCCCCCTTTTGTGATGCATTTTGGGGAAGGAAACCGCCCTTACCCGTTGCAATGCGCAAAACTCCGTAGCATGGTCCGGGGGGTGAGGCGAGTTGACGCAGGGGGCCATCCTGCGCAGCGCCAAGCGGAGGATCCCCCATTCAGCAGGTCGTCCCCCCACCGGCGAGTGTCTCGGAGGCACGGTTGTCGAGCGTTCTCGACATGGCCGGCGAAGGCATCGTCGTGCTGGATGCCGGCGGTACGATCCTCGTTTTCAACAAGGCCTGCGAGGCCATGTTCGGCCGCACCACGGCCGATGTTGCCGGACGCAAGTTCGGCATCCTGCTGGCCGACCCGCATCAGCCGGAGGGCACGTTGCTCGCCACATGGGTCGGCGCGCCGCGCGAGATCGCCGGCCGCCACCGGGATGGCACGGCGCTGCCGCTGGAACTGTCGCTGGCCCGTGCCGATACGGCGGAGGGCGCGCAGTTTATCGCCATCCTCAGGGACCTTCGCCCCCGCCGCGCCACGCAGGAGCGGCTCGCTCGCCGCGAGTCCGAGCTGTCGCATCTCGCGCGCGTCGCGGCGCTCGATCAGATGGGCGCGGCGCTCGCCCATGAACTCAACCAGCCGCTGACCGCAGCAACCCTCTATCTCCAGGCCGCCGACAGGCTGCTCGACCCCCACGGGGCGGCGACCGAGGTCGTCGCCAAGGCGCGCCGCGAGGCGGAACGGGCCGGCCGCATCGTCCGCGCCATGCGCCAGTTCATCGCCAACCGCCCGCCGGAGCAGGTGCCCGTGACCTTGGCGCCGCTGGTCGAGGAGGCGGTGGAGCTGACGCTGATGGGCCGTCGCGCCTGCGGCGGTGTCAGCATCGAGGAGGCGGTGCGCGGCGTCTCGGTCGTCGGCGACGCGATCCAGATCCAGCAGATCGTCGTCAATCTCGTGCGCAACGCCCTGGACGCGGTTGGCGACCGGGAGGACGCGCGCATCACCGTCACCATCGGCATTGCCGCCGACAAGGCGACCATCGCGGTCAATGACAATGGCACCGGCGTGCCGCCGGAGGCCGTCGCCGACCTTTTCACGCCCTTCGCCACCTCCAAGCGGTCCGGCCTCGGCCTCGGCCTCGCCATTTCCCGCACCATCGCCGAGGCCCATGGCGGCGACATCCATGTCGAGCCAGGCGGTGACGGCCGCGGCGCAACCTTCACGCTGATCCTGCCGCTAGAGACGGGACCGGCCCCTTCCCCCGATGAGCGGAGGTCCCTCCCGTGAGCACCCTTCACCGCAATGACGTTTATGTGGTCGACGACGATCCGGCCGTGCGCGACGCGCTGAGCACCATCCTGTCGATGGAGGGTTTCGGCGTCACCGGCTTTGCGGACGGTCCGTCCTTCGTCACGGCGGCGCGGCATCGCCGACCGGCCTGCGTCATCCTCGACGTCAACATGCCGGGTACCTCCGGCCTCGACGTGTTGCGCCAGTTGAAGGCTTCCGCCTCCACGGCGCCGGTCTTCGCCATTTCCGGCCAGGCCGACATCCCCATGGCCGTCGACGCGATCCGCAACGGAGCGCTCGACTTCTTCGAGAAGCCCTTCGACGCCGGGCGCCTCGTTAGCCGCGTGCGTGAGGCCATTGCGCAGACCGAGCAGCCCGCGACGCAGCCCTCGCGCCTTGCCTCCCACTTCCCCGGCATGGAACTGCTGACACCGCGCGAGCGCGAGGTGCTCGAGCAGATCGCCGCCGGCTCCTCCAACAAGGAGGCGGGCCGCACGCTCGGCATCAGCCCGCGCACCGTCGAGGTGCATCGGGCCCGCATCATGGAGAAGCTCGGCGCCCGCAACGCTGCGGACCTCGTCCGCATCGTCCTCACTGAGCACTGAGCGGCGGCGTCAGCCGCGGCTGACGGCGGCCTGTTCGAAGGTCGCCATGCCCTGATGGACGGCGAGCGCATTGCGGACGATGCCGCAGGCGAGCGCCGCTCCCGATCCCTCGCCGAGCCTCATGCCGAGATCGAGCAGCGGACGCTTGCCGATCTTCTCGAGCACGCGGCCATGGGCGGCCTCCGCCGAGCGATGGGCGGCGATGCAATGGTCGAGGCTTGCCGGGTCAATCGCATGCAGGATGGCGGCGGCGGCGGTGACCACATAGCCGTCGAGCAGCACCGGGATGCGCTGCAGGCGCGCGGCGATGATGGCTCCGACGGCAGCGGCGATCTCGCGGCCACCGACACGGCGCAGCACTTCCAGCGGATCGAGGCCGGGGCCACCGGCGCGGGCGACGGCGCGGGCCACGACCTCGGCCTTGCGCGCAAGGCCCTCGTCATCGACGCCGGTTCCGCGGCCGACCCAGTCGGAGGCCTCGCCACCGTAGAGGGCGTGGTGGACGGCCGCAGCGATGGTGGTGTTGCCGATGCCCATTTCGCCGAGGCAGAGCAGGTCGGCCCCGACGATGGCCTCCATGCCGAAGGCGATGGTGGCGGCGCAGGCCGCCTCGTCGAAGGCATCATCCTCGGTGATGTCCGGGGTCGGCACGTCGATGGCGAGGTCAAAGACCTTGAGGCCGATGTCGTTGGCAACACAGAGCTGGTTCACCGCGGCCCCGCCGGCGGCGAAATTGTCGAGCATCTGGCGGTTCACGGCGTCCGGGAAGGCCGAGACACCCTGCTTCGTGACGCCGTGCGACGTGGCGAAGATGGCGACGAGCGGCCGATCGACCCGCGGCTTAGGATTGGCGCTCCAGGCCGCCACCCATTCGACGATGGTCTCCAGACGGCCGAGCGCCCCCGCCGGCTTGGTCAATTCGGCGTCCCGGGCCCTGACGGCGGCGATCGCCGCCTCGTCCGGGCCAGGCATACGCGTCAACAGGTCGCGGATGTCGTCGAAGGGGAGGCCCGTCGGGCTGTGGGACGGCGAAGGCATGGAGCGCTTTCGAAATCGGATGGGGGGCGAGCGGTACCAGCAGAGGGTATCGGCGCACAAGCCGGCTGGCGGCGGGGCGCGGCACTGGCTATGCCATTCGCCATGGACAATCCAGCCCTCTGGCGCGACACCGTCGTTGCGCTGCGCTTTTTCTCAAGGCTGCCACTGCCCGCCCTGCCCGGCGAGGCGGATCCCCATGGGCTGCCCGACTTCACCCGGCTCATTCGGGCGGTGCCGCTGGCGGGCTTCGTCCTCGGCGGCCTTGCCGGCGCCGTGGTGCTGGCCGCCTCGCTGGTCCTGCCGCCGGTGATCGCAGCACTGCTCGGTGTCGCGGCTGCGGTGGTGATGACCGGGGCCTTCCACGAGGACGGACTTGCCGATTCCGCCGACAGCTTCGGCGGCATGACGACGGAGAGGCGCCTCGACATCATGAAGGACAGCCGCATCGGCACATTCGGTGCAGCGGCGCTCATCCTCGGCCTCGGCCTGCGTGTCGCCGGCCTGACCGCTTTGGTGGCCGCGGTCGGTGGCGGGCGGACGGCGCTCGCCATGGCGGCGATCGGCGCTGCCTCGCGGACGGTGGCGCTCGGCCTGCAGGTCCATCTCGATCCCGCCCGCATCGAGGGCGCGGCCTATGCGACGGGACGCCCACAGGCAGCAGACTGGCATATCGCCCTCGCCATCGCGGCGGGGCTCGCGCTGCTGCTCATCCCGGCCGGCGGCATCGCCGGGGCCTTCCTCGCCTTCGGCGTCGCCGGCCTCATCCTGCCGCTTGCCATCCGCTTCGCCTCAGCCCATGTCGGCGGTCAGACCGGTGACCTCACCGGCGCCACCCAGCAGGTCATCGAGATCGCCATGCTCCTCGTTCTCGTGGCCATCGCCGTGCCTGTGGGAGCTGCCTGATGAACGCGCCGCTGCCGCCGGTCTCCAGCCCCTGCATCCGCATCTGCCGCATCGACCCGCAGGCGCGCATCTGCGAGGGCTGCGGCCGCAGCCTCGACGAGATCGCCAACTGGATGGCCATCGGCGAGGTTCGCCGCCGCGCCGTCATGGCGGAGCTGCCCGGCCGTCTCGCGCGACTGGCGGAGCGCTGAGCCATGCGGCTGGTGCTGTGGATCCTGCTGGTCAGTGTCGTCCTGCTGGTGATGGTAGCGGCGATCCGCTCGGGCGGCCTCGCCGAGGGCAATCTCGACTCCGGCGACTGGGCCTCGATCATCGGCCTCACCATCCTCGCCAGCCTCAGCGGCGCGACCGTGCTCGGCATGTTCCGCGGCCGGGCCGGCGACGCGGTCCAGGCGGCCCTCGCCTGGCTCGGCATCTTCGCCGTGCTGGGCGTCGTCTACACCTATCGCTACGAATTCGAATCGGTCGGCCGCCGCGTCCTCGGCAACGTCATTCCCGGCATGGGCCAGGAGGGCGTCACCGGCAGCCGCGAGGTCACCGTGCCGCGCAGCGGCGGCTCGACCTTCGTCGCCCGCGTCTCGCTCAACGGCTCCAGGGCCGTTCCCATGCTGGTGGATACCGGCGCATCGGCGCTCGTGCTGACCGACGCCGATGCCCGCCGCGCCGGAATCGACCCGGCGAGCCTGTCCTTTTCCATCCCGGTCCAGACCGCCAACGGCTCGGCCATGACCGCCGCGACAACCGTCGGCACCGTCACCCTCGGCCCGATCGTCGAGCGCAATGTCCGGGCCCTCGTGGCGCGGCCGGAGGCGCTGACGACCAGCCTTCTCGGCCACACCTTCCTCGACCGGCTGGAAAGCTACGAGGTGCGCGGCGGCCGCATGGTGCTGCGCGGACGCAACTGACGGCTTGCCAGCGTGGAGCCACCGGCGGCATGGTCCGCGCCGCAAAGAGGATGCCTGATGAGCCCGATCTCCCGTCGTGACACCCTGACCGCAAGCCTCGGTGCGGGCCTCGCCGCCGTTGCGGGAAGCCAGGCCGGTGCGCAGACCCCGTCCCAGCCCGGCGCCACGGTCACGCTGCTGCTGGTCAACGACATCTACAAGATGGGCGATGAGAACGGCCGCGGCGGCTTCGCGCGCCTCAACGCCATCGTGAAGGCCGAGCGCGCCCGCGGCGTGCCGATGCTCTATGTCCATGCCGGCGACATGTTCTCGCCCTCGCTGATGTCCGGCTTCGACCAGGGCGCCCATACGGTCGAGCTCACCAACATCGCCCCGCCCGACGTCTTCGTGCCGGGCAATCACGAGTTCGATTTCGGGCCCGAGGCCTACATGAAGCGCCGGCAGGAATCGCGCTTCCCCTGGTACGCGTCCAACATGCGCACCGCCGATGGCGGGCAATTGCCTGGCCATGAGGACGGGCGGATCATCGACCTCGGGGTGGTGAAGCTCGGCGTCTTTGGTGTCGTGCTGCCCAACTCGCCGGAGGTCTCCTCCACCGGCACGTTCCGCTTCCTGCCGACCATGGAGACGGTGCGCCGCGAGGCCGCGCGGCTGCGGCGCGAGGGCGCCGACCTCATCGTCTGCTGCGCCCATACCGACCGGAAGGACGACCTGGAGATCGTCCGGTCGCGTCTCGTGGACGTGCTGCTGACAGGCCACGACCACGACCTCGCCATCGCCTATGACGGTCGCACCGTCATGGTCGAGAGTTCGGAAGAGGGCTACTACGTCACCGCCGTCGACCTGACGCTCTCCCGCGTCACCGCAGACGGCGTGACGCGCATGGCGTTCACGCCCTCCTTCCGGGTCAATGACAGCCGGCAGGCCGTGCCCGATCCCGAGACGCAAGCACGGGTCGCGGATTACGAGAAGATCCTGTCGGAGGAACTCGACGTCGCCATCGCCACGCTCACCGGTGAGCTCGATACGCGCACCGCGTCGGTCCGCTCCGGCGAACAGCCCATCGGCAATCTCGTCGCCGACGCCATGCGCGCCGCCACCGGCGCCGATGTCGGGATCACCAATGCCGGGGCCATCCGCGGTAACCGCATCTATCCGGCGGGCCACAGGTTCACGCGGCGTGACGCGCTGAGCGAACTGCCCTTCGGCAACCGCACGGTCGTCGCCAAGGTCTCGGGCGCCGACCTGCGCCAGGCGCTGGAGAACGGCGTCAGCCAGGTCGAGCAGCGCGCCGGCCGCTTCCCGCACGTGTCGAACCTGACGGTGGAGGTCGATCCGCGCCGGCCGGCCGGCAGCCGGGTGGTCTCTGTGCAGGTTGGTGGCCAGCCGCTGGACGATGACCGGGTCTATACGGTAGCGACCAATGATTTCATGCTGCGTGGCGGCGACGGCTATACCAGCCTCGGCCTCAGAGCCCCGGACAAGGACGTGCAGGGCAAGCTGGTGGCATCCGATCTGATGACCCACATGCGCCGGCTCGGCACGGTCGCGGCGCAGCGCGAGGGCCGCATCATCCTGCGCTAAGCCATGCCGGCGCCATGGTGACGCCGCGAAGGCGAGGCACGCCGGGGCAGCCCCGGAGGTTTCCATGCCGCATGCCCCTGCCCTCACCCGCCGTGCCGTCGTCACCGCCGCCGCGGTGCTGCCCCTTGCGGGCGCGTCCCACGCCGCGGAGACGGTTGAACGGGATGACCTGCTCTCCGTCTTCCGCGAGAAGGGCCTCACCGGCTGCTTCGCGCTGGTCGATGCACAGACCGGCCGCAGGACGCTGGTGGGCGCGGCGCGCTCCCGCCAGCGCTTCGTGCCGGCCTCGACCTTCAAGATTCCCAACAGCCTCATCGCTTTCGAAACCGGCGTGGTGCGCGACGCCGACGAGGTGCTGCCCTATGGCGGCGGCCCTGTCGCGGTGCCGGCCTGGGGCCGCGACATGTCGCTGCGCGAGGCCATGCCGATCTCCAACGTGCCGATCTTCCAGGAGGTGGCGCGGCGTGTCGGCCTTGCCCGCTATCGCGACTGGCTCGCACGCCTCGACTACGGCAACCGCGATCCCGGCACGGTGGTCGACCGCTTCTGGCTTGACGGTCCCTTGCGGATCAGCGCGCTGGAGGAGGCGGCGTTCAACGCCCGCCTCGGCACCAGGGCACTGCCTGCCTCGCAGCGGGCGCAGACCCTTGTCCACGACATCATCCGCATCGAAAGCCGAGGCGGCGCGACGCTCCATGCCAAGACCGGCTGGTACGTTCAGCGCGGCCAGACCTCGATCGGGTGGTGGAGCGGCTGGGTGGAACGCAGTTCGCAGATTCGGGCGTTCACGCTGAACATGGACATGCCTCAGATGGCCATGGCGCCGCTGCGCCTCGAGATCGGACGTAACCTTTTGGCACGATTGGCCATTTTTTCCCTGTAGCTCCCCGCCGCGGGAGCTGTCGAAACGGTTTCCAGATACCAATCGCCGTGACTTTCATGCCGCACTGGCAGGCCGTCATGGGGGGCGGGCTGCAGCGCGCCTTGTAACTCCGCGTTGCATGGGTAACGTGCCACCAGCCTAATTCAGGACACGCTCATGACCTTTCGTACAAAACTCCTGTCCTCAGCCTGCCTGATCGCGCTGTCGACCGGCGCCGTCCAGGCGCAAGGGCTCTCCGCGCCGAACACCGGCTGGACGGGCGGCTATGTCGGCGGCCTCATCGGCGTTGGCTTCGGGTCGAACCGGATGCAGGAGGATATTTCCGGCGGTCTCGGTGCCTTCAGCCCGGCCGGCACCGTGTACCGGCTGTCCGGAACTGGCGCCGTCTTCGGTGCCTATCTCGGCTACAATTGGCAGGTCTCGCCCACCGGCCTCGTCGGCATCGAGGCGGATCTGACCTACAATACAGCGTCGGGTTCAGCGGGAACGTTTTCTTTTGGCGTTACTGCCAATGGCAAGTCGCAATTCGCGGGCAGTCTCCGGGCTCGGGCCGGGCTCGTTGTCGACCGCGCCCTCTTCTATGTGACGGGTGGACTTGCCCTCGGCAATCCGTCGATCACCATCGATCAAGCCGGCTTCCCATCCCCCGCCCGTCAGGACTCCCTGCGGGCTGGCTTCGTCGTCGGCCTCGGCACGGAGTACATGGTCAGCCAGGCCTGGACTGTTCGTTTCGAGGGCCTATACTACGATTTCGGCTCGTTCCGCGTGACCGACCTGACGAACACCGGCTACATCTTCCCGGGCCGGGCGTCGCAGTTCCAGGCCCGCGTCGGCGCAAGTTACCGGTTCTGATCGCTCCCGTTACGGAGCCGAAAGTCCCAGCCGATCCAGCAACGCCTTCATCTTCTGGCTTTCGCCAGCAAGGCGCTCCGCGAAGGCGGCCGCATCGCCATGGACCGCCTCGACGCCGGACAGCTGCACCGCGTTACGGAAAGCCGGCTCCGAAAAGGCGCGCCGGCAGGCCTGCTCCAGAGCGGCTTGCCTCCCGGGCCTCAAGCCCGCCCGCACGAACAGGCCTCCGAAAGCCTCCAGCGCGACCGGATAGCCGAGGGACGGGATCGTCGGCAGGCCCGGATAGGCCGCCGACGGGCGCTGGCTGAAGGTTGCCAGCGGGCGAACCAGAGTGGGATCGAACGATCCGGTCGCCAGCACCGCGCCGTCGAGCTGGCCATTGGCGAGATCCGCCAGCATCTGACCATGGGCGCGATAGGGAATGTCGTTGACGCTGATTCCGGCGCTGGTGGCGAACCCCATGAGCTGCAGATGGGTGGCGGCCGCACGTCCCTGGTGGCCCATGCGCAACGCGCCGGGGGCCGCCGCCGCCCTCCCCACCAGATCTGGCACGTCAGCGATGCCGGAGGCCTTCGAGGCGACCAGCACGAAGGACAGTTCATAGACCTGGCAGAGCGGCAGATAGGCCGCCGGATCGAGGTGCGGTTCGCGCTTCAGATGCGGATGCACGGTGAGCTGGGTCGGTCCGGAAAAGACCAGCGTCAGGCCGTCCGGTTCGGCCTGGGCGAGATCGACGAAAGCCAGCGTACCAGCGGCGCCGTCGCGGTTTGCGACGACAGGACGACGCCCCAGAGCCGGCTCCAGCGCCTCGGCAAGAGCGCGGGCGAGCGCGTCGATGGTGGTGCCGGCCGAGAACGGCACAATGATTCGCACCTGTCCCGCATCCTGAGCCCGCGCCGCGCGGCCGAGAAAGGCGAGCCCCAGCAGTCCTGCGCCGAGACCGAAAGCCCGCCGTCCGATCAACGCCTGGTTGTCTCGATCACGCATGTCTGCCTGCCCTGCCCGTGCGACCGATCGCGACCCGCCGAAACTCGACCGACTGCCATCGCCGATCTGCTGTAGCCTGCCACCGGCCACCATGCCTATCCCGGACTCCGAGATGATCTTCGTCGACACGATCCACCTGAACGCCCGGCTGTTCCCGAACCGGCCCGCCCTGATGATGGCGGACCGGCTCGTGACCTATCAGATGCTGTCGGATGCCATCCATTGGCTCTCGGCCCGACTGCACCAAGCAGGCCTGAGGTCCGGCGACATGGTGCTGGTCGACATCGAAAACCCGGTCCGTCACGTCACGCTGGTGTCGGCGTTGATGAACCTGGGCATCGTCTCCATGACCGGCAGCGGTCAGATCGCACAGGTGCCGAAAGTCGGCATCACGACGGTGCTGGCGAGCCGTGCCATGGACGTCCCGCGCGGCATGCGCATGGTGGTGGTGGACGATGGCTGGTTCCAGCCTCCGCAGGACGCGACTTATCCGAGCGACCCTGCATCGCGCGATCCGCGCCGCCTGATCCTGTTCGGCCTGACCTCGGGCACGACTGGCGAGCCGAAGGCCATCCCCTTCACGATTGGCGAGTTCGACCTGCGACTGCGCAACCTCATGCTCTATCACGGCGCGCCCGGCACCGAGCGCGACCTCGTGCTTATCGGCTTCGCCTCACAATGGGCCCTGTCGGAAACGGCGCGGGCGCTCGCCTCGGCGCGCACGGTGTGCCTTGCGCGCACCGCGGAAGAGGCCGTGCGGCTGGTCGACCAGTACCAGGTCGGCGTCATCCTTGGCTCGCCGCAGCAGTTTGCGGGGCTGCTGGCGGCGCTCCGCGACACTCCGGTCTCCTGTGCCTCGGTGCGACTGGCGTCGGTGGCGGGTGCGATGTTGGGGGCGGAACTCGGTGCCGCCATCCGCCGGCGGATCGCACCTCAGGTGCTCGTGGGTTATGGGTCCACCGAAGCCGGCAAGACCGCCATGGCCCATCTGGACAGCGTGGAGACGATCCCCGGCGCCGTCGGCCACGTGGTGCCATCGGCGCGCCTTGAGATCGTCGATGGCGACGACCGTCCGGTTCCCGCCGGCACGGTCGGCCGCATCCGCATCATGGCGGCCGGCGGCGGGCGGCCCTATGAGCCCGGCACGCTCTTTCCCGACCGTACGCCGGACTGGTTCTACCCTGGCGACCTCGGACACCTGACGGCGGACGGAATGCTGGTGGTCGTCGGACGGTCTGACGACCTGATCAATGCCGGCGGCCTGAAGATCGCCCCGGAGCGCGTCGAGGAACTGGTCGCCGGCCATCCCGCCATTGCCGAGGCGGTGGCTTTCGCACTGCCAGGTGCGACGGGCATCGACGAGATCTGGCTGGCCGTGGTCGCCCGACAGCCGGTGAGCGCCGAGACGATCATCGCCCATTGCCGCAGCCGCAGCGAGACGCTGGCCCCGCGGCGCATCCTCTTCCTGGAGGCCATGCCGCGGGCGGCGCTCGGCAAGCCCGATCGCATCCGCTTGCGGGCGCTGGCCAGCCGCTGAGATCAGGCAGCGCCGCGGGTGGCGAGGTCCCAGACGAAGCGCAGGCAGACGATCAGCAGGAAGATGCCGAAGGAGAGCTCTAGCTTGCGCTTCGGCAGCGAATGGGCGAGCCGCGCGCCCAGCGGGGCCGTCCACATCGAGGTCGGGATGAAGAGGAGGAAGCCGATCAGCGAGACATAGCCGAGGGCGAAGGGGAACTGGACCGCCGCGACGTTCGGAAACTCCGCCGCCTTGGGCCAGCCGGCATAGATGAAGCCGAGGGCGCCGGGGATGGAGATGAGCACGCCGAGGCCCGAGGAGGTCGCCACCGCATTATGGATGGTGCGGCCATAGGCCATCATCACGAGATTGCCGAGCTGGCCGCCGCCGATGCCCATGAGGCTCGACAGGACGCCGATGATGCCGCCGGACACCACCATGCCGGTCGGGCCGGGCATGCCGGTGCCGAAGTTCAGCTCCTTGCCCGTGAGCAGCCGCCAGGCCGAGAGGCCGGCGACGACGACGAAGACCGCCTTGAACACGCCGGGCGGGGCATAGCGGGCGATGAGCGAGCCGACGATGACCCCGACAATGACGGGAACGGCCCAGGCCTTCAGGATCTCCATGTCGACGGCGCCCTTGGCCCGGTGCGCCTGGAACGAGCGGATCGAGGTCGGGATGATGATGGCAAGCGAGGTGCCGACGCAGAGCGGCATGCGCAGCTCGACCGGCACACCGACCACGCCGAAGAGCTCGTAGAGCACCGGCACGATGACGGCGCCGCCACCGACCCCGAAGACGCCGGCGAGGATGCCCGTCACGGCGCCGGCGGCGAGCAGGCCGACGGCGAGAATGGCAAGTTGGTCGTAGGGAACGCCGAAGAGCATGGGGACATCCGCGCGCGGGGATCACAGCGGGCGGCTTAAACCCGCATCTGCGTGCGAACAAGGCCCGGCGCCGCGTGTCCGGCCTGCACGGGTCCTCATTCGATCCGACAGGAGATCGGACAAGGCCGGCAACATGACGGTTACGGGGGAAATGCAGCGAGCCTCCCGCGGCGTCAGGCGGCAAAGGACGCCTGCGACAAGGGCGTCATCGGCGAACGGATCCGCAGGCCAGCAAGGCCACGGGACGCACCGCCCCAGTCAACAGGAGACAGGACCATGACCTCGTTCAAGACCCTTGCCGTCGCCGCCCTCTTCGCGCTCAGCGCCGGTTCCGCCATGGCGCAGACCGCTGGCGGTGGCGCAGGCGGATCGGATGGCGGGGCCGGCGCCACCAGCTATGACCCTCCGGCGGCGATCCTTGTCGTGCCGGGCGTGCCCCAGCAGCCGCTTCGTACGGACAGCGACTCGATCCTCACCTGCCGCTACGAGTTGCTGCGCGGCCGGTTCTGCGAAACTTACCACCTGCGCTGATCGCGACCTGCGGCAAGATCGGGGGGCGGCCGCAAGGCCGTCCTTCATCGTTCCGGCCCTGAACCGACCTGGCCTCAGGCCGCGATCTCGCCAGGGCTGGGCCGTCCGGCGACGAGCGCCATGGCCTCGCGCAGCACCTCGACGCCCGCACCCGGTTTCACCGCCTCAACCGAGAGGTGGCGGCGGAACTGGCGGGCACCGGGGACGGCCTGGAACAGGCCGAGGATATGCCGGGTGATCGACGACAAGCGCACACCAGCGGCAAGCTGCCGCTCGACATAGGTCAGATAGGCCTCGAGCGCGGCAAGTCCGTCAGCGACGGGTGCGTCTGCGCCGAACAGCACCGGATCGACCTCACGCAGCAGGGCCGGCGACTGGTAGGCGGCGCGGCCGAGCATGACGCCGTCGAGCCGGACGCCGTCGCGAGGCGCCAGCAGCGCCTCCGCCTCGGCGATGCTGGCAATGCCGCCGTTGATGGCGACGGGAAGCGACGGGAACCTCGCCTTCAGACGGAAGACACGGTCATAGTCGAGCGGCGGGATCTCGCGGTTCTCGCGCGGTGACAGGCCCTGCAGCCAGGCCTTGCGGGCGTGGATGATCAGCGCGTCGGTGCCCGCCGCCACCACCGCGTCGGCGAAGCGGTCGAGGGCGGGTTCGGGGTCCTGGTCGTCGATGCCGATGCGGCACTTGACGGTGACCGGCAGGCGCACCGCCGCCTTCATCGCCGCCACGCAGTCCGCCACGCGCTCCGGCTCCGCCATCAGGCAGGCGCCGAAATGGCCGCCCTGGACCCGGTCCGACGGGCAGCCGCAATTGAGATTGATCTCGTCATAGCCATAGTCAGCGCCGATCCGCGCCGCCTCGGCCAGGGCCGTCGGGTCCGAGCCCCCGAGCTGCAGCGCCACGGGATGCTCGACTGCGTCGAAGCCGAGCAGGCGATCACTGTCGCCGTGAATGATGGCGTTGGCCGTGACCATCTCCGTGTAGAGCCTCGCCCGGCGCGACAGCACGCGATGGAAGACGCGGCAGTGCCGGTCCGTCCAGTCCATCATGGGGGCGACCGTGAAGCGCCAGGGGCTCATGTCAGCGTTGGGTGTCATGCCGTCGTTCGTCGTCGCAGCGGGATGGCGGGGCTGACCGCCCACACCGGTTCTCCGGCCTGTCTAGCCTCTCCTGGAGGGGTGCATAGCACATCTGGAACGCTCATGCGGCGGCGCGGATCGCCTTGCGAAGCACGGCGAAGACGCGCGGGTCGGAGCATTGCGCGACGTTGAAGCGCAGGTGGCTGCGGGCCGTCTGCGACAGGCTGAAGGCGTTGCCGGGGGCGAGCACGACATTGTCGGCCAGCGCCCGGCGTGCGACCGCGGCGGCATCGATGTCGCCGGGCAGCCGGCACCACAGGAACATGCCGGCCTGCGGCTCGAGCCACGGAACGAGGCCGAGATCGCGGAGCTTGTCGGCGGTCTCGGCGCGGGCCGTGGCGAGGCGGGTGCGCAGTGCCGCCACATGGCGGCGGTATCCACCATCGGTGAGGACGGCATGAACCAGTTCGGCCGCCAACCCGGCGCCGCCGAAACTGGTGGCGACCTTCAGGTCGGTGAGACCCTGGATCCAGGATGGCCGGGCGACGAGGTAGCCGCAGCGCAGCCCGGCGGACAGGGTCTTCGAGAAACTGCCGCAGGAGATCACCCGCTCGAGCCCGTCGAAGGCGGCGAGCCGCGGCGAAACTTCGACCTCGAAATCAGCGAAGATGTCGTCCTCGACGATGGTGAGATCCGCCCGCCCGGCGAGCGTCAGAAGCCGGTGGGCGACAATCGGCGACAGGGTCGCTCCGGTCGGATTGTGGACGCCGGCATTGGTCACGTAGAGCCGCGGACGGTGCTCGGCGAGCGCCCGCTCGAACAGCGCGAGGTCGGGGCCCTGCGCAGTGTAGGGGACCGGCACGACCTTGGCGCGGTGGGCGCGCAGCAGGGCGTGGAAATTGAAATAGCAGGGATCGTCGACCAGCACGGTGTCGCCGGGTTCGACGAGGAAGCGGCAGGCGAGATCGAGCGCCTGCGTGCCCGACTCGGTGATGATCACCTGGTCGGCGGCGGCCTCGATCCCCTGCCCCGTCACGCGGCGGGCGAGGAGGTGCCGCAGCGCCGGCAGACCCTGCGGCGTGCCGTAATCGGTGAGAGCGAGCGCATCGCCACGGGCGAGGCCGCGCAGAGCCCGCCGCAGGCTCTCTTGCGGCATCCAGGACGCCGGCAGCCAGCCGCAACCGGGCATCAGCAGGTCCGGATTGCGGCCAAGAGCCTGCCGCGTGATCCACAGCGGATCGACTTCCTGGTCGAGCTTCGGCCCGAGATCGGCGAGGGAGAGCGGGGCGAGCGGCGCATCGACATAGAAGCCCGAACCCGGGCGCGAGGTAATGATCCCTTCCGCCGAGAGCCGGTCATAGGCCTCGACAACCGTGGATTTGGAGACCTTCATCGCCGCCGCAAAGGCGCGGATGGACGGCAGCCGCGCGCCGGGCGTCAGTGCCCGCTGCGCCACCCGCTGCTTCACCTCACGGACGACGCGGTCCGTCAGGGTCTCTGTCGCCGTCTCACCCTTCTCCAGCATCCGTACTGCTCATCGCCACCGGACAGTTCGCCTGGATTGTACTGAAGTGTCCCTTGAGGCGCCAGCGCCCGGCTGCCACTGCTGCGGCACGCGCGGAGGAGCGGATGGACAGGACGACAGACGGCTGGATCAGCGGCTTCACCGGCATGGTGATCTTCAGCGGCTCGCTGCCGGCGACGCGGGTCGCCGTGGCGGATTTCGACCCGGTCTTCCTCACGGGGATGCGGGCGACCATCGCCGGCCTCCTCGCCCTGGCGCTGATCGGCCTGTTGCGGGTCGACCGCCCCCGGGCCAGTGACCTTGTGCCCCTCGCCATCGTCTCGATCGGCGTCGTGGTCGGCTTTCCGCTGCTGACGGCGCTCGCCCTCCAGCATGTCGGCGCCGCCCATTCCGTCGTCTTCATCGGATTGCTGCCGCTGGCCACGGCCGCCTTCGGCGTGATGCGGGCGGGCGAACGGCCGCGGCCAATCTTCTGGCTGTTCTCGGGCCTCGGCAGCGCGCTGGTCGCGGGCTTCGCCCTGAGCCAGGGCGGGCGAGCCTCCCTCGTCGGCGACGGGTTGATGATCGCCGCCGTGCTGGTCTGCGGCCTCGGCTATGCGGAGGGCGCGAAACTGGCGCGCCGGCTCGGCGGCTGGCAGGTGATCTGCTGGGCGCTGGCGCTGTCGCTGCCGGTCATGGCGGTGCTGGCGGCGCTCACCTGGCCGCCCTCCTTCGCAGCGGTCTCGGGGGCGGCCTGGATCGGCCTCGGCTATGTGTCGCTGTTCAGCATGCTCATCGGCTTCGTGTTCTGGTATCGCGGGCTCGCCCTCGGCGGCATCGGGGCTGTCGGTCAGCTCCAGCTGCTCCAACCCTTCTTCGGCCTGGCGCTTGCGGCAACGCTGCTCGGCGAACCGGTCAGCCTCGCCATGGTTGCGGTCACCGTGGCGATCGTCGCCTGCGTCGCGGGAGCCAAGCGATCGGCAGGGTGACCCTCGCGCTCCAGGCCGCGATCATCGCCCAAAACCCTCCGCCGCACGCCAAAAAGCGCGACATGGCGGCCAGATCGGTGAGGTCCTGGCCGCATTGCTCAGCTGGCGTGCCGCAGCGCGGTGCGAACCGGCCCCTTGCGTGCGTTTTGCTGGACCCTGTCCCCCGTTCGCCCGGCTTGTCGTATCTTGTATCATCGGTGAGGGTCTTGGGCATGGACAGGCTTCTCACCGAAGACCAGCGCCGGATCCTCGCGAGCGTCGACGGCTTCGCGGCACAGCACCTGCCGCCCGACGAGGTGCGCCGCCGCGACCGCGAGCACCAGACGCCCTATGACCTGCTGCCGGCCATGGGCGAGGCGGGCTTCTTCGCCCTCGCTGTCCCTGAGGCCCATGGCGGGCTTGGCCTCGGCTGGCGCGAGGTGGCGCTGGTGCAGGAGCGCCTCGGCCGGCACGGCTACATGGCCGCCTCGATCTACAACCGCGTTGTCGGCTTCGGCGTCATGTCGGTGCTTGCCTATGGCTCTGAGGCACAGAAGGGGGACCTGCTGCCGGGCCTCCTCTCAGGGGCCTTTTTCATCGCCCTCGCCCTGACCGAACCGGGCGCGGGCAGCGATGCCGGGGCGCTGTGCATGCGGGCGCGTCGCACGGCCGGCGGCTATGTCATCTCCGGGGCGAAGATCTGGATCAGCGACGCGAAGGGCGCCCGCTTCCTGCTCACCGCCGCTCGCACCGGCGAGGCGGCCACGGGCAGCGACGGCGTCACGCTCTTCCTCGTGCCGAGCGATGCGCCGGGCCTGACGCTGTCGCCGCTCGCCAAGGTCGGCAACAACTGCATGCCGAGCTTCGAGATCGGTTTCACCGATGTCGAGGTCGGCGAGGAGGCGGTGATCGGCGAGGTCGGTGGCGGCTTCCGCCACCTGATGTCGACCCTGCATTATTCGCGCGCGAGCATGGCGGCGACCGTCACCGGCGCGGCCCAGGCCGCCCTCGACGGCGTCATGGCCCATGCCCGCGAGCGCCAGCAGTTCGGCAAGCCCATTGGCTCGTTCCAGGTCCTCGCCCACCGCCTTGCCGACCTGCAGACGCGGGTCGACCTGTCGCGGCTGATGGTCCGGCATCTCGCGACGCTCATCGACAGCGGCCTGCCCTGCAAGCGCGAGGCGGCGCAGGCGAAGGTCGTCGCCACCGAAACGCTGCGCGACGTCGCAGACCAGGGCATGCAGATCATGGCCAGCGCCGGCTATGCCGCCGACAGCGACATCCAGCGCTTCTGGCGGGATTCGCGGCTCTACACCTTCGGCGAAGGCACCAACGAGATCCTGCGCGACGGCATGGCGCGCGAACTGGGACTGACCGGGAGACAACCGACATGAGCGCCGTCAAGGCCATCGACACTGTCGTGAACATCTGGACGCCGGAGGCCCTTGCCGGCCGGCCGGACCGCACCGGCTTCTACACCGAGAAGATGCGGGTCAATGCCCAGACCTTCGCCGGCGTCACCCACAAGGAGATGCTGGAGCGGATGGACCGCGCCGGCATCGAGAAGAGCTTCCTCATCGCCGCCAAGGTCGGCCAGCTGGGCCATCCCGCCTGCTACCATGTCCCCTACAAGCTGGTGGCGGACGCAGTGCAGGCCTATCCCGACCGCTTCTATGGCCTTGCCGGCCTCGACCCGACCGAGGGCATGACGGGTGTGCGGGAGCTCGAGCGATCCGTGCGCGAATACGGGTTCATCGGCGCGCATTTCTACCCGCACTGGTTCGAACTCGCGCCCGACCATGCCAAATGGTACCCGTTCTACGCCAAATGCGTGGAGCTCGACGTGCCGATCCAGCTCCAGGTCGGCCAGTCCATGGTCTATGACCCGCGCTATCCGCGCCGCAGCGTCGGCCGGCCGATCACGCTGGATTCCGTCGCCTGCGACTTCCCCGAGTTGAAGATCGTCGGCATCCATGTCGGCATCCCCTGGACCGACGAGATGATCGCCATGGCGTGGAAACATGCCAATGTCTATATCGGCTCGGACGCCCACAGCCCGAAATACTGGCCGGCCTCCTTCGTCCATTTCATCAAGAGCTTCGGCAAGGACAAGGTGCTCTTCGGCACCGACTTCCCCGTTCTCGACTTCGAGCGGACGATGAAGGAGATCGACGCCCTCGGCTTCTCCGACGAGGTCCGGGCGAAGTTCCTGCGCGACAACGCCGTCAAGCTCTACAAGCTCGACCGATGATGAACCTTGCCGACGCCCTCGACATCCATGCCCGGG
Organism: Phreatobacter sp.; assembly: GCF_027532945.1. Lineage (GTDB taxonomy): Bacteria > Pseudomonadota > Alphaproteobacteria > Rhizobiales > Phreatobacteraceae > Phreatobacter. The sequence continues at coordinate 242,619 of NZ_JAPZTZ010000003.1, forward strand.
CGCGGCCGGACCATCCGGCCATCATCGAGAACGGGCAGGTCATCACCCATGCCGCCTTCGCCGACGAGGTCCGCCGGCTAGCGGCGGTCATCCAGGCGAAGGTGCCGGACGAGACGGCTGTCGTCGGCCTCTGCCTCGCCGACACGGCGCGCTATGTGGTGGCGCTCTATGCCCTGGCACGGGCGGGACGCGCCATCCTCCCCATGGACCTGCGCTGGACGCAGGCGGAGCGGGAGAATGTGGCTGTGCATTTCGGCGCAGCACTGGTGCTCACCGAGCCAGGCGAGCCCGCCATCGCCGACATCCCGATGCTCGCCTGGGACGAGGCCCTGGACGCTGCCATCGCCGCGGCCGATCCGGCGACCGCCTTCACCTCCGATGGCGAGACGCCGCTGGTCCTGTCGCTGTCGTCCGGCACGACCGGGCGGCCGAAGGGGCCGCTCATCACCCATCGGCACTTCTTCCGCCGCTTCATGACGCACTGGATCAATCTCGGCCTCAATGGCCGCGACCGCTTCGTCATGGCGACGCCGCTCTATTTCGGCGGCGGCCGGACCTTCGCCATGTCGGTCCTCTATTCCGGCGGCACGCTGATCATGAAACCGCCACCCTGTTCCGCCGAGGACCTCATCGCCACGCTCGCGCGGGAGGGCGGGACGAGCCTCTTCCTCGTGCCGACGCAGTTCCGGCGGCTGCTCGAACTGTCCGATGAGGCCCTTGCGCCGCTGAACGGGCTCAACCTGCTGTTCTCGTCAGGTGCGCCACTGTCCAGGGACGAGCGCCACGCCATCCGCGACCGCATGTGCGAGCGCTTCTTCGAGTACTACGCCTCGACCGAAGGCGGCGGCGTCACGCTGCTCGGGCCCGGCGACATCGCCGATCACGGCGAGAGCGTCGGGCGTCCGGTCTTCGCCGTGGAGGTGGAGGTCGTCGATGACGAGGATTGTCCGCTTCCCGCCGGCTTTGTCGGCAGGCTGCGCTATCGCGGCCCTGGCGTCGCGACCGCCTATCACCGCGACCCCGAGGCCTCGCTCGAGGCCTTCCGGCATGGCTGGTTCTATCCCGGCGACCTCGCCGAGATCGACGCGGCCGGCTTCGTCAGCCTCAAGGGCCGTGCGAAGGACATGATCATCCGCGGCGGCATCAACATCTATCCGGCCGATATCGAGGCGGTGCTGAATGCCCATCCGGCAGTAGCCGAGGCGGCGGTGGTCGGCTGGCCGTCGCGGGAATTCGGCGAGGAGATCGCCGCCTTCGTGCGCCTCACCAGCGTGACCTCCGAGGCGGAACTGATCGGCTTCGTCCGCCAGCGCCTCGCGCGCGCCAAATGGCCGCGCGGGATCTTCGTCGTCGACGACCTGCCGAAGAACGGCGCCGGCAAGGTGCTGAAGCGCGAACTTGTCCAGCGGCTGGGGCCTCTCTGAGGCGTCAGGCGGCGGGAAAGCTCGCCTCGCCCTCGTCCATGGCCGCCATCATCGCGTCGATCCCCACGACCCGGCCGAAGCCGAAGGCGATGGCCGCGAGCGAGGCCGCGTGGCGCGCCTCGTCGAAATCGGCGACGGCCTCGCGCACCACGAAGGTCCTGAGGTCGCGCTGGGCAGCGTCGCGCGCCGTGGTCTCGACGCACATCGACGTGGTGACACCGCCGACGACGAGGCTCCGGATGCCGTTGGCGGCGAGGATCACGTCGAGGTCGGTACCGAAGAAGGCGGAGTAGCGGGGCTTGTCGACAATGATGTCGCCGGGCTGCGGACTGGCGCCATCGAACAGCTCGATATCCGGAGTGCCGCGCTTCAGCGCGCCGAGCTCGCCGAGGCGGGGCCGGATCTCGGTCACCAGCAGCCCGCCATCGGCATAGTCGGCGCGCAGGACATGGCGGGTCCAGATCACCTTCATGCCCGCCGCACGGGCCGCAGCGGCGAGCGCCACGCCGCGCAGCGCCGCCCGCTTGCTCGCGGAGACGTCCCGCCCCTGCACCGCGACGAAGCCCTCCTCGTCGACGAAGCCGCGCTGCAGGTCGATGAGGATGAGGGCCGCCTCGCGCGCCGCAAACCGCATCAGCGGATGGCCTTCTCGACGAACTCGTTGGTGTAGAGCCCATCTGCCTTGCCGGGCGGGGTGAAGCCGGCAGCGGCCATGAGGTCATAGCCCTTCTGCCAGCGCTCCGGCACATGGCGCAGGACGTTCTCGCGGCCAGCGGTCAGCCAGAACTGCATCTCATTGCGCAGGATGTCAGGGGCAACGGCGCGGTTGCGCATCTCGGCGATCTCGAAGCCCTCGATGCGCTTCAGGGTGGTGGAGAGGTCGGTGTCGGCGAGCATGTCGTCGATCGAGCGCTTCACCGCCCGAAGGAAGCTCACCACGAGGTCGCCGTCGCGCTGCACGCTCTCGCGCTTGGCGATGTAGCACTGGCCGGGGATGGGCGCGTATTCGTCGGTGTTCCACGACAGGAAGCGCTCGTTCGCGGCCCTGAGCGCAACGGGAACGCCGGCGCTGACGATATAGGCGTCGATGCGGCCCTGGGCGATCAGCGCCATGCCGGCCGGGGTGTTCGGCGCCTGAACGCGCTGGACCTGGGCCTTGTCGACGCCCTGCGCCACCAGCATGCAGTCGAGGGTGATCTCGGTGGCGCCGCCGACCGAGAGCACGCCGATGGTCTTGCCCACCATCTCCTTCGGCGTGCGCACCGGCTTGTCGGACGAGGAGATGACGAAGAAGGGCGAGCCCTGGCTGATCGTGCCGACGGAGATGAGCGCATCGCCGCCGGGACGGCTCGAGGCGCGGATATGGTCCGAGACGCCGGTGCGCGACAGGAGGCCACCGCCGCCAAGCACCTGCTGCACCGCCATGGCGGAGCCGCGGCCCTGCTCGATGGTGACGTTGAGGCCCTCGCGGTCGAAATAGCCGCCGCCCTTGGCGTGCAGGATGTCGACGAAGGCGAGGATGTAGGAGAAGGGCGTGATGAAGGTCATGGGCCGGGCGGCCTGGGCGCCGGCGCGGCCCACGGTGAGGGCTACGAACCCGCCTGCGCCGAGCGCGAGGGCGGAACGACGGGAGACGCTGGTGACGGGGCTCATGGTTCTCTCCGGGTCCTCGGGACGGTGATGAAGCTTACGGGACCCGGCGCGCGCGGCAATCGGATCACCCATGGAACAGATGCCCTGGCACGCGCGATCAGGAGGCCCCCGTCGCGTGCCAGGGGATGAGGATGCGCTTCAGCAGCCCGATGGCAAAGTAGAAGGCGAAGCCGATCAGCGACATCTGGATCAGCACCGCGAACATCTGGCTGGTCTCGAAGCCGTTCATGGCCTGGATGAGCAACTGGCCGAGGCCCTGGTTGCCGCCGAGATATTCGCCGACCACCGCGCCGATGATCGCGAGGACGATGCCGACCTCGAAACCCGTGAGGATGTAGGGCAGCGCCGAGGGCAGCTCGAGCCGGCGGAAGACCTGCCAGCGCGTGGCATTGAGCGCCGTCATCACGTCCCGGTGGCCCTCGTCGATGGATTTCACCCCGAGCACCGTGTTGGTGAGGATGGGGAAGAAGGCGAGCACCCCGGCGACGATGACCTTGGAGGTGATGCCGAAGCCGAACCAGACGACGAAGAGCGGCACCAGCGCCACTTTCGGGATGACCTGCGTAGCGATGATGAAGGGGTTCAGCGTCAGTTCGAGCCAGCGAATGCGGGCGATGAGCACGCCGAGGACGACGCCGATCAGCGCCGCCCAGAAGAAGCCGACGACAGTCGCATAGACGGTCATGCCGGTATGGAACCAGGCCCGGCGATTGCCGAGGAGCGCGACCCACTCCGCGAAGACGGCGCCCGGCGCCGGCAGGATGAAGGGGGAGATGCCGCTCATCCGCACATAGGCGTGCCAGATTAGGACGATGATGGCGAGGAGCAGCGGCGTCGTGATCCAGGGAATGCGTGCCTCGCGGCTGGCGAGGAAGCCGCGCCGGGCGGCGAGCTGGGGCGGCGGGGTCGGATTGTCGGCGGTCATCACGAAATCTCCGCCAGACGCGCGCGCAGCGACAGGACGATCTCCTGGAACGCGGTGGTGGCCTGCAGCTCGAGCGTCCGCGGACGGGCGAAGGGCACGTCGACGATGCGGTCGATGCGGCCGGGCCGCGGCGACAGCAGCACGATCCGGTCGGCGAGGAACACTGCCTCGGTGATGGAATGGGTGACGAGGACGATGGATTTCTCGGTGGCGAGGAAGATCCGCTCCAGCTCGATATTGAGGGCGTCGCGGGTCATGGCATCGAGCGCACCGAAGGGCTCATCCATGAGCAGGATCTTCGGATCGTAGGACAGGGCGCGGGCGATGGCCGCGCGCTGGCGCATGCCGCCGGAGAGTTCACGCGGCCATCGCCGCTCGAAGCCGCCAATGCCGACGAGCTTCATGAGGTCATGGGCGCGCGCCCGGCGTTCGGCCGGACGCATGCCCTTGAGCTCCAGCGGCAGGGCGATGTTGTCCTCGATGGAGAGCCAGGGGAAGAGATTGGCCTCCTGGAACACCATGCCAAGATCGGCGAGGGCCTCGCTCTGCCGCTCGCCCCGCGCCCAGAGGGGCTTGCCGACGATGGAGAGCTCGCCGGAGGTGGGCTCGATCAGGCCGCCGATCATGCGGAGCAGCGTGGTCTTGCCGCATCCTGAGGGCCCCAGCAGCACCACCAGTTCGCGGGAGCCGACATCGAGGTCGGTGGACGACAAGGCATGCACCGGTCGATCCCGCGTCCCGTACCATTTCTCAATGGAACGGAGGGCAATGACAGGACCGGGCAAGCGATCAGACAACATAATACAAAGCAATCACGGACGCAGGTTGGCCACAACCTGCAAATTTCATGGGCTCCGGAGGAGAGCCATGCGCGTGGCGCGTCCCGCTGCGCGGCAGGGGACCATCAGGGCAAAGGCTGCGGGAGGGCCTCGGCGCGCCGATGATCGCCACAGACCGCGCGGGACGCCTTCATCGCCCGAGCAGATGACCGGCGATTGATGCACCGGGTTCAGCAAAGAGCCCGGAGCTTTCCTTTGCATGCCGGGAGCCACCATGGCGACATGCGCCACCTTCACCGGCTGGCGCCAGCGCGGGAGGGTGAGGCGCGGGGGGCAACCGGACGATGCAGGGACAGGGGATGGCGGGGCAAGGGACGTCCGGCAACGGGGAGACGCCGCGCGATCTCGCCCATCTCGGCCATGTCGAGATGCTCACCCCTCGGATCGAGGCGAGCCTTTCCTTCTTCACCGACGTCTTCGGCATGACGGAAGCGGGACGCGAGGGCCAGTCGGTCTATCTGCGCGGCTGGGACGACTATGAATTCGCCTCGCTGAAACTGACCGAGGCGCCCCTCCCCGGCCTCGCCCATGTCGCCTTCCGCACCTGGAGCCGCGAGGCACTGGCGCGGCGCGTGGCGGTGCTGGAGGCCTCCGGCCACGGCATTGGCTGGACCGAGGGCGACATGAGCCATGGGCCGTCCTACCGGGCGCATGGGCCGGACGGGCACGTCTTCGAGATTTATTTCGAGACGCGGAAGTACCAGGCGCCCGACGCCCTGCGGCCGGCGCTCAAGAACCAGGCACAGCGCTTCCCCGCCCGCGGCATGTCGGTGCGCCGGCTCGATCACCTGAACCTGCTCTGCTCGGAGGTCGAGCCCACCCGCGACTTCCTGCGCGACCAGCTCGGCATGCGACTCACCGAGGCCATCGTGCTGGATTCCGGCATCTGGGGCGGGGCCTGGATGACGGCCACCAACAAGACCTACGACATCGCCTTCACCCGCGACCATTCGGGACGGCGCGGCCGCTTCCACCACGTGACCTATGCCATCGACAGCCGCGAGGAGATCCTGCGCGCCGCCGACATCGCGCTGGAGGCCGGCGTTCCGATCGAGACCGGCCCGCGCAAGCACGCGGTCCAGCAGACCTTCTTCCTCTATCTCGAGGAGCCCGGCGGCAACCGCGTCGAGGTGGCCAATGCCGGCGCGCGCCTCATGCTCGATCCCGACTGGGAGCCGGTCATCTGGACCGAGACGGAGCGCAAGAAGGGCCAGGCCTGGGGCCTGAAGACCGTCGAGAGCTTCCATACCCGCGGGACACCGCCATGACCGACCGCCGCCGTTTCACCACGCTCTTCGCCTCTGCCCTGGCGGCGTCAGCCCTGCCGGCGCGAGCCCAGGCCTTCCCGTCGCGGCCGGTGACCCTCATCGTGCCCTTCGCCGCGGGCGGCGCGGTCGACATCGTGGCGCGGACCATCGCCGACCGCCTCGCCCAGCGCTGGGGCCAGCAGCCCGTCATCGAGAACCGGCCCGGCGCGGGCGGCATCGTCGCCTCGCAGGCGCTGGTGCGCGCCGCGCCCGACGGCCACACGCTGATGGTCGTCGCCAATGGCCACCCGCTGAACCCCTTCTTCCACGAGAAGCTGCCCTACGACACCGACCGCGATTTCACGCCGATCACCCAGATCGGCGCCTCGCCGCTGGTGATCTCGGTGCCGCCGGGCGAGACCGCCCGCGACGCCAAGGCCTTCTTCGAGGCGGCGAGGGCGAAACCCGACGGCATCGTCTTCGGTGTCTCCGGCTTCGGCACGTCCGCGCATCTTGCCGGCGTGCTGGCCTCGCAGGTGACCGGCGCGAAGCTCGTCGCCGTGCCCCACCGCTCCGGCTCTCAGGCGCTGCAGACGGTGATGACCGGCGGGCTGCCGATGAGCATCAATCCGCTGCTGGAGGTGATCGAATTGGCGCGGGCCGGCAAGGTCCGCCCGCTGGCGGTGACCACGGCGGCCAGATCCGCCATCCTGCCGGACGTGCCGACCATGGCTGAGCAGGGCTATGCCGGTTTCGACACCGGCGTCTGGTGGGGCGTGGTGGCCCCTGCGGGCCTCGCCCCCGACATGGTCCAGCGCCTGTCGCGCGACCTCACCGACGCCATCCGCTCACCCGAAGCGACGACGCGGCTGCAGCAGCTCGGCGCAACGCCCGCCGCCTCGACGCCTGACGCCTTCCGCGCCTTCCTCGCCAGCGAGGCCGCCACCTGGGGGCCGGTCATCCGCGCCGCCAACATCCGGCTGGAATGACGGCTCTTCCCAAGACCCGCATCAACCCCATGTGAATTGCGTCCGGCTCCCTTACGTCATCCACTCCCCGGCGCTCAGATAACCCCTTCAAGGAGGCTTCGATGTCCACCACGTCCCGGCGTACCGTTCTCGCAGCCTCTGCCGGCCTCGGTGCCAGCATCGTCACCGGGCAGGTGGACGCGCAGGCGCAGACTGCCGCGCCTGCGGCCGGTGCTACGCTCCAGCAGCCGGGCTTCTACCGGATCAAGGTGGGCGAGGCGGAGATCACGGTGCTCCATGACGGCTTCGTCGGCCGCCGCGCCCAGGGCCTGGTGCGCAACGCTGCCCAGCCCGAGGTCGAGGAGCAGCTCCGCACCCATTTCGTCGACCCCGAGGCGATGGAGAACCCCTACAACATCGCCGTGGTGACCATCGGTTCGCGCCGCTACATCATCGACTCGGGCTTTGCGGATAATGGCCCGCCGACCACCGGCCAGCTCGCCGCCAATATGCGCGCCGCCGGCATCGACCCGGCCTCGATCAACGCCGTGCTGGTCACCCATTTCCACGGCGACCACATCAACGGCATCCGCAAGAAGGACGGCACCCTTTCCTATCCCAATGCCGAGATCCATGTGCCGGAGGCCGAATGGGCCTTCTGGATGGACGACACGCGCATGGGCCAGGCGCCCGAGGGCCAGCGCGGGAACTTCGCCCTGGCGCGGCGCGTCTTCGGGCCCAATGCCGGCGATGTCCGTCGCTTCACGCCGGGTGGCGAGATCGTGCCGGGCATCCAGTCCGTTGCCACCGCCGGCCACACGCCGGGCCACACCTCCTTCGTGGTGACCTCAGGCTCGGCCAAGGCGCTCATCCAGGGCGACGTGTCGGGCATTCCCTCGCTCTTCGTGGAGCGGCCGGGCTGGCATTCCATGTTCGACATGGACGCCGCCGCCGCCGAGGCCACCCGCCGGCGCACCTATGACATGGCGGCGTCGGAGCGGATGCCGATCGTCGGCTACCACTTCCCCTTCCCGGCCGTGGGCCGCGTGTCGAAGCAGGGCGACGGCTATCGCTTCGGCCTCGCCCAGTGGCGCTCGACCATCTGAGCCCTACTCGGCCTTGAGATTGGCGGCGCGGGCGACCGCGCCCCAACGGGCGAGCTCCGACGCAATGTGAGAGGCGAAGCCGTCGGGGGTCGATGGCATCGCATCCGCGCCCTCCTGTTCGAGCCGCGCCGCCATGGCCGGCGTCGACAGGGTCGTGCGGCAGATGGCGTTCAGCGTGTCGATCACCGGCGCCGGCGTGCCGGCGGGCGCCACGAGCCCATACCATTGCGAGGCGTCGAAGCCCGGCAGCGCGGCTTCCGCGATGGTCGGCACATCGGGGAGCGCGGCGAGCCGCCGGGTTCCAGAGACCCCCAGCGCGAGGAGCGAGCCCGCCCGGACCTGCGGCAGCAGGATCGGCGCGCCGGTGAGCGCCATCTGGATGCGGCCGGCGAGGAGGTCGCTCACCGCCGGTCCGGTGCCGCGATAGGGCACGTGCTGCAGGCGGATGCCGGCGGCGACCTCGAAGGCGGCGGTGGCGATATGGGCAGCCGATCCGACCCCGCCGGTGCCGTAGTTCAGGCTGCCCGGGGCCGCTTTCGCGAGCGCGATGAGCTCCGGCACCGAGCGCGCGACGACGGACGGGTGGATGGCGAGGACATTGTGAACGGCGGCCAGCAGGCTCACCGGCGCGAAGGAGCGGACGGGATCGTAGGGCAGGCGCGCATAGATCCAGGGGTTCACCGCCAGCGTGCCGATATGGGCGAGCAGCAGGGTCTGCCCGTCGGGGGCTGCCTTGGCGACGGCGCCCGAGGCGATGCCGCCGCCGGCGCCGGGGCGGTTCTCCACCACCACGCCGACGCCCAGCGCATCGGTGATGGACTGGCCGAGGAGGCGGGCGAGAAAATCGGTCGAGCCTCCCGGCGTAAACGGCACCACGAGGGTGATGGGCCGCGTCGGACGCCACGCAGCTTGCGCCCGCGCCAGGGTCGGTGCCGCAAGACAGGCGGCGAGAAGGGAACGGCGGGAGAAACGCGGCATGGTTCCGGTATCGCCGCGGCTCGACAATGAATCAAATGCGAAACATGGTGCGATCCGTGAGCCGCCTGCATCATTGGGGAGCCCCGTGCGAATCGACTTTCCCGGCCTCGAAGCCTTCGTTGCCATCGCCGAGCGCGGTTCGTTCAACCGTGCCGCCGTCCATCTCAACCTGTCGCAGACGGCGCTGAGCCACCGGATGCGCAAGCTGGAGGACGACCTCGGCGTGCGCCTGCTGATGCGCACGACGCGGCAGGTGACGCTGACGCCCGCCGGGCTCGAGCTGCTGCCCAAGGCGCGCGCAGCCATCGACGGGCTCACCGTCTCCATTGATGCGCTGCGGCGGCAGGCCCGCGCCGGCCAGCAGCACATCGCCATCGCCTGCCTGCCAACCATCGCCGTCACCTATCTGCCGCAGGTCCTCGCCGCCTTCGCGCGCAAGCACAGGGGCGTGAGCGTGCAGGTGCTCGACAATTCGGCGAGCGAGATCGCCGACCATGTGCAGTCCGGTCGGGCCGAATTCGGCCTGACCATCGTCTCCGCGAACCGCTGGGACCTCGACATCACGCCGCTGATGAAGGAGCCCTTCGTGCTGATCTGCCCGGCCGGGCACCGGCTTGCCGGCGTGGAGGCCGTGCAGTGGCCGGACCTCGAAGGCCAGCCGCTGGTGCGCATCAGCCCGCAGACAGGCAACCGCGTCCTCATCGACGATGCGCTCGGAACCCGGCGCGAGGCGCTCGACTGGCGCTACGAGGTGCAGCACCTCGCCACCGCCGTGAGCCTCGTGAGGGCCGGCATTGCGCTCGCCATCGTGCCGCGCCTGGCGCTCGGCATCACCGCGACCGATGGCATCGTCACCGTGCCGCTGCGCAATCCCGCGGTGACACGCACGCTCGGCATCATCGCGCGCCATGGCGTGCCGATCAGCCGGACGGCGAAGACCCTGCACGATCTCATCGTCAAGACGCTGAAGTCGTCGGATACGGATCCGCAGGGCTGAAGCGCTTGCATGAGTGGGCCGCAGGCTTTCACTCGACAAGGCGTCGCGGGCGGCTCCTCATGGAGCGACAGGGAGTGCAGCGCATGAAAAATTCCGTCTCCGTCGCGTTCATCGGCTTCGGCGAGGTCGGCCGCACCTTCGCGAGCGGCTTCCGCATGAAGCCCGGCATGTCGCTCGCAGCCTATGACATCCTTCTCGATGATCCCGTGCGCGGCGAGGCCGTGCGGGCTGCGGCAGGGCCCCTCGACGTGACGCTGCGCGACGGCCCGGCGGCCGCAACGGCGGGCGCCGACATCATCTTCTCCGCCGTCACCGCCTCCGATGTCATGGCCGTGGCGGACGTCGCCGCCGGCTATATCCGCCCGGGGCAGTTCTTCGTCGACGTCAATTCGGCCTCGCCGAACACCAAGAAGGCGGCGGCGGCCCTCATCGAGGCGAAGGGCGGGCGCTATGTCGAGGCCGCGGTCATGGCGCCGGTCCGAGCGCCCGGCCTTGCCGTGCCGATCCTGGCCGGCGGCCCCCACGCGGCCGAAGCGGCGGCTCTCCTCAACCCGCTCGGCATGGCGATCACGCCGGTCGCCACCGAATTCGGCCGGGCCTCGGCGATGAAGCTCTGCCGCTCGATCATGATCAAGGGGATCGAGGCGCTGATCGTCGATGCGAGCCGCGCCGCGGCGGCCTTCGACGTGGAGGCGGAGGTCTATGGCAGCCTCGGCGAGACCTTCCCGTCCATCGACTGGCGGGCGCTTGCCGGGATGATGGCCGAGCGCGTTGCGACCCACGGCATCCGCCGCGCCGCGGAGATGCGCGAGGCCGCCGACATGATCGCCGAGCTCGGCCTCGACCCGGAACTCTCTCGCGCCGTGGCGAACGCCCAGCAGCGCGGCGCCCGGCCGAAATAGGCTAGTCGCGCGGGAAGACCACGCCGTCGAATAGCGCGCGCGCCGTGCGCAAAAGGCCAGCGCGCTCGACGACGGGCGCCTCCGCCGTGCCACCGACCGTCAGCCGCACAGTGAACTCGCCGGTCGGATGCTCGCAGGACATCAGCCTCTCACGGCCCTCCGGGACCTGCGCGAGGCGGTAGGCCGGCGAACCGGGAAGCACGCAGGCGGTGGCGACCGACACGGCGGCGAAGACGCCGATGGCGGCGTGGCATTCGTGCGGGATGAAGGAGCGGGTGTTGATCGCGCCGCCCTCGCGCGGCGGCGCCACCAGCGCGAGTTTCGGGATGTTCTTGGAGCCCGCATCGGCGATTCCCATGAGCGGGGCAGCGGCGAGGCGGATCTCTTCGAGGCGCTGCTTCAGCGCCGCATCGGCATTGAGCACCGCATGGGGTTCGGCACCGGTGACGCCGACGCTCTCCGCCGCCAGTACGATCACCGGCATGCCATTGTCGATGAGCGTGACCTCGATGCCATCCACCACATCGACGGCGCGGCCGGTCGGCAGCAGCGCGCCGCAGACCGAGCCCTCGGCGTCGAGAAAATCGATGGGGATGGGCGAGGCCGCGCCCGGCACGCCGTCGATCGCCGCATCGCCGGCATAGGTGACGCGGCCGCCGGGCGTTGCGACGCGCATCTCGGCGACGGTCCCGGTATTGACCGTGCGCACCGTGACGGTGGTGACCGGGTCCGTCGCAGCAATCAGGCCCCGCTCGATGGCGAAGGGCCCGACGCCGGCGAGGATGTTGCCGCAGTTCTGGTTGTAATCGACGCGCGGCTTCTCGACGAGGACCTGGGCGAAGAGGAAGTCGATATCGACGCCCGGTTCCTCTGACCGGGACACGATGGCGACCTTGGACGTCAGCGGGTGGGCGCCGCCGACGCCATCGATCTGGCGGGGATCGGGCGAGCCCATGATGGAGAGGAGCAGCGCGTCGCGAGCAGCTGTGTCGGCGGGTAGGTCTTCCTTGAGGAAATAGGCGCCCTTCGAGGTGCCGCCCCGCATCAACATGCACCGGATGCCCGTCGCCATGGTTCCTCCCGAAGGTTCGACGGGACCATGGGTCGGCGCCGCCCGTCCGCGCAAATGAATGATGGCCGGCGATGGGTGAAGGCGCCGCATCAATGGCGCGCAGCTTTGATGGACCGCATTCATCAATGGGCGCAGAATGCTCACTTGATGCTTCAATCGCATCGGGCAGAGTGCGCGCCGCGGGAAAGGCCTTCGCCGTCCCGCGCATGTCCATCTGAAACGGATCCCGCGCATGTCGGAAGCCAAGACCGGCCTCGTCATCACCGCCCATCCCGGCGACTTCGTCTGGCGCGCCGGCGGCGCCATCGCGCTGCACGCCAAACGGGGCATGCGGGTGAAGATCCTGTGCCTGGCCTATGGCGAGCGCGGCGAGAGCCAGTTCGCCTGGAAGAAGGCGGGCGTGAAGATGGAGGACGTCAAGGCGCAGCGCCGCGACGAGGCGGAGCGGGGCGCCGCGGTGCTTGGTGCCGAGATCGAGTTCATGGATGCCGGCGACTATCCGCTGCGCACCACCGACGCGATGCTCGACCGCGCCATCGACATCTTCCACGAGCTGAAGCCATCCTTCGTGCTGACCCACTCGCTCGAAGACCCCTACAATGTCGACCACCCCGAGGCGACGCGCTTCGCGCAGGAAGCCCGCATCATCGCGCAGGCCGCCGGCCACAAGCCGGACCCGGATCGCGCCTATGCCGCCCCGCCGGTCTTCCTGTTCGAGCCGCACCAGCCCGAGCAGTGCAACTTCAAGCCCAACGTCATCCTCAACATCGACGAGGTCTGGGAGCAGAAGCGCAAGGCCTTCGAGGTCCTCGCCGCCCAGAAACACCTGTGGGAGTACTACACCCGGGTGGCGCTGAACCGCGGCATGCAGGGCGGGCGCAATTCCGGCAAGGCCATGACCTATGGCGAGGCCTACCAGCGGCTCTTCCCCGAGGCGCTCGAGGCGCTGGCATGACCGGCGTCGTCGTCCGCACGACAAAGCGCGCCGATGCCGCCGACATGGCGGCGCTCGCCTCTCTCGGCGTCTCGACCACCCATGAGGCCATGGGGCGCACCGGGCTCATGAAGCCCTATATGCGGCCGATCTATCCCGGCGCGCAGATCGCCGGCGGCGCTGTCACGGTGCTCGCCCAGCCGGGCGACAACTGGATGATCCATGTTGCCATCGAGCAGGTCATGCCCGGCGACGTCCTGGTCGTGGCCTGCACCACCGACAACACCGACGGCATGTTCGGTGACCTGCTGGCAACCTCGCTGAAGGCGCGCGGCGGCATCGGCCTCGTCATCGATGCGGGCGTGCGCGACGTGAAGACCCTCACCGAGATGGGCTTTCCGGTCTGGTCGCGGGCGATCTCCGCCAAGGGCACGGTCAAGGCGACGCTCGGCTCGGTGAACGTGCCGGTGGTCTGTGCCGGCGCCCTCGTGAACCCCGGCGATGTCATCGTCGCCGATGACGACGGCGTCAGCGTCGTGCCGCGGCTCGATGCCGCCAAGGTCGCGACCGCCGGCCGGGCCCGCGAGGCCGCAGAGGAGGATAAGCGCCGGAGGCTCGCAGCGGGCGAGCTCGGGCTCGACATGTACCGCATGCGCGAGGGGCTGGCGAAAGCCGGGCTCGTCTATCGCGACGAAGACTGACACAACAAACGAACGGCGCGGCACAAGCGCCGGACCGCAACGAACGCCCGAGGAAACGCCCCCATGACCTCTTTCTCCGCTCCCGGTCGCCGCACCGTCCTCAAGGGCGCCGCCGGCCTTGCTCTCTCAACCGCCTTCGCCCCCGCCCTGCGCGCGCAGAGCGAGCCGATCCGCATCGGCCTCATCCTGCCGATGACCGGCCCCTTCACCTCCACCGGCCGCCAGATTTCGGCGGCGGTGAACCTCTATGTCCAGCAGAACGGCGCGACCGTCGCGGGACGGCCCGTGCAGGTGATCCTGCGCGACGATACCGGCGTCGCCGACGTCACCCGCCGCATTGCCCAGGAGCTGATCGTCAACGAGCGTGTCACGGCGCTCGCCGGCTTCGGCCTGACCCCGCTCGCGCTTGCCACCGCGCCGCTGGCGACGCAGGCCCGGATGCCGATGGTGGTGATGGCGGCTGCGACCTCCGTGATCGTCGACCGCTCGCCCTTCGTGGTGCGCACCAGCCAGGTCATCGCCCAGATCGCCTCGCCCTTCGCCACCTGGATGGCGCAGCAGGGCACCAAGCGCGTCATCTCCATTGTCTCGGATTACGGCCCCGGCCACGATGTCGAGACCTCCTTCACCGCGGCGTTCCGCGAGGCTGGCGGCACGATCGACAACATCCGCGTGCCTCTCCAGAACCCGGACTTCTCGCCCTTCCTGCAGCGCGTCGCCGACGCCAAGCCGGAGGCCCTGCTGGTCTTCGTGCCTTCGGGCGTCGGCGCGCAGTTCATGAAGCAGTTCGTCGAGCGCGGCATGGACAAGTCGGGCATCCGGCTCATCGGCACCGGCGACGTGGTCGATGACGACATCCTCAACGGCATGGGCGACGCGGCCCTCGGCGTCGTCACCGCGCACCACTATTCCGCAGCCCATCCGAGCCCGGCGAACCGCGCCTTCGTCGAGGCCTTCCGCAAGGCCAACAACAACATGCGGCCGAACTTCATGGCCATTGGCGGCTATGACGGCATGCATGCGCTCTACGAGGGCCTGAAGAAGACCAACGGCCAGGGCGGCGAGGCGCTGGTCAATGCGATGAAGGGCATGGCCTGGGAGAGCCCGCGCGGGCCGATGTCCATCGATCCGCAGACCCGCGACGTCGTCCAGAACGTCTATATCCGGCGGGTGGAGCGCGTCGACGGTGAACTTTACAACGTCGAGTTCCACACGATCCCCAACGTCCGCGACCCGTCCAAGCGCTGAGCCTCGGGCCGTATCGGATGACATTGCTGACCATCCTGATCGACGGCATCGCCTACGGGATGGTGCTGTTCGTGCTGGCGAGCGGGCTGTCCGTGACGCTGGGATTGATGAACTTCGTCAACCTCGCGCACGGCGCCTTCGCCATGGTCGGCGGCTATGTCACGGTGCTTCTCATGCAGCGTCTCGGGGTGCCCTTCCTCGCGACGCTGCCCGCGGCCTTCCTCGTCGCGGCGTTGGCCGGCCTCGTGCTGGAGCGCACGCTCTACCGGCCGATGTACGCCAAGAGCCATCTCGACCAGGTGATGTTCTCCATCGGCCTCGTCTTCATGGCTGTGGCAGCGATGAAATATGCGGTGGGCTCGCAGCAGCAGATCATCTCGCTGCCCTCGTTCCTGCTCGGGCGCTTCGACGTGTTCGGCGTCAGCGTCGGGCGCTACCGGCTCTTCGTCATCGTCCTCTGCGGGCTGCTCGCCCTCGCCCTGTTCTGGGGCTTCGTGCGGACCCGCTTCGGCAGCCGCCTGCGCGCGGCGGTGGATGACGCACGTGTCGCGCGGGGTCTCGGCATTCCCGTCACGGCGCTCTTCGCCGTGACCTTCGCCGTCGGTTCGGGCCTTGCCGGGCTCGGCGGCGCGCTCGGGGTCGAGCTCCTCGGCCTCGACCCGACCTTCCCGCTGAAGTTCATGATCTACTTCCTGATCGTGGTGACGGTCGGCGGCACGACGACGATCACCGGCCCCTTCTTCGCGGCCATGCTGCTCGGCGTCGCCGATGTCGGCGGCAAGTATTTCATCCCGCAGGCGGGCGCCTTCATCATCTACGGGGTGATGGTGGCCCTGCTGATCCTGCGCCCCGAGGGCCTGTTCGCGCGGAGCCGGTCATGAGCACCGCCGACCTGACGGCACGGGTCCGCGGCTCGCTCGTCCTTGCTCGCAAATGGCATCCGGCGGAGTTCGTCGTCTGGGTGATGGCGGCGGCCGCCTTCGTGCTCTTCCCGCGCCAGCTCCTCCTGCTCAACGAGATCGCGATCCTCGCGCTCTTCGCGCTCTCGCTCGACCTCATCGTCGGCTATGCCGGCATTGTCTCGCTCGGCCATGCCGCCTTCCTCGGCATGGGCGCCTACACGGCCGGTCTCATCGCCCTGCATGTCACCGCCGACCCGCTGGTCGGGCTCGTCATCGGCATGGCGGCCTCGGGCCTCCTGGGCCTCGTCACCTCGCCGCTGGTGCTCAAGGGCAACGACCTGACCCGCCTCATGGTGACGCTCGGCATCGGCCTGCTGATGCTGGAACTTGCCAATTCGCTCGGCTGGCTCACCGGCGGCGCCGACGGGCTGCAGGGCATCGCCATGGGCAAGATCCTCGGGATCTTCGAGTTCGACCTCTTCGGCAAGACCGCCTACGCCTATTCGCTGACCGTGCTGTTCCTGCTCTTCGTGCTGGCGCGGCGCATCGTCCATTCGCCCTTCGGCCTGTCGCTCAGGGCCGTGCGTGACAACCCGCTGAGGGCTGCCTCCTCCGGCGTGCCGATCCCGTGGCGACTGGCGGCGGTCTATACCCTCTCCGCGGCCTATGCGGGCGCGGCGGGCGCGCTGCTGGCCCAGACCACGCAGTTCGTCTCGCTCGACGTGCTCGACTTCCACCGCTCGGCGGACGTGATGCTGGTGCTCATCATCGGCGGTGCGGGCTGGCTCTATGGCGGCATTGTCGGCGCGGCGGTGTTCAAGCTGCTGCAGGACTGGATCGCCTGGTTCACGCCGCAATACTGGCAGTTCTGGATCGGCCTTTTCCTCGTCGCCTTCGTGCTGGGCGGCCGGGAGATCCTGCATGGCGGCATCCGGGCGCTGGTTGCCCGCGTCAGCGGCCGGCGCGGAGGCGGATCATGACCGCCGCCCTGGAGACCATCGGCCTCATCATGCGCTTCGGCGGCATCACGGCCACGGACGACGTGTCGTTCACGCTGGAGCGCGGCGCGCGCCACGCCCTGATCGGTCCGAACGGGGCGGGCAAGACCACCTTCGTCAACCTGCTCACCGGCGTGCTGACGCCGAGCGCCGGCAAGGTCCTGCTTGGCGGCGAGGACATCACCGCGCTGAACCGCGAGGCGCGGGTGAAGCGTGGCATTGCCCGCACCTTCCAGATCAACCAGCTCTTCGGTGCCATGACGCCATTGGAGATGATCGCCCTCGTCGTCTCCGAACGGCTCGGCGAGGGCGGCCGTCCGCTTGCACGCCTCGATGCCTCGCCGCGCCTTGTCGAGGAGACCGCCGACATCCTCGCCCGCTTCCGCCTCGACGACATCATGGACGAGCGCATCTCCACCCTGCCCTATGGCAAGCAGCGGCAGATCGAGATCGCCGCGGCCTTCGCGGCGAAGCCATCCGTCCTGCTGCTCGACGAGCCGGCGGCCGGCGTGCCGGAGGCCGAGCGGCGCGAGCTGCTCGACCTCGTCGGCTCCCTGCCGGAGGACGTCTCCGTGCTGCTGATCGAGCATGACATGGACCTCGTCTTCCGCTTCGCGACCCGCATTACCGTGCTCGTGAACGGCCGGGTGCTGGCGGAGGGCGATCCGTCAGAGGTCGCGCGTGATCCGGCGGTGAAGGCCGCCTATCTCGGCGAGGGCGCCCATGGTTGAGGCCCCTCTCCTCTCCCTCACCCGCCTCAGCGCCGGCTATGGCGAGGCGGCCGTGCTCTTCGACGTGGACCTCACGCTCGCCGAGGGGCGCTCCCTCGCCCTGCTCGGCCGCAACGGCGTCGGCAAGACGACGCTGGTCAATTCGATCATCGGCGTCACCCGATGGCGCGGCGGCTCCATCGCCCTCGCGGGGCGCGACATCACCCGCCTCGCGCCGGAGGAGCGCGCCCGCGCCGGCATCGGCTGGGTGCCGCAGGAGCGCAACATCTTCCGCTCGCTGACGGTGGAGGAGAACCTCACGGCCGTGGCGCTGCCGGGACCCTGGACGCCCGCCCGCGTCTTCGAGATGTTCCCGCGCCTCGCCGAGCGAAAGACCAACATGGGCAACCAGCTCTCGGGCGGCGAGCAGCAGATGCTCGCCATCGGCCGGGCGCTGGTGCTGAACCCAAAGGTCCTGCTGCTGGACGAGCCGACCGAGGGCCTCGCGCCCATCATTGTCGAGGAACTCCTGAAGGCGCTGACGCGGCTGTTCCGCGAGGAGGGCCTTGCCGGAATCGTCATCGAGCAGCACGCCCGCAAGATCCTCGAGATCACCGACGAGGCGCTGGTGCTGGAGCGCGGCCGCGTCGTCCTCTCGGCGCCGAGCGCGGACCTCATCGCCCATCCCGATCGCCTCGAGCGCCATCTCGGCCTCGGGGCTGCCCACTGACTTTCTCACCACAGGACAGACCATGACCGCCCGTACCACCCCGCCCTTCCGCGCCGACATGGTCGGCAGCCTGCTGCGCAGCGCTCCGGTGAAGGAGGCGCGCGAGAAGAAGGCCGCCGGCACGATCTCCGATGCCGAACTCGCGGCGATCGAGGACCGCGAGATTGCCGAGCTCTTGAAGAAGCAGGTGGCCGTCGGCCTCCACGCCGTGACCGACGGCGAGTTCCGCCGCTCGTTCTGGCACTTCGACTTCCTGGAGAACCTCTCCGGCGTCATCGGCGTGGAGACGGAGGGCATCGCCTTTGCCGGTGTCACCACCAAGGGTCACGGCGTCCGCGTGAAGGGCAAGATCGACTTCACCGAGGCCCACCCGCACCTTGCTCACTTCAAATACCTGAAGTCGCTGACGCCCGCCGGCCATGTCGCGAAGATGACCATCCCCTCGCCCTCCATGCTGCACTATCGTGGCGGCCGGAAAGCCGTGGAGATCGGCGCCTATCGCGAGATGGACAGCTACTATGCCGATCTCGGCGCGGCTTACGCCAAGGCGATCAAGGCCTTCTACGCGGCCGGCTGCCGCTACCTGCAGCTCGACGACACCTCGCTCTCATACTTCTGCGATCCCGCCCAGCGGCAGATGCTCGCCGAGCGCGGCGACGACCCGGACCGGCTGATCCACGTCTATCGCGACATCATCAACACCGCGACGGCGGCCAAACCCGCCGACATGGTGATCACCACCCACACCTGCCGTGGCAACTTCAAGTCCACCTTCATCGCGTCGGGCGGCTACGAGCCGGTGGCGGATCTGGTCTTCAACCAGATCAATGTCGACGGCTACTTCATGGAGTGGGACGACGACCGCTCCGGCGGCTTCGAGCCCCTGCGCTTCCTGCCCAAGGGCAAGCATGTCGTGCTCGGCCTCGTCACCTCCAAGGTCGGGGCGATCGAGAGCAAGGACAACCTCAAGCGCCGCATCGAGGAGGCCTCAAAGTACGCCCCGCTCGACCAGCTCTGCCTGTCGCCGCAATGCGGCTTCGCCTCCACAGAGGAGGGCAATGTGCTGGCCGAGGACGAGCAGTGGGCGAAGCTCTCCCGCATCGTCGAGGTGGCGAAGGAGGTCTGGGGCTGATGGGCGTCCACGGTCGCAAACCCAGTCTCGCGCTGCCGCCGCTCGCCTGCGACGCGCATTGCCATGTCTTCGGCCCGGCGGCGGTCTTCCCCTATGCGCCGGACCGTCGGTACACGCCCGAGGACGCGCCGAAGGAGGCACTGATCGCCCTCCATGACCGGCTTGGCCTTCAGCGTGCGGTCATCGTCCAGGCGAGCTGCCACGGTGCCGATAACCGCGCCATGGTGGATTGCCTCAAGCATGACCCGGCGCGGTTCCGCGGCGTCTCCATTCTCGACGGCACGGCGACCGAGGCCCTCGTCGCCGAACTCGACGCAGCGGGCGTGCGCGGCGTGCGCTTCAACTTCGTGAAGCATCTCGGCGGGGCGCCGGACATGGCGGTGTTCGACCGCGTGCTGGCGATGGTGCGTCCCTTCGGCTGGCACGTCGTGCTGCATCTCGATGCTCCCGACATTGCCGAACTCGCGCCGATGATCGAGACGCTGCCCATGACCAAGGTCATCGACCATATGGGCCGCGCCCCGGCGAAGGCCGGGATCGACCAGGAGCCGTTCCGCATCCTGCTCGGCCTAGCCCGTCGCGACGATGTCTGGGTGAAGGTCTCGGGTGCCGAGCGCATCGCCGACCCGCCCTTCACCGCCGCAGTGCCCTTCGCCCACGCCTTGATGGAGGTCGCGCCGGACCGGGTGCTGTGGGGCACGGATTTCCCCCATCCGAACCTCAAGCACGAGGTGGACGAGGCCGATCTCGTCGATCTCCTCGCCGACTATGGCGACGCCGATGCGCTGCACCGGCTGCTCGTGACCAATCCCGCCCGCCTCTACGGCTTTACCTGACCGGAGATCCCGATGCGCCTCTCCCGCCGCGCCGTTACCGCCGCCGCCCTCGCCCCTGCCCTTGCGCCCTTCATGGCGCGGGCCCAGGGGCGCTATCCCGACCGACCGATCCGGGTCACCGTGCCCTTCGGGCCGGGCGGGCTCGCTGATGTCACGATCCGCCTCGTCGGCGAGCGGCTGTCGCAGCGCCTCGGCCAGCAGATCGTGGTGGTGAACCAGCCGGGCGGCGCCGGCGCTATCGCCGCGCGGGCGGCGACCTCCGCCCCGGCCGATGGCTACACGCTGGCTCTGCTCACCAACGGCACGGCGGTGAGCGCCGCGACGGCGCGGTCGCTGGGCTTCGACCCGCTCGCTGACTTTGCACCAATCTCCACCCTCGGCTTCTTTGAGTTCGTTCTGGCGACCAGCAGCGCCCAACCCTACCGGACCTTCCGGGACCTCCAGCAGGCGGCCCAGGCCTCGCCGGGCAAGCTCAATATCGGCACGATCCAGCCGGGCTCGACCCAGCACCTCGCCGCGGTTCTGCTGCGCTCGCTGGCGCGGATCGATGCCGTCATCGTACCGTTCCGCACCACGCCGGACGCGCTGACCGCGCTGCTGCGCCGCGATGTCGACCTCGTCATCGACGGCTTCTCGGCCATGGGCGGGATGCTGCGCGAGGGGCAGCTGCGGGCTCTCGCCACCACAGGCGCACGACGCAGCGCCGCCCTGCCTGACGTGCCGACCATGATCGAGAGCGGCTTTGCCGACTACGACGTCACCTCATGGAACGCGCTCTTCGCGCCCGCGGCCGTGCCGGCCGACATCGTCTCGCGGCTCAACACCGAGCTGCAGGCGGTGCTCGCCGATCCGGCCCTCGGAGCTCGGCTCGCGGAGCTCGGCATCGCGGCACGCGGCTCGACGCCGGCGGAGCTCGGCCAGCGCCTGCGGGACGACATCGCCCGCTGGACGCGGGTCGCCGAGCAGGCGGGTCTCGAGAAGCTCTAGAGCATCATCCCATCAAGCGGGCACCGGTTGATGGGATGAGATGATGCGATCAAACACCGAGATGGAGCGGCCGATCTGATGCGGTCAGATCGGCCGTTCTCAAGCCCGCGGTCAGCCCGCAAGCCAGGCCTTCAGGCTATTGCAGATGGCTTCCGTCGAGATGCCGTAGCGGTCGTGCAGGGTGGGCAGCGCGCCGGCGGCAAGGAACTCGTCGGGCAGGCCGATCTGGCGGAAGCGCGGGCTGAGGCCGTTGCGCATCAGGAGGGCTGCCACAGCCTCGCCGAGGCCGCCGACGACCGTGTGGTTCTCGGCGACGACCACCAGACGCCCGGTCTTGCCGGCTTCAGTGAGGATGGTCGCGGTGTCGAGCGGCTTGATCGTCGGCACGTGCAGCACTGCGACGCTGACCTTGTCGGTGGCCAGCTTGGCGGCGGCCTCAAGCGTCCGCATGGTGAGCAGGCCGGAGGAGATGACCAGCACGTCGGTGCCGTCGCGGATCACCTTGGCCTTGCCGATCTCGAACCGGTAGCCGTACTCGTCGAGCACCACGGGTACCTGGCCGCGCAGCAGGCGCATGTAGACGGGGCCGCGATGGTCGGCGATGGCCGGCACCGCCTGCTCGATCTCGTGGGCGTCGCAGGGGTCGATCACCGTCATGCCGGGGATGGCGCGCATCAGCGCGAGGTCCTCGGTCGCCTGGTGGCTCGGCCCGTAGCCGGAGGTAAGGCCCGGCAGGGCGCAGAC
Source organism: Phreatobacter sp. (assembly GCF_027532945.1). Taxonomy (GTDB): domain Bacteria; phylum Pseudomonadota; class Alphaproteobacteria; order Rhizobiales; family Phreatobacteraceae; genus Phreatobacter. Next base: position 264,652 of record NZ_JAPZTZ010000003.1, read on the forward strand.
GATCTTCACGTTGCGGTCTTCCTCCGCGATCGTCTGGTGGATGAAGTCATAGGCCCGGCGCGAAGCGAAAACCGCATAGGTCGTGGCGAAAGGCGTAAACCCCTCGGCGGCAAGACCAGAGGCTGCGCCGAACATCACCTGCTCGGCCATGCCCATCTGGTAGAAGCGGTCGGGAAAGGCCTGCGAGAAGATGTGCAGGTCGGTGTATTTGCCGAGGTCAGCGGTGAGGCCGACGATCTCCGGGCGCTCCTTCGCCGCCGCCACCAGCGCATGGCCGAACGGGGCGGGCCGCGTGCGCTGGCCCTCCGCCGCGATCGAGGCGATCATCGCGGAGGTGGTGAGGCGCGGCTTGCCTGATGATGTCAGGACGGGCTTGGTCATGCGAGCCTCCCGGCGTCGAGCGCATCGAGCGCCAGCTTCCACTCATGCGCCTCGACACGGATGAAGTGGTTCTTCTCGCGCGCCTCGAGGAAAGGCACGCCCTTGCCCATGAGGGTGTCAGCGACAATCATCCGCGGCTTCGCCTCGCCATGGTCGCGGGCGGCGTCGAAGGCCTTCACTACCGCGTCGAGGTCGTTGCCATCGACCCGCTGGGTGTACCAGCCGAAGGCCTCGAGCCGGTCGACCAGGGGCTCGAAGCCCATGACCTGCGTCGATGGGCCGTCAGCCTGCTGGTTGTTGACGTCGACGATGGCGATGATGTTGTCGAGCTTGTGGTGGGCGGCGGCCATGATCGCCTCCCAGACCGAGCCCTCATCGAGCTCGCCATCGGAGAAGAGGACATAGACGCGGCGGTCCGAGCCCTTGCGCTTCAGGCCCATGGCCATGCCGACCGCGATCGACAGGCCGAGGCCGAGCGAGCCGCCCGACATCTCCATGCCCGGCGTGTATGCCGCCATGCCGGACATGGGCAGGCGGCTCTCGTCGCCGCCATAGGTCTCCAGTTCCTCCGCCGGGATGATGCCGGCCTCCATGAGCGCGGCGTAGAGGGCGATGGCATAGTGGCCGTTCGACAGCAGGAAGCGGTCGCGGCCCTCCCAGTCCGGATCCTCCGGCCGGTAGCGCAGCGCGTGGAAATAGGCGACGGCGAGCACATCGGCGATGTCGAGGGCCTGGGCGATGTAGCCCTGGCCCTGGACCTCGCCCATCAGCACGGCGTTGCGGCGGATGCGATAGGCGCGCTCCGCCAGTTCCTTGTTGTGGCCTGTCGAGGCTGTCATGGGGATCTCCTCGGGCCCGTGATCAGTGGATCAGCATGCCGCCGTTCACGTCGATGACCGCGCCGGTGATGTAGGCGGAGAGGTCTGACGCGAGGAAGAGGTAGGCGCCGGCGACGTCGCGGGCCTCGCCCAGCCGACCGAGCGGAATGCCGGCGGCGATCTCCGCCTTCATCGCGGGGGTGAGCTTGTCGCCGGTGATGTCGGTCTGGATGAGGCCGGGGGTCACGCAGTTGACGCGGATGCCGTCGGGGCCGAGTTCGCGTGCCATGGCCTTGGCGAGGCCGAGGACCCCGGCCTTGGCGGCGGAATAATGCGGTCCGCCGAAGATGCCGCCGCCGCGCTGCGCCGAGACCGAGGACATGCAGGCGATGGAGCCGGCCTTCCGGGACCGCATGTGCGGGATGAAGGCCTGGCTGAGGAACAGGACGCCTGTGGTGTTGACCGCGAGGATGCGGTGCCAGTCGGCCTCAGTGATCTCCATGGTCTTCACCGGCTGGGTGATGCCGGCATTGTTGAGGAGGATGTCGACATGGCCGAAGGCTGAAATCACCTCATCGGCGGCCGCCTTGCAGGCCTTGGCGTCACTGACGTCGCAGGCGAGGCCGAGATGGCCCTGGCCAAGCTCGGTGGCAGCCGAAGCCGCAGCCTGGCCGTCAATGTCGAGGATGGCGACGCGGGCGCCATGCTCGACGAAGAGCTTGGCGGTGGCAAAGCCGATGCCGCGGCGGCCGGCACCGCCGGAAATGACGGCTGTCTTGCCCTTGAGCAGCATGAAGCCCCTCCTCCCCTTCTTTGTTTGGACCGACCAGTTCGCATGGGCATGCGCCACCGACAAACGCAGAATTTGCAACCTCCGGTGAACTGGGTTCATCTGTCGCGATGCTGAACGTTCCCGTGAACCTGCTCAGGCTGTTCGAGGCTGCGGCCCGCACCGGCTCCTTCCGAACGGCGGCCTCGCAACTCGGGCTGACGCCGAGCGCGGTGAGCCATGCGGTGCGCAAGCTCGAACAGAGCCTCGGCGTGCCGCTGTTCGACCGGTCGGCGCGCAGTGTCCGCCTCACCTATGAGGGCGAGGTTCTGATGCGGCATGCGGGCCGGGCCTTTGATGACCTGCGCCGCGGCATGGAGGCCGTCTCGGCCCGCGCGCCGACGCTGCTGCGCCTCCACTGCGCGCCGAGCTTCGCCGCCCAGTGGCTGACGCCGCGCCTGCCCGCCTTTCTCGCCGCCCATCCGGGGATCGACGTGCGTCTGGCCGCCGGCACCGACTACACGCGCTTCACCTCGGACGAGTTCGACGCCGACATCGTCTATGGGCCTCCACGCACCGAGGGGCTCGTCGTGACGCCGCTGGGCGAGGAAACCCTTACCCCGGTCTGTGCCCCTGACCTTGCCACGACCCTGCGCAACCCGAAGGACCTCCTCGGCCTGCCGCTCATCCAGAGCGACACCAAGCAGGTCCAGTGGTCGGACTGGCTCGCGGCGCAGGGGATCACCGATCCACCACGGATCGGCAGCCGCTTCGACCGCAGCTTCCTCGCCATCCTGGCCGCGACGCAGGGCCTCGGCGTGGCGCTGGAATCGACGCGCCTCGTCGAGGCCGAGCTCGCCTCGGGGCGCCTCGTTGCCCCGCTCGCGGAACGCAGCGTGCCGGTGCGCTATGTCGGCCACCATCTCGTCCACCCGCGCCACACCCAGCCACGCCGGACGCTTCGGCAGTTCGCGGACTGGCTGCTGCGGGAGCTCGCACGCGAGATGCCGGACGCAACCGGGCATCCGACGGGCCGATGACGGTGGCCGGCGGGCTGCGAGGCTGCGCCGCGCCAAACCGCTTCTATGAGCCGGTGTCGGAGCGATGACGTGAAGGTGACGGCCGAAACAGGGTCAGCGGGCTGAACCGGCGCTTGGCCCCTCCCGTAAGAACAGAGCGCGTTCGGGCAATATCCGTTCCCCCCGATCCCCGTTCCCTTGGGATATCGGGCGCGCCGCGGCCGCTCCACAGGGGCGGCCGCGTGAGGGGTCCCGCGACCGTCACTGCAACCTGACGTTCGTCTCGTCCACGACCTTCTTCCAGAACGCCATTTCCTCGACCAGCCGCGCCGCGAAGGCGTCGGGTCCGGCATTGACCACGTCGAAGCCGACCTCCCCCAGGCGCTGGCGGGAGGCGGGCATGGCGAGGTAGTTCCCGATCTCGCGATTGAGCGTGGTCACGATCTCTGCCGGCGTGCCCTTGGGCGCGAGGATGCCCACCCAGGTGTCTCCCTCGATCTCCGGAAAGCCCTGTTCGATCATGGTGGGCACATCCGGCAGGAGGGCCGAGCGCGTCTTGCCGGTGACAGCCAGCGCCTTCAGCTTGCCGCCTGCGATCATCGGCCCGGCCGAGGCCATGGTGGTCCAGGCGCTGGGGATCTGGTTGGCGACGACCGCCTGGACCGCAGGCCCGGCGCCGGGGAAGGTGATCGCGACCATGTCGAGCTTCTGCGTCACCTTCAGCCGCTCGGCCAGCAGGTGGCCCTGCGTGCCGAGGCCGCCATGGGCATAGTTCTGGTTCGGCCGCGCCCTGAGGTCGGCGACGAATTCCCGCGCATCCTTCGCCGTGACCGAGGGATGGACCGTCAGGACATGGGTCGAGGAGACCGACAGGTTGATCGGCGCGAAGTCGCCGATGGGATCGTAGGGCAGCGTCGGGAAGACCGAGGCGTTCACCGCGTGGGTGCTCAGCGCGAAGAGCAGCGTGTAGCCGTCCGGCGTCGAGCGGGCAGCCTGCTGGGTGCCGCGGTTGCCGGTGGCGCCGGCGACATTTTCCACCACGAACTGCTGGCCGAGGGTCTCGGAGAGGTGGCGGCAGGCGAGGCGGGCATAGACATCGACCGTGCCACCCGGCGCGAAGGTGACGATGGCGCGCACAGGGCGTGCCGGATAGGCCTGTGCGCGGGCGACCATCGGCGCGGCCAGGACGAAGGCGGCCGAGCCGGCGGCCAGGGTGATGGCCTGCCGCCGATCCAGAGCCGCAGTTGAAGCGGAAACGGGGCCCGCCGAACGTCCTGTCGATTTGTTGCTCATTACCGCATCTCCCTGCCTGTCCTGGTGGCGCTCCGGCCCACGCCTGTCAGCGCGGAAGCCAGGTGCCGATGCCCTTCGCGCGGGCCGCCTCATAGACGATCACCGCAGCGGCAAGGTCAGCAAGTCCCGTGCCGGAGAAAATCAGCGCATTGCGCTCGGAGGTGCTTTCGCGGCCGGGCTTGGCGCCGGCGACGAGTTCTGAGAGTTCCGCGAAGAAGGGACCGTCGTAGTTGAGCGTGCCACCTGGCCCCGTGGTGCTCTGCTCGTGGTCGTCGGTGACGGTACGGTCGAAAGAAGCGAGGCTGTCGCGCCGCCAGCCGAAGCCGAGATCGACGGAGGCGACGAAGGTGCCGGGCTCGACCCATCCGACGTCGAGAAGGCCCGTGGCCTCGGCACCATGGGGAATGGATGAGATGACAATGTCCACGCCGGCGATGGCCTCGCGCGGATCGGCAACGGCGCGGGCGGCAAGTCCGGCCTCGCGCGCCCGGGCGGCGAAGGCTTCCGCCGTCCCGATGCGGCGGCTGTGGGCGACGACCTCGGTGAGCGGCAGGGCCTGCGCGAAGACCGACAGATGGCTGCGGGCCTGGGCGCCGCAGGCGAGGAAGCCGATGCGGCGGGACTCCGAGCGGGCCATATGGCGGGCGGCGATGAGCGAGATGAGGGCCGTGCGGATCTCGGAGATCCAGATGCCGTCGAGAATGGCGACAAGCTGCCCCGTCGTCGCCTCGCTCAGCAGGATAGTCGGCATGAAGTCCGGCAGGCCGGCGCGTTCATTGCCGGGAAAATAGCCGAACCACTTGAAGGCGCCGAAGGCCGGCTCGTCCATGACGCCCCCCTTGCCGCGGAAGACGTTGCGGCCACCGGCGGGGATCGTGACCTTGCGATGGGACCAGGCGCGGCCAGCGGCACGGCGCAGAAAGGCCTGCCTCAGGCCGTCTTCGAGGGCCGCGGCGGTCACGCCGCAGGCGGCCACGTCGGCGCGCGAGAGATAGAGAATGCGGTCGGGCCCAGTGGGTCTCATGTCGCCTCCTGCAGGCGAGGCCGAGACTGAAGAACTCCGACGCTGCGCGCCAGAGGCAGGGCTGCGTCAGAGCAACAAGGCAGATGCGCGCCACTCCGGGGGCGGCCTTTTCGGCGAGGGGTCGCGACGAGGAATACCATCGCCCTCCACCGCCGTATTTTGGATCATGGTTCTATTTACCCGGCACTGATCTCCGGCGAAGATAAAATTATTCTCCTGACACGCCTGCCGGACATTGCTTGCCATGGACGCCATCGACCGCAAGATCCTGACGATCCTCCAGGAGGACGTCAGCATTTCCATCGCGGAACTCGCCTCGCGGGTCCACCTGTCGCAGACGCCGTGCTGGAAGCGGATCCAGAAACTCGAGGCCAACGGTGTCATCCAGAAGCGGGTGGCGCTGGTCTCGCCGGAGAAACTCGGCCTAGGACTGACGGTTTTCGTGTCGATCGAGACGGCCGACCATTCCAAGGAGTGGCTCGCGCAGTTCGCCGAGACGGTGGCGGCGATGCCCGAGGTCATGGAATTCTACCGGATGGCCGGCGACGTCGACTACATGCTGCGCGTGGTGGTCACCGACATGGCCGCCTATGACACGTTCTACAAGCGCCTCATCGACAAGGTGCCGCTGAAGAACGTCACCTCGCGCTTCGCCATGGAGCGGATCAAGCAGACGACGGCCTATGCGATTCCGCCGGCGCCGCGCCCCGAGGCCTGAGCGCGATCGCGCCTGTCGTACTCCCCGCACTGTAGCGCTTGGCTCATCGCCGCCGGGCTCGCGCCAGGAACCGATCGTTCTTTATGGCGAACGCCTTGTGGCGCATCCATCCACGATATTCTTGTTTTGACTTCATTTTTCGCCCGGATGGGCGTTTCTTTCTCCACCTGCCGTTCTTTTTAGAGGATGATTTCGTTGACGCCGCGCCGAACGCCGGGCATGATGAGGGTACGGTTGGTTGATCGCTCGACCCGTCGTCGCGGCTTTTGATGGAGCAGCTTGCACCGCGTCACCAAGGGCTAAAGCGCCACGAAGGACATTCGTGGGCTCCCCTCTTTGGAGTTGGTCCGATGAATTCCGTCGTCTGCGGGGTGCACGCCCCGGTCTCTTCCTCCCAAACTCAATCCTGCCGCCGGACGGGTGGCGCGACGGATCGTTGTCGTCTCGCCTGACGACCACCCCGCGCCTTCGACTTTCCCTCGTCCAGGTTTCCTTCTGTTCAGGAGACGCCGGCCCGTCCGGCGGCAGCTTTTCCATGTCCCATTCCACGCCCCTCCCCGCCCATCCGCCGCTCAGGTCCGATGTCACGCTGATCGAAGTCGGCGACGACGCCGTCGGCCTCGCCGTGCGCGAGGGCACCGGCTACCGCTTCTTCTCGGCGGTTGCGTCCCTCAACGCCCTCGACAGCCAGCTCTTCGCCTCGCTGAAGGAGCTGCGGCGCGCCGCGGCCAAGACCCATCGCGCTGGCCGGGCCCGCGTCGGCGTCATGCCGCGCCAGTCTCTCGCCGCCTGAGCTTCCCCGGCCGGGCGGCGCCCCCGCCACCGGCCGCTGCGCTTTCCCAAGGATTCCCCATGTCCCGTTCTGATGAGCCGTCGGCGGCGTACCGCCCGGCATTGGTGAGGCCGTCCCGATGAACGCCCTCACGCCTTTTCCTGATGCAGTGCCGCTGGCGGCCGCTTCATCCCAGCCTGATCCGCGCGAGGATGCCTCTCGCCCGCACGGCGCGGCGATCGCGTTCTCCGGCGTGACCAAGCGTTTCGCCGCCAAAGGCGCTGCCGCCGAGGTCGTCGCGCTGGACGATGTCACGCTCGACGTCGCGCCGGGATCGATCACCGGCATCATCGGCCGCTCCGGCGCCGGCAAGTCGACGCTGCTGCGCACGATCAACGGGCTCGACCGCCCGACCGCCGGCACGGTGCGGATCGACGGCCTCGATGTCGGAGCGCTCGATGGCGCCGACTTGCGCGCGCTCCGGCGGGAGATCGGCATGATCTTCCAGCACTTCGCCCTTCTGTCCTCACGCACGGTGTTCGACAATATCGCGCTGCCCCTGGAGCTCGCCGGCACGCCGCGCGGCGAGATCGCCCGGCGCGTCGATGAGCTCATCGAGCTCGTCGGGCTGACGGACAAGCGCGGCCGCTATCCCGCCGAACTCTCCGGCGGGCAGAAGCAGCGCGTCGGCATTGCCCGCGCGCTGGCAACGCGGCCGCGGGTGCTGCTGTCGGACGAGGCAACCTCCGCCCTCGACCCGGAGACCACGCGGTCCATTCTCGCGCTGCTGAAGCGCATCAACACGCTGACCGGCGTGACGATCGTGCTGATCACTCACGAGATGCAGGTCATCAAGGAGATCTGCGACCGGGTGGCCGTGATCGAGGCGGGCCGCATCATCGAGGCGGGCGATGTCTACGAGGTCTTCGCCCGACCCCAGGCCGACACCACCCGCAGCTTCGTCGCCTCGGTGACGGGCGCTGCCCTGCCCGAGGCCATCGCCGCCCGGCTCCAGCCTGATCCGGACGGCGCCAGCCAGACCGGGCTGCGCATCGTCTTCACCGGCGAGAACGCCACGACGCCGGTCATCTCGCGGCTGTCGCGCTCGCTCGATGTCGACGTGACGGTCCTCGCCGGCCAGGTCGACGCCATCGCCGGCAAGCCCTTCGGCAATCTCATCGTCGCGATCCCGGCGCGGCCGGATGTCGTCGATGCCGTGGTGGCGCTGGCCGGCGCCCACGGCCTGCAAGCGGAGGTGCTCGGCCATGTCGCCTGAGATCGCAAGACTGCTCGTCGAGGCCCTCGGCCAGACGCTCTACATGGTGGCGGCCGCCGGCCTCATCGGCACGGCGCTCGGCCTGCCGCTCGGCGTGTTCCTCGCGACCTCCGGGCGCGGGGAGCTGTTCGAGGCGGTCGCGCTCAACCGGGTGCTTGGCCTTGTCGTCAATGCCACGCGCTCGACGCCCTTCATCATCCTGGTGGTGGCGATCATCCCGTTCACGCGGCTCGTCGCCGGCACCTCCATCGGCACCACGGCGGCGATCGTGCCCCTGACGGTGGCGGCGACGCCCTTCATCGCCCGGATCATCGAGGCGGCGATCCGCGAGGTCGATGCCGGCCTGATCGAAGCCTCTCGCGCCATGGGCGCAACGCCGCTGCAGATCGTCGGCAAGGTGCTGCTGCCCGAGGCGCTGCCGGCCATCGTGCTCGGCCTGACGCTCACCGCCGTCAGCCTCATCGGCTACTCGGCCATGGTGGGCGCGGTGGGCGGCGGCGGCCTCGGCGATCTCGGCATCCGCTTCGGCTACCAGCGCTTCATGCCCGAGGTCATGGCGGCCGTTGTCATCGTCCTCATCGCCCTCGTCCAGGCCGTGCAGAGCCTCGGCGACTGGATCGCCCGGCGCGTCAACAGGCGCCTGCGCTCAGCCTGACCTCTCCCCTCTCCATCCCAACCTCCTTGAAAGGACTGCCATGACCACGTTCATCGACCGCCGCGCGCTCCTCGCCGGTACCGCCGCCGGCCTCATCGCGGCCCCTGCCCTCGTCCGGGCCCAGGCCCGCACGCCGCTGCGCGTCGGCGTCACCGCCGGCCCGCATGCCCAGATCCTCGAGGCGGTGAAGCCGGTCGCGGCGGCCCGAGGCCTCGACCTCCGGATCGTCGAGTTCTCGGATTTCATTCTGCCGAATGCCGCCCTTGCGGCGGGTGACCTCGACCTCAACTCCTACCAGCACAAGCCCTTCCTCGATCAGCAGAACGCCGACCGCAAATACGGTCTGGTCGGCGTCGGCTTCACGGTCAATTTCCCGATCGGCGTCTATTCGAAGCGGCACAAGAGCTTTGCGGAGGTCCCGGCGGGCGCTCAGGTGTCGATCCCCAACGATCCGACCAACGGCGCACGGGCGCTACTGCTGTTCCGCGACAAGGGCCTGATCACGCTCAAGGACGGCGTGGGCCTCCGGCCGACCGTGGCCGACATCGTCCACAACGAGAAGCGACTGCGATTCATCGAACTGGAAGCGGCACAGACCGCCCGGTCGCTCGACGACGTGGCCGCCGCCGTCATCAACACCAACTTCGCCCTCTCGGTCGGCCTCAATCCCGGCCGCGACGCCATCCTGCGCGAGGATCCGAAGGGGCCTTACGTCAACCTCATCGCCGTGCGCGACGCGGACAAGGACAAGCCCTGGGTGAAGCCCTTCGTCGAGAGCTACCAGTCGGCCGAGGTGAAGGCCTTCATCGAGCGGACCTTCCAGGGTTCGGTCCTGCCGTCCTGGTGACATGACCTGCCTCCGCGCCTTCGGGCGCGGGGGCCTCGTCCTCAGCAGCCCGGCGAGCCCGCCACGCCCGCCACATAGTCGCTGAGGCGCTGGAGCCCACGGCTCATGTGATGGTCGATCTCGGCGAGCATGAGGTCGAGCCGGTCACCGCTGGCCAGGTCGACATAGGCCTGGTGGGCATCGTCGAGCGGACCGGATCGGCCATGGGCCTTCTGGTGGACGGCGAGATAGAGGTGGAGGCGCGGAGCGATGCGGTTCCAGGTCTCAAGCAGCAGCCTGTGGCCGCACTGCTCATAGACCGTGCCGTGGAGACGGACCTCCGCGAGGGCTGCCTCATAGCCGTCGCCGCTGCCGAGGGCTGCGAGGAGCGCCTCGTGGCGCGCCTTCAGCGTCGCGGCGAAGGCCGCCGTGCGGCGCGGCCAGATGTGCTCGAAGGCGAGGCGCTCCAAGGCTATGCGCAGGGAATAGATCTCGCACACATCGCCCGGCGAGAGGCTCACCACCCGCGTTGCGGTATAGGGCACCGAAACGAGCAGCCCCTCCTCGACGAGCAGGCCCATGGCTTCGCGCAAGGGACCCCGGCTCACCCCGAACTCGGCGGCGAGCTGCTGTTCGGTGACGGTGCTGCCGGGCGCAACCTGCCCGTCGATGATGGCGTGGCGCAGGCGCTCGGCGACGCGGTCGCGGAAGGTCTCGCGCTTCAGCGGCGCGACGGCTCCCTCGGCTGCGAGGCGCGCCACCGGGCTCATCGCGTCACCCAGGCCTGGTAGCGCTCGGAGGCGAGCTGGGTCAGAGGGCCGGGCTGACCGGTGCCAATGACCCGGCCGTCGATCCGCGTCACCGGCGTGACGCCGCCCAGCGTGCCGGTGATGAAGGCTTCATCCGCGGCATAGGTCTCGGCGAGGGTGAAGGGCCGCTCGTCCGCGAGGCCACCCGCGTCGCGCCAGGCGTCGAGCACGGCCTGGCGGGTGAGGCCCTTGAAGCAGAAGGCGCCGGTGGAGGTCCACAAGGACCCGCGGCGCACGATGAAGAAATTCGTGGAGTTGCAGCTCGCCACGAGGCCCTGCGGATCGAGCATCAGCGCCTCGTCAGCCCCGGCGTTGATCGCCTGGATCAGCGCCTGGATGAGGTTCAGGCGGCTGTGCGAGTTGAGGCGCAGGTCGAAGACGTCGGGCGTGCTGGTGCGGAAGGTCGAGGTGAAGAGCGCAAGGCCCCGCGCCTTGGTCTCCGGGCGCGGCGTCTTGTACTCGGCGACGATGACGATGGTGGCCTTGCCGATGATGAAGCGCGGGTCCTGGTTGACCGTCTTCTTCACGCCGCGCGTGACCATGAGGCGGACATGGGCGCCGTCGGTCATGCCGTTGCGGGCGAGTGTCTCTTGGACGGCACCCGCGACCTGCTCGCGGCTGAGGCCGATATCGAGGGCGATGGAATTCGCCCCCTCGAACAGCCGGTCGAGATGGGCGTCGAGCTGGATCAGCCGGCCGTTCTTGAGGCGCAGACCCTCCCAGACGCCATCTCCCAACACGAAGCCGCTATCGAAGACCGAAACGCGCGCCTCGTGGCGGGGCACGAAGGCGCCGTCGACATAGACGAGGACGTGGTCGTTGCGCGGATCGTCCTGGTAGCCCTGGGCACTGCCCGCGGTGGAGGTCGAGGCGCTGGTCATGGCATGTCCGTTCAGAAGCTGAACCGGCGGTGGCCGGCGATGAAGGCCTGAGTGAGCGGCCGGCGCGGGTTCTTCAAAACCTCGTCGGGCGTGCCCTGTTCGTAGATGCCGCCCTCCGCGAGGAAGAGCACGCGGGTCGCCATGTGGTAGGCGAAGCCGATCTCGTGGGTGACGAGCAGCATGGTGCGCCCTTCCGCCGCGAGCGCCTGGATCGCGTCCAGCACCTCGCCGACGAGGGCTGGGTCAAGGGCGGATGTCGGCTCGTCGAAGAGCAGGATCTCCGGCTCCATGGCGAGCGCGCGGGCGATGGCGACGCGTTGCTTCTGGCCGCCGGAGAGGTGGGCCGGATAGGCTTCGGCCTTGTCGGCGAGGCCGACGCGGGCGAGTTCGGCCAGCGCCTGGCGGGCGGCGGCATCACGCCCCATCCCCTTCACCGTCACGAGGCCCTCCATGACATTGCCGAGCACGGTCATGTGGGGAAAGAGGTTGAACTGCTGGAACACCATGCCGACGCGCTGGCGCAGGCGCACCAGCGCCGCCTCGCTGTAGCGCGTCTCGGTGCGCTCGCCGCGGCGGACCTCCTCGCCCACGGGCTCGCCGCCGAGGATGACGCGGCCTTGATCGGCGTGCTCCAGCACATTGATGCAGCGGAGCAGCGTCGACTTCCCCGAGCCCGAGGCGCCGATGATGGCGATGCGGTCGCCGCGGGCGACCTCGAGATCGACGCCTGCAAACACGCTGCGGTCGCCGAAACGCTTGCCGAGGCCTTCGATGCGGAGGAGCGGGCCGGTCATCGTCAATCGCTCCGGGCGAGGCGCCGCTCGAGCGCGTAGGTGGCGCGCACCAGCGGGTAGAGCAGGAGGAAGAACAGCGCGCCGATGACGGTGTAGACCTCGAGCGGGTTGAAGTTCAGCGAGGCGACGAGCTTGCCCTGCTGGAGGAGCTCGACATAGGCGACGACGGAGGCCAGCGTCGTCATCTTGAAGATCTCGATGCCGCGGTTGGTGAGGGCCGGCAGCACGCGGCGCAGCGCCTGCGGGAGGACGATGCGGCGGAGCACCTGAAGGCCGGTCATGCCGATGGCGCGCGCCGCCTCCCACTGGCCGGGTTCGATGGACTGAATGCCGGCGCGGTAGATCTCCGCCGAATAGGCCGCCGAATTGAGCGAAATACCGAGGATCGCCGCGCCGAAGGGGCTGATCTCCACCGGTACCAGCATGGGCAGGGCGAAGTAGAACCAGAGGATCTGGACGAGGACCGGCGTGTTGCGGAACAGCTCGATGAAGCCGATGGCGAGCCAGCGCAGCACGCCGTGGCGCGAGCGGCGCATCAGCGCGACGACGAGCCCCAGGGACAGTCCGAGGACGAGGCAAACGAGGAACAGCCGGACCGTGCCGATGGCGCCGAAGGCGAGCGCCTGCCAATTGTCGAGGACGGGCGCGAAATCCCAGCGATAGCTCATCGCGCCATCTCCCCGCTCACCGCCATGCGCCGCTCGACGAGGGCGGCGATCGCGCTCACCAGTGAGATGGTGACGAGGTACATGAGGGCCGCGGCGGTGAAGACCTCCAGCGGCCGGAAGGTCTTCTGGGCGAGTTCGTTCGCCTGGTAGAGCAGGTCGGCATAGGAGACGGTCGCGACCAGCGTCGTCGTCTTCATCAACTCGATGGAGCGCTCCATCATGGCGGGGAACATGCGCTTCACCGCCTGGGGCAGAACGATGCGACGCATGGCCTGCGCTTCCGTCATGCCGATGGCGCGGGCCGCCTCGCGCTGGCCCCGGTCGACCGAGACGATGCCCGCACGGAAAATCTCGGCGAAGAAGGCACCGGACTGGATGGTGAAGGTCAGCGCCGCCGCCAGATAGGGCGTCATCTCCACCTTCAGCACGATGGGCAGGCCGAAATAGAACCAGAAGAGCTGGACCAGCGGCGGCGTCGTACGGAACACCTCGATCACCACGCCGGCGGGAGCCGAGAGGAACCGGCTGCCGGAGAGCCTCGCCAGCGCCAGCGCCAGACCGACAGGAATGCCGCCGGCCAGCGCGACGCCGGTCAGCGCCAGCGTGTTGGCGAGGCCGGCCAGCAGCAGGTCGCCATTGGCGATGACGGGCGAGAAGTCCCAGCGATACACGGCCGCGTCAGCCGAGCATTTCCTTGATGATCGGCGGCGCAGCCTTGGGGTCGAGGCCGAAGCCGGTGAGGAACTCCTCGTACCAGCCCTGGATCCTGCGGCTGCGATAGTACTCCCCGACCTGCTGCTCGACGAAGGCCAGGAACGGCGCATCGCCCTTGCGTACGGCAGCGCTGGAGGGGTTCGACTGCGTCGGCTGAGGCACGACGATCTTGCCGGAGCCAAGGCGCTGGCGGGCGGCGATCAGCGGCGGATGGAACAGGCAGACCGCGTCGACGCGACCGGCCTGGAAGGCGGCGATCGCCTCGGTATTGCCAGGGAAGCGCTGGATCGCCGCCTTGGCGACATTGGTGGTGAGGAACCGGTCCATGCTGGTCGCCTGGGGCACGGCGATGCGCACCTCCGGCTTGTTGAGGTCCTCCCAGGAGCGCACCGCGAGATCGTCCTTCGCCAGCACGGCGAGGGAATAGTAGAGCAGCGGCGAGGCGGGGAAATCGACGGCCTCGGCGCGCTCGGGCGTCGCGTCAAGCACGTACATGATGTCGATGCGGTTGGCCTGCAGCGCCGCGATGGCGGTGCCCCAGGTCACCTCGACCGGCTCGAAGCGGACGCCGAGGGCTGCCGCCATAGCCTTGCCGACCGAGACCCCGACGCCCGAGGACCATTCACCGGTGCGGGCATCCTTGGAGTACCAGGGCGGCGCCTGGGTCACGCCGACGCGCAGCGAGCCGCGGCGCTTCACCTCGTCGAGGGTGCCGGTGCCCTGCGCGAAGGCCGGCGCGGCCAATATGCCGCCTGCGGCCGCGGCGAAAGTGGTGGTGAAGGTCCGCCGGTCGATCCTGCTCATGCCCGCCCCCTTGGCTGAAGAATTGCAGTCAAGAATGCCGATTGTCGATTGTCAACAATCTTCGGATCAACGCGATTGACACGCCGAAGGTCGAGCTGGGCAGTTGCATAAGCGCAGCGGCCCTGGGATGCATTCCAACCGCGCATATTGATGCCGTCGCTTGATTTCTGGTCGCCGTGATCCACCTCCCCGCCTCCACGGATGAGGCAGGCATGGCGGATCGTTGGATCGGAACACGCGCGGCGGGGCTCGCGGCCATGGAGGCCTTCGTGCCGGCCATGGGCCGGCGCTATGCCAATGGCCGCAACTACGACGACGGCCCGGGCCATCATCGCGCGGTGTCGCGGCTCTCGCCCTATATCCGCCGCCGCCTCCTTACCGAGCAGGAGGTCGTGGCTGCGGCGGTCGCCGCCCATGGCGCCGAGGGAGCGGAGAAGTTCGTCCAGGAGGTGATCTGGCGGACCTATTTCCAGGGCTGGCTGGAGCGCCGCCCGCAGGTCTGGGACGCCTATGTCACGGGGCTTGCCGGCGACCTTGCCGCCCTTGATGCCGACCGGCGGCTGCGGCGTGACGTGGAGCGGGCCGAGGCCGGCGCCACCGGCATCGCCTGCTTTGATGCCTGGGCGAACGAGCTCGTTGAGACCGGCTATCTCCACAACCACGCCCGCATGTGGTTCGCCTCGATCTGGATCTTCACCCTCGGCCTGCCCTGGCGCATCGGCGCGGACTTCTTCCTGCGCCATCTCATCGACGGCGATGCCGCCTCCAACACACTGGGCTGGCGCTGGGTCGCAGGGCTCCACACCCGCGGCAAGGCCTATCACGCCGAGGCCTGGAACATCGCGACCTATACCCGCCAGCGATTCACGCCGCGTGACAGCGACCTGTCGCGTGCGGCGGAGACGCTGGAGCATCTGGAGCCGGAGGGGCTGCCGCCGCTCCAGCCCCTGCGGCCCATTCGTGCGCCGGAGCCGGGACGCCCGACGGCCCTGCTCATCACCGACGAGGACGGGCGGGTCGAGGAGTTCGATCGCGATGGCCTCACCATCGTCGCTGCCGCAACGCTCGCTGCCTCGGCGCTGCGCTCACCGCGCGCCGTCGCCGAGCATGTGACCCGCTTCGAGCAGGAGGCGCTCGCCGACACCGCCGCGCGGGCGGACGTCACGGCGATCTCCCTCGAGGCGCTTCATCCGGGCGACCTCGCGCGCTGGGCCGCTGCGGCGGGCGCCACCCAGATCATCACGCCCTGGGTGACCCGCGGCCCCCTGCATGACTGGCTGCGCGCCGCCACGCCGGCGCTGGAGCGCGGCGGCATCGCCCTGTGCGAGTGGCGGCGCGACTGGGATGCTGCGATCTGGCCCCATGCCACCGCAGGCTTCTTCAAGGTGAAGCAGCAGATCCCGGCGGTGCTGGAGCGCTTCGGCATCGGCTGAGGCGGTTCGGAACCGCCTCGTCCACGCCGGCCTCAAGGCACGCGCTAAGCGCTGTCGGTACCGACGGCCAGTTGAGACAGCGCAAAGGCGTTCGGCGCGCCGGCATCTAGAAGAGGCGCATCGCTCTTCCAGGTCTGCGGTCCCATGTCTCTCCTGGCCTTTACCGGCGCCTCGCTGCTGATCCTCCTCACCCCCGGTCCGACCAACACTTTGCTGGCGGCGGCGGGAGCAGCCGGAGGTTTTCGGCGCAACGCCACCCTGCCGCTCGCCGAATCCCTCGGCTATGGCCTCGCCATCGGCGCCTATGGCGCGCTGGCGACCGCGCTCGCCGACAACCCGGCAGCGCTCGCCGTGCTCAAGCTCGCCAATATCGGCTGGCTTTGCCTCACGGCCGCGCGGCTCTGGACGCGTCCGCCTGCGGGTGCGGAGCCGGCGCGCGGGTCCTACGGGACCGTGCTGCTCGCGACGCTTCTCAACCCGAAGGCCATGCTCGTCGGCGTGATCCTCATCCCGGCCATGATGGCGCAGGCCCCGGTGGCCGCGATGCTCGCCTTCGCGGCCCTCTCCTTCCTCGCAGGCCTCACCTGGGTGGCGGTGGGCGCCAGCCTGCCGCCGGTGTTGAAGCGTCACGCAAACCGGGCGGCGGCAGCCATCGTCGCAGCCTTCGCCGTCATCGGCGCGATCAGTCTCGGCCAGGCCTGACCGTTCAGCGCGACAGGCGATCCCCGAGTTCGCCCTGATAGGCGCGATACCGCTCCACCTCGGCCTTGAGATAGTCGCCGGTCTCGGCGAGGGTCGCGGGGCTGTAGGTCTCGATACCGGCCCGCTGCAGCCGTTCACGCACCGCCGGATCGCGCAGGGCCTCGTTGATCGCCCCGTTGAGTTTTGTCACCGCCTCCGCCGGCATGCCCTTGGGCCCGATCATGATGACCCAGGAGGTCATGGTCGTGCCGGGAAAGCCGAGGGTTTCCAGCTGCGGCACGGCACCGACCGCGGGCGTATTGCTGGAGGCTGCGAGGGCAAGTGCCCGCACGCTCCCCGCCTCAATGAAGGAAACGGCCGATGCCAGCACCGCCACGCCGAAATCCGCCTCGCCCTTGTAGAGCGCCTCCATCATCGGCGCGCCGCCGCGATAAGGGACATGGAGCGCGGTCAGATCGCCGGCACGCTTGAGGTAAAGCTCGGCGCCGAACTGGGTAATGCCGCCATTGCCCGACGAGGCGTAGGAGACGCGGGCGGCATTGCCGCGCAGATGCGTGTTCAGCTCGGACAGGGTGCGGAAGGGTCGGTTCGCCGGCACGACGAGCACCAGCGGCGACTGGCCGACGAGCGCAATCGGCGCGAAATCGGCAAGCGGGTCATAGCGGGCGGTCTGGGGGAAGACGATCGGGTTGATGGCGAAGGCACCGGGATCCGACAGCATGATCGCGTAGCCATCGGGGGTGGCGCGGGCCGTCGCGGCGGCGGCGACGGAGCCACCCGCGCCGGCGCGGTTCTCGACGACCACGGGCGTCTCCAGCGAGCGGCTCATGCGCTCGGCGAGGATGCGGGCGGCGACGTCGCTGGTGCCGCCGGCCGCGAAGCCGACGGTGATGGTGATCGGCCGGTTCGGATATTGCGCGGCCGCCGGGGCGATGCCCCATGCTGCAACAAGGGCCAGTGCTGCGAGAGCGCGTCTCAGGGCGATCAACGTCATCGGCGGGCCTTTCGCGATGAGGGTCATGTCAGGTCATCATCTCCGGCAGGGTGACGACAGCGATGCCGGCGGCCTCCAGCCCCTTGCGCACATGGCCGGCAACCGCGACCGCCGTCGGCTCGTCGCCATGGACGCAGATGGTCTCCACCGCGACCTTCACCGTCGTGCCCTGTCGCGAGACGACCGTGCCGTCGCGGACCATGGAGAGGCACTGGGCGAGCGCGGTGTCGCCGTCCTTGTAGACAGAGCCCTTGATCTTGCGCGAGGTCAGGTTGCCGTCCTCCTCGTACTGGCGGTCCGCGAAGCCTTCCCTCGCAAGCTTCAGGCCAAGCTTCACCGCCGCCGCCTCCATCTGCGAGCCGGCAAGGGCGACATAGACGAGGTCCGGCGCGACGACCTGGATGGCGCGGCCGATAGCCAGCGCATAGTCCTCCCGCACCGCTGCCATGTTGTTGAGGGCGCCGTGGGGCTTCAGATGGGTCACGGGGAGGCCGGCATAGCGCGCCATCGCCTGGAGGGCGCCGATCTGGTAGGCGACCATGTGCTCGAGGTCGCGCGGGTCCATGTCAATGTTGCGGCGGCCGAAGCCCCAGAGGTCGTTGAAGCCGGGATGGACGCCGATGCTCACGCCCTCCTGCTTCGCCAGCATGACGAGGCGCTGCATGGTATTGGCATCGCCCGCATGGAAGCCGCAGGCGACATTGGCCGACCGGATAATGGTCATGAGCGCGGCATCGTTGCCGATATCGTAGGCGCCGAAGCCCTCGGCGATATCGGCATTCAGGTTGATCTTGAGCGTCATGGCAGCCCTCCTCGTCACGCGAGTGTAGAGGGCCGCGGGCGCAAGGCCTGCGCGTTTTTCGCAGAGCGGCATCGCCCGCTGACGCGCCTCTCCGTCAGCTCCTCAGGCCGGGGGCTTCCTGGCCGGTGCGGGCGACATACTCAAGATAGCCGCCGCCATAGACATGCGGCCCCTCGGGGGTGAGTTCCAGCACGCGGTTCGACAGGGCGGCGAGGAAGTGCCGGTCATGCGAGACGAAGAGCATGGTGCCCTCGTAGTCGCTGAGCGCCTGGATCAGCATTTCCTTGGTGGCCATGTCGAGGTGGTTGGTCGGCTCGTCGAGGACGAGGAAATTCGGCGGATCGTAGAGCATCCGCGCCATGACGAGGCGCGCCTTCTCGCCGCCGGAGAGCACGCGGCAGCGCTTCTCGACATCGTCTCCGGAGAAGCCGAAGCAGCCGGCAAGAGCGCGCAGCGAGCCCTGGCCCGCCTGGGGGAAGGCGTCCTCCAGCCATTCGAAGACGGTGGCCTCGCCATCGAGGAGGTCCATGGCATGCTGGGCGAAATAGCCGAGCTTGACGCTGGCGCCGACCTGCACCGTGCCGCGATCGGGATCGGTCGAACCGGTCACGAGCTTCAGCAGCGTCGACTTGCCGGCGCCGTTGACGCCCATCACGCACCAGCGTTCCTTGCGGCGGATGCTGAAATCCAGCCCCTCGTAGATGGTGCGGCTGCCGTAGCGCTTGTCCACCTGCTTGATGTTGACGACGTCCTCGCCGGAGCGGGGCGCCGGCAGGAACTCGAACATCACGGTCTGGCGGCGGCGCGGCGGCTCGACCCGATCGATCTTGTCGAGCTTCTTCACCCGGCTCTGCACCTGCGCGGCATGGGAGGCGCGGGCCTTGAAGCGCTCGATGAAGGCGATCTCCTTGGCGAGCATGGCCTGCTGGCGCTCGAACTGCGCCTGCTGCTGCTTTTCGGCCAGCGCCCGCTGCTGCTCGTAGAAGGCGTAATCGCCGGAATAGGAGGTGAGCGCGCCGCCGTCGATCTCGATGATCTTGCCGACGATGCGGTTCATGAACTCGCGATCGTGCGAGGTCATGATGAGCGCGCCCTCGAAGCCCTTGAGGAAGGATTCGAGCCAGATGAGGCTCTCGATGTCGAGGTGGTTGGAGGGCTCGTCGAGCAGCATGGCGTCGGGCCGCATCAAGAGGATACGGGCGAGCGCGACGCGCATCTTCCAGCCGCCGGAGAGCTTGCCGACATCGCCCTCCATCATCTCCTCGGAGAAACCGAGGCCAGCGAGGACCTCGCGCGCGCGACCGTCGAGCGCGTAGCCGTCGAGCTCCTCGAAGCGCCCCTGGACCTCGCCATAGCGGCTGATGATCTCGTCCATGCGGTCGGCCTGGTCGGGATCGGCCATCGCGGCCTCGAGCGCCTTGAGCTCGGCCGCAACCTCGCTCACGGGGCCTGCGCCCTCCATGACCTCGGCAACGGCACTGCGGCCGCCCATCTCGCCGACATCCTGGCTGAAATAGCCGATGGTGACGCCGCGATCGACGGAGACCTGGCCCTCGTCGGGCTGCTCCTGGCCGGTGATCATGCGGAACAGAGTCGTCTTGCCCGCGCCGTTGGGGCCGACGAGACCGATCTTCTCGCCGCGCTGCAACGCGGCCGAGGCCTCGATGAAGATGATCTGCTTGCCGTTCTGCTTGCCGATGTTCTCGAGGCGGATCATGCGCGGGAGGCTGCCGGGTCAGTTGCTGGTGCCCGGGGCCATACGCCATGCGGCGGCGCAGCGAAAGCCCGCAGCCGCGCGCGGCGCGCTACAGCGCCTCGTTGGTGGCGCGCAGGCGATGCACCAGCACGTCCATCACGAACCAGCAGAAGCCAGGGATCTCCTCGACCATGAAGCGGAACTTCTTCTGGTCGATCAGCGCGATCTCGGCGGTCTCCACCACCTTGGCGGTCGCGGAGCGCGGATTCTTGTCCACCATCGACACGGTGCCGAGGGCGCGTCCCGCCTCCACCGTCTCGATGAACTTGCCATGGCTGGTCATCTCCACCCGGCCACCGAGGACGAAGTAGAGGTAGACGGGCTCGTCGCCCTCGCGGAACAGGATGTCGCCCTCGCCGTAGCGCATGACCGTGCCGAGGCCGCGCGCGATCTCGCGGAAGTCGCTGGAGCCGTTGGATGTCATGGAGCGGCCTCCCTGCCGTGTCGCAATACCGTCACATGACGATAGGCGAACGGTCAATTGGCGGGACCGTGGATCAGCGCGGACCGAGCGTCGTCACCCAGATGACGCGGGCCACCTGCTGGGTCGGATTGTCGAACATATGCGGGACGGTCGAGGGGAAGCGGAAGCTGTCGCCGGGTTCCAGCACATGGGCCTCGTGGTCAAGCCAGAGCCTGAGGCGGCCGGCAAGGACATAGCCGGCCTTCTCGCCGGTATGGCGAACGAAATCGGTGCCCGAGGAGCCGCCCGGGTTGAGGGTCAGCTCATAGAACTCGATCTCGCCTTTCTCAGCCGGCGTCAGCGCCTCCTTGACCACGCCGCTGGCGGTGAGGCGGAGCAGGCGGCGGTCGTTCTTGCGGACGATGTAGCGAGCAGGCGAAGCCGGCGCGTGCTCCTCGAAGAAGTAGGAGATCGGCACGTCGAGCGCGATGGACAGGAGCCGGAGCGTGCGCACCGACGGCGTCGCCAGCGCCCGCTCCACCTGGCTGATCATGCCGGAGGACAGGCCCGTGCGCTTCGCCACCTCCTGGATGGAGAGACCGGCACGCTGGCGCATGACGCGGATGGTCTCGCCGAGGCGCTGGTCGCCGTCATCGGCAAGCGCCGTGGCGGCCGGCTCGGCGAGAGCCTCGGCCTGCGGCACGACCCCTGCCCGCCCTGCGCTGCTGCGACCGCTCATGCGACGTCCTTCTCCATTTCGCGAGGCGACGAGAACACCATCCTGCCACGCGCAAATGCAGGGGTGATCTTCTGCCAGGGCAGGCGTGGGGCGCGGCCGGCGCCATTGACAGCCCTGTTTAGCAGTGTTGAAGTTTGCTGACGATAATTCAAGCGCATTGAACGCCGCGGACGGTGATCCGCCGGGCGCCGGAGCCCTTCCGGCGGACGGGAGAGCCATGCCGCGTGTCAGTCACGGGGGTCGATGATGAGCGACGAGACGAACAGCGTCAAAGCAGTGCCGACCCTCGCCACCGGACCGAGCCGCCGCGTCCTGATGGTGCTCGGCGCCGGCGCCGCCGCCGGCCTCGCCGCCCCCTCCGCCCTCCTCGCCCAGGGCGCACGGCCCGCAGGACCTCCCGACCGGCCGCGCGGCCAGATCGTCGCCGCCCTGTCGCAGGAACCGACCTCCTTCAACCCGCTCATGCCGGGCATCGAGGTCGACCAGGCGGTGTGGTGGCAGGTCTTCTCGACGCTCTGGGTCATCGATCCCGAGGGCAATTTCGTCCCCGACCTCGCCCGCGAGGTGCCGACGGTGGCCAATGGCGGTCTGTCGGCCGATGGCCTCACCTGGAAGATCAAGCTGCGCAGCGACGTGAAGTGGCATGACGGCACGCCCTTCACCGCCGAGGACGTGAAATACTCGCTGGAGCTGATCAACAACCCGAACTTCCGGGTGCGCAACCGCGTCGGCCACAGCCTCGTCAAGGATATCAAGGTGGTGGCGCCGGACGAGATCCACTGGCGGATGGAGAGCCCCTATTCGCCCTACCTGTCGATCCTGGCGCTGACCTATCTCGTGCCGAAGCACATCCTGGAGAAGGCGCAGGACGTCAACGCCTCGGTGATGAACACCGCGCCCATCGGCACTGGCCCCTTCCGCTGGGTGTCGCGCCAGCCCGGGGACAATATCCAGCTTGCCGCCAACACCGCCTATCACGGCAAGGGTCCCTATGTTGAGCGGCTGATCTTCAAATACATCCCCGACCTGACGGTGCTCTACACCCAGTTCCGCACCGGCCAGGTCGACTACACGGGCATCCAGGGCATCCTGCCGAACTTCGTGCGCGAGGCGAAGACGCTGCGCGACCGCACCGTCGTCGTTTCCTCCACCTCCTCGGTCGAGCATATCGCGCCGAACCTCGACTTCGGCCCGCTCACCGACAAGGCGGTGCGCGAGGCGCTGTACATGGCGGTCAACAAGAAGGCGATCATCGACGCGCTGAACTACGGCCTGCCGACACCGACCGAGACCTTCGTGCCGCAGGACGGCTGGGCCTTCCAGAAGGGCCTGCCCGCCCACAGCTTCGACCCGGCCAAGGCCAATGCGCTGCTGGATGCGGCCGGCTGGGCGCGCGGCTCCGACGGGGTGCGCGCCAAGGGCGGCGTCAGGCTCGAATTCACCAATTCGACCACATCGGGCAATGCCGTGCGCGAGCAGACGCAGCAGCTGCTGATGCAGGACTGGAAAGCCATCGGCGCATCCATGCGCATCCAGAACATGCCGCCCGCCGTCATGTGGGGCGAGTTCTGGCAGCAGTCGAAGTTCAACTCAGCCCTCGTCTCGGTGAACTTCATGCTCGGCGCCGATCCAGACGTGACGCCGCGCTTCGGCTCCGGTGCCATCCCGGCCAAGGGCGGCCGCGGCTTCAACACCTACCAGTACCAGAGCGCCGAGGCCGACCGGCTGCTGACCCTCGGCGCCACGCAGTTCGACCTTGCTGAGCGCAAGCAGACCTATGGCGCGCTGCAGACGCTGATCCGCAACGACCTCGCCATCCTGCCGCTCTACCAGGGCGTCATCGCCGAGGGCCTGAAGGCGAACTTGCGCGGCTTCCGCCCCAACGGCAACGCCTCCACCAACACCTGGAACATCC
Source organism: Phreatobacter sp. (assembly GCF_027532945.1). Classification (GTDB taxonomy): domain Bacteria; phylum Pseudomonadota; class Alphaproteobacteria; order Rhizobiales; family Phreatobacteraceae; genus Phreatobacter. Next base: position 287,617 of record NZ_JAPZTZ010000003.1, read on the forward strand.
GCGAATGGTACTGGGCGTGACGGCCGACGCAGGCGGGCCGGTCTGACATGGCGCGTTTCCTCGTCAACCGGCTGGGACAGGCGGTGTTGCTGCTCGCCATCGTCTCCATGCTCGGCTTCGCCATCCTGCATCTGGCGCCCGGTGGGCCGCTGTCGCAGTTCGCCCTGTCGTCGCAGATGACGCAGGAGGATCTCGACCGCATCACCCGCCAGCTCGGCCTCGACCGGCCCCTGCCCATCCAGTACGCCGACTGGCTGTGGCGCATGCTGCGCGGCGACTGGGGCAATTCCTATCGCGACGGCGAGCCGGTGCTGAAGATCATCGGCGCCCATCTCGGCGCGACCCTTGAGCTGATGGCGACGGCCACCGTCATCGCCATCCTGCTGGGCTGCTGGGTCGGCATTCTCGGCGCCATCCGGCGCTACTCGATCTTCGACCAGCTCGCGACCGTCGGCGCCATGGTGGCGCTGTCGATCCCGACCTTCTGGTTCGGGCTCATCGCCATCTACCTGTTCTCGGTGACGCTGGGCTGGCTGCCCTCGGGCAATCGCCACACGGTCGGCGAGGAGGGCTCGCTCCTCGACATGATCCATCACCTCATCGCGCCCGCCCTGGTGCTGGCGCTGGTGGAAACGGCCATGTGGGGGCGCTTCATGCGCTCCTCCATGCTCGACGTCATCAACCAGGACTATATCCGCACGGCCCGCGCCAAGGGCCTGCCGGAATGGCGGATCCTGTCGCAGCACGCGCTGCGCAACGCGCTCCTGCCGATGATCACCGTGGCAGGCCTGCAATTCCCGACATTGCTCGGCGGTGCGCTGGTCACTGAGACGGTCTTCACCTGGCCGGGCATGGGCCGGCTCTTCCTCGATTCCATCGGCTACCGCGACTATCCCGTCGTGATGGGCATCCTGATGTTCTCCGCCACCATGGTGCTCATCGGCTCGCTCATCGCCGACATCCTCTATGCGGTCGTCGACCCGCGCATTCGGGTGGGCTGAACCATGACCGTCGCCGCGCTGCCCATCGAGCACGTCACGCCGGCCCAGGCCGCCTGGCGCCGCTTCCGCCGCCATCGCCTCGCCATGGCCGGGGCGGTGGTGATCCTCGTGCTGATCCTCGGCTCGACGATCGGGCCGTTTCTCCTGCCCTTCGACGACAAGTTCATCGACATCATGCACCGCTTCGCCCCGCCGCTGACGGGCGCCCATGTGCTCGGCACCGACGAGCTCGGCCGCGACGTGCTGGCGCGGCTGATGATGGGCGGGCGGGTGTCGCTCGCCATCGGCATCGTCGCCATGCTCATCGCCATGGGGGTGGGCATCGTCATCGGCACCTTCGCCGGCTTCTATGGCGGCGTGCTCGGTGCGGCGCTGATGCGCTTCGTCGACGCGGTGCTGTGCTTCCCGGCGATCTTCCTGCTGCTGGCGCTGGCGGCCCTCATCGAGCCCGGCATCCTCGCCACGACGATCCTTATCTCGGCCACTGCCTGGATGAGCGTCGCCCGCATCGTCGAGGCGCAGATGCGCGCCCTGCGGGAGCGCGACTTCGCCGCGGCCGCCGTCGCCTTCGGTGCCTCGGACCTCCGGATCATGTTCAAGGAACTGCTGCCCAACGCCATGGCGGCCATCGTCGTGGCCGCGACGCTCAACGTCGCCAAGGCGATCCTGCTCGAATCCTATGTGAGCTATCTCGGCTATGGCATCCAGCCGCCGGCGGCGAGCTGGGGAAACATGCTCAACAACGCGCAGATCTACATGACGAGCGCGCCCTGGCTCGCCATCGTGCCGGGCATCGCCATCACGCTGGCCGTGACCAGCTTCAACTTCCTCGGCGACGGGTTGCGCGACGCGCTCGACCCGCGCCTCGACATCCACTGAACGTATCCGGAGCCGCCCATGTCCCCGCCCCTCACCCGCATCGAGAGCGATGCCCGCCTGCCGGAGAGCGTCGATGTGGTCGTCATCGGCGGCGGCGTCATCGGCGTCTCCTCGGCCTACCAGCTCGCCCGCAAGGGCCTGTCGGTGGCGCTGGTCGAGAAGGGCCATGTCGGCTGCGAGCAATCGAGCCGCAACTGGGGCTGGTGCCGGCAGCAGGGCCGCGCCCGCGCCGAGATCCCGCTGGCGCGCGAGAGCCTGCGCCTGTGGGAGGAGATGCAGGCGGACGCGGGCGAGGATGCCGGCTTCCGCCGCACCGGCGTGCTTTTCCTCACCAAGAACCCGGCCGAGCTCGCCGCCTGGGAGAAGTGGGCGGAGATCGCCCGCGAGATGCAGGTCCATTCGACTGTCCTCTCCCCCGCCGAGGTGCAGGAGCGGCTGCCGCATAATGCCGATACCTGGGTGGGTGGCCTCGTCACCCCGAGCGATGGCCGCGCCGAGCCCTCCATGGCCGTTCCGGTTCTCGCCAAGGCGGCGCGCAAGCACGGCGTCACCATCCACGAGGACTGCGCGGCCCGCGGGCTCGAGACCTCGGCCGGCCGGGTCTCGGGCGTGGTGACGGAGAAGGGCACGATCCGCGCCTCCTCGGTGCTGCTGGCCGGCGGCGCCTGGTCCTCGCTGTTCTGCCGCCGCCACGGCATCGACCTGCCGATCGGCCTCGTCAACGCCACGGCCTGCCGCACGACGCCCGCCGGCGAGATCACCGACGGCGCTCTCGGCACCGATTTCTTCTGCGTACGCCGCCGGCTCGACGGCGGCCTGACGCTGGCGCTGCGCGGCCGCGGTACGGTGGATCTGACGCCCGACCTCATCCGCTATGCCCGCACCTTCCTGCCGACCTACCGGCAGCGGCGGAAGGGCCTGAAGATCTCTTTCGGCAAGCCCTTCCTCGACCAGCTGCTGCGCGGCACCAGCTGGCGGCTCGACCAGCCCTCGCCCTTCGAGGCGGAGCGGGTGCGCGACCCCGCCCCGGACATGAGCCTCGTCGAGGAGGCGCTGGCCGCCCTCGTCAAGGCCAATCCGAACCTTGAGGGAATCGGCATCGCCGAGGCCTGGGGCGGGACAATCGACACGACGCCGGACACGATCCCGGTCATCTCGGGGGTCGACACGCTGCCCGGCTTCTTCCTCGCAACCGGCTTCTCCGGCCACGGCTTCGGCATCGGACCGGGCGCCGGTCGCCTTGCGGCCGACATCGTCACCGGGGACACGCCACTCATCGACCCCGCCGCCTATTCCCACCAGCGCCTCGTCGACGGCCGCCCCCTCGCCCCCGTCGGCCTGTTCTGACGGGCGGCACGATGAGCTTCCTCTACAAGGCCAACCCCGTTCGCGGCGCCGAATGGGGCCGGCACTTCGCGGCGCTGGCACCCGACATTCCGTTTTCGCTGTGGCCGGGGACGGGTGACCCGCGGGACGTCCGCTGGCTCGCCACCTGGGTGCCACCGGACGACATCGCCGCAACCTTCCCGAACCTCGAACTGGTCTTCTCGGTCGGTGCCGGCGTCGACCAGTTCGACTTCACCAAGATCCCGCCGCAGGTGCCGCTGGTGCGGATGCTCGAGCCGAACATCGCCGAGAGCATGGTGGAATATGTCTGCCTCGCCGTGCTGGCACTGCACCGCGACCTGCCACTCTTCCTCGCCCAGCAGCGGCGGGAGGTGTGGAAGGAGTTCCAGATCACCACGGCGGCACGGCGGCGCGTGGGGGTCATGGGCCTCGGCCAGCTTGGCCAGGCGGCGCTTCAGCGCCTCAAGGCCTTCGGCTTCCCGCTGGCGGGGTGGAACCGCTCGCCACGCGCCATCGACGGCGTCGAGGTCTTCACGGGCACAGAAGGACTGCCGGCCTTCCTCGCCCGCACCGATATCCTCGTCTGCCTGCTGCCGCTGACCGACGAGACGCGCGGCATTCTGACCGCCGACCTGTTCGCGCAGCTGCCGGACGGCGCCATGCTGGTGAATGTCGGCCGCGGCGGGCACCTCGTTCAGGAGGACCTCTTGGCGGCGCTCGATACGGCCAAGCTCGCCGCCGCCATGCTCGACGTCGCCGATCCCGAGCCGCTGCCGGCGGGCCATCCGCTCTGGCGGCACGAGAAGGTGATCATCACCCCCCACATCGCCAGCATGACCCATCCGGAAACGGCCGTGCGCTTCGTCCTCGACACGATCGCCCGCCACCGGCGCGGCGAGCCCCTGCCCGGCCTCGTCGACCGCAGCCGCGGCTATTGAGCGCCGCAGACGCAAGCCTCAGAGCATGCCGCCGATGCGCAGACGGAACTGCTGTCGTTCGGCATTGACGAGGTCGTAGTTGCCCGTGGCGCCTGCCGCGGCGCGACCCCAGATCTGGGGCGTCCAGGCGACCGAAAGGAACACGTATTGCAAGGGCCCGACCGTACCGAACTCATGGTAAAGCGTCGGCCCGGCGAGGATGGCGTGGCCTGACCAGCGGCCATAGAAGGCATTGCCGAAGGAAGCTGCGTAGCGGGCATTGACGCCGACGAAAGTGTTGCCGCCCGGCGTCAGGCGATAGGTCGCGGCGAGGCCAAGTTCGAGGGCTGAATCGGCGACATGGCCGGGCGCCAGGCGCACGCGCTCCGTGCCCGGCCCGAGGCTGAAGTTGAAGGCCCCGTAAAGCCGATCCCCTGACAGGGCCATGTCGATGGCGCCTTTGATCGCGACGGAATAGCGGTCGGCGGAGAAGGCCGTGCCCTCGGAGATTTTCGCATAGCGCGTCTCGATACCGACCGAGAAGCCGGGGTCGAAGGCGTGTTCGCCGCGCTCGCGGAACTGGTAGGCGACCTGGACCGACGCTCCGTCAAAGGCGGAACGATTGTGGTTGGGATAGCCCGGCACCGTGTTGTCGCGGATGGCATGGAAGGCGTGCCAGAAGGCCACCGAGATCATCCAGCGCGGCGCGGCGAGCCAGGTGGCCTCCACCTTGGAGTTGAGGGAGGTGAAGCGTCCGTTCTGCTTGCCGTGATGTCCGATGATCTCGGTCTGGATATCGACGGTGCAAGGCTCGCTGAGCGCCGTTCCGTCAAGGAAGCCGAAGGCGTCGTCCGGCTCGGCGGGGCTGGGTGGATGCTGAACCGGGGTGCACGTGGCAGCGAGCGCCGGCGAGGCGGCGAGCAGCGCCAAGCAACACAGCGTAGCCGGTAGCCCCCGGATCATGGCGACGCCCCCCGTGCCGCGATTCCCTGGCCGACGGTATCTCAGTGGTGCATCGACTCACAAGCGAGAGACCGGCGGGTCGGGGACGATGAAAAGCGGCAATGCAACACGGACGGCGACATCGCCGTCATCATGACGAACACCGTGACCCTTCGGGCCGGCATCGTCGGCTGGCGCGAGCGCGTGGCCACCAATGCCGCCTGGCTCGCCTAGGCTCATGCAACGCCGGTCCTGAGCGGCGCGGCTCCGGTCTGCCTTGCCGATGCGATCATTCCGCCCCACGCGCCGGACGACGACGGCGCGCCCTTCGCCTCACCGGGGGCCGTGAGGCTTCGACGCCGATGCTCCCTGACGGGCTTCCCACGGGGGCGTCAGAACCGTCGCCCCACCACCGCCAGGAACTGGTGGCGCTCGAAGTCGCGCATTTTGAGCGTACCAACGCCGCCCACCTCGCGGCCGGCGACCTGGACAGTCCAGGACAGGCTGATCCAGCCCTTCTCAATGGGCGCATAGAGGGTCGGACCGACGTGGATCGCGTCGCCCTGGAAGCGGCCGAAGGTCGAGCCGGCATAGGCCCGCTGGTAGATCAGCTCGGCACCGAGCCAGAGATTGTCGGCGACCCGTGCCGACCCCGCGATGGCCAGGCCGGCATTCGACGTCATGTCGAAACCGGCATTGCCCGATACGTAGCTGCGGCCGCTCGCCATGATGATGTTGGCCCCGAAAAGCAGGCGGTCCCAGATCGGCTCGATATCGAAGGCGAGTCGTGCCTCCACCTGATCAGACCGCCCGCGTTCACCGGTGGCCATGTTGCGCTGGTCAGTGGTGGCCGCAAGCTGCAGCGTCATTCCGAATGGGGCACGCTCGCGGTCGAGAAAGCGATAACGGCCCTGGATGCCGAAGCCTGTGACGAATGCGCCGCGTACATCGGTGGTCCCCGGGACGTTGTGATTGTTGGCGGTCAGCCCGCGCAGCGACAGAGACGCCGAGAAATTCTCCACCACGCCGTATTTGAGCTCCAAAGTCGGGCTGGTGGTCGCATAGGCCCCCGCGCGGCGACCGATGCGGCCCGGCAGCACCAGATGCGGGACGAATGCTCCCGGCTCCTCCGTGTCGGCGCCGGAGGTCTGGCCGAAGAGATGTTCGGTGTCGACCTCACTCGCGCGCTGCCGTCCCGGCGGATCGGCGAAGGCCGAGGCGCATCCGGACCAGAGGACAAGAGCGAGAAGCGGCGTGCGACGCGACACGGAGTACCTCCTGAGGCCCGAAATCGCGGCCTCTTGCAAATGCGAACTGTTTGCAACAATATCGATGGATCCGGCTTTGTCCAGTCGGATGAGCCATGCCGACCTGCCCGGTCAGGGGGACTGTTGCGGAAAACTCCCGGCGGCGCTTCCGGCCGCGTCGGCAGGCGAGTCGTGAAGTCGGCAGGAGTTCAGAACCGGACCATGGTCCGGATGCCGCCGACGAGTGCGTTGCGGCCGGGATCGCCATTGGGGTGGATCACATAGGTGAGCACCGGCTGCACCGTGAGACCGGGCCTAACCAGGGCCTGATAGGTGAATTCCAGGTTGAGCTCGTAGTCGCGGATCACCGTCGGCAGCCCGGTGAAGATGGCAACATCGCGGTCGAAGGCGCGCGCACGATCGGAGAAGCGCGAATAGTCGATGCCGAACCCGAATTTGTCGTCCGGGCGATGCGGGATCATGCCGGAGAAGATGATGCCGCCGTCAGCGAAAAAGCCGATGAGGTTGCGGTCGCCAGGGCTGAAGGAGACACGGCCGTAGAGGCTGACGCCGCTGTCCGCATCGCCGCCCTGCGGGCGATAGATCTGTTGGTCCACCACGGCATAGAGACCCCAGTTGCCGCGCCGGGACAACGGCACTCCGGACCCGGTAGGGTTCGCGATCAGCGTTCCGTCATTGGCAAAGCGCTGATCGTTGAAACGGCCGAGATGCGCCCAGGTGCCGAGCTTGATCGTGGTCGCGAGGCCGGTGTCGGTGGGTGCCCGGTTCTGCCGCCACTGCGCCTCGGCCATGAGCAGAGCCGGATCGGTGACACGGAAGTTCAGGCCGTAGCGGTTGCGCAACTGCTCGTCGCCGGCACCGGGACCGGCCGGATTGCCGTTGAAGATGGCGAAGAGCAGCGACCAGTTCGGGGTCGGATCGATCTTGAGGCGCACACCGGGCGTGGAGAGCGGATAGGCCGGGCCGCCGCTCTGCAGGTTGGCTGCGGCGATGGTCGCCCAGTCGCTCTGCAGCATGAGCGCGCTCATGGCGGAGAAGAAGAACTCCGTGTCGGCGGCCAGCTGACCGACCCTGACGCTGGCGGCGCCACCGGCGAATTTCTGCTCCAGCCACAGTTCCGACAGACGGATCGTCGGCACGGCCTCGATGGCGGCGATGGTGTTGAGGCCGCCGACATAGTCGCGGCGGATCCGGCCGGTGTTGTGGATGAAAAAGACATTCGAATAGAAGGTGAGGCCCTGGAGGCCCATCAGCTTCTCGAGGTCGGCCTGCATCGCCGCCTCGAGCTTGCCCTGGTTGATGACGCCGCGCCTGAGGCCGCCGACGGCATTGCCGAGGACGTCGTTGGTGTAGAGCAGGTTCCAGTTGATGCCGCGTTCGGCGAGCCAGCGCCGCGTGCCGGACGGATCGCCGTCCGAAGGCAGGGACGTCGCGATCGAGGGCACCGGCACGCCGGCCCCATTGTATTCGGGCTGGTCGGCCATGGCGGGCCGCAGCGTTGCCGCGGCGCCGAGAAGCAGGCCAGACGTCAGCGCGAGGGCTCCCGCCCCCCTGAAAATGTCGCGCATCAGCCACCCCTACCCGCAACGATAAAAGCCCTGCCATAGGGCGGCTATCGGAGCAAACGTTTCCTGCGAGTCATTCGCAACAGGACGATGACACCCGGGCCCGCTTTGGCTGTGTAACTGTTTGCAACGCAGCATAGAAAGGCGTAAGGCGACATTCGATTTCATTGTGCGAAGTCGGTCCGATCAGTTGCCCGTTTCCCCCGTTTTTTGGCGCTCGGAGCGCCAGCTGGCCGCGACGGCTCCTCAGGCCTCGCTGGCTGCGCTGGTGGCGCGGCATGGCGGTCGCATCTTCTGGACCCTGGCGCTGACCCACGCAGTTCTGTCGGTGGTTGCGCCGGCGATTGGTTTCCACACCCTGCCGCGCGACACGATCGAGGGCTTCCTCTGGGGCCGCAGCTTCCAGTGGGGCTATTTCAAGCATCCGCCCCTGCAGGCCTGGATCCTCGGCTGGAGCGAGACCGTGGCTCCGCGCGCCGCATGGCTCGCCTATCTCTATGCCCAGATCTGCGCGCTGGTGACGCTCTTTGCCATATGGCGCCTGGCGCGGACTATCCTCGGGCCCGCAGCCGGCGTCATCGCCAGCATGCTGACGCTGGTCGGCATCCACTATTACGGCCCGCCCATGGCGACCTTCACGCCGGACACGCTGTCGGCGCCGCTCTGGGCCCTCACCGGCCTGTTCTGGTGGCGTGCGGTGGTGCAGCGCCGGCCGCTGTTCTGGTTTGCCCTGGCGCTCACCGTCGCCGTCTCGGTCTATGCGAAATATGTCGTGCTGCTGCTGGTCGGCGTGCTCGGCGTCCTCACCCTGGGCACGCCCGAGGGCCGTAAGGAGCTGATGCGCCGCGAACCCTGGCTGGCGCTGGTCTTCGGCCTGTTGCTGGCGGCACCCCACATCGCCTGGATCATCGATGCCGGCGGCTCCTCGCTCGCCCATGCGGTCTCGACCGACGCCAAGGCCGGCACGTTCGGGATGCGGCTGTGGTTCTGCTTCAGTTTCCTGATGGCGCAGGTTGTCGAGCACAGCGGCCTCATCGCGCTGGTGGTGCTCTGCATCGGGATCGGGCGGGCACGCCCCGCAACCGAGCTCATCATCGAGGAACGGCCTGTGGCCGAGCGAGAGCGGGCCATACTGCTCGCCATGGCCTTCGCGCCAATCCTGATCGCCCTGCTCACCAATCTCATCGTCGGGGGCGAGTTCCGCCAGGGTCGCGGCACCGCGCTCTTCGCCTTTTCCGGCATCGCCGCTGTCCTGATTGCAGGCCCTGTCCTGCGTATCGGCCGGCTGAGGGTTGCCGCCGTCATCGCCCTCACCATGGTCGTGGCGCTGCCGATCATCAATGCCGGCCATCACCACCTGCGCCTCGCCTGGGGGGCGGCCGTCGTGCCGACGCTCTATCCGGCCCGGGCCCTTGCCACGGAACTCGAGGCGCGCTGGAAGGAGCGCACCGCGCTGCCGCTGCGCATCGTCGTCGGCGAGCGTTGGCACGCCGGCAACATCGCCTTCTATGCCAATTCCAGGCCGCAGATCCTGCTCGACGGCGATTTCCGCATCTCGCCGTGGATCAGCCGCGAGCGCCTCGCGCGCGAGGGCGCGCTTCTCGTCTGGCACCCGTCCGACCGCGCGATGCTCGCGCGCCTTCGCGACCTCGTTCCGGATCTCGAAGCGGAGGGCTATGCCTTTGCGCCGCCCGCGGTTCGCGGCGGCGTGCCATCGCGGCTCGCCTATGCGGTGATCGAACCGGAACCGGTCGACGACGAAGACTGACGCGTCCGGCCGTCAGCGCCGCGGCGTCTCGGCCGGCGGCACGACACGCAGGTCACGCCAGGCATCGCCGCGCACCTCCCAGTCCGACCGCGCCGGTGCCACCGGCTGCCCCGCCGGCACAAGGCTGGCGATGCCGAGCCGCGCCGGTTCAAGGCGTCCCGTGGCGGCCAGGATGCTGAAGGTCGCGACAATCCGGTCGCCCTGCGCCTGGATCAGGCGGCCGCGGGCGATGGTGAGGTCCTGCTGAGCGTTCAGGAGCTCGACGAGGGTGCGCACGCCCGCCTCGACCTGCTTCTGCATGCCGTCGACACTGACCTCTGCCGCCTTCGACTCCGTCGTCGCCGCACGGATCGTTGCGCCCGCGCTCAGATAGGCAGTGTAGCCGGCATAGGCGGCCGAGCGCGCCTGAAGACGCGCAGAGTCCAGCTGAAGGCGGGCTGCTCCAAGGAGCTCCTGAGCCTGGCGAACCTGCGCCTCCGGCCCTCCGCCGGCATAGAGCGGCACTGTCAGACGACCGGTCAACTGGGCGCTGTCGGTGCGCCGCGTGCTGGCGTCCGTGTCGAGATCACGAGCCACTGCGCCTTGCATCGAAAGTTGCGGCAGCATTTGGCCCTGTGCGATCCGCACGGCGGCGTCGGCCGCACGCACCTGCTCCGTGGCTGCCAAAACCGCGGGATTGCCGGTTCCCGCAAGATCGCGGGATGAATCGCGACTGGACGGCAGCAAGGCGTCGAGCGAACGGACCGGGCGGAGCTGGTTCGCCGCCGGAGCGCCCACCAGACGGGCGAAACGGTCGCGGGCGATCTGCAGGTCGGCCTCAGCGGCGGCCAAGTCCGCCTGCCCGCGGCTGAGGCGTGCTTCAGCCTGGGCCACGTCGGTCGGGGTCGCGACACCGGAAGACAGGCGCGTTCTTGCGCTGCTCAGCGTGGTGTTGAGAAAGCCGATGTTGCGCCGTTGCACGTCGACGAGCGCATGTCCCGTGAGCACGGCGACATAGCTGGCCGCGACATCCAGAAGAATCGACTGCTCAACGGCGCGCAACTGCTGCCTTTGCCCTTCGGTAAGCCGCTGAGCCTGGATCACGGAGTTCTGTGTGCGGCCGCCGTCGAAAAGACTTTGGGTGGCGACGAGACCGACGCCGCGCATGCCGACGGTGGCGCTGTTGATCGTGTTGGTGGGCGTCCCACGCAAGGTTTCACGGGTGGCCAGAACGCCGGCATAGGCCGTGGCGCTGACCTGCGGCAGGCCGGCCGCACGCGCCTGGGCGATGCTCTCGGCGGTGGCGCGCACCTGGCCGCGCTGGGCCTGGATGTCGGGATTGGTCGCGAAGGCGCGGGCGAGCGCCGCCTCCAGCGTGGTGATGCCGACGGGGGCGGCCGGCGGCCGGCTGCCCTGGGCGGAGCGTGGCTGCGTGCCCTCGGCGATGGCGGGCGCGACGAAGCCCGCGGCCAGGGCCGCCACCGCCAGCGCAATCAGCGATGCGCCGGCCCAGCGGGAACGACGGGGAGGCAGCTGGCGGTTCATGAACAGGCTCGCGACATGACCGCCACCAACGCCTGTCGGCCGGCGAAGTCAAACGGCAGAATGCCGCGCGACAAGGCGATCCCCAGGCTCATGTCACCACCTCGCTCTCGTCTCGCTGACGGCGCGACACGAGCGCGATCAGCGCCGGGAGGATGATGAGGATGAGGAAGGGAGCGACCAGGATACCGCCCACCACGACGAAGGCGAGCGGGCGCTGCACCTGGCTGCCGATGCCGGTGTTGAGCGCCGCCGGCAGCAGGCCGACGCAAGCTGCGACGCAGGTGATGAGCACCGGCCGCATGCGGACCCTGCCGCATTCGATCGCCGCCTCGATGCGATCGCGACCCGCCCCGACAAGGCTGTTGAAATAGGAGATGACGATGATGCCCTCCATCACCGACACGCCGACCAGCGCGATGAAGCCGATGGCGGCGGAGACGCCGAAGGGCGTGCCGGTCAGCACCAGCGAGAAGATGCCGCCGACCATGGCAAGCGGCACGACCGAAAGCGCGAGCAGCGTGTCGACAATGGAGTTGAAGTTGGCGAAGAGCAGGAAGGCGATGAGCAGCAGGGTGATCGGCACGACCACCTGGAGGCGGGCGATGGCGTTCTGCAGGTTCTCGAACTCCCCGGCCCATTCCATACGCATGCCGGCGGGCAGTTGGACCTGCTCGGCCATCTTGGTCTGCGCCTCCTGAATCGCCGATCCAAGGTCGCGGTCGCGCACGGAGAAGCGGATCGGGATGTAGCGCTGCTGCTGCTCGCGATAAATGGCGGCGGCACCGGAGACGAGGTTGACGGACGCCACTTCGCTGAGCGGGATCTGCGTGACCGTCCCGGACGCATCCACTGCGCCGATGCGCAGGTTGAGGATGGCCTCGGGGCTCTGGCGGAACTCTGGCGCGAGGCGGACGATGATGGGGAAGCGCCGGTCGCTACCGGGCTCGAAGAAGTCACCGGGCGTGTCGCCGCCGATGGCGGTCCGGATCGCGGTGTTGATGTCACCGGGGCTGAGGCCGTAGCGCCCGGCGGCGAGCCGGTCGATGCGGATGGTCAGCGTCGGCTGGCCGAGCACGGTGAAGACGGCGAGGTCGTCGATGCCGCGCACGCTGGCGAGGACGCGGCGCACCCTCTCGGCCTGTTCGGTGGCGACCTCGAGATTGTTGCCGAAGAGCTTGATGGCGTTCTCGCCCTTCACGCCCGAGGCGGCCTCGGAGACGTTGTCCTCGAGATATTGCGAGAAGTTGAAGTCGACGCCGGGGAATTCCCGCGAGAGCCGCGCGAGCATCTGCTCGACGAGCTTGTTCTTGTCGACGCCCTGGCGCCATTGCTCAGGCGGCTTGAGGGGCGTGAAGAACTCGACATTGTTGAAGCCGGCGACTTCGGTGCCGTCGTCGGTGCGGCCCTGCTGGGAGACGACGCTCTGCACTTCCGGATAGCTTGCGATCACCCGCCGGATGCGATTGGCGTAGAGGTTGCCCTCCTCCAGCGAGATGGTCGGATTGAGGGTGGCGCGGATCCAGAGGTTGCCCTCTTCCAGCTTCGGCAGGAATTCGAGTCCCAGGGTGCGGCCGGCGAGCAGCGACACGGCGAGCAGAACGACTGCGCAGACCATGGTGATGCCGCGATGCGCCACGGCCCGGGCGAGCATCGGCTCGTAGACGGCGCGGATGCCGCGAACGATGAAGGTTTCCTTCTCGGACAGGTGCCCCCGCAGCAGGAAGACGGCGAGGGCCGGCGTGACGAAGAAGGCGCAGATCAGGCCGCCCGAGAGCGCATAGGCATAGGTCTTCGCCATGGGCGAGAAGATGTGCCCTTCGACGCCCTGCATGGTGAAGAGCGGCAGGAAGCTCGTCACAATGATGAGGCAGGAGAAGATGATCGCCGTGCCCACCTGATTGGAGGCGGTCAGGATCGTGTGGATGCGGCCGCGCAGGTCGGTGGCGGCATCCTCCTTGATCCCGTGCTTCTCCTTCTCGTGACTTCGTTCGGAGAGCATGCGGAAGATGTTCTCGGTCATGATGACCGCGGCATCGACGATGAGGCCGAAATCGACCGCGCCGACCGAGAGAAGGTTGGCGGATTCCCCCCTCACGACCATGAACGTCACGGCGAAGGCGAGCGCGAAGGGAATGGTCAGCGCAACAATGACCGCCGAGCGGAAATTGCCGAGGAACAGCCACTGCACGATGAAGATCAGCGCGATGCCGAAGGACGCGCTGTGCAGCACCGTATGGGTGGTGATGTCGATGAGTTCCTTGCGGTCGTAGATGCGCTCGATCCTGACACCGGGCGGCAGCACGCCGCCGTTGTTGATCCGGGCCACCTCGGCGAGGACGCGCTCGATGGTCGGGCGGCTCTGCTCGCCGCGGCGCATGAGGACGATGCCCTGGACAATGTCGTCGTCGTTGTTCTGGCCGGCAATGCCGAGGCGCGTCTTGTGGCCGATGGAGACCGTGGCGATGTCGCGCACGCGGACGGGGGTCGTGCCGGCATTGGCGACGAAGGTGTCCGCAATGTCCTCGATCGAAGAGATGAGGCCGACGCCGCGGATGACGCCGGATTGCGCCCCGAGCGACACGGTGTTGCCGCCGACATTCTGGTTGGAGTTCTGCAGCGCCGTCATCAGCTGCGGCATGGTCAGGCCATAGGCGAGCAGCTTGTTGAAATCGACGGTGACCTCATAGGCCTTGCTCTTGCCGCCCCAGCCGATGGCGTCGACGACGCCGGGGATGGAGCGGAAGCGGCGCTGAAGCACCCAGTTCTGCAGGGTGTTGAGATCGGTGACGGAATAGTCGGGCGGCCCGACGAGCCGGTATCGGAAGATTTCGCCGATGGGGCTGAGCGGGGAGATCTGCGGCTGGGCGCCGTTCGGCAGGCCGGAGAGCAGCGACAGCTGGTTCAGGACGCGCTGGAGCGCCACCTCGTAGGTGACGTCATAGGTGAACTGCAGCTTCACGTCCGACAGGCCGAAGACGGAGGTCGTGCGGATCAGCCTGAGGTTCTGCAGGCCCGCGGTGACCGATTCGATCGGCACGGTGATGTAGCGCTCGATCTCCTCGGAGGAGAGCCCTGGCGCCTGGGTGATGACGTTCACCATCGGCGGCACCGGGTCAGGATAGGCCTCGATGTTGAGCCGCATGAAGGCAATCGAGCCGGCGAGGCACAGGACGCCGGCGAGCAGGACCATCAGGATCCGCTGCGTCAGGGCGAACTCGAAGATCTTGTTCATGATCCCGGCCCGGTCAGCGGCGGAAGGCGGCGGTCATCTGGTCGATGAAGAGCGCCCCCCGGACGACGACCTCCTCGCCAACCCTAACGCCCTCGACGATCTGCACCTGATCACCGTCGGTGATGCCCGGCGTGACGCGGCGAAGCTCCGCCGTTTTGTCGGGATGGGCGACCCAGAGGCGGGCGATGGGGCCTTCGTAGATGAGGGCGTTGCGGGGCACGGCGGGCGCCGTCACCGCCTGGCCCACCTGGATCGTCACGCTGGCGAACATCTGCTGCTTCAGCACGCCCTGCGGATTGTCGACCGTTGCTCGGACGAGAAGCCGCTTCGAGGTCGCGTCAATGCTGGCGCTGATGAAGTCGAGGCGGGCGGCGAAGGCCTGATTGCGCAGGGCGATGATGCGGAACTCGACCGGCGCACCGCGGCGCACGCGCGGCACATCCTCCTCGCGGACGAAGATGTTGAGCCAGAGCGTGTCGAGATCGTCGATGACGAAAACCGGTTCGCCGCCGCCGGAGAGGAACTGGCCTGGGCTGACGCGCCGCGTGACGACGGTGCCGTCGGCGGGCGCAGGGATCGCGATCTCCGGGTTGATGCGGCGATCGGCGCGGAAGCTGGCGATCTCGGCATCGGTCTTGCCGAAAAGGCGCAGGCGGTTCTCGAGGGCCTCCAGCCCCGTCACGGCCGCGCGATGGTCGGCGCGGGCATTGTCGAGGTCGGCACGGGCCTGGTCGACGTCGCGCTGCGGCGCCGCCCGGCCCGCCAGAAGATCGTTCTGGCGCTTCTCGTTGATCTCGGCGAGGCGGAGTTGCGCGACCGCCTTGTCGAGATTGGAGATGGCGGCGACGAACTCGTTCTGGGTCTGCACCATTTCGTTGGCGAGCATGAACAGCAGCGGCTGGCCGCGGCGCACCACGTCGCCGGCGATGACCGGCACGCGGGTGGTGCGGCCGGCATAGGGCGAGATGACCGGGACGGCGCTGTTCTCGTCGATCGCGAGACGGCCTTCGGTGAGGATCTGTTCGCGGAAGCTGCGGGGCTCGACCTTGGTGAGCACGAAGGTCGACCAGTCAGCCTCGGAGATGCGGAACCGGCCGTCGACGCGGGTGACGCGATCAGGCGCCTCCGCCGGCGATTCGGCCGGCTTCGACGAGCCGAAAAGGCGGCCGAAGAAGGACAGATCGACGGCCTGGGCGCCGGAGGCGGCCGCGGACATGCCGAGGACGACCAGCGCCGGGAGCCAGAGGGAGCGGAATTTCGGCAGCAAGGTCGGGCACTTTCGCGTCGAGAAGGACCGCCTCGGCGATTGGCCGGCAGCGGCTTTCCACTAGCCGGTATCGGCCAAACGGTCAAAACGATCAATCAGCACATTCACGCACAGCAACACGCTACCGCGAGGCGGTTTTGTCGGCCCTCAGGCCGCCACGCCCGCGACCCGGTGGGCGAGGTTGTTGCAGTAGCCGCGCGGGTTCCAGGGCGCGGTATCGAGCGGTTGCTCGCGACCAGCGAGGTCCCGGGCCACGGCGACGAGCGTCACGGGCCCTCTGGTAACGGTCAGCGCGGCCGAGAAGCGGCGCCAGGCGAAGGGTTCGCCGGTCGGTGCCAGATTCGCCTCGGTCCAGCTGGCGCCGCCATCGGCGGAGACGCGCACGCCCGCGACGGGCGTCGCGCCCGACCAGGCCCAGCCCGCGACGGCGAGCGGGGCTTTGGACCCATGGGTGAAGCCCGCCGCTGGCGTGGTGATCAGCGACTTCACGGGCATGTCGGTGATCACGGCGAAACCGGCCGGATCGACGGCCTCGCCCGGCCCGAGAGGCGTCACGGGAAGCCGGTAATCCGTGCCGCGCATCTTCTCGCCGTCATGCTCGCGGTCGCGGATCTCGAGGCGGTCCAGCCATTTCTGCCAGGCCGATCCGGGATAGCCGGGCACGACCACCCGCAGCGGTCCACCATGAAGAGCTGGCAGCGGTGCGCCATTCATGGCGAAGGCGAGAAGCGTTTCGGGGGCGAGCGCCTTGGCGATGGGAATGCCGCGCGACAGGGCGGGCTTGCCAGGCGCCGTGAGGCTGCGATCGGGGCTGTGATGGGCGGTGTAGACGGCCGCTTCGGTAAGTCCCGCCCGCTGCAGGACGTCGCGCATCCGCACACCCGTCCAGCGGGCGCAGCCGACGGCGCCATCACGCCATTGCGCGCCGGAGACGGGCGGCGAGAGGAAGGCGCGGCCGTTGCCGGCGCATTCGAGGACAGCGCTCAGGTCTACGACGGGAAAGTCGCGGGCGAGGTCGGTAAGGCTGAGGGACAACGGCTGGCGTACCTCGCCGGTCACCTCCAGACGCCAGGCCTCGGGGGCGCCGATGGCGGGCATATCGCCGTTGTTGCGGACGAAAAAGGCCTCGTCCGGGGTCAGTTCGGGGTCAAGCGCCGCGGCATCCGGCTCGCCGTTCAGCGCGTCGTCCTCGAGCCAGCGCAGGCGCGGCTTGCTGGCGAAGACGGCATCGGGCGCCGGATGCGGCATGCGGGGGTGACCTCGTGCGGAAGCTGCCGGCGAGCCTAGCCGGGCACCCGCCGGGGTGCCAGCCCCGGGCCCGCCGGAGGAGAACGGCGTTTCGTCACGCCCCGCGTCCGGAGATGCTTGATCTCCGGACGCGGGGCGTCGGGGGATCGGCTCAAGCCGGGGCGCCGCCATCGTCCGGCGACCAGTCCGGCGGCGGCACGCGGGCGATGATGCCGCGGCGCATCGCCTCCGGCCGGTCGCGCCAGGGAACGAAGCCGTGGGGGGCCTCGGCGCAGGCCCTGGCCATGGCGACGACGTCACCGGCGTCGCGTTCGGGATCGAGGTCGCCGAAGACGAAGGTGTAGCCACCGGCGGCCGACAGCGACACCGTGCAGATGCGCTTGCAGACGCTGAGGCATTGGGTCGGCCGAACGCGGCAGTCCGTTCCCTCGGCGGCGCTCGCCACGGCCTCGTAGAGCCGGCGGCCGGGCGCATCGGCGAGGTCGCTGCCGGCGCTGCGGCAGGATGTGCAGACGGTGACGATGACCGGCCCGGCGGGACGGTCAGGGGATGGGGTGGTGGTCACGATGCAATGTCCCGGCGCCGCGGCGCCAGATGCCAGCCCTGACGGTCGAGGCCCGGCATTCGGCCTCGCCAGCGCGCAACCCGTGCTCCCCGCCGGCTTGCGTCCATCAGCAGCGATATGAGCAGCCGGTCTCCTGGCTCGCGACTAGGGGCGCCCCGCCATCCTTCCCGGCCTTTCGGCCAGTGGCTCACGGCAAGGGCTCGTCGCCTACAGTTGCGGGGGCAGCCGCGGCTTCGGGAAACCCCTCACCGCATTCCCGTTTCACCCGCCGGGGCGGGCACTGCTCGGGCCGGACAGTGCCACGACCCTGCCGCCGGCTCAAGCCGCCGGTGTCAGCGGGCCGGCACGAAGGGGCGGCGCTTGCCCTCCGGCCGGGCCGCGGGCGCTGCCGAGGCAAGGGCCCTGAGGATCCAGTGGCGCGTGTCGGCGGGATCGATGACCGCGTCGATCTCGAGGAAGGCGGCCATGCTGGTGGCCTTGCCCTTCTCATAGAGCGCGTCGACGTGCCGGCGATAGGTGGCCTCGCGCTCCGCCGGGTCTTCGATCGCCGCGAGTTCGTTGCGATAGGCAAGGCGCACGGCGCCTTCCAGCCCCATGCCGCCGAATTCGCCGGTCGGCCAGGAGACGATGAAGACCGGCGCCTGGAACGAACCGGCAGCCATGGCCTGCGCGCCGAGGCCATAGCCCTTGCGCAGCACCACGGTCATCAGCGGCACGGTGAGCGCTGCGCCCGACAGGAACATGCGGGAGACGCGGCGCACCAGCGCCGTCTCCTCGGCCGGCGGGCCGACCATGAAGCCCGGCGTGTCGCAGAGGGAGAGGATCGGCAGGCCATGGGTCTCGCAGAGATCCATGAACCGCGCGCCCTTTTCGGCAGCCTCAGCATCGATGGCGCCACCGAGATGGCGGGGATTGTTGGCGATGAGGCCTATGGGCTTGCCGGCGATCCGCACCAGCGCGGTGATCATGCCGATGCCGTGGCGGGGCCGGAGTTCCAGCACCGAGCCCTCGTCGCAAAGAAGATCGATGACGGCGCGCACGTCATAGGCGCGCAGCCGGTTTGCGGGGATGGCGCGGCGCAACCGGTCCTGATCGGCCGCGGTCCAGCCGGCAACCGGACCCTGGAAATAGGCGAGGTAGCGCTTGGCGGCGGCCACCGCCTCCGCCTCGTCGGCGACAAGGATGTCGATGACGCCGTTCGGCTCCTGCACGCCGACCGGGCCGACCTCTTCCGGCGAGAAGACGCCGAGACCGCCGCCCTCGATCATGGCCGGGCCGCCCATGCCGAGATTGGCGTTTTCGGTGGCGATGATGACGTCGCAGCAGCCGGCGACAGCGGCATTGCCGGCGAAGCAACGGCCCGAGACGATGGCGATGGTCGGCGCCCGGCCGCTATGGCCGGCGAGCATCCGGAAGGTCGGCACGTCCAGGCCCGCGACGCCCATATAGTCGGTCTCGCCGGGACGGCCGCCGCCACCCTCGGCAAAGACGACGATGGGCAGGCGCTGCTCCTCGGCGAGGCGGAACATCCGGTCCATCTTCTTGTGGTTCATGAAGCCCTGGGTGCCGGCGAAGACCGTGTAGTCATAGGTCATCGCCATGCAGCGGCCGCCCTCCTCGCCGAAAAGGCCGGCATTGACCGTACCGAGGCCGCAGATGAGGCCGTCCGCCGGGCTCATCTCGCGCAGCTCCTCAAGGCTGCGACGGCGGCGCTGGGCGGCGAGAGCGAGCGCGCCGTATTCGATGAAGCTGCCGGGATCGCAGAGGTCGGCGATGTTCTCGCGCGCCGTGCACTGGCCGGTCTTGCGGCGGCGGGCGACGGCCTTGGGGCGACGGTGATCCTGGAGCGCGTCGTGGAGGTCGAGGACCTCCGCAAGGTCGGCGCGGATGGAGCCGGCGGCCTCCTCGCCGGTGTCGCCGGGACCATCGGCGGCGACATCGGCGGGTTCGATGAAGACCAGCGGATCGCCGGCATCGGCCTGATCGCCCGCGGCGAAGGCGAGGCCACGGACGAAGCCCGCCCGGTCGGCAACGACGACGTGCTCCATCTTCATCGCCTCGATGACGGCGACCTCACGGCCGGCGGCGACCGCATCGCCCTCGGCAACGGCGATGGAGACGATCCGGCCGCTCATCGGGGCGATGACCGGTTCGGTCCCGGCGGGACCGGTGGCGACGGTCTTGGCGGCCGTGGCGCTGGCGGAAGCGGCGGCGAAGCGGGTCACGCGCGGCGCGGCGACGAGGGCCGCCGCATGGCGCTCGACAAAGGTGGTGTCGGCCCGGCCGGCGAGCACGTCCGGATCGGCAAGGAGCGCCTGGAGCACGGCGGTGTTGGTCTCGACCCCCTCGATGCGGAACTCGCTCAAGGCCCGGGCGCAGCGCGCCGCGGCCTCGGGCCAGCCGCCATCGGGCGCATGGGCGATGACCTTGGCGAGGAGGGAATCGTAGCCGGTGGAGGTGCGATAGCCGCTGCGCCCATAGGTCTCGACGCGGATGCCCGGCCCTCCCGGTGGATCGAAGGCGGCAAGCGTGCCGCCGGTCGGCGTGGCGCTGCCATCCGCCGCCATCCGCTCCATGTTGACGCGCACCTGCACGGCCGTGCCGCGCGGGGCGGGCGGCGCGCCGGCCAGGCCCAGATCGGCGAGCGACTGCCCCGCGGCGAGGCGGATCTGCGTCTTCACGAGATCGATGCCGGTCACCTCCTCGGTGACGGTGTGCTCGACCTGCAGGCGCGGATTGGCCTCCATGAAGACGAAGCGGCCCGCTGCCGGGTCGACGAGGAATTCCATCGTGGTCAGCGTCGTGACGCCGCCGGCGCGGGCGAGGGTCACCGCGGCATCGAGGATGCGGTCGCGCAGGGCCGGATCGAGCCCTGGGGCGGGGGCGATCTCGACGAGCTTCTGGTGGCGGCGCTGCAGGCTGCATTCGCGTTCGTGGAGGTGGCGGATGGCACCGGTATGGTCGCCGAGGATCTGCACCTCGACATGGCGGGCCGGCCGGATCAGTTCCTCGACATAGAGGCCATCGGCGCCGAAGCTTGCCTGCGCCTCCGAGGCCGCGCGGGCGAAGGCCTCGGCAAGGCCGGCAGGGCTCTCGACGACGCGCATGCCGCGTCCGCCCCCGCCGGCGAGCGCCTTGACCATGACCGGGCGGCCCCCCTGCCCCGCCATGAAGGCCTCGGCCTCCGCGAGCGAGGTGATGCCGGTGGTACCGGCGGCAAGCGGCACGCCGGCCTCGGCGGCGAGGCGACGGGCCGCGGCCTTGTTGCCGAAGAGCGCGAGGGTTTCCGGCTTCGGGCCGATGAAGGTGAGCCCAGCGGCCGCGCAGGCGCGGGCGAACCCGGCATTCTCCGACAGGAAGCCGTAGCCGGGATGGACCGCGTCGCAGCCACCCGCCTTGGCCGCAGCGACGATGGCATCGCCGTCGAGATAGGCCGCGGCGCCGCGACCGGGCAAAGCCACCGCGGCATCGGCGCGCGTCACATGCAGGCAGTCGGCGTCATCCGCGCCGTAGACGGCGAGCGAGCCGATGCCGAGCTCGGCAAGCGCATGGGCGATGCGGATCGCGACTTCGCCGCGGTTGGCGATCAGGACTTTGCGGAACATCGGCGGCTTTCGCAGACGGGAGGGGCGGCGAGCCTCGCAGCTTTCGCGGCTCCCTGGCCATTCGGCCGTTCTTCCGGGGGCGGTGGCCGGCTTCCCCCTCGTCACGCACCCGTGAACGGGGCCCCGTAACATCCAGCCTCTTGCCGGCGAAACCGGAACATCGCGTCCAACCAGGGGGAACCGACGCCATGCAGACCGCCACCGCCGCCAAGCCCAGTGCCTTGATCGCCTTTCCCGCCGTGCCTTCAGCCCGCACGCTGTGGAACCTGTTCCTCGGCGGCGCCGCCGGCCTCGGCTTCTGGGAATTCTTCTCCGCCACCGCAACGCATTGGGCCGCGGGCTTTCCGCTGCAGCCGCCAGAGCTGGTCAAGTCGCTGTTCCAGCACCAGCTCGGGCTGACCATCAGCAACCCGATGGCCGAGTTCCTGCACGGGCTCACCGGCCTCATCTTCTATCCGATCGGCTACTACATCCTGTCGCGCGCCCTGCCCTGGCTGGGTGTCACGGCGGCGGGATGGATCTGGGGCGTTGCGACCTATTTCATCGCGCTCGGCTTCTTTGCCCCTCTCGCAGGCCAGTCCTTCTTGCTCCACGACGTGCCGGTGCTCTCCTTCATGAGCCTCGTCGGCCACGCCATCTACGGCTATCTCGCGGCGATCGTCTTCGAGCGCTTCGAGGAGAGCCGATGAGCCCGGCTCCCGGCACAGCCGAACCCAAGGCGCGGGGTCGCGACGCGAGGATCGACCTCGCCCGCGGCCTCACCATGCTCATCATTTTCGTCGCCCATGTTCCGGGCAACCTCTGGGCCGAATTCATCCCGGCCCGGATGGGCTTTTCCTCAGGGGCCGAAGCCTTCGTCCTCTGCTCGGGGCTTGCCTGCGGCATCGCCTTCGGCGGCACCTTCCAGCGTGACGGCTGGCTCGCCGGCACGCGGCGGATCGGCAAGCGGGTCTGGCAGCTCTGGCTCGCCCAAGTGCTGACGTTCGGTGGGTTTGCCGCATTGATGCTCTCGATCGACGCCTGGCTCGGCGGGGACGCCTATGCCGCCCGCTACAGCCTCGCCTATCCCGTTGGCGCTCCGCTGGAGGCGGCCCTCGCGCTGATGACGCTGCGCTACGTGCCGGACTTCTTCGACATCCTGCCGCTCTACATCGTGCTGCTCGCCGCCGTGCCGCTGATGAGTCTCGTCGCCGGCGCCTCGCGCTGGCTGGTCCTCGGCCTGTCGGCGGGCCTCTGGCTCGTCGTGCAGGTCGTGCCGCTGAACCTTCCGGCGAACCCGGCGGGCACCAAGCTCTGGTATTTCGACCCGCTCGCCTGGCAGTTCCTGTTCTTCCTCGGCTATGCCACGACGGCCGGGTGGCTCACCCCGCCGCGGGCAACGCCGGCCCGCATCGCCGTTGCGGGGGCGATCATCCTCGCCTGCATCCCGCTGACCTTCTGGGGGGCTCACGCCGCCTTCCCGGTGCTCGGCGAGCTCTACCGGGCGATCTATCCGGCGGAGGCGATCTCGACCCTCCACCCGCTGCGGCTCGCCCATGTGCTGCTGCTCGCCTGGCTCTTCGCCGCCCTGCTCGCGAGCCGGCGGTCCTCGCTCTACGACGGCCCGCTGAAGCCCGTCCTCGTGGTCGGCCAGCAATCGCTGACGACCTTCCTCACCGGCATCGTGCTTGCGGCGCTGGCGGGCGTCGCGCTGGACCTCATCGGCCGTGGCATCGCCGCGACCGCCCTCATCAACCTCACCGGCTGCGCGCTGCTGGTCGCCACCGCCTATGCCGCGCGCACCGTCAAGGCATCGCTCAAGACCCGCACACCCACAGGTAAGGACAGGCCATGGCTCGCCACGCAGTGACGTTCTCCCGCCGCGCCCTCCTCGCCGGCGCTGCCCTCGCCCTTCCCGCCACCGCGAGCGCGACACGGGCGGAGACCGGCCGCATCACGCTCATCGTGCCCTTTGCCGCCGGCGGGCCGACCGACATCGTCGCGCGGCTGGCCGCCGACGGCATGGCCCGCCATCTCGGCCGCGCCGTGATCGTCGAGAATTTCGCGGGAGCCGGCGGCGCGACCGGCACGCTGCGGGCGGCGCGGGCGCGCCCGGACGGCACGACCATGGTGCTCGGGCAGATGGCGACCCATGCGCTCACCCCGATCCTCAATCCGCAGGCAGGCTATGACCCGCTCGCCGATTTCGTGCCGATCGGGCTCATCGCCAATGCGCCCATGGTCATCGCGGCGCGCAAGGGCCTGCCGGCGTCATCGCTGCGCGAGTTCCGCGATTTCGTGGCGGGAAGCGGCAATCGCCTGTCCTTCGGCCATGCCGGGCTCGGGGCGACGTCGCAGGTCGCCTGCGAGCTGTTCAACCGGGGGACCGGCGCAGCACCCGTCTCCATCGCCTATCGCGGCACGGCCCCGGCGCTGAACGACCTCGCCGCGGGCCAGATCGACTTTGCCTGCGACCAGCTCACCAGCATCGCGCCGCTGATCCGCTCCGGCCATATCCAGGGCGTGGCGCTGATGGCGGCGACGCGCTCGCCCGTCCTGCCGGACCTGCCCTCCGCCGCCGAACAGGGCTTTCCCGACCTGTCGGTCGAGGTCTGGAACGGACTGCTCTTCCCGCGCGGCACACCGCAGACCGTCGTGGCGGAGGTCCATGCCGCGCTCACCACGGCGCTCGACGATCCAGGCCTGATCCGCCGCTTCGAGGAGCTCGGCGCCTCGGTGCCGGCGGGCGCGGCCAACACGCCCGCGGCCTTCGGCGCGCTGATCCGCTCCGAGAATGCCCGCTGGCGGCCGGTGCTGGAGCGCCTCACGCGCTGACCGGTTTTACTCGCTCACATCCCGCAGGATCCGCGCCAGGACCGGATGTGGAAAGCGGCGGGCGACCGTCACGGCGAAGAAGGTCTCGGTGATCCGGTCGAGCTTGGCGGCTTCGGCGAGGAAGCCGGCGGCAAGCTCATCGCGCACGACGATGCGCGGGATGACGGCGAGCCCCAGATCCTCGCGCGCGAGGAGACGCAGCATCGCCATGTCGTCGGCTTCGGCCGCGACCGTCGGCGTGACCCCGAGCTGGGCGGCGAAGGCGTCGAAGGAAGCGCGCAGCGCGGTATCGAGGGCGGGCAGCACCAGCGGCTGCTCGGCGAGGAGCGCGGCGAGGTCGCCTCCGGCCGATCCCACGCGGCGCGGCGTGCCGATGAGGCTCACGGGCTGGTCGGCGAGGCGGTTGACGAGCCAGGGGATGGCGTCATCGCGGGGCGGGGCGTGGGTGGTGAGCACCACGTCGAGCTCAAGACTCTCCAGCCCCCGCAGCAGCTCGGCCTGCGAACCGGACCGCAGGTGCACCTCCACGTCGCCCTTGCCAATGACCGGGCGGATGAACTGCATCTGGAAATTGCGCGACAGCGTGGCCAGCGCGCCGACCCTCAGGGCGCGTCGCGAGCCGCCGGTCTCGCGCAGCGTCGCGGTCAGGTCCTCGGCGGTGCGGAAGATCGTCTCGGCATGGTCGAAGGCGATTCGCCCCGCCTCGGTGAGGACGAGACCGCGGCCGCGCCGTTCAAAGAGATCATGGCCGAGCGTCGCCTCCAGCGTCTTCAGCTGGGTCGACAGCGCGGATTGGGCGAGGTTCAGCCGCCGCGCCGCGCCGGTGAGCGTTCCCTCGGCCGCAACGGCGTGAAAGAGGCGGAGGTGGTGGAGGTTCAGCGCGGGCATCGTTCTTCTCAATAGAACGTAACGACCGAAATTATGTATTTTTATTGAAGTCAGGCAAGCCTTATCTCCGGCGGCACTCGTTGATCCCCGGAGTCGCCATGTCGACCTTCATCCCCTTCGTGCAATTCGCACCGCTGGTGCTTCTCGGCGCCGCCGCCTTCGCCCTGGTGCGGCCCGGCCGCCGCCCCGGCGCCTATCCGGCCTTCGCGGAAGCCGCCGCCCTCGCCGCGCTCGGCCTCGCCCTCGCCTCCCTGATCCAGCTTCTCGTTCTCGGCCAGCGGGTGACGGCGGTCGGCGCCGGCCCCGCCCTGCTCGCGCTGCGGCTCGACGCGGTGAGCGCGACCATGACGGTGCTGGTCGGCTTCGTCGGCTGGATCGTGGTGCGCTACGCCCGCTCCTATCTCGACGGTGAGGAGCAGGAGGGCCGGTTCCACGGCCTGATGCTGGCGACGCTCGCGGCTGTGCTCCTGCTCGTCCAGTCCGGCAGCCTGGTCGTCCTCGCCGCGAGCTTCGTCGCGGTCGGCGCCGGCCTGAGGCGGCTCCTGATGTTCTACGGCGAGCGGGCTGAGGCGCGGCGCGCCGCCACCAAGTTCGCCCTCGTCTGGTTCGGCGGCGACGTGCTGCTGGTCCTCGCCGCCGCCCTGCTGTGGGTCGGCTTCGGGACCGCCGACCTCGGCGCCATCGGCGCGGCGGCGAAGGGCGGCCTGCCCCTCTCGGCCCACATCGCGGTCGCCTTGCTGGTCGTGGTGGCGGCGCTGAAGACCGCCTCCTTCCCGCTGCACGGCTGGATCACCGAGGTGATGGAGGCCCCGACCCCGGTCTCCGCCCTCCTCCATGCCGGCATCATCAATGCCGGCGGCTTCCTGATGATCCGCCTCGCGGAGCTGGTGCAGGCGAGCTCCGGCGGCATGGCGGCCCTCGTCATGCTCGGCGGCCTCACCGCCCTGTTCGGCGCGGTGGTGATGCTCACCCAGAGCGCCGCCAAGACGGCGCTGGCCTGGTCGACCGTCTCGCAGATGGGCTTCATGCTGCTCCAGTGCGGCCTCGGCCTCTGGCCCCTCGCCCTCCTGCACATCGTCGCCCACTCGCTCTACAAGGCGCATGCCTTCCTCGCCGCCGGCGGCGCGGTAGAGGCGGTGGCCTCGATCCGGCGGCCCGGCCCGGTGGCGGTGCCCGGTGGCCTTGCGGTGGCGCGGTCCTTCGCGCTGGCCATCGTGCTCTACCTTGCGGTTGCCAGCCTCTTCGGCCTGGTCAGCGGCCACAAGTCGGCCCAGGCCCTGGCGCTTGGCGCGATCCTGGTCTTCGGTGTCGCCTACCTTGTCGCCCAGGGCCTTGCCGACGCAGCCCCCCGCGAGCTCACCCGCCGCACGGCCCTCGCCTCCCTCGGCGCGGCGGTGGCCTATTTCGGCTTCCACCTGATCTCCGGGGCGATCTGGGGCCCGTATCTGCCGGCCGTGCCGACCGCCGGCCCGCTGGAATGGGCGCTGATCATCCTCGCCCTCCTCTCCTTCGGCCTCGTGGCGGTCGCCCAGGCGCTCTTCCCCCTCTGGGCCCACCACCCGGCGGCGGCGGGCCTGCGCGTCCACCTCGCCAACGGCCTCTACCTCAACGCCGTCCTCGACCGGCTGATCGGCGGCTTCCGGGCCGCAAAAGCCCACTGACCTCACGGAGAGCATCATGTTGCTGAACCAGCCCCAGGTCGCCCCCGCCCGGTACGCCGCCCTCATCAAGGCCGCTGAAGCCGCCGCCCGCGCGATCCCCCCGGCCTTCCCGCTCTCGGCGACGGTCGCGGTCAATCCCTTCCTCGGCCAGACCGGCGAGGATTTCGCCACCGCCGCGGCGCGGCTCGCCCGGGTCGCCGGCGTGCCGCTGACCCGCAGCCGGCAGGACTACGCGGCGAAGATCGCCTCCGGCGAGATCACCGTCGAGGACCTGTCGGCGGCGCTCGCCGCCTCGGCCTCGGCGCTGAAGCCGAAGGACCTCGCCGCCCTCAAGGCGCGGCTGGCGACGCCGGAAGCCGCACCCGTCGCGCTGCCGACGGTGGCAGCGCTGGCCGCCGACGCCACGGGAACGGACTGGCCGGCCCTCGTCGAGCGGTGCTTCGGCCTCTGGGCCGCCGGCCATTTCGACCGGGGCCAGGCGCTCTGGTCGCCGGCCCCCGGCCGCAGCGCCTTCTCGGCCTGGCGGGACTGGGCCGTCCACGACCTCACTCCGGAGATCGCTGGCCTCAAGGGCTTCTGCGCCCATGTGGCCGATGCCCCGGACACGCCGGAGCGGGCGATCCTTCGGGCTGCCGACAGCCTCGGCATCGGCGAGGCGGCGGCGGAGACGCTGTTCCACCGGCTCCTCAGCGATCTCGGCGGCTGGGCGCAGCACGCCCGCTGGCTGCTCTGGGAGGCCGAGCTCGGTGAGGCGACCGACACGACCATCACCGACCTGCTCGCCATCCGGCTGATCTTCGAGGAGGCGCTCCTTGCCCATGTCCCGGCCATCGCCGAGCGCTGGCAGCAGATCGTCGCCGCCCATGCCGCGCCGGTCGCAGCGACGCCTGACCAGGTGGCCGATGCGATCCTGCAGGACGCCGCCGACCGGGCGCATCAGCGGCGGCTTGCCGCGCAGCTCACGGGCATGGCCGGCGCGACAGCCCGGCCCGCCGTGCAGGCCGCCTTCTGCATCGACGTGCGGTCGGAAGTGTACCGGCGGGCGCTCGAGAGCCTCAGCCCGGAGATCGCCACCATCGGTTTCGCCGGCTTCTTCGGCCTGCCGCTGGCCCACCGGCCGCACGGCACGGACGAGGTCGCCAAGCACCTCCCCGTTCTGCTGAAGCCCGCCATGTTCACCTGCAGCCACGTCTCGCCTGAGGACGAGGCGACGAGCCGGATCGGCGCGCGGGCAACCCGCGCCTGGGGCCGGTTCCGGCAGGCGGCCGTCTCGTCCTTCGCCTTCGTCGAGGCCTCCGGGCCCCTCTACGGCGCCAAGCTCGTCAAGGACGCGCTCGGCTTCGGCGAGGCGCCGAAGCAAAACCCGCGGCCGCGGATCGATGGCGGCCTCACCGCCGAGGCCAAGGCGGCGACGGGCGCTGCGGTGCTGAAGGCGATGAGCATGACCGAGGGCCATGCCCGGCTGGTGCTGCTCTTCGGCCACGGCGCCAAGGTGACCAACAACCCGCACGAGAGCGCCTATCATTGCGGCGCCTGCGGCGGCCAGACGGGCGAGGTCTCGGCGCGGATCCTCGCCGACCTCCTCAACGATCCGGAAACGCGGGCGGGCCTGCCGGCCCATGGCATCATCCTGCCCGAGGACACGGTCTTCGTCGCCGGCCTGCACGAGACCACGACCGACACGATCACCCTCTACCGCGACATGGAGCTCGGTGGCCACGTGGCGGATCTCGTCCGCGCCGAGGCCTGGCTGTCCGAGGCAACCCGGATCACCCGGGCCGAGCGGGCGAAGCGGCTGCCGCGGGCCCATGCCGAGACCATCGCGCAGCGGGCGCTGGACTGGGCCGAGCTCCGGCCGGAATGGGGCCTTGCGGGCTGCGCCGCCTTCATCGCCGCGCCGCGGGCCGTCACCGCAACGACGGATCTCGGCGGCCGCGCCTTCCTGCACAGCTACGACTGGGAGGCGGATGAAGGCTTTGCCACGCTGGAGCTGATCCTGACCGCCCCGGTGGTGGTCGCGAGCTGGATCAGCCTCCAGTACTACGGCTCCTCCGTCGCGCCCGACATGTTCGGTGGCGGCAACAAGCTGATCCACAACGTGGTGGGCGGGTTCGGCGTGGTGCAGGGCAATGGCGGCGTCCTCCGCACCGGCCTGCCCTGGCAGGCGGTCCACGACGGCGAGAGCCTCGCGCACGAGCCGCTGCGCCTCACCGTGATGATCGACGCGCCGCAGGAGGCGATTACGGCCATCCTCGACAAGCATGCGGGCGTCCGGCAGCTGTTCGACAATGGCTGGCTGCACCTGCTGCGGCTGGAGAACGGCAAGGTTGCCGGCCGCTACCGGCCGGGCCTCGCCTGGGAAGGCGCCACGCCGCTGCGCTCGGCCGCCTGACCCATCGCCGCAGCGGCGGCGATCGCAGACGAAACGGGGCCGTCGCACCATCCGGTGCGGCGGCCTTTTTGCGCCGGCATGCGGGCATCCGGAACTCGACGTCCACCCTTCGGGCGAGGCACCCGCCTGCCCCCCCCTGCGCGCCCTCGCCTTGACTTCGGCCGCCATCGTCTTGTAAGTAACTGGTGAGTTATATACGTCGCCACCTGAGAGCGACGGGCATGGGCAGGAGACCGAGGATGGCGGCATCGCGCGCCGGGAGCACTGGGCTTGGCCGCTGGCTGAATGCCGCCTGGCTCAGCCCCTTCGGCATGCTCGCCCTGCTCAACCTCGCCTGGGACCTCGTGGCCTTTCCGGATCTCGCCAAGAAGGTCCGGGCGCATTTCTACGCTCAAGGGGGGATCGACTGATGGCCGCCCCGCGCACTCGCATTGCCGAGGCCGAAGCCTTCGAGCGCTGGACGCCCTTCGTGCGGCCGTTCCGTTTCGGAGCAGTCACGGTGGAAGGTGCCTTCCAGGCCTTCGTGCGCGTCGTCGTGGAGGTCGAGGGCCATGGCCGCGCCACCGGCATGACCGCCGAACTCATGCCGCCCAAATGGTTCGACAAACGGGCGGAGCGCAGCACCGACGATACGGTGCGAGACCTGAAAAGCAGCCTCGCGGCGGCGGTGGCATCGACGCGCCACCTCGGCTGCGACACGGCCTTCGGGCACCATGTGCGGCTGCAGGAGGCGCAGGCGGACTGGGCGAAGGCCGCCGATGCCACCGCCCTCTCCGCCTCCTTCGGCGTCGCGCAGGTGGACAAGGCCGTGCTCGACGGATTGGCACGGGCGATGGGCCAAGGCTTCGTCGCAGTGCTCAAGGCCAATGCCGCTGGCATCGACGCGCGGTTGACGCCGGACCTGACGGAGGCTGCCATTGCGGCACGTCTCGCCGCCCTTTCCCCCGGCCGGTCCATCGCCATCCGTCACACGGTCGGCCTCACCGACCGCATCATCGGCGCCGACAGCCTCGCCTCCGAGATCGACGCCGCCGACCTCCGCTTCTTCAAGATCAAGCTCGGCGGGGATCCTGCCGCCGACATCGACCGGCTCCTCGCCATCGCAGCGCTCCTGGAGGCGCGTGGCATCGACTATCGCGCCACCGTCGATGCCAACGAGCAATATGCCCCCGATGCCCTCGTCGAGCTTCTTGCCCGTGCCGAGGCCGAGCCGCGGCTCGGCGGGCTCATGGCGCGCCTCCTCTTCATCGAACAGCCCTTCGACCGGCGCGTCACCTTCGAGCGGCCGCTGCCGCCAGCGGTGGCGGCGCGCGGCGTCATCATCGACGAGGCGGATGATGCCGACGACGCCTTCCCGCGCGCCAGGGCGCTTGGCTATCGCGGCGTCTCGTCCAAGTGCTGCAAGGGCCTCTACAAGGCGCTCATGAACACGGTGCGTGCCGCCGCCTGGAATGCCGGCAGCACCGGTGGCCCGGCCTTCCTCGTCTCGGCGGAGGACCTCACCTGCCAGGCGGGCCTTGCGGTCCAGCAAGACAGCGCCTTCGTCGCGGCGCTTGGCCTCACCCATGTGGAGCGCAACGGCCATCACTATGTCGACGGCTTCGCCGAGGCGCCCGCCGCCGAGGCCGAGGCGTTTCTTGCCGCCCATCCCGGGCTCTACGCCCGGACCGATCGCATCCGCCTCACTGTCGCGAGCGGACGGCTCGACCTCTCCTCGCTGGACGGTCCCGGCTTCGCCAGCGCGGCGATGCCGGATGTCGCCCGCCTCTCCCCTCTCACAACCCTCCCCGCACAAGGACTACCCGCATGACCAGGACCCTCGGCGTCGTGATGAACGGCGTGACCGGCCGCATGGGCACCAACCAGCATCTGGTGCGCTCCGTCGCCGCCATTCGCGCCCAGGGCGGCGTGCTGATGTCGGATGGCAGCCGCGTGCAGCTCGACCCGATCCTCATCGGCCGCAATGCCGACAAGGTTGCCGCGCTCGCCAAGGCCAATGGCGTCGAGCGCTGGTCGACCGACCTCGACGCGGCCATCGTCGATCCAAAGAACCACATCTTCTTCGACGCGGCGACGACGCAGATGCGCCCGACTCTGCTCGAAAAGGCCATCCATGCCGGCAAGCACATCTATTGCGAGAAGCCGATCGCCACGAACCTCCCCGAGGCGCTGAAGATCGTGAAGCTCGCCAAGGACAAGGGCATCAAGAACGGCACGGTGCAGGACAAGCTGTTCCTGCCCGGCCTGATGAAGCTGAAGGCGCTGCGCGATAGCGGCTTCTTCGGCAAGATGCTCTCGGTCCGCGGCGAGTTCGGCTACTGGGTCTTCGAGGGCGACTGGCAGACGGCGCAGCGGCCCTCCTGGAACTACCGCTCCGAGGATGGCGGCGGCATGATCCTCGATATGGTCTGCCACTGGCGCTACGTGCTCGACAATCTCTTCGGGCAGGTGAAGTCGGTCTCCTGCCTTGGCGCGACGCATATTCCGGAGCGCTGGGACGAGAACGGCAAGGCCTACAAGGCCACCGCCGACGACGCGGCCTATGCGACCTTCGAGCTCGAGGGCGGCGTCATCGCCCATATGAACATGAGCTGGGTGACGCGCGTCTATCGCGACGATCTCGTCACCTTCAACGTCGACGGCACGCTGGGCTCGGCGGTGGCAGGCCTCCACGACTGCATGATCCAGCCGCGCAACGCCACGCCGCGTCCGGTGTGGAACCCCGACCAGAAGCAGACCATCGATTTCCGCTCGACCTGGCAGAAAATGCCGGACAACCAGAGCTACGATAACGGCTTCAAGGTGCAGTGGGAGATGTTCGTCCGCCACGTGGTGGAGGACGCGCCCTATTCCTACACGCTGATGGAAGGCGCCAAGGGTGTGCAGCTCGTGGAATGCGCGCTGCAGAGCTGGAAGGAGCGCCGCTGGATCGACGTTCCGAAGCTGACGGTGTGATGCGGGATCGAGAGGAGAGCCGACCGATGCTCGACAAGACCAAGCTTGCCGCCAGCGTGCGGCTGCCGACCGCGGCGGGGACCATCGAGACCTACCGGCTCTCGGTGCCGCGCCAGTTCCCGGAGAAGGTGACAGGCCCGCTCAACCGCGTGGCGCTGGCCGCCACCCACATGGTCGCGAACCCGCTCGCCGACAACGATCCCTGGCTCACCAATGCCATCGACTGGGATCGGACCATGGCCTATCGCGATTATCTCTGGGGCCTCGGCCTCGGGGTGGCGGAGGCCATGGACACGGCGCAGCGCGGCATGGGCCTCGACTGGGCCGGCGCGCTCGACCTGATCGGCCGGTCGGTGCGGCAGGCCAAGGCGACGCCCGGCGCGGTGGTGTTCTCGGGCGCTGGCACCGACCATCTCGACCCCGCCGCCGTGCGCAGCCTCGAGGAGGTGATCGCGGCTTACGAGATGCAGTTCGAGGCGATCGAAGCGCTTGGCGGGCGCATCATCCTCATGGCCTCGCGGGCGCTCGCCCGCGTCGCCAAGGGGCCGGAGGACTATGGCCGCGTCTATGACCGCATCCTGTCGCAGGCCGCGCAGCCGGTGATCATCCACTGGCTCGGCGACATGTTCGATCCGGCACTCGCCGGCTACTGGGGCACGGCCGACCTCGACGCCGCCATGGACACGGCAGTGGACGTCATCAACCGCAACGCCGCCAAGGTCGACGGCGTGAAGATCTCCCTCCTCGACAAGGACAAGGAGATCGCCATGCGGCGCCGGCTCGCGCCCTCGGTGAAGATGTATACCGGCGACGACTTCAACTACGCCGAGCTCATCGCCGGCGACGACAAGGGCTATTCCCACGCCCTGCTCGGCATCTTCGACGCCATCGCGCCGGCGGCAGCGGGCGCTCTCTCGGCGCTGGCCAACGGCGATCTCGCGACGTTCCATGACATCTTCGCGCCGACCGTGCCGCTGTCGCGGCACATCTTCAAGGCGCCGACCCGCTTCTACAAGACGGGTGTCGTGTTCGTGGCCTATCTCAATGGCCACCAGGACCATTTCACCATGGTCGGCGGCCAGGAAAGCACGCGCTCGACCCAGCATCTCGCCGAGCTCTTCCGTCTTGCCGATGCGGCCGGGATCCTGCGCGACCCCGAGCGTGCCGCGGCGCGGATGGCGGCGGTCATGGCGACGCGCGGCGTGGCGTGAGGCGCTCAAGGCGAGGCGTCAACCTCTCCCTGGTGCCCGGGCTTGTCCCGGGCATCCATGACTTCCTGCGATCATTCCTGCGATGCCGTGTTCACGTCGTGGATGCCCGGGACAAGCCCGGGCATGACGCGGCAAGGAATGCGGCCTGACCTCCGGTGCGTCCATGCGCGATTTCTCCGCCGACCATTCCCTCCTCTCCATCAACACCGCGACGGTGCGCCAGCAGGGCGACCTCCTCGCCATCATCGAAGGCTGCGTGCGCCATGGCATCCAGGCCATCTCGCCCTGGCGCGACCAGGTGGCGACGGTGGGGCTCGATGCCGCCGCCAAGGCGGTGCGCACCCATGGGCTGAAGCTCTCCGGCTATTGCCGCGGCGGCATGTTCCCAGCTGATGCCTCCAAGAAGCAGGAGGCGCGCGACGACAACCGCCGCGCCGTCGACGAGGCGGCAACGCTGGGCGCGGCCTGCCTCGTCCTCGTGGTCGGCGGCCTGCCGCAGTACTCGCGGCCCGGCTCGGCGGTCTCGCATGACCTCGGCGCGGCCCGCGCGCAGGTGGAGGACGGCATCGGCGAGCTCCTCGACCATGCGCGGGGCGCCCGGATGCCGCTCGCCATCGAGCCGCTGCACCCGATGTATGCGGCGGACCGGGCCTGCGTGAACACACTCGACCAGGCCCTCGACATCTGCGACCGGCTCGATCCCACACGCTCCGGCGCACTCGGCGTCGCGGCCGACGTCTATCACATCTGGTGGGACCCGAACCTTTCCACCGCCATCCGCCGGGCAGGGCGCGAGCGGCTCCTCGCCTATCATGTCTGCGACTGGCTGGTGCCGACGCGCGATCTGCTCACCGATCGCGGCATGATGGGCGACGGGGTGATCGAGCTGAAAAAGATCCGACAGGCGGTGGAGGCCGAGGGCTTCACCGGGTTCTCGGAGGTCGAGATCTTCTCGGCGCTGGACTGGTGGAAGCGGCCGATGGACGAGGTGCTTCAGACCTGCATCGAGAGGCACAGAAGCGTGGTGTGAGGCCTCAGGCCTTCACGCCGCGCAGCACGAACTCCACCACATGGGCGCGGCGCTCCGCGATGGAATCCGGGCTCTCCATGTCGGCGTCGAAGATCACCGACAGCGTGTAGACGTTGGAGAAGAAGAAGTAGCAGATGCCGATGATGGTCACCCAGAGCTGGCGGGCGTCGAGCCCCGCGCGGATGGTGCCCTCGGCATGGCCGCGGGTGATGATGCGCGCGATGGCGTCGATCACCGGCGAGTTCATCATGTTCACCCGCGCCGACTTCTTCAGCACCTTGGCGCGCTGGCGGTTCTCGGTGGCGAGCAGGTTGATGAAGGTGCGGTCGCGCACGAAGCTGTCGAAGGTGAATTCGGTGAAGCGGGTCAGTGCCTCAACGGGCTCCAGCCGGTCGAGATCCAGCTTCTGCTCGGCGGAGCGGGCGCGCTCATAGGCCGCCTCAAGAACTGCCAGATAGAGCAGCTCCTTCGAGGAAAAGTAGTGGTAGATCATGCGCTTGTTGATGCGCGCGCGGTCGGCGATGTCGTCGGTCCTCGCCCCCTCGTAGCCGCGATTGGCGAATTCGCGGGTGGCGACATTGAGGATGCGCGCGCGCGTGCCGGCGCTGTCGCGCTTGCGCACCGTCTTCTGCACCGCCTCCGTCACGCCCGTGTCGCCCCCTGCGGCCGAGGGACCGCGATTCGCCTCATTGCCGACACTGGCATGACCAGCCGGGTCCGTCATGTCGCGGTATCCAGCGCCTCGAGGAGACCACGCACATAGCCGGCCGCCCGCGCCGCGCAGGCCGGTCCGTCCGGCTCGTAGATGAAGGGTTCGATGGCAATGTCGCCGCCATAGCCGGTCTCGCCGAGCGCACGGAGCACGGGCGCGAAGCGGTCGCGGCCCTCGCCGGGGCCGCGGCGGTTGGCATCGTTCAGCTGGACATGGGCGATGTGACCGGTCGGCATCCAGCGGCGGATGAGGTCCGCCACAGGTTCGGCCTCGCGGGCGGAGGCGGCGGAGGTATCGATCATGGTGCGGAAGGCGGGATGGCCCACCGCATCGACCAGCCGGACGGCCTCAGCGACCGTCTCAATGAAGACGTTGTCGGGCGGTGCCAGCGGCTCGATGCAATAGGTGAAACCGCGCGCCGCGATCTCCTCCGTGAGCCCGGCGAAGAGGTCGCGGGCGCGGCCGAAGGCGACATCGGTCCCCTCCCCATCGGCCGGGCGGCGCTGGGCGGGCGAGCCATGGACGAGGACGCGGGCGCCGAGGCCCGCGGCAAGATCGAGAAGGCCGAGGATGACGTCGCGGGTGCGGCCGCGCAGCTCCGCGTCGGGCGAGACGATGGAGAGGCCCGGCGGCGTCACCAGCAGCCAATGCAGACCGGTGACGGCGAGTCCGTGATCCTCGACGGTGCGGCGCGCCGCGGCGATGGCCGCAGCGGAGAGCCGGTGAGGCTCCTCTGACAGCGTGAACGGCGCGATCTCAAGGCCGTCATAGCCGACGGCCCGGGCGAAGGCGCATTGCCGGGCGAGGTCCCAGGGCGCGAGCACCTCGTTGCAGAGGGAAAGGCGCATCGCGCGTGTCCTGGGATCGGGCGAGGTCCGCGGCCCTCAGGGGACGCGGATCTCGGCGGCGCGGATGACCTCGCCCCACTTGGCGACGTCGGCGGCATGGACGCGGCGCAGCGCCTCGGGCGTGCGGTCGGCCTCGGCCGGGGCCTCGGCGCCGAGCTGGAGGAAGCGCGCGGTTGCGGCAGGATCATCGATGGCCCGGCGCAGGGCGGCGTTGAGCGCGGCAATGATCGGGGCTGGCGTCGCCTTGGGCGCGAAGACCGCGTTCCAGACCACCATTTCGACGCCCTCCATGCCGGCTTCCCGCGCGGTGGGGACATTGGGCAGGACCGGCGAGCGGGTCGGCGCCAGCACGGCAACAGCCTGCACGGCGCCCGCCTGGACCTGCCCCATGAGGCTGGTCACCTGGTCGCAGATATAGCCGACATTGCCGGCGACGAGATCCTGGATGGCCGGCCCTGTGCCGCGATAGGGCACCGAGGTCGAATTGGCGCCGATGCGGCGGTTCAGCAGGGTGCAGGCGAGGTGGGAGGTCGATCCGACGCCGGCATTGCCGTTGTTGATGGTGGCGGCATTGGCCTTCAGATGGGCCGAGAACTCCGCGAGCGTCTTGGCCGGGAGAGCCTTGTTGGCGACCAGGAGGATCGGCGCCGAGGCGGCGATCCCGATCGGCTCGAAGTCGGTCAGGACATTGAAGGCAAGGTTGGGATAGAGCGCTGGCGAGAAACTCATGGTGCTCATCGGGCCCATGAGGATCGTGTGGCCATCGGGATCGGCGCGGGCGACGCGGTTGGCGCCTGTCGTCCCGGCGGCGCCGGCGACGTTCTCGACCACGACCTGCTGGCCCAGCGTCTGGCTCATGCGCTCGGCAACGATGCGGGCGACGATGTCAGTCGGACCGCCCGGTGCGAAGGGCACGACCATGGTGATCGGCCGCGACGGGAAGGCCTGGCCAAAGGCGGGGGCGACGGCGAACGGCGAGACGGCGACGAGCAGCGCCGCGACGGCGCATCTCCTTGAAATCACAGCTTCCTCCAGGACATTTGGCGCGGTGCCCGCGCTTCTTGTCCCGGACGATAAACAGCCCCTCGGGCAGCGTCAATGAAGTATGTAACCGGTGAGTGCATTGGTCGCGCGAGCGAGGCGCGGAGCACGCCACGGCGCCGTCCTTACGGCAGGCGGCCGGCGCAGATCGCGGTCATGTCGAAGGCAGCGGCGGCGAAGCCCTGCAGGCGGGCGCGCAACTCGCCCTGATCGGCGCCGGCGACGGCGACGAAGAGTTCCTCGGAGCGGGAGGCCCGGAAGAAGAGGCCGTCATTGGCAGAGATGTAGTAGCCGCCATTGGGGTGGCCGAGGATGGATCCTGTGCTCGGTTCGAATTCGTGAACTTCGGCGACGCCGGAATCAAGACGCAGCGAGAAGCGCTGGCGGCTCTGGTGCTGTTCCTCAAGCCGCTGCGGCCAGCGGATGCCGAGCCGCGGACGGCCCGCGACACACAGGATCAGCACTTCGCCGTTGCGCCCGCCCTTGGCCTCGGCGAGGGCAGGCGCCGCAGCAACGCCCTCGTAACGGCGGGTCCAGACATTCTCGAAGGCGCGAATGGTCCAGTCATGGTGACGATAGCGCCGCTCGGCCGGGGCCGCGGCGGCAGGGCCAGGCGCCAGAAGAACGAGCACGAGCCCGGCAACGGCCATAACGGCAGTGCGGAATGCGTCACGCGACACGATCGGTCCCCTCGTCAGAAGCGAACCGGCGCTCCTGCGGCCGGTTCTCGTCACCCGCGGAGGACCATAACCGTGGCCCCATGACGGGCCGTGAAAACATTCATTCAAATGCGATGAAAAACGGAGGGAACCTGCGCGCCCGTGCCGCATTGGTATCGATGGGCCAGAGCCTTGCACTCTGCTTGGGCTTTCCCATCTGAGCCCCCGTTCCGACGCCAAAGGAGGTCGCCATGGTTCAGCGCATGACCCGTATCCGACGCCTTCGCCGCCTGCCCGGCCAAGTCTCCCGCCTCGCCATGGTGGGCGTTGCCGGCATCATCACGATTGCCGCGACGATCAGCGTCCTGACAGCCTGACGCCCCAAAGCCGGGCGGGCCCACCGCCCGGTGCATGTCCTCCATTCGGGAATGGCGGGGCGCTGGCGCCTCGAACCGCCCTAGCCTGCCCTCTTGGGGAAACCCACGATCCGCGCGGTTCTAGAGACGCGGACGGGCCAGGAGGAGATCAGGATGAAGCGCAGAACATTCATGGCTGCCGGCGCGACAGGCGCGGTCGCCGCAACCGTTGCCGCCCCCGCCATCGCCCAGACCCTGCCGGAGGTCAGCTGGCGCTGCGCCTCGTCCTTCCCGAAATCGCTCGACGCGCTCTATGGCCCGCTCGACACGATGACGAAGCAGATCGCCGAGGCGACCGATGGGCGTTTCAAGATCCAGTGCTTCGCTGCGGGCGAGATCGTCGGCGCCTTCCAGACGCTGGACGCGGTCTCGGCCGGCACGATCGAGATGTGCCAGTCGCCCGGCTACTATTTCGTCGGCAAGGACCCGGTCCTGGCGCTGATGGCCGACGTGCCCTTCATCATGAACGTGCGCCAGCGCAACGCCTGGCTCTATCAGGGCGGCGGCCAGCAGCTCATCAACGACTACGTCAAGAAGTACAACGTCCATACCGTGCCTGGCGGTAATACGGGCACGCAGATGGGCGGCTGGTTCCGCAAGGAGGTCCGCACGCTCGACGACCTCAAAGGGCTGAAGTTCCGCATCGCCGGCCTTGCCGGCCAGGTCATGGCCAAGCTCGGCGTGGTGCCGCAGCAGATCCCCGGCGGCGATACCTATTCCTCGCTGGAGCGCGGTGTCATCGACGCGGCCGAGTGGGTCGGGCCCTATGACGACGAGAAGCTCGCCTTCGTCCGGGTCGCTCCCTACTACTATTATCCCGGCTTCTGGGAGGGCGCGCCGACGGTCCATTACTGGATCGGCCAGGACAAGTGGAACGCCCTGCCGAAGTCCTATCAGCAGATCTTCAACAATGCTGCGGCGGCCAACAACATGGACATGACCGCCATCTATGATGCCCGCAATCCGGCGGCGCTCCGGCGCCTCGTGGCGGCCGGCGCGCAGCTCCGGCCCTTCAGCACCGAGATCCTCGATGCGGCCTTCAAGGCGGCGAATGAGATCTATGCCGAACTCTCGGCCGGCAATGCCGATTTCAAGCGGATCTACGAGCACATGCGGGCGTTCCGGAACGAGGAATACCTGTGGTGGCAGGTCGCCGAGTACTCGTTCGACACGATGATGCTGCGGCTGCGCCAGCGCGGCTGAGCCCCTCCCCTTTCAGCCCAAACAAAAGCGCCGGTCCCTCGCGGGGCCGGCGCTTCGCATGTCAAGACGCGGCGGGGGGCGCGCCCCCGCCCGCGCTGCGGCCTCAGGCGAGGTCGAAGCGGTCGGCGTTCATCACTTTGGTCCAGGCGGCGACGAAGTCGGCCACGAACTTCCCGTGGGCGTCGTCCTGGGCATAGACCTCTGCATAGGCGCGCAGGATCGAGTTCGAACCGAAGACGAGGTCGACACGGGTCGCGGTCCACTTGGCCGCGCCGGTCTTGCGGTCACGGATCTCGTAGCTGTTCTTGCCGGTCGGCACCCAGCTATAGGCCATGTCCGTGAGGTTGACGAAGAAGTCTGTCGTCAGCGCGCCCGGGCGATCGGTGAAGACGCCGTGCTTGGCACCGCCATGGTTGGCGCCGAGGGCGCGCAGGCCGCCGACGAGCACGGTCATCTCCGGACCGGTCAGGCCCATGAGCTGGGCGCGGTCGAGGAGAAGCTCCTCAGGGGTGACGACATAGTCCTTCTTCACCCAGTTGCGGAAGCCATCATGGATCGGCTCCAGCACCTTGAACGCGTCCGCATCCGTCTGCTCGGCGGTGGCGTCGCCGCGACCGGCGGCGAATGGCACCTCGACGGTGACGCCGGCAGCCTTCGCCGCCTTCTCGACGCCGACATTGCCGGCGAGGACGATGACGTCGGCGATGCTGGCGCCGGCCTCAAGGGCGATGGGCTCCAGCACGGCGAGCACCTTGGCGAGACGGGCGGGCTCGTTGCCCTCCCAGTCCTTCTGGGGCGCGAGGCGGATGCGGGCGCCGTTGGCGCCGCCGCGCATGTCCGAGCCGCGATAGGTGCGGGCGCTGTCCCAGGCGGTGGCGACGAGATCGGCGGTCGACAGGCCGCTCGCGGCGATCTTCGCCTTCACGGCGCCGATGTCCCAGTTCGTCGGGCCGACGGGGACCGGATCCTGCCAGATCAGGTCCTCGGTCGGCGCATCGGGGCCGATATAGCGGATCTTCGGGCCGAGATCGCGGTGGGTCAGCTTGAACCAGGCACGGGCGAAGGTGTCCTGGAAATAGGCGGGGTCCGCCATGAACTTCTCGCAGATGGCTCGATAGGTCGGGTCCATCTTCATCGCCATGTCGGCGTCGGTCATGATCGGCATGCGGCGCTGGGACGGGTCCGAGGCGTCGACCGGCATGTGCTCCGGCTTGATACCAACGGGCTGCCACTGCCAGGCACCGGCCGGGCTCTTGGCGAGCGCCCAGTCATAGCCGAAGAGCAGCTCGAAATAGCCCATGTCGAAGACGGTGGGATGGGTGGTCCAAGCCCCCTCGAGGCCCGAGGTCACGGCCTCGCTGGCCTTGCCGTGCTGGTTGGGGTTCATCCAGCCGAAGCCCTGGTTCTCGAGGCCGGCGGCCTCGGGCTCCACACCGAGCGCCTCGGCGCTGCCATTGCCGTGGGCCTTGCCGACGGTGTGACCGCCGGCGGTCAGGGCCGCGGTCTCCTCGTCGTTCATGGCCATGCGGGCGAAAGTCTCGCGCACATGCAGCGCCGTCTTCAGCGGGTCGGGCTGGCCGTTCACGCCCTGCGGATTGACGTAGATGAGACCCATCTGCACGGCAGCGAGCGGGTTCTCCATGGTCTCCGGCTTGGCGACGTCCTCGTAGCGCGTGTCGGATGGCGCCAGCCATTCCTTCTCGGCGCCCC
This sequence comes from Phreatobacter sp., assembly GCF_027532945.1. Classification (GTDB taxonomy): domain Bacteria; phylum Pseudomonadota; class Alphaproteobacteria; order Rhizobiales; family Phreatobacteraceae; genus Phreatobacter. Next base: position 328,285 of record NZ_JAPZTZ010000003.1, read on the forward strand.
AGTAGACGTCCTTCTCGGGGTGCCAGATGTCCTCGCGGCCGAAGGAGAAGCCGAAGATCTTCAGGCCCATATCCTCATAGGCGAGCGTGCCGGAGAGGATGATGAGGTCGGCCCAGGAGATCTTGTTGCCGTACTTCTTCTTCAGCGGCCACAGCAGGCGGCGCGCCTTGTCGAGGGAGGTGTTGTCCGGCCAGGAATTGAGCGGGGCGAAGCGGATGTTGCCAGTGCCGGCACCGCCGCGGCCATCGGCGAGGCGATAGGAGCCCGCGGCGTGCCAGGCGAGGCGGATCATCAGGCCACCGTAATGGCCCCAGTCGGCCGGCCACCAGGACTGGCTGTCACGGAACAGCGCCTTCATGTCGGCGCGCAGGGCGGCAACGTCCAGCGAGCGCACGGCGGCCCGGTAGTTGAAGCCGGCGAGCGGGTTCGACTTGGTATCGTGCTGGTGGAGGATGTCGAGGTTGAGCGTGTTCGGCCACCAGGCCGTCACCGCCGCCTTCTCCATCGTGTTCGAACCATGCATGACCGGGCACTTGCCCATTCCCGTATCCAGACCGTCCATGGCGCTGCCTCCATCGTGCCGTTACCCCCGGAAGGGGCGCGAGAGCGCTTCTTCTAGAGGAGAGTTGCGATTAGAATAAGTCGAATTATCTGATCGTGACGATAAGATGACCTGATGACGAATCTGACACTGAAACAGCTGCGTTATTTCGAGGCGCTCGCCCGCGAGGGGCATTTCGGCCGTGCGGCGGAGGCCTGCGCCATTTCCCAGCCGGCGCTGTCGATGCAGGTGCGCGAGCTCGAGGAGACGCTCGGGGTGCCGCTGGTGGAGCGCTCGGCGCGGCAGGTGCGGCTGACGGCGCTGGGGGAGGACCTGGCGCAGCGCGCGCGTCTCATCCTGCGTTCGGTGGACGAACTCGCCGATCTCGCCCGCGCCTCGCGGGGCGGTCTCGTCGGGCGCTTCCGGCTCGGCGTGATCCCCACCGTCGCGCCCTATCTCCTGCCCGCCATCGTCGGCGAACTCGATCGCCGCCATACGGGCCTCGACCTGAGGGTGCGGGAGACCCAGACGCCGCGGCTCATCGCCGACCTGGCGGAGGGACGGCTCGATGCCGCCATCGTCGCCCTCACCGTCTCCGAGCCGGCGCTCACCGAGGTGGCGCTGTTCAGGGAGGACTTCGTGCTGGTGCGGCCGGCAGCGGAAGTGGACCTGCCCGTCCCAAACGGCGAGGCGCTCGGCACGATGCGGCTGCTGCTGCTGGAGGAAGGCCATTGCTTCCGCGACCAGGCCCTCGCCTTCTGCGCCATGACGGCCAGGCCAAGGGAGATCCTCGACGGCTCGTCGCTCTCCACCCTCGTCCATATGGTGAGCGCCGGCTTCGGCGTGACGCTGATCCCGGACATGGCCGTGCCGGTGGAAACCCGCTCGGCGGCGGTGGCCGTGGCCCGGTTCGAGGAGCCGAGGCCCTCCCGCACGATTGGCATGGTCTGGCGGTCGAGCAGCCCGCTGGACCGACAGCTCCAGGGCATCGCCGAGACGGTGAGGTCCGCGGCGCTGCGCCTCACCGAGACGCGACCGCCAGGCCCGCGCTGAGGCTCAGCCGTTCCGCTGGTCGCGGCGCAGCGTCGGCAGGCCAATGCCCGTGGCGTCGAAGCCGCCATCGACGGCGAGCGTCTGGCCGGTGATGTAGCTCGCGCCGGGCGAGCACAGATAGACAATGGCGTCGGCGAGCTCTTCCGGCAGCCCGTAGCGGTTGAGCGGGATGGCGTCGTGGTAATCGGCACGGATCTCCGGCGAATGCACCTTCTTGGCCATGGCGGTATCGACCGGGCCTGGCGCGACGGCATTGACGCGGATGCCATAGCTCGCAAGCTCCACCGCCATCTGCTTGGTGAGATGGCCGAGCGCCGCCTTCGACGTGCCATAGGCGACACGCAGCGTGGAGGCGCGCAGCGACGAGATCGAGGTGATGTTGACGATGGCCCCGCCGGTCTCGCGCATCAGCGGCACGGCTGCCTTGGTCATCATGAAGGGGCCGGTGACATTGACGGCCATGACCTCGTTCCAGGCCTCGAGCGGCGTCTCCATCAGCGGGCCAAAATGGGCAATCCCGGCATTGTTGACGAGCGCGTCGAGCCGACCGAAGCGGGTCCTGACCTCATCCAGGGCTGCCGCGACATCGGAGGGCTGCGAGACATCCTTGTGAAGCGCGAGCACGCGGTCGGGTGCCCGGAACGCCTCGGCCGCGGCAACCAGCACGTCCTTCTTCCAGTCCAGCATGACGACGGACCAGCCCTCGGCGAGGAAGCGGGCGGCGGCGGCGTGACCGATCCCCTGGGCGGCACCGGTGACGAGCGCGACACGGGAGGATGCGGGGGACGTGGGGGAGGTCATGGGCAAAGTCCGGGATGGCGGGACGGATGGCCCGATGTGACCACGCTGCGAGGTCATCGGCCATGCGGCCATCCGGATGAGCGTGAGCGAGGCCCCCTACCCGGTCCGCACCGGCCGGACGCTGTGGACAAGTCACCGCCATGGATGCGACAAGAGCACGTGGCTCCTGGATTCGTGGAGCCCCCGCAGGGCATGACCGTGGAGGCGTGAGGAACGCCGCCGCGAAATTTTTGCGGCACCCTGTTGACACCCGAAAGCGGGTTCTCCTATAAGCCGCCTCCTCGACGCGGCGCCGCCGACCACCGGCCGGCCCCAAGTCACCTGAAATCCTCGGTCAGCACCTCGTGCATGACGCTTTCGACCCCGGTCGAAAGAGGACCTTCAGTTGCCCTTTTGGGTGGGAGCCCTGTGTGGTTCCGGTTCTTTGACAATTGAATATGGGAAAGAGAAACGTAGGCGGCGGAGTTCTTGCGGACCGGTCTTCGGACTGGTCGATGACGAGACTTCGGCAGTGCTACGTTTCAGATG